>NZ_CP144142.1:370000-2312855 GCF_046523965.1 Guyparkeria sp. TX1 | reverse complement strand
CGAGGGGCGGCTGCTGATTGTCGGTCTGAATCCCGCGAGCCTGTTGCACCTGCGTTCGCGCTTCTGGCCGGGCTGCAACGCCCCCCTGGCGCTGGGTCACCATCATCCGACCTGGCGGGTGGTCGACTGGCTGCGCGTGCTGGGCTACCGCATCGAGGCGATCGAGCCGGTCGGCGGGGTGATCCCGTGGTGTCGCGAGACGGCCTATCAGCGAGGCGAACGCCTGCGGCGCTGGAGCGCCGAGTGGGCCTGGTTCCTCAATGGTCTGTACGTCATCGATGCCACCCGGCGGGTGGCGCGTCCCAGCCGACCCAAGCCCGCGTTTCGCCTGGCCTCCCTGGTTGGTCAGCCCGTGCGCGGCGAGGTTGCTGGCCTGCGCCGCCATTCGTCCCTTCTTCAGCGATAAGTTAGCCATCATGGATCACGCCCTGAATGAGACCTCGACCCGCCGCAAGGTGGTACACGCCTGGACCGACGGGGGGTGCCGCGGCAATCCCGGTCCCGGAGGCTGGGGGGCGGTGCTGCGCTTCGGCGAACACGAGCGCGACCTCTGGGGCGCGGACACCGAGACCACCAACAACCGCATGGAACTCACCGCGGCGATCGAGGCGCTCGAGGCGCTCAGGGAGTCCTGCGAGGTGCACCTGACCACCGATTCGCAATACGTGCGCCAGGGCATCACCGAGTGGATCCACAACTGGCGGCGACGCAACTGGCGCACGGCGGCCGGCAAGCCGGTCAAGAACGCCGATCTCTGGAAGCGCCTCGAGCAGGCGGCCGGTCGACACCACGTGCATTGGCACTGGACCCGCGGGCACGTCGGCCACCCGGAAAACGAGCGCGCCGACCAGCTTGCCAACCGGGCCATGGACGAGGCGGCCGCCGGCTGACAACGGCCCGGCAGTCGGCGGGTATTCAGGCAATACTTTCCGGAACGGGCTGGGTGGGCTGCTCCACGGAGTGAAGGAGGGCTGCTGAGATGAGCGAGGAATCCACGTCCGGCCACCACTGGCATGCCGAGTCGCCCGATGCGGTGCTGGCAGGGCTTGAAACACGCCCCGATGGCCTGACGTCCGCCGAGGTGACCGGGCGCCGCGAGCGCTTCGGCGCCAATCGCCTGCCCGAGGCCCCGCGCCCGCCGGCCTGGCGGCGCTTGCTGCGCCAGTTCCACAACATTCTCATCTACGTCCTGCTGGGCGCGGCCGCCGTGACTGCCGTGCTGGGTCACGGTATCGACACCGCCGTCATCCTGGCGGTGGTGCTGGCCAATGCGCTGATCGGGTTCATCCAGGAGGGCCGCGCCGAGCAGGCGATGGACGCCATCCGTCACATGCTGGCCCTCAAGGCGGCCGTGGTGCGCGACGGCCAGCGCCAGGCGATTCCGGGCGATGAACTGGTGCCGGGTGACATCGTGCTGTTGGAGGCCGGTGACCGGGTGCCGGCCGACCTGCGCCTGCTCGAGGTCCACGACCTGCACGTCGACGAGGCGGTATTGACCGGCGAATCACTCGCCGAGGAAAAGGCGATCGAGGCGCTCGAGGCCGACACCCCGCTGGGCGACCGCCGCTCGATGGCCTACAGCGGCACCCTGGTGACCCGTGGCGCGGCCCGCGGCGTGGTCACCGCCACCGGGACCCACACCGAGCTGGGCCGGATCTCCGGGCTGATCGCGGGCGTGCAGACCCTGACCACGCCATTGCTCGAACAGATGAACCGCTTCGGTCGCTGGCTGACGGCCGTGATTCTCCTGGGTGCCGGCCTGATCCTCGCGCTGGGCGTCTGGTGGCGGGGCATGGCATTCGAGGAAACCTTCATGGTCGTGGTCGGGTTGTCCGTCGCGGCCATCCCCGAAGGCCTGCCGGCCGTGCTCACCATCACCCTGGCCGTGGGCGTGCAGGCGATGGCCCGCCGGCAGGCGATCGTCCGGCGCCTGCCGGCCATCGAGACGATCGGCTCGGTCTCCGTGATCTGCACCGACAAGACCGGCACGCTGACCCGCAACGAGATGGCGGTCTCCGAGGTGGCGCTCGCCGAGGCGACCTTTACGATCACCGGCGAGGGGTATTCAACCAGCGGTGAGGTGTTCCTCGACGGCCAGCCGGCCGGGTCGTCGACGCCGGCGTCATTCGACCGACTCGCGCGCACGGCGCTGCTGTGCAACGACGCGCACCTGCGCAGCGACGATGGCAACTGGCGGGTCGAGGGCGATCCCATGGAAGGGGCCCTGCTGGCGATGGCCGGGCGGGCCGGCCTGGATCTGCGGGAGGAACGGGCGCGCTGGCGGCGCAATGACGCGATCCCCTTCGACGCGGCGCACCGCTTCATGGCCACCCTGGACCACGATCACGAGGGTCATGCGGCCATCTCGGTCAAGGGCGCACCCGAGGCGGTGCTGGCGATGTGCGATCGGCAGGCGGTCGACGGGGATGAGACCGAGCCGCTGGACCGGGCATTCTGGGCCGAGCGGGCCGAGGCGCTGGCCGGCGAAGGTCAGCGGGTGCTGGCCCTGGCCTGGCGACCGGTCGAGCCGTCGCAGACCGTGCTCGAGCGATCCGAGGTGGGTGATGGGCTGATCCTGCTGGGGCTGGTGGGGCTGTCCGACCCGCCCCGGCCCGAGGCGATCGAGGCGGTGGCCGAATGCCGGCGGGCGGGCATTCGCGTCAAGATGATCACCGGCGATCACGCCGGCACGGCCCGCGCGATCGCCGCCCGGGTGGGTCTGGCGCGACCGGATCGCTCGCTGACCGGCGCGGAGATCGAGCACCTCTCGGATGCCGAGCTGATCGAACGCGTCACCGACGTCGACGTGTTCGCGCGCACCAGCCCCGAGCACAAGCTGCGCCTGGTCGAGGCCCTGCAGTCGCTCGGCCAGAGTGTCGCGATGACCGGCGACGGGGTGAACGATGCGCCGGCCCTCAAGCGCGCCGATGCCGGGATTGCCATGGGGCGCAAGGGCAGCGAGGCGGCCAAGGAGGCCGCCGACCTCGTGCTGGTCGACGACAACTTCGCCTCGATCGTGGCGGCGATCCGCGAGGGCAGGACCGTCTACGACAACATCAAGAAGGTGATCAGCTGGACCCTGCCGACCAACGCGGGCGAGGCGCTGACCATCATCGTGGCCCTGCTGGCCGGTCTCACCCTGCCGGTCACCCCCATCCAGATCCTGTGGATCAACCTGGTCACCGCAACCACGCTCGGGCTGGCGCTCGCCTTCGAGCCCAGTGAATCGAGCGTGATGAATCGCCCGCCACGACCGCGCAACGAGCCGGTTCTCTCCGGCGGCTGGCTGATCTATATCGCGCTGGTGGCGCTGGTCTTTCTCGCGGCGGTCTTCGGTGTCTACCACCACGCGATCGCGCAGGGATACTCCCTGGATCTGGCCCGCACCATGGCGATGAACACCCTGGTGGTGCTCGAGATCTTCCAGCTGTTCTTTATCCGTAACCTGCACGGCTCGTCGCTCAGCCTCGACCTGATCCGCGGCACGCGTCCCGTCTGGCTGGCGGTGATCGTCGTCACGCTCGCGCAGTTGCTGGTGACCTACCTCCCGGCCATGCAGGGGGTGTTCGCCACCGAGGCCGTGCCGCTGGCCGACGGCCTGCTGATCCTCGCGGTCGGGGTGGCCTCGTTCGCGCTGATGGAGGTCTACAAGGCCATCGCACGTCGACTGGCGGGCGGGATGGGCTGAGAGGCTGCCACGCGCAGCCGACCGCCATGGCGGGAGGTCGTCACGACCCCGTCCGTGCTTGCCTCGTCAGCGGGGACGCGCGATATTGCGATTGCTTATCAATGATCGAAAGGAGTCGAGCGTCGTGACGGATCACACGTATCAATATTGTGCCGTGCAGTTGAACCTGTTTTCCCTGATCAAGCTGACCGGCCTGGTGGGGCTGGTCGGTGGGGTGTCCTGGGCGGGCATCCTGTTCGTGCTGGGCGTGACGGGGCTGGTTCAGATGGAACGCTTCGACAACTATCTGGGGAATTTCCTGTTCTTTCCCGTTCTTGCGGCGTTCTTCGGTGTCGTGAGTTCGGTGGTGGGCTACCCGCTCTATCGCTGGGTGTGCCAGAACCTGCGCGGTCAGAAACTGGCGGGCATCTTCCACCGCCCCCACAACTGAGACCGGCAGATAGCGGGCAATCGGTCCGCTGGTGCGTGGCGGGTCCCGCTCGAAGCGGCGATCAGATCAGCCAGGCGGTCACGAGCCCGGCGGCCACCGAGAGGATCATCGGCCCGGCGACGTGCAGACCGAGCTGGCGGGTGCCGATCGCCCCGGCGATGCCCGTCTTGACCAGGTTGTTGACCGCCGAGGCGATGATGATGCCCATCACGGCGGTCTCGAGCGTGATCGATTCGCGGGCCATGCGGGTCAGGGAGAGGTTGATCGCGTCGACGTCGGCCACGCCCGACGAGGCGGCCAGCAGGTAGATGCCCGCGCTGCCCAGCCATTCGCGCAGCCACTCGCCGGCGAGCATGATCGCCGTGAGCAGGGCGCCGAACAGCAGCGCCGAGGTCAGGTCGAGGGGATTCTGCGTCAGCTCCGGTTGCTTGATCGCATCGATGGTGCGCGCGCGTCGCCACATCCAGATTGCCGGTACAACGATCAGCACGGTCATTACCAGCAGCGGCCAGAGCAATTCCACGAAGATCGGCGGATGGACCGCGGTGGCGACCAGCAGCACCCGCGGGAACATCGTGCCGCAGGCGATCAGGATGCCGACGGCCAGCATGGGGCCCAGCCCCGGCGTCTGCTGTGACTGCCGGGCGAACTGCAGGGTCAGCGCGGTCGAGGAGCTCAAGCCGGCGAACAGGCTGGTGAACAGGATGCCCTTCTCGGCGCCGCTGACGCGGATGGCGAAGTAGCCGACGAACGAGATCGAGGCGATCAGCACCACCATCCACCAGATCTGGTACGGATTGAGGGCGCCACCCGGGCCCAGCGGCTCGTTTGGCAACAGCGGCAGCATCACCACGCTGATCAGCAGGAGCTTCAAGGCGGCGTCCAGTTCGCGCGCCTCGAGCTTTTGCAGCAGGCCGTGGATCTCGTCCTTGTTGTCGAGGATCATCGCCGTGACCACCGCCGCGGCGGTGGCGATCACCACGTCGACGCCCACGGCGATCGCCCCGAGACAGAAGGTGATCAACAGGCCGATACTGCCCGTGATGCTGAAGTTGCGCACGCTCTGGGCGCGCGTGCGCCAGGCCACCAGGGCAATGGCGGCCACGGCGATCAGCAGGGTGGGGAAGGCCCAGCCGGTCAGCGTCTCGGAGAGCAGGGCGGCCAGCCCGCCCAACAGCCCCACCAGGCTGTGGGTGCGGATGCCGGCGATGCGTTCGCCCGGTTCCTGCTGGCGGGTCGACCAGCCGCGCTCCAGGCCGATCAGCGCGCCGAGCAGCAGGGCGACGGCCAGCAGTGCCAGCGTCTGGTTGTCCTGCAGGAACTGTGAGGTCAGACCGTCCATGTCGGCTCCGGATCGGGGTGTGGGGCCTGGCCCGGGATCAGGCAGCCTGGATCAGACCGCCTGGCCGGCGGCCACGCCCGAGGCCCAGGCCCATTGGAAATTGTGCCCGCCGAGGTGGCCGGTCACGTCGACCACCTCGCCGATGAAGAATAGACCCGGTTGCCCCTGGGCTTCCATGGTCTGCGAGGACAATGCCCGGGTGTCGACCCCGCCCAGGGTGACCTCGGCCGTCCGATAGCCCTCGGTGCCGGCCGGGTGGACGGTCCAGTGCTGCAAGCACGCCGCGACTGCCGCCAGGTCCTCGCGGGAATACTCCTGCAGCGGGCGCGACCAGCCGTGCCAGTCGCAAAGCACCCGACTCAGCCGTCGTGGCAGGTGCTCGTCGAGGTACTGCAACACCGTGCCCTGCGGTCGATGCGCGCGCCGCTCGGCGAGATCCGCGGCCGCGTCCCGCCCGGGCAGCAGGTCGATCACCAGGGGCTCGCCGGGGTGCCAGAAACTCGAGATCTGCAGCATGGCCGGGCCGGACAGGCCGCGGTGGGTGAACAGCATCGGCTCCTCGAAACGCATCCCGTTGGCCGTCGCCGCGACGGGAACGCTGATGCCGGCCAGCGGGGCGAGGCGTTCCTTGAGGTCGGGGTGCAGGGTGAAGGGCACCAGCCCGGCGCGGGTCGGCAGGATCGTCAGGCCGAACTGGCGGGCGACCTCGTAGCCGAACGGGGTTGCGCCCATGGTCGGGATCGAGAGTCCGCCGGTCGCAATCACCAGCGATTCGGTCGTGATCGTGTCGCCATCGATAGCCACGTGGTAACCGTCGTCGCTGGCATCGATCGCCTCGACGGGGGTCTTCATTCGCACCTCCACGCCGGCCCACTCGCATTCGGTGAGCAGCAGGTCGACGATTTCCTTCGCCTTGCCGGCACAGAACAGCTGGCCGGCGGCCTTTTCCACGTGCTCGATGCCGTGGCGTTCGACCAGCTCGAGGAAGGCGTGCGGCGGGTAGCGCTTGAGCGCGGAAATGCAGAAGCGCGGGTTGGCGGAGAGGAACTGGTTCGGGGTGCTGTTGAGGTTGGTGAAGTTGCAGCGCCCGCCGCCGGACATCAGGATCTTCTGTCCCGCCTTGCGGGCGTGGTCGAGCACCAGCACCCGGCGGCCGCGGTAACCCGCCGTCGCCGCGCACATCAGTCCGGCCGCACCGGCGCCAACAATCACCACGTCCACATACATCGGGGCCTCGGATAACGTCGTTTGCTCGAATGACGCGGCATCATAGCAATGCCGTGGTCGATAGCGCCCCGTCGGCCCTCGATATTGGCGACTGTGCAGGCGCTGTTCGTCGTGCCGGACGGGTATGCTCTGCTCGCGCGCCGGGCACGGCGGCCAATCCGTGCCTCTCCGCGCAACCGGCGCGCGAAACACGCCCCTCCAGTCGCTTACCGGTTCGGCACCACGCCCCCGCCATGCGAAACTCCCCACCTCGTCACATCACGGAAACCACGCATGACCATCTGGGTCGACGCCGACGCCTGCCCCGTCCCCATAAAGCAGATGCTCTTCCGCGCCGCCGATCGCGTCGGCGTGGACGTGGTGCTGGTGGCCAATCACCCCATCGCCGTGCCGCGCTCGAAACGCGTGCGCTTCATGCAGGTGGCACCGGGCTTCGATGTCGCGGACAATGCCATCGTCGAGGCGGCCGAGCCCGGGGATCTCGTGATCTCGGCGGACATCGAGCTGGCCGCCGACGCGCTGGCCAAGGGCGTGGCGGTGATCGGCCCGCGCGGCGAGGCGTTTTCCGCCGAGTCGATTCGCGGTCGTCAGGTCCAGCGCGAGTTCATGCAGACCCTGCGTGAGAGCGGGGTGGCCACCGGCGGGCCGCCGCCGCTGGGGCCCAAGGACAAGCAGGCCTTCGCCGGCGCGCTCGAGCGCTGGCTGAACCAGTACCAACGAGCACAACGCGAGAACAAGGCATGACCCTGCGACAGATCGTTCTGGATACCGAGACCACCGGCATGCCGGTCGAGGAGGGCCACCGTCTGATCGAGATCGGCGCGGTCGAGCTGGTCGAGCGGCGCCTGACGCACCGCAACTATCACCAGTACCTCAATCCGGAGCGGGTGGTGGACGCGGGCGCCTTCGCCGTGCACGGCCTGTCGAACGATTTCCTGGAGAACAAGCCGCGTTTCGCCGAGGTAGCCGAGGAATTCCTCGATTACGTCCGCGGTGCCGAGCTGATCATCCACAATGCGGCGTTCGACGTCGGTTTCCTCGATGCCGAGCTCAAGCGCGCAGGGTTCCCGCCGCTGGGCGAACACGTCGATCTCGTCACCGACTCGCTGGCCATCGCCCGGCACAAGCACCCGGGGCAGCGCAACAGCCTCGATGCCCTGTGCCGTCGCTATCAGATCGACAATTCCGACCGCACGCTGCACGGCGCCTTGCTTGACTCCGAGATCCTCGCCGACGTCTATCTCGCCCTGACCGGCGGGCAATGGGATTTGTCCTTCGATAACCCGGCGGAGACGGCGACTGGGGGGCAGGCCGCACTGGGTACGATCCGCAACGATCGGCCGCGGCTGCGGGTGATTGCGCCCGAGGCCGAGGCAGCCAATGCGCACGCCGAGTGGATCGAACGGCTCAGGAAGGCCGACGCGACGTTCGAGTGGCCGGCCATCGGTTCCTGATCGCGGTCACCACCTCGGTGGGCTGGTGCGTCCGGGGTTGAACGTGGCGAATGGTATGATTGAACATATCGGTTCGTCGGCGCCGGTACTTCCTTGCTACCATTCGCGCGCAGCGGTTTCGCATCACTCCGGTAGGTGGCCTTGACGGAATACATCCTCATCCTGATCAGCACCATCCTGGTCAACAACTTCGTGCTGGTGAAGTTCCTCGGCCTGTGCCCGTTTCTTGGGGTGTCGAACAAGGTCGAGACCGCCATCGGCATGTCGTTGGCGACCACCTTCGTGCTCACGCTCTCGGCGATCGCCAGCTACGTCACGCATTCGTGGCTGCTCGAGCCGCTGGGGCTCGGCTACCTGCGCACGATCATGTTCATCGTGGTGATCGCGGTGGTGGTCAACTTCACCGAGATGATGGTGCGAAAGACCAGCCCGCTGCTGCACAACGTGCTGGGCATCTACCTGCCCCTGATCACCACGAACTGCGCCGTGCTGGGCGTGGCGTTGCTCAACGTCCAGGAAGCCAACAGTTTCGTCGAGTCGGCCCTGTACGGCTTTGGCGCCTCGGTGGGCTTCTCGATGGTGCTGATCCTGTTCTCCGCCCTGCGTGAGCGCCTGGCGGCCGCCGACGTGCCGGCGGCCTTCGAGGGCGTGCCGATCGCCTTGGTCACGGCCGGGCTGATGGCGCTGGGCTTCATGGGCTTTGCCGGCATGGTGAGCGTCTGATGTGGGTGGCAATCCTAGTGGCGGTCGGTATCGCGATCCTGTTCGGGATCCTGCTGGGGCTGGCCGCGCAATTCTTCCGGGTGGAGGGCAACCCGCTCGCCGATCGTATCGACGAGCTGTTGCCGCAGACGCAATGCGGCCAGTGCGGTTATCCCGGCTGCAAGCCGTACGCCGAGGCGATGGCCAAGGGCGAGGCGGATATCAACCGCTGCCCGCCGGGTGGCGAGGCGACCATCCGCAACCTGGCCGACCTGCTGGAGGTGGATTTCAAGCCACTCGACGACGAACTCGAGGTCCAGGAGGTCAAGACGCTCGCCATCATCGACGAGGAGGTCTGCATTGGCTGCACCAAGTGCATCCAGGCCTGTCCGGTCGATGCGATCCTCGGGGCTGCAAAGCAGATGCACACCGTGATCGAGGACGAGTGCACCGGCTGCGAGCTCTGCGTCGAGCCCTGCCCGGTCGACTGCATCGACATGGTGCCGGTCGAGGAGGGCGTCGAGGCCTACCGCTTCCCGATGCCCGAATCCGCCCACCCGGTGCCCACCCGCGGCCCGGCCGCCCGCCAGGAGGCCGTCGCGAATGCCTGAGGCGCGCGCCACCATCTCCCCGGGGCTGCACGGCTTCCACGGCGGACTCGATCTTGACTACCACAAGGCGCCGGCCATCGATCGGCCCATCGGCGAGATGCCGCTGGTCGACGAGTACGTGCTGCCGCTGCACATGCACATCGGGGCGCCGGCGATCCCGGTGGTCGCCGTCGGTGACCACGTCCGCCGTGGCCAGCTGCTGGCCCGCCCCGACGATTTCATCTCCGCGGCCATCCACGCCCCGACCTCCGGGGTGATCCAGGCGATCGAGCCGCGTGGCCTGCCGCATCCGGGCGGGCTTTCCGCGCAGAGCCTCGTGCTGGCCGCCGACGGCGAGGACCGCGAGGCCGAGCCGCTCGATCCCTGGCCCGATTACGTCGACAAGAGCCCGGTCGAGATCCGCTCGCGGCTGCGCGAGGCGGGCATCGTCGGTCTGGGCGGGGCGGTGTTCCCTACCGCCGTTAAGCTCGCCACCGCCAACCCCGGCGGGGTCGAGACGCTGGTGCTCAACGGCGCGGAATGCGAACCCTACATCTCCTGCGACGACCGATTGATGCAGGAGTCGCCCGAGCCCATCCTGCGCGGCGCGCAGATGATGCTGCATGCCGTTGGTGCCTCGCGCTGCCTGATCGGTGTCGAGGACAACAAGCCACAAGCGATCGAGGCCCTGCAGGCGGTGATCGACCGGCTGGCGGCCGAGGAGGACGAGCGGCGCTTTGCGATCAAGGTGGTGCCGAGCATCTACCCGGCCGGCGGCGAGAAACAATTGATTCGCACGCTCACCGGCATCGAGGTGCCGCGCAATCGGCACGTCACCGATTACCAGTTGCTGTGCCTGAACGTCGGCACGGTGGCCAACAGTTGGCACGCCGTGGTCGAGGGGCGGGCGCTGACCGAGCGGGTCGTGACCGTCACCGGCGGCGGGGTGGCCGAGCCCCGCAATTTCCGGGTGCGCATCGGCACGCCGATGGCGAAGGTGATCGAGGCAGCCGGCGGTTACACCGAGGGCGTCGACCGGTTGCTGATGGGCGGGCCGATGATGGGCTTTGCCCTGCACGAGGACGAGGTGCCGGTGGTCAAGGCGACCAACTGCCTGTTGGCGATGCGACCGGTCGACCGCGACCCGACCCCGCCACCGCAGCCCTGCATCCGCTGCTCGCGCTGCTCGGAGGCCTGCCCGGCGGATCTGTTGCCGCAGCAGCTCTACTGGTACGCCCGGGCCCAGCAGTTCGAGCGCAGCCACGACTACCACCTGTTCGACTGCATCGAGTGCGGGGTCTGTTCGGCGGTCTGCCCGTCGCACATCCCGCTGGTGCAGTACTTCCGCCACGCCAAGACCGAGATCTGGTCGGCCGAACGCGAGAAGGCCAAGGCCGAACACGCCCGCCGCCGGTTCGAGTTCCACAACGAGCGCATCGAACGCCAGAAGGCCGAGCGCGAGGCCGCCCTGGCCAAGAAGCGCGCCGCGATCAAGGCCGCGCAGGAGAAGGCGGCGAAGCAGGGTGACAATGCCGGCAACAAGGCGGACGTGGCCCCCGCCAAGGCGAAGGCCGCTGACGGTGCGCCCGCCGCGTCAGCGGCCGGCGAGGGCAAGTCCGCCGCCGCGCTGAGCATCGAGGCGGCCCGTGCCCGCGCCAAGGAGCGCAAGGCGCGCGCGCAGCAGGCCCAACCCGCGTCGGACGACACGAAGGGCGCCGAGTCTCGGGCAAGCGACGCGCCCGAAGGACCGGGAGGGTCGTCATGAAGTTTCCGGTGCAGACCTCGCCCCACGTCGAGGCCCCCTCGAGCGTCGCCGACGTGATGACCGTGGTGCTCTGGGCCCTGGTGCCCGGTACGGTCGCGGCGATCTGGTTGCTGGGCTGGGGCGTGCTGTTCAACGTGGCCCTGGCTGTGGGCGCGGCCTGGTTGGCCGAGGCCCTGATGCTGTGGCTGCGCGCCCGCCCGTCCAAGCCCGCGCTGACTGACCGCTCGGTGCTGATCACCGGCTGGATACTCGCGTTGTGCCTGCCCAACCTGGCCCCCTGGTGGTTGCCGGTGGTGGGCGCGGTGTTTGCCGTGGTGGTCGCCAAGCAACTCTACGGCGGCATCGGCTACAACCTGTTCAACCCGGCGATGGTCGGCTACGTCGTGCTGCTGGTCTCCTTCCCCGAGGCGATGACGCGCTGGGGCGCGCCGGTCGAGGGCGGGGCGGCGAGCCTCTCGCTTGCCGAGGCGGCTCAGTGGACTTTCCTCGGCGTGCTGCCGGGCGCCACCGCGTTCGATGCGTTGAGCCAGGCGACCCCGCTCGACCAGTGGCGCATGGTGGTCACGCAGGGCGGCGACATCACCGGGGCGTCGATCTGGCAGGGCGGGGCCTGGTCAGTGTGGCTGAACCTCGCCTTTCTGGCCGGCGGCGCCTGGATGCTCTACCGCGGCGCGATCCGGTGGCACATCCCGGTCGCGATGGTCGCCGGGGTGCTCCTGACGGCCGGCTTGCTCTGGGGTATCGATCCCGAGCGCTTCGCCGATCCGCTCTTTCACCTGGTCGGCGGCGGGGTGATCTTCGGGGCGCTGTTCGTTGCCACCGACCCGGTCACCGCGTCGACCACGCCGCGCGGGCGACTGGTGTTCGGCTTCGGCATCGGCGTGCTGGCCGTGCTGATCCGCAGCTTCGGCAACTACCCCGACGGGGTCGCCTTCGCCATCCTTTTGATGAACCTGGCCGTGCCCCTGATCGACTACTACACCCAGCCGCCGGTCTTTGGCCGCAAGGGTCGGTCGGGCAACGGGACGGAGGGCCGCTGACGTGATGAACCTGGAATGGCGTCGCGTGGTGATCACCGCCGTGGTCCTGGCCGTTTTCTTCGGCCTTGGGGTGGGCTTTGTCGCCTACACCCAGCAGAAGACCGCCGACCAGATCGAGCTCAACCGCCAGGCCGTGTTGCTCGGCCAGATCATGGCCGTCCTGCAGGGCGAGGGTCACGACAACAACCCGGCCGAGGATGCCTTCCTGCTGCCGGACCCCGAGGCCCTCGACCTGGGCGCGCCGGTGATCGAGGCGAGCGCGGGGGAGGTCAGGCCCGAGGCGCTTTCCGTCGAGGCACGCGAGCGGGCCATGAACGCCGGCCAGCTGGGTTTTCGTGCTCGCCAGGACGGCGAGGTGGTGGCGGTGGCCATCCCGGTGGTCACCCATCGAGGTTACAGTGGCGATATCCGCCTGCTGGTGGGAATCAAGCCCAACGGCGAGCTCACCGGCGTGCGCGTGCTCGAGCAGAACGAGACCCCGGGGCTGGGCGACAAGATCAAGGCGGACAAGACCGACTGGATCGAGGGCTTTGCCGGGCGTCGCCTGGGCGACCCGCCGGCCGACGCCTGGGCGGTCAAGAAGGACGGCGGGGTATTCGACCAGTTCACCGGGGCGACCGTTTCGCCGCGCGCGGTGGTGGCGGCGGTCAAGCAGGCCCTGGAATACGCCGAGGACCACCACCGCCTGCTGTTCGACCAGGTCCCGACGACTCGGGAAGGTCTGCAGGAATCCGATACCGCTCTGCGCGTCTTGAGCCGGGCAGATGCAAGGCGCTCGTCCGCCGCGGAAGGGTTGTTCCCTTTACCAAGGACGACAACGCAGCAGATGCCCGGCTCAAGGCGCGCCCTGCGGGGCTTGGCGAGTCGCCCGTGCTCCGTGTTGCGATGTCTTGACGTGACCGCCGGCACGCCGGTGACATCGCGCCTTGATCACGAACGACTCGCCAAGCCAGAGTGGCATCGGATTCCTGCAGACCTTCCCAAGGGAGGAAGACGAGCATGAGTGACCCGCGCCTGTCCGAACTGGCCCTCGACGGGCTGTGGAAGAACAACCCCGCGCTGGTGCAGGTGCTGGGGCTGTGCCCGTTGCTCGCAATCTCCAACACCACGGTCAACGCGCTGGGGCTGGCGATCGCCACGCTGGTGACCTTGTTGGTTTCGAATGGCGTGGTGTCCCTGATTCGCGACTGGGTCCGAGCCGAGGTGCGCCTGCCGGTCTACGTGATGGTGATTGCCTCGGTGGTCACCATTATCGAGCTGACCATGAACGCCCATTTTCACGAGCTCTACAACACGCTCGGCATCTTCATCCCGCTGATCGTGACCAACTGCATCATCATCGCGCGCGCCGAGGGGTTCGCCTCCCGCCACGGCGTCGGCGTGTCGCTGTTCGACGGTTTCGTGATGGGGATGGGCTTCGGTCTGGTGCTGGTGGTGCTGGGCGCCATGCGCGAGCTGATCGGCTTCGGGACCCTGCTCGACGGCGCCGACCAGCTGTTCGGGCCGATCGCTGTCGACTGGGGCGTGCGGGTGCTGCCCGAGCAGATGACCTTCCTGCTGGCACTGATGCCGCCCGGTGCCTTCATCGGGCTGGCCCTGTTGGTCGCTTTCAAGCAGGCCATCGACCAACGCTCGGTCCGCCGTGCCCGCGCCGCCAGGGCAGCCCGGTCGGCCGAGCCGGCCGCTGAGGCGGTCGGCTGATCCTGCATTTGCCGCGGGCGGCTGCTAAGACTCTTTCCTGTTGTGCCGACGCCTTGTCCCGGTTCTCCCCGGGGGCGGGGCGTCGGCTCGATCGTGCCGATACCAACGTTCCCAAGGAGATGATTCATGGCCGCAGAAATCAAGACCGAGGAGCTCGAGTACCGCTCGGACGACCTGACCATGAAGGGCCTGGTCGCCTACGATGCCAACGCCGCCGGCCCCCGGCCGGTCGTCTTGGTGGTGCCGGAGTTCTGGGGGCGGACCGCCTACATGGAAAAGCGGGCCCGTGACATGGCCGAGGCCGGCTATGTCGGTTTCGCCATCGACCTCTACGGTGAGGGCCGCGTCACCGAAGACGCGGGCGAGGCCACCGAGCTGATGAATCAGGCCTTGGCGGATTTCGAGGGGTTGAAAACCCGTTATCGGCTCGCGATCGAGGCGATCAAGCGCCATGACGCCGTCGATGCCGAGCGGCTTGCGGCGATCGGTTACTGCTTCGGCGGCGCGGTTGGTCTGAGCATGGCCCGCCAGGGCGTGCATCACGACGCGCTGGCGACGTTCCACGCCGGCATCAGCGGGCTGGCGCCGATCGCCGGGACGATCGACACGCCCACCTGGATATTCACCGGTGAGGACGACCCGATGGCCGAGCCGCAGGAGGTCGAGCGGGTCGCCCAGGAGATGCGGGACGCCGGTGCGGCGGTGCAGGTCACCCGCTACCCCGGGGTCAGTCATGCCTTCACCAACCCGGGCGCCGACGAGAAGGCCGAGAAATTCGGTCTGCCGCTTTCCTACGACCAGGCCGCCGACCGCGATTCGCTGGCGAAGACACTGGAATTCTTCGCGGAAAGGCTCGACTGAGCAGCGATCCACGCTGGGGCGCCGCAATGATCGCTGCACCACGAAGGGGCAGCGGCTTGCCAGCAGGGCCGTTGGCATTGCTCCGCACCCTGACCGGGGGGCTGGCCGCTAAACCGCGTCACGATGCGGTTATACCCCTGCCATCCGGGTGTCACGAACGCCTGGCATGCTTCTCGCTGTTAGTGGTTTGCCAAGGCGACGCGCCGTCCTTCATCGGTTCCCGGTGTGACCCGTTTGGTGCTCTTTGACTCCTCCTTGCTGGGCGCCCCTCGTGGGCGCCTCTTTTTTGCCGACGATGGGCTGCGCCGTTTGACGCCATGCCGGCTCGAGGAGATCGGGGCACGCGGAGAGGCGCCATATTCCTGCAGACCGTTCCGCACGTGGCCGGTCTGCTCGGGTTAAACTGCCCGTTTGGGTCGTTGCCCACCCCCACTCTCGTTGCCAGCCAAGGACATCATGCATTCGGCCAATTACATCAGCACCATCGACCGCTACCACGAGCAATCGCGCTCGATTCGCGAACTGATCGAATCGATCATCACCGGCATCGGCGAGCCACGCCTGCTCACGGATCAGGCGGCCCTGCATTCGGTGACCGAGAAGCTGATCGATCTCTATCCCTTCGTCGACCTGGTCTACCTACTGGACGAGGAGGGGGTGCAGGTCGCCGAGTACGGGGCTGACGAGACCGGCCATGTCAATCGGGCGATGGGGCGAGGTAAGGGCACCGATCGCAGTCAGCGACCGTATTTCAAGTTCTTTCAGGAGGGGGAGTACGTCCACCTGACCGAGCCGTATCTGTCCTCGGCCTCGCGGGATCTGTGCATCTCGGCGACCCTGCAGATCGAACACCAGGGCCGCGTGGGTTACCTGGTCATCGATGTCGACCTCGAGGCGATGATCAGCTTCCTGCTTGGTGACACCCTGCGTCGGCGTATCGAGCCATTTTTTCGCGCGCTCTACGGTTTGTTCGCCGCGGCGATGCTGATGGTGGCTGGCGTGCTTTTCTACAGCAGCATGAGCGAGTTGGTCCACGCCTTGATGGAACCCGGCTGGGCGGCTGAACTGCGACTCAAACCATTCGAGGTGATCGTCGTTCTGACATTGGCCATGGCGATCTTCGACCTGGCCAAGACGGTGTTCGAGGAAGAGGTGCTGATGGAGAAGGATGTCCATCGCCACAGCACCGTGAGACGAACCATGACGCGCTTTGTCGCGGCCATCCTGGTTGCCATCCTGATCGAAGGCCTGTTGACCATGTTCAAGGTGTCGATGGGCTACTCGGATCAGGGAACGGTGGCTACCCTGATGGTGTTCGCCGCAGCGGCCCTGTTGGTGGCGCTGGGCTTGTACGTGTACCTCGGCGCACTCGCCGAGCAGGCCTTGCTGGGCAACAATGGCCGCAGTCGGCGCTGGCGCAACGTTCGCAACCGGCGCGACCACTGACCCATCCCGCGGAAGGAAACCGGCATGACCGCACTAGGCCCCTTGATGATCGATCTGGCCGGCCCGGAGATCACTCCGGCAGACCGGCGTCGACTGCAGCATCCATCCACGGGCGGGGTGATCCTGTTCGCCCGTCATTTCGAGGGATGGGCGCCGCTTGCCGAACTGATCGCCGAGATCCGCGCCCTGCGACGGCCGCATCTGCTGATTGCCGTCGACCAGGAAGGTGGGCGCGTACAGCGTTTCAAGGGCGACGGCTTCGTTGCCTTGCCGGCGATGGGGCGTCTGGGTGATCTGTTCGACGAGGATCGTCAGGCCGGCCTCGAGGCGGCCCGGTCGCTGGGCTGGTTGATGGCGGTGCAACTGCGCGAGGTCGGAGTGGACCTGAGCTTCGCCCCGGTCCTCGACCTGGACCGCGGCATCAGCGGGGTAATCGGTGACCGGGCCTTCGACGAATGCCCCGAGGCGGTGATCGCGCTGGCGATCGCCTGGACCGGCGGGATGCAGGATGCCGGCATGGCCGCCGTGGGCAAGCACTATCCCGGCCATGGCGCGGTGGCGGCCGACTCGCACATCGCCCATCCGGTCGATTCCCGTCCGCTCGCGACCATCGAGAAGACCGATCTGCGTCCGTTCCGGGCGATGGCCGAGCGGTTGATTCCCGGTCTGATGGTCTCGCACGTGGTCTACCCGAAGGTGGACGCCCGGCCGGCCGGGTTCTCGCCTGTCTGGGTGCGCGAGATGCTGCGTCAGCAGTGGGGCTACGAGGGTGCGGTGTTCAGCGACGATCTCACCATGGCGGCCGCATCGGCCGTGGGCGAGATCGAGGACCGCGTCGAGCAATGCCTGGCGGCCGGTGTCGACATGGCGCTGATCTGCAACCACCCCGAACTGGTGGACCGGGTGCAGAAATCGCTGGCGTTTTCGCCCAATCCCCAGCGTGAGGCCCGGCTCGCCCGGCTGTTCGGTCACGGTCCGGTCCCCAGCGAGGGGAAGCTTGCCCATTCGCCGCGTTATGCCGAGGCACTGCGGTGGATCGAACGGCTTGGCGTGGACGAGCCCGACCTGTTTCCCGACCGCGCCTGAACCCCTCCCACCGGAGAACGTCATGCAAGTGAGCGCTAACCTTCGCCAGCAGTCCGACGAGCTTGATGCGCTGCTGGCGCGCTGTGAATGCCTGGTGAGCGCCGAGGCAATGCAGACGGCTTACGCGCGCCTGGCCGGGGAGGTCAACCAGCAACTTGCCGGGCGGGTGCCGGTGGTGCTCGCGGTGATGAATGGCGGCTTGATCAGTGCCGGGCAACTTCTGCCGCGATTGGATTTCCCGCTGGAGTTGTCCTACCTGCACGCCACCCGCTACCGAGGGGCGACCACCGGCGGGGCGCTCAAGTGGCTCGCGCAGCCGGACATCGAGTTGGCTGGTCGCGAGGTGTTGCTAGTTGACGACATCCTCGACGAGGGGCATACCCTGGCGGCGGTGCGAGAATGGTGCCTCGATGCGGGTGCGGCCCGGGTATGGATCGCAGTGGCAACCGATAAGCAGCATGATCGCAAGGTGCCGGGGCTAGCCGCGGACTTCTGTGGCGTCCCGGTGCCTGATCGCTACATCTTCGGCGAGGGCATGGATTACCATGGCTACTTTCGCAACCTGCCGGGCATTCATGCCCTTCCCGAGGGGGAGTGAGCCGGCGGGTGACTTGAATCGACGGGAGGACTGACGTGCATCTGGCAATCATCGGCGGGACAGGACTCTCCCAGATCGAGGGGATCGACGAGGTGCGCCACCAGGTGGTTCCCACGCCATTCGGTGAGCCTTCCGGGCCGGTGACCATTGGCCGGATGCAGGGCTGCCAGGTGGTCTTCCTGCCGCGTCACGGCTACAACCACCGTATCCCACCGCACCAGGTCAATTACCGCGCGAACATCTGGGCGCTACGAGAGCTCAAGGTGAGCCGTATCCTGGCGGTGGCCGCCGTCGGCGGGATTCACCCGGACATGGGGCCGGGTGCGCTGGTGGTGCCCGATCAGTTGATCGATTACACCTGGGGACGCCCATCGACCTACTATGAAGGGGACCTCGACTCGGTCACCCACGTCGACTTCACTTATCCCTACGATGCCTCCCTGCGCGAGGCGTTTCTCTCGGCCGGCCGGGCGCTGGACCTGCCCATGATCGATGGGGGCACCTATGGTGCCACCCAGGGGCCGCGGCTGGAGACGGCCGCCGAGATCCGGCGGCTGGAGCGCGACGGCTGCGACGTGGTCGGCATGACCGGCATGCCGGAGGCGGTGCTGGCGCGCGAGGCCGGCATCGACTACGCCAGCCTGAATGTCGTCGCCAACTGGGCAGCCGGGGTGCACGACGGCGAGACCGTCTCGATGAAGGAAATCGAGAAGACGCTTTCCACCTCGATGCGTCAGGCGCGCCGGATCCTCAAGCAGATCCTCAGTGGCGAGGATCAGATGCTCTGCCGCACCAAGGCGGGCTAGGGGCAGGGCCCCGCTCGGCCCGGGGCCGGCCTCGACTCGATCAGGGGCGGCCTTCGCGTTATCGAGGCGCCTCATCGCCAACCCGCCCCCTGACAGTTGCGGGTTGGCAGGGTAAAATGCCAGCAAATCATCTGCTCGCCGCCAGGCTGTGGCCCGAATAATGGGGTCCGGTCGGGCGGCGCGTCATTCCAAGTGAGAGTCCCATGACGCATCAAAGCCGCTACACCGGTCTGCTGGATCGGTATCGTGACCGCCTGCCGCTGTCCGACGACACCCGTCTGATCAGCCTGGGCGAGGGCGCCACGCCACTGATTCGGCTGCACAACCTGCCGAAGGTGCTGGGGCGCTCGGTGGACATCTACGTCAAGTACGAGGGGCTCAACCCGACCGGCTCGTTCAAGGACCGCGGCATGACCATGGCGGTGACCAAGGCGGTGGAAGAGGGCTCCAAGGCCATCATCTGCGCCTCGACCGGCAACACCTCGGCGGCGGCTGCCGCCTATGCCGCGCGTGCCGGCATCACCGCCTTCGTCATCATCCCCGATGGCAAGATCGCCATGGGCAAGATGGCGCAGGCCATGATGTATGGCGCGACCATCCTGCAGATCCGCGGCAACTTCGATGACGGCATGCGCCTGGTCAAGGAAGTCGCCGAAGAGGCGCCGGTGACCATCGTCAACTCGGTGAACCCGTACCGCCTGCAGGGCCAGAAAACCGCCGCCTTCGAGATTATCGAGGAGCTGGGGCGCGCACCCGATTACCACTGTCTGCCGGTAGGCAACGCGGGTAACATTACCGCGCACTGGATCGGCTACTGCGAGTTCTCGGCCACCTCGGGAGACCACGTGACCGAATCCTGTGCCTACTGCAACGGCAAATGCCCGTTTGCCGGCGGCGGCTCGGGTGGCAATCGGCCCAAGATGGTCGGCTACCAGGCCAGCGGTTCGGCGCCCTTCATGCGTGGTGAGATGGTCGACGATCCGGACACGGTTGCCACGGCCATCCGCATCGGTCACCCGCAGAGCTGGGATCGTGCCTGGAAGGTGATGGAGGAGTCCGGCGGTTGGTTCGCCGAGGTCTCCGACGCCGAAATTCTCGCCGCCCAGCGCATGCTGACCCAGCACGAGGGCATCTTCTGCGAGCCGGCGTCGGCCGCCTCACTGGCTGGCCTGATCAATGATCTCGAGGCCGGCAAGATCCAGGACGGCTCGAGCATCGTCCTGACCTTGACCGGTAACGGCCTGAAGGACCCGGATACGGCCATCGCGCAGTGTACCGGTGACATGCCGGGTGTTGAGAAGGCGACGATGGTGACCATCGATGCCGACATCGACTCGGTACGCAACGCGATTCTCGGCTTCATGAAGTAAGCTCTCGATTACGGAGCCCTCCCGAAGACCTCGCCTAGGCGAGGTCTTTTTCGTTGTGGCTGGCCAAAGCATCCGGCAGTGAGCCGGTAGGTTTCGCGCATCACTGTGGTGTGTCGGGGATGTCGATAGCGCCTCCATGGGGACGAGAGCCGCTGGATTATCCATCAGGCACAAAAAAGCCCCGCCGGATGGCGGGGCTGGTCGTTTCTGCTTGGGCAGGGGGAGGGTGTTTAGCCGCTCACGCCCTCGACAGCAGAGTAGACGACTTCCGGCTCTTCGTCGGTGCAGTCGCTCATGCAGCGCTGGTTGTTCGTGTCCGGACGGGTGTCGGTCACGAAGTACTCAGCGGACGGCATTTCAACGTCGGCCAGCGTCTCGTCGCTGCAGGTGAAGTCCATGTCGACGATGCCGCCCAGGTTCAGCACGTAGCAGGTGACGGCGTAGGACTCGTCAACGCCCATGGTGCCCGGTGCGTAGAACGGCATGTGGCGCTTGATCATGTCGAACAGCGTCGGGGCGTGGCCCCAAGCGTTGTTGACGCCACGGTTGCCGACGCCGTCCAGACCCTGCTTGAGGGAGTTGATGAACTGCGGCATCGGGTCGCCGGCCATCTTCGGGTAGCCCTCGGCACCTTCGCCGAAGTCACCGTGACACATGGCGCACTGGGCCTGGTACGGCTGCTCACCGTCGGCGACCGAACCAGAGCCTTTCGGCAGGTTGGTGCCGTCGTAGAACACACTGATGTCCCACGGCTCGATGGCCTTGTCGGTAATGTTCTTGCCGATGCCGTTAAAGCCACTGGCGTGCTCGGCTGCGATGCCGGCGGTGCTCAGGCCAAGGGCCATGGCACCGGCCGCGAGACCCAGCCCGAACTTAGAAGTTTTCAATTTGGACATTCTTCACCTCGCCGGTCTTCTCGATTTTCCAGGCCTGAATGGAGTTCTTGTGGTAGATGCTGTTGAAGCCGCGAACCTTGCGCAGTTGCATCAGGGTCGGCTGAACGTAGCCGGTCTCGTCGGTGACACGGCTCATGATCAGGTGCTCGTCACCCTTCCACTCGAACGGGAGCTTGAACTTGGTCACGCACTTGCTCAGTACGGGCTCGACCAGTTCGGCCTCCTGCCAGTTCTTGCCACCATCGACGGAGACGTCGACGTGAGCGACCTTGCCACGGCCCGACCAGGCAATCCCGCGGATCTCGTAGGCACCCTTGCCCTTCATCTGGTAGTCCGGGCACGGGTAGTTGATGACCGAGTTGGCCTCGTTGACCAGGGAGAACTGGCGGATAGTGCCATCCGGCAGCGGCTCGATGTAGTGACGAGTCTCCTGGTAGGTAACCAGCGGCTTGTCGACGAACTTGATGCGGCGCAGCCACTTGATCGACATGTTCGCTTCGCAGCCCGGGAGCAGGAAGCGGATCGGGTAGCCGTTTTCCGGACGCAGCGCTTCGCCGTTCTGGGCGTAGGCGATCATGGCATCCTTGTACATCTCGCAGCTGTCGGCCGGGAGCGGCTCGCCGAACTGGTCCTTGGCGCCTTCCATCGGGATGGAACGCTGGAGGGCCGAGCCGTCGGTGCCTTCGGCGTACAGCCAGGTCGACTTCGGATCGACGCCGACGTATTCCATCAGGTCAGTCAGCTTGACGCCGGTCCACTCCGAGCAGCTCATCATGCCGTGGGTGAATTGCATGGAGTCCATCTGGACGCCGCGCCATTCCATTGCACCGTTGGCCGGGCACTCGAGGAAGTGGATGGCAGTGTGCGACGGCATGCGCTTCAGATCATCCATCGAGAAGATCATCGGCTTGTCGACCATGCCGTGGATGACCAGCTGGTGGGTCTCCGGGTCGACGTCGACGGCACCGGCGTGGTGACGCTCGAAGTGCAGACCGTTCGGCGTGATGATGCCGTTGAGATCCTGCCACGGGGTGAAGCTGATCGACGCGACAGTGTCGGCGGTCAGCCAGCTGACGTTGCGGCGAACCACGTCCTTCTCGAACTTGGACGGCATGCCGTAGGGAACGGACACGACGCCACGGCCGAGAATGTTGCGAGTCGGACCGTCTTCCAGCGGCTCCTTCACGGTCTCCAGGTCGACGTCGCCGTAGGCATTGCCGGCGGCTGCAGCTGCAGCGCCGGTTGCCGCGAGCGCGACGCTCTTGCGGAGGAATTTGCGACGGTCGCTGGAAGCCACGCCCTCGCGGGCATCGCTCTGCGGCGTCTGATCAAGTGTGGTTTCTGACATTGCTCACTCCTGCATCGTAGGCAATTGGTCGGATCAACGTAAATTCGATCCATTCCGTGCCCCCCGGTTCTCCGACAACCGAAAGACGCGTGTTTTTGAGGACATGCCGGCGGCTCGCCGATGTCGACAATGACCCGCTATTGTTCATGGGTCTTCGAGTCGGGTCAATCCGAACAGGGTTCCCCGATCGATGGCCCGATCAAAAAATTGAACCGGCAGCAATCTACATCAGAGGGTTCTAATTAACAACCGCGTGCGGGTTCGAACATTTAATGGGGTATCAGCCCGATCGGTTCGCGTGTTGCCAAAGGCATATGGGATCGCGCCCGCATGCGGCTGACGTGTTTCAGCCTTGGCGCTAGGCATCTGGGTCGTTATAGTTTGCTGGAAATATCCAACAGGGCAGCGACCTCCACCGTGTTCCGTTCCATCCGTGTCCAAGAAGCCGATTTCGACATTGGCGGTGTCCTCGGCGAATTGCGCTCGCAATGCGCCCATGTCGGGGCGGTTGCCAGTTTTCTCGGCACCGTGCGCGATATAAACGATGACCTGGAGGTCAGCGATCTCGTCCTCGAGCATTACCCGGGCATGACCGAGCGCGCCCTTGAGCGTGTGGCCGATGAGGCGATTTCGCGGTGGCCATTAGCCGGCGTGAGCATCGTTCACCGCGTGGGTCATCTTCGGCCCACGGATCAGATCGTGCTGGTCGCGGTCGCCAGTGCCCACCGAGCCGATGCGCTCGATGCCTGTACCTTCATCATGGACTACCTCAAGACCCACGCGCCGTTCTGGAAGAAGGAGGTCGACCCCGAGGGCAACACCCGCTGGGTGGATGCGCGCGAGAGCGACGAGGCTGCCCGCCGGCGCTGGTTTGCCGATTTCGACTGAGGAGAAGGTTGCGTGGAATCCGTCGAGGACGTCATTAAACGGCTGAGCGAGTGGATCGAGCCACTGGCAGAGGTTGAGCAGGTGCCCGTGCTCGAGTCGGTTGGCCGCGTGCTGGCCGAATCGTTGGCCGCCCCCCGTGACGTCCCGATTGCGCCGTTGAGCCTGTTTGACGGTTACGCGGTGGCCGGGCCGTTGGTGACCGGCGAGTCGTTGCCCGTGGAAGGCAAACAGTTCGCCGGCGACGCGCCGGCAACCCTTAAGCCCGCCACCGCCATGCGCATCTTCACCGGCGCCCTGTTGCCGAAGGGCGCGGACACCGTGATTGCGCAGGAGTCGGTCGAGATCAATGCGGGTCAGGCGCGTTGGCTCGAGGATCTGTCGATCGGTGCCGGCGTGCGTGCCACCGGGGCCGATACGCGAGAAGGGCAGGTGCTGCTCGAATCCGGCACGCGCATCAGCGTCCCGCAGATAGGGCTGATCGCCAGTACCGGCGAAGCCACGGTGTCGGTCCGCCGGCGGGTGCGGGTTGCGCTGCTGACCACCGGCGACGAGCTGTTGGCACCGGGTGACCCGTTTTTGCCGGGCAGGATCTATGACGCCAACGGGCCGATGCTCGAGGCGCTGCTGCGTGCCGCCGGGGTCGAGATCGTCCAGCGTGCCTGTCTGCCGGACGACCGCGAGGTGATCGATACCCAATTACGCCAGGCGGCACAGGCCGATCTGATCGTCACCTCCGGTGGCGTATCGGTGGGCGAGGCCGACCTGGTGCGTGCCGGCGTCGAGGCGCTGGGGCGCATCGATCACTGGCGCGTCTTTCTCAAGCCGGGCAAGCCGCTGGCGATTGGCGAGGTGCTGGGTACGCCGTTTCTCGGTCTGCCGGGTAACCCGGTCTCCACCTTTGTGACCTACCTGCGATTTGTGCGCCTGGCGATCGACCGGCTGGCCGGCCAGACCGATCCGGGTGCCTGGCCGACACAGTGGTTGCCGCTGGCCGCTGCCCGTCAGGGCGGTGATCGACCCGAGTACATCAGGGTGCGCCGCATCGAGGTCGAGGGCCGATTGATGCTTGAACCCTACCCGGACCAGAACTCGGGGTTGCTCAGTTCGCTTGCCTGGGCCGATGGCCTCGCGTTGATCCCGCCCGATGAGCGTCTAGCCGCCGGCGATCCGGTCGAATACACCGCCTTCAAGGAGATTGGCCTATGAGCCGCACACTGACGCACCTGGACGAGAAGGGCGAGGCCCGCATGGTCGACGTCGGCGACAAGGCGCACACCCAGCGAGTCGCCGTGGCCGAGTCGCGTATCGTCATGCAGCCGGAGACCCTGGAACTGATCCTCTCCGGCGGCCACAAGAAGGGCGACGTGCTGGCCACGGCGCGGATCGCCGGGATCATGGCGGCCAAGCGCACCGGCGATCTGATCCCGATGTGCCACCCGCTGATGTTGACCAAGGTGAAGGTCGAGCTTACCCCCGAACCCGATCGGCACGCCGTTCACATCACTGCCGAATGCGCGGTGACCGGTCAGACTGGCGTGGAGATGGAGGCGCTGACGGCCGCTTCGGTGGCTGCGCTGACCTTGTATGACATGTGCAAGGCGGTCGATCGCGGCATGGTGATCGAGCAGACGCGTTTGCTGGAAAAGCGGGGCGGTAAGAGTGGTCACTGGCAGGTGGGCGCCGCGCCCTGACGCCCTATGCCGGCGCTAGGGGCGATGTCGGCGGATGCGTTCGGTTTTTCCCGCCATAACGCTTGCATTTTCGAGCGCGGCTGATACCGTTATGTCCAAGTGAACATGACGCACGTTTCACTTGCTCCTGCATCGCAGGTCCCGGTCGAGGCCGATTCCGACCCCTCGGTCTCGCCCGGGCCCATTTCCCGCGCGGCGGGCTGTCACGCCCGCTGCGCACGTTGAAGACACCCATGCCACGGATGTCGGCATGGTCCAGGCAAGGGCTGACGAGAAAATGCAGCAGTTGACCGACCCGTTTGGCCGCTCCATCAACTACCTGCGGCTGTCCGTAACGGACCGCTGCGACCTGCGCTGTTTCTACTGCATGCCGGAGGGCTTCAAGGACTTCGAGGTGCCCGAGCACTGGCTGACGCCCGATGAGATCGAGCGTCTGCTGGGGGTGATGGCCGACATGGGCCTGTCCCACGTCCGCATTACCGGCGGCGAGCCGCTGGTGCGAAAGGGCATCGAGGATATCGTCGGTCGGGTGGCGGCGTTGCCCGGCATCGAGGACGTCTCGCTGTCGACCAATGCCACCCGCATGAACAAGATGGCCGAGTCGCTCAAGGCCGCGGGCGCCGACCGCATCAACGTCAGCCTCGACACCCTCGATCCCGAGCGCTTCAAGTCGATCACCAAGGGCAAGGTGGACAAGGTCCTCGACGGACTGGCCGCCGCAAAGGCCGCCGGTTTCTCGCCGATCAAGATCAACGCGGTGGTGATGAAGGGCATCAACGAGTACGACGTCGAGGACCTGCTCGACTACTGCATCGATAACGGCTTTACCCTGCGGATGATCGAGACCATGCCGATGGGCGAGACCGGCCGCGACGCGATCGATCACTACGTCAGCCTGCAGGACGTCAAGAAACGCCTGAAGGCGAAGTACGACCTGATCCCGGCGGTCAACTCGGTCACCGGTGCCGGCCCGGCGCGCTACCTGCAGGTGGCCGGTACCGACACCATGGTTGGCTTTATTACCCCGATGTCCGAGCATTTCTGTGAGACATGCAACCGCGTGCGCCTGTCCTGCGACGGCACCATGTACATGTGTCTGGGCCAGGAGGAGAGCTTCTCCTTCCGCCCGCTCCTGCGAAAGGGCATCCCCGACGACGAACTCAAGGAGGCGCTGATGCAGGCGATCGCGCTCAAGCCCGAGCGTCACGAGTTCACGGAAAAGCCCGAGAAGGTGATCCGTTTCATGTCGATGACCGGCGGCTGATCGCCGAACAACGCCACCGACACCTGCGAGGGCCGCCCATCGGGCGGCCTTTCTCGTGGTGGGCGCCGACTCTGCTGCCCGGGGCCGGCCAATGACCTATGCTGTTGCCATGTCCCGGCGGCAGACGCCGTCCGTTGCCGGATGGGAAGGGGGAGTCCCCATGAAGGCTGCATTTTCAGAACGTCCGTCTCGCGCCTTCTGGCGCCGGCTGGCATGGTCGTTTTTGATCCTAATCGGAGTGGTCTGGCTGGCCGTCGCCGCGGCACAGGAGGATCGCCGGCAAGCCGTGCTGCTGACGGTGCAGGACGCAATCACCCCAGCGACCGCCGACTACGTGATGCGCGGGATCGAGTCGGCCGAAGCACGGCGTGCCGAGCTGGTCGTCCTGCAGCTCGACACGCCCGGCGGGCTCGATACCAGCATGCGTTCGATGATCCAGGCCATCCTGCAGGCGGACGTGCCGGTGGCGAGCTATGTCCACCCGGCCGGCGCACGCGCCGCCAGTGCCGGGACCTACATCCTCTACGGCTCGCATATTGCGGCGATGACCCCGTCGACCAATCTCGGTTCGGCCACACCGGTGCAGATGGGCGGTGGCGGATTGCCCGGCATGACACCGCCCGAGGAGACGGGTGACGATAGTGACGAGAAGGCTGCCGATTCGACTGACGGTGGCGAGGATGCTGGCGATACCCCGCGTCGCGGTGGCGATGCCATGGAGCGCAAGGTGCTCGAGGATGCGGTGGCGTACATCCGCGGCCTGGCGGAACGGTTCGATCGCAACGCCGACTGGGCCGAGTCGGCAGTACGTGAAGGCTTCAACCTCGGGGCGCGCGAGGCGCTCGAGCGCAATGTCATCGACGTGGTGGCCGAGGACCTCTCCGACCTGCTGGTCCAGCTCGATGGCCGCGAGGTGGTGGTCAACGGGGCGAGCCGGACCTTGTCGACACAGGGCATCGAGGTGGTCCGAGAGGACCCGGATTGGCGCGCCAAGCTCCTGGCGGTGATCACCAACCCCAACATCGCGTATATCCTGCTGTTGATCGGGATCTACGGCATCATTTTCGAACTGGCCAACCCGGGCGCGATCGTGCCCGGCACGATCGGCTCGATCGCCCTGATCCTGGCCTTCTTTGCCCTGCAGGTCATGCCCTTGAACTACGCGGGCCTGGCGCTGATCCTGCTCGGTATCATCTTCATGATCGCCGAGGCGTTCGTGCCCAGTTTCGGCGCGCTCGGCATCGGCGGTCTCGCCGCCTTCACCGCAGGATCCATCATGCTTTGGGACGACCCCAACCTGAATGTGGCATTGCCCCTGATCATCGGCGTCGCGATTGCGATCGCCGGTTTCTCGATCTGGGTGCTGGGACGTTTTCTCGACGTGCGACGCAGACGCCCGGCGACCGGTTACGAGGAGATGATCGGCATGCAGGGGATCGCCAAGGAAGATTTCGAGAGCACGGGCCGGGTGTTCGTCCACAGCGAGTTGTGGACGGCGGACAGCCGCCGCCCGGTACGAGCCGGTCAGGCCGTGCGGGTGGTGGCGATTGACGGCCTGCGCCTGACCGTCGAACCAATCGAGTAGGCCATTATCACGGGCCGTCGGGCCCATGGAGGGAAGACAGATGCTGGGCAATTTCGGATTTCTGATCGTACCGCTGATCGTGCTGGTCGCGCTCATCGCCATGTCGTTGCGCGTGCTGCGCGAGTACGAGCGTGGCGTGGTGTTCTTCCTCGGCCGGTTCCAGCGCGTGAAGGGGCCGGGCCTGATCATCGTCATCCCGGTGATCCAGCAGATGGTCAAGGTCGATTTGCGGATCATCACGCTGGATGTGCCGAGCCAGGACGTGATCTCACAGGACAACGTCACCGTGCGGGTCAATGCGGTGCTCTACTTCCGCGTCGTCGACCCCGAGCGCGCCGTGATCCAGGTGGAAAATTACAACCAGGCCACCAGCCAGCTGGCGCAGACCACGTTGAGGTCGGTGCTCGGCAAGCACGATCTTGACGAGATGCTCTCCGAGCGCGACAAGCTCAACAACGACATCCAGGGCATCCTCGATCAGCAGACCGATGCCTGGGGCATCAAGGTGGCCAACGTCGAGATCAAGCATGTCGACCTGGATGAATCCATGATCCGCGCGATCGCCCGCCAGGCGGAGGCCGAGCGCGAGCGGCGTGCCAAGGTCATCCACGCCGAGGGTGAACTGCAGGCCGCCGAAAAACTGGTGCAGGCCGCCGACATGATGAAGGACAGCCCCGCCGCGCTGCAGTTGCGCTACCTGCAGACCATGGCGGACATGTCCACCAACGGCAAGACCAGTTCGGTGTTCTTCCCCTTGCCGATTGAGCTGACCAACGCCTTCCAGGAGTTCACCGGGCATTTCGCGCAGAAACGACCCGAGGGTTGATCGGTTGGGACGTTGCGTTGATTCGCGGGCAATGCCGGATTCCCCACAGGCCCGACGACTTACCAGTCGTCGGGCTTTTTACTGGGGCGCCAATTTCAGCGGGTCTCCCCCAGAGCCTCGGCCCGGTCGAGGATGTTGCGATACCGGCTCCCCAACTGGGTGAGGGCGGCCATCCACAGCAGACAGATGGCGACGACCACCCAGGCGAGTTGCGTGGCCTCCAATGGCCACGGCAGCCACTGAGTCAGCAACAGGATCAGCAGCGAGCCGGCCACCTTGAATAGCCGGTAACCGAACATGTCGATCCAGGCCTTGGCCCGGAACATTAGTAATGGCTCGATGGGGACGTACAGGAGTTCCTTGGAGGCGCGGTTGATCGAATACGAGAGGCCGCGGTCGGCGATCTTGAGAAACGCCCCGGCCTGCAGGGTGGCCTGCGACAGGTACACGAAACTGCCGACCACGACCGCGATCGGTTGGGCGAATAGGCCGCCGAGCACCCCCAGCCAGCGATGCACCAGTGGCGTGATCAGCAGATTGATGCCGATCGCCACGGCGCTGAGTACGCCGAAGAACGCGCCCAGATATGCTGTGCGCGCGTCGCGATCGGTGACGGTCGCCTCGACCACCTTCATGAACTGGTATTCGATGATCGGCTCGGCGATCTGCGCCAGCAGCAGGATTCCCGCGATCAGCAACAGGTAGGGATGACGCAGGATCGCCCGCCAGTCGCCGGTTGTATGGGCGGCGTGATTGGTCACGCCGGGTTTCTCGCGGTAGAGGCCAGTGCGGCCCATCAGCAGGGTCAGGCCGGCGATCAGGCCGATGATGGCCGCGGCGATCGGCAGCAGATCCATCGTTTCCAGTCCGGCCTGGCGTATCCATGCACTGGAGGCCATGCCGCCCGCGACCCCGCCCACCAGCCCGCCGGTAGCGATAAACCCGTACCAGCGCTTGCCCTCGCGAGTGGAGAAGATCGTGTTGGTCAGGCTCCAGAACTGTTCCACCAGGATCACGCTGACCATGTCGACGAACACGTAAAAGGCGAATGCCCCGGCGAAACCACTGCCGTTGAGAAACGGGTAGAACCCCAGCAGTATCGTGATCACCACCGCACAGGTGCCCAGAACCACGTGGATGCGCGAATAGCGTGCGATCAGGCGGTGGTAAATGCCGATGGTCAGGGCCAGGGCCGTTGCCGTGGCAATCCAGACGTAGGGCAGGGCATCGGCACCCAGCGCGGTCAGGAACAGCGAACGGCTCGCCGGCTTGAGGTGGTAGACCGCGGCGATGATCAGGAAGAAGTTCGTGAACAGCAGAACGCGTCGCATCAGCCACGGGTGGCGTGAACCGCCACCCGGCGGCTCTGGGCTTTCGGCTCCGGGGCCACCGGGGTCAGGGTGTTTCGATCGTGTCAGCAGGTTCACGTGCTTCCTTTGACGGGACTATCTCCATGACTTTACGGCATTAATGGGGTACTGTTCGGGACAATTTTGTTTTTCATCCGGATATGCCGGATCAGGAGGTGGCCATGTGGCGACAGCTGGCGTTGGTTTTTCTGTTCTGGTCGGTCGGGCCGGGCCTCGGACAGGCCGCCCTCCCGGCGGATGCCGTCGCACTGCGTGAGGCCGCCGATCCTGCCCTGCAGGCACAACTGGAGGAACGGCTGGAAGCGCTCCACTTGGGCGGATCGGTCGAGGCCGGCCAGTTGTCGGTCGCGCTGGTGGACGTCACCGATCCGGATCAGCCCCGACTGGCCGAGGTCAATGGCGATGCCATGCTCTACGCGGCCAGCCTGCCCAAGATCGCGATCCTGCTCGCCGCCTTCCAGCGGGTCGACGAGGGGGCGCTGACACTCGACGACGAGACGCGCGACCTGATGACCCGCATGATCCGCAACTCGTCGAACTCCGCGGCCACCGCGATGATCCGCAAGGTAGGGCGAGACTACATCAACGAGCTGTTGCGTTCGCCACGCTATCGTCTCTACGACGAGTCACTCAACGGCGGTCTGTGGGTCGGCAAGGAATACGGTCGGGGTTCGGCCTATCAGCGCGACCCGCTGCATCATCTCTCCCATGGGGCGACGGCTTTCCAGGTCGCCCGGTTCTACTACCTGCTCGAGAAGGGCCAACTGGTCTCGCCGCAATCCTCCCGCGAGATGAAGCGCATCCTCGGCGAACCCGCCATCTCGCACAAGTTCGTCGGGGGCCTGCTCGCCGAGGCTCCGCAGGCGCAGATCTACCGCAAGTCAGGCTCCTGGCGCGACTGGCATGCCGACAGCGCCATCGTCGAGCACGACGGTCGCACCTACATCGCCGTGGGTCTGGCGCAGAATCCCAGCGGCGGCGAGTGGCTCAAGCGGCTGATCGTCGAGCTGGACGGGTTGATCATGGACGCGCCGATTCGCACGGCCGGACTCAGATCGGTCTCGGCTCGCTGAGCGATCAGTCCTCCCTGGCCTCCATCAAGCGATGCAGGCGGGTGGCGAAACTCTGGTGCGCCACCGCCGAGTTCTTGTTGAGCACGTTGGAGGTCATCGTCACCAGGTAGACCTGTTCCGGGTCGCCGGCCGGGTGCTCGACGATCGCGACCGAGTGCATGTAGTTGTAGACATTGCCGCGGTACTTGCCGCAGTCCGGATTCGCCTCCCGGTCGCACTTGTAGAGTGAGCCGGACTTGAAAAACACGGCCGCATCAGCGAGCGCTGGCGACGAGGCGTAGCGGATACGTCGCTGTGTCATGTACAGCAGGCGCTTCAATTCCCGGCTCGACCACTCGTCGACCAGTTCCCCCTTCTCCATCTTGACCAGCAGGCGCATCAGCTCACGGGTGGTGCCCAGACTGTTGGTGCCCGAGACCCGCACCTTGCCACCACTGGTGAAAAAGGCCCCCTGACGTAACTGCTCGGTATCCAGACCGTTGCGGGCGATGGGCTCGACCAGGGCCTCGAGCAGGATGTCGCGCCGCTCGGCGGGTGGTCGGTCGAACAGTTCGGCCTCTCGCTCCGCCGCCACCGGATAGTCCTCGCCGAAGTGGTGCAACAGCATCAGCTGTTTCATCACCGCACTGGCCGCGGCATTCGAACTGGCCGACATGGCCCAGTCGAGGTAGGTCCAGAGATTGGCGGTGTCGCCCACGCGCAGCGGGCGGCGCGTGAAACGCCGGTCCTCCCCGTCCCACAACGGCACCGTGTGACTGTCCCACTGGATGAATTCATCCGCGGTGACCTGCGTCTCGCGCAGCAGTCGCTGTCGGGCCTCGATGTCGTCGGGGTAACGGTCGGCAATCTTCTGCAGCAACGCGGTGGCCAGCATGACCTTGCCGACGCTGCCGGGCGTGCGGCGGGTCAGGCCGTTGTGCTCGGCGTAGCGGGGACGATCCGGGTCGCTGATGTCGAGCACGCTGACGCTGTACCGGGACGCCTCGGGGCCCAGCAGGCCAATCACGCGACGCGTCAGGGCGGCATCGGTGTCGGGCAATTCGAAGCCCGGCCGGTCGGCCAAGCGTAGACGGATCTGTTCGCTGTCGAGCAGGGCCCCCGGCGGCACGCGGTTGCCGGCGATCTCCCCCTGGTTGGCCAGGCGGTAGCCCTCCAGGCGTTCGATGCCGGTCTCCTCGGCAGCATCGAGGGGGTAGGCCGGCAGGGTGGCGGGCAACAGCAAGCCGATCAGGGCAGTCAGTGCCACGGAGAGCGCCGGGGCCAAAGCCGGGCGGGGAGGGGTTTGTCGCTTGAAGGGGCTCATGATTCGAGCATAGGCCAGTCGGAGGCGAAAGGGGCTGGTCGGCCTATCGAGCGGGTGGCCGTGAGAGGTCGACGGCCGGGGCGTCCGTGTCACGCAGCGGCCGATCCAGCGCGATGAGGTGTTCGTTGGCGCGGGCCCATCGATTTTCCACCAACGGACGAATCTGGAACAGGGCCAGTCGATCGTCGACAAAGCCGAATTCGATGTCGGCCACCGGCCGCTCCCCCGCGTCATCCACCGCCAGCAGATCCCTGGCTTCGACGTCGTCGGCCAGGTGACGCAGCCGGTCGATATTCGCCGTCGAGAGGAGAGTGGCCGGCCCCTCGGCGGCGATCCGCTCCACTCCGCCCTCCGGCCGAGCGGTCAGTCGCGTGGGGGCCGTGGCCTGACTGAGCAGCCGCACGGCGCCGCTCTCCCGGTGAACACGCAACTCCTCGGCTGCCTGCCCGTCGACGGCGCCGCCTAGTCCCTCGCTGGTCGCGATGCTCAGCCACTGCCGGTCGCCGGTATCCAGGTCGGTGGTGACCAGCACGCCGGACTTGTCCACCGGCACCGTCGCCTGTAGCAACACCGCCGGGTAGACGTGTTGCGGGGCATCCATGTGTGCCTGGCGCCAGGCATGCGCTCGCTGGGTGAACGGTGAGGTCCACACCTCGCGAATAGCCTCGATGATGGCCTCGAAGCCGACCACGTTGGCGACGGTTCGATTGAGCCCCGCGCCGGTGAAACCCGGCAGGTCCTCGACGTTGGTGTCGCTGCGCACGAACACGCCGGCGGTGTCGGGCGACCCGAATGTCTCGGTCAGCTGCTCGCGCAACCGCTCGCGAAAACCGCTGGGCAATTCGGCCGTCGCGATCCAGTGCCGCATTCGGGCCAGCGTCTCGGCAGTGTCCGCGGCTCGGGTCTGGGTATCCTCGATGCGGCCCAGGCGTTCGTACTCCTGCTTGAGCCACTCGAAGGCCGTCGGGCCGCTGGGGCGGATCGGTTGGTCGATCAGCTCACGGAAGACGCCGAACGGGATTGCCAGCCCGGCACTTACCTGTTCCGGGTAGTGATGCGCGAGCTCGCCGAGGTTGGCCGCCTTGGGGCCGACCTGGCGCCCGGAGGCGTCGGCCCGTAACCCGTGGAGTTCGCGCAGGCTGTCGTCTTCCAGGTCGAGCTTGTTCCAGTCCGGCTCTATTCGCTGCCCCGTCTCGCCTTTTCCCCGGCCGAGAAGCTCCTGCCACTTTGGGCCGTCGGCGGACAGTTCAACGCGCCCGCCCGGGCTCACCGCAAGCACGACCCACTCGCCGACATGTTCTTCGATTCGATCCAGCAGCGCCTCGTCGACCACCACGTTGGGAATACCCAGGTTGCGGGCCAGTAGCTGGACGTGCGAGAGCGAGTTGCCCGCCCCGCGAGTCAGGATGCCGGCCACCGGCGGGAGCGAGGCGGTGGTCTCCGGCAGCAGGTAGATGCCTTCGGGGTCGAGCGGCTCGCCGTCGGCCGGAGCGGTTCGCAGCACGCCACGGCTCAGGCCGGGGTTGAGTGGGCGCAGCCCGGTGGCAAGGGGCTTGCCGAACAGGCGGTGCCGCGTATCGGTCATGCGCCCGGCGTCATTGCGCAGTCCGTCGAGCAGGCGGCTGTAGAACAGTAACGGGCTGTCGCGTAGCCGGTCGGGGATGAAGTGCCTGACCTGCGACGTGAGGTCCGCCCAGCGGTCGATGGCGAGATCGAAATGAAACCCGAGTGCTCGCTGCGCCCAGCCGGGTGTGCGCGCAAGGTAGGCCAGTTCGGTGGCATAGCGCGACGCCGGCACGGACGGGTCGTCGAGGAGTCCGTCGATGGCCCCCGAGAGTTGCTGCCATTGCCGGCCGGACAGCAGGCCAGTGCCATACAAGCTCTCACCCAGGGCACGCAACCAGGTCAACTGCTCGTGGCGGCTGGCCGGATCGGTCTGGTTGCGCTCGAACAGGTGGCTGGCCACCGCGAAGGCTTCCTGCTCCAGGGCCAGGCTGGCTTGCAGCAGCCGCAGCTTCTGTTCCGGCGAGCTGGTGGGCGCTTCGATGCGTTGGTGGACCTGGTGTGCGAGTTGCCCGGTCGTGGTCAACCGATCGGTGAGTGTCTGGCTCTGCTCGAGGCGGTCGGCTGCTTGGAGCAGCGAGCGGCGCAGCTCAGCATCGGGGCTGCGGCCGCCCAGTGCCCTCAGGCGATCCACGGCGGCCTGGGGGGCGTAGAGGGCCTCGAGTGCCCGGCCAAGTTTCTGCAGTGGCAGCTCGAGGGTCGGGTCGTCGTTCTGTCGGGCGAACTCGGTTACCCGCTGGATGTCGCCGGCATCCGGCATGCCGTGCAACTTGATCCGCAGGTCCTGAAAGTCCGGGGCGGCCTCGGCGATCTCGATGGCGAGATCCCGCGCCTGGCTGGCCGCCGGGTGGTCGCCATCGACCGGCAACAGGCGGGTCGCCTCGCGCAGCAGCAAGAAGCGATCCGGATCGTGCCACCAGGGATCTCCGGCCAGGGCGAGCATCAGGGCGCGCGCCTGGCGCTCCTCGTCCTCGATCTGGATCGCGCCGCGGTAATAGCGGGCGCGGCGGAAGACCCAGCCGTCATCGGCCCGGACCAGGAAGCGTTCGATCAGGATCTGGCGTAGTTCCTGGTGTTGCCCGCTGGGGCCGAGGTAGTCGGCGGGTTCGAGTTCCGCAAGCAGGGTGGCCAACGGGTATCTCTGGGCGCGGATGGTCTGCGTGCGCTCGTTCCATTCCCCGTGCTGGATGCCGCCGCCATGGTCGCCGCAGGCATACGGTTTCGGTGGCAGGACGGCCCCGTCCTCGCAGAACCAGCGAATCCGCTCGAATGGCCCGCGCGGGGCGGTTTTCATCGCTTCGATCCAGTCGCGCATCTGTTCGGTGGTGGGGCGCGAGGCGTCATCGGCCACTGCCGGTTTGCCAGTCACCGCCACGCCGAATAGCAGGAATGCCGCGGCGATCAGAGTCGTGACTCGCGAAGATGGCACGTTCCGGGGCAGATGTGTGGGTAGGCCGAACATGGCTGACAGGGGGCTCCTCCGTGGCCGAGTGGGGTGGCGACTTGTTAGATGAGTCTAGCCCGGTTGAAGGCCCTCGACGTCAGGAAAGGGTCATCGAGCGGGTGTGTCTCGCTATCGAATTCGGTAGGATGCGAACCGTTTTGCCGCCGGGGCCACCAACGAGCCCGACAGGATCCATTCACTCACCCGACCAGACGAGTTGACCTGCCCCATGACCAATCGCGAGATACTGACCAGTGATGCCATCAAGTTCGCACTCGACTGGCTCGAGGAGAACCGGGTCGAGATCGAGCCGTTGAAATCGGCCCTGGCCGCGCAGATGAAGGTTTGGGATCACGCCCAGGGGGTGCCGAGGCTCCAGCGCGAAGCGGTGATCGAGACGGCGGCCTCCCGGGCCGTTCGCCAGCACATCGAGAAGCTCAAGTCGCGGACCGCGTGGTGGCAACGGACCTGACCCGTAGTGCTGCGCGACCGGATACAGAAAAGGCCCGACACCATGTCGGGCCTTTCTCGTTGCAGCCGGGGTCGGGCTCAGAAGGCCTGGTCGAGCAACTCGGTGAATGCCGTCCAGGATTGTTTGTCGGCACGTTCCTGGTAGGCCCCGGTGCCGAACACCGTGAAGGCATGCGGGGCACCGGAGTAGACCTCAATGGTGTAGGTCGCCCCTGCGTCCTCGAGTTCGCCTGACAGCGTGGCGACATCGTCCATCGAGATCATCGAGTCTGCTGCCCCGTGGGCGACCAGGATCGGCGCGCCGGGATCCGGCCAGCTCTGTCCCTCGGGCGTGCCCAGCCCGCCGTGGAAGGTGGCGAAGCCCGCTGCCTGGTCGACCAGCCCGTTGCGAGCGGCTTCCAGCACCACCGCGCCGCCGAAGCAGTATCCCATCACGACGGTTTCCTCGGCCACGCCCTGCTCGCGAGCAAATTCGAGGCCGGCGCGCGTGAGCGACTGCATGCGCTCGCGATCCTTGTACAGGCGCTCGGTCTCGGCCTTCTTGGCGCCGGTTTCCTGCGGCCGGTTGCCCTCGCCGTACAGGTCGACGGCAAAGGCATCGAAGCCCATCGCCGCGATCATGTCGGCGCGCTGGCGCTCGTAATCGTCGATGCCGTCCCAGTCGTGGATGACCAGCACCGTGCCGCGCGACTCGCCGTCGGCCGACGACAGGTAACCCTCGAAGGACTCACCGTCGACCTGGTAGCCGATGTCCTTGCCGCTGGGCTCCCAGGTGCCGCCGTGGTTGTCGGCCAGGGCAGGCGTCTGGAAGAGCAGTCCGGCGGCCAGCATCGTCGCGGGCAGCACGGTGGTCGGCAACCGCATCTTGGTGGTTCTGGTTTTCATGATCATTGGCTCCTGCTGAGATTCCCAAAGGCAATGGCAGGGAGTATAGGCAGGCCGATTGCCCAACGCCGGTTCAGTCCTCTCGGAGCAGCCCCTGCGCGCGGGCCATGGCATAGGCCGTCTTTGGCCCGGTCCAGAGGGAGGGCAGCAGGATCAGCGACACCGGAATGGCGGTGATGACGATGAACTGTTGCAGGACGCTGATCTGGCCGGAGCCCATGTAGAGGAGCATGGCGGCCATCACGGCCATCACGCCGCCCCAGAAGGCGCGGATCAGCGGGTGGGGCGCATCGTGACCCGAGCCGACCATGGCGATGGAGTAGCTCATGGAATCGCCGGTGGTGGCGACGAAGATCAGCGTGAGCAGCATGATCGCCGCGGCCATCCAGGTGCCTCCCGGCAGGGCCTGGGCGACGGTGAGTGTCGCCACGTCGAACTGAAAGTTGTTCAGCGGTTCGGTCAGGTCGAAGACGTCGTTGAGCTGGTAGTAGATGCCCGAGCCGCCCAGCAGCGTGAACCAGATGGTGGTCGCGATAGGCGCCATCACGGCGACCGCGAGGATCATCTGGCGGATCGTGCGCCCGCGCGAGATCCGCGCGACGAACACCGCCATCAGCGGCGCATAGCCGATGAACCAGGCGAAGAAGAACACCGTCCACCATTGCATCCACCAGCCCGGCGCGGTTTCGGCGGTCATGGTGGCCATGGTGAAGAACGACGAGACGTAGGTGCCCATGCCCTGCACGTAGGCGTTGGCCAGGAACAGGGTCGGGCCGAAGACGAAGATAACCGCGCCGATCGCGATTGCGAGCAGCACGTTGAAACGGCTGAGCAACTGGATGCCGCGATGCACGCCGGTGACGGCCGAGGAGATGTAGATCAGGCCCAAAAAGGCGAGGATGCCCAACTGGGTGGCGAAGGTTTCCGGCAGACCGAACAGCTCGGACAGCCCGAAGCTCAATTGCGTGGCGAGAAAGCCGATCGGTCCGACCGTGCCGGCGACCACCGCAATCACGCAGAACGAATCGACCACGCCGCCGAACCAGCCGCGCATGATGCGCTCGCCGAAGACCGGGTAGAGCAGTGTGCGTGGCCGCAACGGCTGGCCCTTGATGTAGTGCGCGTAGGCGAGCACCACGGCCGTCAGGGAACCCAGCACCGCCCAGGCGAGAAAGCCCCAGTGCATGAACGATTGCGCCAGGGCACCGGCGACCGCCTCACTCGTCCCGGCCTCGGTGTCGAAGGCTGGCGGGGTGACCAGAAAGTGGTACACGGGTTCGCCGGCCGCGAAGAACACGCCGCCACCGGCCAGCAAGGTGCACATGATGATCGAGAGCCACTTGAACGTGCTCATCTCGGGCGTTTCCAGATCACCGACCCGGGCCTTGGCGGCCGGCGACAGGGCCACCCCGATGCCGATAAAGAAGGTCAGCAGCAGGAATATCTGGAAATAGGAGCCCAGTACCCGGGCGGTCCAGGCAAAGCCGGAGCCGATGCCGTCGGCTACCCGGTCCATGTCCCACAGGGACAGGCCGATGAAGGCAATCACGAAGCCGATGGTCAGGATCAGGACCAGCGGGTCGCCGAAACGGGCGAGCCCGGTCTCGGCGGATTGGCGGGAGGACGACGGTTGGCTCATTGGGAAGTCCCTCGTGGTGACGGACTTCCCGCGGGGCGGGTCATCCGTGACCGGGTGAATTCAGGTGAATTCCGCGAAAGATAGCATGCGTGGGCTCGGATGCCTTGGGTGCGGAAGGTAAGGACGGGGTGCCGAGCCCGGGACATGCCGGGTCGCGTTTGGCATCAATCGCTGGCGCCCTGTCGGTTGTCCGTATTGAACTGGGCCAGCAGGGTTTGCAGCTCGGTTGCCATCGTCGAGAGCGACTGGCCTAGTTTGGCGACATCGCGGCTGTTCTCGGTGGTTTCCTCGGTCTCGCCGGAAATCGAGGTGATGTTGCGGCTCATCTCCTCGGCGACCGCGCTCTGTTCTTCCGTGGCAGTGGCGATCTGGGTGCTCATTAGGTTGATCTCGTCGACCGCCTCGGTGATCGAGTCGAGCGCGCGGTCGGTGGCGTCTGCCTGTTGCTCGACGTCGTCCATCCGGCCGCGTCCCTGCTCGACGCTTTCCACCGCCGACTGAATCCCGTGGCGCAGGGTCTCGATCATGTCGCGGATTTCTCCGGCCGAGTCCTGTGTCTTGCTGGCGAGCGACCGGACCTCCTCGGCAACGACGGCAAAGCCGCGGCCGTGTTCCCCGGCCCGTGCGGCCTCGATGGCCGCATTGAGGGCGAGCAGGTTGGTTTGATCGGCAATGCCGCCAATCACCTGGATGATGCTGTCGATCCGGTCACCATGGGCCCGCAGGGATTCGATCGACCCGGCCGTGCGTTCGAACTGGCCGGAGAGTTCCCCGACGGCCGCGTGGGTGCGCCGCACCTGCTCCTTGCCACCGTGGGCCTCGCGATCGGCGCGCTCGACGGTCTCCGCGGTGCGCGCGGCGCTGTGGGCGACTTCCTCGACCGTTTGCGCCATCTCGTTCATGGCCGTGGCGACCTGTTCGACCTCGCGGGTTTGTTGGTCCATGCGTTGCGAGGTCTGCGCGCCGGTGGCAGAGAGTTGGTCGGCCGAAGCGGTGAGCGACAGCGCCGACTCGGTGAACTGGCCGAACACCGTGCTCAGGCGAGCCTGCAATAGCTTGGCGGACTGGTTGATCTGGCCGATCTCGTTCTCGCCGCTGACGTGAATGGGCTGGCGGAGTTTGCCGCCGGCCATCCGGCGCAGTACCTCGCCGGTTTGCTCGAGCGGCCGGAATACCGCTCGCCAGAGCAGCCACGCCAACGCCACGGTCAGCAGAATGCCAAACCATTCCAGGCCAAGCCCGCCGCGCGCGGCAAGCCAGCTCGGATCGATGATTTCCAGCAACTGGATCAAGCCCAGTGCGGCCAGGCCCGTGAGCGAGACTTGCGCCAGGCTCAGGTCGGCGAGTCGCTTTTTCGACGGCAACTGCTCGACCTTTTTCTCGTTCATCCATCGATACAGGCCCTCGGCCTTGGCGATCGCCTCCTTGCCGGGCTTGGTGCGAATCGACTGGTAGCCGACGATCTCGTCGCCGGCGTAGACCGGGGTGACGTAGGCATCCACCCAGTAGTGATCGCCGTTCTTGCAGCGGTTCTTGACCAGTTGATGCCAGACGCCACCGGCCTTGATGGTCTGCCAGAGGTCCTTGAAGGCGGCTGGCGGCATGTCCGGGTGGCGGATGAGGTTGTGCGGGCGGCCGATCAATTCGTCCCAGGAAAAGCCGCTGACCTTGATGAAGTCCTGGTTGACGTAGGTGATCTGCCCAAAGGGTAACTCTGCACGAATCCGATGGCGCTCTGGCTTGGCGAGCCGCCCGTGATCAAGGCGCGTCGTCGCCGACGTGCTGGCGGCCACGTCAAGATGGCGCAACGCCGAGCACGGGCGGCTCGCCAAGCCCCGTAGGGCGCGCCTTGTGCCGGGCATCTGCCGCGTTGTCGTCCTTGGAAAGAGAACGACTCTTCCGCGGCGGACGAACGCCTTGCATCTGCCCGGCTCAAGACGCGCAGAGCATCATCGGATTCGTGCAGAGTTACCCAAGATCGGTGGTCGAGATCAACTGCATGTCCGCGGGGTAGTCGACGTTGTGCTGCGTGACCGGAAGATTGACCTTCATGGTGATTCTTGCGCTCCGTGCTGGGTTGTGTCGGTCAAGTCGGCCGGCCCCGATCCCGCGGATCGTGTTCGGGGTATCCGGCTAAACCTGACCAAAACCATTGGGTTTGTGTGGGTATTATCGTCGGCGTCGAAGCTAGATCAGCCTGTCGATATATGCCAATAAGCGAATTTTCTATCCCCTCCTGCCTGTTGATGCGCGATCGGTCGAGGGGCGCTGACCGCGGACCGGATTCGTCCTCTCGTCGGGGCGTTTCGAAGGACCACGCGGATTGACAGGATGGGCCCCGCTCCTTACTGTTTGTACCCTTTGCCTGCGCCCGGCCCTTCCGCCGATCCGGCGTCGTTTTGTCCACCTTTCCAAGACGCATCAGAATCCAAGTGAACGAACATTTCGCCCGCATCAAGCGACTGCCGCCCTACGTCTTCAATATCATTGGTGAGCTCAAGGCGAAGGCGCGTGCCGCCGGCGAGGACATCGTCGATTTCGGCATGGGCAATCCCGACCAGCCGACACCGCCGCATATCGTCGAGAAGATGGTCGAGGCCACCCGTCGTGGTGATACGCATCGCTACTCGCAATCCAAGGGGATTCCGCGCCTGCGCCGGGCGATCGCCAACTGGTATCGCTCGCGCTACGACGTCGATATCGATCCCGAGTCCGAGGCAATCGTCACCATCGGCTCCAAGGAGGGCCTCGGCCACCTGGCGATGGCGACCATGTCGGCCGGGGATACCGTGCTGGTGCCCAATCCGGCCTATCCGATCCACCCCTACGGTTCGGTGATCGCGGATGCCGACATCCGCCACGTGCGCCTGACGCCGGAGGTGGATTTCTTCGAGGAGCTCACCCGGGCGATCAAGGAGACCTGGCCCAAGCCCAAGATGCTGATCCTCAACTTCCCGGCGAACCCGACCACGCAGTGCGTGGACCTGGAGTTCTTCGAGAAGGTGGTCGAGATCTGCCGCGAGGCGGGAATCTGGGTGGTGCATGACCTCGCCTACGCCGACATCGTCTTCGATGGCTACAAGGCGCCCTCGATCATGCAGGTGCCGGGCGCCAAGGACGTGGCGGTCGAGTTCTTCACCCTGTCGAAGAGCTACAACATGCCGGGCTGGCGCGTGGGCTTCATGGTGGGCAACCCGACGCTGGTCAACGCGCTGGCGCGGATCAAGTCGTACTTCGATTACGGCACCTTCACGCCCATTCAGGTGGCCTCGATCCTCGCGCTCGAGGGCGACCAGACCTGCGTGCACGAGATCTGCGACATGTACCGGCGTCGCCGCGACGTGCTCTGTGAGGGACTGAACGCGGCCGGCTGGCCGGTCGAGCCGCCCAAGGCGACCATGTTCGTCTGGGCGAAGATCCCCGAGGCCTTCGCCCATATGGGGTCACTGGAATTTACCAAGCTGCTGCTGGCGGAAGCCAAGGTGGCCGTCTCGCCGGGCATCGGCTTCGGCGACTACGGCGATGATCACGTGCGTTTCTCCCTGATCGAGAACGAACACCGCACCCGGCAGGCCATCCGTGGCATCAAGGCGATGTTCCGTGCCCACGGAGTGCCCGTGCCGTCGGAGGGAGGACAATGAGCGACATGCAGACGAATCAACACGAGGAATTGCCGCCGGTGCGCATCGGCCTGTTGGGCCTGGGCACCGTCGGCGGCGGCGTGGTCAATGTGCTGACCCGCAACGCCGAGGAGATCGCCCGCCGCGCCGGCCGTCGCATCGAGGTGGTGCACGCCTCGGCGCGTAACCTCGACGCCCCGCGCATCTGCCCACTCGAGGGCATCCTGCTGACGACCGACCCGATGGAAGTGGTCGAGAACCCCGAGGTCGACGTGGTGGTCGAGCTGATCGGCGGCATGAAGCCCGCCGGCGACCTGATGCGCCGTGCGCTCGAGCTGGGCAAGCCGGTGGTCACCGCCAACAAGGCGCTGATCGCCCATGAGGGCATGGAGCTGTTCGAGCTGGCGCAGAAGCACCACACCATGGTGGCCTTCGAGGCCGCCGTCGCGGGTGGCATCCCGATCATCAAGGCGATCCGCGAGGGCCTGGCGGGCAACCGCATCGAGTGGCTGGCCGGCATCATCAACGGCACCGGCAACTACATTCTCACCGCGATGCGTGACGAGGGCCGGGCGTTCGCCGAGGTGCTCGCCGAGGCCCAGTACCTGGGCTACGCCGAGGCCGACCCCACCTTCGACGTCGAGGGGATCGACGCGGCCCACAAGCTGACCATCCTCGCGGCGATCGCCTTCGGCATGCCGCTCAAGTTCGACGAGGTCTACACCGAAGGCATCTCCGGCATCGAGACCGATGACGTGCGCTACGCCGGCGAGTTCGGCTACCAGGTCAAGCACCTGGGCATCGCGCGCCAGCGCGACGACGGTGTCGAGCTGCGCGTCCACCCGACCCTGATCCCCGAGCGTCGCCTGCTGGCGAACGTCGACGGCGTGCAGAACGCCGTGCTGGTCTGGGGCGACTCGGTCGGTCCGACCATGTACTACGGCGCCGGCGCCGGGGCCGAGCCGACCGCCTCGGCGGTGGTCGCGGATCTCGTCGACGTGGTGCGTACCCTCACCGCGGACCCGACGCACCGCGTGCCGCATCTGGCCGTGGTGCCGGACCAGATCAGCGACATGCCGGTCGTGCCGATGGACTCGATTGCCACGGCCTACTACCTGCGCTTTGCCGTCGAGGACAAGCGCGGCGTGCTCGCCAAGATCGCCCAGATCCTCGCCGACCACGAGATCTCCATCGAGGCGATGATGCAGAAGGAGATGACCGAGGACGAGCGCACGCTGCCGATCGTCATGCTGACCCACCAGGTGCGCGAAAAGGACATGGACGATGCGCTCGCCGAGATCGAGGCGCTGGATACCGTCCGGGCCCCGGTCGTTCGCATGCGCGTGGAGACGCTCGACGCCTGACGGTGACGAACCTCTTACAGCCTGGCGAATGCATCGAGGCGCTGGCGTTATTGCCAGCGCCTTTCGATCGTCTGGCCTTTGTCGACGTCGAGACCACCGGCACGCGGCCGACGCGTGACCGGATCACCGAGGTGGCGATCATCCCCGTCGACAACGGCGTGGTGGGCGAGCCATTCCAGACCCTGCTCGATCCCGGCGTGGCGATTCCACCGACCATCACCCGCCTGACTGGCATCAGCGATGACATGGTGGCGGGCGCGCCGGTATTCGCCCGTCTGGCGGGGAAGGTGCGCGATCTGTTCGACGGCCGCCTGCTGGTCGCCCACAACGCCCGTTTCGATGCCGGCTTTCTGCGCAATGCCTTCCGTGAGGCCGGCCAGGTGGTCATGCTGCGGGAACTGTGCACGGTCAAACTCTCGCGACGGCTCGATCGCGGCGAGCGCCGCCACAACCTCGACAGCCTGATTGCCCGCCACGCGCTGCCCGTGGGCGATCGCCATCGGGCGATGGGCGATTGTCAGGCCCTGCCGGCCTTGCTATCCCGTTTTGTCGAACGCGACGGCCTCGAGGTCGTGCTCGACGCGCTCGACCCGCAGCACAAGCGGGCAAGCACCCCGCCCAATCTCAACCCCACCCGACTCGACGAGGTGCCTGCCGTCCCGGGTGTCTACCGCTTTTTCGGCGAGGAGGGGGCGCTGCTCTATGTGGGCAAGAGCGTCAACCTGCGTTCAAGGGTGCGCTCGCACTTCGCCGACGATCACCGCAATGATCGGGAAATGCGCATCGCCCAGCAGACCCACCACATCGACTGGATCGAGACGGCCGGCGAGATCGGGGCGCTGCTCACCGAGGCCCGACTGGTCAAGCGTGAACAGCCAATCTTCAATCGACGCCTGCGTGCGCAGCGCGGCCTGCTCGCCTGGTACTGGGACGACGAGTCGGCCGAGCCACCGGCGCTGGTGCGGATCGATGAGCTGGCCCCGTCGGAGCTGGGGCGTGCCCACGGGGTGTTCCGTTCGCGGATGAAGGCCAGCGAGCGCCTCAGGGAACTGGCCAAGGAGCACCGCCTCTGCCCGCAATACCTCGGATTGGAGCAGGGTGCCCGACGTGCCTGCTTTGCCCACCAGATCGGGCAGTGCGGTGGCCTGTGCGCCGGGCGGGAGTCCGAGATTGCCCACCGGTTGCGCCTCAAGCAGGCGCTTGGGCCGTTGGCACTCGAGGCCTGGCCGTATCCCGGCGCGGTCGCGATTCGTGAGGCACGCGACGGCAGGGAAGAGCACCACCTGTTTCGCCACTGGCGCTACCTGGGCACGGCGCGTTCCGAGGGGAAGTTGGCCGAGTTGCTGGAGGGCGGCGACGAGTATCCGCTGGACATGGACATGTACCGGCTGGCCGTGGATGCCATCCGCAAGGGGGCGAAGGTCGAGCCAGTGGAGTGACTAGGGCGGTCTAGGCGCGGTGGCCGACGTGCCAACCGACGCGATTCGCGGCTAAAGCCGCTCCTACAAGGGTTTCGATAGCCCGTAGGAGCGGCTTTAGCCGCGAAATCTCAAACGCCACCCCGATGTCAGCTGAGGTTCGCCGAATGGGGGGCGATCCTGCCGCCGATCACCCCAACCGTTCAGCGATCTGCGGCCCGAAGGGCGTATCGCACTTGAGGCGCACGCAGTGCCGGGCCTCGTCGGGGCCAAGTGACTCGAGTTTCTGCAATTGCTGCTGCAGCACCTGCTCGTCGGCCTCCGAGATATCGCCGCCGTGTGCCTGGCGCTCGCGCAGGTAGTCGAGCAACTGCTCGTTGTCGCACTCGATGAACAGGATCGTGTAGCGCACGCCGATTTCGTCGGCCAGTGTCTCGAACTGCTGGCGCCGGGCGCGCTCGAGGAAGGTCGCGTCGATGGCCATCGGCCAACCGCTCCGCGCCCCCAGCCGGGCGATCTCCGCCAGTCGATTGTAGGTGCTGTCGCTCGCCATCTCGGTGTAGCGCTCGGCCGGATCGGTGAACATCCGCTGGCGCTCGGCATCCGACCGCACCCGGATCGCGCCCCGGGCGAGCACCAGTTCGCGGCTGGCCAGCGACTTGCCGCTGCCGCTCACGCCCATGGTGATGAATAGCTCGCCTTGGGCCGGGGTGAAGAACGCATTGGCGAGATCGGTGTAGTCGCGGAAATCGGCCCAGGCCGCGTCGCGTTCCTCGTCGGGCATGCCGTCGCGCAGCCCGAGCAGGGCGATCTTGGCGCGCACCGCGGCGCGGTAACCCTGGTAAAAGCGCAGGGTCGGCAGTGCTTCGTAGTCCCCGCTAATCTCCAGATACCGGTTGAGCAGTTGGCGTGCCGGGCCGATCAGCTTGCGCTTGTGCAGGTCCATCAGCGCAAAGGCCAGATCGTTGGCCGTGTCGGTCCAACGGAAATCATCGTTGAACTCGATGCCGTCGAAGATGGTCACAGCTCCGTCTTGCAGAGCCATGTTGGCCAGATGCATGTCGCCGTGGCATTCGCGGATGTGCCCCTCGCGCTTGCGCTTCTCGAGGGTGGGGCGGATGGCCTCGAAGGCCGTGCGCGACAGGCGCTCCATCTCGGCCAGCCGCTCGCGATCGGCATCGGTTTCCAGCAAGGGCGCAATCTGTTCGAGGTTCTGCTGCATGGGCGCCCAGACGGTGTCCGGCTCGCCGAAATGCGTTTCGGCGGCCGCCACCTCGGCCTTGGCATGGAAGGCGGCGATCTGGTCGGCGATCTGCTCGACCAGGGCCTCGTCCAGGCCGATGCGCCTGGCGACGTGATCGAGTCGGTCAGCCTGGTCGAAACGCCGCATGCGGATGACGAATTCCTCGGCACCGTCATCGGCCTCGATCAGCTTGCCGTCGGCATCCAGGCCCAGTACCGAATCGTAGAGCTCGGGGGCTAGGCGGGCATTGAGCCGTAGCTCCTCCTCGCAGAAGTGGCGGCGGCGGTCGAGGCTGGAGAAGTCGAGGAAACCGAAGTTCATCGGCTTCTTGATCTTGTAGGCCCAGGGGCCGGTCAGGAACACGTGCGAGATATGGGTCTGCAGGTGCTCGAGGGAGGAGTCGCTCTCGGCGAGGTTCTCCTTGAACCGTTCGATCAATCGCTCTTGCGGGTGCTCGGCCATGGGCGCTCCTGGTTTAGGTCGAATCGGGGATATGGACCGGGTGGTGGACGAGTGGTGACGCGCCGGGTAGCGGCCGTTCGCCTCACCTTCGGGCCTGATAGACTGGCGGCCCGACCGCGCCACATTGCGGTCGGATTCATTTTCAAAAGTGTAACAGCGTGGGTTGAACGTGGCATCCAGCAAGGGCAGCGGCAACACAAAAACCAAGGGGGCGGCCACGGCCGGCAAGGGGCGTAGCGGACGCACACGCCGTGCGGCGAGCGGCAAGTCCGCTCCGTCGCGACGTCAAGGGGCGCGTCAGGGCGCATCACGCGGTAGCGGGGCGTCTCGGCGCGGCTGGCGGGCACGGCTGTTCGGCTGGGTGATGCGGGGTCTGCTGATTGCGGCGGCCATCGGCCTGCCCCTGCTGGGTGCCTGGGCGTGGTATCTCAATGAGCGGGTGACCGAACGCTTCGAGGGGGCGCTGTTCACCATGCCGGCGACCGTCTATGCCGCGCCGGACGAAATCTACGTCGGTCAGTCGATGGACATCGACAGCCTGACCGCCGCGCTGGAACGCCTGAATTATGTCGCTGTCGATTCGCTCGAGGAGACGGGTACCTTCCGTCGCCGCGGCAACCAGGTGTCGTTCCACCGACGCGCGTTCGATTTCCCTGACGGCGCGCAGCCGTCCCGCCATGTCGACGTGCGTATCGTCGGCGGACAGGTGACCGAACTTGACGGACCGGATGGCGAGTCACTCGGCATCGTCCGGCTCGAACCCCGCTCGATCGGCACGCTCTATCCCAATCGGGCCGAGGACCGGGTGCTACTGGCCATCGAGGAGGTGCGCGACGAGGCGCCCTTGTTGATTGAAAGCCTGCTGGCCGTCGAGGATCGTGCCTTCCACGAACACCACGGCGTCGTGCCGACGGCTATTCTGCGGGCCTTCCTGACCAACCTGGTCTCGGGAGAGCGGGTGCAGGGCGGCAGCACCATCACTCAGCAGCTGGCCAAGAACCTCTTTCTTACCCACGATCGGACCTACCGGCGCAAGTTCGCCGAGATGATCATGGCGCTCGAGATGGAGTGGCACTACCCCAAGGACAAGATCCTCGAGGCCTATCTCAACGAGGTTTACCTCGGTCAGGACGGCGGCCGGGCGATCCATGGCTTTGGCCTGGCCGCGAGCTTCTACTTCGGTCGACCGATCAACGAGCTCAAGCCCGAGCAGATCGCCTTGCTGGTAGGGATGGCCAAGGGGGCCAACTACTACAACCCGCGACGTCATCCCGAGCGCGCGCTGGCTCGCCGCAATGTGGTCATCGACGTGATGATCGATCTGGGCCTGGTCGACCAGACCACCGCTGCCGAATGGCAGGGACGGCCGCTGGGCGTGCTCGAGACGGCCGGCTCGCGCGCGCGCCACCCGGCGTTTGTCGACCTGGTCCGTCGTCAGCTCACCGAGCAATACGATCCCGAAGACCTTCAGACACGTGGGCTGAATATCTTCACCACCCTGCGCCCGCGCGTGCAGGAGGCGCTCGAGCAGAGCACGGCCCGGCTCGACGAGGTCGAGGCCAGTCGTGGGCTCGAGTCCGGCACCCTGGAGACCGCCGGCGTGATCGCCTCGGTGAGCACCGGCGAGATCGAGGCGATGATCGGCGGGCGAGATACCCATTACGAGGGCTACGATCGCGCGCTGGATGCCCGTCGGCAGATCGGCTCGCTGATCAAGCCGGCGATCTATCTCACGGCCTTGTCGCGCCCGGCCGAGTACAACCTGATCACCTCGCTGGAGGACGAGCCGATCACGGTGGAGCAGAAGGGCTCGGCAGACTGGGAACCCAACAACTACAGCGGCGAATTCCATGGCCCGACGCCCTTGATCGAGGCGCTGGCGCATTCGCGCAACGTGCCCAGCGTGCGGCTGGGGATGGATGTCGGGCTGGAGTCGGTCGCCGAGACCATCGAGCAGCTCGGGGGACCGCGTCCGTCACCGTTCTATCCCTCGATGCTGCTCGGTTCGATGGGCATGACACCCTTCGAGGTCGCGCAGATGTACCAGACGCTCTCGGCCGATGGGTTCATGACGCCGCTGCGTGCCATCCGCACCGTGGTGGACCGCGATGGCGAGCCGTTGTCGCGTTACTCGCTCGACGTGCGACGGGCCGCCGAGCGCGAGCCGCTCTACCTGCTGCAATACGGTCTGCAGACGGTGGTGGCCGAGGGGACCTCGACGCGCCTGAACCAGATGGTCTCGCCGGCCGTGGGCGTGGCCGGCAAGACCGGCACCACCAACGATGGCCGCGACGCCTGGTTCGCCGGCTTTACCGGCAATCGGGTCGGCGTGATCTGGGTGGGGCGTGACGATGACCGGCCGTCCAACCTGACCGGGTCGAGCGCGGCCCTGCCGCTGTGGGGCGCGACCTTTGCCGAGCTCGACAACCAGCCGCGCGACATGCATCCGCCACGCGGGGTGCGTTTTGCCCGCGTCGATCCGGAGCGAGAGTCTGTCGTCCCGGATCGTTGCCCGGGCGAATCCCTGCCATTCATCACCTCGCATCGGCCCGAATCGGCCGCCGATTGCGAAGGCGGACGCCGCGAGGACAAGGACTCGAGTACGATCTGGGACTGGTTTCGTTGACCCGGCGTGAGACCGCTCGTCGGCTTGGTCGGCTCCCCGGACAGGGCATGACGGGTTACGATGGAGCGCAGCCCCAAGACAATTCAGGTAGCACCCAATGGACATCAGCAAACCGATGAGTCGCCCGTTAATCCGCTCATTTCCCTCGTTTCGCGTCATGGCCGTGGTTTCAGCCGGGCTATTCCTGGCCGCCTGTGCCCCGATGACCCCGCCGCCGGGCTCTTCCGAGCCGCGCTCTGAACCGGCGCCCGCGCCTGAGCCAGAGGTGCGTTCGACCCCCCTGTCCACACCGGATATCCAGGAAGAGGCGCTGCCTACGGATCGCCAGGAGGAATCGAGTGAACCGGCTACCTCGCCGGCTGTGCTCGCCCTGGTGGAGCAGGCCGACCAGCGCCGTGAATCGGGCGATTTGGCCGGGGCACAATCGACCCTGGAGCGGGCCGTGCAGATCGAACCCAGCAATGCACGACTTTGGCTGGATCTCGCCCAGTTGCGTCTGGCGCAGAACCAGCCCGAGCAGGCCGAGCAATTGGCCCTGCGGGCCGTCGAGCACGCCCGGGACAACCGCACCCTGTCGGCCGCCTGGCAACTGGTGGCCAAGGCCCGCCGTGCTCAGGGCGACGAGGCCGGTGCCCGTGAGGCCGAAGAACGTGCCGGAAGCGAGTCGGCCCAGCGTGCCGAGGGTGCCCGCGCGGCATGACCGAGGCGAGCCGCCGGAGTCAGCTGGGGCTCGATGACGTCTTCGGCCCCGAAGGGAGGCTGGCCGGGGCCTTCGAGGGCTATCAACCCCGCGCGGGCCAGCGGCGGATGGCCGAGCTGATCCGCGATTCGATCAATGATCAGCACACGCTGGTCCTTGAGGCGGGGACCGGTGTGGGCAAGACCTTCGGCTATCTCGCGCCGGTGCTGCTTTCGGGCAAGCGCGCGCTGATTTCCACCGGCACCAAGCACCTGCAGGATCAGCTGTTCGACCGTGATCTGCCGCGTCTGCGCGACCTGCTGGGAGTCAAGGCCAAGGTGGCGCTGCTCAAGGGGCGGGCGAACTACCTGTGCAAGTATCGCCTCGAACTGGCCGACGAGCAGGCCCGCCTGCCGCGACGCGATGATGCCCGGGCACTTGCCCGCATCCGGGACTGGGCGACCCGCACCATCGATGGCGACCGCGCCGATTGCGCCGGCGTCGGCGACGATCACGAGATCTGGCCACTGGTCACCTCGACCAACGACAATTGCCTGGGTCGCGAATGCCCGCTGTACGACGAGTGCTTCGTAGTCAAGGCACGGGAGAAGGCACAGAAGGCCGACATCGTGGTGATCAATCACCACCTGTTCTGCGCCGATCTGGCCCTGCGCCAGACCGGTTTTGCCGAACTGCTGCCCGAGACCGACGTGGTGGTGCTCGACGAGGCCCACCAGGTGCCGGAAATCGCCTCGATGTTCTTCGGCGAGGCGATCGGATCGCGCCAGCTGCGTGATCTGGCCGCCGATACCCGTGCCGAGCAGAAACACGAGGCACGCGACCAGCCGGGCCTTGCCGAGGCCGCCGACACGCTCAAGGCATCGACGGACCCGGTGCTCGAGGCCCTGGCACGCATCGACAACGAGCGCCTTCCCTGGGCGGAGCTGGCCGACGAGGGAAGCGTTACCGAGGCACTCGATCGCCTGGGTGACGCCCTCGACGGGCTGGTGAAGGAACTGGAGATTGCCGCGCCGCGGGGCAAGGGGTTGCAGGCACTGCTTGGCCGGGCACAGGGCCTGCGCGATGAACTCACCGCCTTCCGCGAGGGCAAGGCGGAGACCCAAGGCCACGCGGTGCGCTGGGTGGAACGCCGCACCCGCTCGTTCACCCTGCACACCACGCCGGTCAACGCCGCCGGGCAGCTCAAATCGCATGTCGAATCGGCGCCGCGAGCCTGGATCATGACGTCGGCGACGCTTGCCGCCGGCTCGGACTTCAGCCACTTCACCCGCCGCATGAACCTCGATGACGCCCGCTGCGAGCAGGTTGAGTCGCCGTTCGACTTCCCCAACCAGGCCGTGCTCTACCTGCCGCCGAACCTGCCCGAACCCGTCGGGCCGGGCGGCGCGCGCGAGCACACGCTCGCGTCATTGCGGGCGGTCTATCCGCTCTTGAAGGCCAGCGGAGGGCGGGCCTTTCTGCTGTTCACCTCCCACCGGGCATTGAAGCTTGCCGCCGAGACGCTCGGCGAGCATCTGACCGAATTGCCGCTGTTCGTGCAGGGCACGCAGGCCAAGTCGGCCTTGCTGGAGGCGTTTCGCGAGGCCGGCAACGGCGTGCTGCTCGGCACGCAGAGCTTCTGGGAAGGGGTGGACGTGCGCGGCGAGGCGCTGTCGCTGGTGATGATTGACCGCATTCCGTTTGCTGCACCCGGCGATCCCGTGCGCGCCGCCCGCGAGCAACGCCTGAAGGACAAGGGGCTGGTGCCGTTCATGCACATGGCACTGCCGGAGGCGATCATCACACTTAAGCAGGGCGTCGGCCGGTTGATCCGTGACACCGCCGATACCGGTGTGATGGTCTTGTGCGATCCGCGCCTGCAGTCCAAGGGTTATGGCCGCACCATCCTCGATGCCCTGCCGCCGATGCGACGTACCCGTGATGGTCGCGTGGCGCGCGACATGCTGCTTCGCCCGGTGAAACCCCCGATCAAAGACCCGAGTGCAACACCGACTGAATCCTTGGCCGAGGGTAGCGAAAACACGATTTGAAGCCACTCGACGCCGCCACATCGGCCCGACTGGTGTATCAGTCTTACATTAACTGAGTGCGCCACTGCGTTGCGTGTATCGGTCCAGCTGCATACCATCCGCCCATTCGTCCCAGCCAGGGAGGCGCAGCGGATTGGTTCACGGTTATCGCGAAATGTCTCGCATGCGCACCATCAAGTCGTTCATCCTCGCGATGTCCCTGCTCGTCTCGCTGCTGTTCTTCGGCGGGGCCTACCTGATCGTCTCTGGCATCTTCAACCAGTCCGTGCAGCAGAGCGCGCTCAAGGACTCAGATCTGCTGGCTCGCTCGACCTTCGCCTCCATGTACCAGCTGATGAGCACCGGCTGGACCCGCGAGCAGCTTGAGGGCTTCGTCGAGGCCAATCGCCAGGCGCTGGCCGGCAGCGGCTACGATCTCGAGATCTACCGTGGCCCCGTGGTCGCCGAGCAGTACGGCCAGATCGACCAGGCTTCGATCGACGACTCGGTGGCGGCGGTTTTCGATTCCGGGCGCACCCTCGAGCACGTCGAGGAACATTCGGTGCGCTACACCTTCCCGCTTACTGCCGAGGCCAAGTGCCTGGCCTGTCATGCGACGGCCGAGGAGGGCGACGTGCTGGGCGTGATCGACGTCGAGCAGGATTTCTCTGCCGCGATCGCCGAGGCGCGGGACAACTTTTTCTTTTGGCTGATCCTGCTCGCCCCCCTGCCGATCATCGGCGCCGGGCTGATCACGGTGTTCGTCAACCGGCGCATTACCCGCTCGGTCGAGCTGCTCGAAGAGAACGCCGCGAAGGTGAACCGCGTCGCTGACCTGCGCAATCTCTCGCTCGGCGACACCGATCTGGGTTTCGATGAGCTCAACCGCGTGTTCCGGAGCTTCGAGGAACTGGTGGGCAAGTTTCGCTCGGTGGCGGTCGATCGCGACCTGCTCGAGTTCGAAATCAAGCTCCTGGAGAAGTTCATCATCACCTCGGAGGTGGTGCGCGACTGGCACGACTACATCTGCCGGTTGATGACCGACATCAACGAGGTGATCGAGACCTACACCCTGTTCTCGATCTTCAAGGTCGACGACGAGCTGTTCGACCTGGACGTGTTCTGGCGGTCGCCACCCTCGGAGGATAGCCGCAAGCTGCTCGAGCGGGCGGTGCGCGAACACATGGCCGACCACCCCAACTTAAGCGACGCGACGCTGGTGCATATCAACCACCACGTCGCCGATCACGATGGTCCACCGATCGAGCTCGACGAATCTGACGTGCGGGTGCAGGTGAAATCCCTGCTGGTGGACTCGCCCAAGATCGGCGGCATCGTTGGCATCGGCGTGCAGGCCGAGACGGTCAACGACGAAACGCGTCTGCTGGTAATTGAGAGCGTGCTCTCGACGTTGCTGAACGTGGTCGGCTCGGTAAAGGCGATCTTCAAGTACACGCGGGATCTCGAGTACTACGCGACCCGTGACCCGCTCACCAACCTCTATAACCAGCGCGTCTTCTGGGAGCTGATCGGCTACGAGATCGACCGAGCCCAGCGCCACGACCAGCGCTTCGCGTTGCTCCTGATCGATCTGGACAACTTCAAGCTGGTCAACGACAGCTACGGCCACGCCTTCGGCGACTCCTTCCTCAAGGCCTTCGCCGACGCCATCAGCAAGGGCCTCAAGCGTGGCGACATCTTTGCCCGCTACGGTGGTGACGAGTTCGTGGTGGTGCTGCCGGAAACCGACCTGGAAAAGGCCTGCGTGACGGCGAACCGTGTGCTCGCCGAGACGGACGGCATCGTGTTGTTCGCGCCGGATGGCGAGCCGGTGTCGGCCTCGGTGTCCATCGGCATCGCGGTCTACCCGGATCACGCGCGTGAGCCCAAGGACCTGTTCCTGTTCGCCGACAACATGATGTACAAGGCCAAGGCCAAGGCCGAGGGTAAGGCGCGGGTGGCGGTGCCGAGCGAGGAGGACGTCATGGACGTGTTCCGCTCGATCAGCGAGAAGGGGCTGACCATCCTGCGTGCGGTCGAGGAAAAGCGCATCGTGCCGTACTTCCAGCCTATCCTCGCCACCGAGCCGGATCGCATCGAGGCGGTCGAGGTGCTCTCGCGCATCGATCTGGGCGAGACGATCATGGGGGCCTCGGAGTTCATCGAGATCGCCGAGAAGATGGGCGTGATCGATCGCATCGATTACATCATGATCGAGAAGGCGCTAGCCGAGGTCAGTGCCAGCGGCTTTGACGGCATGGTGTTCATCAACCTTTCGCCGCGGGCACTGGTGCTCTCCGAGTTCATCCCGACCGTCCGCAAGATCGTGGAGGAGGCCGGTGTGGAAAAGTCGCGCATCGTCTTCGAGCTGACCGAGCGCGACACGGTCAAGAATATCCAGCTGCTGGAGAAATTCGTCCAGGAACTGCGGCTGGAGGGCTTCAAGTTCGCGATCGACGACTTCGGCTCGGGCTTCTCTTCGTTCCACTACCTCAAGCACTTCCCGATCGATTTTCTCAAGATCGAGGGCGACTTCGTGCTCAATCTGCTGGAGGACTCGCGCGACCGCGCCTTCGTGCGCCTGATCGCCGAGCTCTCGCGCGAGCTCAAGATCCACACGGTCGCCGAGTTCGTCGAAAGCGAAGAGGTGCTCGAGCAGGTGCGCGCACTCGGCATCGACTATGCACAGGGTTTTCTGATCGGCCGACCGGCCCCTTCACCCATGCGCTACCTGCCGGCGACGGCCGAGTAGGGTGGCGGCGTCGGGCGCGATCGAGTCAGCTAGGTGAGTGGCTTGGTGAGCGGCCTGGTTGAGGCGGCCGTTGAGTCGGTCTGGGGCGCATGCGACAATCGCGCCTTTCCCCGCACGTGACACGTCCCATGACTGCAAGAATCCTCGACGGGCGAGCCGTCGGCGCCACCGTGCGCGCCGGGCTTGCCGAGACGATCGCCGCCTTCACCGAGAATGGCCACCGCCCGCCCGGTCTGGCGGTGGTGCAGGTGGGCGGTGATCCGGCCTCCTCGGTCTACGTCGCCAACAAGCGCAAGGCTTGCGCCAAGCTCGGCATTGCCTCGTTCTCGCACGATCTGGACGAGACGATCAGCCAGGGCGAACTCGATGCGCTGGTCGATGAGCTCAATGCCGACGAGCGCATCGACGGCATCCTGGTGCAACTGCCGCTGCCCGAGCATCTGAGCGCCGACTCGATCATCAACCGCATCGACCCGGACAAGGACGTCGACGGCTTTCACCCTACCAACATCGGCCGGCTTGCCATCCGCCAGCCCGGTCTGCGCCCCTGCACGCCCTACGGGGTGATGCGCCTGCTCGAGGAGACCGGTCGCGACCTGCACGGCATGGAGGCCGTGGTGGTGGGTGCCTCGAACATCGTCGGCCGCCCGATGGCCCTCGAATTGCTGCTCGGCGGGGCGACCGTGACTGTCTGTCATCGATTCACCCAGGACCTGGCCGCGCACGTGCGCCGTGCCGACCTGGTGGTGGTTGCCGCCGGCAAGCCGGGGTTGGTCAAGGGCGAGTGGATCAAGGACGGAGCGATCGTGATCGATGTCGGCATTCATCGTCGTGAGGACGGCACGCTGCATGGGGATGTCGACTTCGAGGCGGCCGCCGAGCGGGCTGGATTCATCACGCCGGTGCCTGGCGGGGTGGGGCCGATGACCATCGCCATGCTGATGCACAACACTGTCACGTCCTGGCGTGGTCGGCTGGGGCTGGATTGAGCACCCGATGAGCGAGGCTTCCACCGAACAGCCCGACTGGACCATCGCGCGCCGCTTTCGTGGCTTCGTGCCGGTGGTCGTCGACGTCGAGACCGGTGGATTGGACCCGCAGGGGCACGCCCTGCTGGAACTGGCGGCCGTGCTGCTGGATGTCGACGAGCACGGCCGACTCTATCCCACCGAGGAGATTGCCGTCTCGGTGCATCCCAGCGCCTTGACGGTGGTCGACCCCGTCTCGATCAAGATCCACGGCATCGATCCCTCGGATCCGGAACGTGAAGCGGTGGAAGAGCGAGCCGCGCTGGATGCATTCTTCCGCCCGATCCGTCGGCAGGTGAAAGCGCTCAACGCGCGTCGTGCGATCCTCGTCGGTCACAACGCGCCGTTCGACCTGGCGGTGGTCAAGGCCGCCTGCGAACGCACCGGCTACAAGCGCAACCCCTTCCACCCGTTCTCCACCCTCGACACGGTCACGGCCGCTGCCGTGGCCATCGGTGAGACCGTGCTGGCCAAGGCCTGCACCGCCGCGGGCTTCGACTGGGATAATAGTCGCGCCCACGGCGCGCTGTACGACGCGCAGAAGACCGCCGAACTGTTCTGCCACATCACCAACCGACTCTCCACCGAGAACGGTCGGGCCGCGCTGCGGGTGCGCGAGCCGGTCAAGTAGGGTCGGCTCAGCCCGGTCTTCCCAGGCCCATCCTCCTTGCTTCCATTGGTCGAGCTCAGTCGGTCGACGTGTCGCGCGTCTCGGGATCGGCTTCATTCTCACGCCGCACCACGTTGAGCGTGATCCGTCCGCGGCCCTGTGAGGCTTCATCGCCCTCGAAACGCTTGTGAATCGTCACGGATTCCCCCGCTTCGGCATGCACGTAGCGCTCGCCAATCGGAACCTGCAATGGCGAAGTGTCCTGCGTGGCGTGCGCAATCGCGCTGCGGGCAATGGCATCCAGCTCGGCCGGCGTGATGTCGACCACGACATTGAGATCACGCACCGCGGCCTGCAGGTGCTTGGAAGTCAGCGGCGGAGCCGGGGGCTCGTCCCACCGGGCCAGGCCGATCGGGTAGCGCCGCCACGGGAACGGGTAATTCGCGATCACGGCGATCAGAAACAGGATCGCGGTGTTGGCCAGCACCGGCACGGCCAGGTAGAGATACCCCAGCTCATGTACCGGCGCGCCGCCGATCACGGCGATCAGGGCGGTTGCCCCACCGGGCGGGTGTACGCAGCGCAGAAGCTGCATGGCCGCGATCGCCCCCCCTACAGCGACACCGGCGGCCAGAGCCGGGTCGGGGATCCAAATGGCGGCACTGACCCCGACCATCGCGGAGACGATCTGGCCGCCGAACACCGGCCAAGGCTGGGACAGCGCCCCGTGCGGGACGGCGAACAGCAGCACCGCCGCCGCGCCCATCGAGCCGACCATCAGGACGGCTGCCCACGGACCGGCGACCCAACTGGTGAGGGCGTAGACCGCCCAGATTCCCACCAGCGCGGCGATCCCGGCAATCACCACTTCACGCCAACCGATTCGTGTCGTGCCGGGGCCGATGAAGTTCTGCATTTGCGTCAGGGCGCGCCTGACTGGGGACTCTCGTGTCATGCGGCTGTTACCTGCAACCAGTGGCGGGTGGAAGAGACGCGCGGATTCTACCGCCCTTGCCCCGTGATGGTGCAACCGTCCGGATTGACGGCGCGCGGGCCGAGCGGATAAAGTTGAAAGTTAGTCTTGACTAACTTTGGCGGGGGCGACTTCATGCGGGTAGACGAGGGGGCAGCGGTTCGGCCGTTGGCTTGGCGGACGACATGCCGAGAAGTGGCCATGCAACGCATGCTCACGGCGGTGCTGGCCCTCGGGGCGGCGCTCGCCTTGCTGCTGATGCCCCCCTCGGCGAGTGGTGCAGACCAGCGGCTGTCGGTGGTGGCGACCACCGGGATGATCGCCGATGCGGTACGTGAAATCGGCGGCGACCAGGTGCAGGTGGACGGCCTGATGGGCCCGGGCATCGACCCGCACAGCTATCGTCAGACCCGCAGTGACATCGTCGCCATGACACGCGCCGACTTGGTTCTCTGGCATGGCCTGTACCTTGAGGCGCAGATGGAGGAATTCCTGCAGCGACTGATCAAGCGTCAGACCGTGGTCGCCGTGGCCGAGGAGCTCGATCGGGACCGGTTGCTCGGTCACGAGGATTATGACGACAAGCGCGATCCGCACGTCTGGATGGACCCGGCACTCTGGGCCGATGTGGTTGCCACGGTGCGTGATGCCATGATCGAGGCGCGCCCCGATCTTGAAGCGACTTTCCGCGAGCGGGCGACCGATTACATCGAGCGAATCAAGCGGTTGGGCCAGTGGGCCACCGAGGTCACGTCGAGCGTGCCGGTCGAGTCGCGCGTGCTGCTGACCGCGCACGACGCCTTTGCCTATTTTGGTCGCGCCCACGACTTCGAGGTGATCGGTATCCAGGGCATATCGACCGAATCCGAGGCCGGGCTGCGCCGCATTCGCGACCTGGTCGACCTGCTGGTCGAGCGCGAGATTGCGGCGGTGTTCGTGGAGAGCTCGGTTTCGGAACGCAATATCCGCGCCCTCGTGGAGGGAGCGGCCTCACGCGGGCACGAGGTGCGCATCGCCGGCACACTCTACTCCGATGCCATGGGTCCGGCGGGTCGTTACGAGGGGACGTACATCGGCATGATCGACCACAACATCACCACCATCGTCCGTGCCCTCGGTGGCGAGGCACCCGCCGGTGGCATGCAGGGCCGCCTGACGGAGGCTGCACCGTGATCCGGGCGCTGCAAACCGCGATGGGACGATCTCCGATCGGTGATCCGCTCGATACCGTGTCGGACAAGCCGCTGGCGGTGCGGGGCCTGACGGTCTCCTATGGCGACAAGCCCGCCGTGTTCTCGCTCGACATGACCGTCGAGGAGGGTTCGATGACCGCCATCATCGGCCCGAACGGCGCCGGCAAGTCGACCACCCTCAAGGCCGTGCTCGGCATCGTGCCGCGGTTGTCGGGGGTGGTGTCGGTGTTCGGTCAGCCGTTGGCGAAAAGCCGCCCCCGCATCGCCTATGTCCCGCAACGGGCGTCGGTCGACTGGGATTTCCCCACGCGCGTGATCGATGTTGTCCTTATGGGGCTCTCACGTGAACTGGGTCTGTTGCGGCCGGTGCGCGAGAGCCACCGACAGCGGGCCTCCGATTGCCTCGAGCGCGTCGGCATGCGTGATTTTGCCGAGCGGCAGATCGGTCAGCTTTCCGGCGGGCAGCAGCAACGGGTCTTTCTTGCCCGGGCCTTGGCGCAGGGCGCGGATCTCTACCTGCTCGATGAGCCGTTCGCCGGAGTGGATGCGGCTACCGAGCGGGCCATCATCGACGTGCTCAAGGGGCTGCGCAGCGAGGGGCGCACGGTGGTGGCCGTTCACCACGATCTTTCCACGGTGCGCGACTACTTCGATCACGTCATGATGATCAACGTGCACAAGGTCGCCGAAGGGCCGGTCGCCGAAGCCTTCAGCGAGGAGAACCTGCAACGCGCCTATGGTGGCCGACTGGCGGCGAACCTGATGAATCAGTTGCAACTCGGCGGCCATTAATGGGTGCCTCGACAAACCTGCTGCGCCCCCTGATCGCGGCGTCACGTGCTCATTCGCTCCTCGCCTATCGTCTTGATATGTCTCGTCGCTCGTTGCGCGGTTCCTTGCGCTCGGGCGGCTCGCGACGGTTTTTCGAGGCACTCTGATGTTCATCGATGCCGTGACATTGCAGCTGGGATACAACGCCACGCTGGTGGCGATCGGCGCGGCCCTGTTGGGGATTGCCGCCGGCGCCTCCGGCACGTTCCTGTTCCTGCGCAAGCGTGCGCTGGTCTCCGATGCCATCAGTCACGCCACCCTGCCGGGCGTGGGGCTCGCGTTCCTGGTCATGACGGCCTTTGGCGGTGACGGGCGTCACCTGGTCGGGCTGTTGATCGGGGCGTCGCTGACCGCGGCCTTCGGGCTGTGGATCATGCACGGACTGACCCGTCACACCCGACTGGCGGAGGATGCCGCCATCGGGGCCGTGCTGTCGGTGTTTTTCGGTTTCGGGGTGGTGCTGCTGACGGTCATCCAGACCGTCTCGGTCGGTCGACCGGCGGGGCTGGAGGACTTTCTGCTCGGTGCCACGGCGGGAATGCTCTATCAGGATGCCGTCCTGATTGCCGTGGCCGGGGCACTGGCGGTGCTGGTGGTCTGGGCCTTGCGCCGGCCGATGACTCTGGTGGCCTTCGATGCCGGCTTTGCGGCCGCCTTGGGGGTCAACGTCCGGCGGGTAGATCTGGCCATGATGGGCCTGGTGCTGGCGGTGACCATCATCGGGCTCAAGGTCGTCGGCCTGGTGCTGATCGTCGCGCTGCTGATCATCCCGCCGGTGACCGCTCGTTTCTGGACTAATCGCAGCGACCGGGTGGTCGTCATCGCCGGGTTGTTCGGCGGGCTGTCGGGCTTTGTCGGTGCGGCGATCTCCGCGACGGCACCGTCGCTGCCGACCGGGCCGATCATCGTACTGACGGCGTTCGTCCTGTTTGCCGTCTCGATGCTGTTTGCCCCGGGGCGGGGCGTGCTGGCCGCGTGGATGAGGCACCGACGTCAGCAACGACGCATTCACCTGCGCCAGGGGCTATTGGCCATTGCCCAGGATTTGCCCATCTACGAGCGCTACACCCTGCAATTGCTGGTGCGCGCAGGGCTGGCCCGCGCGGACGGCGTGCCCACCGAACTGGGGCGCCGACGTGCCGAGAAGGCCTGCCGTGACGAATCGCGCTGGGCGGTCGCCCGGCGCATGCACTCGCACGAATCGGCCGTATCGCGCTACGACGGGTTGCTGCCGATCGAGGACGTGCTGACCCGTGACGAGATCCGTGAAATCGATCGCCAGATCGCCGATGTCGGCGGGGAGTGCGCCTGATGGGTGGCGAATTCGTGATGCTCTCGCTGGTGCCGATCCTGATCGGCGTGCTCGCGGCCATTGCCTGCGCGCTACCGGGCAACTTTCTCGTCCTGCGCCGCCAGGCCCTGATCGGTGACGCCATCAGTCACGTGGTCTTGCCGGGGATCGTGGTCGGCTTTCTCTTGAGCGGTACGGTCAGTTCCTGGGCGATGATGGCCGGTGCCGCCGGCGCGGCGGTGGTGGCCGTGCTCCTGATCGAGCTGATTCGGCGGCTGGGGCGGATCGAACCGGGCGCGGCCATGGGCGTGGCCTTCACCGCATTGTTTGCCTTCGGCGTGCTCCTGCTCGAGCAGTCGGACACCTCCTCGGTGCACCTGGACGTGCAGCATGCGCTCTATGGCAACCTCGAGAGCCTGATCTGGGTGGAGGCCAAGGGCTGGAGTTCGCTGTTCGATCCGGTCGCCCTGGCCGGGTTACCGCCCGAACTGCCGCGGATCGCCATCGTGGCGCTGTTGATGCTGATCTTTACGGTGCTTTTCTGGCGGCCGCTCAAGATCTCGACCTTCGACGAGGGGTTTGCTCGTGTGCTGGGTATGCGCACCAACCTGATCGGCTTCGGGCTGGTGATCATGGCGGCAATCGCCGCGGTCGCGGCCTTCGATGCGGTGGGCTCGATCATCGTCATCGCCATGTTCATCTGCCCGCCGGCCGCTGCCCGGCTGATGACCAACCGCCTCGAAACGCAGGTGCTCTGGTCGGTGGCCTTTGCGGTCTTTTCGGCAGTCATGGGCTACGTGCTGGCCGGTTACGGGCCGTTGTGGTTGGGTGCCGACGATGCCGTGAGCGCTGCGGGCATGATTGCCACGGTGTCCGGCCTGGTGTTGGCACTGGCCGCATTCTATGGCCCGCACCGCCAATCCAGTGGTAGCCCGGCTGCAGGGTGAGTGTCTCGGCCTGTGGCTGGGCAGTTTCCGGCTCGGGTAGACTGTGCCGGCCGGGGGCGTCCTCTGCGGCCCTGCGATCTCCAGCAAGAATCAGTCGATGAGGAATACAACGCATGATGCATGTCATGAAGACAGGGAAGGTCATCGGCCTGACCGCACTGGCCGGGATGTTGTCGGTGATGCTGGCCGGGTGCTCAGGTCCCAGGGCCGATTTCGAGGCCGCCTGCGAGAAGAACTCCGGCGATGCCGAGGGCTGCGCCTGCATGGGCGAGCGCCTGGAGAACAACCTCAGCGAGGAGCAGTTCGGTGAACTGGTCAAGCTGATGGGTGACGAGGATGCGTCTCTCGAGGAGGTGGGTGGCCGTCTTGAGGAAAACACCTTCCAGGAACTGATGATCGCCGCGAAGCAGTGCGAGACGCGCCCCTGATCGCCCGCGCCGGCGCGCTCGCTTTCATCCTGGTTGCGCCGCTGGCCCACGCGCAACCTCCGTCCCCGCCGCATTCCCTGCAGACTGGCGACATCGTTCTGCTGGGCAATGACAGCGCCTGGGGCTTTGTCGCCCGCCGGTTCGCCGATGGCGACAGCCGCTGGAGCCATGCCGGCATGGTGATCCGAGACGAGGAGAGAGTCGCCGTGGTCCACATGGACGGCTCGCCCCTGGGAGGGCGGATCCGGCGCGAATCGGTCGCTGCGTTCACCTCGGGGGCTCGGCATGTCAAGGTGGTTCGCCCGACACTCGACCCCCGCCAGCGTGCGCAGGTCGGCAGTTGGCTTGCCGACCACCTGGCGAAAGAAACCGCGTTCGACAGGCGTTTCCGGCTGGACGACGATCCGAGCCTGTACTGCTCCGAACTGGTCTGGCGTGCGCTGGATCAGGTGGCGATGACGCCCGGGGATGACAGCCTGCCGCGTGCCGCTGGCCGGGCTTACGTGCCGGTCGATCGACTCGCGACACTCGGTCGGGTCCTCGGCGGCCGAGAGCGGCCGCCGTCGGTCGTCGCCGAGGCGCGCTGACGCATCGCAAACGACCGGCTCCACCGCAGACAGGAGACGCGCAATGGCCAGAGAAGCCGCCTTTGAGGCCCATCACCGGCGCTATGAAGACTGGTTCGAGCGCCACAAGGCCGCCTATGTCTCCGAACTGCTCGCCCTGCGGTCGTTCCTGCCCCGCGAGGGCGACGGGGTGGAGATCGGCGTGGGCAGCGGCCGCTTTGCCGGGCCACTGGGCGTGCGGGTGGGGCTCGACCCGTCCCCGGCCATGCTGGGATATGCCGCCCGGCGTGGCATTGAGGTGGTCGAGGGGGTCGCGGAGGATCTGCCGTTTGCGTCAGACCGCTTCGACTACGCGCTGTTGGTCACCACGATCTGTTTTCTGGATTCGCCCGAGGCGATGGTCGCCGAGGCCTGTCGTGTGCTTCGACCGGGCGGGCGGCTGGTGATCGGTTTCATCGATCGAGAGAGTCCGCTCGGGCAGGTCTACGCGACACATCAGCAGGAGAGCGTGTTCTATCGGGACGCCACGTTCTACTCGGCCGACGAGGTGGCGGGTTTCCTCGAGGGCGGTGGTTTCCGCGTGGATGCCTGGGGCCAGACACTGGTCCACTCCCTTGTCTCAACACGGGAAATCGAGCCCCTGCGGCCCGGGCACGGCGATTGTGCCTTCGTGGTCGTTTCGGCCATCAACGGGGGCTGATACCGATGCCGGGCGGTCCGTTCCTGTTCGCCCTGTTCGGGTTGATGTTCCTCTTCGTCCTGATCCAGGTCGGGGCATTGCAGGTCGCCTTCCACAAGCTGGGGCTCGACCCGCAAGCGGGAATGACGCTTCTGTTCGTCTCCCTGATGGGCAGCCTCGTCAACGTGCCGTTGTTCCGCATGGAAGCCGAGGAGCCGGCCGAACCGCCCCCCGAACCGTTCCGCGGCCTGCTCAAACACCGCCAGGTGCCCTTCGAGGGGTTCACGACGGTGGCCGTGAACCTGGGTGGCTGCCTGTTACCGGTCACCTTTGCCGCTTACCTCGTGCTCAATGCGGGCGCTTCGCTGGAAAACTACCTGCTGGCCGTCGGCCTGGTCTCGACGGTGGCCTACGTGGCCAGCCGTCCAATACCGGGACTGGGCATCGGCATGCCGGTCCTGGTCGCGCCACTGGCCGCGGCGGGCTTCGGTCTGCTGCTTGACCCGGCGCATAGTGCGGCCTTGGCCTACGTGGGTGGGACGATCGGTGTTCTGATCGGCGCGGATCTGCTGCGCCTGAAGGACGTGCGCAAGATGGGATCGCCGGTGGCTTCCATCGGCGGGGCGGGGACCTTCGACGGGATCTTCATCACCGGCATCATCGCCGTGCTGCTGGCCTGAGGCGGCCAAGCCCCTTACCAGAAACCACCGTCATCCGTAGGTCGGGCTTCAGCCCGACATTCCACCCGGATGACAGGTAATTCGGTTTCGGCAGGGGAGGGGTGGTCTGGGCGGCTGTCGGGCTGAAGCCCGACCTGCAGTGGCGACGCTCGTTCGCTGGGCAGCGCGAGTGTTGGCGTCCGTCCTCGATTACGTCAACGTGCCGCCTTGAGCGCCTGATCAAGGTCCTCGATCAGGTCGTCGACGTGTTCGATGCCGATCGACAGGCGCACCATGTCCGGTGGCACGCCGGCGGCGCGCAGTTCCTCGTCGTTGAGCTGGCGGTGGGTGGTCGAGGCGGGGATCGCCGCGCAGCTCTTGGCATCGCCGATATTGACCAGCCGCAGGATCAGTTTCAGTGCGTCGTAGAACTTCACGCCCGCCTCGCGACCGCCCTTGAGGCCGAAGCTGAGGATGCCCGAGGCGCGGCCGTCCATGTACTTCTGCGCCAGGCGATGGTCCTTGTGCTCGGGCAGGCCCGCGTACTGCACCCAGCCGACCTGCGGGTGACCCTCGAGAAACTCGGCCACCTCCTGGGTGTTCTCGCAGATGCGATCCATGCGCAGCGAGAGGGTCTCCAGCCCCTGCAGCAGGTTCCAGGCGGATTGCGCCGACAGGGCCGCGCCGGTGTTGCGCAGGGGCACCACGCGGGCGCGGGTGATGAAGGCCGCCTCGCCGACGTCGTTGGTGTAGCTCACGCCGTGGTAGGACGGGTCCGGCTCGATCAACAGCGAGAAGCGTTCCGGGTGCGCGGCCCAGTCGAAGCGGCCCGAGTCGACGATCACCCCGCCGAGCGTCGTGCCGTGGCCGCCGATGTACTTGGTCGCCGAGTGGATGACGATGTCCGCGCCGTAGTCGATCGGCTTGACGAGAAAGGGGGTGCCCACGGTGTTGTCGACCATCAGCGGCAGGCCATGGCGGTGGGCGATGTCGGCCAGGCGCTCGATGTCGGCGACGCCGCCCGAGGGGTTGCCGATCGACTCGCAGTAGATCGCGCGGGTGCGCTCGTCGATCGCCGCCTCGATGCCGGCGAAATCGTCCTTGTCCTGCATCCGCACCTCGATGTCCTGTCGCGGGAAGGTGTGCGCGAACAGGTTATAGGTGCCGCCGTAGAGCTCGCTGATCGAGATGATGTTGTCGCCGGCCTGTGCGACGGTCTGGATGGCGTAGGTGATCGCCGCCATGCCGGTGGCCGTGGCCAGCGCGCCCACACCGCCGTCAAGGGCGGCCATGCGAGCCTCGAGCACCCCGCAGGTGGGGTTCATGATGCGCGAGTAGATGTTCCCCTGGACCTTGAGATCGAACAGGTCGGCGGCGTGCTGGGCGCTGTCGAAGCTGTAGGAGGTGGTCTGGTGGATCGGCACGGCGACGGCGTGCTGGTTGTCCGGCTCGTAGCCTGCGTGCAGGGCGATGGTTTCGGGGCGCATGGTCTCCTCCCAGTGTCGTTTTGCACCGAGATTAGCAGGGAACCACTCACCCGAGTCGCGGAATCAGTCGGCTTGCCGGAGAGACTCGATTTCCTCACGCAGTTGACGGATTTTCTTGCGCTTGTAGAGGCGGTTAAGCCAGGGACTGACCGCGCGGATCGGGATGCCGGCGCGGTCGCCCAGCCCATCGATCATCACGAAGTGCCCGTCCGGATGCCGGGCGAGGTTGTCCGCCGAGAGGTCGTTGGTCAGCACGTTGGAGGTCAGCGCCCAGTCGAGGAAGGTCTCGAGCGCCTGTTGCTCGCGTTGCCCGTAGCGTCCGGATTCCACCAGGTCGCGCAGGGTGGGCGCCAACTCACCGTTTTCATCGAGTACCGCCTCGACCAGCAGGGCTGCCCCCATGTCCGTGTCGACCACGCCGAGGATGTTCTGGATGTGCGGGCAGGGTGCGCACTGGCCCGGATGCCAGGCCCGGGAAACCAGATGTTCGATCATCTCCCGGGCGAACGCGCGGTGATGCCCAATGCGACGGCGCTTCTGGTAGAAACGGTCCCGCTTGTCCCGGCGCTCGATAAAGCGCGGATTGACCACCTTGACCAGCACGCGCGGGTCATCCGGGTGGCGAAAGACCAGTTTCTGCGCGCCTTGGCCAACCGGTTCGAGGGAGGAGAGTTCTAGGGGGGTGATCAGGTCCATGGGCGCTCGGGGAAAAACGGGGATTGTAGCGCCCCAGAGGGGCGGGCCGATCAGTCGGCCTGTTCGTTGGTTGGGGTGATCTCGCGCTCGCAGGCCGTGCCGGTCTCGATGCAGGTCAGGTTCTGGAGGGTCTGACTGGCGATCTGGTCGAGTGCCTCGTGGGTGAGGAAGGCCTGGTGGCCGGTGATCACCACGTTGTGAAAACCCAGCAGCCGGGCGAACAGGTCGTCGGTGAGGACCTCGTCGCTGCGATCCTCGAAATACAGCGGCCCTTCGTGCTCGTAGACGTCCATTCCCAGCCCGCCGATCCGCCCGGCCTTGAGGCCCTCGATGACCGCCGGCGTGTCGATCACCGCGCCCCGGGCGGTATTGACGATCACCACGCCCGGTTTCATGCGGGCGATGGCGTCGGCATCGATCAGGTGATGGCTGTCCTCGGTCAGCGGGCAGTGCAGGCTGATCACGTCCGATTGCTCGAACAGCGCGTCGAGGGAAACGTATTCCACGCCCATCGCCTCGCAATCGGGGTTGGGGTAGGGGTCGTGGGCGATCACCCGCGCGCCGAAGCCCGCCTTGAGGATCCGGGCGAACACCGTGCCGATCTTGCCCGTGCCGATCACGCCCACCGCCTTGCCGATCACGTCGAAGCCGGCCAGCCCGTGCAGGGCGTAGTTGCCCATGCGCACCCGCGCGGTCGCCCGCGGGATCTGCCGGTTGACCGCCTGCATCAGCGCTACGGCGTGTTCGGCGACGGCGTTGGGCGAGTAGGCCGGTACGTGCACGACGCGCATGCCGGTCTCGGCGACCGCATCGAAATCGACGTGGTTGCAGCCGGCACAGCGCAGGGCGAGCACCTCGGTGCCGCCCTCGGCCAGTGCCTGGATCACCGGGGCGCCAAGCACGTCGTTGGCAAACGCACAGACGGCCGGATAACCGCGTGCGAGATGGACGCTGTCCTCGGTCAGCCGTTGGGGGAAGAAGTCGATCTCGTGGCTGTGATCGATCGCCTCGAAGGACTCGCGGTCATAGGGCTTGGTGGAAAAGAGTGCGACTTTCATGTCCGTGATCCCTGTTGTCCGTTCGTGAAAACCGGATTGGCCGCCTCACCGGGTGTGTCGAGTGCAGCGAGCATCTCGGCAAGCGCCAGTCGGCAGGTGGTCTCGACCGCGCGTCGACCGGTCAACTCGAACCATTGGGCGAGCCGAGTCTCGTCCTGCAATTGCAGCATACGACCAATCAGCAGCGCGCGGCGACCGAGCGGCACGGCCTCGATGGCCGCCGCTTGCGTCAGGGCCGGGGTCAGCCAGCGGCGTAGCGGTTCGAGAGCGGCATCGAGGTGGTGCCTGTGCCGGGCGCAGGCCATCAGTTGATGCCGCTCAACCGTAGTTAGTGAGGGGAGGGGATGCGGCTGGCTCGCGGCCAGCAGGGCGGCGAGCCGCTCGGGATCGACGTGTCGTAACGGCCCGGCGGCGCGCGCGGCAAGCTGGCGAACAAAAGAGCCGGCGGCGTGCTCGACGGCCGCCGTGCCCTCGGCGGTGAGCCCCATCGCCATGACCACGGCCTCGCTGCCGGAGGCATGGTCGCGATGCTGACCAAGGTGCAGCACCTGCATGCCACAAGCCGCCCAGAAGGCGATCAACTCGTCTTCCATGCCGAAACTCACGCCGAGGAAATCCTGACCCTCGCTGCGGGCGGTCGCCGCGATCGCGCGCACCATTTTCTTCCCCGCCCTCTGTCGCCGGGCCGTCGGGTGAACGGCAATCCGCTGGATCCGCCGCCCACGCCGTCCCGGCCAGTCGGGTAGCCCGGCGTGGGCCGCCAGTGTCTGGGGAAGCAGGTGGCCACGCAGGCGACGCTCGCCGTGAAAGACCGCCTCGGCGAGGTCGGCCGGCAGGTTGCCTTCGTCCTGGGTGGCGGCGGCCACGATCACCCCGGCTTCGGTCTGGGTGGTCCAGAGCTGGCTGGCCGGGCCGTCGAGCAACTGGCGCAAGTCCTGGGGGGTGGTGCGGTAATGCGCGCTGACCAGCAGGCCGAACCATTCGCCCAGGCGGCGCTCGTCGGCGGCGAGATCACGGGGATCGAGACGTTGCGGCGGGTGGGCCGTCTGTAGCGCGCGGGATGCCAGGGACCCTGCGGGATCCGCATCCAGCAGCAACAGGCGGTCGACCAACCGCTCGAGTGGATCGCCCGGCGCCCAGCGGATGGGCGTGGTCAGCCAGTGGTGATGCACGGAGACGGCCATGGCCTCAAGGCGGGGCAGAAAGCGCAGGGTAAATCCGCGCCCGCTGCCCTCGTAGCCGTGCTCGGTGGTGGCGAAGACACAGCGCGGGTAGGCGGCGAACAGTGCCTCGAGCACGGCAGACGGCAGGGCGGCGGCCTCGTCGATCAGCAGCAGGCGCGCCTCGTGATTTTTTTGGGGACGTTGCTCGATCAGCACATCGGGCGGCAGGAAGCGCAGCTGGTGGTCGCCGACCCGGACGGTCCCGTCCTTGTCTGTCGTCGAGCCGGTCGTTTCACGCAGGCGGTCGAACAGCGGGGTGACCGCCTCGCGCCGCGGGGCGGTCACCAGCACGTCGCCCAGCCCTTCCTCCAGCACTCGCGCCGCGGCCAGGCCAAGCGCCGAGGTCTTGCCGCGGCCACGATGCGATCGCAGCACTAGAGGGCGGCGCGGGCGCCCGCGGGCGGCGGCGAGGATGCGGTCGATGGTGCGGGCCTGGTCGTCAGTGCGGCAGGGGGTGGGCGTGCCCGTGCTGGCGGTCCAGGTGGAGTCAGGTTGTGGCGGCGCGGCAATGGGCTGATCTTGCGCAATGTGCCAGAGGTGGGTGGCCTCGCCGAGACAACGCACCAGTCGCTCACGGTAGATCGGCCCGGCGTCGCCGGCTTGGTAGGGGTACGGCACCAGGCGCGCCATGTCGGGGTCGGTCTGCCACGGCCAGTCGGCAAGCGGCGGGGTCAGCAGGATCAGGCAGCCGCCACCGCGGACTCGCCCGGCCGCCGCGCCGAGTGCATCGGGATCGAAGCCTGACAGGGCATTGACGACCACTCGGCCGTTCTCGCCGCCCAGCGCTTCGCCCGCCCGACGAAAGCCGAGTGACGGCACGCCGGTGGGGCCGTCCGGGCCAACCCAGAGGCTGTCGTCGTCGATCAGGGATTGGGCGTGGGCGATCGCCCAGTCGCGCGTGCCGCTGACGAGGACCGCCAATCGATGCCCGGTGCGTTGCCAGGCCGGCAGGGTCGCGTCGAGCGTGTGGCGAAGGGTCGGGTCGGTCGGGTGCGCTGGCATGGAGGGATTCTAGATTCCTTGGCCAGCGACGGCGATCATCCGCCGGCGAAGATGCCGCGGATCAGGAAGAAAAATAGTGCGGCTAGCAGGGCGGCGGCCGGCACGGTGATCACCCAGGCGGCAATGACCTTGAGCAGCAGCGAGCGCTTGACCAGTTCACGCTTGTAGATCTTTTTCAGGCCCTTGCGCTGACGCTTGCTGATGTGTGCCTCGCGGCGCGTGTCCTTGTCCTTGAGCTCCTGGAGCATCAGCTTCTTGTGCTTGAGCGGCGCGGCCCGGAAGCGCTCGAGGTATTCCTGCATCACCTCGTCGTCGTCGCTTTCTGGGTGGAGATCGCGGACCTGTTGCTCGAGACGGTCGTAGTTGGACTTGAGGTACTCGCGCAGGAAGCCCACCCCGAACACTGCACCGATGGTGACGTGGGTGGTGGAGACCGGCAGGCCCAGCTGCGAGGCGAGGATGACGGTCAGCGTGGCTGCCATCGCGATGCAGTAGGCCCGCATCGGATCGATGTCGGTGATCTCGTGACCAACGGTGCGGATCAGCTTCGGGCCATAGAGGGCAAGACCCACCGCGAGACCCAGAGCACCGATCAGCATCACCCACAGCGGGATGGCCGCCTCGCTGGCGGTGCCCGCCTGCGTCAGCGCGTCGTTGATCGCCGCGAGCGGACCGACGGCGTTGGCCACGTCGTTCGAGCCATGGGCAAAGCTCAGCAGGGCGGCGGCGAAGATCAGCGGCAGGATGAACAGGCGGTTGACGCTCGCCTTGTTGTTCTCCTGCATGCCGTCGGCGGCCCGGGCGACGATGGGACGGACGATGAAGAACACGATCGCGGCGATCACCAGGCCTATCAGTGCGGCGCCCAGGAACGGGATCTCGACGATCTTTTTCAGGCCCTTGACCACGAGGTAGGTGCCGAAGGCCCAGGCCATCAGGGCGAGGAACCAGGGAACGCGCTTTTTCGCCGCGTCGATCAGGTCGCCCTGATAGGTGATGCTGCGCTTGATCAGGTACAACAGGACGGCGGCGAGCAGCCCGCCGAGCAGGGGCGAGATCACCCAGCTGGCCGCGATCTGGCCGACCGTGCCCCAGTTGGCGATGCCCCAGCCGGCCGCGGCGATGCCGCCGCCCATCACCCCGCCGACAATCGAGTGGGTTGTCGAGACGGGGGCACCCAGTGCCGTGGCGAGGTTGAGCCAGATCGCCGCGGCCAGTAGGGCGGCCATCATCAGCCAGACGAAGGTCATCGGATCGCCGATGGCGGCCGGATCGATGATGCCGCCCTTGATGGTGCTGACCACGTCACCACCGGCGATGATCGCGCCGGCCGCCTCGAAGATCGCGGCGATCGCGATTGCCCCGCCCAGTGTGAGGGCCTTGGAGCCCACCGCCGGGCCGACATTGTTGGCGACGTCGTTCGCGCCGATGTTCATGGCCATGTAGGCACCGATCACCGCGGCGACCACCATCACGAGACTGACGTGCCCCTGAGTGAGCCAGGTGAACAGTGCCACGCCGATGACGAACAGCAAGGCCACACCAAAGCGGAACAGCTCCCGGCGAGCGGGTTGGGCAACCTTGTCGAACGCGTCCACCTCGTTGAGATCCATGTCGAATATGCCTGTCACAATGTCATGAAAAACGGCACGTTAGCGGACCAGCGCCGCTTCGTCCATTGCCCGAGCGCTGACGTCGGTCTTGAAGGCGGGTGTTCGGCCGCGTGCGGTTTCCTTCCGAGGCCGAATCTGGCCCAATACCCGCCATGTCAAAAACCCCCCGCGAAATCCTGAACAGCGTCTTCGGCTACGAGGACTTCCGCCCGCCGCAGGGCGAGGTGATCGAGACGGTCACCTCGGGCCGCGATGCCCTGGTCCTGATGCCCACTGGCGGCGGCAAGTCGCTGTGTTACCAGGTGCCGGCGCTGTCGAGCCCCGGTACGGCCATCGTGGTCTCGCCACTGATTGCCCTGATGCAGGACCAAGTCGCCGCGTTGCGCCAACTGGGGGTGGCTGCCGCCTTTCTCAATTCCAGTCTCTCGGCCGAGGAGTCCCGCGAGGTGATCCGGCAACTGCACGCCGGTGAGCTCGATCTGCTCTACATGGCACCGGAGCGACTGATGACCCCGGCGGCCCTCGACCGACTGTCGAGCCTGCCGGTGAACCTGATCGCCATCGACGAGGCGCACTGCGTCTCGCAGTGGGGCCACGACTTCCGCCCCGAGTATATCCGTCTGGGCGAGCTGGCTGACCACTTCCCGACCGTGCCGCGCATCGCCCTGACGGCTACGGCCGACGAGGCGACCCGTGAGGAGATCATCAATCGCCTGCGGCTCACGAATGCGCGGCGGTTCGTTTCCGGCTTCGATCGACCCAATATCCGCTACCGGATCAGCCAGGGCAGTGGTGGTAGCCGCGACCGGCTGCTGCGCTTCATCCGCGACGAACATGCCGGCGAGGCGGGCATCGTCTATTGCCTGTCGCGAAAGAAGGTTGAGCAGACCGCCGACTGGCTGACGGCACAGGGGCTGGTCGCCTTGCCGTATCACGCGGGCCTGTCGGCCGAGCACCGTCGCGAGGTGCAGGAGCGCTTTCTCGCCGAGGAGGGCGTGATCGTGGTCGCGACCATCGCCTTCGGCATGGGCATCGACAAGCCCGACGTGCGCTTTGTCGCCCATCTCAATCTGCCCAAGAGCATCGAGGCCTACTACCAGGAGACCGGCCGGGCGGGGCGCGACGGCCAGCCGGCCGATGCCTGGATGGACTACGGCCTGCAGGACGTTCTCACCCTGCGCCAGATGATGGCCGGCTCCGAGGCCGACGAGCGCATCAAGCGCATCGAGCGCGCCAAGCTCGACGCCATGCTCGGCCTGACCGAGGAGACCCGCTGCCGCCGGCAGTCGCTGCTGGGCTACTTCGGCGAGACGCTGGCCGAGCCGTGCGGCAATTGCGACAACTGCCTCGAGCCGCCGGAGACCTGGGATGCCACCGAGGCGGCGCAGAAGGCCCTGTCCTGCATCCACCGGACCGGGCAGCGTTTCGGCGTCAATTACCTGGTTTCCGTCCTGCGTGGCGAGGCGGACGACCGGATGCGTCGCTTCGGCCACGACCAGATATCCACCTTCGGTATCGGCACGGAGCTTTCCGCCACCGCCTGGCGGGGCCTGTTCCGCCAGTTGATCGCGCGCGGTCTGATCGCCGTCGATGCCGAAGGCCACGGTGGCCTGCACCTCGACCCGAGTGCCCGGGCTGTCCTGCGCGGCGAGGAGCGTCTGCACCTGCGTCCGGAGAAAAAGCGCCAGGCCGGAAGGCGCGGGGCGAAGCCGGGTAGCGCCCCGGTCCCCACGGAAGACGAGCCGCTCTGGGATTCGCTGCGCGCCCATCGCAAGCGGCTGGCCGAGGAGCAGGGCATCCCGCCGTACATGGTGTTCAGCGATGCCACGCTCAAGCACATGCTCGAGATACGACCGACCCAGCTCGAGGAGATGGCTGCAGTCTCCGGGGTGGGCGAGCACAAGCTGGAGAAATACGGCGAGGGTTTCCTGCGCATCCTGGTGGCCCATGCCGGCTGACCAGCCGCCTTGCCGTCTTTGGCGCCGGGGGTGGGGATCCTGATCGATGATTCGAGTCGGTCATACGGCTTGGTACAGATCGACGTGATCAGTGACTGGATATCGTAAGCTGTATTTATATACAGTATCGGCATGAACGCCCATGCCGAGCTCTCCGCCCGTTCCAATTTCAGCTTCCTGACCGCCACTCCCGACCCCGAGCGGCTGGTCGAGGTGGCGGCCGAGCGCGGTTATGCGGCCATCGCGCTGTGTGACGAGTGCTCGCTCGCCGGGGTGGTGCGGGCCCAGCAGGGCTGGCGGGCGTTGCCGGAGGATGGGCGTCCGCAGTTGGTCATCGGTACACGGCTGGTGCTCGAGGAGGGCGACGAGCTGGTACTGCTCGCCGCGAGCCGGGCCGGCTATGCCGCGATCAGCCAGATCGTCACCCGCGGGCGGAGGGCGGCGGCCAAGGGCGAGTACCGGCTGGAACGGGCGGACGTGCTGGAGGGCCTGATAGCGGACATGGGCGGCGGCGTGCGGGTGATCTGGCAGGTGCCGGCCGGTGGCATGGCCTCGCCGGACTGGCTGCTGGCCGGTGGCATCCGCCCCTGGCTGGGCGTGGTGGCGTGGCTCGACGGGCTGGACGGGCGTCGGGTGGCCCATGCACGGGCGCTGGCGGCGGCCCTCGAGCTGCCCGTCACCGCCCTGGGCGACACGCTGATGGCCGAGCGCGAGGAAAAGCCACTACTCGACGTGGTCACGGCCCTGCGCCATCGCCTGAGCGTGATGGAGGCGGCCGACCGGTTGCCGTCGAATGCCGAGCGCCACCTGCGCCCGGTCGAGGTGCTTGCCGAGCGGTTTCCGGCCGAGTGGCGGGCCGAGGCGGTGGCACTGGCTGCCCAGTGCCGGTTCTCCCTGAACGAGCTGTCCTACGAGTACCCGCTGGACGATATCCCGCCGGGCATGACCGGGCGCGAGCAATTGCGCCGGCTGACCTTCGAGGGCGCGGCCGTGCGCTGGCCCGAGGGCATTCCCGAGCGCGTGGTTGTCCAGATCGAGCGCGAGCTAACGATCATCCACGAGATGGCCTTCGAGCCGTATTTCCTGACCGTGCACGACATCGTGCACTTTGCCCGCTCGCGCGGGATTCTCTGCCAGGGCCGCGGTTCGGCGGCCAACTCGGCGGTGTGTTTCGCGCTCGGTATCACGGCGGTCAATCCGGCCGAGTCCTCGATGCTGTTCGAGCGCTTTATCTCCAAGGAACGGGCCGAACCGCCCGACATCGACGTCGACTTCGAGCATCACCGTCGCGAGGAGGTGATGCAGTACATCTACCGCCGTTACGGTCGCGATCGCGCCGCGCTGGCCGCCACGGTGATCCGCTACCGGCGCCGTTCGGCGCTGCGCGATGCCGCCCGGGCACTAGGCGTGGGTGAGGACGTCACCGAGCGCGTCAACGAGCAGCTGGTCTGGTGGGACCGGGATGTCAGCGACGAGAAGCTTGCCGCTGCCGGAATCGACGGCAACCTGCGTCAGATCCGCTGGTGGCTGGCGATCGCCCGGCAGCTGACCGGCATGCCGCGGCATCTCTCGCAGCACGTTGGCGGTTTCGTTATCGCCCGGGGACAATTGGCCGACCTGGTGCCGGTGGAGAACGCCTCGATGGCCGATCGCACGGTCATCCAGTGGGACAAGGACGACCTGGATGCCGTCGGACTGATGAAGATCGACGTGTTGGCACTGGGCATGCTCTCGGCGGTGCGCCGGGCAATGGAGCTGGTCAATCACCACCGCCGCCGCGATCAGGAACTGGCGTTGTGGTCCATCCCGCGCGAGGACCCGGCTACCTTCGAGATGATCAGCCGGGCGGATACCGTCGGCGTGTTCCAGATCGAATCGAGGGCACAGATGAGCATGCTGCCGCGCCTCAAGCCGCGCTCGTTCTACGATCTCGTGATCGAGATCGCCATCGTCCGTCCCGGCCCGATCCAGGGCGAGATGGTTCATCCCTATCTCAAGCGCCGGCAGGGGCTCGAGCCCGAGGAGTATCCCAACAAGGAAATCCGGCGGGTGCTGGGGCGCACGTTGGGCGTGCCGATCTTCCAGGAGCAGGTGATCGAGCTGGCCATGGTGGCCGCGGGGTTTTCCGCTGGCGAGGCCGACCAGTTGCGCCGGGCACTGGGCGCCTGGCGCAAGCGCGGCACGCTGGAAGACTTTCGCAAGAAGCTATTCGACGGCATGACCGAGCGCGGCTTTGCCGCCGAGTTCGCCGATCGCGTCTACCGCCAGATCCTCGGCTTCGGCGAGTATGGCTTTCCCGAGTCGCACTCGGCCAGCTTCGCCGTGATCGCCTACGCCTCGGCCTGGCTCAAGTGCCACGAGCCGGTCGCCTTTTACTGCGCGCTCTTGAACAGCCAGCCGATGGGCTTCTATGGCCCCTCGCAACTGGTGCAGGACGCCCGCCGCCACGGCGTGGTCGTGCGCCCGCCCTGCGTGATGGCCAGTGACGGCGAGAGCACGCTCGAACCACTGGCCCAGCCAGGAGATGCCGTCCGGGCCCACGCCCTGCGCCTGGGCCTGGGACGCATCCACGGACTCTCCGCGGCCGGCATCGAGCGGTTGCTGGCCGCTCGCGACCAGATGCCCTTTCGTGACGTGGCCGACGGCGTGCGCCGCGCGCGACTGGATGCCCGCGATCGCCGTGCGCTGGCCCATGCCGGCGCCTTCGCCGCACTGGAGGCCAATCGCCACGCGGCGCACTGGTCGGCCAGCGGCATCCCCGCGGACATGGAGCTCGAGGCCGACTTGCCGGCCGACCGAATGGTGACCGAACCGTCCGTCGACCTGCCCGCGCCGAACCAGGCCGAGACCATCGTCGCCGACTACCAGCGACTGGGCCTGTCGTTGAACGGCCATCCCCTGGGTCTGCTGCGTGATCGACTGCGGCGGCTGCGCCTGCGACGCAGTGACGAGCTCAAGACCCGGCACGATGGCGCACACACGCGCTACTGCGGCCTGGTGACCATGCGCCAGCGTCCCGGCACGGCCAAGGGCACGGTGTTCCTCACGCTCGAAGACGAGGTCGGTACGGTCAACGTGATCGTCTGGCCGGACCGTGTCGCCGAATACCAGCAGGTGGTGGTCAATGCGCGTCTGCTGGAGGTGCGCGGCCAATGGCAGCACCGCGACGGCGTCGCCCATCTCGTCGCGCGCATGCTGGTCGATCACAGCGAGTGGCTGGGCGAGTTGCCCACCCGCTCGCGGGATTTTCATTAGATCCAGCCGAGGCCCTGGCGGACTGTCATCAAGTTGTCACGTAAACAGCAATGCGAAACGTTTGCATTCGCATGGCGCGCCGCTATACTGGCTTCGTCACTTGAAGACGAAGGGCGGTCGAGTCGGCCAAACCCCAGGAATCGACCAGCGCAGCGCATCGATTCCAGCGATTCATCGTGATTTGGGGAACTCCTGAATCTCGTCCCGGTCATAGGCCATGAGTCGCGTTGAGATGCTTCTTCGTTTTCATCGACTCCTCCTGCGGTGAGTTTTGCGGGCAGGTCTGTTCCCACGGGGAGCGACCTGCCCATTTTTTTGCCTGTTCGAAAGAGAATTGCCGTCATCTCAACCGGCCTCCCCGGGCTGTCTGCGTTAGCTGGGAGTCATTAGCCAAGCAATCGTTCGACGACATATATGGCTGGGCATGACCAGTCGGCGCGGGCTACACTCCGACGTCGACGTCCAATGACTCGTCCACCAAAGGGGAGATAACAATGAAAAGCACGTTGAAGCGGTTTGCCGCGGCGGCGATCTGCCTGCCGCTGGTCGGCGGGCTCGGCTTGGCTCAGGCGGCTGATCGGGTCGAGCTGGAGCATGACGACATGACCCTGCTCGGGCACATGGAAATGGCGGATGGCAGCTCGGTCGAGGATGGCGTGGTACTGATGGTCCACGGCACACTCGCCCACGGGCAGATGGAGATCATGAGCAGCATGCAGGAATTGCTGCGTGATGCTGGCTACAACTCGCTGGCCATCAACTTGAGCCTCGGGCAGAACGCTCGTGAAGGCATGTACGACTGCGATTCCACCCATCGTCACAAGCACGAGGATGCCGTCGACGAGATCGCTGCCTGGGCCGAGTGGCTCAAGGGCGAGGGTGCCGAGCGGCTTGCCGTCATGGGGCACTCGCGCGGCGGCAACCAGGTGGCGCGCTATCTCGCCGATCAGGCCGACCCGATGGTCGAGAAGGCGGTCCTGCTGGCACCGCAGACCTGGTCCGAGGGCTACTACGCCAAGGACTACAAGTCGAACTACGACACCGAGCTCGCCCCGCTGCTGGAGAAGGCCGAGGCCCTGGTCGACGAGGGCAAGGGTGATGAGCTGATGGAGATGGACTTCATCTACTGCCCGGATACCCGTGCCGCCGCCTCGAGCGTGGTCAGCTACTACCGCGAGGATCCGCGCATGGACACGCCCACCGTGCTGGGTGAAACCTCGATCGAGACGCTGGTCGTGGTCGCCGGTGCCGATGACACGGTCACCGACCTCGAGGAGAAGATGGCCGAGCGGGTCGATGACGACCACGTCGAGATGACGGTCGTCTCGGGTGCGGATCACATGTTCCGCGACCTGTTCCTCTACGACGCGGCAGATGCCGCCACCGATTTTATCGGCTGGCAGTAAGCCAATGAGTCACCCGGCCGAATCGGCCGGGGAGAGACAGAAAGGCGGGCCCGGGCGGATCCGCCTTTTTCGTTTGACTGTCCCTGTCTCAGCGCTCCGCCAGTTCCATGATCGATTCGACGATGTCGCTCATGGTGACGATGCCGACCAGCGTGTCGCCCCGAAGCACGATCACCCGTCGAATCGACTGCGAGACCATCAGCCGCGCGGCGTACTTTATCTCCATGCCTTCGGGCACGGAGATGGCCGGCTTGCTCATCACGTCGTAGACGTTGGCCAGATCGATATCGCCTTCCTCGGCGACGATGGTGCGCAGAATCGAGGTGTAGGTGAGGATGCCGTAGGCGTCATGCGGATGGGCCTTCTCGACCACCAGCGATTTCACTCGCTTCTGGCGCATCTCACGCAGGGCCTCACGCAGGGTGGCCATGGGCGAGATGGTGGCAACCTCGCGGACCATCACGTCGCCGACCAGCCGGGGGCGGGTTTCAGAGGTCATCTTTCACGTTCTCCTGAAATCGTTCTACCTGCCGGTTCTCGATACCGGCGATGTGCTCGAGGGGGAGGGTGAACACCACCCCGCGCGAGTGTTCGGTCAACTCAAGTTCCCGGGTCAGCGCCTTCATCACCTTGAGTGACAGCGAGCGTTCCAGCACGAACAGCAACACCGACTGGCTACCCTCGTAGGTCAGCCCGAAAAAGGTCTTTTTTTCCTCGGCGCCGATGCCGCGGCCATTGAGCAGGGTGACGCCACCGGCACCCGCGGCCTTGGCCACATCGATGGCCTTCTCCTCCATGTCCTCGGCGAGAATGGCGACCAGTACGGAAAATCTCATCGCGATACGTCCTCTTCAGTCGATGTGTCGTTCGGTGGCCGGTTTGTCAGCCAGCGGTTGGCGAGCTCGGCGAATATGGCGTAGCCGAGCACGGTCACGATCGGGAAGATCGAGGCAAAGGCGATCAGCCCGAAGCCGTCCATCAGTGCATCCCGGCCCTCGATTTGCGTGGCCAGCCCGATGCCCAGTGCGGTCACCAGCGGCACGGTCACCTCCGAGGTGGTCACCCCGCCGAGATCATAGGCCAGCGCCACGATATAGCGCGGCGCGATAATCGTCAGAAGGATCACCAGCGCATAACCCCCGATCACGTAATAATGGATCGAATCCCCGGCCAGTATGCGGTGCACGCCGATCGTGATGCCGATCGCTACCCCCACGGCCACGAGCAGCCGGATCACGCTGGCGCGTGTCTGCCCCTGGGCGGCCTGCTCGGCCTGGTCACCGATGGCGATCAACGCCGGTTCGGCCATGGTGGTGGCAAAGCCGATCGCGAAGGCGAATAGGTACAGGAAGATCACGTTGTCACGGGCAATCAGCTGGTCGGCCATGCGCTCGCCGATCGGGAACAGGCCGAGTTTCAACCCGACGACAAAGGCGTACAGACCCAGGATGACCAGTAGAAAGCCAATCACCACGCGTTTGAGATGCGGGATGCGCTGGCGGAGGATCGCCAGTTGGAAGAAAAGCACGGCGGCGATGATCGGCAGCACGTCGCGCAGCGTGATCAGCAAGCCCGTGAGGATGCCCATCGGGTCGAGATTGGCTTGATTGGCATCGGATTGCCCGGCCAGATCCAGCGAGTCGGCGCCCGGATCGACCCCCACGATCTCGAAGACCCAGATGCCGTAGGCCTGCACGGTGATCATCGGCACCATCACGGCCAGTGCCACCAGGCCAAACCCGTCGGAGAGCACATTGCGGCCACTGATCGAGGCGGCCAGCCCCATGCCCAGCGCCGCGATCAGCGGCACGGTGACGATGTTGGTGGTCACGCCGCCCGAATCGTAGGCCAGCCCGACGATCTCGGGCGGGGCGAACCAGGTGACGGAAACTACCGCGATGTAGCCGCCGATCATGAACCAGTGGATCGGCCAGCCGAGCAGGGTGCGCAGCACGCCCAGGGCCACCACCAGCCCCACAGAGGTGGCGATGATCAGTCGCAGGGTCAGGGCATCGATGTGCCCCTGGCTGATGGTCTGCGCCTGTTCGGCCACCGCGATCAGGGCCGGCTCGGCGATCACGGCGGCAAAGCCGAACGAAAAACCGAAGCCCAGCAGCAAGGGTAACGAGCCACGTCGGGCAAAGGCGTTCGAGAGGCTCTTGCCGATCGGGAAGATGCCCATCTCCAGGCCCTGCAGGAACAGGGCGACCCCGACGACAACCACGCCTAGGCCGATCAGGATGCCGGTCAGCCCTTCGGGAACGGACTGGAGCACGAACAGCTGGAACGCGGCGACCACCAGCACGATCGGCAGCAGGTTGCGGCCGGCGTGCAGCAGGGTGTCCCAGAAGATCTTGAGCTCGCGCAAACCCGTCGCGCTCCTGGTGTGGGCGGTGGCCGCGAGCGTGGTTCCGCGCGGTCATCGCCACGCTGGTGAAGACGATTCGTCTGATGGTACCTTCCAATCATCGCCAATGCCGATTCCAGGAGCGACCGATGGCCGAAACCTGCCCCATCCTGATTGCCAGTGACCTCTCCGATGCCAGCGAGGTGGCAGTGACCCGTGCGACGCAGTTGGCCGCCCGTCGTTCCTGCCCCCTGACCGCACTGCATGTCATTCAGGAGGAACCATTGTGGTGGGTGGTCAAGAGTCGTGATCTCGACCCGGACGACCTGCGCGCCGAACTGCTGCGTGAGGCGCTTGCCGGGTTGAAATCGCAATTGCAGGAGGCGGCGCGGCGTCTGGCGATCGAGCCGCCCGAATCGGATGTGCAGGCCCGGTTGGGCAAGCCGGCGGCGGTGGCCAGCGAGATGGCCGTGTCCATGGACGCGCGCCTGGTCGTGGTGGGGGCCCACGGCCGCCACGCGGTGCGCGACTGGTTCATCGGCACGACCGCCGAGAAGATGGTCCGTGCCGGCAACGTGCCGGTTCTGGTCGCCCGGGTGGAACCGACGCACAGCTACCAGAAGGTGACGGTGGCGGTGGACTTCTCCGAGTCCAGCCGGGCAGCTCTGCGAGCGGCACTCGCCTGGGCGCCGCAGGCGCAGTTCACCCTGGTGCATGCCTACGAGACCTGGTTCGAGAGTTATATCGATGTCGTGACCTACGAGCGTCTGCGCCAGGAACAGGAAGAGGCGCTGTACGATCGATTGCGCGAATTCGCCCATGAGGCGGGGGTGCGTAGTGATCACGAACCCGACTACCGCATCATTGCCGGCCACCCCGGCACCGCCGTGATCGAGGCGGCGACCAAGGCCCACACCCATCTCACCGTCTGCGGCACCCAGGGCGAGACGGGGTTGCGCCACCTGCTGCTAGGCAGCGTGGCCCAGCACATCCTGCGCGAGTCGAAGGGCGACGTGCTGACCGTGCGCGCTGGCGGCGACACGATGGGCTGATCGGTAGCCAATCGGTAGCCACGGCACTCGATACCTCCGGGGTTTCCTTTACAACGGCCGGGTCGGGTGCTTGATTTGACCGATGCCCGCCCACCCGTCGACGAGGAACCACCCATGCTGATTTACAGCCACCCGGTCTGCTGGAAGCACGAGAACGAAAACGACGTCATGCTGCCGCACCCGGAGCGCCCCGAGCGCCTGGACGCGGTGGTGGCGGCCATCGAACGCTTCCCGGCCGATCGACATACGCGGGTCGAGGCGCCGCTGGGCGACAAGAGCGACTACGAGCTGGCCCATGACCCGCGCTACGTCGAGGCGATCTTCAGCCAGGCGCCAACAGGCGGCGATTTCCAGGCGTTGCGGGTCGACGGCGATACCTCGCTCAACGAGTACACCATCGAGGCCAGCCGGCGGGTGGTGGGCGCGGCCAAGGCGGCGATCGATGCCGTGTTGCCGGGGCCCGAGCGCCGGGCCTTTCTTGCCACCCGCCCGCCGGGCCACCACGCCGGGCCCTGCCAGCCGCGCGGGTTTTGCGTGTTTAACAACGTCTCGATCGCGGCCTACTACGCCATCCGCCACCATGGCCTCGAGCGGGTGGCGATCGTGGATTTCGACGTGCATCACGGCGACGGCACCGAGGAGATCGTGGCCAACAGCGACGCGGTACGCTTCTTCTCGATCTTCCAGCACCCGTATTACCCGTACTCGGGTATTCCGCCGATCGCTGACAACTGCTTCCCGATCGGCCTGCCCAACATGACCGATGGCAAGGCGTTCCGCCAGGGCGTGCGCGACTCGGTCTGGTTCGAGACGTTGCGCGAATTCCGCCCGCAGCTGCTGTTGTTCTCCGCGGGCTTCGATGCGCACAAGAACGATCCGCTGGGCGGCTGGATTCTCGAGGACGAGGACTTTGCCTGGATCACGCGCGAGGTGATCGCCGCAGCCGGTGGCGACGACCTGCCGGTGGTCTCCTTGCTGGAGGGTGGTTACGACCTGAAGGGGCTGGAGGATTCGGTGCTCGCCCACCTCAAGGCGCTGGACGGGGATGTCGGCTGAGCCGGTCGCGCTCGAGGAACTAGAGGCCGAGATACGCGCCTGCCGGCTGTGCGAAGCGGATCTGCCGCTCGGACCCCGGCCGGTGTTCATCGCCCGCCGCGAAGCCCGCCTGCTGATCGCCGCCCAGGCGCCGGGACGACGGGTGCACGAGACCGGCCTGCCGTTCAATGACCCCAGCGGCGATCGGCTGCGCGAGTGGCTCGGCATCGATCGAGAGACCTTCTATCACCACCCGGCCATTGCCATCGTGCCGATGGGCTTCTGCTTTCCCGGCACCGGCCGGGGCGGGGACCTGCCGCCGCGCCCCGAGTGCGCCCCGACCTGGCGTCGACCGTTGCTGGCGGCGATGCCGCAGGTCGAGACCACGGTGGTCATTGGTCGCTACGCGCTGGGCTGGCACCTCGGGCTCAAGGGCGGCCAGCGGCTGACCGACCTGGTCGCCGACTGGCGCGGCCTTGCCCCGACGCATTTTCCGCTGCCGCATCCCAGTCCGCGCAACAATCGCTGGCTACGCAACAATCCGTGGTTCGAGGACGAGGTGGTTCCGGCCCTGCGGGCCCGGGTCGCGCAGTTGCTCGACACGGACTGAGGGCAGCTTACTCGCGGAATTTCAGACCCACCTGAGTGATCGTCGGGCCGTCCATCTCGCGCACTGTCAGGCTGACTCGATCGAGATCGACCGAATCACCCACGACCGGCGGGTTGCGCAACAGCGACTTGATTGCCTCGTCGAGGGTCGCGTCATGCAGTTCGTCGGGCGGATGGATCCCGTAGACCTGGGCCAGATCGGCGATGCGCGCCCCGCCACGCAGCGAGAAGGCGCCGAAGAAGGTCTGTTCGGCCAGATCGGCCTTCTTGCGGCGCTCGCCGGTGAAGAAGCGGTTGAGGTCATTGATCATGTCCTCGGGAATGATCGTCAGCACGATGTCACCCGACTGGAAGCGAAAGCCTGCCTCCGGCTTGCGCAGGGCAAGGTTGCGCACCACGCCCGCGATCATTACCGATTCACCGAACGGCATGCGCTCGGGGCCGGCGCCGTCGGCATCCGTGTGTTCGCCCACCACGAACTGCACCATTTCGAGGCGCGGTTCGATCGGCAGGTTCAGGTCGGCGCGCTGACGCGGCTCGGCCAGTGGTGGCACCTCGACCTTGAGCAGGCGGGCGGCCAGCGGCACGGTACTGCCCTGGATCAAGAGCGAGGTGATCACCACCACGTAGGCGATCTCGAAGAAGCGCTCGGCATCGGGAATGCCATAGATCATCGGGAACAGGGCGAGCACGATCGGCACGGCACCGCGCAGCCCCACCCAGGCGATGAAGGTGGTCTCGCGCCAGTTGAAGTGAAACGGCCACAGCCCGATCCAGATGGCGATCGGCCGGGCCACCAGAAGCAGGGCGAATGCCAGGATCAGGGCCGGGACGATCTGGTCGAGCACCGCCGACGGGGTGACCAATAGCCCCAGGATGAGGAACATGCCCGCCTGCGCCAGCCAGGCCAGCCCGTCCATGATGCGCAGGACGTGGAAGGTGCCTCGGTTTCTCGCCGTGCCGATCACCAGCCCCGTGAGATAGATACCCAGAAAGCCGCTGCCGCCCAACTCGTTGATCAGCGCGAACGACAATAGCCCGCCGGAGGCGATCAACAGCGCGTAGAGCCCCTCGGCCAGTTCGATCCGTCGCAGCACCTCGCGCAGGAGAAAGCCGAAGGCCACGCCCAGCACGGCACCGATGCCGAACTGCTTGACCAGGAACACCAGGATCCAGGGATCGAGCAACGACTGGCCGGCCGAGATCACCTCGAGCAGGGTGATGGTGAGGAAGATCGCCATCGGGTCGTTGATGCCCGACTCGATCTCGAGCGTCGAGCCCACCCGCTCGTTCAGTCGCGTGCCGCTGCCCTTCAGCAGCGAGAACACGGCCGCCGCGTCGGTCGAGCCGATGATCGCGCCCATCAGCAAGCCGTAGTACCAGTCGAACCCCATCAGCCAGGTGGCCAGCGCGCCCATGGCCCCGGCGGTGATCATCACGCCGACGGTCGCCAGCGACAGGGCCGGCTTGAGGGCGACGCGGAAGGTGCGGATATGGGTGCGCAGGCCGCCATCGAGCAGGATGATGGCCAGGGCAATGTTGCCGATCAGGAAAGCGGTCTGGAAATCGTCGAATTCCACCCCGCCGATGCCGTCCTGCCCGGCCAGCATGCCGACGGCGAGGAAGATCAGCAGCAGCGGAAAGCCGAAACGCGACGAGGCCATGCCGGCGATGATGCTGGTGAACAGCAGCAGGGCGCCGAGCAGGATAAACGAGTTGGTCGCGTCCATGGCCTCGAATCCGGCGTGGGTGGGTGACCCTCAACTATACGCGAGGCCTTCGGCCGAGCGGACGCGGTCCGGTGACACAGTGGGGCCGTTGTCCCCCGGCGAGGCGCGGACGGGCTCAGCTCGCGGTGGCGAGAAAAGCCGGGGGCGGGAGAAAGGCCCGGACGGGGGCCGGCGCGGCCGGTTGCGGTGCCGCCGGCTGGCGGAAGCGGGCGTCGATCTCGCGGCGCACCGCGGCCTGTTCGGGCAGCAGCGGCAGGTGGCCGTTGGCGAGCATCTCGACGGCATCGGACAGCCCCAATCGATCGAGATGCTGGCTGGGTGCCTCGAGGAAGGTCTCCAGGTCGAGGCCGGCCGTCGACAGGCGGCAGGCGCGGAAGATGTTGGCCCAGAAATCGATCACGTCGTCGTGGTAGGTCTGCATGGCGGTGCTCCTTTCGTTTACTGCCTACAAACTAGGCATGTCCAGATAGTAGGTATACAATCTGGGCGTGTCAACAAACTCACGTCATTTTTATTGACACACCAGAAGCGGGGCGGAGAATGGGCCGCATGAACCGCATCACCCCGACTACCATCGATGACCTGAAATGGGACCTGCGCCAGCGCCTCAAGCTGCTCGAGTGCACTGTGCTGCTCAACGGCTGGGTGCGCACCCAGGCGCTGACGGAGAGTTTCGGCATCAGCCGGGCGCAGGCCTCCAAGGATTTCGCCGTCTACCAGGCACTCGCCCCGGACAACCTGGTTTACAACCGTTCGCAGAAGTACTACGAGCCCGGTGATCGCTTTGCCGCGCTGCTGCTATCGGGGCGGACGTCCGAGTTGCTGGACGTGCTGGCCGCCTTGCCGGGGGAGGACCGGCCGGTAGTCGCGCTGGCGGCGGCCGGGCCGAACGTGGAACTGCTGCGGCCGCTCGAACGCGAACTGGACCTGGGCATCCTGCGCGTGGTGTCGGCGGCGGCCAGCAACGGCCACCGGCTGCGCGTGGATTACCAGTCGATGCGCCGACCGCATCCGCGACCGATCGAGTTATCCCCGCACACGCTGGTCTACAGCGGCTTTCGCTGGCACCTGCGGGCGTTCAGCCACGAACACGGCGAGTACCGCGATTTTGTATTGGCACGGATGGGGAATGCCGAGGCCCTGCCGGACCGGCCGGGCGCACCGCGGGACGACGATGCCGACTGGTTCGAGGAAGTGACGTTGCGGGTCGGGGTGCATCCCGACCTGGCGCCGGCCCAGCAGGCGGTGATCGCCGCGGATTACGGCATGGTCAATGGCGAGCGCCGTGTGACCGTGCGCCGTGCATTGCTGCCTTACCTGTTGCGTTTGATGCAGATCGAGCCCGAGCGGGAACACTCCGACCCGGTGGTTCAGCAGATCCGCCTGCTCAATCCCGAGGTGGTGGCCAGGAACGGTTGGGACTGAGGCTCAAGTCGGTCCGATTCTCTGGCAGCGGTTTCCGCCCTGGGCCTTGGCGTGCTGCAAGGCCTCCAGCGCGTGGCGGTAGGCTTCTTCGGAGGTCTGGCCGATCTCCAGTTCGGTCACACCGCAGGATAGGGTGAGCGACAGGCTCTTGCTGCCATGGCGCAGTCGCGTGCGCATCACGCGCGTCCGGATCGCCTCGGCCAGTTCCAAGGCAGCATCGCCGTCCTGTTCCTTGGTCAGGATGGCGAACTCGTCGGGGCCGATGCGGGCGAAGTAGTCGCTGTAGTGGATCATCCGCGAGATCGTCTGCACCAGCACGATCAGGATCTTGTCGGCCGTCTGCTGGCCGTGGCTCTTGGCGACTTTTTTCAGGTGGTCGATGTCGACGAACAGCATCGAGAGGGGTGGCCGACCGGGCCGCAGTCGCGCCAATTCGTTGCGTAGCTGCTGCTCGAAGGCAAAGGCATTTGGCAGGGCGGTCAGCGTGCAGCGGTTACGATCGCCACACTGCTCTTTGAGCTTGTTCTCTTGCATCTGTGCCCGCTTGATTACCGTCGTGAGGTAACCGCGCAGGCGCAGGTTCTGGCTCTCGAATTCCGCCAGTCGTCGACCCTCTGTCTCGTGGAATTCCCGCACCTTGCCGTGCAGCTGTTCGATCTGGTCGCGGACGGTCTGCTTGATGGTGTCGATGTCCTCGGCCTCCTCGATCTGCTTTTTCAGCTTGCCGACGCTGCGCCCGAGCATGTTGTCGAAGCGCCTGAGCTTGCCGCGGCGCTCCTCGGCCTGCTTGCCCTGGTGAAACGCGTCCTCCTCGATTCGCTGTACCGAGGCCTTAATCTCGTCGAGAAACAGGGTCAGCTCGGTCTTCTCCTGCTCGATCATCTGGCGCATCTCGTTGATCAACGCCACGGTGCGGTCGATCACGAGGCTGGGGTGGGCGTCGAACTGGTGGGCGGCGATCGCATCGAGTAGCTGGCGGCGGTGGCTTTCCAGCGGACCGATAAAGGCGATGCCCTCGAGCATCTGCGGAACGAACTCGCGGACGAACAGCTTGCGCTGGTATTCGGCACGTGAGTTGTCGGGTTTCTCGTCGGCGGGTGCCGCGTTGTCGCGGCCGCTTTCCAGCTCCCGCAGGCGTTGCGAGAGCTGCTCGATGTCGACCTGCAGGCGGTCGAGCGGAAAGTCGGCATCGGCCTGGCGGCTGACATGGCCACGGATGCGATTGCACAACGGCACGAGGCTGGGGTAGGCCTTCTCCACCGCGATCAGGGTGCGGCTGACGGTCAGCTTGAACAGCTTGACCAGGCGCAGGTCGTGGTCCTCCAGGCGGGTGAATTCCCGGAGCATGCGCTCGTAGCTTTTACGATAGAAGTCGCTCGACTCCGCCATCCCATGTCCCCGGAAAATCGTGCCCGTTGGTTATCGATAGTTCGACGAACCAGTTTTCGGGGCCAATTTACCCCACTGCCTTGCTCGGAGAAAGAATAACGTCAGCCGACCGGGTAACGCTGGCAGTGACGGCGTGTCGATGCGCGGCCGGCCGTCCCCTCTTCGCGGACAACCCTGTTTCCGTTGTGGGTGATATTGAATTCCCAACGCACCTCATTAACTAATGGCGAGCTAATAACCTGTTGATTTATGGGGAGGTATCCGCGTTGTAATCCCGGCGTTCCCGGCTATAACAATGGGGTATGTCCACATAAAAAAGGGGGAACCCGAGATGAGCAAGGTACGCAATACGATTTTTGCCGGCACGGCACTGATGATCACCGCCACGCCGCTGCATGCCGCCGAGGGTACGTTCGACACGCCGGCCGTGGTTCCCGAGGTGGCCGTCAAGGCCGTTGCGGCGGCCGTGGAGGCCTGTCGTGAGCGGAACGCCCAGGTCACCGCCGTGGTCGTGGGGCCGGACGGTACGGCCCAGGCACTCAAGCGCGACCGCTATGCCGGGCCGCACTCGGTGGAAACGGCCCAGAGCAAGGCCTGGACGGCGGTGAGCTTCCGCACCGATACCATCGAGTTGCACGGGACCAGCAAGCCCGGGGACGAGAGTTACGGCATCCAGCACCTTGACGGGGTGACGGTGCTTGGCGGTGGCAAGCAGATTACCTCCGACGGGCGTATCGTCGGCGGGATTGGCGTGTCCGGTTCGCCAAGCGGCAGCATCGATGACGAGTGTGCCGCGGCCGGTATCGAGGCAATCCAGGACGAACTGCTCTAAGAGCAACCGTCATGGCACCTGTCCCGTCATCTCATCGCGGTGGGGTGATTGGGTAGCGAAAACGTCCCTTCCCGGGGCGTTTTTTTGTTGCTGGCCCAAGGCTGCGCCACAGGATAAGGAGTCAAGTCGTCTCCCCCAGATCATTCGCCTGCGAGCCCTGATGCCTGCTGGCTGGGAAACGTGCGATTATCGTCTAGAGGAGTCCGTGCCGGACAAACCGGCTCGTTTTGACGGGGAAGCCCGTCGGATCAGCTCCTCGCGCATGATGGATATGCTTGAATCGCCTTAGGGCAAGGAGCCTGTTGCATGTCACCGATTCGTCGACGCTGGCTAATCCGCATAATCGCCATTGCCTTGGTGTTGGCTTTCCTTGGCTGGTGGGCCTGGCAGCAGTTGACCGTGGTGGACGAGTATCCCGGTCTTGCCAGCGGCAATGGGCGGATCGAGGCGGTGGAGATCGATATCGCGGCGAAGGTGCCCGGACGGGTGGAATCGATCCATGTCGATGAGGGCGAGTTCGTCACCACCGGACAGCCGGTCGCCGCCATGGATACGCGTACGCTTGATGCCGAGCTCCATCAGGCCGAGGCACGCCTGCGTCAGGCGAGTAGCGACGTGGTGACCGCGCGCAGTCAGGTGGCTCAGCGCGAGGCGGAGAAGGCCGCGGCCGAATCGCTGCTGGCCCAGCGCCAGGCGGAGCTGGATATCGCCGAGAAGCGCTTGGCGCGCACCTCGCAGTTGGTCAAGAGTGGCTCGGTTTCCCGGCAGGACGTGGACAACGACGAGGCGCGGGTGAAGGGCGCGGCGGCCGCGGTCAGTGCCGCACGTGCCCAGATCGCCGCGGCCGAGGCGGGCATCGCCACGGCCCGGGCGCAGGTGGTTGGTACCGAGGAAGCCGTCTCCGCGGCGCGGGCGACCATCGAACGTATTGAGGCCGACATCGCCGACAGCACGCTCCACGCCCCGCGCGACGGGCGCATCCAATATCTCGTCGCCCAACCGGGAGAGGTGGTCGGTGCCGGTGGCCGGGTGATGAACATGGTCGATCTCAAGGACGTCTATATGACGTTCTTCCTGCCGACCGATGCGGTCGGTCGTATCGGGCTGGGTAGCGAGGCACGGCTGGTGATCGATGCCGCCCCGCAATACGTCATCCCGGCGCGGATCTCGTACATCAGCGACGTGGCACAGTTCACCCCCAAGACGGTAGAGACCCGGGTCGAGCGCCAGAAGCTGATGTTCCGCGTGCGTGCCCGCCTGCCGGTGGATCTGCTCGAACGATACATTGTCCAGGTGAAGACCGGCCTGCCTGGGATGGCGTGGGTACGCCTCGATGACGAGCAGCCCTGGCCCGAGCATCTCAAGGTACGGGTGCCCGACTGATGGCAAGCCCCGCACCGGTTGCCCGGTTGCGCGGGGTCGGCCTGCGCTACGGCGAGACGGTGGCGCTCGACGGAATCGACCTCGATATCCCCGCCGGGCAGATGGTCGGGCTGATCGGACCGGACGGTGTGGGCAAGTCCAGCCTGCTCGCGCTGGTCGCCGGGGCCCGCGCGATCCAGTCCGGGACGATCGAGGTGCTCGGTGGCGACATCGGGCGGGCGCGCTTTCGTGGACAGGTCAGCCCGCGCATCGCCTACATGCCGCAGGGGCTGGGTCGCAATCTCTACCCGACCCTGTCGGTGTTCGAGAACGTCGATTTCTTCGGTGGGTTGTTCGGACATGCCCCGGCAGAGCGCCGGCGGCGCATCGCCGAGCTGCTGGAGGCCACCGGCCTGGCCCCGTTTGCCGACCGACCGGTGGGCAAGCTCTCCGGCGGCATGAAACAGAAGCTTGGCCTGTGCTGTGCGCTGATCCATTCGCCGGATCTGTTGATCCTTGACGAGCCCACCACCGGCGTCGACCCGCTTTCACGCCGCCAGTTCTGGCGCCTGATCGAACGTATCCGCGCCCAGCACGACGGCATGAGCGTGCTGGTGGCAACCGCCTACATGGAAGAGGCCGAACGCTTCGACTGCCTGGTGGCGATGAATGCCGGCCGGGTGCTGGCGACGGGGTCGCCCGAGGCCTTGCTGGAGCAGACGGGACGGGAGACGCTGGAGGCGGCCTTCATTTCGCTGCTGCCGGCGGGTGCTCATCACGAGCATCGCCCGGTCGACCACAGCGCGCACCCGGACACGAAAACCGCTCCGGTGGCGATCGAGGCCCAGGGGCTGACCAAGCGCTTCGGCACGTTCACCGCGGTCGAGGACGTCAGTTTTTCCATTCCCCGCGGCGAGATCTTCGGCTTTGTCGGCTCGAATGGTTGCGGCAAGACCACCACCATGAAGATGCTTACCGGTCTGCTGCCGGCAAGCGAAGGCGAGGCCCGTCTGCTGGGGCATCGGCTCGACCCGCACGATCTCGCCACCCGCCACCGGGTCGGTTACATGACCCAGGGGTTCTCCCTCTACGGCGAGCTGAGCGTGCGGCAGAACCTCGAGCTGCATGCCCGGCTGTTCGGCCTGGCCGGCTCGGCGGTCGGCGAACGAGTGGATGCCGTGGCCGGTCGTTTCGGTCTCGATCGGGTCATGGACGCGCTGCCGGACGAGCTGCCCCTGGGCGAGCGTCAGCGACTGTCGCTGGCCGTGGCACTGGTGCACGAGCCCGAGATCCTGATCCTCGACGAGCCCACCTCGGGCGTCGATCCGATCGCCCGCGACGCCTTCTGGCGCATCCTGATCGAGCTGGCCCGCGACGAGCAGGTGACAATCTTCATATCGACGCATTTCATGAACGAGGCCGAGCGCTGCGATCGACTCTCGCTCATGCATGCCGGTCGCGTGTTGGTCACGGGCACGCCCGCCGAGGTGATCGCCTCCCGCGGGGCCGTCGACCTGGAGGAGGCCTTCATCGGCTATCTCGAGGAGGCCTCCGAACGGGATGACGCGGCTGGAACACAAACGGGCGACGAATCGGTGGAGACGGCCGTTGGCGAGGCCTCCGCCGGATCGGTGGCGTTCAGCGCCCGGCGGCTGGCTGCCTACGCGCGCCGTGAGGGGCGCGAGCTGACGCGCGACCCCATCCGCCTGACGCTCGCCGCCCTGGGCACGCTGTTGTTGATGTTGGTGCTCGGCTACGGGATGAACATGGATGTTGAGGATCTGACCTTCGCGGTGCTCGATCGCGACAACACCACGGTCAGTCGCGACTACGTCGCCGGGTTGTCGGGGTCGCGCTATTTTACCGAACACGCGCCCGTGGCCAGTTACGCCGAGCTCGATCGCCGCATGCGCTCGGGCGAACTGGGACTGGTGATCGAGATTCCGCCCGGCTTTGCCCGTGATCTCGCTCGGGGCACGGCGGTCGAGGTAGGGGCCTGGGTCGACGGGGCGATGCCGACCCGGGCCGAGACCCTGGCGGGCTATGCCCAGGGCATGCATCAGCACTGGCTGACGATGCGGGCGCGTGAGCGTCTCGGCGAGTCGGCCCTGGCTGTGCCGGCCTCGATCGAACCGCGCTTTCGCTATAACCCGGACGTGAAAAGCCTGCCGGCGATGGTGCCGGCAATGATCCCGCTGTTGCTGATGCTGATTCCCGCCATCCTGAGTGCGTTGTCCGTGGTGCGCGAGAAGGAGTTGGGGTCGATCGTGAATTTCTATGTCACCCCGGTCACGCGCCTGGAGTTCCTGCTCGGCAAACAATTGCCCTACGTGGTGCTGGCGATGAGTAACTACCTGTTGCTGGTCGTGCTGGCGGTGTTCGTCTTCGGCGTGCCGATCACCGGTAGTTTCCTCGCGCTGAGCCTGGCCGCCCTGTTGTACGTGTTCGCGGCGACCGCGTTGGGTCTGTTGATCTCGACCTTCGTCAAGAGCCAGCTGGCAGCCATTTTTGGTACGGCGATCCTCACCATGATCCCGTCGGCGCAGTATTCGGGCCTGATCGACCCGGTCACCTCGCTGGAGGGGCTGGGTGCGGTGATCGGCCAGGTATTTCCGGCGACGCACTTCGTCACCATCGCGCGCGGCACGTTCTCCAAGGCACTGGGCTTCGAGGACCTGGCCGGCTCGTTTTTGCCGTTGCTGCTGGCCGGGCCGGTGATGATTGCGATCGCCACCCTCTTGCTGAGAAAACAGGAGCGTTAGGGGCATGTGGCGCAATATCTGGTACCTGGGCCTGAAGGAATTTCGCAGCCTGTGGCGCGACACGATCATGCTGGTGCTGATCGTCTTTGCCTTCTCGCTCGCGATCTACACCGCCGCCACCGCCATGCCGGAAACCCTCAACAAGGCACCGATCGCGATCGTCGACGAGGACCGCTCGCCGCTGTCGATGCGCATTGCCGATGCCTTCTATCCGCCGTCGTTCCTGCCGCCGCGCCTTATTTCCGCCGTCGAGATGGACGAGCGCATGGACGCCGGGCTGGATACCTTCGCCCTGCACATCCCGGCGGGCTTTCAGCGCGACGTGCTGGCCGGTCGGAGCCCGACGATCCAGTTGAACGTCGATGCCACCCGCATGAGTCAGGCCTTTGTCGGCAGTGGCTATATCCAGGCGATCGTCCAGGGCGAGATCCAGACCTTTCTGGCGGGGACCCGCCAGGCCGCAGCCCCGACGGTCGAACTGGTCTGGCGGGCCCGGTTCAATCCGGAACTGCAGGCATCGTGGTTCGGCGCGGTGATGGAGCTGATCAACAACATCACCATGCTGGCGATCGTGCTCACCGGCGCGGCGCTGCTGCGTGAGCGCGAGCACGGCACGGTCGAGCACCTGCTGGTCATGCCGGTCACGCCGTTCGAGATCATGGCCAGCAAGATCTGGTCGATGACGGTGGTTGTGCTGGTGGCCGCGACGTTCTCCCTGACTATCGTCGTGCAGGGGCTGTTGGCCATCCCGATCGAGGGATCAGTGATGCTGTTCCTTGCCGGGGCGTTGCTGCACTTGTTCGCGACCACCTCGCTGGGGATCTTTCTGGCCACCATCGCCCGCTCGATGCCGCAGTTCGGGCTGCTGATCCTGATGGTACTGCTGCCGCTGCAGATCCTTTCCGGCGGGATGACCCCGGCCGAAAGCCTGCCCGACTGGATACACCTGTTGATGCAGGCCGCGCCGACACTTCACTTTGTCGCCATGGCGCAGGCGGTGCTCTACCGCGGGGCGGGATTCGACGTCGTCTGGCCGCAATTCGCCGCGCTGGCGGCTATCGGCGGCGTGCTGTTCATGCTCTCGCTGGCACGCTTTCGACGGATGTTGGCCTCGTTGGGGTGAGCCGCTGACGGGGTAGTGTCAGTCGAGCTCGGCGATCAGCGTGTCGATGCAATGCCAGACGTGCCGGCGCAGCACCGGGTGGCCACGGTTCAGTCGTCGAACCAGGCTGGCCTTTTCCTGCAGATAGGTGGGTGAAAAGCTCGGGTCGTGCCGGGCGATCGACTGCACGTTGTGCAAGACGTCGGCGTACTTGATCGTCTGGGCGCGCGGCTCGGCACGAGCGACATGGTCGTGATCGATCTGCTTGCGACTCGATCGGTCGCCGTCGGTCGGGCTGGCCTGGTTGGTCAGCGAGAGCACCATCCGCACTACCGAACTCGGCATCTCGCGGGCGAGATCGGCGGCGGTAACCGGCGTGTCCTCGACGACGTCGTGGAGCAGGGCGGCTGCGAGTACCAGCGGGTCGGGATTGAAGGGGGCGACCGTCTGGGCGACGGCAATCGGGTGCGTGACGAACGGTTCATGGGTGTAGCGGCGTACCTGGCCCTCGTGCGCTTCGGTCGCGATCGCCAGGGCGTGACGAACCACGAGTGAGGGGTGATGGGCGAAGGTGTGGGCGTGAGGCGTGGTCATCGTGGCGAAGGTGTCGTGAAGGCGTTTTGGGTGGCTGGCGTCTGGCACTCAACGTGGAAGGCTTCAAGTGTGCCCGCCGAACCAACCACGCTCAAGCCGTTCGTCCTGACGTCGACCCTGAATGCACCGATGGTGCACCACGATGGATTGCGCGTCCGGTTGGTCGTATCGTAGGTGCTAGTTATATACGCCCAATCACAACCAGCGAGTGTCGCCATGACCGTATCCCGCCGCCTGCCTTTGCGTTGCCTGTCTGCCCTGAGCCGCCCGCTGGGCGCGCTGCTTCTGGCTCTCGGCCTGGGCGCAACCGCCCCGGCAATTGCCGCCGATTCCGATGACTCGGCGATGGCCATCTACGGCGACGTTCGCTTCGTCGATCACCTGGCCGACCTGCCCGCGGATCTGGCCTGGATGCAGAAGCACGACAAGCCGATGATGCTGTTCTTCCACGCGAGCTACTGCGGCTATTGCCAGAAGATCGACGACGAATTCCTGATCCCCATGCGGCTCGACCCGGAGTACCAGGGCCGCCTGATCATCCGCCGCGTGCAGATCGATTCCGACGATCACTTCATCGGTGTCGACGGGGAGATGAAGGAGCCGGCGGCGTTTGCCGACGAACTCGACGTGCGGGGTGTGCCCTACGTGCTGTTCTTCTCGCCGGACGGCGAGCGGATCGGCGAGATCACCGGCGCCGCCCCGGCGTTCTACAACCATTACCTGGATCGCAACGTCGATCGCGCCGAGCGCTGTGCCAAGGACATGAGCCCGGGTGAGTGCCGCGAGTTCATCGACCAGCCCGGTTTAAAATAGCACCGGCTTCTATCCGGCGCGGCAGTGATCTCCCCAAGGGTTGATGAGCCGAGGTAGCCGCGCGGCGTGAGGGAGGAGCAGAGCCATTGAATGTCCGATCGGTTACATGGATCCAGAACGCAGAAAGGCCGCCCTTGCAAGGCGGCCTTTCTACTTGAATCTATTGGTCGGAGTGGAGGGATTCGAACCCCCGACCACCTGCCCCCCAGGCAGGTGCGCTACCAGGCTGCGCTACACTCCGAAACAGGGCGCGCAGGATAGCGCACTTTTCCGTGTCGAGGAAGGCCGTGGCGCGGGTCCGGCTAGATTTCGTGAATGGCGACGCGGTTTTCGTTTTTCAGTGGGCGGATGATCTCCGGCCGGCCGAAGTGGAAACCCTGGCCCCAGTCGATCCCCATCTCGCGCAGCAAGTCGGCGGTGCGCTCGTCGCCGATGAACTCGGCGACGGTAACCAGCCCCATGTCCTTGGCCATGGCCTGGATATGCCGGACGATCTTCTGTGCCCGGACGCTGTCGCTCATGTTCTGGACCAGTGCGCCTTCGATCTTGAGGAAGGTGAACGGCATGTCGAGCAGGTAGCGGTAGGAAGAGTAGCCGCTGCCGAAGTCGTCCAGGGCGAGTCGCAGGCCGAAATCGATCAGGGGCCTGAGTGCGCTGAAGGCATCTGACGTGTCTTCGAGCACCTCGCGCTCGGTCATCTCCAGGACCAAGGGCTTGGGACCCGCATTCCTCTCACCGCCGATGCACTCGCAGGCGGCCTGGGCGTTGGTGATCACCTGTTCCATCAGTTCCGGGTGCTGCAGAAAGTCCCCCGAGATGTTGACGAAATGCGCCATCGGTCGATGACCGATCGAGGCCACGCAGTTGTTGATCGTCTGGTTAATGATCTCGAAGTCGATCCGGTGGGCCATCTGCAACCGCGAGGCGGCATCGATGAACAGGCCCGCCGGGATGACGTCGCCTTCGGGGGTGATCATGCGGGCCAGTGCCTCGTCGGCGACTACCTCGCCGGTCTTGAGATCGACGATCGGTTGGCTGGCGGCGACGATGCGCCCTTCGTGGATGGCGCGATCGAGCGCGCCGCCGGTGGTGTAGACCGAGGGTTGTTGCAGCCGGTCGGCGTTGACCACGCGGTCACGGCCGGTGCGCTTGGCCTCGTAGACCGCGGCATTGAGCGCGCTTAGCTGGTCGCGAGGCTGGGTGCGGGACGTTTCACCCGGGCCGAGCGCGCCGTGACCGATGCTGACGGTCACTGAACCCAGCGGCGGGGCGTCTTCGCCGCCGTTGAAGCGGACGCTGGCGGCAGACGCGCGGATGCGTTCGGCAATCTGCTGGCTGTGTTCTGCCTGGCGGGGCGGGATCAGGAGCATGAACTCGTGACCGCTCCAGCGGGCGGCCATCACGTCGTCGGGGACGGCTGCCTGCATGGCGCCGGCCAGATCGCGGATGACCCGGTCGCCGACGTGATAGCCGAGGTAGTCGTTGACGGTCTTGAGCCGATCGATGTCGACCAGCATCAGGCGATGGCCGCCGTCGCCATCGGACTGGATGTCGCGGATCCGTTCGAGCATCGCGCTGCGGTCCGGCAGGCCGGTCAGCGAATCCAGGCTGGTGGGCGGGCAGAGGCTTTCCAGCAGCACGACCAGTCGCTGGTGCTCGTCCAGCGGGGTGATGGCGAGCGTGATCTCCCGGTTGTCCATCAGTCCGATCAGCGAGGTCTCCTCGCCATCGATCAGGGCAGTGCCCAGTGACGGCCCGGGGTTCATGCGCAGGCGGCGTTCCAGGCGTTCGCGAAGGGTCCGCTCGCCGTCGGTCGGGAACAGCTCGTCGGCCCGGGGGGTGGCGCTGAGGACGCGCCCGGCGGCAGTGCAAAGAAAGACGACCATGCCCGAATCGGTCCCTCCGTCGGCCGTGGCGTTGTCGAGTTGCATCGTCCCTGTTCCTTCCCTGCCAGTCGTTCCTGTCATCCGTTCCTGGATGATGCCCATGAAGGCATCCTAGCAGCGAATTGGCGCGAGCTGAATCAGCGCGGTCTTATGTAACCCGGCCGCGCCAAGCGGCGTATTCAGGTGGTCCTCGTATCGCAGAGCGGGTTGGCGTTTATGCCGTCGATGCAGCGGATCAGCGCGGCAATGCGTGGCGCGATGCGCTCGGCCGTTTCGTTGGCGTCGAGCGCATCCTCAAGCTCACCGGCGAGTGTCTGCAACTCGGTTTCACGACAGCAGGCGGCGGCCCCCCGGAGCTTGTGCGCGGCATGGCGCAGTGTTTCGTGATCGTCGGCCTGTGCGGTCAGTAGCCGCCGATAGCCCGGCAGCTCATCGCAGAGCAGTCGGGTGAGGAAGGGGTCGCGTTCGTCCTTGCGGTCGTTTCTGGCGGGCGGGGTGGTCTCCGGGTCGGGACGACCGTGAGTCTCCAGGGGGAAGAATTCGCCGATCGAGCTGAGCAGATCGCCGGCGGTGACCGGTTTGGTCAGCACCCGTTCGATGCCGCTGTGCAGCAGGTCCTGGTGCACGTTGCCCTGCCGGTTGGCCGTGATGGCGATTATCGGGGTTTCCAGGTGGCGCGGACGCTTTTTCAGGATGCGTGCGACGCCGGCACCGGTGATGTCCGGCATGTGCATGTCGGTGAACACCACGTCGATGTCTTCATGATCAGCCAGTGCAAGCGCCTGCTTGCCGTTGGTGGCCTCGAGGACGTGGAATCCCAGTTCACGCAGCGTTTGCCCCAGGTGGGCGAGGTAGACCGGGTCATCGTCGATCACCAGCGCGGTCCGGCCGGCAAAGGAATACAGGGCGTGTCGACCCGGCTTGCCCTGCCGTGGTTTGTCGCTGCCACCGCTAGCGGGGGGGCTGTCGGCTTGGCGAGGTGGGGCAAAACGGGCTGGGCTGCGACCCGGTCCCGGTGTCGGGGCGCCCAATACCCGTTCGAGCGAGGCGGCCAGCGCCCGAGCTCGAATGAACAGTGGCAAGGTGAAGTCCGCCCAGTGCAGCGCCGCGGCCGGCCGCCCCCGAATAGTCAGGTGGCTGGATAGCCCGATGACCCGCCCGGCCAGCGAGACCCACTGACCGAAGGCCGGGTCCTCATGGTGTCGTTCGACGATGCGCTCGTCGAGGAACAGCAGGTCGACTGGCTGGCCGAAATCCGGCTCCACCTGGATGTTCGCCCCGAGGGCGGCGAGGTTGCCCTGCCAGGCACGGCGATGTTGCGCCGAGGCGCAGACCACGGCCGCCAGTTGGTCCGCCAGCCGGTCGCTGCTGTCGGGTTCGCCGATCAGGATGGGGGCGCTGAAGGTCGCGGTCATCCCGAAGCGCTCCGGGCCGGTGTCGACCACCTCGAGTGCCGAATCAAGGTGATGGGAGATGCAGCGCAGGATCCAGAGATCGATCAGATCGTCGATCAGCAGGCCCTCGAGTTGCTCGGGCAACGGTTGCGCGAGGCGTTCGGCTAGTTGTTCCCGATCGAGAGAACCGTCACGGGCCTGCCCGTCGATGGTCAGGCGAAAGCGTCCCAATCGGTCGCCGCCCTCGTTCTCGTGGTCATCCTCGAGTTCCAGCGTGATGGCCGGCTCGCGCAGGTGGGCGATGCCGAGGATCTCGTTGAGCAGACGGTCGAGCAGACGGCGCAGCATCTGCGGATCGAACACGATCTCTCGCGGCAGGTCCTGGTAGCCGATGAACTGCAACACCTCGCCGTCGCGCTGGGCGGTGGTCTGCCAGTCGGTCACCAGGTCCTCGCCCGTGGTGCGCAGGTTGACCCGCCCGTCGGTGCGCGTCATGCGGCCAGCGGTGATCTCGTGGTAGTCGATGATGTTCTCGATCGAGAGGCGCAGGCGGTGGCTGGCGTGACGCATCAGCTGGAGTGATCGGGCCGGTTCCTGTTCGCCGTCCTTGGCCGGTGGCGCGCAGCGGCTCAGGCGACGTTCCAGCGTGGCGAGGCTGTCGACCGCCGATCGGATGTGCCCCAGCGGCGTCACCCATTGCTGGTTGACCAGTTCGAGTACCGTGGCGGCCGAAAGCTGGCTTTCCGGTCCGGTGCGCTGGATCGGTGGTACCGACTTGCTGGTTGCGTTGGTGTCCGAGGGATGGGATCGCCGCCGAAACCAAAGGAGCGTAATCGACAGGCCGGCAAGGAGCAGCCAGATGCCGGTCCAGCCGATGGTTGCCGCCCAGAACGCGGGCGAGGGAAGGGTTCGGCCGGAAACGAGCGCCTCGATCGCGAGCAGCAGCGGGGGAGCGACCAGAGCGAGCAGGGCCCAGGGCAGGATAGCTCCCAGGGCGGCAAGACGGCCGGCGGGGCCACGTTGTGTGGCGGTCTGTTTACTGCGGATCGGAGCGTTCACCGAAGGCCTTTGTGGCATACTCGGGGCGCGAGGCAAACCCGCCTTCCCCGGAAGAATTTGGTAACTGGAGCGAGCCGGCAAAGCGTATGTTAGGTCACCGTCTTGATCAATTGATCGGCAACACGCCACTGGCGCGTATCCAGCGTCTCGACCCCACGGGGGCGGCGCGCGGCAACGTGATTCTCGGCAAGCTCGAGGGCAACAATCCGGCCGGGTCGGTGAAGGATCGCGCGGCACATTCGATGATCGCACGCGCCATGGAACGCGGCGAGATCAAGCCCGGCGACCGATTGGTCGAGGCGACCTCCGGCAATACCGGCATCGCATTGGCGATGGTGGCCGCTACGCTGGGCCTGCGCCTGACGCTGATCATGCCCGAGCATATGTCGATCGAACGTCGCCAGTCGATGGCCGCCTACGGGGCGGAGCTCAAGCTGGTCTCCCGGGATGAGGGCATGGAAGGCGCGCGGGACCTTGCCGCCGCGATGGCCGCGCGAGGCGAGGGCACGGTGCTGGACCAGTTCGCCAACCCGGACAACCCGCGGGCGCATTACCTGACGACCGGCCCGGAAATCTGGGCGGCCACCGAGGGCCGTGTGACGCATTTCGTCTCCGCGATGGGCACCACCGGCACGATCATGGGCACCTCGCACTACCTCAAGGAGCAGAACCCCGGTGTGCAGATCGTCGGCGTTCAGCCGGGCGAGGGCGCGCAGATTCCGGGGATTCGGCGCTGGCCGAAAGAATACCTGCCCCGGATCTTCGAGCCGGCGCGGGTGGATCGCACCCTGGATATCGGCCAGGATGAAGCCGAGGAAATGACCCGGCGGCTGGCGCGCGAGGAGGGCATCATGGCGGGGATCTCCTCGGGCGGCGCGATGGCCGCGGCCCTGAAGGTGTCCGCCGAGGTGGAGAACGCCGTGATCGTCACCATCGTCTGCGATCGTGGTGACCGCTACCTGTCCACCGGGGTCTTCCCGGCGGGCTGATTGGCCTAATTGACCCTGAGCCGGCCCTGCCATGCACCCCGTGCGGCAGGGCCTTTGTCTTTCCTCTGATCGAGAAATCGATGGCCCGCAACCCCAACCGCAAGAAACGCCACAAGCACAAGCATGCCAAGCCGCTGCCGCCGGGCGAGTTCGAAGCCCACATCGAGTCGCTCACCCTCGAGGGTCGCGGCGTGGCTCACGTCGATGGCAAGGCGACCTTCGTCGGTCGGGCGCTGCCGGGCGAGGACGTGCGCTTCGTGTATCGCGACCAGCGCCGGCATTTCGATCTGGGCGATGCGGTGGCTGTGGATCGGGCCAGTCCGGAACGGATCGAGCCGGGCTGCCCGCATTTCCATCATTGCGGTGGATGCGCCATGCAGCACTTGGCCCCTGAGGCGCAGGTGCGCCACAAGCAACAGGCCTTGCTGGATCAACTGTCGCGGATCGGGCGGGTGACACCGGAGCAGGTGCTCGAGCCGTTGACGGGTGCGATCTGGGGCTACCGCCGCATGGCGAGATTGGGTGTGCGCTTCGTGCGCAAGAAGGGACGTGCGGTGGTGGGGTTTCGCGAACTCGGCTCGCCTCTGCTCGCCGATATCGACACCTGCCCGGTGCTCGACCCGCGGGTGGGCGAGCAATTGCCGGCGATCGCCGAACTGATCGGCGAGATGGATGCCCGGCGAGACATTCCCCAGATCGAAGTGGGCTGTGGCGATGCGCACTGCGCCTTGGCCTTCCGCCACATGGTGCCGCTGGGGGAGGCGGATCGGGCGCGTCTGGATGCCTTTGCCGACGCGCATGGTTTCGCGATCTTCCTGCAACCTGGCGGCCCGGACAGCCTCGAGCCACTGGTAGAGGGGGCGCGCGACGTCTACCCGAGCTACCGTCTCGAGGAGTTCGATGTCGAGATCCGCTTCTCGCCGCTGGACTTCGCCCAGGTCAATGCCGAGATCAACCGCCGCATGGTGCACCAGGCGTTGGAGTGGCTTGCGGTGCAACCGGGCGATCGGGTGCTGGACCTGTTCGCCGGGCTTGGCAATTTCAGTCTGCCACTGGCCCGGCAGGCCGGCCCGGCGGGGGCGGTCACCGCTGTGGAGGCGGATCAGGCGATGGTCGAGCGCGGCGCGGCCTGTGCGACGAGCAATGGCATCGAGAACACGCGTCACGTCGTCGGCAACCTGTTCGATCCCGATGCCGGCCACGGCTGGATGAACGAGTCGTTCGACCGCGTCCTGCTCGACCCACCGCGGGCGGGTGCCGAGGCCATGATGTCCGTGATCGCGCGCATGAAGCCGGCCCGGGTGGTTTACGTCTCCTGCCACCCGGGAACGCTTGCCCGGGATGTCGGTCGACTGGTGAACGAACACGGTTGGCGGCTGTTGGCGGCGGGCGTGATGGACATGTTCCCCCATACGGCACACGTCGAATCCATGGCGGTGCTTGAACCGGGGCGCTGATATCGTGTGTGCATGCTCGTGGTCGTCTGCCCATTGTCATGGGCTGGCGGTTTGGGTAAACTCTGCGCCCTTCCTGACGCGGGTCTGCCCCGTCGGGTAGAAGAACGGAGAGGTGTCCGAGCGGTCGAAGGAGCACGCCTGGAAAGCGTGTGTACGGTAACCCCGTACCGAGGGTTCGAATCCCTCTCTCTCCGCCAGTTTTTGTATAGCCCGGGGTTTAAAGCCGGGCGTGGACGCGACCTCGGTCGCGTCTTTCCCGTTTGGAGAGGTGCCGGAGCGGTCGAACGGGGCGGTCTCGAAAACCGTTGACCCCCTCGCGGGGTCCCAGGGTTCGAATCCCTGCCTCTCCGCCAAACATCGTTGACGGAAATCATTAAAGCCCGGGTGCAGTGCATCCGGGCTTTTTGCTGTCTGGATGTCGCTCTGGCGACGTGGTGGCCCACTCCGTAGCCGATCAGTGGATCTCCTGCCGCAGGGCCTACTATCTGCCGGCAGGAAACTTTTCAAATGAGGCATGGTCTGAGTTTATGCATGGCAAGAATATGGTTATATTCCCATGCGTGAATGTCCGGTGACTGTACGAGAGGTACACCATGATCAAGTTGAAGACCATTGTTCCCGCTTTCCTGGCTTCCGCGGCCTTTCTCGCGTCTGGCGTGGCGCAGGCCGATCACAACAGCCCGTCAGGCGAGGGTACGGCTAACATGCCGAATGACATCCACAACACCCGCGTTGATACGTTGGATGACAACGATGCCTTCCTCGCCTTTGTCCAAGGTGGCGGCGGCGCTGATTCAACCAACCGCTTCCTGGATGACGACAGCACCGTTTCGGTCGGTGGCGGCGGTATGGGTCCCGGTGCCGGCGCTGGTGGCATGGGCGGTGGTTACGGCGGTGGCCGATAAGCCCCCCCCGTCTTCCCCGGAGACTTTCACTCCGGCAAGCAAAAGAAAGCCCCGCAATTGCGGGGCTTTCTTCGTGCGGGGTATGTTGATCAGGACTTGCTTGTCTTCGCGCCCTCGTCGGCGCCTTCGGCGGAACTGATTACCATCTGCGGGAACGGGATGGTGATGCCGTTTGCATCGAAGGCTTCCTTGATCTGCTGCTGCAGGTCGGACTTGATCGTCGGCATATCGGCTGAGCGAATCCATGGGCGTACCAGCAAGTCGACGCTCGAGGCGCCAAACTGGTCGACCAACACGGCCGGGGCCGGATCCTTGAGGACGCGTTCTTCCTTCTCGAACACCTGCATGATCAACTCCTTGGCCTTGGCGATATCGTCGGCGTAGTCGATGCCGATTGCCAGGTCCAGGCGACGGGTGTCGCGCACGCTGTAGTTGGTGATCGCCGAGGCGTAGAGCTGGCCGTTGGGGACGATCAGTTCGACGTTGTCGGGTGTGTTCATGCGGGTGTGGAAGATGCCGATCTCGTTCACGGTGCCCATGACTCCATCGGCAATGATGAAGTCGCCGGCCTTGAACGGACGAAAGATCAGCACCATCACCCCGGCGGCGAAGTTGCCCAGCGAGTCCTTCAGTGCCAGGCCAACGGCAATGCCGGCGCCGGCGACCAGGGCGACTAGCGAGGTCGTATCAAGGCCTAGCTGTGACAGGGCCGCGATTACCACGAACAACAGGAACGCGGTGCGCGCCAAGGCGACTGTAAAGCCGACCAGCATCGGCTCTATGCCTGTTCGCCCCAGCAGCTTGGCGAGCCAGGGGCTGCCGATCTTGGCGATGAAGTAGCCACCGGCGGCGATCGCGACGGCAATCAGGATCTTGATGATCCAAGGCAATACATACAGGGAGAAAAAGCCTGCTTCTTCCATGACGGTTCCTCTTGAAAGCGATTCGTTTTGCGTTATGAGTGGAACGGATTGCGTAAACAGTATAGGTGCCATCCCGTTCGCTTCGAGTGTGACCGTGAGTTGGCCGCAAACAAAAACACCGCCCGGAGGCGGTGTTTTTCACATCGAGCGTTGGAAACGCCTTACTGGGCGGTGCCCTGTACGGTGATTTCAACACGACGGTTCTGGGCACGACCTTCACGGGTCTGGTTGGTGGCGATCGGGTTGGATTCGCCCATGCCCTGGGTCTCGATCTTGTCGCCCGGAACACCTTGGTCAACCAGGTAGTCCTTGACGGTCGCAGCGCGACGCTCGGACAGGCCTTGGTTATACTCGTCGGTACCGATGCTGTCGGTGTGACCGACGGCTTCGATGTTCGCGACGGCGTTCAGGTCACCCATGTCGCGGACCAGCGCGTTCAGGGTGTCCTTGCCTTCCGGCTTCAGGTTCGACTTGTCGAAGTCGAAGTAGGTGTCAGCCTCGAGCGTGATGGTCTTGGCTTCCGGTGCCGGAGGCGGCTCGACGACCGGCTTCGGTGCCGGCTCGGCCTTGGTGATCAGTTCCGGGTTGCACGCTTCGATCGCGGTCTCGCTGTTCAGCGTGCCGTGATTGTTGTACAGGCACGTGCCATGGCCGGTCATTACCGGGTCGCCGTTGCTGTCAAACACGTACGGGGAATCACCCCCGGCGAGGGACTGGCCAGAGAAGGCAAACGTGGCTGCAACGGAGGCAGCGATCACGGTCATTTTCTTCATCTGTGAAATCTCCTTGTTTCTTATGAGGTCAGAGATGACTTTGGTGTCGCTAGGAATAGCGCGATTCAGATCCGGCATTGGTTGAATCTCACCGGAATAGTAGCCGCCCCTTCCGGCAAAGTGCAAAAATAGCGCCGATCGATTGCGAAACTAGGCATCAAAATCGCTCAATGGCGCTTAAGCCCTTGGATAAAAGGGGTGTGGGTTCGTGATTGCAGTGCATTTTCAAGTGGGGGTTGGGTTTGCTTAAGGCTCTGACATACAAGGAAAAAAAGTTGCATGTGCTCGATCAGAGGCTATTGCCGCACCGGGTCGAGTGGCTGTGTTGTACAGATGCAACGTGCGTGGCAAAAGTGATACGCGAGATGGCGGTTCGCGGGGCGCCTGCCATCGGGGTGGCGGCGGCTTACGGGTATCTGCTTGCCGCGCACACGGCAACCGCACGAGGTGACGAACTCACCGTCGCGATGCTTGAGCCGGCGTATGGTGAATTGGCCGCCGCGCGTCCGACCGCCGTCAACCTGGTCTGGGCCTTGGATCGCATGGTCGCCTGTCTGCGTAAGGTCGAATCGCTGGAGAGTGGTCAACGGCTGCGTCGTCTGACTGAGGAGGCGCGATCCATCGAGGCGCGCGACGTGGAGGCTAACCTTGCTATGAGTCAGTTGGGGGCGGGCCTGATTGAGCCCGGCTCGGAACGCAGCTGGGTGCTTACTCATTGTAATACCGGCGCGTTGGCTACCGCGGGGCAGGGCACGGCGCTGGGTGTCGTCCGTGATGCCTGGGCCGCCGGGCGGCTCGAAGGGGTATATGTCGACGAGACCCGTCCCTGGCTGCAGGGCTCGAGGCTGACGGCTTGGGAATTGCAACAGGAATCGATTCCGTACCGGCTGATTTGTGACAGTGCTGCGGCGAGCGTGCTGGCCACCGGCCGGGTGAGCTGGGTGATCGTGGGGGCCGATCGGGTCGCGGCGAATGGCGACGTGGCGAACAAGATCGGCACCTATTCGCTTGCGGTGCTGGCGCGGCATCACGGCGTGAGATTCATGGTGGTCGCTCCGCGTTCGACGATCGATCGCAACTGCCCCGATGGCGGGGCTATCGAGATCGAGCAGCGTTCGGGGTCCGAGGTCAGTGAAATCGCCGGGCAACCGGTGGCCCCCGAAGGGGTCGACGTGTACAACCCGGCCTTCGATGTCACGCCGGCCGGGCTGATCGACGCGCTGGTTACCGAGGCCGGCGTGGTGCGTCACCCGAATCGTGCCGGGATTGTGCGGCTGTTCGATTGACGGGCCGCCCGGGGCGCCGCGTCAAGAGGCGCTCTGTGGTACGATGCCCCGGTTTGGCGACGCACCCGTCCGACCGCGGCCATAAGGGCTCTGCGGCGGTCTCGCGGGGTCGCGGTGGCCCGGCAGGGGTGACGCTCGGGGGTGGTTGCCTTCGCGCCTCGTCGCAGCGGTCGTAAGGACCGTGCCGTTGAATCAGGACACTCGTGGGTACCAGGACACTCGAATGACTCAGTTCGCTCAAGAAATCTTCCCGGTCAATCTCGAAGACGAGATGCGGCAGTCCTATCTCGATTACGCCATGAGCGTGATCGTGGGGCGTGCGCTGCCGGATGCCCGTGACGGCCTCAAGCCGGTACACCGCCGGGTCCTCTACGCCATGCGCGAGTTGGGCAACGAGTGGAACAAGCCCTACAAGAAATCCGCGCGTGTCGTGGGTGACGTCATCGGTAAGTATCACCCGCACGGGGATTCGGCGGTCTACGACGCGCTGGTACGCATGGCGCAGGATTTCTCCATGCGCAACATGCTCATCGACGGGCAGGGCAACTTCGGCTCGGTTGACGGAGACGCCCCGGCGGCGATGCGTTACACCGAAGTGCGCATGGCCAAGATCGCCCACGAACTGCTCGCCGACATCGACAAGGAAACCGTCGACTTCATCGACAACTACGACGGCTCGGAATCCGAGCCGCAGGTCCTGCCCGCCCAGTTCCCGAACCTGCTGGTCAACGGTTCCTCGGGTATTGCCGTGGGCATGGCGACCAACATTCCGCCGCACAACCTGGGCGAGGTGCTCGACGCCACCGTCGCTTTGATCGACGACCCGGCCATCAATGATGACGACCTGCTCGCCTACGTGCCGGCCCCGGACTTCCCGACCGCCGGGATTATCAATGGTGCGGCCGGTCTGCGGGATGCCTACCTGACCGGTCGTGGTCGTTGCGTGATGCGCGCCCGAGCCGAGTTCGAGGACAGCGAGAAGACCGACCGCACCTCGATCGTGATCACCGAGCTGCCGTACCAGGTCAACAAGGCACGCCTGATCGAGCGCATCGCCGAGCTGGTGCGCGAGAAGAAGATCGATGGCATCGCCGAACTCCGTGACGAGTCCGACAAGGACGGCATGCGCGTCGTGATCGAGTGCAAGCGTGGCGAGATGCCCGATGTGCTCCTGAACAACCTCTACCAGCAGACCCAGCTGCAGAGCGTGTTCGGCATCAACATGGTCGCCCTGATCGATGGCCAGCCACGCACCGTCGGGCTGCGCGAGATCCTCAACGTCTTCCTGCGTCATCGCCGCGAAGTCGTTACTCGCCGCACGATCTACGATCTGCGCAAGGCGCGCGATCGCGCCCACATCCTCGAAGGTCTGGCCGTGGCCCTGGCGAACATCGACCCGATGATCGCCGTGATCAAGGCGGCGCCGACCCCGGCCGAGGCCAAGGCCAAGCTGCTTGACGGCACCTGGGAGTCCGGCGTGGTGCGCACCATGCTCGAGAAGGCCGATGCCGCCGCCTCGCGCCCCGAGGGGTTGGGTGATGCATTCGGTCTGCAGGAAGACGGCAGCTACCGGCTCTCGGCCGAGCAGGCCCAGGCCATCCTCGAGATGCGCCTGAACCGCCTGACCGGTCTCGAGCAGGACAAGATCGTCGAGGAATACGCCAACCTCCTCGAGCGCATCATCGATCTGCTCGACATCCTGCGCTCGGAAGATCGGCTGATGCAGGTCATCCGCGACGAGCTGATGCGGATTCGGGACGAGTACGCCGATCCGCGTCGCACGGAGATCATCGTCGATTACGAAGATCTCTCGATGGAGGACCTGATCGCCGAGGAAGACCGCGTGGTCACGCTCTCTCGCGAGGGTTACATCAAGACCCAATCGCTGACCGATTACCGCAGTCAGCGCCGCGGCGGCCGGGGTAAGGCCTCGACGCGGATGAAGGACGAGGATGTGATCGAACAGCTGCTGGTGGCCAGCACCCACGCCTGGGTGCTGATGTTCACCAACTACGGTCGGGTCTACTGGCGCAAGGTCTACCAGTTGCCTCAGGGTGCCCGCGGCGCGCGCGGCCGGCCGGTGGTCAACGTGCTGCCGCTGCAGGATGGCGAGCACATCAACACCATGTTGCCGATCCGCGAGTTCGTCGACGATCACTATATCTTCTTTGCCACGCGCAATGGCCAGGTGAAAAAGACCCCGCTGGTCGACTTCTCCCGGCCGCGCCAGGCGGGCATCATCGCCATAGACCTGCGCGAGGGTGACCGGTTGATTGGTGCGGCGCTGACCGACGGCTCCCGCGAGATCATGCTGTTCTCCAACGCCGGCAAGGCGACGCGTTTCGCCGAGGAAGATGTGCGATCGATGGGTCGCACGGCGGCGGGCGTGCGCGGTATTCGCCTGCAGGACAAGCAATTCGTCGTCTCGTTGATCGTGGTCGACGAAGGCGAGGTGCTCACCGCCACCGAGAACGGCTACGGCAAGCGCACGCCCACCGACGAGTTCCCCGTCTACAACCGGGGCGGGCAGGGCGTGATCGCTATCAATACCAGTGAACGCAACGGCGAGCTGGTCGGCGCGGTCCTGGTGCGCGAGTCCGACGAGGTGATTCTGATCTCGAACCGCGGTACACTCGTGCGCACCGAGGTGTCCCAGATTTCCTCCCTGTCGCGCAACACCCAGGGTGTGACCCTCATCCGTCTGGGCAAGGACGAGCGTCTGGTCCAGATCGAGCCGGTGGCCGCCATGGAGGACGATGGCGACGAGGAGGAAGTCGAGGAACACGACGCGGAGGAGTGATCCCCGCCGTGGCGAAGGACGCGCCACCCCAATCAGCCCGCCTATCGCGGGCTGTTTTCGACTGAATTAATGACCGGGCGAATCATCGCCCGGTCGCTTGTTTTCCGTTTCTGTTCAGGAGTAGTCATGGCTCGCGTTTACAACTTCAGCGCCGGTCCGGCGATGTTGCCCACCGAGGTCCTCACCCGCGCACGGGACGAGATGGTCGATTACCAGGGGACCGGTATGTCGGTCATGGAAATGAGCCATCGCGGCAAGCATTTTGTCGGCATCGCCGAGCAGGCGGAAGCGAACCTGCGCAAGCTGATGAACATCCCGGACAACTACAAGGTGCTGTTCCTGCAGGGTGGCGCCTCGACCCAGTTTGGAGCGATTCCGCTGAACCTGGGCAACGGCTCGGGCAAGGCCGACTACCTCAACACCGGCCACTGGTCGGTCAAGGCGATCAAGGAAGCCAAGCGCTTCGTCGACGTCAACGTCGTCGCCGACACCAAGCCGGATAACTTCACCACGCTGCCGGCCGAGGGCGAGATCAAGTTCTCCCCGGATGCCGACTACGTCCACTACACCCCGAACGAGACCATCGCCGGCGTCGAGTTCCCCTACATCCCGGACACCGGCGACGTGCCGCTGGTCGCGGACATGTCCTCGACCATCCTGTCGCGCCCGATCGACGTCTCCAAGTTCGGCGTCATCTACGCCGGTGCGCAGAAGAACATCGGCCCGGCCGGCCTGACCATCGTCATCGTCCGCGAGGACCTGCTGGGCAAGTCGCGCGAGAATACCCCGGCGATGCTCGACTGGGCCACCCAGGCGGAAGCCGACTCCATGTTCAACACCCCGCCGACCTATGCCTGGTACATGGCCGGTCTGGTGTTCGAGCACCTGCTCGCCAAGGGCGGTCTCGAGGAGATGGGCAAGATCAACCAGCGCAAAGCCGAGAAGCTCTACGCGGCCATCGACGGCAACGACTTCTACCGCAACCCGGTCGAGCCGGCCTACCGCTCGTGGATGAACGTGCCGTTCATGCTGGCCGACGATTCGCTCGACAAGACCTTCCTCGAAGAGGCCGGTCGCCAGGGTCTGGTCACGCTCAACGGCCACCGTTCGGTCGGCGGCATGCGCGCGAGCATCTACAACGCGATGCCGGAAGCCGGCGTCGACGCGCTGATCCACTTCATGAACGACTTCGCCAAGCGCCACGGCTGAGCCCCGCTCGCCTCGCTGCCAGAAACTGTTTTCAAGGAATCCGTCATGTACAAGATTCACACCCTCAACGCCATCTCCAACAAGGGCCTCGAGCGCCTGCCGACCGACAAGTACGACATCGGTGCCGACCTGAACGACGCGGACGGCATCCTGGTCCGTTCGGCCAAGATGCACGACATGGACCTGCCGGAGTCGCTGCTGGCCATCGGCCGTGCCGGCGCCGGCGTCAACAATGTCCCGGTCGACCGCATGACCGACAAGGGCGTGGTGGTCTTCAACGCCCCGGGCGCGAACGCCAACGCGGTCAAGGAGCTGGTCATCGCCGGCATGCTGATGTCGATCCGCAACATCGGTCCGGCCTGGGACTTCGCGCGCAAGCTCGAGGGATCCGATGAGGAGATCAACAAGGCGACTGAGGCCGGCAAGAAGAACTTCAAGGGCTTCGAGCTGCCGGGCCGCACCCTGGGCATCATCGGCTTGGGCGCCATCGGCGTACGCGTGGCCAACTCGGCCAAGGCGTTGGGCATGCGCGTGATCGGCTTCGACCCGGGTATCAGCGTCGAGCGCGCCTGGGAGCTGTCGCCGGACGTCCACCAGGCGGGCAGTGTCGACGAGGTCCTGGCCAAGGCCGACTTCGTTTCCCTGCACGTGCCGCTGATCGACGCGACCCGTGACCTGATCAACGCCGAGCGCCTGGCGTTCATGAAGGATAACGTCGTGGTCCTGAACTTCGCCCGTGCCGGTATCGTCAACGAGCAGGCCATGGTCGACGCGCTGGACAACGGCAAGGCCCTGTCCTACGTCTGCGACTTCCCGACCAACCTGACCAAGAACCACCCGAAGTGCCTGGCCCTGCCGCACCTGGGTGCGTCCACCGACGAGGCGGAGGACAACTGCGCGATCATGGTTGCCGATCAGATCCGCGACTACATCGAGAACGGCAACATCAAGAACGCGGTCAACATGCCGCACGTGCAGATGGCACGTTCGGGTGCCCAGCGCATCGCGATCGCCAACCTCAACCGTCCGGACATGGTCGGTCAGATCTCGCACATTCTCGGCAAGGCCGGCGTGAACATCGAGCACTTGGTCAACGAGTCGCGTGACAAGGTGGCCTACACGCTGCTGGACGTCGACCGCGAGGTGCCGGCCGAGACCCGCGACGAGCTGGCCGCGATCGACGGCGTTCTGCGCCTGCGCCTGCTCTGATCCCCGTTCGGGCACATGGGCGGCACAAACGCCAAGTCCGCGACTGACGCGGCACTGCCCGAGAGCCTGGACGAGGTGCGGGTGCTGATCGACTCGGTCGATCGGCAGATTCTCGACCTGCTCAGCCAGCGCGCGCGCCTGGCCGAGCAGGTCGCGTTCATCAAGGAGCGCGATCCCGCGCATCATTCCGGGCAATCGTTCTATCGGCCGGAGCGCGAGGCGCAGGTGCTTTCCCGCATCCGTGATCTCAACCCCGGTCCGCTGGACGATGAGACCGTCGCCTGGCTGTTTCGCGAGATCATGTCGGCCTGCTTGGCCCACGAGCGGCCGCTCTCGATTGCCACCCTGGGGCCGTCGGGTACGTTCTCCGAGTTGGCGGCGGTGGCGGCCTTCGGTCACGGGGGGCGGCTGCAGTTCGAGCCGGGCATCCCCGAGGTGTTCCGTGCGGTCTCCGCCGGTAGTGTCGATTACGGCGTGGTGCCGCTGGAGAACTCCACTGAGGGCAGTGTCTCGGTCACGCTCGACTCACTCGCCGGCAGCGACCTGCTGCTCTGCGGCGAGGTGTCCCTGCGCATCGACCAGCAGTTGATGGCGCACCCGGATGCCGGCAGCACGCCCCGCGTGATCGTCTCGCATGCCCAGTCGCTGGCCCAGTGCCGCGAATGGCTCGATGCCCATTTCCCCGGCATCGAGCGCATGGCCGTGTCCAGCAATAGCGCTGCCGCCCAGCAGGCGGCGTCCGACCCCGAGGTGTTTGCCATCGGTCCGACGTTTGCCGCCGAGCGTCATGGGCTGGTAGTGCGTGCCTCGAATATCCAGGACAACGTCCAGAACACCACCCGTTTTGCGGTGCTCGGCCGGGAGCCGGTCGCGCCCTCGGGCAACGACAAGACCGCCTTGCTGCTGTCGGTGACCAACGAGCCCGGCGCACTGACACGGCTGCTACTCCCGTTGTCCGAGGCCGGTATCGACGTGCTGCGCATCGAGTCACGCCCGGCGCGGGACCGTGTCTGGGATTACGTGTTCTTCATCGACATCGCCGGTCATCGCGACGAGCCGGCGGTGGCGGCGGCACTCGAGCGGTTGCGCCCCCATTGCGGTCAACTGCGGGTGCTGGGGTCCTACCCGGTGCCGGTGATCAGCCATCCGGGGGGCGAATGATGGGCGTGAACGAGACCGAGTTGTCGTTCGGACGGGTGCGCGACTGTGTCGCGGCTATCCGGCCCTACGTGCCGGGCAAGCCGGCCGAGGAGGTCGCGCGTGAGTACGGTATCGAGGAGGTGCTCAAGCTCGCCTCCAACGAAAACCCGCTCGGTCCGTCGCCGCGTGCCGTCGAGGCGATTCAAGCGGGGCTGGCCGATCTGCATGTCTACCCGGACGGCAGCGGTTTCCACCTCAAACGAGCGATCGGCAGCCATTTCGGCGTAAATCCGGAGCAGGTCACGCTGGGCAATGGCTCGAACGACGTGCTCGAATTGGTCGCGCGTGCCTACCTCGAGCCGGGCGTGAACGCCGTGTTCTCCGAGCACGCCTTCGCCGTCTACGCCCTGGCCACCCAGGCCGCGGGCGCCGCGGCGAAGGTCGTGCCGGCGCGTCCGGCCGACGATCCGGAGATGCCTTTTGGAGCCGATCTCGAGGCGATGGCCGCGGCGGTCGATGAGCACACCCGCGTGCTGTTCCTCGCCAACCCCAACAACCCGACCGGGACCTGGGTAGAGGCCGCCGAGCTGCGCGCGCTACTCGATGCCGTGCCATCGCACGTGGTCGTGGTGCTCGACGAGGCGTATACCGAATACGTCGACGACCCGGCGTTCCCGAACGGCATCGAGCTGCTCGCGCACTACCCGAACCTGGTGGTGACGCGCACCTTCTCGAAGATCTTCGGCCTGGCTGCCCTGCGCGTGGGCTTCGCGGTCAGTGAACCGTCGATCGCCAGCCTGCTCGATCGCGTGCGTCATCCCTTCAACGTCAATGCGCTCGCCCTGCGGGCCGCCGAAGCGGCGCTCGAGGACAGCGAGTTCATCGCCCGAAGCCGCGAGGTCAACCAGGCCGGCCTGGCCCAGTGGACAACCGCCGCCGAGGCGAACGGCTGGCAGACCGTTCCCAGTCGGGCGAACTTCATCACGGTGATTACACCGTTTGCGGCCGGGCGCGTCTTCGAGGCGCTACTGCGCGAGGGCGTGATCGTGCGGCCGCTCGGTGGTATGGAGGCCTGCGGCGGGTTGTCGCAAGCGCTTCGTATCACCATCGGGACGGCCGAGCAGAACGCCCGCGCCATCGATGCTCTGAAGGGCGTGTTGGCGCAACTGGCCGACGAGGACGCCTCGGCATGATGTTCCGCCGCCTGGCCCTGATCGGCACCGGCCTGATCGGTGGTTCGCTGGCCCTGGCCCTGCGCGAGCGCGGCGAGGTGGGCGAGGTGGTCGGCTACTCGCGCCGACTCGACACCCGTCTGGCCGCCGAGCGGCTGGGGCTGATCGACCGACCGGCGGATTCGATTGCCGAGGCGGTCGAGGGGGCAGACCTAGTGTTCCTGGCCACGCCGGTCAAGGCGATGGACGCGGTTTTTGGCGAGTTGGCGGCCTGCCTGCCGGATGACGCCCTGGTAACCGACGGTGGCAGCGTCAAGGGGGCGGTGGTCGAGCGGGCGCGGGCGCATCTGTCGGCCGGGCAACTCGCCCGATTCGTCCCGGGGCACCCGATTGCTGGGCGCGAGCGCAGCGGGCCGGAAGCGGCGACCGCGGATCTCTACCGCGGCCATCGCGTGATCCTCACGCCGATCAAGGAAAACCGCGCCGAGGACGTCGCCCGCATCGAGGCGATGTGGAAGGCGACCGGGGCCCGTATCGAACGGCTTGAGGTGGCCCATCACGATCACGTGCTGGCCGCCACATCCCACCTCCCGCATGCAGCCGCCTACGCGATGGTCTCGGCACTGGCCCGGCTGGCCGAGCGCTATGAGGTCTTTCGCTACGCTGCGGGCGGCTTTCGTGACTTCACGCGCATTGCCAGCTCCGATCCGGTCATGTGGCGGGATATCTGCCTCGACAACCGCGACGAGATCCTGGTGATGCTCGACCACTATCGCGCCGAGCTCGACTGCTTGCGGGGCATGCTGGAATCCGCCGATGGCGAGCAGATCGAACATTATTTCCACGAGGCTAAGGCCGTGCGCGACGCCCTGTATCCCGTGGCCCACGCTAACGGGTCCAACGGAGTGAGCCAGACGGACACGTCCGGCCACTGACCCGCCGGCTTGTCCGAACCAATCCCTTTTCAGCCCAACCCCGGATGACCGCGCCATGACTACAGTTCATGATTCCGCTTCCCTGATCTATCGCAGCACCGCCGCCCAAGCGCTCGAGGGCGAGGCGCGGGTGCCGGGTGACAAGTCGATCTCGCATCGCTCGATCATGTTCGGCTCGCTGGCCGAGGGCACCACCGAGATCAGCGGTTTCCTCGAGGGTGAGGACAGCCTCAATACGCTGCGCTGCTTCCGGGCCATGGGGGTGTCGATCACCGATCCCGAGGCCGGGCGGGTGACCATCGAGGGCGTGGGGCTGCATGGCCTGAAACAGCCGGAAAAGCCACTCTACGTCGGCAATTCGGGAACGTCGATGCGGCTGATGTCCGGCATCCTCGCCGGACAGGCCTTCGATTCGGTGCTCGAGGGCGATGCCTCGCTGTCGCGCCGGCCGATGAAACGGGTGATCGACCCGCTCACCGCCATGGGGGCACGGATCGAATCCGGCCCCGAGGGGCGTTCTCCGCTCAAAATCCACGGCGGTCAGCCGCTCAAGGCGATCGACTACGCCATGCCGATGGCCAGCGCCCAGGTGAAATCCTGTGTGTTGCTCGCCGGCCTGTACGCCGAGGGCCGTACCTGCGTGACCGAACCGGCACCGACCCGAGACCACACCGAGCGCATGCTCTCGGGGCTGGGTGTCGGCATGCAGCGTGAGGGGGCGCGAGTCTGCATCGACCAGGGCGATGCCGGCGCGCGCCGGCTGGTTGGGCGGGCGCTCGAGGTGCCGGCCGACATCTCCTCGGCAGCGTTCTTCCTGGTCGCGGCCAGCATCGTCCCCGACTCGGACATCCTGCTTACCCACGTGGGCCTGAACCCGACGCGCACCGGGGTGATCGATATTCTCCAGGCGATGGGCGCGGACATCCGTATCGAGAACCGTCGCGAGGTGGGTGGCGAGCCGGTCGGTGACCTGCGCGTGAAAAGCGCCGAGCTCCAAGGCATCGAGATCGACGAGGCGCTGGTGCCGCTTGCAATCGACGAATTCCCAGTGATCTTCGTCGCCGCCGCCTGCGCCAAGGGTCGGACGGTGCTGACGGGTGCAGAGGAGTTGCGGGTCAAGGAATCCGATCGCATCGCGGTGATGGCCGACGGGCTGGCCAAGCTCGGCATCGACGCGACCCCCACCGAGGACGGCATGATCATCGAGGGGCGCGGCGAGCCGACGCCGTTCGGGTCGGCGACCATCTACGCGCAGGGTGATCACCGGATCGCGATGGCATTCGCCGTCGCCGGACTCAAGGCCCGCGGTGAAGTCACCATCCACGATTGCCAGTTCGTCGAGACCTCGTTTCCGGGGTTTGCCGAGTTGTTCAATCGCCTCGGCGGTTGCCTGGAACTGTCGCGCCACTGAACACATTGGAGGAGATCCCATGGTCCCCGTCATCACCATCGATGGTCCCAGCGGTTCCGGCAAGGGCACCATCGCCCGTCGACTGGCCGCGCGCCTGGGCTTTGGCATGCTCGATTCAGGCGCCCTATATCGCCTCACGGCCCTGGCCAGCCAGCAGGCCGGACTGGCGCCGCAGGCCCCGGAGATCGTCGACATCGCCCGTCATCTCGCCTGTCGATTCGACGAGGAGGGCAATGTGTTTCTCAACGATGAGAACGTCAGCCGCGAACTGCGTACCGAAACCACCGGCGCGATCGCCTCGCAGATCGCCGCCCGACCCGAGGTGCGCGAAGCGCTGTTGCAGCGACAACGTGATTTCGCCAAGTCGCCGGGGCTGGTTGCCGACGGCCGTGACATGGGCACGGTGGTCTTCCCGGAGGCGCCGGCGAAGATCTTTCTCGATGCCAGCGCCGAGGTGCGCGCCGATCGACGTTATAAGCAGTTGATCGAGAATGGATTCGATGCTAGTTTTACCGCCCTCGTCGAGGAGATTCGTCAACGGGACGAGCGGGATCGCAATCGGTCGGTTGCGCCGCTCAAACCGGCGAAAGATGCGTTAGTCGTTGATTCCAGCGATCTTTCCATCGACGAGGTGGAGGCCACGCTGTGGCGCTACATCCAGGATCGGCTCGCCGATCGGGACGCGTAGCGACACGGCGGGGTCGTTGACTTCGTGTTTTTGTACGGGCAATTCCGCCCGCTCAACAACCCGTTTGTCTGGCAAACCCAGGGATCGGATACGCCAGTGTTTTTTTACCACGACGGACAGCAATTGGAACGTCCAGTCGTCAACCCTTTGGAAATGCGGATTAATGTCTGAAAGTTTTGCCCAGCTTTTTGAAGAAAGCCTCCAGAATGCCGTCATGCAGGCGGGCTCGATCGTCTACGGCAAGGTCGTGGACATCAACGATGACTACGTCACCGTCGACGCTGGCCTGAAGTCGGAAGGTATCATCCCCACCGATCAGTTCCGTGACGAGAATGGCGAGCTGAACATCAGCGTTGGTGAAGAGGTCGAAGTCGCCCTCGATGCCGTCGAGGACGGTTTCGGCGAGACCCGCCTGTCGCGTGAAAAGGCCCTGCGTGCCCGTGCGTGGAAGAAGCTGGAGAAGGCTTTCGACGACGACGAAATCGTCACCGGCCGCATTTCCGGGAAGGTCAAGGGTGGTTTCACCGTCGAACTCGGCGACGTCCGTGCATTCCTGCCGGGTTCGCTGGTCGACGTGCGCCCGATCCGGGACACCACCTACCTCGAAGGCAAGGACATCGAGTTCAAGATCATCAAGCTCGATCAGCGCCGCAACAACGTGGTCGTATCCCGCCGCGCGGTTGTCGAGGAAGAGTACAGCGCCGAGCGCGAAGCGCTGCTCGAGCAGCTGCAGGAAGGCATGGTTCTGCGCGGTATCGTCAAGAACCTCACCGACTACGGTGCGTTCCTGGACCTCGGCGGCATCGACGGCCTGCTGCACATCACCGACATGGCGTGGAAGCGCGTCAAGCATCCGTCCGAGATGGTCAACATCGGTGACGAGATCGACGTCAAGGTGTTGAAGTTCGACCGCGAGCGCAACCGCGTCTCGCTGGGTCTCAAGCAGCTGGGCGAAGATCCGTGGAGCGACATCTCCCGTCGCTACCCGACCTCCACCCGTCTGTTCGGCAAGGTCACCAACATCACCGATTACGGCTGCTTCGTCGAGATCGAGGATGGCGTCGAAGGTCTGGTACACGTCTCCGAGATGGACTGGACCAACAAGAACGTCAACCCGGGCAAGCTGGTCAACGTCGGCGACGAGGTCGAGGTGATGATCCTTGATATCGACGAGGACCGCCGTCGGATCTCGCTGGGCATGAAGCAGTGTCAGCCGAACCCGTGGGATGCCTTCGCTGCATCGCACACCAAGGGCGACAAGGTTTCCGGCCAGATCAAGTCGATCACCGACTTCGGCATCTTCATCGGCCTGGACGGCGGTATCGATGGCCTGGTTCACCTGTCAGATCTGTCCTGGAGCGAGCCGGGCGAAGACGCCGTGCGCCAGTTCAAGAAGGGCGAGGAGCTCGAGGCCGTGGTCATCGCGATCGACCCGGAGCGCGAGCGCATCTCACTGGGGCTCAAGCAGCTCGAGGACGATCCGCTGTCCAACTGGGCGGCCGACAATCCGAAGGGCAGCATCGTCAAGGGTACGCTGCGTGAAGTCGACGCCCGCGGCGCCGTGGTCGAGCTGGCTGAAGGCATCGACGGCTACATCCGTGCCTCGGACATCGCTCGCGAGCGTATTGACGACGCCCGCACCGTCCTGAAGGAAGGTGAGGAAGTTGAGGCCAAGTTCATGGGTATCGACCGTAAGAACCGCATGATCAGCCTGTCGATCCGCGCCAAGGATCACGCCGAGGAAGCCGAGGCGATGGACGAGCTCAGCAAGGCGCCGAGCACCTCGTCGCCGACCCTGGGTGATCTGCTCAAGGAACAGCTCGGCCGCTCCGAGTAACTCGGAACTGTCGTGTCCGAAAAACGCCATCCTTTGTGATGGCGTTTTTTATGGCTATCCCCGCCTGTCCGCCTCGGTGGTTGATCTTGGCCCCATTGGCGAGCGGGAAGCCACGAATTCCCTTGGAATCCCCCGGTTCACCGGGGAGTTCTGCCAAACCTTAGCTGTGCGCCCCACGTGGCGGCAACGGAGATTGACCGATGACTAAGTCGGAGCTGATCGAACGGCTGGCCGATCGCCAGCAGTACCTGCCAATGCGCGATATCGAGACCTCGGTACGCCTGATGCTCGACGAGATGATGGATGCGTTGAGCGCCGGCGACCGGATCGAGATCCGTGGTTTCGGTAGCTTCTCGCTCAACTATCGCCGCCCACGTCTGGGTCGCAATCCGAAGACCGGCGAGACCGTTTCGCTGGGGGCTAAGTACGTGCCGCACTTCAAGCCAGGCAAGGAATTGCGTGAGCGTGTCAATGCGGCCGTGAAGCAGGGGGACTGAGCTTGGCTCGCCATCGCTCCCAACCGCGTATCTACGTGGCGTTGGATGCCGCCGAAGAGGGGCGGGTCAGGGAATTGCTCTCCACGCTCGACCCGTCGCTCTGCGGGATCAAGATTGGCAAGGAAGCCTTCACGGCCCACGGGCCGCGGGCGGTGGAATGGGCGCGTCAGCGTGGATTTCCGGTTTTCCTGGATCTGAAATTCCACGACATCCCCAACACGGTGGCCCAGGCTTGTCGGGCCGCGGCCGACCTAGACGTCGCCCTGGTGAATGTTCACGCCAGCGGTGGCCGCCGGATGCTCGAGGCGGCTCGGGACGCAATCGGGGGTTCCGGAGACGCCCCGGCCCTGATAGCCGTGACGGTACTGACCTCGATGGAGGATTCCGATCTGGCGGAGGTTGGCGTGACTGATGGTGCCGAGGCTCAGGTTGGGCGCCTTGCCAGATTGGCCGCCGATGTCGGTCTCGACGGGGTGGTGTGTTCGGCTCGAGAAGCGGCCTCGATGCGTGCACTCTTTCCCGGCGAGACAGGATTGGTGGTCACCCCCGGGGTCCGCCCGGCAGGCAGTGCCCGCGACGACCAGCGCCGGGTGGTCACGCCCGCTGATGCGTTGGCAAACGGGGCGACCAGCCTCGTGATCGGTCGACCGATCACGGCGGCGGCAGACCCTGGCAGGGCGCTAGAGGCGATTGTCGCGGAGCTTTGATTCGGGGCTGATGCCAAAACGAGAAACGCCCGTGTCGCTTGGCGAGACGGGCGTTTTTCATGGTCGCTCGTTTTTTATCGCCATTGGAGGCGAAGACGAAGGTTTAGGGCCGTTCGGCGAGGAGATCCTTGCGGGTGGCCACCCAGATCATCAGGTCGTGGAAGGCACGAATGTTCTCGACATAGTTGACGGTTTCGTTGCCGTGGGCATAGCCATACCGCATGTCCCGGTAGATAGCGGGGTCGGAGAGCTGTGGCAGGCGCTCGCGCACGTCCGCCCACTGGGTGGGGTCGCCACCTTGTCGGCGTGTCAGTTCGAGGGCATCGCTGAGATGGCCGATGCCGACGTTGTAGGCGGCTAGCGCCAGGTAGGTGCGATCGGGTTCAATCGCCTTTTCGGGGACGAGTTCACGCAACTGCGCGATGTATTTCGCACCGCTCATGATATTCGTGGTGGGGTCGGTGGGATCGGTCAAGCCGAGATCCCGTGCCGTGGGCAGGACGATCTGCATGACCCCGTAGGCGCCCTGGTGTGACACGGCGCCCGGTTGCCATTTCGATTCCTGGTAGCCGACCGAGGCCAGCAGGCGCCAATCGATTTCGTAACGCTCTCCGGCTCGTCTAAAGGTGGCCAGGTAGGGGCGAGCATGCGTCTCCAAATCCTGCAGGAATCGTCTCGAGAGCGACTCGTCGAGTCGCTCGAACTGGGCGTAATGACGATCGACCAGCATCTTTAGTTGCTGGTCGCTGCGGGCTTCGGCGAAGAAACGGCGCGCTACCCGGTGCAATGACTCGTCCGCCTGTCGCGAGAACACCCACGCCAGAGCAACCGGTGGGCCGACGATCGGGCCGATGGCCACCTCGTCGGAGAGTTTGTGTGCCAACAGGGCGATATGCGACAGGGCCAACGCGTAGTCGATGTCGCCATGGCGGATACCCTCGAGTATCGCCAGCTTGTCCTGCGCCTCGACCACGTCGAGGCGGACGGTGTTGTCCTGTGCGATGACACGCTCGAGCCAGAAGCGACTCGCCGAGCCGGTCGGCAAGGTGATGGTCGCGCCGTCGATATCGGCAAGCCCCTTGGGAGCGGGCCGGTCAGTGGCGTGAATGAGCTTGCGACTGACCGTTAGGTACGGCGGCCCGAAACGGAAACGTTGCATACGTGCCGGGTCGACAGCCAGCCCTGCAGCGGCGAGATCGACCCGATTATCGGCCACGGCCTCGTAGGCGGCCTCGATGGTCGGCACCACCACGTACTCCACGTCAACGCCAAGGCGCTCGGCGAATCGCCCCGTCAGGTCGTATTCCAGCCCCTGTGGTCGGTAGCTGTCGGGGATGTAGAGGGTTGGTTCGATCAGGGTGGCGACGCGAAGAACGCCGCGATCACGCACCTGTTCAAGCTGCGGGCTGCGCTTAAAGGTGTCGGCGACGTCGATGGCGGCCAGTCGGGCCGGGCGATCGGCGGGCGTCCAGGTCTGGATCCACCAGGCCAACGGGGCGGCAAACAGGGCACCCACGCCGATCATCGGGATCAGCCAGCGGCCGATCCCGCGTTGCCGCGGGGGCATCGTCAAAACCTGAAGCCCACGTGGATGGCGACCACGCCGAAGGTGAGGTTATGCACGTCGACGTGATCGAAACCGTTATCGAGCATCATTCGCTCGAGCGTCTCTTGGTCGGGGTGCATGCGAATCGACTCGGCCAGGTATCGATAGCTGTCGGCGTCATTGGCCAGGAGCTTGCCCATCACCGGCAGGGCCGAGAACGAGTAGGCGTCGTAGACCCGCTCGACCAGCGGGCTGGTCGGCTTGGAGAACTCGAGGATCACCACCCGGCCGCCGGGCTTGACCACGCGTGCCATCTCGCCCAGTGCGCGGGCCTTGTCGGTGACGTTGCGCAGGCCGAAACCGATGGTCACGCAGTCGAAACGATTGCTTTCGAAGGGCAGGTCCTCGGCGTTGGCCAGGCTGTACTCGACGTTGTTGAAGATGCCCTGTTCGTCGAGCTTTTCGCGGCCGATCGAGAGCATGCTGGCGTTGATGTCTGAGAGCACCACCAGCCCGGTGTCGCCTACGATTCGCGCCATGCGCGCGGCGAGGTCCCCGGTGCCGGATGCCAGGTCGAGTGCCTGACCGCCGCGCCGGAGGCCCGTGTACTCGAGCGCGACGCGTTTCCAGATGCGGTGGATGCCCAGCGACATCGCATCGTTCATCAGGTCGTAGCGTCCGGCCACCGAGTCGAAGACCGAACCCACCAGCCGGGACTTTTCCTCGCGCGGGACTTCCCGGTAGCCAAAGTGCGTCTTCTCGGTCATGGTCGGTTCTCTCGTCAGGGATGCGGGGTCGACCGCTCAGTCGCGCGTCGATGACCCCGATGAATCGTTGGCCTGGGTTGCCGTGCTGGTTGCGGGGCTGCTTGGTGATAATACATCGTAAGGTGCGGCAGGTTCCGCACGCTCGGGATCGCGCTCGATGCCCGCAGCTGTAAGGCGCTCGAGGTAGTAGTTCCAGTGCTCGTCTCGACGGTCACCCAGTTCGCGCAGCAGCCCCCAGTCGTACAGGCCGCTGTCGTGCCCATCGTCGAACACGAGTTTGACCGCGTAACGACCCACCGGTTGCACGTCGAGGATCTTCACCCGCTCCTTGCCCAGCACCAGCATCATCTCGCCACCGCCGTGGCCGCGCACCTCGGCCGAGGGGCTGAACACTCGCAGGTACTCGGCGGACAGATCGAATGCCGCCCCGTCTGGGAAGACGAGACTCAGGGCACTGCGGTCCTTGGCCAGGCGAATCTGTCGCGGCGCGGGTGGGTTGGTTGCCATGCGATACCTCGACTTTTCCTTACAGGATGTAGCGGCTCAGGTCTTCGTCGCGGGCCAGTTCGCCCAGGCGTTCTTCGACGAACTCGGCATCGAGCGAGAGCGTCTTGTTCTCGCCGCTCGCCTCGAAGCTCAGTTCCTCGAGCAGGTGTTCCATCACCGTGTGCAAACGGCGGGCCCCGATGTTCTCGGTTCGGTGGTTCACCTCGTAGGCGATCTCGGCAATGCGGCGGATGGCATCGTCGCTGAACTCGATGGTTAACCCGTCTGCGGCCAGCAGGGCCGTGTGCTGGCGCGTGAGCGCGGCATCCGGCTCGGTGAGGATGCGCACGAAGTCATCGCTGGAGAGCGCCTCGAGCTCGACCCGGATCGGCAGGCGGCCTTGCAGCTCGGGGATCAGGTCCGAGGGGCTCGCCACGTGGAAGGCCCCCGAGGCGATGAACAGGATGTGATCGGTTCGCACCATGCCCACCTTGGTGTTGACGGTCGAGCCCTCGATCAGCGGCAGCATGTCGCGCTGCACGCCTTCGCGGGAGACCTCGCCACCGCCGTGCTCGGCGCGCTTGGCGACCTTGTCGATCTCGTCGATGAAGACGATGCCGTTCTGCTCGACGCGGTCGGCGGCCTCGGCGCGGATCTCTTCCTCGTTGACGAGGTTCGCGGCCTCCTCGTCGGTCAGCGCGGCGAGCGCCTCGGCCACGGTCATGCGACGCGTCTGGGTCTTGTCCTGGCTCATGTTCTGGAACACCGAGCGCAGCTGGCTGGCCATCTCCTCCATGCCCGGCGGGGTCATCACGTCGATGCCGGCCGGGGCCTGGCGCAGCTCGATCTCCACCTCGCGGTCGTCCATCTCGCCCCGGCGGATCTTGTCGCGAAACTTCTCGCGGGTGTTGCGGTAGGCCTCCTGGCCATGGCTGTCGTCGTTCTGCCACGGGTCGCGCGGGGCAGGCAGCAGGGCATCGAGCACGCGGTCCTCGGCGGCGACCTTGGCCCGGTCGCGCACCTCGACCATGGCCTCCTGGCGCACCATCTTCAGGGCGTATTCGGCCAGATCGCGGATCATCGATTCGACGTCGCGGCCGACATAGCCCACCTCGGTGAACTTGGTCGCCTCGATCTTGAGGAACGGCGCATTGGCCAGCTTGGCCAGCCGGCGGGCGATCTCGGTCTTGCCCACGCCGGTCGGGCCGATCATCAGGATGTTCTTGGGCGTGATCTCGCTCTTTAGGGGCTCGTCGACCTGTTGGCGACGCCAGCGGTTGCGCAGGGCGATGGCCACCGCCTTCTTGGCGGCATGTTGGCCGACGATATGCTTGTCGAGTTCCGAGACGATCTGTGCGGGTGTCAGGTTCATCAGTCGAGTTCTTCGATGGTGAGCTTGTGATTGGTGTAGATGCAGATGTCGCCGGCAATGTGCAGGGCGGTTTCCACCGTCTCGCGGGCCGGGAGGTCCGAATGACGCATCAGCGCGGTGGCGGCCGACTGGGCATAGGCGCCCCCCGAGCCGATGGCGATCAGCGCGTCCTCCGGCTCGATCACGTCGCCGTTACCGCTGATGGTGAGCATCGCGTTGCGATCGGCGACCACCAGCATTGCCTCGAGCCGGCGCATCATCCGGTCGGTGCGCCAGTCCTTGGCCAGCTCCACGGCCGAGCGCAGCAGGTTGCCGCTGTACTTTTCCAGCTTGGCCTCGAAGCGCTCGAACAGCGTGAAGGCATCGGCGGTCGCGCCGGCAAACCCGGCGAGCACCTTGCCGTCGTACAGGGTGCGCACCTTGCGCGCGTTACCCTTGACTACGGTGTGGCCGAGCGTGACCTGGCCGTCGCCGCCGATGACGGTCTGGCCGTTTTTGCGCAGGCAGAGGATGGTGGTGCCGTAAAGGGTTTCTTCGTGGTGAGCCATGGAAACGATCGGGTCCGGTTGATTGGGTGGGCCGAAGAGGGCGATCTGAAGGGAAGACAGTGTAGGCGATGGATGGGCTTTTCAACCCGGCTTGTCGTCGCCCTGGGTGCCGTTCCCGGTTTTGTCCCGGCCGTGGCGCATGGCGCGAGGATGCGCGCGTTCGTAGACGCCCATCAGGTGCTGGAAATCGAGGTGGGTATAGATCTGGGTGGTCGAGAGGCTCTCGTGCCCCAGCATTTCCTGGACGGCGCGCAGGTCGCCCGAGGATTCGAGCACGTGCGTGGCAAAGGCATGCCGCAATTGGTGAGGGTGCAGTGGGGCGTCAAGCCCGGCCTGGCGAGAGGCGCGGTTGAGACGCAACTGCACCGAGCGGGCCGACAGGCGCCGGCCACGATCGCTGATGAACACGGCCGCGGTGCCGGTCCGATCCCATTCGCGGCGCGCAGTCAGCCAGTCCTGCATCGCGGCGCGGGCCTGACGACCCACCGGAACGATGCGGGTCTTGTCGCGTTTGCCGGTCACGCGTGCCTGCCCGGCGGCCAGGTCGAGATCGGTCAGGTCGAGGCCGACCGCCTCGGCCAGTCGCAGGCCGCTGCCGTAGAGCCATTCGAACAGGCAGCGATCCCGCAAGGCGCGGATTTCCGCGGCACGGCGTTGTCCCGGGGTCTTCTGCGCCTGCTCCGTGGGGATGCTTGCAGACGCGCTCGGGTCGTCGAGTAAGCGGGCCAGCGTCTCGATATCCGGGGTGTCGGGGAGGCGTTTGGGCGCTTTCGGCGCCTTGAGCAACAGCGGGTCGGCCGGGCAATCAAGGCCAAGGCGTTGCCAGAAGCCCATCAGGCGCTTGATCGCGCTGACATGGCGGGCGATTGAGCGGGGTGACTGGCCGGCACGGGCGAGCTCGGCGAGAAAGCGGCGCAGCGACCGATCGTCGATCGTGGCGCACGATTCGATGCCCTGGGCGCGGAGATGGTCGGCCAGTCGCGACCACGAGGCCTGGTAGGCCTTGCGGGTGAGCGGGTTGAGTCGGTGATCGGCGGCCAGTGCCTCGGTCGCCCGGTCGAAGGCCGTTTTCAGCGGGGCGGCGGGCACGATCGATCAGTAGCGGTCGTTGTCGCTCGCGGCCTGCCCGAGAAACGCGCCTGCGAGCTCGCCGATCTGCTCGAGAAAATGCGTGCCCTGGGCGGGGTTGAAGCCGTCCGGCAGGCGGCGCCCCAGGCCGACGATGTAGCGGGCGGGGCCGGAGGCCTTCGAGGGAATGGCGATCAGAGCGGCCGAGCCGGTTTGCGGCAGCGTGTCACCGAACAGGCTCTCACGCACCGTGTCATGCGGGCGGCCGCAGAACGGGGTGGGGTTGTCCAGCCAGCCGGCCAGCAGCTTGCGGGTCTCGCCGTCGAGATCGGCCAGCGGCACGACGCGACACGTGTCGATGTCGAAGTCGGCCTGGATCTGTTTTTCCAGCGTGGCCGGGGAACGATCCGTGGCGTTCAGCAGCCCCTCGCAGAAGCGGTGCAACAGGCGATCGGCCTCGGCGTTGTCGGCGGCCACTTGGTGGAGCTGATCCAGGGCATGACGATTATGAAGTGCCTGGCCGCGCCAGCGTCGCAGTTGCCAGTGGTGCAGGGAGACAACCGGCTGTGGCGGGCCGGGCAGTTCGATGTGATCGAGAATTTCCGGGTGCTCGAGGAACAGGTCCGGGTGGGTGCGCAGGTAGGCGAGCACCGTCTCGGCGCTCGGTGTCTGCTGGTTGTCGACCTCGGCGTCCGTGTCGGCAAGTTCGAAGGCCACGTTCTCGCTCATGCGTAATCCCTTGATGGTTATTGGCAGCAGGCGCCTCTTCGGGCGCTTGGGTAGATCTGCGCGAATCCGATGCCACTTAGGCGGGGCCCCGCAGAACGGAGTCGAATTCGCGCAGACCTTTCAAGCGTCTACCTTACCCCCGCGTGCCGGGCTCGGCAATGCGGTGGCGACGGTCGTCATTCGGTGGAGTCGATCGCGACCTCGCCGTCGAAGACGAAGGTAGCCGGCCCGGTCATGAACAGCGAGTCGTCCTCGCGGCCGGACCACTCGATCGATAACGCCCCACCACGCAAGTCGACCCGGCAGGGCGAGTGCAGTCGCCCGGCACGAATGCCGGCGGCGACGGCTGCGCAGGCACCGGTGCCACAGGCCAGGGTCTCGCCGGCCCCCCGCTCGAACACCCGTAGGGCGATGTGATCGGGGCGATGTTGCTGGACAAAGCCGACATTCACCCGTCGGGGGAAGGCCGGGTGTGATTCGAGTGCCGTGCCCACGGCCTCGACCGGGAAGCTCTCGAGATCCTTGACCTGGAGGACCGCGTGCGGGTTGCCCATCGAGACCGCCTCCAGCGTGACTCGGTCGAGACCGCCGGGTTGCCCGCTGAGCATCAGGGTGTAGGGCGATTCGCTTGCCGTGATCGGCGGCTTGAAGGGAATCGCCTCAGGGGCGAATCGAGGCCTACCCATGTCGACCCGGACGCGGTCATCGTCGGTCAGGTGCAACACGATCGGCCCGCCGGCGGTTTCGACGCGAATCTCGCGCCGATCGGTCAGCCCACGTTCGGCCACAAAGCGTGCGAAGCAGCGCGCGCCATTGCCGCACTGTTCCACCTCGCCGCCATCGGCGTTGAAGATACGGTAGCGAAAATCGGCCTTCGTGCCGCTCGGCGGCTCGATCAAAAGCAACTGATCGAAGCCGATGCCGAAATGGCGATCGGCCCAGCCTTGAACGCGCGTTGGGGTCAGCCACTCGGCGACCGGCAAGCGGCGACTGACGGCATCGACCACCATGAAATCGTTGCCCAGTCCGTGCATCTTGGTGAAAGCCAGCCGTTGGGCCATGAAATGCCTCGTCGTGATCAGGGGTGGAGCTTGCTCCAATTCTATCATTCGGCGCCACCGAGCGGAGGGTGTGGCCGGGTGACGTCGAGAGGTCTTGCCGACCGGTGGGCACGAAAAAACCCGCCACTCTCGTGACGGGTTGGTGGGTCGGTCCGACCGTCGTCCCGGCGGGGCGATCAGCTGTCGGTGGTCGGCCCGGCCTTGCCGTTACCCAGCTGACGAATCCGCTGGGTGTGGAGGTCATCGTCATGCTCTTCCATCTTCCACGGCAGGATGGCCGGGGAGGTGTGCAGGAAGTGCATGTACTTCTCGAACTGGTCGAGGATGTCGCTGATGACCGTCTCGCGGTCGTAGCCGTAGATGTTGTAGGAACGGCCACCACGGCGCAGGTAGACCTCGGCGCGGTAGTAGTGGCTGTCGCCATCGAGCGAGCGGTCCTGTTCCGGGAAGGCGAAGCCCGGCTTGGCGTAGCCGCGCAGGCGCACTTCATAGATGAATGCCATGGTGTCCGTCTTGGTGACGCTCAGGTGGGCACGGCAGCGCTCCTCGTCGAAGTCGGTCTCGACCGGCCAACCCTGCCCGTTGAGTTCCTCGCTCACCTGGGCCATTGCCTCGACCACGTCGTTCTGGATGAACGCGGCGACCGGCTCGCGCTTCGGGAAGCTGACCATGTTGGTCACCCGCTTGCGCCAGTTGTCGACCCCGCCGAGGCTGCCGTGGCGACCGGCATTCATGTGGTGCTGCAGGCTCACCTCGCGATGCCCCTCGATCTGCAACGCGCGCCACATGCCCACCGCGGCGATCAGCATGATGATCGCGAACGGCAGGGCGGCGGTGATCGAGGCCGTCTGCAGGGCGCCCAGGCCGCCGGCGAGGAGCAGCACCGAGGCGACCACGCCCTCCAGCACGGCCCAGAAGACCCGCTGGAGTGCCGGGGTCTGGATCGCGCCACCCGAGGCCAGCGAATCAATGACCAGCGAGCCGGAGTCCGAAGAGGTCACGAAGAAGGTGATGATCAGCACGATCGTCAGGAAGGAGATGATCGGCGTGAGCGGCAGCATCTCGAACAATTTGAACAGGGCGATCGCCTTGTCCGTCTGCACCTGGCCGATCAGGGCATCGGCCCCCTCGTGCATGATCGCGTTGAGCGCGGTATCGCCGAACACGGTGAACCAGAAGAAGGTGAAAATCGTCGGCACGAACATCACGCCCAGCACGAACTGGCGGATGGTCCGCCCACGGCTGATCTTCGCGATGAACAGCCCGACGAACGGTGCCCAGGCGATGGTCCAGCCGAAGATGAACAGCGTCCAGTTGCCGATCCAGTCGCTCGACTCGTAGGCCTGCAGGCTGAAGGTGCGCTCGACGATATTCGAGAGGTAAAAACCGGTGTTCTCGACGAAGGCTTCGAGCAGGAAGACGGTCGGCCCCATCAGGAACACGAACAGCACCAGCGCGATCGCCATGATCATGTTCAGCTGCGACAGGCGCTTGATCCCCTTGTCCATGCCGGCGACCACCGAGACGGTAGCCGCGGCGGTAATCACGGCGATCGCGATGATCTGCACGGTGGTGTTCACCGGAATGTTCGGCCACAGGTAGTTCAGGCCGGCGTTGATCTGTGCAACCGACAGGCCCAGCGTGGTGGCGATGCCGAACATGGTGCCGAGGATGGCGAAGACGTCCACGGTGTGGCCGATCGGGCCGTGGATGCGTTCGCCGATCAGCGGGTAGAGCGCCGAGCGCATCGACAGCGGCAGACCGTGGCGGAAGGCAAAGTAGGCCAGCACCAGGCCGACCAGGCCGTAGATCGCCCAGATGTGAAAGCCCCAGTGGAAGAACGAGATCTGTAACGCCTGCTTGGCCGCATCGATGGTCTCGGCCGAGCCGTTGGGTGGGCTGGCGAAGTGGAGCACCGGCTCGGCCACGCCGAAGAACAGCAGCGCAATGCCGTAGCCGGCCGAGAACAGCATGGCGAACCACGCCGGGAAGCTGTATTCCGGCTCGGAGTGGTCCGGGCCGAGCTTGATCCGCCCCCAGGGCGAGATGGCCACCGCGATGAAGAAGATCAGGAAGATCGCCACGGCCAGCATGTAGAACCAACCGAAATCGTTGGTGATCCATTCCAGGACCTTGGCAAAGACATCCCCGGCGCGATCGGGGTTGATCACGGTGCCAATGACCAGCAGTGCGATGACGATCACCGCGGGCAGAAAGACCGGCATCAGCAGCGTCGTGCGTTTGCCGATAGTGGGGGTGGTGCTCATGGAGGGCTCCCTGCGTTCTCGTTCGTTCTGATTAAATGGTGTCGCGGAATGCCCGAGTTGGGGACTCGGCGACCAGGACCCCGTAGGTATATCACCTAGAGCGTGTTTTTGCTGATCTTCACGGCCATGCCCCGTTTGTTCGGGTCATGTTGGCGGGGTTGTTGCCTACTTTTGGTTTTCCGCCTCGGTTGGTTTGGCTTTTGTGTTTATACTGCGCGCCTTATTTCAATCCCTTGGACCGTTTTTTGTGATCGCCAATCTCCGTAATATCGCCATTATCGCCCACGTTGACCACGGCAAGACCACCCTGGTCGACCGTTTGCTGCAGCAATCCGGCACCCTCGATGCCCGCACCGACCACGGTGAACGGGTCATGGACTCCAACCAGATCGAGAAGGAGCGGGGCATCACGATCCTGGCCAAGAACACCGCGATCAAGTGGCAGTCTCCCGAGGGTGAGGATTGGCGTATCAACATCGTCGACACCCCGGGGCACGCCGATTTCGGCGGCGAGGTCGAGCGGGTCATGTCGATGGTCGACTCCGTGCTGCTGCTGGTCGACGCGGTCGACGGCCCGATGCCGCAGACGCGCTTCGTGACCCAGAAGGCCTTCGAGCACGGCCTCAAGCCTATCGTGGTGATCAACAAGATCGATCGCCCGGGCGCACGTCCGGACTGGGTCATCAACGAGGTCTTCGACCTGTTCGATCGTCTGGGTGCCAGCGACGACCAACTCGATTTCCCGATTGTTTACGCCTCGGCGCTCAACGGCTATGCCGGTCTGAACGATGACGTCCGCGAGGGCGACATGACCCCGCTGTTCGAAACGATCACCAAGCGCGTGCCGGCCCCGGACGTCGATCCGGACGGCCCGTTCCAGATGCAGGTCTCCAGCCTCGACTACAACTCCTACGTCGGCGTGATCGGCGTCGGCCGGATCAAGCGCGGCCGGGTCAAGACCAACACCCAGGTCAAGATCGTTGGGCGCGAGGGCGAGGTCCGCAGTGGCCGCATCCTGCAGATCATGGGCTTCCACGGCCTCGACCGTGTCGAGGTCGACACAGCCCAGGCTGGTGACATCATCGCCTTCTCCGGCGTCGACCCGCTCTACATCTCCGACACGCTCTGCGATCCGGAAAACGTCGAGGCACTGCCGGCGCTCACCGTCGACGAGCCGACGGTCTCCATGACCTTCCAGGTCAACACCTCGCCGTTTGCCGGCCGTGAGGGCAAGTTCCTCACCAGTCGCCAGATCCGCGAACGTCTCGAGCGCGAGCTGGTGCACAACGTGGCACTGCGCGTCGAGCAGGGCGACGATCCGGACAAGTTCCGTGTTTCCGGTCGCGGCGAGCTGCACCTGTCGGTGCTGATCGAGAACATGCGCCGCGAGGGCTACGAGCTGGGCGTCTCTCGTCCCGAGGTCATCGTCCGCGAGGTCGATGGCGAGAAGCAGGAGCCCTACGAGCAGCTGGTCGTCGACATCGAGGAGCAGCACCAGGGCGGCGTCATGGAAAAGCTCGGCCTGCGCCGTGGCGAGATGCGCAACATGGAACCCGATGGCCAGGGCCGCGTGCGTCTGGAGTTCATCATCCCGTCGCGCGGCCTGATCGGGTTCCGTACCGAGTTCCTGACCGCCACGCAGGGTAGTGGCTTGCTGTTCTCGGTCTTCGATCACTACGGTCCGTATCAGCCGGGCATGGTCGGTCAGCGCAACAACGGTGTGTTGATTGCCTCCGACACCGGCAAGGCACTGGCCTATGCCCTGTACAACCTGCAGGATCGCGGTCGCCTGATGATCGGTCACAGTGACGAGGTCTACGAGGGTCAGGTAGTCGGCATCCACGCCCGCGACAACGACCTGACCGTCAACGTCCTTAAGGGCAAGAAGCTGACCAACGTCCGTGCCGCCGGTACCGACGAGGCGCTCACCCTGACCCCGCCGATCCGTTACACGCTTGAGCAGGCGCTGGAATTCATCGACGATGACGAACTGGTCGAGGTGACCCCCGAGTCGATCCGGATCCGCAAGAAGTACCTGACCGAGAACGAGCGCAAGCGCGCCAGCCGGGGTTCCTGATCTCGATTCGGTTGCGGGAGCCGGCCGGCTCCACGGTGCGCCGCATTGAGCCGGAGTGCACCGCAGTGAGAGAGGCAAGCGATGTTTGACAACCTTTCCAAGCGACTCGGTGGGCTGCTCGATGGTCTGAAGGGCCAGGGGCGCCTGACCGAGGACAACATCAAGGATGCCCTGCGCGAGGTGCGCATGGCGCTGCTGGAGGCCGACGTCGCCCTGCCGGTGGTGCGCGAGTTCATCAAGGACGTGCGCGAGCGCGCTGTCGGCGCCGAGGTGGCCAAGAGCCTCCAGCCGGGGCAGGTGTTCGTCAAGATCGTCAACGACGAGCTGACTCGCCTGATGGGCTCGGAGAACGCCGAGCTCGACCTGGCCGCGCGTCCGCCGGCGGTGATCCTGATGGCCGGCCTGCAGGGCGCGGGCAAGACCACCACGGCGGGTAAGCTCGGCCGCTGGCTCAAGAACAACCAGAAGAAAAAGGTGCTGGTCGTCTCGGCGGACGTGTATCGCCCGGCGGCGATCGACCAGCTCGAGACGGTGGCCAAGCAGGTCGGCGTCGACTTCTTCCCCTCGACCAGCGACCAGGATCCGGTCGAGATCGCCAAGGCCGCCCGCAAGGAGGCCGAGCTCAAGTTCTACGACGTGCTGATCGTCGACACCGCCGGTCGCCTGCACGTCGACGAGGAGATGATGGGCGAGGTCGCCCGTATCCACGGCGCGGTCGACCCGATCGAGACGCTGTTCGTTGTCGACTCGATGACCGGCCAGGACGCCGCCAACACCGCGCAAGCCTTCCACGAGCAGTTGCCGTTGACCGGCGTGATCCTGACCAAGGCCGACGGTGATGCGCGGGGCGGGGCGGCGCTGTCGGTGCGTCACGTCACCGGCAAGCCGATCAAGTTCCTTGGCGTGGGCGAGAAGCTCGATGCGCTCGAGCCATTTCACCCGGATCGGATCGCCTCGCGCATCCTTGGCATGGGCGACGTCGTCTCGTTGGTCGAGCAGGCGCAGGAAACGGTCGATGCCGACAAGGCAAAGGCACTGGCCGACAAGGTGCGTTCGGGCAAGGGCTTCACGCTCGAGGATATGCGCGACCAGTTCAACCAGATGCTCAAGATGGGCGGCATGGGTGGGCTGATGGACAAGCTGCCCGGCATGGGCAAGCTCGGTGCCGATGCGCAGAAGCACATCGACGACAAGGACATCAAGCGCATGATCGCGATCATCGAGTCGATGACGCCAGGCGAGCGTCAGCGGCCCGACATCATCAAGGGCTCGCGCAAGCGCCGGATCGCGAATGGTTCGGGCATGCAGGTCCAGGACGTCAATCGTCTGCTCAAGCAGTACCGCGACATGCGCGACATGATGAAGAAGCTTTCCGGCGGCGGCATGAAGAAGATGATGCGCTCCATGAAGGGGCGCATGCCGGGCTTGCCGTTCTGACAGCGGGTGTTGGAACCGAGCGGTGCGCTTTGGGCGTGCGTTCGGCTCCGGTATACTGCCCGGCTTTGATCGTCGGAAACTCGGCATTGTTGCCATGGTTTCCTAGCCAGCGAGAGTGGCGGAATTGGTAGACGCACTGGTTTTAGGTACCAGCGCCTGACGGCGTGAGAGTTCGAGTCTCTCCTCTCGCACCAGACCCGATAGGCGTCCTGCCACCCGTGGCGGGACGATCGACATCCAGACATTTGTTTTCTTTTTTTGAGGTATCGCATCCATGCAGGTTGAATTGCAGCCGGCCGAAGGCCTGACCCGCCGCCTGGCGATCGAGGTCCCCGCCAACGAGATCGACGAGCAGGTCGAGAAGCGTCTCAAGGACATGCGCGGCCGCGCCCGCATCGACGGCTTCCGTCCGGGCAAGGCGCCGCTGTCGGTCATCCGGATGCAGTACGCCGGTCGGGTCCGCGACGACGTCATTGGCGACGTCATGGGCCAGAGCTTCCAGAAGGCCGTCGAGGAAAACGACCTGCGCGTTGCCGGGCAGCCGAGCATCGAGTCGATCGAGAACAACAAGGCCGGCGAGCCGCTGAAGTTCACCGCAGCGGTCGAGGTCTACCCGGAGATCGAGCTGGGTGACCTGTCCAAGCTCAAGGTCGAGACCCTGACCAGCGAAGTGGCCGAGGAAGACGTCGACGAAATGATCGACACCCTGCGCAAGCAGAACGCGGACTGGAAGAAGGTCCGCCACAAGGCGCGCAAGGGCGAGAAGGTCACCATCAATTTCGTCGGCAAGATCGACGGTGAAGCCTTCGAGGGCGGCTCGGCCGAAGGCGTCGAGGTGATCTTGGGCGAAGGGCAGATGCTGCCGGACTTCGAGAAGGGCCTGAAGGGGATTAAGCCGGGCGAGCCGGTCACCATCGAGGTGAACTTCCCCGAGGAATACCAGGCCGAGCACTTGGCCGGCAAGACCGCCGAGTTCGAGATCGAGGCCACCCAGGTCGAAGAGCAGGTGCTGCCTGAGGTCGACGACGAGTTCGCCAAGAAGTTCGGCGCCGACTCGGCAGACAAGCTGCGCGAGGACGTGCGCGACAACATGGAGCGTGAACTCAAGCAGACCATCCGTCGTCGCAACAAGGACCGCACCATCGAGGCACTGACCGAATCGCTCGAGTTCGACGTCCCTTCGACGCTGATTGACGACGAGTCGGTCTCGATGCGCGACCAGTTCGTCCGCAACCAGATGCCGCAGGCGGATGCCTCCAAGCTCGATCCGACGCTGTTCCGCGAGCAGGCTGAAAAGCGCGTTCGCATGGGTCTGGTGATCATGGAAGTGGTCAAGGAAGCTGATCTCAAGCCGGAAGACGAGCGCGTTGACGCCTTCATCAACGAGATCGCCGCGGCCTACGACGAGCCGGAGCAGGTGGTGGCCCACTACAAGGGCGATCATCAGATGATGAGCAATGCCCGTACCGTGGTCCTTGAAGAACAGGCGGTCGAGCATATCCTTGGCAAGGCCAAGGTCAGCGAGAAGAAGGTTCCCTTCAAGGAACTGATGAACCCGCAAGGCTGAGTTCCGGCCGAGTCGTTCGAAAGCTGACTGGAATCTGGCCGCCCTCGAGGCGGCCGAACCGTTTATACCGAGGTGATGAATGAAAGAGGCGTTTGAAAGCCACCATGGCGGCCAACCGGAAATGAATGCCCTGGTGCCGATGGTCGTCGAGCAGAGCTCCCGGGGCGAGCGCGCCTACGACATCTACTCGCGCCTGCTCAAGGAACGGGTGATCTTCGTCGTCGGTCCGATCGAGGACCAGATGGCCAACCTGATCGTCGCTCAGCTGTTGTTCCTCGAGTCGGAGAATCCGGACAAGGACATCCACCTCTACATCAACTCGCCCGGTGGCGTGGTGACCGCCGGCATGGCGATCTACGACACCATGCAGTTCATCAAGCCGGACGTCTCGACCCTGTGTATCGGCCAGGCGGCCAGCATGGGTTCGTTCCTGCTCGCCGGCGGGGCGGAAGGCAAGCGCTACGCGCTGCCGAACTCGCGCATCATGATCCACCAGCCGCTGGGCGGCTTCCAGGGTCAGGCCTCGGACATCAAGATCCACGCCGAGGAGATCATCAAGCTGCGTGAGCGCCTGAACGGCATACTGTCGCACCACACCGGTCAGAGCCTCGAGCAGCTCGAGCGCGATACCGATCGTGACAACTTCATGACGGCTGACCAGGCTTGCGACTACAATCTGGTCGACAAGGTGCTTACCAGCCGTCGGAAGGCCGGCAAGGCGGATTGATCCAGACTAATCAAGGCCGTCTGCGACCGCTTGCCGGCGGCGACCCCATTCAGTCGATCGGCCGAGCAGGGTAACGCTCGGCCGCATCGACCCACGAGGTTCGACGAGAACAGCCATGGCTGAGAAGACGAAAGACACGCAGGATCTGATCTGCTCGTTCTGCGGCAAGAGCCAGGACGAGGTCAAGAAACTGATCGCTGGTCCGAATATCTACATCTGCGACGAATGCGTCGAGTTGTGCAATGACATTCTGCGTGAAGAGGTAGAGGCCGAGGGCGAGAACGGCCCCGAGCGCCTGCCGACCCCGCACGAGCTGGTTGCTGCACTCGACGAGTACGTGATCGGCCAGATGACCGCCAAGCGCGCGCTGGCGGTGGCAGTCTACAACCACTACAAGCGCCTGAACCTGTTCGGTGAACGTCGCCGTGAGGCCGAGGACGATGACGTTGAGTTGTCGAAGTCGAATATCCTGCTGATTGGTCCGACCGGCTCGGGCAAGACCCTGTTGGCCCAGACCCTGGCCCGCGTGCTGGATGTGCCGTTCACCATCGCCGATGCGACCACGCTGACCGAGGCGGGCTACGTCGGCGAAGACGTCGAGAACATCCTGCAGAAACTACTGCAGCGTTGTGATTACGACGTCGAGAAGGCCCAGCACGGCATCATCTACATCGATGAGATCGACAAGATCACCCGCAAGTCGGAAAACCCGTCGATCACCCGCGACGTTTCCGGCGAGGGTGTGCAGCAGGCCTTGCTGAAGATGATCGAGGGCACCACTGCCTCGGTGCCGCCGCAGGGTGGGCGCAAGCACCCGCAGCAGGAGTTCGTCCAGATTGACACCAGCAACATGCTGTTCATCGTGGGCGGGGCCTTCGCCGGTCTGGAGAAGATCATTCGCCAGCGCGTCGAGAAGGGCGGCATCGGCTTTTCGGCCGAAGTGAAGTCCGAGCTTGACCAGAAGGCTACCGACGAGCTGATGACGCAGATTGAATCGGAAGACCTGACCCGCTTCGGTCTGATCCCCGAGTTCATCGGCCGTCTGCCCGTGATCGCGACGCTCACGGAGCTCGACGAGGACGCGCTGATCCGCATCCTGACTGAGCCGAAGAACGCGCTGACCAAGCAGTACGAGCGTCTGTTCGAGATGGAGGACGTCGAGCTCGAATTCCGCGAGGACGCACTGCGCGAGATCGCGAAGAAGGCCATCCGGCGGCACACTGGCGCGCGTGGCCTGCGTACGATCATGGAGCACATCCTGCTCGACACGATGTACGAGGTGCCGTCACTGTCCAACGTCGAGAAGGTCGTGGTTGACGGCGCGGTGGTTCGCGCCGAGTCCGAGCCTTACCTCGTCTACGGCAAGACAGGGTCGGGCACCAAGCCCGACGCTGATGCCGACGAGACGGCCCCCGAGCACGACAAGGCCTCCTCGGATCGCTGATCCGATGGTTGTCCTTGTCGCATGTCCTGCACCCCGGCTTGTCCGGGGTGTTTTCGTATGCGCGCGAGATTGTGCTCAGGATGGGGCGGTTTCCTGACAGGGCGCGCTTGAAAAGCTATTCTCCGGTCATACGTTCAGGGGACGTCCCATTTACTTCCGACCGCGTGTTTTGACGCGACCGATCATCCGAATACACCGCCATCACGGCGCTACAGGTATACCCCTATATGAGTCACAGCGAACAATCCTCTGCCGTCATCTCGGGCTCGCCGCGTCAGGTCGACGTGCTGCCACTGCGCGATGTCGTCGTCTACCCGCATATGGTGATCCCGCTGTTCGTTGGGCGGCCGAAATCGGTCGCCGCCCTCGACGAGGCGGTCAAGGGCAGCAAGCAGCTCTTGCTAGTCGCGCAGAAGGACGCCGAGAACGACGATCCAGGTGTCGGTGACCTGCACGGCGTAGGCACGCTCGCCTCGATCCTGCAGTTGCACAAGCTTCCCGACGGCACCATCAAGGTGTTGGTCGAGGGCATCGAACGGGTGGAGCTCGACCGCGTGCATGAACTCGACGGGCATCTGACCGCTGAGGTTCACTCGATTGAGTCCACCTCGGAGACCGATGAGCGCGAGGTCGAGCTCGAGGCGCGGGCCCTGCTCAACCAGTTCGAGAGCTACGTCAAGCTGAACAAGAAAACCCCGCCCGAGGTGCTGACCTCGCTGTCGGGCATCGATGACGTTTCGCGCCTGGCCGATACGATTGCCGCGCACATGGCCTTGGGGTTGGAAGAAAAGCAGGCGATCCTCGAGACCATCGACCTGCATCAGCGCATCGAGCGCCTGATGATGTTGATCGAGTCAGAAATCGACACTCTGCAGGTCGAACGCCGCATCCGTGGCCGCGTCAAGCAGCAGATGGAGAAGAGCCAGCGCGAGTACTACCTCAACGAGCAGATGAAGGCCATCCAGAAGGAACTGGGCGATCTGGAGGACGGCGGCAACGAGCTCGACGATCTCGAGAACAAGATCGAGAAGGCCGGCATGACCAAGGAGGCCCGCGAGAAGGCGAAATCCGAGCTCAACAAACTCAAGATGATGTCGCCGATGTCCGCCGAGGCCTCGGTGGTGCGCAGCTATCTCGACTGGATGGTCGCGGTGCCGTGGAAGAAGCGCACTCGTATCAAGCACGATCTCGAGGCGGCCGAGGCCGTGCTCGAGGCCGATCACTTCGGCCTGGAAAAGGTGAAGGAGCGGATCATCGAGTACCTCGCGGTCCAGACCCGCGTGCGCAAGATGGCCGGCCCGATCCTGTGCCTGGTTGGCCCTCCTGGCGTGGGGAAGACGTCGCTGGGCCAGTCGATCGCCAAGGCCACCAACCGCAAGTTCGGTCGCATTGCCCTGGGCGGCGTGCGTGACGACGCCGAGATCCGCGGTCACCGTCGTACCTATGTCGGTGCCTTGCCGGGCCGGATCGTGCAGGCGCTCTCGAAGGTCGGTACCAAGAACCCGCTGATCCTGCTCGACGAAATCGACAAGATGGCCTCAGATTTTCGCGGCGACCCGGCCGCGGCCATGCTCGAGGTGCTCGACCCCGAGCAGAACAAGGCCTTCGCCGATCACTACATGGACGTCGACATCGATCTTTCCGAGGTGATGTTCGTCTGCACGGCGAACAGCTACAACATCCCGGGGCCATTGCTCGACCGGATGGAGACCATCCGCATCGCCGGCTACACCGAGGACGAGAAGACCGAGATCGCCAAGCGCTACCTGTTGCCCAAGCAGATCAAGGCCAACGGACTCAAGGACGGCGAGCTCACGGTCAGCCACAACGCGATCCGCGACATCATCCGTCACTACACCCGCGAGGCGGGCGTGCGCAATCTCGAACGCGAGCTGGCGAAGATCTGCCGCAAGGTGGTGCGCGAGCTGATCACCGCCAAGGACAAGAAGGGGGTCTCGGTCACGCCGAAGAACCTCGACAAGTATCTTGGTGTGCAGCGTTTCGACTTTGGTCGCGCCGAAGAGACCGACCAGGTCGGTCAGGTCACGGGGTTGGCGTGGACCGAGGTGGGCGGTGATCTCTTGACCATCGAGGCGACCACGGTGCCAGGTAAGGGCAACCTCAAGTACACCGGTAAGCTCGGCGAGGTGATGCAGGAGTCCATCCAGGCCGCGCTCACGGTCGTGCGTGCCCGTGCCGATACGCTGGGCATCGACCCGGACTTCAACCAGAAAAGCGACATTCACGTGCACGTGCCGGAAGGCGCAACACCGAAGGATGGCCCGTCGGCGGGCAGTGCGATGTGCACCGCGATCGTCTCGGCCCTGACCGGCATCCCGGTCAAGGCGTCGGTCGGCATGACTGGCGAAATCACTTTGCGCGGCGAGGTCTTGCCCATCGGTGGCCTCAAGGAAAAGCTCCTCGCGGCACAGCGTGGCGGCATCGAGACGGTGTTGATTCCCGAGCAGAATCGCAAGGATCTCGCCGAAATTCCCGACCAGATCAAGAAGAAACTCGACATTCGCCCGGTTCGCTGGATCGACCAGGTGCTCGAGGCGGCGCTCGTGCGCATGCCGATGCCCAACGAGACGACGCCGTCCGGGGACGTGGGCTTGATCGAGAAGAAAAAGCGCGGCGGCAAGGGCAAGAACCTGGCGCACTAAGTCAGGCGACGGCCCGTGCCGGCGCGTCGTCGGTCGGGTTTGCGAACCGGTCTGTGTCCGGGTTAGGCGTCCAGTCGTGCAAGAAAACCACACCGCCCCTCCAAAAACGGAGGGGCGGTTTGTTTGCGGGGCCTTGCGACGTTCGCTGGGTTGCCGGGTGGATTCAGCGGTTTGCCTGGCTACCTGTCGCGCCAGAATGCGCGCTGCGCGGGCAATTTGCGTGTTGACACGCCGAAGGTCGCACTTGTATAACTGTTTTCGCTGTTTCCGTGCGGTGGCCAGCTGCGCCGCGTCCTGACGCTGACGCGCGGTGAGCCGGGACCCGAACAGACATTTTTTTCACCAAGGGATGACAAGGTATGAACAAATCTGAACTGATCGATGCGATGGCCGACAACGCTGGTATTTCCAAGTCAGCGGCCGCGAGTGCCCTGGATGGCTTCATCGATGCCGTTGGTGGCGCGCTGAAGAAAGGCGATCAGGTCACGCTGGTTGGCTTTGGTACTTTCCTGGTTCGCGAACGTGAGGCCCGGACCGGCCGCAACCCGCGCACCGGTGAGACGATCAACATCAAGGCATCCAAGCTGCCGTCTTTCAAGGCAGGCAAGGGCCTCAAGGACGCGGTCAACTGATCTATCCGAACGGGATATATACGGGATGCGGGCCGGAATGACGGCCCGACACCCGACGAGAAGGGGCGGCAACGCCCCTTTCTTTTTGCCTGGTGCATGGACAGGCACGGATGCGGGATGGAGATTCCGCCCGAAAAGCTGGCGACCGTCGGTCGACCGATCGCCGGGCTTGCCCGAGTCCGATACCCCTGAGATAAGCGGTGGCATGGGTTGGCAGCGTCGCCCCTGCTATCATGCGGCTCGATTTGCGCCGATCATCGTGCCGTCGGATTGACGGCCGCGCCCCACACCACCAAGACAGACCCGAAGCGGGAGTGACGTAGACATGTTGATGGATATCCGCGAGAAGATTCGCGGCTGGCTGGCTTATGTAATCGTTGGTTTGATCAGCATCCCGTTCGCGTTGTGGGGTGTGGGCGAATACCTGGGTGGCGGCAAGGACACGCTGGTCGCCGAGGTCGAGGGCGAAGAGATTACCGCCCGTCAACTTGACCAGGCCTTCAGCGAGCGCCGGCAGCAGCTGATCGCTCAGAGCGAGCAGAAGGTTACCGCCGAGATGATCGAGCAGATGGGGCTCAAGCGTCAGGTGCTCGACCAGATGATCAACGAGCGCCTGCTGGTCCAGTTCACCCGAGAACAAGGCTACACGGTCCCCGATGGTCTGGTGGCCGCCACGATCCGTGGCATCTCCGCCTTCCAGCGCGACGGGCAGTTCGATCGTGAGGCCTACGAACGTCGCTTGGCCCAGCAGGGCATGTCGGTTGATCAGTTCGAGAACGACGTGCGACGCGACCTACTGTTCAACACCCTCGACAATGCCTTGGTCGGCAGTGCCTTCGTCACCGAACCCGAAGTGCGCCAGCTGGTCGCCCTGCGTGATCAGTCGCGTGAGATCGGACTGGTGCGTATCGATCGGCAGGCAGTTGCCTCCGGCATCGACGATCCCGACGAATCAACCCTCAAGGCCTACTACGACGAGCGTGTCGAGGCCTTCCAGCGGCCCGAGCAGGTCAAATTGGCCTACGTCGAAATTACGCCGGAGAAGCTTGCCGCCTCCCAGGAGGTCAGTGATGCGGCCCTGCAGTCGGCGTACGAGGATTATCGTGAGCGTCAGGCGGACGAGGCCGTGCGTCGTGCCCGCCATATCCTGATCCAGCTGCCCGGCGATGCCGATGCCGCCACGGTCGACGAGGCGCGTGAGCGCCTGGAGGTGGCTCGCGAGGCGATCGAGTCGGGTGAGGCCGCCTTCGAGGAAAAGGCCGCCGAGCTGTCGGATGACGGTAGTACCCGCGATAGTGGCGGTGACCTCGGTCGCGTCGGCGAAGGGGAGATTGCCGAATCCTTCGACCGTGCCGTCGCCGACCTGGGCGAGGGCGAGATCAGCGAGCCGGTGCGTACGCGCTTCGGTTGGCACTTGATTCAGGTCTACGAGGTCAGTCAGGCCGAAGTGCCTCCGTTGGAAGAGGCACGGGGCGAGCTGATCGAGCAGCTCAAGCAGGACGCCGCCGAGCGCGCCTACTACGACGCCGCAGAGCAGCTGGCCAGCGTGAGCTACGAGCAGCCGGACAGCCTGGTGCCGGCCGCCGAGGCCGTCGGTCTGGAGATCGAGACCAGTGACTGGATCAGCCGGGAAGCGGGAGACGGCATCGGCGAGCGTCGTGCCGTGCGCGAGGCCGCCTTCGAGGAGGCGGTGCTCGACGAGCGCTTCAACAGCCAACTCGTCGACCTGGACAATAGCCACGCCGTGGTCCTGCGTGTCGAGGAGCATCGCGAGGCCCACCCGATGCCGTTCGAGGAGGTCCGCGACCAGGTCGTCGCTCAGTGGCGCGCGGAGCAGGTCGAGGCGGCAATCGCCGAGCTGGCCGAGGCGATCGAGTCCGATCTCGTCGCGGGCAAGGATCCGGCCGAGCGTGTGGCCGACGTCGATGCGGCCAGCTGGACTTCGGCGCAATGGGTTGGCCGAGGCGATGCCAGCGACGAGATGCCGACAGAGGCCCTGTCGGCGGGCTTTGGACTGCCCAGGCCCGGCGAGCAGACGGTCAGTGCGACCACCACGCAGTTGTCCGACGGCGATGCTGCCGTGGTCGTTCTCAGTGGCGTGCGTGCCGGCGAGCCGTCCGAACTGGACGCCGAGACCCGCAACCGACTGGCCGGCCAGTTGGAAAACAACCAAGCCAATCGTCTGATCGATGCCTTCATGCGCTCGTTGCGCGCCGAGGCAGACGTCGAGATTCGCGAAAACGCCTTCGATTGACGGCAGCCGTCCACGCCCGCCATGAGGGTGGTGGGCGAGAAGGAGTGATTGCATGGCCTTGCACTGGCAGATCCTGACCGCGCTGGCGGCAGCCTTCCTTTTCGGCGCCGTGTTCGGCACCGAGGCGGCCGGCATTCCGTTGCTGGCCATCTACGATTTCGTCGGCGGCTTGTTCCTCGACGCTCTGAAGATGCTGATCGTGCCGTTGATCACCGCCTCGATCATCACCGGCGTCGCGAGTATCGGCAGTGCCGGTGGGGTTGGCATGATGGCCGGGCGCACGGTCATCTACTACCTGTTCTCGACCACCCTGGCCGTCACCACGGCCCTGATGGTGATGAACCTGTTCCAGCCGGGGATTTCCGGCGGCCAACCGTTGTCGGAAACCGTCGCGCTGCCGCCGATCGGTGACGAGGTCAGCGGCCGGCTTGAGGGCAAGGAGCTGTCCGAGTTCTTCAACATCCTTCGCGACATGGTGCCGTCCAACATCGTCCAGGCCGGGGCCGAGGCGCAAATGCTGGGCCTGATTTTCTTTTCGGTCCTGTTCGGTATCGCGCTGACCCGTGCGACCTCGCCGGGGATGCAGACGGTCAAGGACTTCTGGGCCGGCGTGCAGGACGTGATGATCCAGATCACCCACTGGGTGATGAAGACCGCGCCGATCGGCGTGTTCGCGCTGGTGGCTGGCGTGATCGCCGAAAGCGGCCTGTCGGTAATCCTGCCGCTGATCGACTTCTTCCTGGCCGTGGTCATGGGGCTGGCGATTCACGCCTTGGTGGTCCTGCCGCTGGTACTGTGGCTGGTTGCGAGGCGTTCGCCGATCCGTTTCATGCGCGCGATCTGGCCGGCCTTGTTGGTCGCCTTTTCCACCTCTTCGTCGGCCGGTACCTTGCCGATCACCCTGCAGGCGCTCACGCAGCGGGCCGGCGTGTCACGCGAGACCTCCTCGTTCGTGCTGCCGCTGGGCGCGACCATCAACATGGATGGGACGGCGCTCTACGAGTGTGCCGCGGTGCTGTTCATCGCCCAGGCCTACGGCGTTGACCTGTCGCTGTCGATGCAGGTGTTGATCGTCGTCCTCGCCCTGGTCACGTCGATCGGCGTGGCTGCCGTGCCGTCGGCGAGTCTGGTCGCGATCGCCCTGATCCTCGGTGTCCTCGGCCTGCCGCTGGAGGCCATGGGGCTGTTGCTGGTCGTCGACCGCTTGCTGGACATGCTGCGCACCTCGGTCAACGTCTACAGCGATGCCACCGGCGCGGTGATCGTCGCTCGCCTGCGTGGCGAGGACCGTATCCTGATGGATACGCGTCCTGACGAGGGCGCCGAGTCCGGTGAACTGGCCGGGACCGTCGAGCGCGGCTAAGGTCGGATGAATCCATGCGCAGCAAAAAGCCCGCCGATGGCGGGCTTTTTCGTTGGGGGCGATCATCGGCGGGGTCAGTACTCGAGACTGTCCAGATCGATCGTATCGAAGTTGCGGTCGTCTACCTCGACGTTGTCCTGGATGTTCCAGAGGTTGTACTCCGGAATCGCCCAGAGCAGGCCGAGGAAGGCCACCACCAGGATTACCTGCCACCACTTGATCCGCTGGATCGGCTCGAGCTGCTTGATGCGGCAGGCGCCGCCCGGGCAGAGCTGCGCCTGCTTGCCGGTGAGCAGGTTGTAGGCCACGCAGCCGAGGCAGATGCCGAAGGCCGACTCGAAGGCCAGGAACAACAGGCAGGCCGAGCAGCCGACCAGGTTCAGCAGGCCGGTATTCGCCTCGACGAACACCACCCAGATCATGAAGGCCGCGATCAGCAGGCCGATCCCCCAGGCCACCCGTTTCTGCGGAGCCCCGACGTATTCGACCTCCTGGTTGCGCGTGATCAGGCGGCCCATGATCATGAACGGTGCGTACTGCGGGTTGATCAGCACCCGGACGCCGAACTCCACGGTGAAGGCCAGGATCAGCAGGCGCTCCCACATGAAATCGCCGCTGAGAAACCCCTGGGCGAAGGCAAACCCCGCGAACAGCGCGAGCAGACCGGCCGCGGCCCGTGCCTCGCGCTCGTTGATGACCCGAACCGGGTACTCGTCGACCTGTTCGCCAAAATGAAAGACCTTGCGGATGCCGGTATCCATCGTCCCTGTTTCCTCCAGTATGTCCTGATTCACTGATATTCCTAGTTAACTGATCTTGGTGGTGGGAAATGTTCTTTTCCAATCAAAGTTTTCTCGGCCCTACCTCGTGTTTTTATCGGTCTTGCCAGTGCGTGCGGGCGGGGTAACGAAAAAGGGCGCCGGAAGGCGCCCTGAGCTCGCGTCGCTACCGACTGGGCCGGGTCAGTCTTCGCAGCGACCCATGCCGGTGATGAAGTAGCCGGAATCGACGTGCACGTTCTCGCCGGTGATCCCGGAGGCGAGGTCCGAGCAGAGGAAGGCAGCCGTGTTGCCGACCTGTTCGATGGTGACGTTGCGACGCAGCGGGGCATTCGTGGAGACGTAGTCGAGGAAGCCCTTGAAGTCGCCGATACCCGAGGCGGCCAGCGTCTTGATGGGGCCGGCCGAGATCGCGTTGACACGGATGCCGCGCTCGCCGAGCTTCGAGGCGGCCAGGTAGCGGACCGTGGCCTCGAGCGAGGCCTTGGCCACGCCCATGACGTTGTAGTTCTTCATGACGCGCTCGGCGCCGAGGTAACTCAGGGTGAGCAGGGCGCCTTCATCACGCATGTACTTCTCACCAGCCTTGGCCAGGGCGGCCAGCGAATAGGCCGAGACGTCGTGCGCCTGGGCGAAGGCTTCGCGGGACATGCCGTCGAGGAAATCACCGTCGAGCGCCTCGCGCGGGGCGAAGGCCATCGCGTGGATCACGATGTCCACGCCTTCGGGCCAGTGCTCGGCCAGCGCCGGGAACAGCGCGTCGACCTGTGCGTCATCGGTGGCGTCCAGCGGCAGGTAGATCGAGGATCCCAGATCCTTGGTGGCCTTCTCGACCTTCGGCTTGAAGCGGTCGTTGAGGTAGGTGAAGGCCAGCTCGGCACCTTCGCGGTGCATGGCCTCGGCGATGCCGTAGGCGATCGAGCGGTTGTTGGCAATGCCGGTAATCAGGGCGCGCTTGCCGGATAGGAATCCCATGGGTCTCTCCTGTTTTCCAAAGGTGGGGGCGGCGGCATCGATGCGGGCGGGTAAAAACGCCCGGTGATGCTTGGCCTGCGTTCGACTTTCACCGTATTGTATTCGCCTGATGAGCAACAAGCATCCCACAGCCGCCAGATTGCGGCCGATCGATTGTATCGAGGCGGCCGATACCCCCGTCGACGGGACAAACTGCCTGTTGCCCGACCGGCGTGCGTTCCTGCGCCGGATTGCCGGGCTGGGTGGCCTGGCCGCGATGTCGACCCTGCCGACGCTGACAAGGGCCGCCGGCTTTGCCGAGGGATTGGGCTATTCGCCTGCCTACCCGGTGGAATTCCCGCATTTCGACTACGTCAATCCTGCCGCCCCGCGCGAGGGATCCCTGACGTTGTCGGTATTCGGCTCCTTCGATTCGCTCAATCCCTTCCTGCTCAAGGGGTTGGCCGCCGCAGGCACCAACACCTTGCTCTTCGACACGCTGGTGGTGCGGGCCTGGGACGAGCCGTTTTCCGTCTATGGCCTGTTGGCCGATCGGCTCGAGCTGGCCGATGATGGCCTGTCGGCGACGTTTCGCATCAACAGCGAGGCGCGTTTCGTCGATGGACGGCCGGTCACCGCCCGAGACGTGGTGTTCAGTTTTGAGACCTTGGTGGGCGAGGCCGGGCACCCGCGCTATCGTTACTATTGGGCCGACGTGGCGGGGGCCTCGGCGGTCGACCCCTTGCACGTGCGGTTCGATTTCCGTCGCGCAAATCCCGAGTTGCACATGATCATTGGCGAACTGCCGGTGTTTTCCCGGGATGCCCTGATCGACGTCGATTTTGCCGAGCATTCGCGCACGCCGTTGCCGGGCAGCGGCCCCTACCAGATCGAGGCGGTCAACTTCGGTCGCAACATCCGCTATCGCCGTCGTGACGACTACTGGGCGCAGGATCTCGGCGTGAACCAGGGCATGCACAACTTCCGCACGCTGGGGTTCAAGTACTACAAGGACGAGACGGTGGCACTCGAGGCGTTCAAGGCCGGCGAGTTCGATGTCTTCCATGAAACCAATTCCAAGCGCTGGGCACGCGCCTACCACGGCAAGCCGTTTGACCAGGGGCGCATCCGTCGCCGCGAGATCCCGCATCGCAACAACGCCGGCATGCAGGGGTTTGCCATGAACACCCGCCGGTCGCTGTTCCAGGATCGACGCGTTCGCCGTGCCCTCAATCTCGCCTTCGATTTTCATTGGTCGAATGTGCACCTGTTCTACGGCCAGTACAGTCGTTGCGAGAGTTACTTCGCCAACAGTGAGCTGGCCGCACGGAACATACCCGAAGGCACCGAGCTCGAGTTGTTGCAACCATTCCGGGAGCAGTTGCCGCCCGAGTTGTTCGAGCAGGCGCACGTGGTGCCGTTCGCGCCGAATCCCGAGATCCAGCGACGGCACCTGGTCGAGGCCCAGCAACTGCTGGCCCAGGCCGGCTGGGGGTTGGAAGACGGCAAGTTGCGCAACGCCGTCGGTCAGGCATTTTCCTTCGAGATCATGCTGTCGCAGCGCGGCTTCGAGCGCATCGTCGCGCCGTTTGCCTACAACCTGCGTCGGTTGGGCATCGATGTCTCCTACCGCACCATCGACGTAGCCCTCTACCAGCGGCGCATGAACCGCTTCGAGTTCGACATGACCGTCGTGTCCTACGGCCAGTCGCAGTCGCCGGGTAACGAGCTGCGCGAGATGTTCGGCAGCGAATCGGCGCAACGTGAGGGCTCGAGGAACTACAGTGGTATCGACGACCCGGCGGTCGATGCGATGATCGATGCGGTGATCTACGCCGAGGATCGTGGGGCCCTGGTTACCGCCTGCCGCGCGCTCGATCGGGTGCTCATGTGGAACGAGTACCTGGTGCCCAACTGGTACATCGGCGCGCATCGGTTGGCGTGGTGGAACCGCTTTGACTACCACGACGAGCCGCTGCCGCGTTATTTCAGTGGGGCGGAATGGGTGATGCAGACCTGGTGGGAGACACACGCCGAACCCCAGCCGGGGCCAGTGGTCAACGACGTGAGCAGCCTGAATGGAGGGAGCCCGTCATGAAAACAAACGACCGGCCGGTGTCACGCACCGACTCGCCTGATTGGATCGGTGCGGGGCGAATGGCCCCGCTGTTGGCCCTGTTGGCCCTGGCAGCCGTCGTGGTACTGGCTGGCTGTGCCGGTCCGCGCTATGCCACCGAGGTGCGCTACCTGCCACCCACGAGCCAGGCGGGGCTGTCCTGCCTGCAGGGCTGCCAGACCGACATGCAGGCCTGCCAGTCCGATTGCCAGTCGCGTCGGCAGAGCTGCATCGCCGGCATCGGCCCGCAGGTGGATGCCGCCTTCGATCAGGCCCTGCGCCAGTACGACGCCGAGCGGCGTGTCTACATGCGCGAGCGCCAGTACTACCAGCTCGACCGCGCCATGCAGTTCGGGCTGTACCGTGACCCGTTCTACTACGGCTACCCGGCCTCGTTCTGGTTCACCGACCGCTTCCACGACGACCCGCCGATACCGCCCGAGGCGCCCAGTCGCGAAGCGATTCGCGCGGCGGTGATCGACCAGGAATGCAACATCGATTGCGGCTGCCAGGCCGCCTTCGACCAGTGCTACGTCGGCTGCGGCGGGCAGGTCGAACGTCGCGTGGTCTGCGTGGAGAACTGCGATGGCGAGGCGCCGGTCTCACGCATCCCGGCCAGCCCGAACAGCGGACCCAACGACAGGGGCGGAGCAGAGTAGATGGGCGCGTATATCGCCAAGCGCCTCGCCCTGATGATCCCGACCTTGTTTGGGATCCTGCTGATCTCGTTTGCCGTGATTCAGTTCGTCCCTGGCGGACCGGTCGAGCAGCTGATGATGCAGTTGAAGGGCGGCACGCAGGGCGCGGCGGCCGAATCGGGCGGGCAGTTCACCGGCGGGCTCTACCGCGGGGAACAGGGCCTGGGCGAGGAGCAGATCGAGCAGTTCCGCGAGTTCTACGGCTTCGACCAGCCGGCCTACCAGCGCTTCGGCGATATGCTCGGTAACTACCTGACCTTCGATCTGGGCGACTCCTACTTTTACCAGCGCAGCGTCGCCGAGCTGATTGTCGAGAAGCTGCCGGTCTCGATCAGTCTCGGGGTGTGGACCTTCCTGCTCACCTATCTCGTCTCCATCCCCCTCGGGGTGGCCAAGGCGGTGCGCGACGGCAGCAAGTTCGACTCGATCACCTCGACGGTGATCCTGGTCGGCTATGCCATCCCGGGCTTCGTGCTTGGTCTGGTACTGCTGGTGCTGTTCGGTGGCGGCAGCTTCGTGCAGTGGTTCCCGCTGCGTGGGCTGACCTCGGACAACTTCGAGCAGTTGTCGCTGATTGGGAAAATACTGGATTACCTCTGGCACCTGGTGCTGCCGATCACGGCGATGGTGGTGGGCAACTTCGCGGTGATGACCATGCTGACCAAGAACAGCTTCCTCGAGGAAATCCGCAAGCAGTACGTGCTCACCGCGCGCGCCAAGGGCCTGGCCGAGCGCACGGTGCTCTACCGCCACGTCTTTCGCAACGCGCTCATTCCGATCGTCACCGGTTTTCCGGCGGCGTTCATCGGTGCATTCTTCACCGGCAGCCTGCTGATCGAGACCATCTTTTCGCTTGACGGGCTGGGGTTGCTCTCCTACAACGCCGTGCTGCAGCGTGACTATCCCGTGGTGCTGGGTACGCTCTACGTCTTCAGTCTGATCGGGCTGTTCGGCAAGCTGCTCTCCGACCTGGTGTACGTCTGGGTCGATCCGCGTATTCACTTCGAAGCCGTTCGGTAGGAGCCTCTGCATGGGTCGTGATGCTGCTCTGATCTGTCGAGACGTTCGCCACCAAGGCGCGATGACGCCGGCGTGCCGGTGGGCACGTCAAGGCATCGCAACGCCGGAGGCGGACGTCTCGGCTGGGCCCGAAGGGCGCGGCGTGGCTCGGTCAGCCGCCATGTCGTTATCGCGCGGGTGGGCGCGTGCTTCGTTGGCATGGCTTAATTGGTTGTCTCAAGCCGCGCAGAGCGGTGTCACGATCCATAAAGAGGCTCCTTGATGTCGATCGTTGATGCCGGAGCGGACACGGCCGTCACCAAGGGCAGTGGCACCGAGGGGCAGGTTTCCACGGCGGCACGTGCCTGGAAACGTTTCCGTCGCCATCGGCGTGGCTGGATCAGCCTGTGGGTGTTCCTGGCGCTGTTCGTCCTGAGCCTCGGTGCCGAACTGATCGCCAACGACCGGCCGCTGCTGGCCCAGTACCAGGGCGAGCTGCTGTTCCCGCTGTGGAACGACTACCCCGAGACGCGCTTCGGCGGGGACTTCGCCACCGCCGCGGATTACACCGACCCACATGTGATCGAGCTGATCGAGCGCGACGGCTGGGTGATCCGCGCGCCGATCCCGTTCTCCTTCGACACCATCGACTACTACAACGAAGAGCCCAACCCGGCCGCGCCGAACAGTCGCCACCTGCTGGGCACCGACGATCGCGGCCGCGACGTCGCCGCGCGCCTGATCTACGGCTTTCGCATCTCGGTGCTGTTCGCGCTCGCCCTGACGGTGATCGGCACGGCGATCGGCGTGCTCGCCGGGGCGGTGCAGGGGTATCTCGGTGGCAAGACGGATCTGGTCTTCCAGCGCTTCATCGAGGTCTGGGCGGCACTACCGGAGCTGTACCTGCTGATCATCTTCGCCTCGATCTTCGAGCCCTCGATCGGGCTGCTGCTGGCCCTGCTGGCCCTGTTCGGCTGGATGGGGCTGTCGGACTACGTGCGCGCCGAGTTCCTCAAGGGGCGCAACCTCGACTACGTTCGGGCCGCCCGCGCGCTGGGGGTCTCGGGGCCGAGGCTGATGTTCCGCCACCTGATGCCCAACGCCATGACCCCGGTGATCACCTTCCTGCCGTTCCGCATCTCCGGGGCGGTGCTCGCCCTGACCAGTCTCGACTTCCTCGGTCTGGGCGTGCCGCCATCCACGCCCTCGCTGGGCGAGCTGCTCTCGCAGGGCAAGTCGAACATCGACGCCTGGTGGCTGTCGGTCTCGACCTTCTTCGTCCTGGTCGGCACGCTGGTGCTCCTGATCTTCGTCGGCGAGGCCACCCGCGACGCGCTCGACACCCGCCGCGGCTGAGCCAGCCCACCGTAGGAGCGGCTTTAGCCGCGATAGGCAGGTTTCCGCGATTGGATTTCGCGCCTGAAGGCGCTCCTACGGAATTCACAATCGTGAGGTAAACCTCGCTCAAGAGGGCCGCTCTAGCGGCCGCCCTGGCGACGATGGAATAAAGCGCCAGATTCCTGTCCTTCCCTTGCCACCCGCCCGACCCGCTCGGGTATCATGGGGCGCATTCATTCTCCCCCACCCGCCCCGTCACGGATCGATCGCGCATGCCGAAGAAATCCCGCCAGAATCGCCTTCCTGGACAGGCCTATGCCCCGGGCATCCACGCCCGGCTGTGGCTGATTGACGAGGCCGGCGAGCACTATCTGGGCGTGGGCAAGGTGCGGCTGATGGAGGCAATCGACGAGCTCGGCTCGATCAGCCACGCCGCCCGCACCCTGGGCATGAGCTACAAGCGCGCCTGGTCGCTGATCCAGGAGGTCAACCAGCTCGAGGACGAGCCGTATGTCGCCAAGGAAGTCGGTGGCGCCGGCGGCGGTCACGCCACCGTGACCGAGACCGGGCGGGCCGCGATCGCCCGCTACCGCCAACTCGAGGACGACCTGCGCGACTTCTTGAGCCAGCGCGCCCAGAAGCGTGGCGCCAAGCGGGGAGGGCGGGCATGACCGACACGCTCCGCGAGCGCGCGGGCGGGGCCCTGCGCGACAACGACCCCGCCACCAAGGCCGATGCCGTCCGCGCGCTCTATGACGAGGCGATGGCCATGCCGGATGCCCAGGTGCTGCTCCCGCCGGCGTCGGTCGAACCGGTACCCGACCCGGGCCGTCCGGCGCGCCCCGAGCTGGTCGCCCCGCGCGACGTCCCCAAGCGCGGCCCGGCCACGCCCGAAGGCCGCGCGTCGATGGCGCATTCCTTCGCGCATATCGAGTTCAACGCCATGAACATCGGCCTGGACGCCTGCTACCGCTTCGATGCCATGCCGGCGGATTTCTACCGTGACTGGCTGTCGGTGGCCCGCGACGAGGCCAAGCACTTCGAGTTGCTCAATGCCTACCTGCGCGAGCGCGGCTACGAGTACGGCTCGTTCCCGGCCCACGCCAGCCTGTGGGAGACCGTTCACGGCACCGAGCACGACGTGCTGGTGCGCATGGCGCTGATCCCGCGCGTGCTCGAGGCCCGGGGGCTGGACGTGACCCCCGGCATCCAGCGCAAACTCGCCCAGTACGACGACCAGCCGCTGATCGACATCCTCGATGTGATCTACACCGAGGAAATCGAGCACGTTCATATCGGCACGCGCTGGTTCCGTTACGCCTGCGAGCAGCGCGGCGTCGATCCGCGCACCACCTTCCGCGAGCTGTTGCAGCAGTACATGAGCGGGCGCATCCGCGGCCCCTACGACGAGTTCGGCCGCAAGGCCGCCGGCTTTACCGACGGCGAGATGCAGGATTTGAAGGACATGGAAGCCGAGACCCTCGCCATGCTGGAGGGCAAATGAGCTTCGTCCACCTCCACGTGCACAGCGAGTACTCGCTGATCGACGGCACCCTGCGCGTCAAGGACGCGGTCAAGTACGCCAAGGAACGCGGCATGCCCGCCATCGCCCTGACCGACCAGGGCAACCTGTTCGCGATGGTGAAGTTCTACAAGGCCGCGCTGGGTGCCGGCATCAAGCCGATCTTCGGCGCGGACTGCTTCGTCTACGAGAACGCCCAGACCCCACCGTCGCGCGTGGTGCTGCTCGCGCAGAACGACACCGGCTTTTTGCACCTGACCGAACTGCTCTCGCAGGCCTACTGCGAGGGCCAGCACGACGACCGGCCCTGCCTGAACCGAGACTGGCTGAGTCCTGAGAAGACCGATGGCCTGATCGCGCTGATCGGCGTGGACAGCGATCTTGGTCGTGGTCTCGTCCACGGGCTGGATCATGTCGTCGACGAGGCGCTCGCCTTCTGGACCCAGCGCTTCCCCGACCGGCTGTATCTCGAGCTCACGCGCACCAACCGCGTCAACGAGGGCGCGTTCATCGAATCCGCCGTGGATCTGGCCATCGCGAAGAACCTGCCGGTCGTTGCCAGCAACGACGTGCGTTTTCTCGACCAGTCGGACTTCGAGGCCCACGAGGTGCGGGTGTGCATCAACCAGGGCCGCACGCTCGAGGACCCGCGCCGCCCGCGCGACTACTCCGACCGCCAGTACCTGCGCACCGCGGCCGAGATGCGCGAGCTGTTCGCCGACATCCCCGAGGCGATCGACAACAGCCTCGCCATCGCCGAGCGTTGCAACGTCACCCTGAAACTCGGCGAGAACTTCCTGCCCAACTTCCCGACCCCGGCGGGGCAGAGCGAATCCGACTATCTCCGCGAGCTCTCCGCGCAGGGGCTTGAAGAGCGCCTCGAGCGCGTGCCGGCCGAAGACCACCAGACCTACCGCGAACGGCTCGAGCGCGAGCTGGACGTCATCATCCAGATGGGGTTCCCCGGCTACTTCCTGATCGTCGCGGACTTCATCCAGTGGGCCAAGCGCCAGGACATCCCGGTCGGGCCGGGGCGGGGCTCGGGCGCGGGCTCGATCGTCGCCTGGGCGCTATTGATCACCGACATCGACCCGATGGCCTACGACCTGCTGTTCGAGCGGTTCCTGAACCCCGAACGGGTCTCGATGCCCGACTTCGATATCGACTTCTGCATGGAAGGGCGGGACCGGGTGATCGACTACGTCGCCGAGCGCTACGGCCGTGACGCCGTCTCGCAGATCGCCACCCACGGCACCATGGCCGCCAAGGCGGTGGTGCGCGACGTCGGCCGGGTGCTGGGCTACCCCTACGGCTTCGTCGACCGCATCGCCAAGCTGATTCCGTTCAAGCCGGGCATGGACGTCTCACTCGACGACGCCCTCGGGCGCACCGAAAAGAGCCAGAAGGAACCCGAGCGCTACTCGGCCGACTTGAAGGACCTCTACGACCGCGACGAGGAGGTCCAGGCCATCATCGACATGGGCGGCGCCCTGCAGGGCCTGCCGCGCTCGGTGGGCAAGCACGCCGGCGGGGTGTTGATCGCGCCCTCCAAGCTCACCGACTTCACGCCGATGTTCTGCGAGGCCAATCACGCCTCGCCGGCCTCCCAGCTCGACAAGGATGACGTCGAAGCCGTCGGTCTGGTGAAGTTCGACTTTTTGGGCCTGCGTAACCTCACCATCATCGACTGGGCGCTGAAGGCGATCAACGCCTCGCGTGAGCAGGCGGGCCAAGAGTCGATCGACATCTCGGCGATCCCGATGGACGACCCCAAGAGCTTCGAGCTGTTGAAGCGTTGCGAGACCACCGCAGTGTTCCAGCTCGAGTCCAAGGGGATGAAGGGCCTGATCAAGAAGCTCCAGCCGGACAACTTCGAGGAAATCATCGCCCTGGTGGCCCTGTTCCGCCCGGGGCCGCTCGATTCGGGCATGGTCGACGACTTCATCTTGCGCAAAAAGGGCGAGCAGGAGGTCGAGTACCTCCATCCCTGGCTCACAGAGGTCTTGAAGCCCACCTACGGGGTGATCGTGTACCAGGAACAGGTCATGCAGATCGCCCAGATCCTGGCCGGCTACACCCTGGGCGGCGCCGATCTGCTGCGCCGGGCGATGGGCAAGAAGAAGGCCGAGGAAATGGCCAAGCAGCGCCAGATCTTTCTCGATGGCGCATCGGCGAAGGGCGTCGACGTCGACCAGGCCGGCTACATCTTCGACCTGGTGGAGAAATTCGCCGGCTACGGCTTCAACAAGTCGCACTCGGCCGCCTATGCGCTGGTCGCCTACCAGACCGCCTGGCTCAAGGCCCACTACCCGGCGTACTTCATGGCCGCCGTGCTTTCCGCGGACATGGATAACACCGACAAGGTGGTCGGCCTGATCGAGGAATGCCGCCGCATGGAGCTCGACGTGGTGCCGCCGTCGGTGCAGCGCTGCGCCTACCGCTTCACCGCCGGCGGCGAGCGCGAGATTGTCTATGGCCTCGGCGCGATCCGCGGGGTGGGCGAGGGCGTCATCCAGCGCATCGTCGAGGAGCGCGGCGAGAATGGACCGTTCCGCGACATGAACGACTTCTGCCAGCGCGTCGGTGCCGGCACGCTCAACAAGCGCGTGCTCGAGGCCATGGTCTGCGCCGGGGCGCTCGACGAGCTCGGGCCCTCACGCGCCGCCCTGCACGCCCACATCCCCGAGGCGATGAAGGCGGCCAGCCAGGTTGCCAACGCCGCCGAGGCCGGGATGAGTGATCTGTTCGGCGGCATGGACGAGCCGGAGACGGCCGTCGCCAGCCCGATCAAGCCGTTGCCCGAATGGTCGGATGACGAGCGACTGCGCCTCGAGAAGAACATGCTCGGGCTGTACCTCACCGGCCACCCGATCAACCAGTACATCGACGAGATCAAGTGCTTCATCACCGGACGGCTGGACGAGCTGACCGACAAGGCCGAGGCCGCCGCGGCCGCTGCCGGCGGTGGCTTCGTCCGCGGCACGCCGGCCGTGGTGGCCGGGCTGTGCGTCGCCGAGCGCACCATGCGCACGCAGGGCGGCGACAAGCAGCTGTTCATCACCCTGGACGATGGCCACGGTCGTGGCGAGATGCGGTTGGTGGGCGATGACATCGAGACCCTGGCCGACCGCGTCGGCCGCGACCAGCTGGTGATCGTCGAGGGCGACGTCTCCTTCGATTCCTTCAACGGCAACCTGCGCATCCGCCACAAGCGGCTCTACACGCTCGGCGAGGCGCGGGCGCGCTTTGCCCAGTGCGTCACCGTGGCGCTCACGCCCGACTGCGGCATCGAGGCGACCGAGCGGTTGCTCGATATCGTCGAGCCGTTCCGCGAGGCGGAGGGGCTGCCGGTGATTGTCGAGGTGCAGAGTGAGTTGGGGCGTGGGGCGTTTCGTCTGGCCGACGAGTGGCGGGTGGCGCCGGAGGCTACGTTGATGGAGCGGTTGGAGGAACTGGATACCGTTACTCGGGCGGCGGCGTACTATCCGGGGCGAAATCTTTAGTCTTGCGGCAAACAATATTGTTTTTTTTAGTTTAAGCATACTTCACGGAAGATAAATAGGTGGGTTATGAGTCGGTGGGAAGAGAATTTTGATAATCACCCAGTCCACGAAGCGCTCACTCAGCTAAGGGATTGGGTCGAGTCAAGGGACGATGAGCTTAAATCTGGCGAAACGTCAGAACGGCGTAGGTTCTTGAAGACTATTGATGCTTTAGAGAACATCCTTTCCAAAGTCGATAAAGAGCTTGCCCCAACAAATCATCTGGACTCTCTGAATAATAACCTTCGGCATCAAAATATTTGGAATCAGGCTCAGGGGTATTTTAACTCGGGTCAAGTTCAGAATCTGATCAACTCAAACAACCACATGGTTGGTCCTCTGGCCAGCCTTTCAATATTTCGAGGCCTTACTAGATCTGATGACATTCAGATTGATATTAAAAGAATTGAGTCTCAGATAGACGAGGTTTCAGATTTCCTGTCTAGGAAAAAGAATGAATCTTTAGATCGTCTTCAGGAGTTGAATGACGAAGTCGATTATTCCAAAAAGGTTTTGGATGATCTCGAGAAGCAAGTTGAAAGCCGAAGAAGTGAGGTTAACTCACAAATGTCAAAATGGCAGGAACAATTCTCCGAGTCTCAGGAGAAAAGGCTGTCTTACTTCTCAGGGATCGTTGAAAAAGCTGAGCAGGATTTTTTGTCTGAGAAGCGCGAGGTTCTAGATAACGCCGAAAGTGAATTTAATCGACATGCTACGCACCTTAGTGACCGATCCAAAGATATTCTCGCGGATTCTGAGTCTAAGCATAAGGCAATACTCGAATTATACGGCCTTGCCGCCGGTGATACCGTTGGCGGAGGGTATCAAAAGACTGCCGATGAAGAAGGTGGAAAAGCTAACAATTGGCGAAGGCTTTCGATAGTGTTTGTCGTTCTAACCGCGGGTTGGTTGTTATATGTTTATGGTCATCCACCTATAGACTCAGACCCTCAATCGGTTGTCTGGGCTAGATTGATTACGGTCTTTTCCATGTCGGCCGTCTTGTTGGGTGGGGCCGTATTTTCGGCTCGGCAATCAAATCGGCATCGTGATAATGAGAAGAGGTCTAGATGGTTTGCTCTGCAGGTGAAGGCCATCGATCCATTTCTAAGTTCTCTGGAACGATCTGAGCAGAGCCGGATTAAGTCTGCTTTGAGTGAAAAGATGTTTTCCAATGGAGTGGATCAGTCCGGTGATCGGAAACCTGTCCGCTCCGATTACCTTAGTGAGGACTTTGTGGTTAGAGTTGTAGACACTCTCGCTCAATATTCCCGACACAACAATTAGGGGATGGTTGTGTATGTTTTTGGTTGATATTCCGAGTCGTGAGGTCAAGGACTACCTTGATTGGGTCAAAATTCTTTTGTCTATTTGTTCGGCGGCTATATTTGCTTTGCTGTTTAAATACCACGATATAGATCCCTTAGCAGTAGAAATAAAGATTTCCGCAGCTTTGTTTGTGTTGTCTTTGTTTTGTTTTTTGCTCTCTTATGTGGGTCTAGTGGAGCATAAGGCGAGGTCGCGTCGTGTTCCACGGAATGCGTTGATATTAGTTTTGGGTTCTGGTTGGCTTTCTTTTGCATTGTCTTTTCTGTTTTTGCTAGGCCCGCTTTTGTTGTAGTCCGGACTTCGGCATTCTGAAGAGGTGGAAGGCGGGCTTCCTACAGACCCCAATATGGGGTCGGACCCAGCCAAATATATGATATTGCTGCCGCCAGTGGCTTGAGCGGCGGCTTTTCTTGTCTTAGAGCGTCAATTTCTGCGGTTAACTGGTTTCCTAAACGAGGAGCGGTTCGTCATCACCCGGCGGACTGTTTCACGCGCCGTTAGCTCGGAGCACTACTCATCTGGCTCTGTGCCTGGCGCGCGAGTCGGTTTTCTTGCTTGTCCAAGAAAACCGACGAAAAGAAGGACACCCCGACGCCTTGGCCCTGCGGGCCTGATCGCTGCCGCGATCAGCCTCGCGAACGGGGCATCGCGGACGGGTCGGTTCGACGCGACGTCCTGTCGCGGCGAACCTCGGGCCGCCGTCCTTGGCGGCCCGACCCTGCGATTCCCCGCTCGTGAGGCAAGGCGTAAGGGGGCTCACCCTTCGATTGCAATTGCTAGGCACGCTCAAGCGGCGTGTTGCCTTTGGGTTTTTGCGGTTCGAATGTCCCAAGAGGTCGAGGCGTCAATCGGACCGCACGGCGGTAGACGAAGGTTTGCCCCCTTTCGGCTTGCCTCACGGCCGGCGGCTGGCCGGGGTCGGAGCGACATGGACGTCGCTCCGAGGCTCGCCGCGACACGATGTCGCGTCGAGCCGGCCCCGAAGCCAGCCGGCGGTCGTGAGGCTTCAAGAGCGGACAACAGTCCGTCCTTGAAGGCCCGAAGGGCCAAGCCGACGGGGTGTCCTTCTTTTCGGGTATTTTCTTGGACAAGCAAGAAAATGCCCTCGCGCGCCAGGCCCGGCGTTTGCTCCGTGCCGCATTGCGCAATCGGCGTGCGAAACGTTCCTTCATACCATGTTGATGAACGTCGGAATTGTGCAATGATCGTGTGATAGCCCAAGTAGCTAACGCAGGGACGCGTATGCCAACGGTACTTCGATCTGGACCCTATCGATTCTTCTTCTACAGCAACGAGCACGGTGAGCCGCCGCATATTCACGTGCAGCGGGATCGCCTCTTGGCGAAATGCTGGCTTAAGCCAGTTGCGCTGGCGAGTTCGAGCCACTTCCCGTCCCATGAACTCCGGACCATAATGGACATAGTTCGGAAGAATCAGGACACCTTCCTGGAGGCCTGGAATGAGCACATTGGCGGTTGAGGCGCAGCCCCGAGCTGAGCGAGTATTTTTCGGTGACGACGACATTACAGTAGTGCTTGTCGATGGTCGCAAGATCAGCGTGCCGTTGGCCTGGTTCCCATCGCTCGCGGGCGCCGATCGGAAGCAACTTGAGACGTTCGAGTTACTCGGAGACGGTGAGGGCATTCATTGGCCCGCACTGGACGAGGACATCAGCGTCAAGGGATTGTTGCGCGGTTGATCAGATGGCGAACATCATCGATAACGGCATGCGCCCGGTCCACCCGGGCGAAATCCTGCGTGAGGACTATCTCGAGCCGATGGAGCTGAGCGCCAATGCGCTGGCCAAGGCGCTGAAGGTGCAGCCCAGCCGCATCAACGACATCGTCGTCGAGCGCCGGGTCGTAACGGCGGACACGGCATTGCGCCTGGCGCGGTACTTCGGCACCACGGCGCGCTTCTGGCTGAACCTGCAGATGGAATACGAGTTGCGTCGCGCCGAGATTGAGCGAGGCGACAGCGTCACCCAGGAGATCGATCCGGTGGCCATCTGATTCGATCGGAAGGTGCCGAAATGCCAAATTTCTGCATGGCGTGAAGCGAAGGTGTCATCCCCTTTCGGCTTGCCTCACGGCCGACGGCTGGCCGGGGGCGGAGCGACAGGGACGTCGCTCCGAGGCTCGCCGTGACAGGAGGTCACGTCGAGCCGGCCCCGAGCCATCCGTCGGTCGTGAGGCCTCGAGGTCGGACAGAAGTCCGGCCTCGAAGGCCCGAAGGGCCAAGCCGTGGGGTGTCCTTCTTTTCGGGTGTTTTCTTGGACAAGCAAGAAAATACCCTCGCACGCCGTGCACGGCGGCTGCGCTAAGTCGCACCACGCAAGCGGCGTGCGAAACCCCTCCCACGCCAGTTCATCACCTCGTCTCCGAGTCCTTGGTCTAGGTGATAAATGGCCTTGCAACAGGCTTTCGCCCCTGATGGGGCATAAAACTCTCTGCCGTTACCTCCCGTAACCGCACTGTTACACTCCGGCAAGTTCAGGATGTTAGCCGGAGGAAAACGATGTCCTCGCCCAACCCGACCCACGCCAGTCACTTGGCGGATCACCGCGTCACGCCTGCCCAGGCCGTCAACCTGAGCGGGCTTTTTTTCGAGCGCGTCGCGCGCACGCCCGAGGCGATCGCGTATCGGCAGTACGATCCCGGCTGCCAGGACTGGATCGACACCACCTGGGGCGACATGGCCTATGAAGTGGGTCGCATCCAGGCGGCGATGAAGCGTGACGGCCTGGAGGCGGGTGATCGCATCGCGATGATGCTGAAGAACGCGCGCGAGTGGGTGCTGTTCGACCAGGCCGCCCTGGGTCTCGGGCTGGTGACCGTGCCGCTGTACACGGACGACCGGCCACAGAACGTGGCGAAGATCATCAAGGAGACCGGGGCGAAGCTGCTGGTCGTCGATGGCCGGCGCCAGTGGCGGGGGCTCGAGGCCGTCTCCGACGGGTTCGAGACGCTCAAGCACATCATCACGCTCGCGCCGGTCGACGTGGAGGACGGCGCCAAGGACAAGCACCTGGAGTCCTTCGCCGACTGGACCTTCGGCGCCCGCGGCGAGCCGGTGCGCCTGGAGGCCGATGGCCAGACGCTGGCATCGATCGTCTACACCTCCGGCACGGCCGGGCGGGCCAAGGGCGTGATGCTCACGCACAGCAACATGCTGGAGAACGCGTTTGCCTGCTCGAAGGTCGCCTCGATCACCGGGAACGACCTGTTCCTCTCATTCCTGCCCCTGTCGCATACCCTCGAGCGCACCGGCGGCTATTACCTCCCCATGATCTGCGGCTCGACCGTCGCCTTCGCCCGCTCGGCGCAGCAGCTGGGCGAGGATCTGGGCATCATCAAGCCGACCCTGCTGATCTCCGTGCCGCGCGTCTACGAGCGCGTCTACGACCGCATCGGCTCGGCCCTGAAGAAGAAGGGCAAGGTCGCGCAGACCCTGTTCGAGCGCACCGTGTCCGTGGGCACGGCCCGCTTTGAGCGCGCTCAAGGGCGCGGCGGCAGTGCCGTGAAGGCCGCCTTCTGGCCGCTATTCGACCGTCTCGTGGCCCATAAGCTCCGCGAGCGTCTCGGCGGCCGGCTGCGTTATGCCATCTGCGGCGGGGCGCCGCTGTCTCCCGAACTGGCGACGTTGTTCACCGGCATTGGCGTGCCGGTGCTGCAGGGCTACGGCCTGACCGAGGCCAGCCCCGTGGTCTCCGTCAACCGCCCCGAGGACAACCGCCCCGAAACCATCGGCACGGTGCTCGAGGGCGTCGAGGTGCGTCTCGGCGAGCACGACGAGCTCCTGGTCAAGAGCGCCGGCGTGATGCAGGGCTACTGGAAGAACGAGGAGGCCACCGCGACAGCCATCGACGAGAACGGCTGGCTGCACACCGGCGACCAGGCGGCGATCGACGAGGATGGCCACATCCGCATCACCGGCCGGCTCAAGGACATCATCGTCATGGCCAACGGCGAGAAGGTGCCGCCGGCGGCGATGGAGTCCGCCATCGGCCTCGACCCGCTGGTCGACCAGGTACTGGTGTTGGGCGAGGGCGAGCATCAGCTCGCGGCACTGGTGGTGGTCGAGCCGGAAACCTTTGCCGGTCTGATGCACGAATTCGACATGGATCCCGAGGACCCGGAAACGCTCACTGACCGCTTTGTCGAGCGGCTGGTGCTCAAGCGCGTCAACGCCCGTCTCGAGGACTTCCCCGGCTACGCGCAGATCCGCCGCGTGAAGATCCTCACCGAGCCGTGGACCATCGAAGACGGGCTGATGACGCCCACGCAAAAGCTCAAGCGCCCGCTGATCGAGAAGGAACACGCCGAAGACATCGCCGAGCTGTTCGCCGGGCGCTAGCGTCATGGTAGGAGCGGCTTTAGCCGCGATTGCTCCGCGACAACCGCGGGGCAAATTCAGCCTATCGCGCCTGAAGGCGCTCCTACGGTGCGCTCGCTAGAAGCGACCAGTCCGTCACGGAAATCAAATAGAAAAAACCAAAGGAAAGAAAGAGGAGTCCCACCGTGAACCGTATCCACAAGACCACCCTGGCGACCGCCGTGTCGCTGTCGATGGCCATGATGGCCGGTCAGGCCCAGGGCGCCGGCTTTGCGCTGATGGAGAAGAACGCCACCGACCTCGGCCAGGCCTACGCCAACCTTGCCACGGGTAACGGCCAGGCTAGCGGCATGATCGGCAACCCGGCGGCGATGACGCAGATCGACGGGACCGCCGTTTCCGGCGGCATCAACTACATCCGTCCATCGTTCGAGCTCCAGGCCGGGGCGACCTCGCAGAGCGCCTTTGGCCCGACCGTTGGCGGTCTGGGGGGCGATGCGGGCGAGTCCGCGATGATCCCGAACGCCTCCATCGTCCACCAACTCAACGAGCGTACCCGCGTGGGCGTGGCGCTGACCGTGCCGTTCGGGCTCGCCACCGAGTACGACGAGGAGTGGCTGGGTCGGTACCATGGTATCGAGAGCCGAATCGAGGTGATCGACATCAGCCCCTCGATCAGTTTCGACATTACGCCGGATTGGACTGTGGGCGGCGCGATCAACATCCAGCGCGCCGAGGCGAAGCTGACCTCCGCATTCGCTTTTGTCCCCCCCACCCCTCCGAACCAGAACCCTCCGACCCAAGACCCTGATAATTCTTTAGGTGGCTCTTCGGGGTCGGTGAGCGACGGCCACGTAGAGATTGAGGGTGATGATTGGGCTGTGGGTTACACCGTGGGTGCCTTATGGCAGCCGACGGACCGCACCCGGCTGGGCGTGAGCTACCACTCAGGGATTGATCACAAACTAAAGGGTGATTCCGAATTCAGGTTGCCAACAGAAAACGTGCTATTCAATACGATTGCCGGACCTACCCAATTCGACGCCACGGCCGGGTTGGATTTGCCGCCAAGCGTGGCGGCAAGTCTGACTCATCGGTTCAGCGACACAGTAACCGGCTCGCTTGGCCTGCTCTGGACCGGTTGGTCCAGCTTCGAGGAGTTGAGGGTGGTGCAGGCAAATGGGCAGGAGTCGGTTACGCCGGAAAACTGGGACGATACCCTGCGTGTCGCCATGGGCGGTGAATGGGAGTTCGCCCCGCGCTGGACGCTGCGCGCTGGCGCCGCCTATGATCCCACCCCGGTACCCAGTGCGGAATTCCGCACTGCCCGCCTGCCGGATGCCGATCGCATTTGGGGTTCGATTGGCCTGGGTTACGCCTTCAACAAACACTGGTCGGTGGATGTTGGTTATACCCATATCTGGCTGAATGACAGCACGATCGATAACTCGACCTCTCCGCCGCTCTCCGACCGCTTGCAGGGCGAGTACGAAGGCAAGGTCGACATTCTCGGCCTGCAGGTCAACGCCCGGTTCTAAAATCGCTGGAGGTGATTCCCGAGCGATGCGCTCGGGGGACGCCTGTCGGCTTAGGCGCTATGATCTAGGCTGGTGTCGGCCGGATGTTCCGGTCCGTTTTTTTATCCGAAAACAGAGGTGACCGATGCAGGTAGACCATCACGATCTCGCCCATGAATTCCCGGAGTTCAAGGAGCGCATTCACGAGCTCAAGACCAGCGACAACCATTTCCACAAGCAGTTCGAGCGTTACGACGAGCTGACCAAGGAAATCGAGCGGCTGGAGAAGCAGGACGAGCCGGTCACCGACGAGCACATGGAAGAGCTCAAGAAGCAGCGCCTCGCGCTCAAGGACGAGCTCTACGCCATGCTCAAGGGCTGATCGGTCCGCCCGATGGCACGTGACGAGGGCCCGCCTGGTTCAGGCGGGCCCTTTTCTTTTCTCATGGGAAAGCGGTGAAGGTGCTCGGTGCCGGGACGGCCTACGCGCTCAGCTTGCTTCTGATGGTAGTTATGCCGTGGCTGGTCGGTCGGGCGGGGCGGTTATAACCACGGTAGGAGCGGCTTTAGCCGCGAAGGGGGAGCGTTCCCCGGGTATCGCGGCTAAAGCCGCTCCTACGGGAATGCCTTCACGTCATTTGCCGAAAACGCAGGGATACGGCGCCGGGCGAATGCCGGGAGCTGCCTGCTACGGACTCGGCGGGACGATCAGCGCGCCGGAGGCATCGACTACCGCCGGGCGGCTCTGCTTCTCGGCTTGCTCGAAGTCGATCTTGCCCTTGACCAGCCAGTCGATGGCGAGCGGGTAGAGCCGATGCTCGACACCGTGGATGCGCTGCTTGAGTGACTCGACGTCGTCGTTGTCGAGGATCTCCAAGCGCCCCTGCACGATCGGCGGGCCGGCATCGACGGTCGGGGTGACGAAGTGCACGGTCGCGCCGTGCTTGAGGTCGCCGGCCTCGAGCGCCCGGGCGTGGGTGTTCATGCCCGGATACTTCGGCAACAGCGACGGGTGGATGTTGATCAGGCGTCCCTGGAACCGGTCGACGAAGCCGTCGGTGAGGATGCGCATGAAGCCGGCCATGATGATCCAGTCCGGACGCGCCTCGTCGATCACCGTGGCCAGCTCGGCATCGAAGGCCTCGCGGTCGGGGTAGGCCTTGTGGTCGATCAGCCGGCTGGGGATGCCGTGCGCCCGGGCTCGTTCGAGCGCGTAGGCGCCGGGACGGTTGACTACCAGCAGCACGATCTCGGCGTCGAGCCGACCGTTCTCGCAGGCATCGATGATCGCCTGGAAGTTCGAGCCGTTGCCGGAGGCCAGTACCACCAGCCTCGCTTTGTTCGCCGCTGCCATCAGCGGTAGGTGACGGGCTCGCCGTTACCCCGCTCGACGATCTCGCCGATCACCCAGGCGTTCTCGCCGGCCGCCTGCATGGCCGAGACGGCCTTCTCGACCTGGTCGGCGGCGACGATGACCACCATGCCCACGCCGTTGTTAAAGGTGCGGCGCATCTCGCCGATCTCGACGCTGCCCTGCTCAGCCAGCCAGTCGAATACGGTCGGGCGCTGCCAGCTCGACCAATCGATGGCCGCGGCCAGGTGGTCCGGGTAGACGCGCGGCAGGTTCTCGGTCAGCCCGCCGCCGGTGATGTGGCTCATCGCGTGGATGTCGACCTGCTCGCCCAGTGCCTGCACGGCACGGGCGTAGATGCGGGTCGGGGCGAGCAGTTGCTCGATCAGTTGCTTGCCCTCGGTGCTGTTCCAGTCCGGCTGGGCGCGCTCGATGATCTTGCGGATCAGAGAGTAGCCGTTGGCGTGCGGGCCGGAAGCGGGCAGGGCGATCAGCTTGTCGCCGGCGGCGACCTTGCTGCCGTCGATCAACTGGTCCTTCTCGACCGCACCGACGGCAAAGCCGGCGAGATCGTAGTCGCCTTCCTCGTACATCGAGGGCATTTCGGCGGTCTCGCCGCCGATCAGGGCGCAGCCGGCCTGCTCGCAGCCATTGGCGATGCCCTCGACCACCTGGGCGGCCACGTCGACGTCGAGTCGGCCGGTGGCGTAGTAGTCGAGGAAGAACAGCGGCTCGGCGCCGGTCACCAGGATATCGTTGACGCACATGGCGACGAGATCGATGCCGATGGCGTCATGCTTGCCGAGATCGATCGCCAGGCGCAGCTTGGTGCCGACCCCGTCGGTGCCCGAGACCAGTACCGGTTGCTTGAACTTGGATGTATCCAGCGCGAACAGACCGCCGAAACCGCCTAGGCCACCCATGACCTCGGGGCGCTGGGTGCGCTTGACCGCCGGCTTGATCCGTTCGACCAGGCTGTTGCCGGCATCGATGTCGACGCCCGCATCGCGGTAGGTGAGGGGGGTGTTTTCCGGGGGAGTTTCCTGGGACATGGCGGTAGGCTGGACGCTTGGATTGAGATGGCGCGTAGTCTACATCAATCTCGGTGTCCGGCGCCCCCTTCTGCGGGTGCCGCAAGGGCGCGAATCGCATTGAATGGAGCGGCAATGAAAACCATCTACCGGGCGGCGGACATCCTCGAGGCGCACATCGTCGCCGGCATGCTCAACGCCGAGGGCATCGAGGCAGAGGTGGCCGGTTTCTACCAGCAGGGTGCGGTGGGCCAGTTGGCCCCGCAGGATTTCGCGCGGGTGATGCTGATTGACGAGCGTGACGAGGACCGTGCCGAGCGCGTGATCGCCGAATACGAACAACGAGAACCCGCCCCGCCAAGTGAGCGGGACCAGGCAAGTGATGAGGCGATGCCCGAACCCGAGGAGTCCTCACGGCTGGCCTGGTGGCTGGTGATTGCTGCCGTGGTGATGCTGGTGGTGAGCTGGGGGATGTCGTGAAGTAAACACGAATGGACGGGAGAATGAGAACCGTTTTTATATTAACAAGTTAACGTTATCTAAATGATTTCCCTGCTGGTGGGAAGCGCGCTACAGTCGAGGTGCTGTCAATCCAGCCAAGGGAGAGGAAACATGACGGATAAGCAATCATCGGAGTTTGACGTGCCGATGGATCGATCGCGCCGGCGATTCGTGGGTGGGGCACTGGCTTCGGCCGTGATCCCGCTGATGGCGATCGTCCCGGCACAGGCGCAGGAGCTCGAGCAGTTGTCCGAGGACGACGCCATGGCCAAGTCGCTGGACTACAAGCATGAGGCCAGTGATGTCGAGCACTCGTCGTACAAGGATGGTCAGACCTGCGCGAATTGCGCGCTCTACCGGGCCGATGCGGCGGGCGACGGCTGGGGCGGTTGTTCCATCTTCCGCGACAAGGCGGTCAAGGGGACCGGTTGGTGCAGTTCCTACGTGAAAGGCTGAGTCCGACGGACCAGGTCATCTGATCTGGCCGCGCAACGAGAAAACGGCCCGGGACTCCCGGGCCGTTTTTTGTGTGCTTAACGGGCCTCTTCGCCCGCGAGGCAAACCGATCACGATGCGGTTCGTAGGAGCGGCTTTAGCCGCGAAACCACGCAAAGTGCCGCCCGAGCCTTTCGCGCCTGAAGGCGCTCCTACGGTTCGTCACGGCCGCCCGGCGGCCTTACTTCCCCTGGCCCCAGGAATCGCGCAACGTCACGGCCCGGTTGAATACCGGGCGCTGGCCGGGCGCGTGTTCCTTCTGGTCGGCGACGAAGTAGCCATGACGCTCGAACTGGTAGATCGATTCCGGCTCGGCGTTCGCCGCGCGTGCCTCGAGATAAACCGACAAGGTGTGGATAGAGTCGGGGTTGAGATCGTCGAGGAAGTCGCGCTCGACGTCCGGCTCGTCACCTTCGCGTCGCGCGCCCGGGGCGGGCACGTTGAACAGGCGGTCGTACTGTCGGATTTCCGTCTCGACGGCATCGCGTGCCGACAGCCAGTGGATGTTGCCCTTGACCTTGCGCGCGTCCGCCCCCGGTGTGCCGGACTTGGTGTCCGGGTCGTACTCGGCGTAGACGCAGGTGACGTTGCCATCCTCGTCCAGGTCGTGGCCGACGTGCTTGATGATGAAACCGTAGCGCAGGCGCACCTCGCCGTCGGGCTTGAGGCGGAAGTATTTCTTCGGCGGGTCGAGGGCGAAGTCGCCGCGCTCGATCCACAACTCCCGGGTGAGTTTCACTTCGCGCTTGCCCCAGTCCGGCTTCTGCGGATGGTTCGGGGCGTGGCAGGTCTCCTCGTGGTCCTCGGGGAAATTCACCAGTACCAACTTGAGCGGGTCGAGCACGCCGATGCGGCGCTCGGCCGACTCGTTGAGCGTCTCGCGCATGCAGTCCTCAAGCACGCCGAAGTCGATGAGGCTGTCGGACTTCGAGACGCCAATGCGATCGGTGAATAGCTTGAAGCCGGACGGGGTAAAGCCGCGGCGACGAGCGCCTTTGAGCGTCGGCATGCGCGGGTCGTCCCAGCCGTCGACATGGCCGCCCTCGACCAGCTGGATCAGTTTGCGCTTGGAGAGCGGCATGTAGGTGAGGTTCAGCCGCGAGAATTCGATCTGCTGCGGTAGCGGGCGTTCGAAGAAGCCCAGGTCGGCGAGCTTGTCGATGAACCAGTCGTACAGCGGGCGATGGTCCTCGAACTCCAGCGTGCACAGCGAGTGCGTGACCCCCTCGATGGCGTCCGACACGCAGTGGGCGTAGTCGTACATCGGGTAGATCGGCCAGTCGTCGCCGGTGCGGTGGTGGTGCGCATGGCGAATGCGGTAGATGGCCGGGTCGCGCATGTTGAGATTCGGCGAGGCCATGTCGATCTTCGCCCGCAGGATGTGCTCGCCATCCGTGAACTCGCCCGCGCGCATGCGGGTGAAGAGGTCCAGGTTCTCGTCGATCGAGCGGTCCCGATAGGGGCTATTGCTGCCCGGCTCGGTCAGCGTGCCGCGGTTGGCCCTCATCTGTTCGGCCGACTGGGAATCGACGTAGGCCAGCCCGGCTTTTACCAGCGCGACCGCGCCCTGGTAGAGCGTCTCGAAGTAGTCCGAGGCGAAGTGCTCGTGCGCCGGGTCACGAAAGCCCAGCCACTCGATGTCTTCGCGGATGGCATCAACGTACGCCTGCTCTTCTTTCACCGGGTTTGTGTCGTCGAAGCGCAGGTGGCAGATGCCGTCGTAGTCCCGCGCCAGGCCGAAGTTGAGAAAGATGCTCTTGGCGTGCCCGAAGTGCAGGTAGCCGTTGGGCTCTGGCGGGAAGCGCGTGGTCACCTTGCCGCCGTAGGTGCCCTTCTCCTGGTCGGCGTCGATGCGGTTGCGGATGAAGTGGCTGATCGGCTCGTTGGATTCGGACATGCTTGCTCGATGGGCCTCGGCTGGCTCGGATGGATGGGGTGGAAGCGGGCATTGTACGAAAAATCGGGCCGCCCGCTGCGGTCCCGGGACGAATGCGGATCGTTCAGCCGTCCCAGCGCTCGATCACAGCCTTGCGGCGGCGTTTGCCGCGCGTCGGGGCGCCTTCCTTGATTTGGCCGATATTGATCAGTCCGATAAGGCGCTCGTTCTTGGCCAAGCCCAGGGCGCGCATGACGTTCTCGTCGTAGACCCGCAGTCCGGTTAGCCAAACGGCGCCGAACCCCAGCGCCTGGGCGGCAAGAAGCACCTGGTGGGTCGCGATGCCGGCAGAGAGCAGTTGTTCGATCTCGGGGATCTTGGCGTGCCCTGGTTCCTCACGGGCGATCGCGGCGATGATCATCGGCGCGCGCTGGGCACGCACCCGCTCACGGTCCAGGGTTTCCTCCTTGGCGTCGGGGTCCTTCTGGCGCATCGCTTCGACGAAGGTTTCGCCGAGACGATCGAGGGCCGGACCGTCAATGACCAGGAAACGCCACGGGTGAAGTCCGCCATGATCCGGCGCACTTTCGGCGGCCTGCAGGATGCGCAGGAGCGTGTCGTCGTCGGGCGCCGGCCCGGTCAGGCAGGTCGGCGGCGTGGAGTGGCGATGGATGAGGGTGTCCACCAGGTCATGGTGTGCGGTCATGTCTGCGGTTCTCGATATAAGGTTGGACGATTTTCGTTCATAATGGCGGGCTTGCGACCAACCTGATTGGTCATCGAACGGGCCGCCCATGTTGAACCATTCGGCACGGTACTCGGCCCGAAGGGGGCGTTTTCTTGGCGCGAGATCGGTTTTCGTCGATAATCACGCCCCATTTCAACCTGCTAGAGGATTTATGGCAAAAGAAGATTACATCGAGATGCAGGGCGTGGTGATCGACACCCTGCCGAACACCATGTTCCGGGTCGAGCTGGAAAACGGCCACGTGGTGACCGCCCACATCTCCGGGCGCATGCGCAAGAACTACATCCGCATCCTGACCGGCGACAAGGTCACGGTGCAGCTGACTCCGTACGACCTGACCAAGGGTCGCATCTCCTTCCGCTCCCGCTGATCCCGCGGTAGGTCCGCCCGAGCCGACCGCCACCGATCCCGACGGACGACCCGGCCACGCCTTGCGTGAGCCGGGAGAGCACGTTTGTGCGCTCGAAAAAGAGCCCATCAAAAAAACGGCGCTCATGGATGGGCGCCGTTGCTCGTTAATCAGGCCATTTGCCACCGTCAGGCCGTGGAGGATTCCTCCGCGACCGATTCGGGTGCTGGCGTGGCGATCAGGGCCGGCTCGTCCTCGTCCATGGTGAAGCGCGCCTTGCCGCCGTCGGCCAGATCGCCGAAAAGCATCTGCTCGGCCAGCGGCCGCTTGAGCTTGTCCTGGATCAGGCGGGCCATCGGCCGGGCGCCGAGCACCACGTCGTAGCCATGCTCGCCCAACCAGTGGCGTACCTCGTCGTCGACCTGCAGGGTGACGTGGTTCGCCTCGAGCTGCTGCTCGAGCTCCAGCAATAGCTTGTCGACCACGTTGGCGATCTGCCGGGTGCCGAGCGAGCTGAACTGGATGATCGCATCCAGCCGGTTGCGGAACTCCGGCGTGAAGCCGCGCTTGATCGCTTCCATCCCGGACGAACCGATGTCCTGGGCGACGAAGCCCATGCTGTTCTTCGCCATCTCCTCGGCCCCCATGTTGGAGGTCATGATCAGGATGACGTGGCGGAAGTCGATGCTGCGCCCGTTGGTGTCGGTCAGCGAGCCGTTGTCCATCACCTGCAAGAGCACATTGAACACGTCCGGGTGCGCCTTCTCGATCTCGTCGAGCAGCAGCACGCAGTGCGGGTTCTTGTGCACCTTCTCCGTCAACAGACCGCCCTCGTCGAAACCGACGTAGCCCGGCGGCGCGCCGATCAGGCGCGAGACGCTGTGGCGCTCCATGTACTCGGACATGTCGAAGCGCACCAGCTCGATGCCCAGCAGTCTGGCAAGCTGCTTTGAGACCTCGGTCTTGCCCACGCCGGTCGGCCCGGCGAACAGGTACGAGCCGATCGGCTTGTTGTCCGGGCGCAGGCCCGAACGAGCCAGGCGGATCGCGGTGGTGATCTGCGCGATCGCCTCGTCCTGGCCGAAGACCACCATCTTGAGATTGCGGTCCAGGTGGCGCAGGACCTCGCGATCCGAGGTGGAGACACTGCGCTCGGGGATGCGTGCCATGCGGGCGACCACGCGCTCGATGTCGCTGGCGGTGATGCGGTTGTCTTCGGGGCGCGGGTGGAGCAGGCGATACTGCGCGCCCACCTCGTCGATCACGTCGATCGCCTTGTCCGGCAGGTGGCGATCATTGATGTGGCGGGTGGAGAGCTTTACCGCCGCCTCGATCGCCTCGTCGGTATAGACCACGTGGTGGTGCTTTTCGTAGCCCTCGCGCAGGCCGCGAATGATGTCGACGGTCTCGTCCTCGGTGGGTTCGGGGACGTCGATCTTCTGGAAACGACGGGTCAGCGCGGCATCCTTCTCGAAGATGCTGCGGTATTCCTGGTGCGTGGTCGAGCCGATGCAGCGCAGCTCGCCCGAGGCGAGTGCGGGCTTGATCAGGTTCGAGGCATCCATCGAGCCGCCGGAGGCCGAGCCCGCACCGATAAGGGTGTGGATCTCGTCGATGAACAGGATCGCGTCGGGCACCGAGCGGACCTTCTTCAGGACGATCTTCAGGCGCTTCTCGAAGTCGCCGCGGTACTTGGTGCCCGCGACCAGCGCGCCGAGGTCGAGCGCGTAGATGGTCGCCTCGGACAAGGCCTCGGGCACCTCGCCGTCGACGATCTTGCGTGCCAGGCCCTCGGCGATGGCGGTCTTGCCGACACCGGCCTCGCCGACCAGCAGCGGGTTGTTCTTGCGCCGACGCGAGAGGACCTGCTGGACGCGTTCGAGCTCGGCGCTGCGGCCGATCAGCGGATCGATCTTGCCCTCGGCGGCCTGCTTGTTGAGGTTGATCGCGAAGTTCTCGAAAGCGTTCTCGTCGGCCGGCTGCTCGTCGGCGGCCTCGACGTCGGCCTGGTTGATCTCGGGCTCCTCGTCATCGACGCCCTCGTCGTCGGCCTCGGGGCCGTGCGAGATGAAGTTGATCACGTCCAGGCGCGTGACGCCGGCCTTGTGCAGCAGGTGCACGGCATGCGCATCCTGCTCGCCGAAGATCGCGGCGAGCACATGCGCGCCGGAGACTTCACTGCGCTGGGCGGCCTGTACCTGCATCACCGCGCGCTGGAGCACGCGCTGAAAGCCCAGCGTCGGCTGGGTCTCGCGCGGGTCGTTTTCCGGGATGCGCGGGGTGGTGCGGCGGATGTGCGCCTCGAGGTCCATGGCGAGCTGGGAGATGTTCGCGTTGCAGCCCTCCAGCACCATGCGCGCGTCGGGATCCTCGAGCAGCGTGTGCAACAGGCTCTCGAGGGTGACAAATTCGTAGTTCTGGCGCCGGGCTCGATCGAACACGCGGCTCAAAGTGGTTTCGAGGGATTTGCTCAGCACCGATCCTCTCCTCCGGTCTGGTGAGGGAACCAGTCAGCGGTTCCCTGGGGTGGCCTGGCATCAGCTAGCAGCCGGGCCGTTGCCCATGTCCCGATGATACGCCGGATTGCGGCGTTGCCAACGGGGTGAGGAATTTCCAGTTTCGTCTCGTTCAATCGGCGCGTTCCATCACGCACATCAACGGGTATTCGTGCTCACGCGCGATCTGGTTCACCTGGCTGACGCGCGTCTCGGCGATCTCGCGGGTGAATTCGCCGCAGACCCCGCGCCCATAGTGGTGCACTTCCAGCATGACGGCGTTGGCCTGATCAAAGGTCATGCCGAACAGTTGCATCAGGATCTGCACCACGAAATCCATGGGGGTGAAGTCGTCGTTCAACAAGAGCACCCGGTACATGGGGGGCTCGTCGCTGACCGCCTGTTCCGAGGCTTCCTCGGTCTCCAGCGGGCGGTAGGTGGTCTGCGGGCCGGCGCTGATGCCGGCAGTAAACGGTACGCGGGTCTGGCGGGTCTGAGTCATGCCCACAGTCTAACCCGAGCGGCGTGCAGGAAGGTCTGCACGAATCCGATGCCACTCTGGCTTGGTGAGTCGTTCGTGATCAAGGCGCGCAGAGCGGTATCGGATTCGTGCAGACCTTACTGTGTCTCAGGGCAGCATCATCGGTCGCGCCGGCTCGCTCTTGACGCCCGTCAGTGCCGAGCCGAATTCCTCGGCCGTCGCGCCCAGCAGTTTTTCCAGACGATTGCTGCGCGGGGTGAGATCGATCTGGTGCTCGACGCCGATGCGGTCGCGAATCACGCCGCGCACACTGTCGAGGCCGTCGATCAAGCCAATTTCCAGGGCGGTCTCGCCGGTGTAGAAGAGCCCGGTGAAGATCGTCTCGTCGTCATCGAGTCGGTCACCACGGCCGGTCTTCACCGCCTCGATGAACTGTTCGTGGATCTCGCCGAGGACACCCTGGAGATACTCGGTTTCCTCGGGATCGCTCGGGCTGAAGGGGTCACCGAGGGCCTTGTTCTCGCCGGCGGTGAGCAGGCGACGCTCGATGCCGAGCTTCTCCATGGCGTCGACGAAGCCGAAGCTGTCCATGCGCACGCCGATCGAGCCGACGATCGAGGAGGGGTTGGCGTAGATCTCGTCGGCCGCGGCGGCGATGTAGTAACCGCCCGAGGCTGCCATGTCCTCGGCCACCGCGTAGACCGGCTTGTCCGGGTACTCCTGCTTGAGCTCACGGATGGCATTGAAGATCGCGCTGGACTGGACCGGGCTGCCGCCGGGCGTGTTCAGACGCAGGACAATGCCTTTAACGTTATCTTCCTCGAACGCCTTTTCCAGCTGCGGGATCACACGACGGGCCTCGGTGGTCTCGCCCGCCGCGATCAGGCCGCTGATATCGATCACCGCCGCGGTGGGTTTCGCGAGGCCGGGCGCGCTGCGATCCCCGGCCGTGAACAGCAGGGTGATCAGGGTCAGTGACCAGATCACCAGCGCGACGGAGACAAAGCGGAAGAACACCTTCCAGCGCCGCGCGCGGCGTTGCTCGACCAGCCCGTGGCGGGCCATGTCGAGCAGGGCGTCGCGCGCCCAGTCCGGCGAGGGCTCGGCCCTTGAGCGCCGCGGCGGTCTTTCCTCGGTCCGCGGCTCACCGGGGTCGAAGTCCGGGCCTCCGGGTGGCTCGATGCGCACGTCGTCTGGCGGTGTGTTCTGGTTCATGCGGGTCTTGCCTGCGTTGTCATCCAAGGTGGTTGCCGGAAGCGATCGCTAGATCGTGGCATCAAACGGTCGGACGCCTCGCCGTTATGGGGAGGTGGGTCGGGTGAGTTGGCAGCCCGACGACCGAATCAGACGGCAGGACGGGCCTCAGGTTCCCCGGCGTTGCCGGTGTCGTCCGTTTTACCGGGGCGTTGGTCGTCATGGCCTTGCCCTTCGTGCAGCTGGGCCAGCCGGTCGATCAACCAATCCGGTCGTGCGGCGGCCAGTCGCTCGCGTGGGTGCGCGCCGTGGGTAATGCCGATCGCGTGCGTGCCGGCGTTTCGTGCCATCAGCAGATCGAAGTCGGTGTCGCCCACCATCCAGGTCTCGGTCGGATCGCTGCCCGTGTAGTCGAGGATACCCTCGAGCATCTCCGGATGAGGTTTCGAGCGCGTCTCCTCGGCGGTGAGCGTGTGGTGAAAGTAGTCCGCCGTTCCGGTCTGCGCAAGGGCGCGATCAAGACCGCGGCGCGACTTGCCCGTGGCCACGGCCAGCAGGCAGCCGGTCTTGGTCAGGGCCTCGAGCAATGCCTCGGCCTCCGGGTAGAGTGCGACCGGTTCTTCATTGGCGAAGTAGCAGCGGTGATAGGCCTGGGCGAGTGCCTCGCGGAAGCGCAGCTCGGCCTCGGGGAACAGTTCGATAATGGCGTTGGCCAGCGACAGGCCGATGATGCCGCGAATCGATTCGTCGGGCAGGCGCGGGTGGTCCACCGAGGTCAGTGCTTCCTGAAAGGCGGTGACGATCCGGCCGGTGGAGTCGGCCAGCGTGCCGTCCCAGTCGAACACGACCAGTCGGGGTGGGACGGTCAGATGTTCCGGGCGGGTCAGGAGTTTGCTGATATCGGTCATGGCGGCGGTTATCGGGGCGGCTGGTGGTTTTTCAAGGCTAGTCCGGCGTTGTCCAGCAATGGCTGCCAGGTCTCCGGCGGGTTGCTGGTGATGGTCAGTCGGCCGCCGTGGGTCGGGTGGGTGAGGGTGAGGCGGTAGGCGTGCAGCATCAGCTCGGGCCGACGGCGTGCCAACGGTCGGTCCAGGGCACGATCGCCGTATTTGCTGTCACCGACAATGGGATGGCCCGCATGCCGGCAGTGCACACGGATCTGATGCGTGCGTCCGGTATGCAGGGTGGCCGCCATCAGGCTGAGTGCCGGACCCCGATGGCTGGCGCCCAGGCGTTCGAAATCGGTGCGAGCGAACTTGCCACCGCGCGGATCGACCACCACTCGGTGGGCCCGGCCATCGCCCTGGTCCTTGCGCAGCGGGGCCGTGATGGTCTGGTGCGCGTCTCGCCAGTGGCCGTGACAGAGGGCCAGGTAGCGCTTTTTCGCCGCGCCCTCGGGGCGGAACTGCTCCTGGAGATCGAGCAGCGTCGTGCGCGACTTGGCCACCACGATCAGGCCGCTGGTTTCGCGATCGATGCGGTGGGCCAGCTCCAGCATGTCGCTGTCCGGGCGGGCGGTGCGCAACAGTTCGATCAGGCCGAAATCGAAGCCACTGCCGGCATGCGCGGCCAATCCGGCTGGCTTGTCGACTACCAACAACGCCTCGTCCTCGTGACGAACCAGGGTCTCGACGCGTTCGAGCCAGCCCGTCGGAATCCGGGCCGCGGGGCGTGCAGTATCGGGGTCGCCGCGCAGGTCCCGCACCGGCGGGATGCGGACCACGTCACCGTCGCGCAGGCGTTGCATCGGCTTGGCGCGCTTCTTGTTCACCCGCACCTGGCCCTTGCGGATCAAGCGGTAGACCAGCGCCCGCGGCTGCTTGTCGTGCTGGGCACCCAGCTCGCGCAGCAGGAAGTTATCGAGGCGCTGACCGTCACTGCGCGCATCGACCGTCTCGAGGCGAACGCGTGGGCGATCGGTGGGGGCTTGTTCGGCGGTGGCTTGGCGATTCTCGGTTGTCATCGGCTCGGGTTTGCTGTCGGCGCAATTGAGACCGTGCGCTGGCGGGGTTGTGATAGTATCAGCGCACTGTGGCGAAAGTCAGGTGGTGTGGCACGTGCCGACCACCCGCGGCAGCCAGCGAGCGCTCGGATTCTTCATTTAAGCCGGCGACCCATGCCAGCCCATCCCGCTTGCCCACGATGCGGCCTCGCCAACACCATTGGCTTGGCCTCGACGGGCACGACCAGCCTCGGGCTGCCGCCCGCTCACAGTTGTCACGAACGATCAACGGTTGTTACGTCCTGTACTCAATGCGCCTTTTCCGGTTCCTTTCCCTGCCGCTCTCCGTCCTGTACCGCCTCGTTGCGGTCGGACGGCAGGCGTCGTGTTCGCGTGTCTGCGCGGCTCGACGACTGGCGGGCTGGTCGGCAATCGCGCGTCGGGACGTTCCTCTGAACTCAAGTCACCTGTCGCGCGCGGCCCGTTGCCAGCCGCGGCTTGTGCAGAAACGTCGAGATTTTTTTCATGAAACGAATGCTGATCAACGCAACGCACTCCGAGGAGATCCGCGTTGCGCTCGTAGACGGGCAACGCCTCTATGATATCGACATAGAGACCCCGTCCCGGGAGCAAAAGAAGGCCAACATCTACAAGGCCACCATCACGCGTATCGAGCCCAGCCTCGAGGCCGTGTTCGTCAATTACGGTGCCAATCGCCACGGTTTCCTGCCCTTCAAGGAGATCTCGCCCGAGTACTTCGACCCCAAGGCGGTCGATGACAAGGGACGTCCGATCATCAAGGACGCGCTCAAGGAAGGTCAGGAACTGATCGTCCAGGTCGAGAAGGAAGAGCGTGGCAACAAGGGCGCGGCCCTGACCACGCTGGTCAGCCTGGCCGGGCGCTACCTGGTGGTCATGCCCAACAACCCCAAGGCCGGTGGCGTCTCGCGCCGCATCGAAGGCGATGACCGCGCCGAGATCAAGGCCGCGCTGGCCCAGCTGAACGTACCGGCGGGCATGGGCCTGATCGTGCGCACTGCCGGGGTGGGGCGTGACGTCGAGGAACTGCAGTGGGACCTCGACTACCTCGTCCAGGTCTGGAGCGCGATCCACGAGGCGGCCGAGGGCCGTCCGGCCCCCTTCCTGATCTACCAGGAAAGCAATCTCATCATCCGGGCGCTGCGCGACTACATGCGCAACGACATCGGCGAGATCCTGATCGACGAGCCGACCATCTACCAGCAGGCGATGGACTTCGTCCAGATGGTCACCCCCAAGGTCGCCGAGAAGATCAAGCTCTACGACGATCCCACGCCGCTGTTCTCGCGCTACCAGATCGAGTCGCAGATCGAATCGGCCTATCAGCGCAATGTCACGCTGCCCTCCGGCGGCGAACTGGTGTTCGACGTCGCCGAGGCGATGACCGCGGTCGACATCAACTCCGGGCGCAACACCAAGGGCCAGGACATCGAGGACACTGCCTTCAATACCAACCTGGAGGCGGCCGAGGAAATCGCGCGGCAACTGCGCCTGCGGGATCTGGGCGGGTTGATCGTGATCGATTTCATCGACATGGGCTCCTCGAAGCACCAGCGCGAGGTGGAAAACCGCCTGCGCGATTCCTTGAAGTACGACCGTGCCCGGGTGCAGACCAGCCGCATCTCGCGCTTCGGCCTGCTGGAGATGTCGCGCCAGCGTCTGCGCGCCTCGCTGGAGGAATCCAGTCAGCACATGTGCCCGCGTTGTAACGGCCAGGGCGTGATCCGTTCGGTCGAGTCGCTGTCGCTGGCGATCCTGCGTCTGCTGGTCGACGAGGCGATGAAGGACAACACCGGTCGCGTGATCGCCCAGGTGCCCATCGACGTGGCGACCTACCTGCTCAACGAGAAGCGTGACCAGATCAACGAGATCGAGCAATCGAACAACGTCGACCTGCTGCTGATCCCGAACATCAACCTCGAGACGCCACACTACGAGATCGAGCGTGTGCGCGCCGATGACAACGAGGCGCGGGCGCGCGACGTGCAGCAGATGATCGAGCCGCTGAACGTCGAGACCCCGTCGCCGGAGCCGCGTCATCGCCAGGCGGAGAAGGCTGCGGTTCAGACCATCCCGCGGGCGGCCCAGCCGGCCGCGGAGAAGCCGGCAAAGTCGGCCGAGCCGACGCCGGTAGCCGCGGCAACCCCGGCCGCCGAAAGCGCACCGTTGCGCCCGATCGCGAATGGCGCGGTTTCACTGCTTCGTCGCGTCGTGGGTCAGCTCTTTGGTGCCCGCGCCGACGAGGACGAAGGGACCGAAGCCGGTTCACGCAAGGCCAAGGGCAAGGCCTCTGGCAAGGGCGGCGAGACGTCCGGTGACCGGACCGGTCGCAAGGGCGGCGGTCGCCGTCAGTCCGGCGATCAAGGGGGCGATAAGGCCAAGTCCGCCCGTGACGATTCCCAGGACAAGGACAAGGGTCAGGGCAAGGGCAAGTCGGGTAACCGACGTCGCCGTGGTCGCGGTCGTCGCGGCAGCGGTGGCAACCCGGCGCAGCAGGATGCTGGTCAGAAGCCCGAGCAGAAGAACGAGCAGCCGGCGGAGTCCAAGGCCGAGCCGAGCCGTGGCAAGCCGCCGACTGACGGCGAGGGCAAGAAGGACGGTGGCCAGTCCGGCCGCGGCGGCCCGGGTGGCTCCGGTGGCTCCGGTGGCAAGGGGCGTGGTCGGGGTGACCGTGGCCCGAAGAGTGAGCCGCGTACCCCGCCGCCGCTGGGTGAGCGTGAGCGCCAAATGGTCGAGCAGCAATTGGCCGCCCCGATCAGCGAAGGCAAGAGCTTGCCGCTGGACGTCTCGAAGAAGAAGGGTCTGGCGGAAGAACTGCCCCCCAACGCCGCCGTTCGACTGGAGGCCAGCGACCGGTTGGTCAAGGCGAGTGATGCCAAGTCCGCCAAGGCAGACGCATCCAAGGCCGTGCCCAGCAGTGCTGGCTCCGACGTGGCCACCGAGGAGGTAACCGGTGCGGGCGCCTCGAGCCAGGTGGAGGCGAAAGCCCCGGGAGCGGTCTCTGAAATGGTCTCCGAAACGCGGGAGGCACAAGCAGAGGCGCCGGTCGAGACGCCGAAGGCCACCGAGTCGACGTCGGCTAGCGAGGACTCGGTTAACGCCGAGGCCAAGCCGACGACCGACACCGAGCCGTCGGCATCGAGCGCTGCGGAGGTAAAAGCTGAGCCAGAGCCGGCACCGACGAAGCCTGCGGCCGATCAACGGGCGGAAGAGACGCCGGCGGCCGAGGCCCCGGCGCCCGAGGCCGAAAAGGCGGATGCCTCCGAGCAGCAGGTCGGTGGTGAAACATCGGGCGACGAGGAAAAGCGCGAGCGCTGATCCCCTCACCACCTCGCCGGAAACAAGAACGCCCCACTTTTATCGAAGCGGGGCGTTTTCTTTTGCGGCTCTCCTATCGGCGTAGCAGGAGAGCGGACGGAGCAGGGCGCTGGGCTTGTTCGGTTTAGCCGAGGTGACGGCGACGGATGTCCTCGAGCAGGTTGCCGGCCGCCGCCTCGACCATATCGAGAACTTGCTCGAAGCCGTTGCCGCCACCGTAATACGGGTCCGGCACCTCGTCGAGGCCGTAGTCCGGTGCGTAGCTCATGAACAGGTGCGGCTTGTCTCGCAGCGCGTCGTCGGCAAGTGACTGCAGGATCTCGAGGTTGGCCAGATCCATGGCGAGCACATAGTCGTACTCGGCGATGTCCTCGGGGCGGACCTGGCGAGCCGTGAGATGGTCCATGCGGTATTGGCGGGCCATCGCGGCACGCATGGCACGCTCATCGGGCGGATTGCCGACGTGATAGGCGTGGGTGCCCGCCGAATCGATGCGGATGCGGTCGGCCAGCTCTGCCTGCTCGACCAGCCGCTCGAACACGGCGTGGGCGGTGGGTGAGCGGCAAATATTGCCCATGCACACGAACAAAACGCTCGGGGCCTTGGTCTCCGTCATGTCGTACCTCGTCGGTTGAAAAGGGCGGGGCGGGCAGCCGGTATGGGCTGCCCGATCGATTGGCGGTAATGTAACCAAAATCCCGGTGCCTTGCTCGGCATGCACCGCATTTGCCTCGATGCTTCGCTTTCCCATCGACGTGGATTCAGGGGCTTGTCGTGATCGGCGCAAATCCGGGTGAGAGGGTGTTGACAGTCTCCGCCGTGCCGGTACAATGCGCGCATTCCTCAGGTACGAGGGGCCATAGCTCAGCTGGGAGAGCGCCTGCATGGCATGCAGGAGGTCGGCGGTTCGATCCCGCCTGGCTCCACCAAATATCAAGAAAAAGCCCGGATTCGCTTAACGCGAATCCGGGCTTTTTTCGTTGGCCGATACATGAAGGCCGTCGTGGCGAATGTCCTCGCGATGGCCAGCGCGGCCGAGGTGTGCCCCAAGCGGAGCTCGTGACGCGATCGATTGTCCGCCGGCAGGCTCGCGCCCGCCTCGGACCGGAGGATCACTGGTTGATCCAGTCCGGGATCGAAATGCGATAGATGTAGCGGTCCTGGCTGCCGACGAACAAGGTGTTGCCGATCACCACCGGGCCAGCAGGCGCCAACGCGGTGTTCTTCGCGTTGCTCAACGACCCGCCCAGCTTGCGCGGCGGCAGTTCGCGACCGTTCTTGCGCTTGAGGGCATCGCCGCTTTCGGCATCCACCACGTATAGCAGGCCGCCTGTGTCGCCGAAGAAGACACGGCCGTCAGCAATGGCCGGAGCCCCCTTGACCTTGTGTTGAGCCGGATGCTCCCACAGCTTCTCGCCGCTACCGATATCGTAGGCGAATACCGATTTGGTATATGGACTGCCGACGTAGACGCGGCCATCAGCGATCGCGGGGCTGCCGGAGGTGTTGTTGTCCTGCTTGGGGCCACTGCCCAGCAGGTCTTTCCACAGCAATTTCCCGCTGGATGCGTCGAAGCCGTAGATGAAGTGCATGAAGCCCTTGCCCTTGTCCGGATACTGGGCACGCTCCTCTTTGGTGGCAGCGGCGTATGGCTTCACCGCGGTGATCACCACCACACCGTCCTTGCCGACCGCCGGCGGCACGTCCGTGAAACTGCCTTTCTCGTCATGGCGCCACGCGATCTTCTTGCGTTGCAGGTCGACACCCACCACCGAATCCAGCGCCCCGACGTAGAGCATCCCGTCATCGGTTACCGCCGGAGACGACATGCTGACCCAGCCCGGCAGTTTCAGTTTCCACGCCAGCTCGCCGGTTTTCGGGTCAATCGCCCGCAGGTTGGCCGCGCCGGTGGTGGCGTAGAGGAGGCCGTTCCACAATGCCGGCGTCGGCATGACCTCGCCCACCGTGGGATGGTTCCACAAGGTCCCGCCGGTTTCCGGGTCGACCGCCATGACGCCGCTCGCCCCGGTGCCGCGGATGTCGGCGCTCTGGAAGGCGCGATTTCCGTATGCCACATACACCCGCTTGCCGTCGGTAACAGTCTCGGCGTGTACCCAGTTGGGCGCATGGCGGAACCCCGGATGGCTGTCGCTCCACAGGATCTTGCCGTCATCCACCGAGAACGCGAACAAGCCGCCGGTGGCATGGTTGCCGACATACAGCCGACCGTCGACGATCACGGGGGCTGCACGCACCTGATCGCCGGTCCGGTAGTGTGCATCCGGCAGGGCGGTGTCTTCGCCGTCGTCGAATACCGCGTTGTGTTCAGGCCCCATTCGGTATTGGGTCCACTGCGTTGGACCAAACGCCATGACCGTGCCGGTCCAAGTGGCCAGAAACAGTCCCACCGACCCATACCTCAGCAGTGCTACCAACATCCCCACCTCCTCGCAATTGCATGACTGTTGAAGATCCGCGGGCCTGCCCGTTGCCGGGGGCACCCCGGGCAACGACTGCCCGCCCTGGTAACCAGCGATTACGTGACGGTGCACACGGTTCTGGCCAGTTTGGTTATCGGTGTCGTTGCAATCTTAGGACCGCGGCGGATCGGGTCTGTTCCGCCGTCAATAACAGCGTGAAGAATCGTTGCGAGAAGCATTCGTGCCGCAAATTCCAGCACTTGGAGCCGGGGGATATGACGTAGAGAGCCGGAGCCTTGCCAAACCTCCGCTTGGCATGAATCCATGACTTCTTAATTTGGTAGGGGCCGAGCTTCGGCACATATCAAAAAAATCCCGGGCTCGCGTTAGCGGCCCGGGATTTTTTCGTTTCGCCTGATTTCCCGCCTATGTGCCTGTATTCTCAAGGGAAGTTGACCGAGTGGCTGGTTTGACCACTGGTGGGGACTTGCAGGGCGAAATCGCGGTCATGTCCCTGATATCGGGTCGTGACGCTGTAACGCCCTGGTGGCAGGTCGATATAGATCATCGGACCGTCTGTCGTGGCCTCGAATCGTGTCTCACCATCGGTGGCGCGGATATTCACGTCCACCGACGAGACGAATGCGCCACGCTGACCCTTAGAGAACTGCAGGGCCACCGGATAGGACGATCCGTGCTGCTTCAGCCAGGCGCGCTCTCCGGTACCCAAACCGCCAGTGAGGTAACGGATCCCGTTATGCTCATGCACATCCACGGCGCTTTCTGCCGTCTCGTCGATGCTGGCAGGCTGGCGTTCCTGTTCGGTGATCGGCTCCCAGCCGGGCTTCTTCCAGGGGTCGTCATCGGCCGCCCAAGCGGTCTGTGCAATCAGTGGCAGTGCCAGGGCGAGACTCAAGGCAAGGGTTGTTCTCGGCATGGTGCACCTCCTCGGTTTTCCGTTCGGATCAATGTGCGGCTCTTGCATCGGTGATCTAGCTTAGTCCAATGACATCTATGACAAGTTTCCTCGACCCCGCCCAATCGGATCACTGGCATGCCGTCAACGATGGGGTGATGGGCGGTGTGTCCGCTGGTGCGTTTCATTTCGACGACGGTATCGGCGTGTTCAGCGGCGAGCTATCGCTGGAGCATGGCGGCGGGTTCGCTTCGGTGCGGCGAGCGGTGTCACCGGGAGTGCTCGCGGACAGCGGCGGGATTGCGATCCGGGTTCGTGGTGATGGTCGCCGCTATCAATGTCGGGTCGGGACGGAGGAAACGGCACCCGATATTTCCTACGCGACCAATTTCGACACGATTGATGGGCAATGGCTGGACGTCCACATGGCCTGGCAGGAGTTCGAGGCAGTGCGCCGCGGACACGCGGTGCCCGACGCGCCACACTTGTCGCCCGAACGGATCAATCGATTGGGCTTTCTTCTGGCGGATCGGCGGGCCGGGCCGTTTTGCCTCGAGATCGCGTCGATCCGCGCAGCGTGAGGCAGGGCGCGTATCCGTTTCCCATTTGGCCGCTTCCCACCGCTGATGTGCATTCGATTGCCATCTAGGGCGTCCCGCTGATTTCACCGGAAACGGTTTCGGCTCCAATCGTAACGATGCCTGATGTCAGGTAATACTGGGTCGGACCAACCCTCATCCTCGTCGGCAACACCGGCCAATCCCAAGGAGCGTATGCAGCGACGACGAATCCACCAACGCGTCACTCTGGTTATTCAGGTGATCATGCTGGCCGAGCTGGCCTTTGCCTTGTGGGAAGGACTTTGGCTGACCGCTGCCATCACGGTGCTCATCCTGCTGCTGACCGTGGCGCCGGTGTTGATGTTCAAGCGCTTCGAGGTATTCATCCCCTCGGAGTTCAAGCTCCTGGCCACGGGGTTCATCTTCGCCTCGTTGTTTCTCGGCGAGGTGCAGGGCTACTACACCCGTTTCTGGTGGTGGGACCTGGTGCTGCACACGGCTTCCGGGTTCCTGCTCGGGATCTTCGGTTTCCTGCTGGTCTACATCCTGAACGAGAAGAAGAACCTCCGGTTTCACATGACCCCGGGGTTCGTGGCGTTTTTCGCCTTCATGTTCGCCGTCGGGGTGGGGGCACTCTGGGAAATATTCGAATTCGCCATGGACCAGTTCGCGGGCACCAACATGCAGAAAGCGATGCTCGATGACCCGTCGGGACTGACGGACACGATGCTGGACCTGGTGGTCGATACGGTCGGGGCCGCGGTGATCGCCGTGCTGGGTTACGGTTATCTCAGGGTAGCGGCGGGGAAGTCGTTTCTCGAGCAGTGGATCGCGGCGTTTCTTGATGGCAACCCGCGGCTGTTCAACCGACGCTGAGTCAGCGGATGCCCCAGACCGTTCGTGGCGCTCACCTAGTCGTCGGGTGAAATCAGGGGCAACTCGCGTACGTTCCACTCGCGTAGTCCGGCATCGTGCACCCGCATGTTGCGGTAGCCAAGGCTGTAGAACATGGCGTAGTCGATGGCAGCACCCGTGCCGCCTAGGCAGGTAATCAGCATCGGGGTCGACGGGTCGATGTCGTGCTGAACGAAGAACGGCTCGAGATCGGTGCGCTCGGTGTAGATCGTCCCGTCCTCGGATGTCCGGAGAAAATCCGCCCACGGCTGGCTGATGGTGTCTGGAATGCGTCCGTGGCGCGGATTGGCCGGGAACTTGTCCTCACCGGTGAAGTGCGTAGCGGGTCGGCCATCGATCACTGGGTAGTGGTCACGGATGGCGTCGAGTTCCTCGGTTGATATCTCCAGTGCGGGCAGGGGGCGCGCGACAAAATCCCCCGATTCCACCGCACCGGCTTCGTCCGATATCGGGCCTTCGGCCTGTTGCCATCCGTACCAGCCGCCATCGAGCATCCCGACGTTGGTGTGCCCCAGGTAGTGCAATAGCCAGAAAAGGTAATAGGCCCCCAGGACCTCGTCGCGGTCGTTGCCCTTGTAGTAGATCACCACGCCCTCACCGTCGTTCACGCCCAGTTCACGGAAACGGTTCTCCAGGGATTTTGCGGGGAGCCGGATCAACGTGTCTTCGTCATTCTGTTCACGCCAGGACGATTTCGAGGTAAATACGGCGCCCGGGATGTGTCCGTCGAAGGTAAAGGATGACTCGTTCGACATCTCGATGATCGACAGGCCTGATTCGTCCAGCCGCTCATTCAACCACTCGGGTTGGATCAATGGCGGGACGCTGATGGCCATCGCCATGCGCAGAGGTAGGGCAAGTGCCGACAGGGCGAGCAGGATGAGGAGGACACGCTTCATCGTCATCTTCTCCGGGGCGTTGGGCCAAGGCAGTCTGTGTCGTCTGGCCCCGGTAAAGACGGGGCAGAACGGCCTTCATGGATGGGCTCAGGCTCGGCGGAAGGAGTGACCGCCGCACTCGGGGCAGGCGGGAAGTGGGCCGAAGGTATCGTGGTGGAGGATGGTCCCGCAATCGACGCACTTGAGCCGTTTGGGGCTGGTGGCGTGGCCGGTGGTCCATTCGCGCGGATGGGTGCGCTCGGCTTCGTTGCGGATCTGCTCGAGAGTCACATCGGTGTGATCGGCAATCGACAGCAACTTGGCGCCGATGTCGCCGGCCCAGTCCCGCAGGGTGTCACGGATGCTTTCGCCTTCGGAGGCGAGGCTTTCGCGGGTGTGTTCCAGATCGTCTTTGACCGCCTCGACGATCTCGTGGCGGAAATCGGGCGTGTCGAGTCCGGCGGCTTCTTCCTCGGCCAGCTGAGCGATGCGGGCCCGGTTGGCGGGTTGGTTCTCGGGCTCGTCGAGCAGGCGGGCGTAGATCCGTTCGAGCAACTGGTAGTAGCCGTGCCGAAGGGCATCAAAGGTCTCGCTGTGCTCGTGCTGGTTGTGGGTCATTCGCTCTGGTCTCCGTCTTGCCGGCTGGGTGGGCCACGCCCGGGTCGGCAACATGCTGGCCGAGTCGTGCAGGGGGTGGCTCCTTTCGGTATTCTAGTCGCCTCTATGGAACCTCTGCTCGAATAATATTGCCGCTCCGGCTTGCCGAGCCGCTTGCCATCAAGGCGCGATGGCGCCGGCGTGCCGGTGGTCCCGTCAAGACATCGCAACGCCGAGGGCGGGTGGCTCGGCAAGCCCCTGCGGGCGCGGCTTGAGCGAGGCATCTGCGGCGTTACCGTCCTTGGCAAGGGAGCAACCCTTCCACTACGGACGGATGCCTTGCATCTGCCCCGCTCAAGCCGCGCAGAGCGGTAATACTATTCGTGCAGAGGTTCCTTTATCGTGGCCGATTGCAGGCCTTCTTGCCAGTCAGGCAATCAAAACGTACCCAAGGTAGACCCCCTAGTTCATGCACGAGCAATACAACCCCGCGAAGATCGAGGACGAGGCGCAAAGCTTCTGGGAAAAGACGCAGGCGTTTCACGTCCGCGAGGATCCCACCCGCGAGAAGTTCTACTGCCTGTCGATGTTCCCGTATCCCTCGGGCCGACTGCACATGGGGCACGTGCGCAACTACACCATTGGCGACGTCATCAGTCGCTACCAGCGCATGCTAGGCAAGAACGTCCTCCAGCCGATGGGCTGGGACGCCTTCGGCCTGCCGGCGGAGAACGCGGCGCTCAAGAACAAGGCGGCCCCGGCGCGCTGGACCTTCGAGAACATCGACTATATGCGCGGCCAGCTCCAGCGCCTGGGCTTTGCCTATGACTGGAACCGTGAGCTGGCCACCTGTGACCCGGACTACTACCGCTGGGAGCAATGGCTGTTCACCCGCCTGGTGAAGAAGGGGATCGCCTACAAGAAGACCGCGGTGGTCAACTGGGACCCGGTCGACCAGACGGTGCTGGCCAACGAGCAGGTCATCGACGGCTGCGGCTGGCGCTCGGGCGCGCCGGTCGAGCGCCGCGAGATCCCGCAATGGTTCATCCGCATTACCGACTATGCCGACCAGCTGCTCGAGGACCTGGACAAGCTGGACCAGTGGCCCGAGCAGGTCCGCACAATGCAGGCCAACTGGATCGGTCGTTCGCGCGGGGTGCAGCTCGATTTTGCCGTCGAGAACGGCAAGCCGCTGACCGTCTTCACCACCCGCCCGGACACGCTCTACGGCGTGACCTACCTCGCCGTGGCCGCCGACCACCCGCTGGCCGTGGCCGCCGCCGAGACGGACTCTAAGGTGGCCCAGTTCCGCGAGGAATGCCGCCACACCAAGGTCGCCGAGGCCGACATGGCGACCATGGAGAAAAAGGGGCTGCCGCTGGGCGTGACCGCCACCCATCCACTGACCGGCGAGACGGTGCCGGTCTGGGTGGCCAACTTCGTGCTGATGGAATACGGCACCGGCGCGGTGATGTCCGTCCCGGCACACGATGATCGCGACTGGGAGTTCGCCACCAAGCACGATCTGGCGCTCAAGCCGGTGATCCAGGGCAGCGCCCCCGACCACGATTACGCCCAGGGGGCGATGACCGAGAAGGGCACGCTGATCGACTCGGGCGAGTTTACGGGGCTTTCCAGCGAGGACGCCTTCGATCGCATCGTCGCCAAGCTCTCGGCCGACGGCCGTGGCGAGCAGACCATCAACTACCGCCTGCGTGACTGGGGCGTCTCGCGCCAGCGCTACTGGGGCTGCCCGATCCCGATCATCAACTGTGAACACTGCGGTCCGGTGCCGGTGCCCGACGCGGACCTGCCCGTGGTGCTGCCCACCGACGTGGTCATGGACGGCCCGGGCTCGCCGATCAAGTCCGACCGCGACTTCATCGACACCACCTGCCCGGAGTGCGGTGGCGAGGCCGAGCGCGAGACCGACACCTTCGACACCTTCTTCGAGTCGAGCTGGTATTACGCGCGCTTTGCGAGTGCCGATTCCAGTGAGGCGATGCTCGACGACCGGGCCGGTTACTGGCTGCCGGTCGACCAGTACGTCGGCGGTATCGAGCACGCGGTGTTGCATCTCTTGTACGCGCGCTTCTTCCACAAGCTGATGCGCGACGAGGGCCTGATACCGGCCGACTGCGCCGAGCCGTTCACCCGCCTGCTCACCCAGGGCATGGTGAACAAGGACGGCGCGAAGATGAGCAAGTCCAAGGGCAATACGGTCGATCCGCAGGAACTGATCGAGGAATACGGCGCGGACACCGTGCGCCTGTTCATGATGTTCGCCGCGCCGCCCGACCAGGGGCTGGAGTGGTCGGACTCGGGTGTCGAAGGCGCGCACCGCTTCCTCAAGCGCCTGTGGCGCCAGGTGGCCGAGCGCAAGACCGCAGGCATCGACCTGACCCGACGCATCGATTCGGCCGACGAGCTCGCCGATGCCAACGCGGCAGCCAAGGATCTCTATCGCAAGCTCCACGAGACCATCGGCCGGGTCACCGACGACATCGACAAGCGCCAGACCTTCAATACCGTGATCGCGGCGAACATGGAGCTGTTCAACGAGCTGGCCCGTTTCGAGGCGGACGACGCGGTTGGTCAGGCAGTCGTTGCAGCAACCATCCAGGACATGCTGCGCATGCTCGCGCCGATCGTGCCGCACATCACCCATGCCCTCTGGCATGAAGTGGGCGGGGAAGGCACCATTGCCGATGCGGCCTGGCCGACGGTCGACGAGGCGGCCCTGGTGCGCGACGAGATCGAGATGGTCGTGCAGGTCAACGGCAAGCTGCGCGCGAAGATCAACGTGCCGGCGGCCGCCGACAAGGCGGCCATCGAGGCGCAGGCGCTGGAAAACGAGGACGTGCAGCGCTTTACCAACGAGGGCGAGATCAAGCGCGTGATCGTGGTTCCCAACAAACTGGTCAATATCGTGGTGGCGAAGTAATGGATACGATCCGGGCTAGGACGACCCGCTCGCACACCGGCATGCGTGCCGTTCCCCGTGCCTTTTTCCTCGGGCTGGCCATGGCGGTGGCGGCGATGACGCTGGCCACCTCGGGCTGCGGCTACCAGTTGCGTGGCGTGACCGAGGTCGACCCGACGTTCGAGCGGGTGTATGTCTCGGGGCTGTCGACATCGAACCCGGTCTATCGCTCGCTGGCGGCCGAGATCGACAACTCGGAGGCGGTGCTGGTCGACGATCGGCGTGACGCCACGGCCCGGTTGGTGGTCGAGAGCGATTCGGTCGAACAGCGCGCCTCGGTGGTCGACCCGAGCGCCGACGTGCGCCAGTACGAGTTGCTCCAGGAGCTGAGCTATCACATCGAGCTGCCGGACGGCTCGCGCACGCCCAGCCGCGAGATCAGCCAGGCGCGCAACTACAACTACGATCCGACCGGGGTGCTGGCCTCCTCGAGCAACGAGGGGCAGATCCGTCGCGAGCTGGGTGAGCTGGTGGGGCAGCTGCTGTTCTACCGCCTGCTCGCGCCAATCGATCCCGACACCCTGATCGCGCCCGCCGACGGTCGCTGAGGCCGCGTGCTCGCCAAGCCACAGGAATTCGAGCAGGGCCTGGCCCGGGGGCTGGAATCCCTGTACTTGATCGGCGGCGATCAGCCGCTGCTGGTCCAGGAGGCGCGTGATGCCATCGTCGCCAAGGCCCGCGAGGCGGGGTGCGAGGAGCGGCTGCGCTTCGAGGTGGACGGCAAGTTCGATTGGGGCGCGCTGGAAAGCCAGGGCGCGAGCCTGTCGCTGTTCGCCAGCCAGCGCATCATCGACCTGCGCATGCCGGGCGGCAAGCCGGGCCGCGTCGGCTCCAAGGCCCTGAGTACGCTCGCCGAGCGGGTCAAGGGGGGCGGCGAGTCGGATATCTGGATCGTCAGCCTGCCGCGGCTGGACAACCAGCTGCAGAAAAGCGCCTGGTTCAAGGCGCTGGCCGGCGCGGGGCTGGCGGTACGGTTCAACGACGTGCCGCTGGCGCAGTTGCCGGCCTGGATCACCCGGCGCGCCGCCACGCACGGCGTGCGCCTGGAGCGGGACGCCGCCGAGCTGATCGCCGGGCGCGTGGAGGGCAACCTGTTGGCCGCCGCCCAGGAAATCGAGAAGCTCGCGTTGATGGACCTCGAGGGGCCGGTCGATGCCGCCCGGGTCGCCCAGGGCTTGGCCAACCAGTCGCGAGTCGATACCTTCGCATTGAGCGACGCGGTGCTGGATGCCGACCGTCAGCGCGGCCTGTACCTGCTCTCGCGCCTGCGCGCCGAGGGCACCGAGCCGCTCTTGATCCTGTGGGTGATCGCGCGCGACCTGCGCGCGCTCGTGGCGCTGGCCGGCAACGATCAGGCGGGTTTCAAGAAGACCCGGATTCCGGCGTTCCTCGCGCGTCGCTACCAGGCACGAGCCCGTGCGATGCCGCCCGGAAACTGGCAGCGCCTGCTTGCCGGTTGTGCGGAGGTGGATCGCTGCATCAAGGGCCTGGGCGAGGGCTGCAACACCGCGGACGGCGGCGGCCGGGTCTGGGCCTTGCTCGACCGGGTGATGTTGCACGCGACCCGCCCGGGACGTTGACTCTCGTGGCTGGCCTAATGGGTGGCCTAATGGGTGGCCCGGGCCAGCGGCTCGAGCCGTAACCGAATCCATGACGAGTGCGCCCCGGCGGCTCGTCTCGAACTTAGGAGAGAGCTACCGATGGCCAATGACAAGAGCGTCACCGAGACCATTCAGGCGATGGGGCAAGCGGCTCGCCGCGCGGCACGAGCGCTGTCCCGTGTCGACACGCAGAAGAAGAACGCAGCCTTGCTGGCCATCGCCGATCAGCTGGTTCAACACACCGGCACCCTGATCGAGGCCAACAAGAAGGATCTCGAGGCGGGGCGCGCCAACGGGCTCGACGAGGCGATGATCGACCGCCTGGCCTTCGATGCCGCCGGCATCGAGAAGATGGCCGAGGGCGTGCGACAGATCGCCGCACTGCCGGACCCGGTCGGCGAGATCACCGACACCGTCTTCCGCCCGTCGGGCATCCAGGTCGGGCGCATGCGCGTACCGCTGGGCGTGATCGGCATCATCTACGAGTCGCGTCCCAACGTGACCATCGATGCCGCCGCGCTGTGCCTGAAATCCGGCAACGCCACCATCCTGCGCGGCGGCTCCGAGGCCATCCACAGCAACCAGGCCCTGGCCGCCTGCATCCGTGACGGCCTGGAGGCCGCTGGCCTGCCCGCCGAGACCGTGCAGATCGTCGGTACCACCGACCGCGAGGCGGTCACGGCGATGTTGCACAGCCCCGAGGCGCTCGACGTGATCATCCCGCGCGGCGGCAAAGGGCTGGTGGCGCTGGTCTCGCGCGAGGCGCGCATGCCGGTGATCAAGCACCTCGACGGCGTCTGTCACGTCTACATCGATCGGGATGCCGATCTGGACAAGGCCAAGGCGATCGCGATCAATGCCAAGACGCATCGCTACGGCGTCTGCAACGCCATGGAGACGCTCCTGGTCGATCAGTCGGTGGCGGAAACGGTATTGCCGGATCTGGCCAAGCGATTCGGTGAGCTCGACGTCGAGCTGCGCGGCTGCGAGCGCTCGCGGGCGATCGTCTCGTCGATGACCGCGGCCACCGAGGCCGACTGGGGCGAGGAATACCTCGGCCCGATCCTCGCCGTCGCCGTGGTCGACGGGCTGGATGCAGCGATCGAGCACATCGAGACCTACGGGTCGCATCACACCGACTCGATCGTGACCGAGAACTACACCACCGCGCGGCGCTTCCTGCGCGAGGTCGATTCGGCCTCGGTGATGATCAACGCCTCGACGCGGTTCGCCGACGGCATGGAATACGGCCTGGGTGCCGAGATCGGCATCTCGACCGACAAGATCCACGCCCGCGGCCCCGTCGGTCTCGAGGGCCTGACCTCGCAGAAGTTCATCGTGCTGGGCAACGGCGAGACGCGGCACTGAGCCGGCCATGATCGGCATTTTTGGCGGGACGTTCGATCCGGTCCACATTGGGCATCTGCGTTTGGCGACCGAGGTGGCCGAGACCCTCGATATTTCCCGGGTGCACCTGGTGCCGGCGGCCATCCCACCGCATCGGGGCGAGCCGCTCCTGGATCCGGCCACGCGCCTCGATCTGGTGGCCCAATCGATCGCCGACGAACCGCGATTCGTCCTCGATGACCGCGAGCACCGCCGGGCCGGGCCGTCCTACACCGCCGACACGTTGGCCGAATTCGCCGCCGAGTACCCGGGCGAGCCGCTGGTGCTGATGATGGGCATGGATGCCTTCAACGGCCTGCCGGGCTGGCACGAGGTCGAGCGCATTCTCGATTTGGCGCATGTCGCGGTTGCGACCCGCCCGGGGTCGCAGGCCGAGGGGATGGCGGCCCAATGGCTGGCCGAACGCCGAGTTGACCCGGCCGCCCTGGCCGATGCGCCGGTCGGACGGATCGTGGCGGTGGCCATCACCCGGCTGGATATTTCGGCAACCACGTTGCGCGGGTTAATCGATCAAGGTCGATCGTTACGCTACCTCGTGCCCGAGCCGGTGGCCCGTCATTTCAGCCGTGGTTGACCGTATCCCCGGTTGGGTCGACCATTGCCCCGTTTTCAACGCTGATTTCACTCCGATTTCATTTCGTTTCAACTTCATTGGTGGCTCGATGCCGCCATGCAACAGGTTTCTTTCATGAGCGCGAATCAACCGCCATCCACCCGCACCGAGCCCGTCGACCAGTCCCCGGCGATGCCGGCCGACGAGATCCTCAAGCATGCCGTCGAGGCGCTGGAGGGCATCAAGGCCGTGGATCTCGTCACGCTCGACGTGCGCGAGCGCTGCAATTTCACCGACTACATGGTGTTTGCCTCCGGCACCTCCGATCGCCACCTCAAGGCGATGGCGCAGGAAGTGGTCAAGGCCCTCAAGGAACGCGGCATGCGCCCGATGAACGTCGAAGGCGATGACACGCCGCAGACCGAATGGGTGCTGGTCGACTTCATCGACGTGATCGTCCACCTGATGATGCCCGAGACCCGCGCGCTGTATCAGCTCGAGAAGCTCTGGTCGGCGCCGGCCGCCGACCCGTCGGCCACGAAATCGTAATTTCGGGGTGCGGATCGAGCTGATCAGCGTCGGGCACAAGCTGCCCGGCTGGGCCGAGGAGGGCACGCAGGAGTACCTCAAGCGCCTGCCCGCCGGCTGCCCGGTGCGCCTGACCGAGATCCCAGCCGCGCCGCGCGGCAAGAACGCCGACATCGACCGCATCAAGACGATGGAGGCCGAGCGCATCGAACGGGCGATCCCGAAAGGCGCGCGCGTGATCCTGTTCGACGAGCGTGGTCGCGACCGGGACACGCGCCAGTGGGCCGCCTCGCTGGGCGACTGGCTGGTCGAGGGACGTGACGTTGCGCTGGTCATCGGCGGGCCGGACGGTGTGGCCAAATCCCTGCGCCAGCGCGCCGACGAGACCTGGCGACTCTCGGCGTTGACCCTGCCGCACCCGTTGGTGCGCGTGCTGGTGGCCGAACAGATCTATCGCGCTTGGTCACTCCACCAGAATCACCCTTATCACCGCGAGTGACGACCGGGAAACGCGACCCCACGGATCGGATCGAATCGCTTGGGAAACTCTGCACGAATGGCATGCCACTCTGGCCAGGCGAGCCGTTCGTGATCAAGGCGCGTCGTCGCCGGCGTGCCGGTGGTCACGTCAAGACGACGCAACACCGAGCACGGGCGGCTCGACTGGTCCCACAGGGCGCGCCTTGAGCCGGGCATCTGCTGCGTTGTCGTCCTTGGAAAGAGAACGACTCTTCCGGCGGCGGACGAGCGCCTTGCACCTGCCCGGCTCAAGGCACGCAGAGCGGCATGCCATTCGTGCAGAGTTTTCCCTAGAATGAGGCGATGACACCCGATTCCGACTCGCGTCCCGCCTTGTGGTTGGCCAGCGGCTCGCCGCGCCGGCGGGAATTGCTCGAACAGGCCGGTTTCGTCATCGCCGGGCGGGCTCATCCGTCCGGACCGGTGGACGAGTCGCTCCTGCCGGGAGAGGTGGTCGATTCGGCCGTTCTTCGTCTCGCTCGGGCGAAACTTCATGCGGCGCTGGCCGCACCGTCGCTGCCGGCCGGTGCCGTGTTGCTGGCGGCCGACACCCTGGTGGCCGGCCCGGACGGACGACCGATGGGGAAACCTGTCGATGCGGCCGATGCCGAGGCCATGATTGCCACCTTGAGTGGACAGTGGCATCGGGTGATCACTGCGGTCGCCGTGGGAGATGGTCAGGCCCAGCGTGACGCGGTGGTCGAATCCCGGCTGCGATTCGCTCGCCTGTCAGCGGAGACGATCCGTGCCTACGCGGCAACCGGCGAGCCGCTGGACAAGGCGGGCGGCTATGGTTTGCAGGGGCGCGCCGGCAGCTTCGTCGAGGCGATCGACGGCGATTGCAGCGCGGTCATCGGGCTGCCCTTGGCGGCCACGAGCCGACTGCTAGCGTCGTTCGACCTTCGGCCGGCCTGGATGGAGCGAGGCGACATGGACCGGGGCGACACGGAATAACAACGAGAATTGAGTCATGAGCGAAGAAGTCCTGATCAACATCACCCCGCAGGAGACCCGCATCGCGATGGTCGAGAACGGGGTGCTCCAGGAGATCAACATCGAGCGCTCACGCTCGCGCGGGATGGTGGGCAACATCTACCGTGGTCGCGTGACCCGCGTGCTGCCGGGTATGGAAGCGGCCTTCATCGACATCGGCGAGGAGCGCGCCGCGTTTCTGCATGTCTCGGACGTCGAGCTGAGCCTGGCGGCCGAGACCGCAACCGAACTCGAGTCGGCGACGCCTTCCATCGAGACGCTGCTGCGTACTGGCCAGAACCTGCTGGTGCAGGTGATCAAGGACCCGATCGGCACCAAGGGCGCCCGCCTGACCACCGAGATCACCATCCCGTCACGCTATCTCGTCTACGTGCCCAACGGACGCAATATCGGCGTGTCCAGCCGGATCGAAGACAAGACCGAGCGCGACCGTCTGAAGACCGGCTTGGCCGAGCTGATCCTCGAGGAGGAGGGTTCGCTCGAGGGCGTTGGTGGGCTGATCCTGCGCACGGCGGCCGAGGGCGTCGAGGAAGAGCAGCTGCGCCACGACTACCGATTCCTGCGACGGCTGTGGAGTAACCTCGCCGAGCGTCGCCAGCAGATGACCGACCCGGGGCTGGTTTACGAGGATCTGCCGCTGGCGCTTAGGACGCTGCGGGACACGCTCGGCCAGTTCGTCGAGAAGATCCGTATCGATTCGCGCGAGACCTACCACCGGGCGATCGCCTTTGCCGAGGAGATGGTCCCGGACATCCTGCCGATCGTCGAGCACTACCCGGGCGAGCGGCCGATCTTCGAGCTTCACAACATCGAGGAAGAGATCCAGCGGGCGTTGGAGAAGCGTGTTGCGCTCAAGTCTGGCGGTTACATCGTCATCGACCAGACCGAGGCGATGACCACCATCGACGTCAACACCGGCGCGTTTGTCGGCCACAAGACGCTCGAGGAGACCATTTTCAAGACCAACCTCGAGGCGGCCGCGTCGATCGCGCGGCAACTGCGCCTGCGCAACCTCGGCGGGATCATCATCATCGACTTCATCGACATGGCCGAGCCCGAGCACCGCGTCCAGGTGCACCAGGCGCTCAACCGGGCGCTCGAGCGCGACCACGCCCGCACCAAGGTCTGCGACGTCTCCACGCTCGGCCTGGTCGAGATGACGAGAAAGCGCACCCGCGAATCGCTCGAGCACGTGCTCTGCGAGACCTGCCCGGTGTGCGCGGGGCGCGGCTCGGTCAAGACCGCCGAGACCGTCTGCTACGAGATCTTCCGTGAGGTCACCCGCGATGCGCGCCAGTACCGTCCAAAGTCGATGCTGGTGATTGCCAGCGCCTCGGTGATCGACCGCTTGCGCGAGGAGGATTCCACCTCGCTGGCCGAGTTGCAGGAATTCACCGACGTGCCCCTCAAGCTCCAGATTGACCTGCATTACCAGCCGGAGCAGTACGATATCGTTCTGATGTGATCGGGCACGCGGGAGAGGCCGGTGAGCGGTGAGAACAGCGTAAAACGCGAACGACGCCTGCGGCAGGTATTTCGACGCCTGCTGATGGCGGCTGCCGTGCTGCTCGTCCTGGTCGCCGCACTCAGTGCCGTCTCCCGCGCACTCTTGCCCTGGGTGGAGCGCTACCAGCCGGACTTCGAGGCGGTCGTCAGCGAGGCGTTCGACGTGCCGGTGCGTTTTGGCAGCCTGGATCTGCGCTGGCAGGGTTACCAGCCACAGGTGATCTTCCGCGACGTGCGCATTGATGCCGGCCCGCGTGCCGACGCCCTGAGCCTGGGCCTATCCTGGTGGCGCAGCCTGACCGAATGGCGTCTGGTGGCCGACAAGATCACCCTCGATGCCCCCCGCTTCACCTTGATCCGTGACCGCGAAGGCTGGTCGGTGGCCGATCTTTCCCTGGAGGGCCGCGCCGGCGTGACCGGCCAGCGGATTTCCTGGGCCGAGGTGGAAGATCAGCTAGCTCGCCTCGGGCATCTGTCGGTGCGCGATGCGGTGGTGGAGTTTCGCGATCCGAGTGGTCGTGGCGATCGGCTAACCTTCAGCCTCGCCGCTGAACTCGACCGCGATCAGTGGCGTGGGTCGGGGGACGCCCGTCTGGCCGGGGTCAGTGACGAGCCGATGCGGTTTGCCGGCGAGGGCCGCTTCGGTGAGCAGAGCCGGGTGTCCCTGTTCCTGCAGGTGAGCGACTGGAAGCTCCCCCAGGTGCAACAGCGTCTTGATCGCTACGGCGGCCCCACTGTACGGCGCACGTTGGGCGGCTGTCCCGGCGACGGCAACCCGGCCCGCTGCGAGGTGGGTATGCCGCGCATCGACTCCGGTCGTCTCGACGGCCAACTGTGGCTCGACTGGCAGCAGACCCGATTGACCGATCTGACGGTGCAGGCGGACGTGCGCAATCTCGCCGTCACCCGCGAGCAGCTACTGCGCGAGGACGATGCCAGCCAGGCGTCACTGGATCGCGTTTCGGCGACGCTCGCCTGGGGGCGCGATGCCGAGGGATGGCATCTCGACGCCGAGGATGTGAAGGTCCGGCCCTCGCGCGAGGAGCCGTTGCCTACCGAGTTCGTTCGCATGCGCGCGATCGGCGACGAGCTCCTGTTTTCCACCGACCACGCCGATCTTGGCCACCTGGCCGTCTGGTTGGCCGCCGCGCCGTTGCCGACCGATTTTCTCGAATTGCTCGACCAGAACGTGCCGCGCGGTCAGGCCCGCGACGTGCGCCTGCGCTTCGTCGACGGTGAACTGGTCGAAGGCTTTCTCGATCTCGCTGGCTTCGGGAACACCACCGGCGTGCCGCTGCGACCGGTCATCGGTACCCGCGCGGGACGGGGCGGTGCTGACCTCACCCTGTATCGACAGCCCGGCGGCTGGTTGGCCCGGATCGACCAACGGGATCTCGTCCTTGCCGTGCCGGGGATGTTCCGCGAACCGGTGAGCATCGATCGGCTGCAGGGGGATCTTTACTGGTTGGACCCGGTTGACTCGCTCAGAGCCCGTGATCAAACCCCGGCCGGGCTGTCGCTGTTCAGTCCGAATCTGGTGTTGGATTCTCCCGGGCTGGGTGTGGGCGGGCGATTTTTTTACCGACAGGCCAGTGGCGAGCAGCCGGGCTATCTCGGAATTGACAGCGGTTTTACCGTTGACGACACGCGCCGAGCCCCAGGCTACCTGCCGCGCCACGTGATCGGTTCGGAGACGCTCGACTGGCTGGATGCCGCGCTCGAGGGAGATGGGGCGCAAGGTCGCATCGACGGAGGACATTTCATCTTCCATGGTGACCCGGCTCGAGCGCCCTTTACCGACGGCGGGGGTTACTTCTCGATCGTGTTCGACTACCACGACGTGACGTTGCCCTATCGACCGGGCTGGCCGGCGCTGACCGAGGCCGGCGGCAGCATGGCGTTCGTCAACAAGCAGTACCACGTCGATGTCGAGCGGGGGCAGGTTGGGCCGGTGCCGGTCGGCGATTCGCGCGTGAGCATTTTCGATCTCGACGAACCCAAGCTGCAGATAGCGGTCGACCGGCCGGTGGCGATCGATGCGCTCCTAGAAGGCCTTGGACAGACCCCGTTGATCGACGCCGGGGCGCTGGCCGGTTTCTCGGGGCGTGGCGAGGGGCAGTTCACGCTGGATGTGCTGATCGGCCTGACCTCGGGCTCACCGCCGCCCTCGGCGTCCGGGGCCTATCGGTTTGCCGGTCATCGGCTATCGGTCGCCGATGGTCGGTTCGTGTTCGAGGACGTCTCCGGTCCGCTGCGTTTCTCGGACACGCGCTTTACCGCCGATGCGCTTTCGGGACAGTTTCTCGGCGAGTCGTTCCGCGCACGCGTTAATCCCCTTGCCGACCGGGCCGCCACCCGAATCCAGGCCAATACCCGCTTTACGCCGACGGGGCTCTCGACGGTGCTGGGGGCGGCCGGCGAGACGCCGGTCGCGGGGGCGCTGATCGACAGCCTTGAAGGCAAGACGGACGTCGGCGTGCGCGTCGACATCCCTCACGGTGGGGGCGGTGGAGTCGGGATCCGGGTGGAAAGTGGTCTGGTCGGCTGGCGGAGCCGCCTCCCGGCCCCGCTGGAAAAGCCCGAGCCGATCAGTTGGCCGCTGACGGTCGACGTGGACGTGCGCAACGGGGGGCTGCGTGCGCTGTCCGCGCGTCTGGAGGGAACCCAGACCTGGCGTGCCGATTTGGGCTTCGATGAGGGCGGTTCGCTGGCGAAAAGCCAATTCGGCAACCGGCCTCCGGACGGCGAGTCGACCGGCGAGGGGGAGTCGGCGACACATCGTATCGGCCTGACCCTCGGAGAGCTGGCGGTCGATCCCTGGCTCGACTGGTGGGCATCGGTCGAGTCGAGCGGTGGTTCGGGTAGCGGCAGCACCGAGCCTGGTGATACCTGGTGGGTCGACGCCCGCATCGATCGGCTTGTCTTCGGCGACTGGTGGCTTGACGGCGTGACCGCCGGCTGGTCGACCCGTGCCGATGGCTGGTGGCTGGGCATTTCGGGCGAGGAGAACCGGGGAGAGATGCGTTTCGCGACCGGGCGTGCCACGGCCACTAGCACCTTGGAGGGGCGGTTTGACCGGCTGCGCTTGCACCGCGACGCGGCATCGAAGGACAGCGAGCCGGTGCCCCCACAGGCCTGGGGCCTGGCCACACTCCCGGCCGCGAGTGTCACTGTCGACGCCCTGACCGTCGACGAACTACGGCTCGGCCGGTTGAACGTCGAGGCCCGGCCCGAGAACAGTCATTACCGCATCGACCGGGTCGAGTGGCAGCCGGTCCCGAGCTTGACCGTCGCAGGGAGTGGTCGGGTCGAGAATGGTGTCAGCGAAGCCCCCCAGGGGCAGCGGACGCGTCTGTCCCTATCTCTTGAGGGTGACGATCTTGGCGCGGCGATCGAAGCGATCAACGGCTATTCGCCCATCCAGGGCGGCGATGTCGAGGAGGGGCAGGTGACCATTGCCTGGCCGGGCAGTCCGACGAGTTTCCATGTCGGTCGGTCGGCCGGCAATGGTCGTTTCCTTCTCTCCGAGGGGCAGCTCAAGAGCATTGATCCCGGCGCTGGCCGATTGGTCGGGTTGATGAGCCTGGGGGCGTTGACCGATCGATTGCGTTTCGATTTCCGTGATGTCACCCGTGAAGGGCTGTACTTCGAGACACTGGCTGGGAATTGGCGTCTTGACCGCGGACGGTTGATCGTCGATCCGCTCGAACTGATCAACCCGTCGTTGAGCGCGCTGATCGACGGCGAACTGCAGCTGGTCGATCGCCGCCTTGACCTGACGGCGCGCATCTATGCCGATTTCGGCATGCTGCTACCGCTGATCGGCACGGTCGCCGGTGGTCCGCTCGTCGGCGGGGCCGTACTGGCCCTGCAGGAGACCTTCCGGCAGTTGGACAAGGCCCCAGAGCCGTCGGTCACCTACCATATCGGGGGATCATTCGAACAGCCCGAGGTCACGCGAGGGGGCACACCATGAGCGAGCCGAAACCGACTGTCGCTGTCGTACAGATCAATGGTCGGGCCGACTGGAATGCCAATCGCCCGGTCGTCGAGCGATTGATCGCCGAGGCGGCGGATGGCGGCGCCGGCGTGGTCGTGCTGCCGGAAAACCTGCTCGCGATGCCGTCCGACCCGCGCGAGCTGATCGCGATGGCCGCGACCGACACGCCGCGGGCGGTTCGGGATCTGTCGGCATGGGCGGCTCAGTGGGGCGTCTGGCTGGTCGCCGGCACCTTGCCGTTTGTCCCCGGCGCTCGGGCGGACAACGATCGGGTCGCGGCGCGAACCCTGGTGATCGATGCCAAGGGCCAGGTGGTCGAGCACTACGACAAGATCCATCTGTTCGATGTGGTGTTGCCGGATGGCGAGAGCTATCGCGAGTCGAACACCTTCGTCGCCGGCGATCGGTCGGTGGTCGTCGATACCCCGGCAGGGCGGTTGGGGCTGGCGACCTGCTTCGACCTGCGTTTCCCGGAGCTGTTCACTCATCTTGCGGCGGCCGGCGCGGACTGGTTCTGTCTGCCCTCCGCCTTTACCCGGCCGACCGGCGAGGCGCACTGGCACGTGCTGCTGCGGGCGCGTGCCATCGAGAATAGCGCCTGGGTGGTAGCCCCCGCGCAGGTCGGGCGCCATGCCGACGGCCGCGAGACCTTCGGCCACAGCCTGGTCGTCGATCCCTGGGGGCGGGTGTTGGAGGATGCCGGCGAGCAAGCCGATTGCCTGCGGTTCGCCCAACTGGACTACCTCTGGCTTGGCGGCCTGCGCGAACGTTTTCCTGTGCGAGACCTGCATCGCCCGGACGTCTTTCCCACGGGGAATTGACTTGCCTTTGCGCCCATGGCGCAAATCGCGCTTGGCCTTTACCATGGGGCCCTGATCCCCGCCCGGCCGTGCCGCCGGCGGCCACACCGAATAGTTGAGAAAAGATGACCGTACAGACCGACGACCTGCGCATCGAGGAGATCCACCAGCTGACCCCGCCCGAGGTCTTCCGGGCCGAGTACGTGCTCTCGGAACAGGGGGCGGAGACGGTCGACCACGCGCGCCGGACTATCCAGAACATTCTCGATCGTCGTGACGACCGGTTGATGGTGGTGATGGGTCCGTGTTCCATCCATGACGTCGACGCCGCGCGTGACTACGCGGCCCGGCTGCGCGAGCTGGCCGACGAGGTCAAGGACGACGTCTTCCTGGTGATGCGGGTCTATTTCGAGAAGCCGCGCACCACCGTGGGCTGGAAGGGGCTGATCAACGATCCGGATCTCGACGGCAGCTTCAACATCAACAAGGGACTGGGCGTGGCCCGTCACCTGCTGGTCGATCTGGCCGAAATGGGTGTGCCTACGGCCACCGAATACCTCGACCTGATCAGCCCGCAGTACATCTCGGACTCCATCTCCTGGGGGGCGATCGGGGCGCGGACCACCGAATCGCAGGTCCACCGTGAACTGGCTTCGGGGCTTTCCTGCCCGGTCGGCTTCAAGAACGGTACCGATGGCGGCCTGCGCGTGGCACTCGATGCGATCCGCGCCTCGGCCCGCCCGCACCACTTCCTGTCGGTGACCAAGGCGGGTCGCTCGGCGATCTTCGCCACCAGCGGCAACCCCGATTGCCACATCATTCTCCGTGGTGGGCGCAGCACCAACTACGATGCCGCGAGTGTCAGCGAGGCGCTCGAGCAGCTTCGTCAGACCGAAATGCCCGAGCGGCTGATGATCGACTTCTCTCACGCCAACAGTCAGAAGCAGCATGCCCGCCAGATCCAGGTGGCCGAGGATGTTGCCGGGCAAATCGCAGGCGGAAATGCCGGCATCGTTGGCGCGATGATCGAAAGCCACCTGATTGCCGGTCGCCAGGACGTGGTCTCCGGCAAGCCGCTGACCTACGGCCAGAGCATCACGGACGCGTGTATCGGATGGGATGACAGCCGGGCCGTTATCCATCGTCTGGCAGAGGCGGTGCGAATCCGTCGCGCTGGTGGTGGAGTACTCGACGAGTTGCCGGACCATGGCTGATCAGGCGATCGGTCGCCATCTTGTCGTCAGCGTTTGGCAACGCGCCGGTGCCGGCGTGCTGCTGGGTTGCGCCCTGCCGTTGCTGGGTTGGACGACCGTCTCGCAGGCTGCCGTCTCGCCAGAGATCGAGACGCTGATCGAGTCGGTCGATGACCATGCCATGGCCATCGAGCAACTGACGGTGGCGCCGGCCGGGGCATGGGTGGTTCGATCACTGACGGTCGAATCTCTCGAGCAACTCGATCAGGCCGAGTCGTCAGCCCTCCGCCGGGCGGCGCCCGAAGAGGGCGGTCGGCTCTGGATCGGCGGCTTGCCGGCGGACCTCGACGGCGACTCCCTGCGCGTGGCCGGGCCGGTGGTCGATAGCGAGGCCGGCGTTCGTCTCGAGCGTGAGATCACACGTGAGACACCGCGTTATCAGCGCCTGTTTAACCGCCTGAAAGAGGTGCAGGCCGAGGCCCGCGGGCTGGCGGTCGAGTTGGAAGAGAACACGTTGCGCCGCCGGATCGCCCGCGATCAACTGGCGGCCTTGTCGCCCACCGGTGAGGATCTCGCCGGGCTGTGGCGTGATAACGGCCCGGTGGATGAGTTGATGTCGCGACTGACCGACGAGCGTCGAGTGCTGCTCGATCGTCAGGCGTCGTTTGACGAGGATATCGACGCGTTGCGCACCGCTCTCGACGAGTTGGCCGGGCAGGCGCCCGGTTGGCGGATCGAGGTGGCGCTCGATCAAGCCGATCTCGAGCCGGGCGATGAGGCATTGCGCCTGGAGTATCGTGTCGAGAACGCGGGCTGGGAGCCGATCTACCGGGCGCGGCTCGATACCACCGAGCAGCTGGTGGATTGGCGTATGACCGCCCGGGTGCACCAGCAGACGGGCGAGGATTGGCCGGCCGTGCCGATGACCCTGGTCACCAGTGATCAGCGCCGTTTCTACCCCGTGCCGGAGCTCTCGCCGTTGACCATCGGGTTTATCGACCCGGACGAGGGTGCGCCGATTCGACCGATGGCCCAGAGCTCGCTGATGCGGGCCGACGCGGCCGGCCTTGCCGAGGCGGGACGCGTCGAAGACGAGACCGGCTTTGCCACGCGCATCGCCGTGAACAAGCCGGCGGCGATTCCCAGCGGCGAGGGCGGGGTGAGCCTGGTAGTGCTGGAACAGCCGCTCGACGCCGAGATCTCGTTGCGGGTCGCCCCGCAAACCGATCGAGATGCGGTGGTGGTCGGCCGCTTCGTCCCCAATATCGTCAATCCATTGCCGGCCGGTCAGTGGGAAGTCCACCGGGACGGCCAGCAACAGTCGAGCCTCTCCCGGCCAGCCCTCAAGCCCGACGAGCCGGTCGAGCTGAGCTTCGGCGTCGACCCCCGGCTGGTCGTCGACTACCAGGCCCCGCCGGACGAGCGAGCGGGTCATGGGCTAATCGGCAAGTTCCACCAGATCGAACGCCGCCGTGAGGTCACTGTCACCAGCCGGCACCAGGCGGCCGTGCCGGTGGTGGTGCTGATGCGGATGCCCACACCGCTGGATGCCGATATCGTGGTGGAGCCGCTGGCGGAAACCGACACGCCGGCCGAACGACAGTTCGACGACCAGAAGGGGGTCTGGGCCTACGAGCGCAAGCTGGCGCCCGACGAGCCCTGGCAAATCGATTTCGGCTACCGAGTGCGTTGGCCCGAAGGCAAGCAGATCTCGCCGTTCTGACGTACCCGACATGACCGGCCCGTGTCGATGCGTCGGCGGATCGGGTCGGTTCGCTATTACCGACTAAACCTCAATCCACGGAAAAGGACCCACCACGAACATGCTTGATCTCGTTCTGGCCGGCGGCGGCATGATGCTGCCCATCATCATCGCCTCTGTGATCGCCATGGCGATCATCTTCGAGCGTCTCTACACCCTGCGCCGCGGGCGCATTATGGGCGGCGACCCGGTCGGAATGGTCCGCTCCTGGCAAGGCCACGGCGGCATCACGGCAGCGCGGCTCGACGAGCTGAGTCGGGTGTCGCCGCTGGGCCGCATCCTCGCAGAGGGTCTGGCCGGGAGCCATTCGGCCGAGAGCATGCGTGTGCGCATCGAGGATGCCGGCCGGCATGTCGCCCACCAGATGGAGCGCTATCTCAACACGCTGGGCACAATCGCGTTGATCGCCCCGCTGCTCGGTCTGCTCGGGACGGTGATCGGCATTATCGATGTGTTCCAGGCAATTACTTCCCACAGCGGGGCCGGCGCGGTCGCCCCGGAGCTGCTGGCCGGCGGCATCGCCAAGGCCCTGATCACCACCGCTGCCGGCATCATGGTCGCGGTGCCGGCCTTCATCTTCCACCGCTATTTCCGTGGCCTGATCGACGAGCTGGTGATCGACATGGAAGCCGAGGCGATTCGCCTGGTCGACATGATCCACCCGGCGGGGATGGGCCGGAGGCAGGCGGCATGAATTTCCGTCAGCGACCGCGCGAACCGCTCGAACTCAACCTGATTCCGTTGATTGACGTGGTCTTCATGCTGTTGATCTTCTTCATGCTGACCACGACGTTCGTCCACGACCGCACTCTCAAGGTGGACTTGCCGGTGTCCGAATCGGGCAGCAGCGAACGCGCCGAACTGAAGAATCACGTCATCGAACTCGATGCCCGCGGTGAGATCGCCATCGACGGCACACGCGTCTCCGAGCAGGACTTGCCGCGTGTGCTGGCCGAGATTGCCAATGACGGTCGACCGGTGGTGCTTTGGGCGGATGCCAACGTGGTCAACCAGCGGGTGGTGACGGTGCTTGATCAGGCCCGTCGCGCCGGCGTCGAGAAGATCGGCATGGGGACGACACCGCCACGATGAATCCCGATTCGCTGAATCAGAGAGCTCACGCCGCGGCCGGCTGGGAAACCTACCGGCGTCTGCTCAACTACACCTGGCGTTACATGCGGGTGCTGGTGACTGCGATCATCGGCATGGTGGTCGCGGGGCTCTCCGAGGTGGGTTTTGCCGCGCTGATGAAGCCGCTGCTCGACGGCAGCTTCGTCGAGCGCGACCCGACCCTGGTCACCTGGATGCCGCTGGCCTTGTTGGGGGTGTTCGTCTTCCGGGTGATCGGCGAATTCGCCTCGAATTACGGCATGGCCTGGGTGGGGCGCTCGGTGATCCGTGATCTGCGCCACGATACCTTCGCCCAGGTATTGCACCTCCCGCCGCGCTACTTCGACCGGGTGCCGTCGACCGAGGTGCTCACCCGGCTGAACTACCAGAGCGAGCAGGTTTCCGAGGCCGCCTCCAAGGCGCTCACCATCCTGATCCGCGACAGCGTGACCGTGATCGGGCTGCTGGTGTGGATGCTGTATCTCTCCTGGCAGCTGACGCTGTTCATCCTGGTCCTGCTACCCATCCTGGTGGGCATGGTGGCCGGTATCTCGCGCGCCTTCCGTCGTTACGCCCGGCGCATCCAGGAGTCGATGGGCAAGGTCTCGCACGTTGCCGAGGAGACGATCAGCGGCCATCGCGTGGTCAAGCTCTACGGGGGCGAGGACTACGAGAGCGCCCGCTTCGATCGCCAGAACCAGTACAACTTCCGTGCCTTCATGAAGATGCAGGCGGTGCAGGCCGCTTCGTCCCCCTTGACCCAGTTCGTGCTCGCCATCGGCGTAGCCGGCGTGGTCTGGTTCGCCACCAGCGGCGATCGCATGGACGACATCACGGTCGGCACCTTCGTCTCGTTCATCACCGCGCTGGCGATGACGCTTGCGCCGGCCAAGCGCCTGATCAACCTCAACGCCATCATCCAGAAGGGCATCGCCGCCGGCGAGAGCCTGTTTGCCTTGCTCGACGAGCCGCGGGAATCCGAATCGGGCACCCGGTCGGTCGACCGGGTGACGGGCCGGATCGCGATGGAGGATGTCTGGTTGAGCTACCGTGAGCCGGCCCCGGCCGAGCGGAATGACCCCGATTGGGTGTTGCGCGGCGTGTCACTCGAGATCACTGCGGGCGAGACCGTGGCCTTCGTCGGTCAATCCGGGGCGGGCAAGTCGAGCCTGATGGGGGCCTTGCCGCGTTTCGTCGAGATTCAGCAGGGCGCGATTCGGTTGGACGAGTATCGCCACGACGAGCTGCCGCTGGCCGACCTGCGTCGACAGTTCGCCTACGTCTCGCAGGAGACCGTGCTGTTTAACACCACCATCGCGGCGAACATCGGTTATGCCGACGGGTCGGACTTCGACATGGACCGGGTGCGCGAGGCGGCCAAGGCCGCGTTTGCCGAGGAGTTCATCGACCAACTGGCCGAGGGCTTCGAGACCAACATCGGCGAGAACGGGGTGCTGCTCTCCGGCGGCCAGCGTCAACGGATCGCGATTGCCCGGGCGCTGTACCGCGATGCCCCGATCCTGCTGCTCGACGAGGCCACCTCGGCGCTCGATACCCGTTCGGAAGGCTTTATCCAGCGGGCGCTCGAAAACCTCACCCGCGGGCGGACCACGCTGGTCATTGCCCACCGCCTGTCGACCATCGAGCACGCCGATCGCATCGTGGTCATGGAGGGTGGCCGGATCGTCGAGCAGGGACGTCACGACGAACTGCTGGCCGCCGATGGCGCCTATGCCGGCCTGTACCGGCTGCAATTCGCCGATCAGACCGACTGATGCGTTACCCCGATTTCTGGCAACGACGCGGCCTGCTGGCCCGGGCGCTCTGGCCCCTGGGTCGGATGGTCTGTGCCGAGGCCGCCCGACGACGTCGTCGGGCGTCTGGCCGGGTCCCGGAATGCCCGGTGATCGTGGTCGGCAACTTGACGGTCGGCGGCACGGGCAAGACACCGGTGGTAATCGCGCTGGTCGAAGCATTGCGTGCCGCGGGCCACACCCCCGGCGTGATCAGTCGAGGGTTCGGCGTGAAGGTGGGTATCGAGCCGGTCGATCTTGCCGAGGCAGTCGATCCGTCGAGCTGTGGGGACGAGCCCTGGCTGATCCATCGACGGACCCACGCACCAGTGGTGGTTCACCCGTACCGACGCGAGGCCGCCCGACAGTTAAAGGCCCGCTACCCGGAGGTCGACGTGATCGTCAGCGATGACGGGCTGCAGCACCACCGGTTGGCGCGCACGATCGAATGGGTGGTGGTCGATGGCCAGCGCGGGCTCGGAAACCGCTGGTGCCTGCCTGCCGGCCCGTTGCGCGAATCACCCGCGGTGCTCGACGAGGTCGATGCGGTGCTGGTCAACGGAGACGAGCCGTCCCATCATGGGGCGGGCACACGCGGGGTACCCGCCTGGCGAATCGATTTCCGCCCGCAGGGCCTGGTCGACCTGTTCGATCGTACCGAACGCCCGATCACGGACCTGGCCGGGCAAGCGTTCATCGCGCTCGCCGGCATCGGCAACCCGGCACGTTTCTTCGGCATGCTCGAGGCGCAGGGGGCGGTGATCGAGACCCATCCGCTGGATGATCACGCCGCGCCGACTGGGGCGCAGGCCCGCGCGTGGCTGGCCGATGGCCGCCCGGTTGTCATGACGGAGAAGGATGCGGTCAAATGGCCCGAGATACCAACGCGCGCCGGGCAAGTGCTGGTCGTGCGGGGCGGCGTCGATCTGCCGCCGGCGCTGCTCGAGAATACCCTGAAAAGGCTGCAATCATGATGTCCCCGGTGCGACCGGCTGCACGTCGGCACCGCCCCGACCACTCCACAAGGTGAAACCGTCGATGGACAAGAAGCTGCTCGATATCCTGGTGTGTCCCGTGACCAAGGGGCCGCTGATCTACGACAAGCCGAACGGCGAGCTGATCTCGCTTTCGGCCCATCTTGCTTACCCGATCCGTGACGGCATCCCCGTGATGCTTGAGGACGAGGCCCGCCGGCTGTCCGATGAGGAATACCAGGCCTGGCGCAAGAAACATCCGGCCAATGGAGAGACGGGCTCATGATGGCCGAGAACGACTGGATCATCATCCCGGCGCGGCATGACTCCAGCCGCCTGCCGGGCAAGCCGCTGGCGGACATCGGTGGTCGACCGATGATCCACTGGGTCTACGAGCGCGCCGTGGCGGCCGGTGGCGAAAACGTGGTCATCGCCACCGACGACGAACGCATCCAGGAGGCCTCGAGTGAGATTGGCGCGCGTGCCGTGTTGACCAGCGAGGGCCATGAGTCAGGCACCGACCGGTTGGCCGAGGTGATCGATCACCTCGAGCTTCCCGACGACACGGTAGTGGTGAACCTGCAGGGTGACGAGCCGATGATGCCTCCCGTCCTACTCGCTCAGGTGGCCAATTTGTTGCGTGCCAAGCCCGAGGCGGCAATGGCGACCTTGATGGTGCCGATCACCGGGCGCGACGAGTTCCTCTCGCCCGACGCGGTCAAGGTGGTCGCCAACGAGCGCGCCGAGGCGATGTACTTCTCGCGCGCGCCGATACCGTTTCATCGCGATGGGGTGCCCGAATCGGGCGAGGCGGGCCTGTTCGGTTTCCGTCACTTGGGCTTGTACGCCTACCGGGCCGGGTTCCTGCGGCGCTTCGTTGCGACGGGTAGCCCGGAGATCGAGCGACTGGAAAAGCTTGAGCAGCTGCGCGCCCTGTCGATGGGTGAGACCATCGCCATCGAGATTGCCGAGGTCACGCCACCTGCCGGGGTGGATACTCAGGCAGATCTCGAGCGGGTACGTCGGTTGATGGCCGAGGACGGGGCGGGCTGAGTCAGTCGGCCGACTCGTCGTCAGCCGGCTTGGCGCGGGGCGACTTGCGTTTGAGATAGATGAAGCCGGCTATGCCCCAGCCGACCAGGAACAGCACGCCGGCGCCGTGACCCAGCCAGAGGGTGGCGGCCATGATGCTGCCCAGAACCAGGGTGATGATCAGGAATTCGAGTGTGCTGCGCTGGATGACCATGTCGTTCAGGTGGTGCCGTCGCTGGAGTCGGGGGTGTCGAGGAATTCGGTATCCTCGTCGGAATAGGCCGGTTGGCAAATGCACAGCAGCCGCAGCGGGACGTCGCTTCGGGTCTCGATCCGGTGCGGCTGGCCGGGAGCGATGCGGATGATATCACCCGGCACCACCGCCAGACGTTCGCCGCCGAGTTCCAGCACGCCCGCGCCGTCGAGGATCTGGTAGACCTCCTCGGCGACCGGGTGGCGGTGCAGTCGGGTCGACTGTCCCGGTTCCACGGTCGCCTCGGCCACGCTTAGGCGCTCGACGGCGTGACGGGATGGATGCAGCAGCTCGCGCACGGCCGAGCCGTCGGGAGCCGTGATCGGCTCGACGCGGCTGCGGTGGTTGAGGTAGCTCGAGCGGTCAGGCTCCGAACGCCGGCGCTTTGCCATCGCTGGCTCTCCTTTCCGAATACATTGAACAAGGGCAGATCATGACAGAAATCTCCTCCAATCTCCCCGAGACCGGGCCGGAGTCGCTCGACGACGAAACGCTCTACGCGGAGCTCGTCGGACAAACCGCCCGGATCGAGTGGGCGGAGCTCGAACGCTTCTTCGCCAAGGGGCAAATCCTGAAGATTGCGCCGACGCTGGATCTAGTCGACGTCGCCATGGCGATGGTCCGGGACCGCGCCGAATCGGTCGGTGCCTGGCAGGAGGCCGGTGAGATCGAGGCCCTCGACACCGACACCGCGCGACGTTGGGCGGCGGGCGAGTCGACCCTGTGGGCCGTGGTCACTCCGCCGTGGATCCTGGTTCAGGAGGCAGATGGGGCGCCTACTCGGCACTGAGGCGTTCTATCCGATTGGCATTCGACGGCCATGTGGACTACAAGTTAGCCGGCTAAGGAAACTCTGCGCGGTTCGATGACGTCTCTGCGGAACCTCCAAGGGCTGAGATGCAAGGCGCAGTCCGCCGTGAAGGGCCGTCGCCCTTTACAAGGACTGGACCGGATCGGCACGACGCCGATCCGGCCGGCGCGAGCCGGCCCGAAGGGCGGGGTTCACGGACGAACCCCGCGACGCCGCAGATGGGCCCTTGGAGGTCCGCCCGGACGGGGCTTGCGGGTTTCTCCGCACTCGACGTTGCCGTCCCTCGACGGGCAACGAGCCCGTCTTCGGTCCGGCGCCGGGAAAAGCGAACAAACCCGCGAGCCAGAGATGCCATCGAACCGTGCAGGGTTTCCTAAACAAATTCTTTTGCCGGCCCCGGATTCGATTACGTGCCGGTGTCGGCGGTCATAACGTCTTCGAGGTTCCATGAGTCAGGATTCCGTGTTGCTTACCCCGGTCACCCTTGGTGGCCTGTCCCTGCCCAACCGCGTCATCATGGCGCCGCTTACCCGTTGTCGGGCAACCGTGCCGGGTAATGTCCCCAACGAGATGATGCGCACCTACTACCGGCAACGTGCCGGGGCCGGTCTGATCATCAACGAGGCCACCCAGGTCGTTCCGGAAGGGCAGGGGTATCCGGCCACGCCCGGCATCCACAGCGACGAGCAGCAGGCCGGCTGGGAGATGATTACCCGGGCCGTGCATGACGCGGGCGGGCGCATCGTCCTGCAGCTCTGGCACGTCGGTCGGGTCTCGCACTCGGACTTCCAGCCCGGCAACAAGCTGCCGGTGGCGCCGTCGGCAATCGCTATCGACGGCGAGGGTTACGTGCCATCGGGTGAGAAGAAACCCTTCGAGACGCCGCGTGCACTGGAAACCGAGGAAATTCCCGAATTGGTCGAGGCCTACGCCCGGGCGACCGAGCGTGCGCTGGCCGCCGGTTTCGACGGGGTGGAGGTCCATGCGGCCAACGGGTATCTGATCGACGAGTTCCTGCGTGACGGCACCAACAAGCGCACCGATCGTTACGGCGGCTCGCTGGAAAATCGCATGCGCCTGTTGCGCGAGGTGCTCTCGGCAGTGATCCGGGTCGCGGGCGCCGAGCGCACCGGCGTACGCATCTCGCCGTTGCAGCCGTTCAACGGCATGTACGACAGCGATCCCTGGGGCACCTTCTCCTACGTGGTGCGCGAGCTCAATGCCTTCGGACTGGCCTACCTGCACATTGCCGGGATGGGCGAGGACGCCCCAGGCGAGGCGGGTCCCGCCTTTGATCTCGCCGATCTCGTGCCGCTGTTCGACGGGGCGGTGATCCGCAACTACCAGTACGACCAGTCACGCGCCGAGCGTGACGTCGAGCAGGGTCACGCCGCGGCCGTGGCCTTCGGGGTGCCATTTATCGCCAACCCGGACCTGCTCGAGCGTTTCCGCCGTGATGCGCCGCTCAATGAACCCGACACCTCGACCTTCTACGGTGGAGGAGAAAAGGGGTATATCGATTACCCCACCCTGGATCAGGCGTAAGCCGATCCGAAAGAAGATCGGGCCGACAGAGCCCGAAACGACAACAACCACCAGACCAACGCAAGAGGGGATTCCCATGCAATTCACGAAGAACGCGATTCGTCATGCGGTAGTCGCGACCGGGCTCGCCCTGGCCGGCAATGCCGCCGTGGCCGCTTCCGACCAGCCGGCGACCATCAGTGTCGACCGCCTGTCGATGGAGATGGCCCTGAAGGCCGCCCAGGCCACGATGGAGGCCTGCCGTGACGAGGGCATCCAGGTTGGCGTGACGGTGGTCGACCGTGGCGGTAACGAGCAGGTCGTGCTGCGCGACGTGCTTGCCCCGGACCTGACGCTGCGCATCTCCAAGCTCAAGGCCTACACCGCCATGTCGTTCAACTCGGCCACCTCGGCGATCGAGGATCGCGGTGCCGGCGCCCTGGGTCACGTGCCGGGCCTGATGTTCGGTGCCGGTGGCGTGACCATTGAGGCCGGCGGCAAGACCTATGGCGCGATCGGCGTCTCGGGCGCGCCGTCCGGCGAGACCGACGAGATGTGCGCGCGCAAGGGCGCCGAAGCGGTGGCCATGGAACTCGAGTTCCTCTGATCAGCCTGCCGATAGCCACGCCATCACGTGGTGTGTGACGTCCTGCTGGCCCGGCATCGCCGGGCCTTTTTCGTTTGACTCGTTGGGCGAGTGGCACCGCGGCCGGTGAGCGAGGGCTTCATTGCCGAGCTACCCGCGCCTGCCTGGGCCGCGTATCAAGGGCTTAGCCCGGCAGGGCGCTCATGGCCGCATTTTTATGGCCCCGGGTGTTGACGCATCCCGGGTGGATCATTAATATGCCGCCCCACGTCGAGAGACGTATTCCCCGATAGCTCAGTTGGTAGAGCAAGTGACTGTTAATCACTGGGTCGCTGGTTCGAGTCCAGCTCGGGGAGCCAAAGCGCCCGTAGCTCAGTTGGATAGAGCGTCTGGCTACGAACCAGAAGGTCGGGAGTTCGAATCTTCCCGGGCGCGCCAATCAGGTCCCCATCGTCTAGAGGCCTAGGACACCGCCCTTTCACGGCGGTAACAGGGGTTCGAATCCCCTTGGGGACGCCATATGGTCGGGCAGTGCGTGTCACGCGTGCTGCCCTACTTGTTGGTCACCTTGAAACGTGATCAATTGGTCGGGTAGGCTCCGACCTTTCAACTAGGTCCCCATCGTCTAGAGGCCTAGGACACCGCCCTTTCACGGCGGTAACAGGGGTTCGAATCCCCTTGGGGACGCCACACAACGAAAAAGCCCGCGCGGGTTTACCGCGCGGGCTTTTTCGTTTCCTGGGTTTTTCTTTTCCGGGGTTTGGATCAGCGGCCGCCGCCTACCCCGGGGTTGCCGCCACCCACGCCGGCACCGGCCCCCGGGCCACCAGTCGTCGGTGAGCCGTCCAGCTTGCCGTAGGCGCCCTGGTCCATCACGCCGAGCATTTCGTCTTCGCCCGGGGTGTCCTCGCTCTGTTCCAGATTCTCGTCGTGGTATTGCATCAGCAGGTCGTCTTCCGGAGTGGCCCAGGGGTTGGCGTGTCCGGCATGGGCGGCACCGGTCACCAGGAAAGTCCCAAGAAGGGTGGTAAGGAGGGTTGATCGCATGGGAAAACCTCGTCGATCTAGATATGGCTTTGCCGCCCGTGAACAGGCGAACTAAATGGTCCGACCCATAAACAAATAAATTGTTCCATAAGATAAGCACATAGCGTGGGTATCGAAACCGGCTCGGCAGTCGGCGATGAGGACTGCTTTACTCGATGCGGCCAATGCGAACGTCCACCATCGAGAGGGGTGCCATGCCATGGGCACACGTACCGAAGACAAGCCGCGCGACTTCGTCATCCAGTGGCATGACGCGAGCCAGCGCCATTTCGATGTGCGTCTGGAGGTCGATGGGGTGCTCAAGTCCTGGGCCGTGCCCAAGGGGCCGTCGACCGATCCGTCCGAAAAGCGTCTGGCCATCGAGGTCGAGGATCACGCGCTCGACTACGCCGATTTCGAGGGCGTGATCCCGGAGGGCGATTACGGCGCGGGAACGGTGATGGTCTGGGATCGCGGTACGTACCGAAACCTCGACGAAGGGCAATCGGTGGCCGACGGGCTCAGGCAGGGCCTGATCGAGGTGTGGCTCGACGGCGAGAAGATCCATGGCGGTTACGCGTTCAAGCGCATTCAAGGCGGTGACAAGCCGCAGTGGTTGCTGATCAAGATGCGTGACGAGGCGGCGGATGCCCGCCGCAACCCGGTGTCCACCGAGACGCGCTCGGTCAAGAGCGACCGGACGGCGGACGAGATTCGGCAGCAAGAGATGTCGGCATGACTGCGCCGAGCGAAGTTTCCCGCCCTGACAAGATCCTCTATCCCGATGCGGGATGGACCAAGGCGGACATCGTGGGCTATTACCGTCGGGTGGCTGAGTACATGCTGCCGCACCTCGAAGGCCGCCCGCTGACATTGCACCGCTTCCCCGATGGCATCGACCGCGACGGGTTCTTTCAACAGGCACGGGCCGAGCATTTCGGCGATCGGGTCGGTAGCCTGCGGATCCGTCACGACGAGCCGATCGGATCGGTCGAGCACATGCTCTGCGAGGATGCGGATTGCCTAGCCTTTCTCGCCAACCAGGGAACACTCACCTTCCACCGCTGGGCAGCCCGACGCGGGACGATCGGCCGGCCGGACCTGATGATCTTCGATCTCGACCCGCCCGACGGCGACATGGGATTGCTGAAACGCGCCGCACGACGGGTTGCCGCGCTCATGCGCGACTGCCAGCTCTCGCCGTTCGTGATGACCACCGGCTCCTCCGGCCTGCACGTGGTCGCGCCACTTGAGCCCCGCTCGGATTTCGATGCGGTACGCGATCTGGCCGCGCGGATAGCCGCGCGCCTGGTTGCCGAGCATCCTGACGAGCTCACCACCGAGCAGCGTATCGAGGCCCGCAACGGGCGCCTGTATCTCGACGTGATGCGCAATGCCTTCGGCCAGACGGCCGTGGCACCGTATTCCCTTCGGGCCCGACCCGGCGCGCCCGTGGCCACACCACTCGATTGGGTCGAACTCGACAAGGGTGACTTGCGTCCGGACGGCTACACGCTCGAGAACCTCTTCCGCCGCCTGGGCCAAAAAGGCGATCCCTGGGCGCGGATGTTCGAGCAGGCGATCGACCTGCCCGAGGCCCGGAAGGCGTTTGATGCAGTGAAGTGAGCCCGATCAGTCGTTGATCGAATGGGCGTCGGGGGGCGGGACCTGCTGGCATTCGCGGGTCTCGCCGTCACGCGTGAAGCGGCCTTCGGTGCCCTTGCCCCAGAACGTCATCTCGCCGTCTTCGTCACGGTAGCGCGAGCCCGACGCGCTTTCCTCGCGCTGCATCAAGACGGTCTCGTCATCCACGCTGAGTCGGATCTGGCCACGACGGATGACGTCGAAGACTACTGATTGGCCTTGGCAGTCGAAATGGTAGGTCCGCGTGATCGGCTCGAGCATCATCGCCAGCGTGCGTCCCTGCGCGTTGCGCAACAGCAGACGCTCGCCGTCGGTGTCCCACTCCCGGGTGTGCTCGAGTGCCTGGAGAAAGGCTGCTTCCTGCTCCATTTGCGAGTCCGAGCAGCTCTTGCGCGTGACGGCGATCTCGCCATAGCCGTCATCGCTAAGCGGGCGCTGATACTGGTTACAGCCGGCAACCCCGCTGATATTTCCCTCGGTGTCGACCACCAGGTCGGTGATGGACGGGTCGATACTGTCCAGCCCGGCGACGTTCGCCAGGCGCCAGTGCGTGTCGCTCGGCGGGGTGGGCGCGGCTTGCGCCATTGGGGCGAGCAGAACGGCCGCGAGGCCGAAGGCGAGGGCGCGAGCGCCGCGCGTCGAAACGACATTTCCCATGGGGCGTGACTCCTTGTCGGGCAGTAAGTGGGTGTGGGCGGGAATGGAACTAGCCCTGCTGCGACTGGATGAAATCGTTCAGGGCGATGGCCGTTTCTCGGGGCAGTTGCCGCTGCAAATCGGGATGCAGCCCGCGGCCGGACTCCCCGGTGATCGGCTGGGTCCAGGTCGGCTGGGTCATCGAGCGGGGGCGGCCGAGGTAATCGACCTGAAAGGCATCGGCGCTGCCCTCGGCGCGCATGATCAGCGCCGGCGGCTCGTCGTGGATCTCGATAACCGTGCCGCGCTGGTCGCCGATCTGAATTTCGCGCCCGATCAGGGGTTCGAGCAGGGTGAGGATCGTATTCATGGCATCCGTCGGCCGGGCGAGCGTGCTCGCCGAAATGTAGGCTAGTCTTGAGATTCTGGATAATCCACCCGTCTGCCGAGCAGCGTTCGCGTAAGCCGCCTGTCGGCGGTTCGGACAGGTTGTCTCCAGCCTGATTAATCCGAGGATGGTAGCAGGAGCCACCACCAATGCGTTTTGACCTGTTGGCCAATGAGACCCTGTACCGGGGTTTTTTCTCCCTGCAGCGTTACCGGCTGCGCTTCGAATACTTCGATGGCAGCTGGTCGGAGCCGATCGAGCGCGAGATTTTCGAGCGTGGCCACGCGGTTGCCGTGCTGCCCTACGACCCCGAGCGTGGCGAGGTGGTGCTGATCGAGCAGTTCCGTCCCGGGGCGCTCGATGCCCCGGCCGGTCCGTGGTTGGCCGAGATCGTCGCCGGCATGATCGAGCCGGGCGAGTCGGCCGAGGACGTCGCCCGCCGCGAATCGGACGAGGAGGCCGGGCTCGCGATCGACGAGTTGTATCCGCTGACCCGGTATTGGGTCAGCCCGGGCGGTAGCACCGAGAGCATCTACCTGTTCTTGGCGTGTGTGAATACCGCGCAGATCGATCGCGATGGCGATGGCTTGGTCGATGGACGGTTCGGTCTCGACCACGAGCACGAGGACATCCGGGTGCGGGTGGTGCCGATCGAGCAGGCGCTGGCCGACGTCGAGGGCGGGCGGATCGTGGCCGCCGCACCGGTGATCGCCTTGCTCTGGCTCGACCGGTTGCGGTTGCAGGGAAAGCTGTGAGGCGTCATTGGGCCGAAGGAGAGCGCCGGATTTGATAGAATCCCGCGTCTTCGATTCATTGCGATCGGCCGGTTGGGCCGGCTCGAATAAACACGAACAACACAAGGAACCTTGAAAAACCGTCACGAGCCGCCCCAGTGCAAGGAGCCGCGGAGCGAGAGACGAGACATATCGCCAGCTAGGCGAGGAGCGAGCACGCGACGTAGCAATCGTGTGGCGCAGCCGGTTTTTCGAGGTTCCCCGAATTCATGATCACAAGCCGTTGAGGATCACCCATGCTTGAAGCCTATCGCGAACACAAGGCCGAACGTGCCGAGCAGGACATTCCGCCGCTGGCACTGACTGCCGAGCAGACCGCCGAACTGATCGAGCTGATCAAGAACCCGCCGGCGGACGTGGAGCACGACGAGCTCAAGTACCTGCTTTCCCAGCGCGTCCCGCCGGGCGTGGACAAGGCCGCCTACGTCAAGGCCGCCTTCCTGGCCGATTTGGCCCACGGCCGTGCTGACTCCCCGCTGCTCGATCGCCACGAGGCGGTCGAATTGCTGGGCACGATGATGGGTGGCTACAACGTCGATCCGCTGATCGAGCTGCTCGATGATGAGGTCGTGGGCGACGACGCCGTCAAGGCGCTCTCCAAGCTGGTGATGGTCTACGACTCCTTCCGTGACGTCGAGGACAAGTACCGCGAGGGCAGCAAGAATGCCGGCCGGGTGCTCGACTCCTGGGCCAACGCCGACTGGTTCGAGGCCAAGCCGGCCTTGGAGGACGAGATCGAGGTGATCGTCCTCAAGGTGCCGGGCGAGACCAACACCGACGACCTCTCCCCGGCCCAGGAGGCCTGGAGCCGTCCGGACATCCCGCTGCACGCCCGTTCGATGCTCCAGTCGAAGATGCCCGAGGCGCTGGACACCATCAAGAAGCTGAAAGAGTCCGGCCACAAGATCGCCTACGTGGGCGACGTGGTCGGCACCGGCTCCTCGCGCAAATCCGCGATCAACTCGGTGCAGTGGCACATCGGCCGTGACATCCCGCACGTGCCCAACAAGCGCACTGGCGGCGTGGTGCTCGGCGGCAAGATCGCGCCGATCTTCTTCAACACCGCCGAGGACTCGGGCGCGTTCCCGATCGAGTGCGACGTCGACTCGATGGAGACCGGTGACGTCCTCACCATCCGTCCGTTCAAGGGCGAGATCCTCAAGAACGGCGAGGTGATCACCACCTTCAACATGCGCCCGAGCACGCTGCCCGACGAGGTGCGCGCCGGTGGCCGCATCCCGCTGATCGTCGGTCGCGGCCTGACCGGCAAGGCACGGGAATCGCTCAAGATGGAGCCGTCCGACGTGTTCCTGCGCGCCGAGCAGCCGGCGGACACCGGCAAGGGCTTCACGCTGGCACAGAAGATGGTCGGCCGTGCCTGCGGTGTCGAGGGCGTGCGCCCGGGCACCTACTGCGAGCCGAAGATGACCACCGTCGGCAGCCAGGACACCACCGGCGCGATGACCCGCGACGAGCTCAAGGAACTGGCCTGCCTGGGCTTCTCGGCCGATCTGGTCATGCAGTCGTTCTGCCACACCGCCGCCTACCCGCGGCCGGTGGACATCGCCCTGCAGCACGAACTGCCGGAATTCATCTCCACCCGCGGCGGCGTTTCCCTGCGAGCAGGCGACGGCGTGATCCACTCCTGGCTCAACCGCATGATCCTGCCGGATACCGTGGGTACCGGCGGCGACTCGCATACCCGCTTCCCGTTGGGCATCTCCTTCCCGGCGGGCTCCGGCCTGGTGGCGTTCGCCGCCGCGCTGGGCGTGATGCCGCTGGACATGCCGGAATCCGTGCTGGTGCGCTTCAAGGGTGAGATGCAGCCGGGCATCACCCTGCGTGACCTGGTCAACGCGATTCCCTACAAGGCGATCCAGAGTGGCCAGTTGACCGTCGAGAAGAAGGGCAAGCAGAACGTCTTCAATGGCCGCGTACTCGAGATCGAAGGGTTACCGGATCTGAAGGTCGAGCAGGCCTTCGAGTTCGCCGACGCCTCGGCCGAGCGCTCGGCCAATGGCTGTACCGTTCACCTCGGGCCCGAGCCAATCAAGGAATTCCTCAAGAGCAACATCACGCTGCTCGAGTGGATGATCAGCCAGGGTTACGAGGACAAGCGCACCTTGGGCCGTCGCATCGAGGCCATGCAGGAATGGCTCGACAATCCCGAACTCCTGGAGCCGGACGCGGATGCCGAGTACGCCGAGATCATCGAGATCGATCTCAATGAGATCACCGAGCCGCTGCTGGCCTGCCCGAACGACCCGGACGACATCAAGCCGCTGTCCGAGGTCGCCGGCGACGAGGTCCAGGAGGTGTTCATCGGTTCGTGCATGACCAACATCGGCCACTACCGTGCGGCCGGCAAGGTGCTCGAGTCCTACGGTGGCTCGGTGCCGACCCGCCTGTGGATCGCCCCGCCGACCCGCATGGACCAGCACCAGCTTTCCGAAGAGGGTTACTACAACATCTTCGGCCGTGCGGGTGCCCGCATCGAGATGGCTGGGTGTTCGCTGTGCATGGGCAACCAGGCCCGGGTGGCCGACGGGGCGACAGTGATGTCGACCTCGACGCGCAACTTCCCCAACCGCATGGGCAAGGACGCGCGCGTCTACCTGGGGTCGGCCGAGCTCTCCGCGGTGACCGCGATCCTCGGCAAGCTGCCGTCGGTCGAGGAGTACCAGGAACATGTTGCCCACCTGGCCACGATGTCGGCAGAGATCTATCGTTACCTCAATTTCAACGAGATCGAGGAGTACCAGGAAGAGGCCACCAAGGGGCTGCAGATGCTCAAGGACATCCCGGTGGTCACTGTCTGACCAAACGACTTTCTCCAACCGGCTCGTCGCGTGGTTGGAAAATGGATCTCCCCGACCGGGCAGTGCGGTGATCGATTACGATCGGTTGCCGGCTGCCCGGTTTTTGTTTTGCTAGGGAAGCTTCCAGGTTGCCAATGGACGGGTTTGGTCCCGGGCTCGTTTTGCCAAGTTTGAATTCACTCGCCACCCAAACTAGATTGTTATGTGATCCGGTGGTGGGTTTGTCGCGCCGGCCACGTGCCAATGTGGCAAAGGAACGGCTGACTCGGTTGTAGCTGTTGCGCTTTGTTCTACCTCCACGGTGTGGGTGTGAGGCGGCGACCGTTGATTCCGCCCCAACCTTGCGCCTGTAGAGATGAGCAATCGGGACGTCTCGTACAACTGGGCTAGCTCGTAAGTCAGGCGTTCTCCATGAGAGGTGTCGGATGAGTAGGCGAATGACCATGGAGGTGGAGTCAGCCGGTGATCAGGTGATCGCGCCGGATTCCCGGTTCGCGCAACTGTTGGCGAGGGCCGACATCCGTGTCGACGGCGATCGTTCTTGGGACATTCGCATCCGTGATACACGGGCGGTCGATCGCATCCTCGGTTGGGGCAATCTGGGCCTGGGCGAGTCGTACATGGCCGGCTGGGTGGAGATCGACCGGGTCGACGAGTTCGTCGATCGCGTATTGCGAGCCGAACTGACCCGCGAGGTCGGCCGATCCCCGCGCCTGTGGTGGCCTGCACTCAAGGCGAGGCTGCTCAATTGCCAGACGCGGTCACGCTGCTGGGAAGTAGGCGAGCATCACTACGATCTTGGCAACGACTTCTACCGCGACATGCTTGACCCCCGCATGACCTACACCTGTGGGTTCTGGGGCGACGGCGCCGAGACGCTGGCCGAGGCCCAGGAGCACAAGCTCGACATCATCTGTCGCAAGCTCGATCTCAAGCCCGGCCAGCGGGTGCTCGACATCGGCTGCGGGTGGGGCAGTTTCATGATCTACGCCGCCGAGAACTACGGCGTGGAATGCGTGGGCCTGACCATCTCGAAGGAGCAGGCTGCCTTTGGGCGGGATCTGGCGGGCGATCTGCCAGTGGAGTTCCGGCTAATGGACTATCGCGATGTCGACGAGCCCTTCGATCATGTCGTCTCGGTGGGCATGTTCGAGCATGTCGGCCGACACAACTACGACGAATACATGCAAGTCGCCCGTCGCTGCCTCAAGCCCGACGGGCTTTTTTTGCTGCACACGATCGGCACCAATCGTGAAGGCTCGCCGCCGGACCCTTGGGTCGGCAAGTACATCTTTCCCAACGGCGAGCTGCCAGCCATGCAGCAGGTCATCGACGCCTGCGAGGGGCGCTTCGTGGTCGAGGACATGCACAACTTCGGCGCCGATTACGATCACACCCTGATGGCCTGGTACGCGAACTTCGAGCGGGCCTGGCCAAAGTGGCGCGAGGAGTATGGCGAGACGTTCGGCCGGATGTGGAAATACTACCTGCAGTCCTGTGCCGGCGGATTTCGTGCCCGTCGGATTCAGTTGTGGCAGTTCGTCCTGTCCCCGACCGGGGCACGCGGCGGTTATCGCCGCCCGATCTGATGGGAGCGAGGCGGTAATGGCAGTGCATCTCACATCGGAGCTGACCTGCCCCCACTGCGGGGACAAGACGACGGAAACCATGCCGGTGAATTCGTGCTTGTGGTTTTTCGAGTGCCCTTCCTGCGGGGAATTGCTTTCTCCTATGCGGGGTGACTGTTGCGTATTCTGCTCGTATGGCGATAGACCCTGTCCGCCCATCCAGGAGTTGGAACAGACGGGCGCGGCAGAGGGCTGTTGTCGGTCATAGGCAGCCGATCAGGCGCCGTATTTCGCGCCGAGGACCAGCATTGCCAGCAGCAGCGCCAACACCAGGCCGATGATGACCGCCAGGTCGCGCCAGTAGCGCCAGTCCTCACGCGGGTGGCGGGAAAACGACCAGCCTTGCCGGCGTGGGGGAAGCGTCGCGGGCCGAGGCGGTGCCGGGCGATCGGCAGGCCGTTTGCGCCGGCGGCGCAGCGCGAGCAGGAGCATGGCGACAGCCACCAGGACGATCAGCAACAGGTCCATGGTGCCCCTCTAGTGGTCGTTGCCGTTCTCGGGACCACCGAGGTCCTCGAGGCGCACCCGGTAGGCTTCCTCCAGCGAGGTAATCCCCGCACGCGCCATTTCCAGGCCGTGGCGCGTCAGCGTGCGCATTCCCTTGTCCACGGCCAGCTGGCGTAGTTCCTCGGTGGTGATGCCGTGGGCGATGTGGTTGGCCATGTCCCGGTCGACCACGATCAGCTCGTAGGCCATGGTGCGACCGACATAGCCGGTCTGGTCGCAATGATCGCAGCCCGCCGAGTGCCAGAACGTCTCGTTTTCGTCCACGCCCATGGTCTCGCGCACCAACGGTTCGGGATGGTGCTTTTTCTTGCAGTGCGAGCAGAGGATGCGCACTAGGCGCTGGGCCAGTACGCCCATGACCGTCGAGCTGACCAGATAGGGGGCGACACCCATGTCCACCAGGCGAGTGACCGCGCTGGGGGCATCGTTGGTGTGCAGGGTGGAGAAGACCAGGTGACCGGTCAGTGCGGCCTTCACGCCGCTTTCGGCCGTCTCCAGATCGCGCATCTCGCCGATCATGATCACGTCCGGATCATGGCGCAGGATGTTGCGCAAGGCCCGACCGAAGGTATAACCGATCCCGGCATGCACCTGGACTTGGTCGATGCCGTCCATGTCGTACTCGACCGGGTCCTCGACCGTGATGATGTGCGGGTCGCCGGCCTTCACCTCCTGGAGCAGCGAATAGAGCGTGGTGGTCTTGCCCGAGCCGGTAGGCCCGGTGACCAGGATCATGCCTTGGGCGCGGGCTATCAGGTTACGGATGATGCGCTCGTCGCTCTTGGAAAAGCCTAGCGCGTTCAAGGGCTTCAAGCCCATGTTCTTGTTCAGAATGCGGATGACCACGCTCTCGCCATTGAACGTCGGCATCACGGAGATACGCAGGTCCACTTCCTGCTTGCCCATGTGCACGCGGGCGTGGCCATCCTGGGGCAGGCGGTGTTCGGCGATGTTCATGCGGCCAAGGATCTTGATGCGCGCGACCACCGCCAACAGCTGGGTCTTCTCGATCGAGCGGATCGTCTGCAGGGCCCCGTCGAGGCGAAACCGGACCAACACGTTGTCGCGCCGCGGCAGGAAATGGATGTCCGAGGCCCCTCGGCTGATCGCCTGCATCAAGAGCGTGTTGACCATCTTGACCACCGGCGCGCTGGTGGCTTGGTTCTCGATCTCGGGCTCATTGGTCGGCGACGGAGCCTCGCCTTCGCGGCCCAGTAACGCCTCACGATCCTCGCCGACCGACTCGACGCGGTAGGCGCGGTTGATCGCACTGGCGATCTGGTGAGCCGAGGCCAGCACCGGCTCGATGCCCAGTCCGGTGTAGAAACGCAGGATCGACAGCAGTTCCTGGTCGGTCGGCCGGGCCGACGCAACGACCAGCACGGAATTCCGGCGGGCCAGCGGTAGCACGTTGAGACGCAATGCCATCTCGTAGGGAATCTGCGCGGCGACTTCCGGTGGCGGCACGAACGCGCCGAGGTTGACCTGCGGAATGCCGAGTTGCGAGCAGAGTGCCTGTTCGAGCTGTTCGGGCGAGATGATCTTGCGCTCGACCAGCCAGTCACCCAGGTGGGTTGCCGGATGATGGCGCAACGACTCCAGCGCACTCTCCAGCGCCTCGCGACTCAGCGCCCCACGCTGCACCAGTACCTCGCCCAAGCGCTGGACCCGCGCGTTGCGCGCCGAATGCAGTGCCTCGTTGATGTCCGTCTCACTGCCGATGCGCATCACCGGTGTGGTCTGGGCCGTTGCCGTCATCGTTTTACCTCGTTACGTGATGGGCGAATCATCGCATACCGCCGGCCAGATCCGCAGGTCTCGACCCCTTGCGTGATAGGCTGCTGGTCTCTTCCCCGATCCCGATGCCACGCCCGTTTAGCCCATGAGCGACCAGCTGCCATTCTGGCGTCGCAAGCGCCTCACCGAGATGACCCCGTCCGAGTGGGAATCCCTCTGCGACGGCTGCGCCAAGTGCTGTCTGGAAAAGGTGGAGGATGAAGGCGGTGATGTCTACTACACGGACGTGGCCTGCCATCTGCTGGATGCCGGCACCTGCCAGTGCACCGACTACCTCAATCGCCAGACCCGCGTGCCCGGCTGCGTCTGGTTGCGTCCCGAGGACGTCGAGGAGTTCGACTGGCTGCCACCCACCTGTGCCTACCGGCGTGTTGCCGAGGGGCGCGACCTGCCATCGTGGCACCCGCTGCTCACTGGTGATCCCGGTAGCACCATGAAAAGCGGCTACTCGGTCGCCGGGCGGGCCGTGATCGCCGAGAACGCGGACCGTGACTCGATCGACTGGGAGACCCACGTGGTCGACTGGCCGCTGGAAGAGAGTGACTAAGGGAAGCTCTGCACGAATCCGATACCGCTCTGCGCGCCTTGATCACGAACGACTCGCCAAGCCAGAGTGGCATCGGATTCGTGCAGACCTCCCCTAATCCAGTCGGATCACGCGCAGCCGGAGGGCGTTGCCGATCACGCTCACCGAGGAGAACGACATCGCGGCCGCGGCGATGATCGGCGAGAGCAGCACGCCGAAGACCGGGTAGAGCAGGCCGGCGGCGATCGGGATGCCGGCCGTGTTGTAGGCGAAGGCGAAGAACAGGTTCTGGCGGATGTTGCGCATGGTCGCTTTCGACAGCCGATGCGCCTGTACCAGCCCGTCGAGATCGCCGCGCAGCAACGTGATCCCGGCGCTCTCGATGGCCACGTCTGTGCCGCTGCCCATGGCGATGCCGACGTCGGCTGCGGCCAGGGCCGGGGCATCGTTCACCCCGTCGCCAGCCATCGCAACGACTCGGCCTTCTGAGCGCATCTGTTCGACCACGTCGCTCTTGCCCTCCGGCAGGACATTGGCGCGCACCTGATCGATGTCGAGCTGCTGGGCGACGGCGCGGGCGGTCTCTTCCGAATCGCCGGTGAGCATGACCACCTCGAGTCCGACCTGTTGCAGGCGGTGAATAGCATCGGCGGTCGACTTGCGTATCGGGTCGGCGATCGCCAACAACCCGGCGGGCTGGCCGTCGATGGCGACGACGATCACTGTCGCACCCTCATGGCGCCAGGATGTCGCTGAATCCTCCAGCGTTTTCGTGTCGATGTCGTGGCCATCCATGAGGGTATGGTTGCCGACCAGCACCGTTCTCCCGTCGACGCAGCCGGTGACGCCCTTGCCATTTTCGGCATCGAAATCGTCCGCGTCGGGCAGATCAAGTTGCCGTTTCCGTGCTTCGGCGACGATCGCCTCGGCCAAGGGATGCTCACTGCCTTGTTCGAGTCCGGCGACCAGGCGAAGAAGCTCGTCCTCCCCAAGCTCGCCGGTAGCCTGGATGCGGGTCACGCGTGGGCGGCCCTCGGTGAGCGTGCCGGTCTTGTCGATCACCACCGTGTCGACCTGCTCAAAACGTTGCAGGGATTCGGCATCACGAATCAATACCCCGGCGCGCGCGCCACGACCAACACCCACCATGATCGACATCGGGGTGGCCAGGCCCAGGGCACAGGGGCAGGCGATGATCAACACGCTGACCGCCGCGATCAGGGCGTAGGCCATGGGTGGTTCGGGGCCGACTACCGACCAGATGACGAAGGCAACCACGGCCGCGGCGATGACGCTAGGCACGAACCAGGCGGCCACGCGGTCGGCCAGCCCCTGGATGGGGGCGCGGCTGCGCTGCGCCTTGGCAACCATCTGTACGATGCGCGAGAGCATGGTGTCGCGGCCGACCTTGTCGGCGCGCATCACGAAGCTACCCTGACCGTTGATGCTGCCGCCGATGACGGTGTCGCCTGCCTTGCGGGCCACCGCCATCGGTTCCCCGGTGATCATCGACTCGTCGATATTGGAGCGACCCTCGAGGATCTCGCCGTCCAGCGGGACGCGATCGCCGGGGCGCACCCGCAGGTGGTCGCCGATTTCGACCTCGTCGAGCGACACGTCTTCCTCGCCGCTGTCGGTGATCCGTCGGGCGGTGGTCGGCGCCAGGTCGAGCAGGGCGCGAATGGCCCCGGAGGTCTTCTCGCGGGCGCGCAGTTCGAGGACCTGGCCCAGCAGGACCAGCACCGTGATCATCGCCGCGGCCTCGAAATAGACGGCGACCGAGCCGTCGGACTGGCGGAAGGCATCCGGGAAGATGCCGGGCGCGGCGGTGGCGACCAGGCTGTAGGCCCACGCCACGCCCGTGCCCAGCGCGATCAGGGTGAACATGTTGAGCTGGCGGTCGACCACCGAGCGCCAGCCCCGCACGAAGAACGGCTTGCCCGCCCACAGGACCACCGGGGTGGCCAGCAGCAACTGGATCCAGTGGTTCATCTGGGGTGAGATCCAGCGATCGATGCCGAGGAAGTGGCCCCCCATGGCCATGAGGAACAGCGGCAGGGTCAGCAGCGCGCCGATCCAGAACCGCCGGGTCATGTCGAGCAGTTCCGGGTTGGGGCCATCGTCGCGGCTGACGGTTTCGGGTTCCAGTGCCATGCCGCAGATCGGGCAGCTCCCCGGTCCCTGCTGGCGGATCTCCGGGTGCATCGGGCAGGTATAGATGGCGTCCGTGTCCTCGGCGGCCGAGTCGTCGGATGGCCCATCGCCGGACAGGTAGCGCTCGGGGTCGTCCTCGAAGCGCGCCCGGCAGTGGTCCGAGCAGAAGTGGAAGATCTCGCCGTGATACTCGCTGCGATGCTCGCTCGTCGCCGGGTCGACCTGCATGCCACAGACGGGGTCAGTGACGGGCTCGCGGCGTTGGTCTGTCGACTCGCTCATCGGGGCCTACCTCGAATGGATGGGAGACGGCTGTCTCGTTCGAGCCTAGACCCTCAATCTATTTCATGGACGGGCAGACGCAGTCACCCGCGTACACGGGGTCAGCGCTTGAGCTTGTCCCTGAGGCATTCCATGAGCTTGGCCTCGTCCGGCGGGCCGCCGCTCTGCTGGGCCTGCCAGAGCGCCTCGCCGAGGCAGTCGATCATCTCGTGTTCGGCTTCCAGCGGATCGGCCTTCTTCAGGGACAGTTCCGAATGCACCGAGCGGATGCCGGCCGGGCGGTCGGTCTGCACCATCTCGCGCAGCGACAGGTGCATGCTCATGTGCAGGAAGGGGTTGGTCACGCCCATCTCCGGGGGCCAGTCGGCCTCCAGGGCGAACTCGGGCTGGTCGAGCAGCGAGTGGTATTCAGGGTGATCGCGGATCACGTCGAAGATCATCTGCTCGATCGGCGCCAGCGGCTTTTTCTGTTTGCCCTTGGTCCAGGCATCGATAAAGGGCTGGCGCATCTTGCGGCGGTCGCTGGAGTACATGACAGTCAGGCCTCGGTGGGTTCGGTAGCGTAGCGGGCGATCAGTTCGGGGCTGCATTCCTCGGTCTTGTCGCGAAAATCGCACAGGTCACAGACGATACAGGCCCCGCAGTCGGGGCGACGCGCCTTGCAGACGTAGCGGCCATGCAGGATCAGCCAGTGGTGGGCATCAAGTTGGTATTCCTTCGGGATGACCTTGAGGAGTCGGTCCTCGACGGCGCGCACGGTCTTGCCCTTGGCCAGGCCGGTGCGGTTGGCGACGCGAAAGATGTGGGTGTCGACCGCCATGGTTGGCCGGCGGAAGACGGTGTTGAGCACGACGTTGGCGGTCTTGCGGCCCACGCCGGGCAGGGCCTCGAGCGCGTCGCGATCGGCGGGCACCTCGCCACCGTGCTTGTCGATCAGCTGTTGGCAAAGGGCGTAGACGTTCCTGGCCTTGGTCTTGTACAGGCCGATGGTGCGAATCGCGTCGGTGAGTTCATCGAGACCCAGGTCGAGAATCGCCTGTGGCGTGTCGGCGCGTTGGAATAGTGGCCGGGTCGCCTTGTTCACGCCCGCGTCGGTCGCCTGGGCGGACAGCACCACGGCAACCAGCAGTTCGAAGGGCGAGCGGTACTCGAGTTCGGTGGTCGGCTCGGGCCGTTGGCGCTGGAAACGGGCGAACATCTCGCGGCGGGTGCGGGGATTCATGACGGTCCGGTCACTCGCAAATCGGGTGGTGGGCTGCATGATAAACTCCGCGCCCTTGTCCGGGGAATGCCTGCAGACATCCCTCAGAAGAACTGCTAGACGGACACGCATCCGGGAGAGTCGATCGTGAACAAGCCATTGGGAATCGTTGGGGCAGCCTGGGGCGTACTGGGTCTGTGCGCGCTGCTGCTCTGGGCGATCTACCGCCTGTCCTTCTACGCCATCGAGGCCTGGGCCGAACCCTGGGCCTGGTGGCACTGGGTGTTCTTTGCCGGCTGGATGGTGTTCATGATCTACAGCGAAGGCTACAAGGGATTCCAGAAGGGATTCTCGCCGCGGGTGGTCGCCCGGGCCGTTCACCTGTCGCACCACCCGGTCGCCTGGCATGTGCTGCTCGCTCCGCTTTACTGCATGGGCTACATCCACGCAACGAAGAAGCGACGCATCGTGGCCCTGTCGGTGACCGCCGGCGTGGTCATGCTGGTGCTGCTGGTCAGCCTGCTCCCCCAGCCGTGGCACGGGATCGTGGATATGGGTGTCGTCGCCGGGCTTGGCTACGGGGTGATCGCGATTCTCGCCTTTGCCCTCAAGGTTTTCGTGGGCCGGCCGCTCGATTGGCCCACGGACGTGCCGGGTGACGAGCACCGCAGTGAGCCCCAGGCGGGATAAGGCGGATCGGGATGACGAGATCGGACGACGAGCGTAATCGACTCTCGCGGGTGGTCACCCGCACTGGCGATCAGGGGCAGACGGGGCTGGCCGATGGCAGTCGCCTGTCGAAGGACACCGCTACCATCGAACTGCTGGGTGAACTCGACGAGCTCAATGCCCGCCTGGGAAGCCTGAGCGTTTCGCTGACCGACGAGCCCGACAGGCTGGCGTTCGTCCGCGAGCAGCAGCAGGCGGTCTTTGACCTGGGCGGATTTGTCGCGATGGGGGGGATGGCCGCGTCGAGCCAGTTGCCGTCACTCGAACGCCTGGATGCCTGGATCGAGGCGGCCAATCGCGACCTGACGCCGCTCAAGGAATTCATCCTGCCGGGCGGCACCGAGGCCATGGCGCGGGCGCACCTGGTTCGCACGGCGACCCGCCGTGCCGAGCGTCTGGCCTGGTCCTGGTGCCAAGAAGGTAACCAGGAAGGTGATCAGGCCGACGAACGTGCCCTGTTGGCCACCTACCTGAACCGGCTGTCGGATGCCTGGTTCGTGTTCGCCCGGCTGCTCGATCGTGACGGTCAGCACACGGTCTACTGGCGTGGTGCGGCCGCCTCGGACTAAGTTGTATCGTCCGCGCGGTTGGATGCCGGCTCGGCGGGGCCCATTGTCGTTTCACCCATGTCCTCTTCCCATTGCCGGCGGTGCTCGGCAAACCGCCCCAGTGCCGGGATGGCCTCGATCAATGCCGGAGGCAACTCGGGCGACTTGCCTTCAATCGCCCGTTCTACCGCCGCCAGCGTGATGCGCTCGCCCGGCCGGGCGGGCAGAAAGCAAGTCGTGTCGGCCGGCTCGGTGATGCGCAGCAGGTTGGCTTCCACCAGCTTTTCCAGCAACGGGTCGATCCAGACCTGGGCGAGCTCTCGGTAGTGCTCGATACGCCCCGCGAGCTGATCCCGGTCCGGGGGCAGCTTGCCGTCCTCGAAGCGACGCTCGATGTCGTCGAGCACCACGATCGCCGCCGCCAGTCGCGTCCCCGGGTGCACCGGCACGGGCTTTCCGAGTGTCAATCGATCGCTGTGCTGCCAGGCATAGCTGATGCCCGCGCCCACCAGCACGATCATCCAGGCAATCTGCAACCAGATCAGGAACAACACCAGTGAGGCGAAAGCTGAATACACGGCGGTGTAGCTGGTCGATCCGGCAATCAGTCCGCCGAACAACAACCCCAGCAGGTTCCAGAGAATCGCGGCCACCAACCCGCCGACCAACGCCGAGCTGGGCCGCACCCGGGTATTGGGGATGAACAGGTAGAGAAAGGCGAATGCGGCGGTCCAGACGGCTAGCGGGACGAGATAACCCAGCCACTTGAGCACGGTGGCCAGCACCGACAGCTCGGCGAACTCGCGAACGCCGGGGGCGGCAAGCAGGGTGGCGGTAAGGCTGCCGGCGGCGATCACCAGCACCGGGCCGACCATGAGCACCGACAGGTAATTGGCGAAACGTGCCGACATCGAGCGCAACTGGTGCACGTTCCAGATGCGGTTGAAGACCCGTTCGATCTTCTGCATCAGGGCGATGACCGTGAAGAAGAGCAGGGCGATGCCGACCGCACCCAGGACACCAACCCGGATATTGTCGACGAAATCGAGCAGGCGCAGCGTCAGTTCGTCGGCGGCGTCGCCCAGCGGCGCCATTATCGAGAGCAGGAACGGCTCGATGACTGAGGCCGAGCCGAAGGCCTTGAGCACCGAGAACGCCACCGCCAACAATGGCACCATCGAGAGCAGCGTCGTGTAGGACAGGCTCATCGCGTTGAGCTGTAGGTCGCCGCGTGACGCCGAGGACAGCACGCTCAGCATGGCGCGGGTAAGTCGCTGGGCCGTGCGACCGAGTCGGGTCGCCGGGCGGTGATGCCAGATCCAGCGTTTGGCCGAGTCGAACCATTGGCGGGGCGTGAAGGGGATCATCAATCAGCCGGGTCCTTTTCGTGGCTTGGTGGAGCGGTTCGTGGTCGGGCGGACGTCACAACGGCACGGGCCCTGTCACGGCAAGCCCCGTTGTCGCCTGAACGCGCCGGGACGGTCGGCATGGCGTGCCGAATCAATGCTTGTGGCACTGGCTGCGTTATCATGCTTGGCCCGGCGCCTTCATGACGCCGCTGCCGCCACGGCCTTACCGTTCGAGGGAGCTTAGCACCAGATGGAAACCACACCGACGCTCACCGACGCCCCCGAGGTCCCGGTCGTCCTGGCCATTGCCGGACACGACCCCAGTGGTGGAGCCGGCATCCATGCCGATATCGAGGCGATCGTCAGCCAGGGCGTGCATCCGGCCACGGCGATCACCGCGTTGACCGTGCAGGACACAGTCAACGTGCATGGTTTCGTGCCCAGCGACCCGAAGCTCGTGATCGACCAGTCGCTGGCGGTGCTTAAGGACATGCCGGTCGGCGCGATCAAGATCGGCATGCTCGGCACCGTCGAACTGGTCGAGGCTGTCGCCTCGGTGTTGGCGCGCTACCCGGATATCCCGGTGGTGCTCGACCCGGTGCTGGTGGCCGGCGGGGGCGGGTCGCTCGCCGAGAATGCCGTGGCCGCGGCGATCGTCGAGCACCTGTTCCCGCGGGCGACCATTGTGACACCCAACGCCCACGAGGCGCGGGTACTGGCGCCGGATGCGACTGACCGGGACCAGCGCGGCCAGATGCTCTCGGCCCTTGGGGCGGAGTACGTCCTGCTCAAGGGCGGTGACGAGCCGGGCGAGAAGGTGGAGAACTGGCTATACGGCGTCGAGCCGCCGCGGCGATTCGTCTACGAGCGACTGGCGGGCCAGTTCCACGGCTCGGGCTGCACCCTCTCCTCGGCGATCGCCGGGCTGATCGCCCAGGGCAGTGACCCGGTCAACGCTGTCCACGAAGGACTTGAATACACCCACCAGACCCTGATGCATGCGGCGGCCATCGGCCGCGGCCAGCTGATCCCCCACCGGCTGTTCTGGGCCGACGATGAGGGTGGGACGGACATGAATGACGAACCGCCCGGCTCATCGCGGGTGCACTGAACGCTGACGAAGAGGGTTTGATGGAGAACGTTCGCCCCAGCACCGACATGATGCTGCGCCAACTCGACCAGATCGCCCACGAGCTTCAACAGGCCGGGCTGTGGTCGGATCAGCGACCCAGCGAGCAGGCGCTGGCCAGTCCTCATCCGTTCTGCTTCGACACCCTGGCGTTCGAGGAGTGGCTGCAGTGGAAATTCCTGCCGCAGATGAGTGACCTGCTCGAGCGGTTCGGCACGCCACCGGAAAACTGCTCGATGGCGCCGTTGGCCGAGCACCAGTTTGCCGAACTCGAGGAAGACACGGACCGCCTGCTGGCGGCGATCGCCGAGTTCGACAACATCGCCTGGCATTTCTTCAACGCCCGCTGATCGCGGGCAAGATCGACAAGACCGGATATCCCATGACCGATTCGCACCGCCCCGATCCCCACTGGTCGCTCGCGACCCAGGCCATCCGCGTCGGTCACCATCCGACACCGGAGCGCGAGCACGGCGAGCCGATCTTCACCACGTCGAGTTTTACGTTCGAGTCGGCCGAGCAGGCCGCGGCGCGCTTCGCCGGCGACGAGCCGGGCAACATCTACGCCCGCTTCACCAACCCCACCACGCGCATTTTCGAGGAGCGCCTGGCGGTGATGGAAGGCGGTGAGGATTGTGTTGCCACTGCCTCGGGCATGGCCGCGATCCTGACCACCTTCATGGCGTTGTGCGAGGCCGGCGACGAGGTGGTGATCGCCCGCCAGGTCTTCGGCACGACCAAGGTGCTGTTCGACAAGTACCTGGCCAAGTTCGGCCTGGTGGTGCACTGGGTGGACCTGACCGACTGGTCGCAATGGGAAGCCGCGGTCAATAAGCGCACGCGCCTGCTGTTCATCGAGACGCCCTCGAACCCGCTGACCGAGGTCGCCGACATTCGCCAACTGGCCGATCTGGCCCACGCGTTTGAGGCGGCGCTGGTGGTGGATAACTGTTTCTGTACCCCGGCGCTGCAGCGGCCCTTGAGCCTCGGCGCGGACATCGTGATCCACTCGGCGACCAAGTTCCTCGATGGACAGGGGCGCGCAATCGGCGGGGCCGTGGTGGGCGATGCCGAACGGGTCGGCAAGGAAGTACGTGGCTTTCTGCGTACCTGCGGGCCAACCATGGCGCCGTTCAACGCCTGGATCTTCGCCAAGGGCCTGGAGACACTGAACCTGCGCATGGAGGCCCACAGCCGCCATGCCCGCGAGGTGGCCGACTGGCTGGTTGCCCACGAGCGGGTCGCCAAGGTGCATTTCCCGGGGCTTGCCGATCACCCGCAGGCGAAGATCATCGCCGCCCAGCAAACCGGTCCGGGGGCGATCGTCTCGTTCGTGGTCGAGGGCGGGCGCGAGAAGGCCTGGGAGGTGATCAACCGTACCCGCATGCTTTCGATCACCGCGAACCTCGGTGACACCAAGACCACCATCACCCATCCGGCGAGCACCACGCACGGTCGATTGAGCCCCGAGGCACGCGCCGAGGCGGGGATCGACGAGGGATTGGTTCGCCTGTCGGTGGGGCTCGAGGATCCGCAGGACATTATCGCCGACCTGGCGCGCGGGCTGGGCGACGCCATCGATTGATTACCGGCGCTTCCGCGTTCTACTGCACCTGCACCAGGTCGCCGCGTTCGACCGAACCAGTTCCCTGATAGCGAACCGTGGCGTCGTTCTCGCCCAGGAAGGTGACCCGGGCCTCCCCCAGGTTTATCGGTTCGCGAACCGGTCCGGCAGTGATTTCCATGACAGGGCGAGTCAAGAGATTGACGCCGAGCGAGTCGGTCGGCACCCCCGGTTCGATGACGATCAAGCGATCGCTGGCGGCCAGACCGTCGGCGCGGCCGAGATCGATCCGCAGATCGGTGCCGCCGCCGCGACTTTCGGTGGACAGCACCCGGCCGACCAGGGGCCGGCATTCCAGCGTGTCGAGGACGTTCTGTGCGACCGTCTCGATCGCGGCATCCAACGACTGACCCCAATCGCTCTCCCAGAAACGCGTCGAGTCCGCCGCGATCTCGGGTGAGAACGGTTTGCCGTTCGCCGTTGATAGATCGATTCTCCAGGCGTCCAGCCGCGCGCCCTGGGCGCCATCGTCCAGGGTGGCGGCCAGCTGTCCGCCCCGGGGCGCGTAGCGATCGGGCAGCAGGACGATCCCCGAGGGACGGCCCTCGGTACCGAGATCGCTCGCCACCAGGCGCAGGAAGTAGGGTGCGCCATGGCGGGAGAACGCGTCCATCGCGGGCTCCAGCCCCTCGCTTCGGGTCGGCGGAGTGATGTCGACCACCTGCTGTCCGGCCGCTTCCAGCCGGCTCGCTAACCGCTCGGCGAGAGCCGCTGGGAGCCCCGTGACGTCCCCGGGCTCGTGAGTGAGTCGGGCTTCGGTCATGACCAGCCGGTGATTGGCTTGGCAACGGTCGGAGCCGGTTTCCGGCGCGGCGTTTGTCGCGATCGGCAGGAGTAGGGCGCCGGCGAAGGCCAGCCAGGTCGTGCGGCGCGTGACGGGGTGTCCGGTCATGGGTGGTCTCGGCATGGGGAGCATGGTCGTTGGTGATCGTGGGTAGTCAGCGTATCTCTGAAAGCACGAGATGTGCCATCGCGACGTTTCGCACCCCCGGTTAGGTTGCGCGGGCAATCAATCGATTGGCCGAGTGATCCGGTGGGGGTCGAAGAGAACGGGGTGAGTACAGGGGATAATTACCCAGGATAAAAACCCGGGTGAATCGAGTCGGGAGGGTGATATGTCACGGAAGAGCGCCTGGAATCGTGTTTTCGAATGGGGCTGGTTGCCTCTGTTCCTGCTGGTGGTGGCCGTCGCCCTGCTGACGCGGCCGCTGATGCCGGTCGATGAGACACGCTATTTGGGCGTGGCCTGGGACATGTGGTCCGCCGGCTCCTGGGTGGTGCCCTTGCTCGACGGGGAACCTTACAGCCACAAGCCGCCGTTGCTGTTCTGGCTGATCCATGTCGGCTGGTTCGTGTTCGGCGTCAACGAGATCAGTGCCCGGTTGGTGGAGCCCGCATTCGCGCTGGGCAGCCTGTTCCTGGTGCGTGCCGTCGCCCGGCGATTGTTCCCCGAACGGTCGGCAGTTGCCACGCTTGCCCCCTGGGTGTTGCTGGGCACGGTCTACTGGCTGGGCTTTGCCACCATGACCATGTTCGATCAGCTGGTGGTGTTCTTTGTCCTGCTCGGGGTGCTCGGCCTGCTCGATCTGGGACAGGGGCGTCGGCGTGGCTGGCTGTGGCTGTTTGTCGGCACATTGCTGGGTACGCTGGCCAAGGGGCCGTTCGCCCTGATCTACCTGGTGCCGCTGACGGTCGCCGCACCCTGGTGGGCCGGCGTGCCCTTGTCGTGGCGCTGGTTTGTCCAGGCGGGCAGTGTCGGGTTGCTGGGCTCCTGCGTGGCGCTCGGCTGGGCCTTGTGGGCCGCGCACCTTGGTGGGCCGGCCTACGCCGAGGCGATCCTCTGGAGTCAACTCGCGGGTCGGGCCGTGGATGCCTTCGATCACGCCCAGCCGTTCTACTACTACCTGTGGCTGCTGCCGTTACTGTTTTTGCCGTGGACCCTGCTGCTGCCCGGTCTGCTTCGTCGGACTAGAGGGAATTGGCGCTGGGCTGGTGGGCCGTGGGACGAGCCGCACATGGGCCGCCTGTTGCTGGTCTGGGTCGTGGTGCCCTTCGTCTTGCTGTCGCTCGCATCGGGGAAGCTGCCTCATTACCTGTTGCCCATGCTGCCCGCCCTGTCGATCGCCACGGCGGCTGTGCTGGCAAGCCCAGGGGAAGCTGGGCGTCCGCTGGGCGCACGGTCGGTGGTGATGCTCTGGTTTCTCGTCGGGCTCGCGCTGGTTGCCTTGTCCTGGGTGGACAACAGCCCAATGCTGGCCATGCTTCCGGGCTGGGTCAGTGCCGTGGGCGTGGTGCTGTTGCTATGCGGTGCCTGGTTGTGGCGTGACCGCTGCTGGCCCCGACAGGCAATGTCAGTTGCGATGATCACCACGCTCGCCCTGGTGCTGTTGCACCTGGCCTTCGTGCCGATGCGATCGGCCTTCGACTTCCAGGCATTCGCCGGCCAGGTGGGCCAGTGGCAGCGGGAAGGGCGTCCCGTCGCTTTCGTGGGCAAGTACCGCGACGAGTACCACTTCTATGGGCGGCTCAAGGAGTCGGTCGTGGTGCTGGGCCACGGCGAGGTGGAGCTAGAACGCTTCTGCGCAAAGGCCCCTAACGGTGTGGTTGTGCAGCGCCTGTCGGGGGAGGTGCCACCCGATGCGCTCGCGGTGACGCCTTTTCGCAGCAAGCATGACGTGGCCCTGCCGTGTTCGGCCCATCGACCTGCGAAACCGGAACCTTAGCCTCTATAATGTGGTCTTTGCCTCGGCCGGGGCGAGTCCTGTCCCGCCAGTCCAGACCACGTTTCAGCTGTCCTCAGAGGTATCGATGACCGTTCGCACCCGTTTCGCCCCGTCGCCTACCGGCTATCTGCACATCGGCGGCGCTCGCACGGCCCTGTTCAGCTACCTGTTCGCCCGCCGCCACGGCGGCGAGTTCGTGCTGCGCGTGGAGGACACTGACCGCGAACGGTCCAATCCCGAATCGGTCAACGCGATTCTCGAGGGCATGACCTGGCTGGGGCTGGACTACGACGAAGGCCCGTTCTACCAGACCGAGCGCATGGACCGTTACCGAGAGGTGATCGACCAGCTGCTCGCCGAGGACAAGGCCTACTACTGCTACGCCACCCGCGAGGAGCTCGACGCCCTGCGCGAGGCGCAGATGAAGCGTGGCGAGAAGCCACGCTACGACCGTCGTTACCGGGATTTCACCGGCACGCCACCGGAAGGCGTCAAGCCGGTGGTGCGTTTCAAGAACCCGCTCGACGGGCTGGTGGTGGTCGAGGATGCCATCCGCGGCCGGGTCACGTTCCGCAACGACGAGCTCGACGACCTGATCATCGCGCGCGGCGACGGCACCCCGACCTACAACCTCACGGTGGTGGTCGACGACATGGACATGCAGATCACGCATGTCGTGCGCGGTGACGATCACCTCAACAACACGCCACGCCAGATCAATCTTTACCGCGCGCTGGGGGTCGAGCCACCGTCATTCGCCCACCTGCCGATGATCCACGGCCCGGACGGGGCGAAGCTCTCCAAGCGCCACGGCGCAGTGAGCGTGGTGCAGTACCGCCACGACGGCTTTCTGCCCGAGGCGCTGCTCAACTACCTGGTGCGTCTGGGCTGGTCGCATGGCGACGAGGAGATCTTCTCGCGCGCCGAGCTGGTCCAGCTGTTCGATCTGGTCGACGTCAATCATTCGGCCTCGAGCATCAACCCGGAAAAACTGCGCTGGCTAAACCAGCACTACATGCGTGAGCTGCCGGTGGCCGACGTGGCCGCCGAACTGCGCTGGCACCTCGGCCACCTTGGCATTGACCCGGACGAGCAGGGGCCGAAACCGGCGGCGATCGTGCCGGCCTACGTCGATCGGGTGCACACGCTGGTCGAGATGGCCGAGGAGGCCCAGCCGTACTATCAGGATGCCGTTGAGCCCGATCCCAAGGCGATGGAAAAGCTGGATGCGTCGGCGGCGATGGTGGTCGACGCGCTCATCGTGGCCCTGGAGGACGATGCCGCCTGGGAGAGCAGCGAGACGCTCGAATCGACGGTCAAGGGCGTGGCAAAGACCCTCGACCTCAAGCTCGGCAAGGTCGGGCCGGTGCTGCGACTGGCCCTGCTGGGACACACGTCATCGCCGAGTTTCGGGGTGATCCTCGAGCTGATGGGCCGCGTGCGCAGCCATCAGCGTCTCAACGCCTTCCGGGATCGGATCGGCGCCTGATATGAAGATCGGGGCCATGCGACCGGCGTTGCCAATCACGGTCGCGTACCTGCTGCTTGCCTCCCTGTGGATCTGGGTCACCCAGTGGCTGCTTGGACGGCTGGGCGGGGCCCATTGGGAAATCTCCACGGCCGGGCTCGTTTTCGGCGAGATCTTCGTGCTGGTGACCGGGGCGGTGCTCTACGTGCTGGTCGACCGCCTGACCGCGGCCCGCCAGGGCGTTGTCGATTTCGGTCACGAGCGGGCCCGTCCCCGCCAGGGCTGGCTTACTGCCATGCTGATCGCGCTGGTGCTGATCGCGGTCATGCAGATCTTCATCGCGGCGGTCGCCGCCCGTCAGTACGCCCCCCTGCTGCTGGACAAGGCCCAGCGTGAAGTCGCCAACCTGGCGGCCATTCGCGCCATCGAACTGGACAACTGGGTCGACGAACGTGACCAGCAGGTCGAGGCCGTTGCGCAGCGTCACGACTGGCTCAAGGAATGGGTCGCCAGACTGGACGAAGGCGAGGTCGACGGCTTCCCGGATGACCTGCGGCGGGGAAGTCTAATCGGCCGGTTTCGCTCGATCACCCTTCTGGACCCGGATCGCACCCCGCAGTTACAGACGGGGGCGACCAACGTCGTCCCCCCGGACATGCAGCATTTCGACCAGGCGGCCGTCACGGGCGAAGTCCGCACCGTGACGCGTTTCACCCGTGGTCGGGGCGGTGCCGACCTGTTCTGGATTCTCCCGGTCTACGACGATCGCACGGCCGTCAGTCGAGGGCCGTGGTTCCTCATGTTCTGGACCCGGCTGAACACCGAGAGCCTGTTGTCGGATGCCGAGGATGGTGGTCTGCAGGTACGTGCCGGTGAGGGCCTGCGGACCCTGCTGATCAATGCGCCGGCCGACCCCTCCGCCGGCTCGGGTTTCTGGCCCATGCTGGTGCTCGACCCGAGGGACGAGTCCGCGACGGTCAGCGAGACGCCCGCGGCAATCGTCGACCGCCTGAGAATCGGTCTATCGGAAGCCGGGGAGGCGTCGGACTCCGAGGAGGGCGCCGACCGTGTCTACGCCACCGTCGCAGTCGAGCGACTGTCGTCGCGTCTGCTCGTGCTCCAGGACCGCCGCAAGGTGCTCGCGCCGGTGGATCAACTGGAAAAGTGGCTGAGCCTGACAGCCATGCTGTCGACGCTCGGCCTGTTCGCCGCGCTCTTGTTCCTGTGGCGCTTTCTGCGTGGACGCTACGCGGCCCGGAGCGTCAATGTCGTTCGCGAGCGTGACTTCTGGCATCACGCCTGGCTGGACATGCCGGCGCTGGGCCTGATCGAAATCGAGCCACGTCGCTTGCATGTGATCGTCGCCAATCGGCAGGCCGCCGACTGGTTCGGTCGGGCGCGCGAGAACCTGGTGGGCGTACCGCTGTTCGATCTGTTCGAATCCAACGATCCCGGCTCGCCGCTGGCCGGCGACCCGGAAACCGCCCTGCCGGCGTATTTCGCCCGCGGCGCGGTCGACCGGGTCGCCCTGGAAGGTCGGCTGCCGGGACAAGCAGGGGTTGGACCGATGTGGCTTGAGTTGCGTGTATTGCGTGACGGTGAGGGCATACCGCAGCGAATGATCGGCATGTTGCGCCCGGCGCGGGCGACCGACGACACCGCGCTGCGTGCACAGATCGATCACCTGACGGCCCGTTGCGCCGTCCTGCCGGCCTCCGAGCGCGAAGTACTGGGCGCGGCACTGGCCGAGCAGCGAACCAGTCCATTCCTCGACGTCCGCACGATTTCCCTGGCGACCGGTGAGATCCACGATCGCGCGACGCTGATCGCCTACCTGGAAGCCCACCTGCCCGAGAGCCTTCGCCATCACCAGGCGTTGCTGCGTCCGCTGGCCGACGAACTGGGCCGGGTGCTGGTCAGTGGTGATGGGCGTTGGATGCACAGTGACGCCGGTGATCCGGCCGAGGTCGATGCCGGCAATGCCGCGATCATCAATGCCGTCGGGCACAGCGTGGTGATGCTGCCCGAACCGGTGGGAGAGGAGGGCGTGGTCGCCGTGCGGCTCTACATCAGCCAGGATCGTTGGGAAATCACGCCCGGCCTGTTCAGGGCAATCGAGCGGCTCCACCAGATCTGCACGGCGGTCGATTGATCCGGCCGGTCGCTCGGTACTGCCCCGGAGCGATAGCCCGCGATACCCTTGAGAGATCACCCCAAACGAAAACGCCCCGTGTCGATCGGATCGGCACGGGGCGTTCGTCGTTCGGGACGAGAGATTTGCGTGGCTATGGGCTTGGCGGCTTGTTGTTTTCCGGTGCCTTGCCGGCCGAGTCATGGCGTGGATTGTCGCCGGACAGTTCGCGGTGCATGCCGGCGCGCGCCATCAACAGGGCGCTGATCGGCGCGGTCAGGAACAGGAAGACCAGGATCAGGATCTCGTGGACCGAGAGGCTGCCGCGGCTGGTGAAGTAGACCGCCGAGGCCAGCAGGATGCTGCCCACCCCCAGGGTGGAGGCCTTGGTCGGGCCGTGCAGGCGCATGAAGAAGCTCGGCAGCTTGGCCAGGCCCAGCGAGCCCAGCAGCACGAACGCGGCGCCGAACAGGATCAGAAAGCTGACGATGAGTTCGAAAAGCATGATGGCCTCCGGGCTATTCGACGATGTCGCCGCGAATCAGGTACTTGCTCAAGGCCACCGTGGTGATGAACCCCAGCACGGCGATCAGCAGCGCGGCCTCGAAGTTGATCGAGGTCTCGAACCAGATCCCCAACGCGATCAGCAGCGCGATGCCATTGATCGACATGGTGTCGAGAGCGAGCACGCGGTCGGCCGGGTCCGGTCCCTTGAACAGGCGGTAGGTCGCCAGGCCCATCGCGATGACGATCAGGACTAGGGCAATGCCGAGACTGACGTGGATCATGATTCCGTCCCCGGGGTTGATGAGGAACGCGCGGTGCGCTGGTCGGTCTGGCCGAAGATCCGCATCAGACGCGACTCGTAGCGCTGCTTGATCCCGGCGATCTCTTCGGAAAGTTCGTCGGCGTGCAGGGCATGCACCCACAGGCGGCTCTGATCGGGGCTGATCCGGCAAGAGACCGTGCCCGGCGTCAGCGTAATGGTCGCGGCGAGGATGCTCACCGGCAGCGCCCCCTGCAGGTCGAGTTCCATCTTGAACAGTTGCGAGCGCAAGGCGCGGTTGGGGCCGAGTACCTGGCGGGCAACGACGAAATTGGCGCGGATGATGTCGACCACCACGATGCCCAGGTAGCCCAGCAGGGCGACGGGGCTTTTCACCCCGGCGCGGATCTCCCAGAAGCGATGCGTGATCCATGGGATCACCAGGGCGACAATGGCGCCCATCACGATTGAGGCGGGGTGAATGCTGTTGTTGATCACCAGCCAGCTGATCAACAGGACCAGGCTGAGCAGCGGTTGAGGCAGGATGCGACGCATTTAGTGTTTACCTCCCTCGTAATCCGGGTAATCCTGGCCGAACTTGCCGGGGGCGGTCTCCGGCAACAGGATGCCGTCAGGCATCACCGCGTCCAGGTAGCCCGATGGCGTCGTGATCTGCACGGCGGTCGTCTCCAGCCACTCCGACAGCGGTTGGGCACCCACGACCATCACGGTAGCGATCGCGAGCGGTGCGATGCTGAGGGCGAGACCCGGCATGGGCGTGCGCGCGTCACGCGGGGTGGAGTGAGCCGGGTGGCCCGGTGTGGCCTGCGACTGGTAGAACAGTCGGCTGCCCGTGCGTGCCAGGGCGATCACCATGATCAGGCCGCTGATCAGTACCACGGCGAAGATCGGTGCCATCAGCGGGCTCTCGACCGCGGCGGCCAGGATCATCACCTTGCCGAAGAAGCCGGTCAGTGGTGGCAGGCCCGCCATGGCGATCGCGTAGGCGAAGAATAGCGATCCCACCAGGACCGCGTGCGGCATGGGCGGCGCGGCCTCGATGCCGTCGCCTGCCTCGGGGCGGTGGCGCATCAGCAGACCGGCCAGCAGGAAGAACCCGGCGCTCAGCACCGTGGTGTGGATCCAGTAGTACAGCGCGCCGCTGATCGCGAGTTCGCGCTCCGAGCCGGTCACCAGGCCCAGGGCGATCAGGATCGTGCCGACCGAGGCGACGATCAGGTAGGCCACCTGGCGGCGGAGAATGCGCCCGGCTACCACGCCCAGTGCCGCGAGCAGCAGGGTGATCAGGCCCAACCACAATAGCCAGGGTGCGATCAGGGCGGTGGTCTCGACCAGCCCGCCGATGGAATTGCCCGAGAGCATCACCGAGTCGACCCGCAGCACCGAGTACAGCCCCACCTTGGTCATGATGGCGAACAGGGCGGCGACCGGGATCGAGGCGTGCCCGTAGGCGCCCGGCAGCCACAGGTAGAGCGGGAAGGCCGCCCCCTTGATCAGGAACACCACGAACAGCAGGAAGATGGCCGTCGTGACGATCGGCACCGCATCCGGGGCGACCTCCGGCAACTTGAGCGAGATGTCGGCGAGGTTGAGGCTACCGACCGTGCCGTACAACGCGCCCACGGCGAACAGGAACAGCGTCGAGCCGATCAGGTTGACCACCACGTAATGGAAACCCGCCCGGGTGCGCTTGCGGCCGTTGCCGTGCAGCAGCAGGCCGTAGGAGGCCAGCAGCAGCACCTCGAAGAAGACGAACAGGTTGAACAGGTCACCGGTAAGAAACGCGCCGTTCAGGCCGAACAATTGCGCCTGGAACAGGGCGTGAAAGTGCGGCCCGGCCGAATCCTCGTCACGGCGCACGGCGTAGAGCAGCGCAAGCATCGCGACGATCGAGGTCAGCACCACCATCAGGCCAGAGAGCCGATCGAATACCAGCACGATGCCGAACGGGGCGGACCATCCGCCCAGTTCGATTACCTGTGCCGTATTGCCGGATCCACCCAGCAGCAGCCCGAGGCTCATCGCCAACAAAGCGGCCACCCCGGCCAGGCTGATCCCGCGTGACAATCCCGGTGCGCGTTGTCCGGTCATCGCGAGGATCGCCGCCAGGGCGACCGGCAGCAGGACCAGCAGGGAAATCAGGTTGTCAGTCATGCGCGCGGCTCCTTGCGGCGATCCATCACCCGGTCGGCCTGCGGGATGTGCGTGCCGTCGACGTGGTCATTGCCGAGCGCGGCGCGCGCCTTGAGTGCCAGCACGATGACGAAGGCGGTCATGGCGAACGCGATCACGATGGCGGTCAGCACCAGCGCCTGGGGCAGGGCGTCGGCCGACTGTTCGGTCGCACCCACCACGGCCGGGGCAGCGGTATGCAGTCGGCCCATGGTGAACAGGAACAGGTTGACCCCGTAGGACATCAGGGTCAGTCCCAGCACCACAGGGAAGGTCTGGGCGCGTAGCACCAGGTACACGCCGGCCCCGGTGAGCACGCCGATCAGCAGGGAAATGGCCAGGTTGGTCATGCGTCTCTCCCCCCGCGGGTCGCGCTGTCCGCTGGGCTTGCCTCGATGGATGCGTAGTCGGGATGCTCGATGGCGTGGTCGGTGAGCCGGCCGAGGTTGAGCAGGATGAGCATGGTCGAGCCGACCACCACCAGGAACACGCCCAGGTCAAAGCCGATCGCCGAGGCGAGGTGGATCTCACCGAGCAGCGGCAGGGTGAAGTGCCAGGTGTTCGAGGTGAGGAACGGCACGCCGACAACCATCGCGACCAATCCAGTTCCTAGCGCGATCAGGATCCCGGCACCGATCACCCCATGGATCGGCAGGTGCAGCTTGCGTTCCGTGTTCTCGATGCCGAAGGCCATGTACTGGGCCACCAGCGCACTGGCGACGATCAGCCCGGCGATGAACCCGCCGCCCGGCTCGTTGTGCCCGCGCAGGAACACGTAGATGCCGAACAGCAGGGTCAGCGGCAGGATGATCTGGGCGAAGGTACGCAGCATCAACGGGTGCGGGTCGTCGCTCCAGGCGCGCCCGAACGGATCGCGTCGCGAGGAGGGTAGCGAGAGGTTGTGCAGCATGGCGAAGATGCCCAGCGCGGCCAGCGCCAGCACCGTGATCTCGCCGAAGGTGTCGTAGCCCCGGAAGTCGACCAGGATCACGTTGACCACGTTGGTGCCGCCGCCACCCGGCACGGAATGCTCCAGGAAATAGCCCGAAATGGTCTCGAACGGCCGGCTGATGATTGCGTAGGTCAGCGCCGCGATACCGCCGCCGATCACCGTGGCGATGCCGGCATCACGCCAGCGACGGCTGGGCGACGAAAGCCGGCGACTCTGCTGCGGGAGGTAGAACAGGGCCAGCAGCAGGAGGATCATGGTCACCACCTCGACCGACAACTGCGTCATAGCGAGATCCGGTGCCGAGAAGCGCGCGAAGATCATCGCCACGCCCAGCCCGACCACGCTCATGGTGATCAGCGCGAACAGGCGCTGGCGGTGACCGATCACGGTGACCAGGGTGGCGATGATGATCAGCAACATGCCCAGCCAGGTCACCCAGTCGCCGCTGTCCTCGACCGTGCCACGGTCCAGGGCCGCCTGCACACCCGGGAGACCAACGGTCTGGACGTAGCCGACCAGTCCGGCGATCAGCGAGAAGACCAGCGTGAGGACCACGATTCGGCCCAGTCGACCGTTGTCCAACCCGCCCGTGACGCCCGCTCCGGTGCGCATCAGCAGCTCCATGAGGCGGTTGTAGACCGTGCGCGCGTCAAGATGTGCCAGCGAACGGGCATGCCAGCGGAAGATCGGCGCGCGGTTCAGGTAGAGCAGCAAGCCGCCGATCAGGGCGATCGCGCTCATCAGCAGCGGCAGGTTGAAGCCGTGCCACAGCGACAGGCTGTAGTAGGGCGGCTCGGCCTGCAGCACCCCGGTCACGGCGATGTGCAGCAGCGGGCCGACCACCAGCGCCGGCAGGATGCCCACGGCGAGACACAGCACCACCAGCAGGTCGACCGGGCGCTTCATCATGCCCGGCGGCTCGTGGGGTTTCTTCGGCAGGTCGCCGTCGGGCTTGCCGAAGAAGGTGTCGTGCACGAAGCGCAGGGAGTAGGCCACCGACAACAGGCCACCCAGCGAAACCAGGATCGGCAGCAGCCACACCGGGCCGATGTCGCCGGCGACGCGCACCGACTCGGTGAAGAACATTTCCTTGGAGAGAAAGCCGTTGAACAGCGGCACGCCCGCCATCGCCATCGCGGCGATCATGCCCAGCGCGGCCGTGTGCGGCATGTACTTGACCAGTCCGCCCAGGCGGCGCATGTCGCGGGTGCCAGTCTCGTGGTCGACGATGCCGGCGACCATGAACAGGCTGGCCTTGAAGGTGGCGTGGTTGATGATGTGGAAGATGCCCGCCACGGCGGCCAGCGGCGTGCCGAAGCCGAACAGCAGCGTGATCAGGCCCAGATGACTGATGGTCGAGTAGGCCAGCAGTCCCTTGAGGTCATGGCGGAACAGGGCGGTGTAGGCGCCCAGCAGGAAGGTGATCAGGCCCGCGGTGGAGACGATGATCACCCACAGCTCCGTGCCGGCCAGCGCCGGGAAGAAGCGCGCCAGCAGGAAGATGCCGGCCTTCACCATCGTCGCCGAGTGCAGGTAGGCCGAGACCGGCGTCGGCGCGGCCATGGCGTTGGGCAGCCAGAAGTGAAACGGGAACTGCGCGGACTTGGTGAACACGCCCAGCAGGATCAGGATCAGCGCCGGGGCGTAGAGCTCATGGTTCTTGATCAGCTCGCCCGATGCCAGCACGTCGGTCAGCTCGTAGGAGCCGACGATATGGCCGAGGATCAGCACGCCGCCCAGCAGCGCCAGCCCGCCGGCGCCGGTGATCGCCAACGCCAGGCGCGCGCCGTAGCGTGCCTCCTTGCGATGCTGCCAGTAGCTGATGAGCAGGAAGGAGGCCAGCGAGGTCAGCTCCCAGAAGATGACCAGGTTGATCATGTTCTCGGAGAGCACCACGCCCAGCATCGCGCCCATGAACATCATCATGTAGGCGAAGAAGCGCCCCATCGAGTCGTTGGACGAGAGGTAGTAGCGGGCGTAGATGACGATCAGCAGGCCGATCACCAGGATCAGGCCGGTGAACAGCAGCGACAGGCCGTCGAGGCGGAACCCGAAGGACAGCCCGGCGGCCTCGATCCAGGCGTGCGAGGTGGCCACGGGCATCTGACCGATGTGCAGAACGACCAGCCAGGAGAAGATCGCCAAGGCAAGCAGCGTGACGCCACCCGCCACCCAGGCGGCCGCATAACGGTTGAATCGGGCGCTCCAGGCGGCCAACGGGGCGGCCAGGAACGGCAGCAAGACGACTGCGGCCAAGAGTTCGATCGCGTTCACGAACACCGTCCTTATGCGGGTGAAATGGAGCCTGAACCCAGGTTCGGTTCGGCTGCCCGGCGGGCACAATTAGTGCAAAATCCTAGCACAGAAATGCCTCGGGACCCCCGGTAAAGCCGCGACAGCATCGCATTTGCGCGCCACCAGACGTGTTTATCCTGCGGGCGCGCGCGAGACGGACTCGGTGGAGCCTCTGGTAATGACGTTGGCCATGGTTTTGGCCGGATTGGCGGGTAAATCACGCGAGCCCGGCCATAGTGATAGACTTCGCCTTTCCTGAGGAGCCTCTGCACGAATAGCAATACGACTCTGCGAGCCAGAGTGGCGCTGCAATCCGTGCAGGGGTTCGATAACCCATCCGTGGCCCGTCGGTGCGTTCGAATAACGCGGCCGGCCCGCACAGCGCCCGAACCGGGTCGATGCCGGCCACGGCGATCAATGGCAGACCGTTTTGTCAGACAACGTGACTCCAACCCAGACCCGAATTCCCGCCGAGACCCATGGCATCTCGCTGAATGACCTGAGCGACAACGCCCGGTTCGTCCTCGAGCGCCTGCACGAGGGCGGCTTCGAGGCCTACGCCGTTGGCGGTTGCGTCCGCGACCTGTTGCGCGGCCGAAGCCCGAAGGACTTCGACGTGGTCACCGATGCCCGCCCCGAAGAGGTCAAGCGCCTGTTCAAGCGCGCGCGCATCATCGGCCGGCGTTTCAAGATCGTGCACGTGGTTTTCCGCGACGAATTGATCGAGGTGACCACCTTCCGCGGTGGCGATACCGGCGAGATCAAGCGTGCCGACGGCGGCATGATCACCCGTGACAACGTCTTCGGCAGCATCCACGAGGATGTCTGGCGGCGCGATTTTTCCTGCAACGCCCTCTACCTCGACTTCGCCTCGGGCGAGTTGATCGACTACGTCGAAGGCCTGACCGACATTCACAGCGGTCGGCTGCGCGTGATCGGCGAGCCGGAGGCGCGCTACCGCGAGGACCCGGTGCGGATGCTGCGCGCGGCGCGCTTCGCCGCCAAGCTTGGCTTTCACCTCACGCCCGACAGCGAGCAGGCGATCGCGCGTTGCCGCGAGACGCTCTCCGACATTTCCCCGGCCCGCCTGTTCGACGAGACCGTCAAGCTGCTCCAAGGCGGCGCCGGTCGACAGACAGTGCTTGAGCTCAAGCGCCTCGGCCTGCTCGAATACCTGTTCGATGGACTGGCGACCTGGATCGAGCCCAACGACCCGGCCAGCGACTGGGTGCTGATCGAGCCGGTGCTCGAGGCCACCGACGAGCGGGTCGCCAAGGATCTGCCGGTCAACCCGGCCTTCCTGTTCGCCGGGCTGTTCTGGCGCATGCTGGGGCGCCACCGCGTCCAGTGGATGCACCAGCGGGTGCCGGGTGAGGATGCGATGGTGCTCGCCGCCGACGAGGTGCTCGCCGTGGCCGCCCGCCGTCTGATGATCCCGCGCCGCCTGGCCGAGATCATCCGCGCGATCTGGACGCTGCAGCCGGATCTCGAGCGTCACGCCTCGCCCCCCGGTGCCCAGGGCAAGGACAAGGGCGAGGACAAGCTGACCGACGAGCAGCGCGCACTGACCGAGGCGCCCTGGTTCCGGGCGGCGGTGGACTTCCTCTGCCTGCGCTCGCGCACCAACGAGGTCGACGAGTCGGTCTGCACCTTCTGGCGTCGTCACGCCCCCGAGCGCGGCAGTCGCGACGAGGCGCCGATCGAGGCGCTGCAGCCGTCGGACTTCGGCAAGAAACGTCGCCGTCGCCCCCGCCGTCGCAAGCCGGGCGGCAAGCCGCAGTCCGCCGGTAGCTGATTCCGGGTGCATTGTGATGGTTCGGGAAATCGCGACCATCGGCCTGGGTGCCAATCTCGGTGACCCGGTCGACCAGATCGAACGGGCGGTGGAGGCGATCGACAGCCTGCCGCTTTGCCAGGTGCGCGCGGTCTCCGGCCTTTACGCCAATCCGCCGATCGGCCCGCAGGATCAGCCGGACTACATCAACGCCGTCGCCGAAATCGATACCGCCCTGGCGCCCGAGGCGCTGCTCCGGGCCCTCAAGGGCCTCGAGCGCGCGGCGGGCCGTTCCTACACGCGTCACTGGGGCGAGCGCATGTTGGACCTCGACATCCTTGCCTTCGGCGATCGCCAGATAAACTCCCCCGGACTGACGGTGCCGCATCCGGAGATCGCCCATCGACACTTTGTGCTTGCCCCGTGGCTCGAGATCCGACCGGACGCCCGCCTGCCCGACGGCACGGCCTTGGCCGGCTTGCTGGAGCATGTTGCCGACCATCCTCTGCGCTTCCTGCGGGCCATGCACTGGCAGCGCCGCGGCGACGAGACCGGTGCAACCGGTCGGGCTCGCACCCGCAGGACCGATCGCCCGAGTGACGACAAGGACTCTCGCACCACCCCCACGCGGAGGTCGACATGACCCGTTCCCGATTGCGTCAGGCCAAGATCGATCGCACACCCATCGCCATGCTGACGGCTTACGAGGCCGGCTTTGCGCGCGTCGCGGCCGCGGCAGGGGTCGATGCCTTCCTGGTGGGCGACTCGCTTGGCATGGTCGTCCAGGGGCAGCGTGACACGCTGGCCGTCTCGGTCGACGACGTCGCCTACCACACGGCCACGGTGCGCCGGGGCGTGGGTGATGCGCTGGTGATCGCCGACATGCCGTTTCTCAGCGATGCGTCCGTCGAGCGGGCGCTGGATGCCGCCGCTGTCCTGATGGGCGAGGGCGGGGCGGACATGGTCAAGCTCGAGGGCGGAGCCGAGAAGGCCGACATCGTTCGTGCCCTGACCAACAGCGGGGTGCCGGTATGCGGGCATGTCGGGCTGTTGCCCCAGCGCGTACGCAAGCTGGGCGGTTACCGGGTGCAGGGCCGCGAGGCGACCGATGCCCGCCGGATCCTCGAAGACGCCCAGGCGCTGGTCGCTGCCGGCATCGACCTGCTGGTGGTCGAATGCGTGCCCAGCGAACTCGGTCGCGCGCTGGCCGAGGCGATCGACGTCCCGGTGATCGGCATCGGTGCCGGCGCGGATACCGACGGGCAGGTGCTGGTGATGCACGACATGCTGGGGCTGACCGAAAAGCCGCCGCGCTTCGTGCGCGATTTCCTCGCCGAAGGTGGTTCGATCCACGGGGCATTCGCCGCCTACGTGGCGGCGGTGCGCGAGCGGCGTTTCCCCACCGCCGAGGAAAGCTTCTGATGGAGGTGATTCGCGACATCCCCGAGCTGCGCGACTGGCGCGAGTCGGTCGAGTTCGATGCCCGGCGCGTGGGCTTCGTGCCGACGATGGGCAATCTACACGCTGGCCACCTGGCGCTGATCGATCACGCCAAGCGACGCGCGGATACCGTGATCGTGAGTATCTTCGTCAATCCGCTGCAGTTCGAGGACCCGGACGACCTGGCGCGCTATCCGCGCACCGAGGAGCGCGACCTCGAGCTGCTCGAGCGCGCCGGGGTAGCCGCGGTCTTCCTGCCCACCGAGCCCGAGCTCTATCCCCACGGCCAGAAGGACATCGTGCGCGTCGATGCCGGCCCGCTGGGTGACCGTCTTGAAGGCGCGGCCCGTCCGGGGCACTTCACCGGCGTGGCGACCGTGGTTACCAAGCTGTTCAACCTGGTGCGCCCGGACGTGGCCGTCTTCGGTGAGAAGGACGCCCAGCAGGTGGCCGTGATACGCCGTCTGGTGGCGGACCTCGACATGACCGTGGAGCTGGCGATCGAGCCGACCCACCGGGAGCCCGATGGTCTGGCGATCAGCTCGCGCAACCGTTTTCTCGATGCCGAACAGCGCCGCCAGGCCCCGGCGGTGCATCGCGCCCTCAAGCGTGCGGCCGAGTCGTTGGCCGGCGGCCATACCGTCGCCGCGACACTGGCCGGTGCCCGTCATTGGCTGACCCAGCAGGGCTTCGTGGTCGACTACCTGGTCTACTGTGACGACGAGCGTTTCGAGGAGCAGACCCGGCTGGTCGCGCACGGGCGGCTGCTGGTCGCCGCGCGGCTCGGTCGCGTCCGGCTGATCGACAACCTGCCCGTGCACAGCCCGCATCCGGCAAGCGTCGGGAGCGATCGCTAGGCGATTCTCGCACCCATCGTTAGCCGCCCCGATTTACGCCGGGGCGGCAACTTCGGCACAATACGCGTCTGTCTCGCCGCCATGGACGACCCTTTCGGTCCCCATGCCAAAAGCGAGACGGCATACCTAACTACCCGCCCATACAGCGCAGCCGTCTATGAATCCGAACTATCTCGACTTTGAACAGCCGATCGCCGAACTCGAGGCCAAGATCCGCGAACTCCAGCTGATGGACGACGATCAGGGTCTGGATATCGACGAGGAGATCGAGCGGCTGCGCAACAAGTCGATGGATCTGACGCGCTCGATCTTTTCCAATCTCGGCGCCTGGCAGGTCAACCAGTTGGCCCGTCACCCGCAGCGCCCCTACCTGGCCGACTATCTCGAGCGGGTGTTCACCGATTTCCGCGAGCTGCATGGCGACCGTGCCTTCGGCGACGACCCGGCGATCATCGGTGGCATGGCGCGGCTCGATGGCCTGCCGGTCATGGTCATCGGTCAGCAGAAGGGCCGGGACACCAAGGAAAAGATCCGCCGCAACTTCGGCATGCCGCGCCCCGAGGGCTACCGCAAGGCCAAGCGCCTGATGGAGCTGGCGGAGAAGTTCGGCCTGCCGGTGCTCACCTTCATCGACACCCCGGGCGCGTACCCGGGCATCGATGCCGAGGCACGCGGTCAGAGCGAGGCCATCGCGCGCAATCTCTACGTGATGGCCGAACTGGAGACGCCGATCATCGTCACCGTGATCGGCGAGGGTGGCTCGGGCGGCGCGCTGGCGATCGGCGTGGGTGACCACGTCATGATGCTCCAGTACAGCACCTACTCGGTGATCTCTCCGGAGGGTTGCGCCTCGATCCTCTACAAGAGCGCGGCGAAGGCCCCCGAGGCAGCCGAGTCGCTTGGCATCACCGCCGGGCGTCTGAAGGAGCTGGGCCTGGTCGACGAGGTCATCCCCGAGCCCTGTGGCGGCGCCCATCGTGACGTGCCCGCCATGGCGTCTTCGCTCAAGGCGAGCCTGAAAAAGGCGGTGCTCGCCCAGATCGATCGACCCACCCAGGCCCTGCTCGAGCGTCGCTACGAGCGACTGATGAGCTACGGTGAGTACACCGAACGCTAGTCCTGCGATGCCGGGAGCGGTGACCGGCCCGGACGGCATGCCCCGCCCGGCCAGTCCGTCGCCGGCCTCCCATGTCCTGCTCGCCAGCTCTGGCGGGCGTGATTCCCTGGGCGCGCTGGTCCGTCTGTCGCAATGGCGTGACGAAGGGGTCTTCGCATGCCTGTCGGTCGTTCACGTCGATCATGGCCTGCATCCCGACGCCCCGAGCTGGGCCGACATTGCCCGTGAGCAGGCGCATGCCCACGGCTGCGCGTTCGAGGTGCGCCGGGTGGCGGTCAAGCGGGCATCGGTGGGTGCGGGGCGTGGGTCGACCGAGGCGGCGGCGCGCGAGGCGCGTTACCGGGCGCTGGACGAGGCGCTGATCGAAGCTGCCTCGAACGACCCGAACCATCCACCCGTGCTCGTTACCGCCCACCATGCCGATGACCAGGCGGAGACCATCCTGCTGGCCCTGATGCGCGGCTCCGGCGGGCAGGGCCTGTCGGGCATGTCGGCCTGGCGCTCGCGCGATGCGTTCGCCCACTGGCGCCCCTTCCTGGAAACGCCTCGCGACGAACTCGAGGCAGCGGCCCGTGCCAGCGGGTTGGGCTGGGTCGACGATCCGGCCAACGATGATCCGGGATTTGCCCGCAACCACCTGCGCCATCACGTCCTGCCTGAACTGCGGGTATTCTGGCCCGATGCCGTTGGCCGGATTCGCACCAGTGCCCAACGACTGGTGATGGAGCAGGGCCTGCTCGGCGAGCTGGCCGAGATCGACGCCGACCAGTCACTCGACGGCCCGACGCTCGATTGGAGCAAGGCCGCGACACTGCCGCCGCATCGCCAGTGCAACCTGCTGCGCCAATGGCTCGCCCGTCTGGGTTGCCTGCCTCCGCCACCCGAGCGGCTGGGTGAATGGCTAAACCAGTTGCGCACCGCTGCGGCCGACCGCCAACCGCTGCTCGAATGGCCGGGTGGCCAGCTGCGCCGCTACCGCGATCACATCCATTGGCTGCAGGTCTTGCCCGAACCGACGCAGCCGGTCGACTGGCCGGCCGATCAGGATTGCCTGCGTCTCGAGGGTGGGCGAGAAATCCGCCGCCGTCCGAGTCGCGCCGTTGGCGACGATGGCGTCCTGCTGCGGCAATGCGTTGACGAGTGGCGCTTGCGGCCGGTGGGCGGCAGCGAACGATTGCGCCCGGCCGAGGGTCGGCCGAGCCTGCCGATCAAGCAATGGTTCCAGGACCAGGGCATCCCACCGTGGGAGCGGCCCGCAGCCGTCGGGGTGGAGATCGGCGGGCAGCTGGCCGCCGTGCTGGCCGGCGAGCACGGGCTGGTGGACACGGCGTTCCGGCCAAACCCCGATGAGCCCGCCTGGGTTATGACCGAAGTGCGGGAGGCGGGTGCCGGTTAAGATAAGCGGGTTGTTCGGTTTCGTCGAAAATCCGGACAATAGGTGAATTGAATCAAGGCGTTGTGATCAACTGTTGATTCAAAATCTATGACCTTCATCCCGTCAGGTTTAACCCCGTGGGAGCAGGCCTTGCCCGCGAAGGCGACGTGAGTCGCCGCCGTGTTGCTCGGATGATCCCGAGCATGTTTCCAAGGGCTGAGCGGGGCATGCGCCCGACGCGCTTCGCTCGCCAGGCAAGCTCCCACAATGGTCGAGGGCGCCCGTAGGAGCGGCTTTAGCCGCGAAATTCAGCGAATGGCGACCCCCGGTTCCCGGCCTCAAACCTTCGCGCCTAAAGGCGCTCCTACGGTCGGCTCAGGCCCCAGCGGCGTTCAACCGTTCTCGTACAACCACGTCAGCAACGCGTCCTGCACGCGGGTACCGCCGCCGTACTGCACGCCCTGTTCGTTGTGCAGCATGACCACCACGTAGCGTCGCCCCGATTTCGCCAGCAGGTAGCCCGCGCCGGCGCGCACGTCGCGCAGGGTGCCGGTCTTGATATGGGCGTGACCACGGATCGAGCCGCTGGTCAGCCGCTTTCGCATGGTGCCGTCGATCCCGGCGATCGGCAGGGTGGCCATCACCTCGGCCATGTACGGGCTTTTCCACACCGACAGCAGCATGTTGCCGAGCTGGCGCGGCGACAGCCGCGAGATACGCGACAGCCCCGAGCCGTTCTCGACCACGGCGCCCTCCCAGTTGAAGTCACGATCGGCAGCCCAACGCTCGATCACCCGTGCGGCCTTGAGTTCGGTCGCCGGTGTGCCCTCGAGTTCGGCGCCCAAGGTGAGCATGATCTGGCGCGCCATGATGTTGTTCGACCACTTGTTCATCAGCCAGAGGTAGTTCGACAGCGGGCGCGACTCGTGGGTGATCAGGCGCTTGGAGCCGGCCTGCACCAGTCCCTGGCGCCAGTGGCCCGTGATCGTGCCGCCGGCGGATTCGAACAGCCGTTTGAAGGCGTGGAAGAAGGCATCGTGCGGGTCGCCGGCGACGCGGTAGTACAGATGCGGCGCGCACTGGCGCGAGACCGTACCGCGCACCTGGATCTCCGCCCCCGGGTCGGTGGGATTGCGAATGTCGATCACCGGCTGGTTCGTGCTGCTCCGGCAGGGTTGATCCACCAGGTTGAGGGTGTTCTGCAGCGCCATGCGCGGGTTCGGCGGCCAGGTGGTTACCGCCGATTCGCCCTCGCCGTGGGGCGTGATGCTGATGCGCACGGCGCGATTGTCGAGCAGCAGCGCGTTGGGCAGGGCGTTGTAGACCCGGTCCGGTCGGTTGTCGAAATCGCCCGGATCGGCGGCTATCGGCGCGAAATACGAATCGTCGAGCACCACGTCACCTCGGATCTCCTTCACGCCCAGCTCGCGCAACCGTCGCACGGCGTCCCAGAGGTCCTCGCTGCGGAACCACGGGTCGCCGTAGCCCTTGATGTAGAGATCGCCCGCGATCACGCCGTTGACCGGCACCGAATCGGCCAGGAACTCGGTCTTCCACTGAAACGTCGGCCCCAGCACGTCCAGCGAGGCGACCGTGGTCACCAGCTTCATGACCGAGGCGGGATTGAACAGTCGATCGCCCTGGTGGTTGATCAATGGCGTGTCGCTGTCGACCGCCTGCACCCACAGCCCGAGTTGATTGGCATCGAGCTTCTGCGCCGCGAGTGCCGAGTTCACCGTGGCCGGCAGCGCGTCGTTCGCCGCCGGGGCTGCCAACGGCAGGGCGAGTAGGCAGGCCAGGCCCAGGGTCCGAAGCCAGCCGGTTTTCCGGCTGGATGAGCGGGTGGTGCGCGTGTGATTGGGTAGCATCGGTTCCATGGGGTATAGGTCGTCCATTGGGTCGGAAAGTTGGGCCGGGCCGAAAATCGGTGCTCCGTGCCGGGTATATCGGTCGTAACGTGTTCAAGTCTCGCGCGGGCCCACCCGCGAATCAGCTTCATCATGCCATAGGGGAAAGGCCTGAGAATATGGGGATGTCGCTCCCTCGTTTTCCCGTCGCCATGCGCTTTGAGGTAACCGTGGGCATTCAGTAAACTACCGCACTTCCTGTCGAATCCGGGCCTCGCTCGGATTCGATCAGACGACGCTTGCTTCAAATCTCATCGACTACCAGCGAAACCGCATTCCATGGCCGAAATCAATCCGATCGTGAACCGAATCGACAACCTCATCGAGCGCTCCGAGTCGCTCCGGGGGTACCTTTGACTACGATCAGAAGAAAGAACGTCTAGAAGAGGTCGATCGCGAGCTGGAAGTTCCCGACGTCTGGAATGATCCGGATCGTGCCCAGGCGCTCAACAAGGAGCGCGCCTCGCTGGTGCGCATCGTCGACACGCTTTCCGAGATGCGCGACGGCCTGACCGACGCGCGCGAAATCCTCGAGATGGCCGGCGAGGAAGACGACGAGGACACCATCGCCTCGGTCGAATCCGACGTGTCGACCTTCGAGGGTCAGATCGAGGACCTCGAGTTCCGCCGCATGTTCTCCGGCGAGATGGACGAGTCCAACGCCTTCATGGACATCCAGGCCGGCGCCGGCGGCACCGAGGCGCAGGACTGGGCCTCCATCCTGCTGCGCATGTACCTGCGCTGGGGCGAGAAGCACGGCTTCAAGACCGAGATCACCGAGATCTCCGATGGCGAGGTCGCCGGCATCAAGTCGGCCACGATCCGCTTCGAGGGTGAGTTCGCCTTCGGCTGGCTGCGTTCCGAGACCGGCGTACACCGCCTGGTCCGCAAATCGCCCTTTGACTCTGACAACCGCCGTCACACCTCGTTCGCCTCGGTGTTCGTTTCCCCCGAGATCGACGACAACATCGAGATCGAGGTCAACCCGGCCGACATCCGCGTCGACGTCTACCGCGCCTCCGGGGCCGGCGGTCAGCACGTCAACCGGACCGAGTCCGCGGTGCGCTTCACGCACATCCCCACCGGGGTGGTGGTGGCATGCCAGTCCGAGCGCTCGCAGATCCAGAACCGGGACCGGGCGATGAAGCAGCTCAAGGCCAAGCTCTACGAGCTCGAGATGCAAAAGCGCCGCGCCGAGGCCCAGGCGGTGGAAGACACCAAGGCCGACGTCGGCTGGGGCAGCCAGATCCGCTCCTACGTGCTCGACCAGAGCCGCATCAAGGACCTGCGCACCAGCCACGAGACCGGCAACACGCAGGCCGTGCTCGACGGCGACCTCGACCCGTTCATCGAGGCCAGCCTCAAGAGCGGCCTGTAAAGCGTACAACTCGCGCCGTAGGAGCGGCTTCAGCCGCGAAACGCCGTAGTGCCACCCGCGGCATTCGCGCCTGAAGGCGCTCCTACAACCGACTGAACAGACACGCCGGCACCGCCCGGCCCAACCCCACCACCAAGAGCCGAAACCATGGCCGAGCAAAAGCCCGCACTCGACGAGAACCAACTGATTGCCGAGCGCCGCGAGAAGCTGAAAAAGCTGCGCGAGAGCGGCAACCCGTTCCCCAACGACTTCGACCGCGAGCACATGGCAGGCGAACTGCAGGCCGAGTACGGTGAGCACGACAAACCGTGGTTCGAGGAAAACACCGTGCGCGTCGCGGTCGCCGGCCGCGTCATGGCCAAGCGGGTGATGGGCAAGGCGAGTTTCCTCTCCATCCTCGACCAGTCCGGCCGCATCCAGTTCTACGTCTCCCGCGACGACGTCGGTGCGGATGTCTACCAGGACTTCAAGACCTGGGACATCGGCGACATCGTCGGCGGCGAGGGCGTGCTCTTCAAGACCAACAAGGGCGAGCTCTCCGTGCGGGTCGATTCCATCCGCATGCTCACCAAGAGCCTGCGCCCGCTGCCGGACAAGTTCCACGGCCTGTCGGACACCGAGTCGCGCTATCGCCAGCGCTACCTCGATCTGGTGATGAACGAGTCGGCGCGCAAGACCTTCCGCCTGCGCAGCCGCGTGATCCAGTTCATCCGTGACTACCTCAACCAGCGTGGCTACCTCGAGGTCGAGACGCCGATGATGCACGTCATCCCCGGCGGCGCGGCGGCCAAGCCGTTCATGACCCACCACAACGCGCTCGACATGCCGCTCTACCTGCGCATCGCGCCGGAGCTTTTCCTCAAGCGCCTGGTGGTCGGCGGGTTCGAGCGGGTCTACGAGATCAACCGCAACTTCCGTAACGAGGGGCTTTCCACGCGGCACAACCCCGAGTTCACGATGATCGAGTTCTACCAGGCCTACGCCGACTACCAGGACCTGATGAACCTCACCGAGGACCTGCTGCGCCAATGCACCGAGGAGGTCCACGGCGGCACCACCATCGAGTACCAGGGCAGCACCTTCGAGTTCGGCAAGCCCTTCGAGCGCCTGACCGTCCGCGAGGCGATCCTGCGCCACAACTCGGATCTCACGGAAGCGGACATCGACGACGAACAAAAGGCGCGTGCGGTGGCCGAGAAGCTCGGCATCCCGCTCAAGGAGTCTTACGGCCTGGGCAAGGTGCAGATCGAGATCTTCGAGAAGACCGCCGAGCACAAGCTGCACGACCCGACCTTCATCACCGAGTACCCGGCCGAGGTCTCACCGCTGGCCCGCCGCAAGGACGACGACCCGTTCGTCACCGAGCGCTTCGAGTTCTTCGTCGGCGGTCGCGAGATCGCCAACGGCTTCTCGGAGCTCAACGATGCCGAGGACCAGGCCGAGCGCTTCGCCCAGCAGGTCAACGAGAAGGAAGCCGGCGACGAGGAGGCCATGCACTTCGACGCAGACTACATCCGCGCGCTCGAGCACGGCATGCCGCCGACGGCGGGGGAGGGCATCGGCATCGATCGGTTGATCATGCTGCTGACCGACTCGGCGTCGATTCGGGATGTGCTACTGTTCCCCCACATGAGGCCAGAATGACGGTTTCTACGGATGAGAAACGAGAACGAAGAAGCCCTGTCTTTAGAAGTTGCTTTTTTGTTCGGCAAACGTACTAAGTAGTGAGCGGTTGATTGGCCCCGAAACCGTTGTCAGGGTTGCGATATGAACACTTTAGGGGCTGATCATAAAATCGGATTTTTATCCAATGTCAGATAGATTGCCAACTAAGCTAATAAACGAACCCTTGGTAGATGCTGTCTTTGAGATTCGATTTCAATCAAAGGTTTCGGCATCTGACGTTCTGCCCGGCTACCTTTATGGGAAGCTAAAAGGAGAGACGAAGACAGAACGACTCTCTGCGGCGGAAGTGCCTAAGGCAGTCAGGGATAACACTCCGAATTTGAAGCACGCGCCACTGGTTAGGATGCACTGGCGCAATTATGTCGTCTCTATTGGCGATAACAATGTCGTAGTCGGTTGCAAGATGCCTTATCCCGGCTGGGCTGAATTTAGAAGTTCGATCTTTGAGATTCTCCAAGAGGTTTCGGAGTTAGATGTTGTTGAGTCCGTTTATAGATTCTCATTGAAATATGTAGACCTGATTCCCTCGCAAGATCTTGAAGAGCAGGTTTCTTTTGTTGATTCCTCAATTCGAATTGGGAGCCACGCCCTTCGGTCGGAGAGGTTTCATTTTCGCCTAGAGCTCCCTGAAAATGACTTGATCCAGATCTTGACTATTGCGTCTTCAGCTGCTGTGCAGGACGAAGAAGGGAATTCGAAGCAAGGTCTCGTCATAGACGTTGACTCGATCCTCGAGAATCCGGACGGGGTTCGCTCAGATTGGATTGGGTACGTTGAAAAACAAATAGATCGGGTAAAGTTAAGAAACAAAGAAACATTCTTCGATTGCTTGTCCGACAAAGCTCTTGAGTTAGCGGAACCCATTTATGAATAGTTATCAAACTATAGAAAGGTCTGGTTCTTCGGGGGGAATCCCGGTCCTTCTGTCGTTAGAAGGTGTCAGTTTTGCTCTAAATTTGAGCGAGGAGTGGGCCGCGCAAGCCTTGGGGTTAGCGCCTGAAGCTGGATCCGCTCTTGTGGGGGAAGTATATAGAACGGTAGGTTCTGCCTCGTCATCGGATCAAAACGAAGTGACGGTTGGCAGAATGTCATTTGAATCCGGCGATGCGGAAAAGTTAAGACTGCTTAACACGATTAGGAGTGTTTATTCTGACTTGGGAGCTCGTCAAGAGCCTCTGGGGAGAGAGTTTGCAGAAGTTCTTAACGACAACTTGTGGGATCTATATGAGGAATAACCCGCTAGGATGAGGGCTGAACTTGATCGAATCGAAGATTTTATCCCCCACTACCTGACGAAGGAACGGGCAGAGGGGCTGGCAAGAGAGCTTTCTAAGTTTAAGGAGCGTGAGTCGGTAAGCTTTTACATGAAAGGTTATCAAGACGAGCGCCTTCAAGGAGATGGCTGGCTAGGCTTTCCTGTTGTTAACCTTCAAACTTGCGAGGTGAGAAAGGTAAAAGGCGTTATACTTTCTAACACTTGTGATATCTCGCCGGAGAATTCGAGAGACATCGAGCCGAAAATAATTTTCGCACCGCTGGTGTCCTTGGCGAATTATGAGAGGCGTCTGATTGAGAAAGGACTGCCAGCCGAAAAGGTTTCGGGCAAGCTTGACTCTATTAGGAGCCAGAGTGTGTCAAGCATATTCTATTTTCCTCCCCAGCCTGGTGAGTCCGCCGAATATATTGCTCCTTTGGACGACATCCACTCCGTTCCAATTTCGCATCATGGAGGAGATGGCCTCAGTGGGAAACTCTTTACGCTGAGCATGGTTGGATTTTATTTGTTTCTGTTCAAGATTTCAGTCCATTTCTGTCGATTCCATGAGGGGGTTGATAGATCTTAGGATCTTAGAGAAAAGGGATCAGAACGCCGTTTAGGCGCTGAGCTTGTTTTCGCACGCTCTTTCGTGGTGAGGCTGCTTCGTCACCCGTAGCCCAGCGCGCGAGGCACTTTCTCTTGCTTGCCCAAGAGAAAGTGCCCAAAGAGAAGGGCACCCCTCGCCTTGGCCCTGCGGGCTTCCCTCCCGTCCGGGGCGCCGCGGACGGGTCGGTTCGACGCGACTTCCTGTCGCGGCGAACCTCGGGGCGGCGTCCTTGCCGCCCCGACCCTGCGTCACCCCGGACGCTCGGCAAGGCGAAGGGGATCTCACCGCCCGCCGTTCGTGCGGCGCCACGTAGGAACGGGGGTCAGAATCATCTAGTACTAGTTCCCGTGAAAGTACAACCTGATATCGTTTCCGTCTGGACTACAGGAAAGGATTCTGTGGTGTTCATTGTTGTTCGCGTTGTATTGCTGATCGCGTTGGCCGTGGTCGGTTTCATTTTGTACGGCCATGTGCTGTCTCTCATGGCGAGTCTGTTGCCCCAAGGCCTGGATCTTCAGTCGGTCGTTGGTTTGTTGCTGCTGCAGGGCTTTTTGGCCGCACTAGTTGTGGGGAGCTCGATGAGCTATCCGATCGCCTGGCTTGCGGGGCGTCATGCCCTGTGGGCGGCTGTTGCTGCGGTGTTGCCCGTGCTGGTGTTCCGTGTCCCTTCCTTGTTTGACACCACTGTGCATGGAATAACCACCGTCATCATGGTCTACGAGGTTTTTGCGTACGTAACGCTGCTGGGGGTGGGAACGTTGCTGGTCCACAGGCGTTTGAGTGCCCGGGCCACTCAAACGGAGTGAAAAAGGGATCAGACCCCTTTGAACGGTCGACCGCGACGCCCCGCACGCGGAAGCCATCAAGTTTCCCCAGATCCGCGGCGTACGCAGTGGCCCGGTCGCGCGGCAGTTCTTCAATAGCTTCAGCTAGGCCGTCAACGGCCAACCGGCAGGGACGATCGTCCGTACCGAGGGCTAATACCTCACGACACCAGCGCTCATCCTGTTCAGGGCGATCTCAGCTTGCCCCCGTCGGCTGATTGTCGATCGGCTTGGAGGAAACCATTCAGGGCCGGCCAATTCTCCCAGCAAGCACACAGGTGTCTGACCTCGCGCCGATAGCACGGTATTACGTTGACCGACATCGTCGTGCGTAGTGGCTATACTTTTCCGCTCCCTCCCAACCACGCACGGGTGATCTCATCGACAGGTTTCTCCAGTCTGCTTTGGAGCTCTCGCCCCTGACGATCTATCTCGTACTCGGGGTGCTTTGTTGGGCGGAAGCCGCGTTCTTTCTCGGCTTCTTCACGCCCGGTGAGGTGGCCGTGGTAATCGGCGGCATCCTCGCCTCCCGTGGTCAAGTCGAGATGGGGCCCGTGCTTGGCGTCGTGCTGTCGGCCACGCTGCTGGGTAATGCGACGGGTTTTTATCTCGGTCGTCGCTGGGGCGACAGAATGTTGCACTGGGCACCACTGGAGCGTTACTTCGGCCCCTCGATCCAGCGAGTTCAGGGTTTCATGCAGCGACGAGGGGAATGGGCGATCGTGCTGGGTCGGGTGTCCACTCCTACCCGGATCATCGTGCCTTTTCTCGCTGGTGCGTCGGAGATGCCGTATCGTCGTTTCCTGCTGTTCGATGTGCCGGCAAGCATCATCTGGGCAATCACGTTTATCACGCTTGGTGTTGTGCTCGGTGCGTCCTGGGACGTGCTGCAGGAAGTCACTGGAACCGCCGCTCTTCTGGTGCTGATCCTGTTCATCATGGCGCTGGTCATTCGTTGGGTGGCTGCCCGCATTGCGGCAAACCGGCGCCGGGTGGAAGAGGTATTCCTCGTCGCACTGCGGGTTACGGGCTTCATCGGGGTCGCCCAGGCACTCGTCCCGGGTCTTCACTGGCTGAGCCGCCGGTTCAACCCAAGTTTGGCCCAGGGGTTGAGCCTGACGCTCAGTTTCCTCGTGTTGTTGGTTGCCGCGGGGGCTGTCGGCCTGGTGGTCAGCCAGACACGGGCCGTAGCCGGTTTGGCGCTGATCGACTTTCCTGTTCTCGAATGGATGGGTGACGTGAGAACGGACGAGGCTGTCGCGGTCGCGCGCGGCGGTCTCCTGGCGTTTCATTGGCCTGGCATCCTGACGCTGGCTCTCCCGTTAATGGCGTTCGTGTGCTGGCGTGCCGGATGGGGAGCCGCGCTTCGAATCGGCGCCGGTGTCCTCTGCGCAGCCGGCGGCGCCTATTTTCTCGATCGCTTCGTGCTGGAAGGTGTGGTCCCCGATGCGGAGTTTCCTTCGGTGCCGGTCGCGGCCGCAGCAGCGCTTTTGATTCAAACGACGGCGTTCACTTTCAGAATGTCGAATTGGCGGTCCGCGGTGGCCTACGCCGGGATCGGAACCTTCGTGCTCTTTACCGTGGGAATGGGCACCCTCGTGGCCGGCTGGGCCGCTCCCTCGGGAATCGTTTTAGGGCTGGCGCTGGGGGTAGGCTGGGCCACGCTGGTGGAACTGGTCCTGGGTGTCCACGGTTCGCAACGGCCCCCTCCCACTCCAGAACCGGACTCCCGGACTTCATCCGATGCGTAATGGCATTTGATTGCCTGATCATTACTGTCCGCTCGTGAAAGGGCGCTAACGGACGGACGTCCCTGAGGCGACATCGCCTGCATGCGGGATGGGGCTGGATAAGCATCTGTTTCCCACCCGATCCGTGCTGTTTCCGGCACTTTCCCCGTGTTCCCCTGTCCGAAGAATGCAACGGCCTCGTGACAAGAGGTCAGGATCACCATGAACCGTGACAGGGGGACTGAGTATGAGTGACCAGAAGTCCGACCGTATCGATCGTCGTCGCCGTCTGCTGATTACGCTGGGCGCTGGTGTGGCCGGTGCCTATGTCGCGCCGACGCTGGTCAATGTGGCCCGAGCGGAGCCGCCTCACCATGGTGGTCACGGCGGCCATCACGGTCATTCCGGGCCGAGCTACAGCCGGCCCAGCGGCCACCACGATCACCATTACTCCGAACGCCGCCACTATCGCGACAAGCACCACTATCGTCGTCGCCGCGACGATCACCACGACAGCAGCATGCATTTCAACATCCTCCTGCATCCCAGCCATTGGTGATCACAAGGGACACAAGCGATGTCTACCGGCCGGGAGTCGGGAAGGCGACGCGGCTCTCAGAGGGCCTGGGATCGCACCGATGAGCGCGGGGTTGGACCTGGGCAAGTGTTGAATTTGTGGGGCTTCGGGCTGAAAACGCCGGGCAATGCGGCTATAGGGCGTGGTTCTCGGCTCTGAAAGCGGTGACATGCATATGCGGCACAAAATCGCGTAGGGACTGATCAACTGCATGCGCAGCAGCCGCCTCACGCGGCGGTTCTTCAACAGCGTCGGGTAAGGATTTCCGTGAATGCCCGAAGCCCGGGCTTCCGGCGCCCGTTACTGATACATGCCGGCCCCGACGATCAGCGTCTCGTCACCCACTGCGATGCTTCGAACATAGGTGCTTTTCACGGCATCAATCTGTGGCTGAGTGGGCCGCGGCCAGTGATAGGTGACCCAGCCATGCCCCTTCTCCTTGGCCAGCCTGATGTATTCACGCACCAGGTACTTGCCGGTACTGTCCTGCGCATCCCACAGGCTGCGGCCCTCGATGCCAGGAAAGGCAGGGTTGACGAGCTCCACGCCGTTTTCGGCGGTGACGAAGATGTAGGTGTCATGAAAGAAGAAACGGCTGGTGGGATCGCGCAGCGTCGGGAACGCGGCCTTTCCCTCTCGTTGCAGCAGGTCGGCCGCGGCCTCCACCTCTTCGACGAGGAAGGCCTTCTCCATGCCGCCCTGGTATACCCCGCTGCCGACCAGGTAGTCGCCTCCGGACGGTGAACGCGCGCGAACGATGTAGGTCGATTTCCAGGTCGGTTCCAGCTCGTGGGGCCGGTTCCACTGGTAGTGCACCCACCCCTTGCCGTCACCCTCTCGGGCGGCCTCGACGAACATCCGCCCGATCGGCTTGCCGCCGACGTCCTTCAGGTCGATCAGGTTCTGCTTTTCGTGTTCGGGATCTGGCGGGTAGACCTCCCGGTTGCCATCCAGGTCCCAGACGAAGAGGTAGCGCTCACCGCGATACCACCGACTTGCCGGCTCACGGAAGTCCGCGAAGACCGACTCGCCTTCCCGGCTGATCGCCTCGGCCGCATTTTCGACGAGCGTGACCGTCTGGCGCGTGGTTTCCCTTTCGTAGGGTGGCAGGGAGGGGTCCTGGGCCGCCAGCAGGGGGGATGCCAGCAGCCAGGGCAGCAAGAGCACGTATTTCGACCAGCTGTACACGATAGATCTTCGCCCGGGCTTTCTGGTTGGTTTGGAACAAGGATAGTCCGCTATGGCGTGGCTTTTTCCTGTTCGTGAGTTGGACGTTTATTCCTCCGTGCGGCCGCCTCGAGCCGGGGTTGACTGTGACCGTCACCATCAACTGATCTCCGCAGGTCGAGCCAGCCGTTCTGGCCTACGCTGGTATCTATCAGCACTCATCGGCAGCTACTGACCTTGTCGAGTGTCCCAACGTCAACGGGTTGATATGGCACGAAGTCTCCGGCGTGTTTTTCGGTTGTGCGCTTCGATTGCCCTCGCGGGCGGGGCGGGCTTGCTGCTGGGTGCGTGCACCACGACCATTGTTCCGCCCGCATCGGTGGATCGGCCGCAATCGGTTTTCGTTCTGGACCACGGGCGTCATTCCAGTCTGGTGCTACCGCACCCCGACGGCTTTGTCCGCTATGCCTACGGTGACTGGGGTTGGTATGCCGAGGTCGAAACCGGCACCACAGAGGCGAGTCGGGCCGTTCTTTTGCCGAGCCGTGCCGGGCTGGGGCGGAGCGTGAAGGGAGAGGCCGCAACCGCGAACGGGGTGCGCGCAGGCCTCATCGTCGGTATCCAGGATCTCCACGAGGTGCAGGTCGAGACCGACCAGGTGGCTACCTTGCGCTCCTCGCTTGAAGGTCTCTACCGGGACAACGAGGACAGCCTGAAGTACAACGCCGTCTATGATCTCGCCTTCGTCGAGCATCCGGAGGCCTATGCGTTCTGGAACAACTCCAACCACAAGGTCGCCGAATGGCTGCGACGGCTGGGATGCGGTATCGAGGGCAGCGCCTTCTGGGCCAGTTGGCAGGTGAAGCGACGGGCTGACGATGAAGATGTAAGAGACCTCGGCAGGGATTGAGGCGCCTTGGGCATTGCCTAGGTAAGGGTCCGAGATGCTTGCCGGCCTTGCCTTCTCGTGCGGCCCGGGGACCGCCGGTCACTCGCCGTGGGTAACCCAATCAGCCAGTCGCATGGTCATAGTCGGGTGTTTTTTTTACCCTTTCCCCGAACGCTTTCACCTCGGCACTTTTGCCGCCCATCCCTGTCAGAAAAGGAAGATCGCGACTTTGGCTATGCGTCCGGGTCGCGAGGATTCTTCCAATGACTGATACGGGGATTGGTCAATGAGTGATCACCAGTCTGATGAAATCTATCGCCGCCGTCGTCGTTTGCTTGTCACGCTGGGCGCGGGCCTGGCCGGGGCCTATGTGGCACCCACATTGGTGAACGTGGCGGGGGCGCACCCGGGTCCGCATGGACACGGCAGGGGCAGCTATTCCCGTCCGAGCTACAGCCGCCCCAGCGGCGGTCATCACCATCATCACTATTACACCGAGCGTCGGTACTACCGCGACGATCGGCATCATCACCACCATCGTGACTCCGAGTTGCGACTGAACATCCTGCTGCATCCCAGCCGCTGGTGACCGCCGGGGGAAAAGCCACGGAAGTCCGGGACCTCGTCCTGCCGGGTATCGGGCCGGCGGTGCGTGTCTCGGGTTGTCCGGAGTTCTCGGCGGTGCTCAAGGCGGCCTTGGCGGGCTGGCCGATCACCGAGGTGGCGGCTGACGGGCCCGCACCGACCATCCGGCTGGAGGGCCGGAACGGGGAATGCCGGCAGGTCTCGCCGGCCTTTCCCGGTGGCGTGTCTCACCGTTCGCCGGTGTCGGCGGCGTGCGCCGTGGCCGCCGATTTGATCGAACGCTTTCTTGAACTGAACCCTCAGTGGATCGGCCTGCATTGCGCCTCGGTCGAGGTCAACGGCCGGCTGGTGCTGTTCCCGGAAACCCACCGGGCGGGCAAGAGCACCCTGATGGCGGCGCTGGCCGGTGGCGGGCAGCGGGTGTTCGGTGACGACGTGCTGGCGCTGGGTGAGGACGGGCAGGGCATGGCGTTGGGCATTGCCCCGCGGTTGCGCTTGCCGCTGCCGCTACCCCCCGCACTGGACGTGGCGCTGCATCAATACACCACCACGCATGCCGGACCGGAAGACGATCGCTATCGTTACCTCGATCTGCCCGCCGGGCAACTGGCGCATCACGGCGAGACGCTGCCGCTCGGCGCGGTGGTGCTGCTGGAACGTGACGAGAGCCTGGACAAGGCGGAGCTCCTGCGGCTGGCACCGGGCGAGGGACTGACCCGGCTGCTGCGCCAGCATTTCGCCCACGATTTGCCCAGCGAGGCGCTGATGGCGCGCTTTCTGCCCCTGATGCAGTCGCTGCCGTGCCGGCTGCTGCGCTACCCCGAACCATTGGCGGCAACGCGACGCCTGCTTGCGTCGATGCCGGGCGTTATCGACGGGGTGGATGCCGGCCCCAGTGCACCGCCCAATGCACCTGCCGCCCAACCGGCGCGCACCATGGTGGACGCCGATGATCGCTGGCAGGCGACCGAGGCCGTCCGTGAGTACGAACTGGACGAGGAACGCTTCCTGATTCACATCGCCAGCGGGGCCATCTACCGGCTCAATGCCACGGGGCAATTGGTGTGGGGGTTGCTCCGGGCGGAAACGATCAGCGGCCGCGAGATCGCGCTTTTGCTGAGCGATATGCACCCGACGGTATTGGCGAGCCAGATTCGGGTGGACGTGCAGGCACTACTGACCGACCTGATCGACGCGGATCTCGTCGTGCCGGGGTGACCTGGAAAGGCGTCCCCGCCTCGGGACTGGCGGAAATCCCCCTGGTATTCAGGCTGCTATATTCGATAGACGGTCTTCGGACGCATCAGCAGGGGGAGAGGGTCATGGGTCTATTGGATGGTGTGGTCGGCAAGGTGCTGGGCAAGGGGTTCGGCGGGCCGGAGGGCAATGGTGCGCTGTTGGGCATGATCACCCAGCTGATCCAGGACAGCGGTGGTCTGAGCGGCCTGTTGCAGAAATTCCAACAAGCCGGATTGGGCGAGCAGGTCGCATCTTGGGTGGGTAATGGGAGCAATCAGCCCATCGATGCCAGCCAGGTGTCGTCGGCCGTGGGCAACGACACCCTGAACAACCTGGCCTCGAAATTCGGCATCGATCCCGGCCAGGCATCCGGCATGCTTGCCAAGGCGCTTCCTCAGGTCGTCGATCGACTGACGCCCAAGGGCGAGGTAGATGAAAACAGTCAGGTGCCGGCCAGCGGGTTGCAAGGCATGCTGGGCGGGCTGTTCAAGTCCTGAACACCCACTGACCAAGGCGGCCATCGCGGGATTTCCGGATGGCCGCTTTTTTGTGCCTGTGTGGCGCCGATATGGAATCGGTGTGCCTCGCCCGTGGGGCGTTGAGGGGTGATAACCCAGCCGCGCTTATCGTTTTCCCGATAACGCGCCGAGCAGGCCACGCACCAGGTGGCGACCGAGCTGGGTGCCGAAGCTGCGCGCGGCGCTTTTGAGGAAGGCGACGCCGGCCGAGTCACCACGGGATGTCGACTTTCCCTTTGTCTTCGACGGCGCATCGGCTTGCTCGTCCAGTTCCTTCTGGCGCGTCTCGGTACGCCGAGCCAGCTCCTCGTAGGCCGAGTCCCGGTCGTTCACCGTGTCGTATTGCCCGGCAAGTGGCGATCGCGACAGTACCTCGGCGCGTTCCTCGTCAGACAACGGCCCCATGCGCGAGCGGGGCGGCACGATCAAGGTGCGTTGCACCGGCTGCGGACGGCCCTTGGCATCCAGTATCGATACCAGCGCCTCGCCGATGCCCAGGTCCGTCAGGGTCGCTTCGACGTCGAGACCGGGGTTGGCCGGGAAGTTCTGGGCCGCGGCACGGATCGCCTTGCGGTCCTTGGGCGTGAAGGCGCGCAGGGCATGCTGGAGCTTGAGCCCGAGTTGCCCCAGAACCGTGTCGGGCACGTCGGTGGGGCTTTGCGTGACGAAGTAGACACCGACTCCCTTGGAGCGGATCAACCGCACCACCTGCTCGATCTTCTCCAGCAGCGCCGGCGTGGCCTGATCAAACAACAGGTGCGCCTCGTCGAAGAAGAACACCAGCTTCGGTAGTGCCGCGTCGCCAGCCTCGGGCAATTCCTCGAACAGCTCGGCCAGCAGCCACAGGAGGAACGCGCTGTATAGCCGCGGCGAATCGCGGTAGAGGCGGGTGGCATCCAGCAGGCTGATCACGCCGCGCCCCGAGAAATCCGTGCGCATCAGGTCCTTGAGTTCGACGGCAGGCTCGCCGAAGAAGTGATTGCCACCCTGTTCCTGTAGGACCAGCAGACGGCGCTGGATGGCCCCGATGCTGGCCGGTGCCAGATTGCCGTATTCCTGCGAGAGCTCGCTGCGATGCTCGCCCATCCAGTTCAACAACGAGCGCAGGTCCTTGAGGTCGAGCAGCAGCATGCCTTCATCGTCGGCGATGCGGAAGGCCGCGTAGAGCACGCCCTCCTGGGTGTCGTTGAGTTCGAGCAGGGAGCCGAGCAGCAACGGCCCCATTTCCGAGACGGTGGTGCGTATCGGGTGGCCGGACTCGCCGAACAGGTCCCAGAACAGCACCGGCGAGGCCTCCGCCTGGTAGTCCGGCACCGGGATGCGCTCAACCCGCTCGTCGACCTTGGGATGAGGCTTGGCGGCGGCCGCCAGTCCGGAAAGATCGCCCTTGATGTCGGCGGCGAAGACCGGCACGCCCAGCCGGGAGAAACCTTCGGCGAGGATCTGCAGGCTGACGGTCTTGCCGGTGCCCGTCGCCCCGGCGATCAGGCCGTGCCGATTGCTCATCCGGCCCAGTTGGTTCACGGCATGGCCATCGGCCCCGCCTACCAGCACGTGTTCGCTCATCGTCGTGGCTCCCTGTCGACGCATGGAATGCCATCGAACATACACCAGCGCCTCGAGGCAGGCCATCGGGGTCGATCGCGCTCTCGCCTGTCACCCTCACGGCCGCGCCGCGCGGCCATTCGTCAATAGGTTCAGCTGACCCAGACGCCGCCTCAAGGAGAACGGCCCTCGTGCCGAGGCCGGATCAACCGGACGATTGCTCGATCAGGCGCCGGAGATCCTCGGTGATATTGGCGGTCCTGGACTGCTCGTCGATCAGCAGGCGGACCTTTCCCTGCGGGCCGAAGACGAATACCGCGCCGCTGTGATTGACGATGTAAAAGCCGTCCTCACGCGGCTCTTCGTAGCTGAAGGCAACGCGGTAACGCTTGGCCACGGCTTTGAGTTGCTTCTGGGTGCCGGTCAGGCCGACGAGGTCGGGGGTGAATTCGGTGACGTAGTCGTCGAGCACCTTCTTGTCGCGCTTGGGGTCGACCGCGACGAACAGGATCTCGACCTTGTCGGCCTGGTCGCCCAGCTCCCGGGTTGCGGCGGCCAGCTTGCTGAGGGCGACCGGGCAGACGTGCTGGCAGCTGGTGTAGCCGAAGAACATCATGGTGACCTTGCCGCGGTAGTCTTCGGCGGTGACCGGTTGGCCGGTGTGGTCGGTCAGTTCGAACTCGAGGTCCGGCATGACGCCGGTGATGTTGTGGCCGTGCCACTGGTTGGATGCCTCCCCGCTGCAACCGAGCAGGAACAGGGGCAGTAGCCAAAGGATCAGATGTTTGGATCGCGACACGATCTCACCTCGCACAGCCAAGGGTGGGGGAAACGGGTTTCTGTACGTGACGGCTCCGGCGGTTCCATCGATGCACCAGCACCAGTCCACCGACGACGCTCATCATCGCCGCGGGAACCCAGGTGAGCAGGCCGCCAATCGCCTGGTCCGTCAGGGGTGTGATCGGCAGGATGCGGCCGCAAGCCGCGTAGATGCCGAACAGGTCGTGGTCACTCAGGGCGATGTAGGCGCCGAGGGCGATCTGCGGAAACATCACCAGGAACAGCACCAGCAGGCGGTAGCCGTAGTGGCGCATGTCGCTCGCGCCCGGCGCGCGCAGGTTGAAGATCATCCACCAGAACAGCAGCCCGTCGATCGCCATGCCCCAGTTCATCGTGTTGTAGAGCGGCACGTTGAGCATGGCGTAGAAGTGCACCGACGGGATCAGCCAGAAGTAGATCAGGCCGACGAAGATCGCGCCCGCCACCAGCGGCTCCTGGATCGCGGCATACAGGCGGCGCAGCAGCCAGTTGCGTCGCAGCGGCGCGACCACGGAACGATGGATGGGCTCGGGCAGGCCGGCCCCGAGAATCGCGGCCGGCGCCGAGACGGCGATCAGGAACGGGGCAACGTGGTGCAGCACCAGGTGCTGCAAGCGATGCATGAAGAAGCTGTGCTGGCCGTAGTAATCGAACTGGGTCTGCAGCACGACATACATCGCCACCAGCCCGATCCAGAACATCACGGCCTGGCCCAGCCCGCCACCTGCCTTGCGCCAGCCCCGTTGGTAGAGCAGGCCGGCGCCGATACAGACCAGCAGCACCGTTGGCGAGAAGTCGTACGGCTGGAGGAAGGCGACGGTCTGCTCGAGGATGGTTGGCAGCGTCATGATTTCCTCCCCCGCGGTCGGTCAGGTTAACCAAGCACTGCCGGCAAGGAACCGAGCGGCAGGTAGTGATCGGCCAGCATCAGGGCGAACAGCGCGGTCAGGTAGGTGATCGAGAAACCGAACAGCTTCATGGCCTGCCGGTCGCTGTCGACGTGCAGCAGCCGCCAGGCGCGCAGGATGAAACTGCCACCCAGCAGCGTGGCACCAACCAGGTACACCGGGCCGCTCATGCCCACCAGCACCGGCAGCAGGCTGACGGGCAGCAGGGCGATCGCGTAGTACAGGGTTTGACGCTTGGTGTAGGTCACGCCGTTGGTGACCGGCATCATCGGCACCTTGGCGGCGGCATACTCCTCGCGCCGGGCGATCGCCAGCGGCCAGAAATGTGGCGGCGTCCAGACGAAGATGATCAGGAACAGGGTGATGGCCTCCCAGCCGACCACGCCGGTGACGGCGGTCCAGCCCAGCAGGGCCGGCGCCGCGCCCGAGGCCCCGCCCAGCACGATGTTCTGCGGCCCGATCCACTTGAGATAGCGGGTGTAGATCACGGCGTAGCCGATCAGGGTGAACAGGGTCAGCACGGCGGTGAGCGGGTTGACCGCGAACCACAGCAGGGCCAGCGAGGCCGTGCCGAGCAGGCTGGCGAAGATGGTCGCCGCGCTTCTCGACACGTCGCCGGTGGGCAGCGGCCGGGCCTTGGTCCGGCCCATTTCCGCGTCGATCTCGCGGTCGGCGATGTGGTTGAACGCCGCCGCCGAGAAACCGGCGAGGGTAATGCCGGCGGTGCCGGCCAGGAGCAGCGTCCAGGGCAGATTTCCCGGCGGCGCGGCCAGGAGCATGGCAACCAGTGCCGTGAACACCACCAGCGAGACGACCTTGGGCTTGCACAGCTTGACATAGCTGCGCCACGGGAAGGCGCCGATCGCGGCAACCGTCTGGGCTCGAACGTTCATGTGCACACTCCCTTCGGTGCCTGACCCATCGCGGGGGTCAGCGGATGATTGAGGTGGTGATTGAGCGCGAGGACCGCCAGCAGCAGTAGCGCGGCGACCGCGTTGTGGGCGTCGGCCATCGCCAGGGGCAGTCCGAACAGGACATTGGCGACGCCGATCGATATCTGCAGCCCCAGCAGGGTGCCGATGGCCACGGCCACTCGCGGCGCCACTGGGCTTGCCTTGATCGTCAATGCCAGCAGGGTGATGAACACGACCAGCGCCCCCAGTCGATGAAACCACTGGGTGGCGATCAGGCCGGGGCCATGCAGGTCGTTCACTTCGTGCAGACCGAAGACGGAGCCGTAGTCTGCATCCGGCCACCACTGGCCGTTGCAGGTGGGGAAGCCGCTGCAGGCCAGCCCGGCGTAATTGGTCGAGGTCCAGCCGCCAAGGAAGATCTGGCCAATCAGCAGCACCAGGCCGATTGCGGCGAACCAGCGCATGCCGGGGCTTACCGTCGATGATGGCAGCGGTGTTGCCCCGGCCTCACGCAGACATCGGTGGCGGTTGTCGAGCCATATCCACCAGAGCATGGATAGCACGGCCATGCCGCCCAACAGGTGGGCGGTTACCACCACGGGCTTGAGCAGCATGGTCACGGTCCACATGCCCAGCAGGGCCTGGAACACGACCAGCGCGGCGAGGGTGGACAAGAGGGCCCGATGGCGCTTGTACCACCAGCCGATCGCCACCAGCATCACGATCAGCAGGCCGAGGGTCCCGGCGGCATAGCGGTGCACCATTTCGTTGAGGGCCTTGCCGGCCTCCAATGGCTGGTCGGGGTAGAGGGCGTTGACTTGGCTTTCATTGGCCTGGGCCGAACTAACCGTCAGATGGCCGTAGCAGCCCGGCCAGTCCGGGCAGCCCAGGCCGGCATCGGTCAGGCGCACGTAGGCGCCGAGCACGACCACCACCAGGGCCAGCACCGTGGCCAGGTAGGTCAGGCGACGGTAGACGCGGCCGGAACCCGTGCTTTTCATACGTTGCTTTGCCGAGTTGAGAATCACCACGTTAACCCTCCCCGGCCAGTCGCAACAGGCGCTCCAGGTCCTTCAGCAGTCCCTGCGGATCGAACCCGGCGTCGTAGCGCAACACCAGGTAACCCTGTCGATCGACCACATAGACGGACTCGCGTGCCAACGGCCATTGGTTGCTTTCGAGCACCTGCAAACCCTGGTCGAAATCCGCGGGTCGGCCAGTGCCTGCCGGCTCCAGCAGGACCCGTTGCACGACCCGCATCCCTTCGTCCTGCGCCAGGCGAACCCGGCGGAGGGTGTCCATCAGCGCGCGGCAATCCGCGTCGCAGCCGGCCTGGTTCTCGCCGGCGGGCACGTGATAGAGCAAGGTCCATTTGCCCTGGAAAAGGTTGGCGTCGACGGGCTCACCGTCGAGCGTTACCAGTCCTGTCACCGGCACCTTCTCGGCGGGGGTGATCAACTCCCCGTGTTCGAGTCCGCCCCGTTTCTCGAACGGCTGGAGGGTGTACATGGTCCACGAAGCGGCCAGCGGCAGGATGAAGATCGCCGCCAAGCTCAGAAGAATGATCCATTGCCGTCGATTGGCATGCGTCATTACTGCGTCCAATTTGCGTTTCTCCCTTGTTTGCCCCGGTGCAGGCCGTGCCACAGGTACACAATCACCAGTACCACCGCGAATCCGAACCACTGCGCCGCGTAGGCGTGATGCCGCGACGGGCCGAACTCATGCATGACCTCGACCTTGTGTGCCGCGACCTCGGAGCCGTCGGGATAAAGCACGACCGGCCGCAACCGGTAGCCCAGTTCCTTTTCCAGCGTCCCGGGTGCCGCGGTCTGTACCACCTTGGGCCAGCCGGCGGCGAAGGTCTCGCGATCGGACAGTTCGAACGGTGGTGGCTGGGGCGTCATGGCCAGACCGGTAACCTGCACCGTTCCGGTTGGTGCCCCGACCGTGGGCAGTAGCTCGCGGCTTTCGCCTTGCGCTATCCAGCCCAGGTTGACCAGTACCGCCTCGTCGTCCGTGATGCGCAACGGCGCCAGCACCTCGTAGCCCGCGCGGCGATTCCGTACCCGGTTGTCCAGCAGGAACAGGTGCTCGTCGTACCGGCCGCTGGCCCGGGCGTGCAATGGCACGTTGGTGGGACCGAGTGATCCGATCGGCACCGGCGAGGCTTGCGTTGCAGCCGACTCGGCTTCGAGCAGATGCTGCTTTTCCGCCGCCCGCTGTACCTGCCAGACACCCAGCCCGACAAAGACCGGCAGCAGGACCAGCGTCGCGAGGCTTTGCACCAGGGCAGGGCGGAATCGATGCCCGCCGGGGGTGGCGCCCTTCGCCGATGCCGTCCCTTCGGTGAGGTCAGCCGTTCGGTTGTCCCTGGCCGTTGCCATTTTCGCCCCTCGCCTTGTCGTGCTGTCGCGCGCGTCCTTCATTGGCGACGAGATCCCGTTCATTGCGCGCTGCGGCCGAGTCGTCTCACGTTCGCCTCAGTGGTAGCCGTGCGGGCCTTCGTCATGAATCGTCTGGCGAGACGGGGGCTCGGTGAACGTGTGGTACGGCGGCGGAGAGGACAGGGTCCATTCCAGGCCTTTTGCACCATCCCAGGGGCGGTTGCCCGCCTTCTTGCCGCCACGGATCGTCTGGATTATCAGCCAGATGAACAGCAGCTGGGAGAAGCCGAAGACAAACGCCCCCACGGTCGAGATCATGTTGAAGTCCATGAACTGCAACGGGTAGTCGGGAATCCGGCGAGGCATGCCGGCCAGCCCGGCGAAGTGCATCGGGAAGAACGTGACGTTGACCGAGATGGCCGACAACCAGAAGTGCCACTGGCTGAGCTTCTCGTTGTACATGTGGCCGGTCCACTTGGGCAGCCAGAAATAGACCCCGGCGATGATGGCGAACAGCGAGCCGGTCACCACCACGTAGTGCAGGTGCGCCACGACAAAGTAGGTGTCGTGATACTGGTAGTCGGCCGGCACGTCGGCCAGCATCAGTCCGGAAAAGCCGCCGATCGTGAACAGGAAGATGAAGGCGAGCGCCCAGAGCATCGGCGCCTCGAACGTCATCGACCCGCGCCACATGGTGGCGACCCAGTTGAATATCTTGATGCCGGTGGGGATCGCGATCAGCATCGTGGTGTACATGAACAGCACTTGTGCCTCGACCGGCAGGCCCACGGTGAACATGTGGTGCGCCCAGACGATCGCCGACAGGAAGGTGATGGCGATGACGGCCCAGATCATCGACGTGCGCCCGAAGAGCGGCTTTCGGCTGAATGCCGGCACGATCTCCGAGACCACGCCGAAGGCCGGCAGGATCATGATGTACACCTCGGGGTGACCGAAGAACCAGAAGATGTGCTGGAACAGCACCGGGTCGCCGCCGTTAGTGGCATCGAAGAAGGCGGTGCCCAGGTGCCGATCGGTCAGGAGCATGGTGACCGCGATGGCCAGCGTTGGCATCGCCAGCAGCAGCAGAAAGCCGGTGATCAGCCAGGTCCACGTGAACAGCGGCATGTCCCAGAGCCTCATCCCCTTGGCGCGCATCTTCAGGATCGTGAGGATGATGTTGAGTGCACCGAGGATCGAGGAGATGCCCATGATGTGGATCGCCATGATCACCCAGTCGATCGACGGCGGGGCGTAGGTCGACGAGAGCGGCGCGTACAGGGTCCAGCCGCCGCCGGGCGCGCCCTGGGGCATGAAAAAGCCGATCCACAGCATGATCGCCGCCGGCGGCAGCATCCAGAAGGCCCAGTTATTGACCCGCGGCCAGTACATGTCGTCCGCGCCGACCTGCAACGGCACCATCCAGTTGGCCAGCCCCGTCAGCCCCGGCATGATCGCCAGGAAGATCATGGTCAGGCCGTGCATGGTGGTTAGCGAGTTGAAGAACTGCGGCTGGGTCAGTTGCAGCCCCGGCTGGAACAATTCGGCTCGGATGACCAGCGCCATGACGCCACCGACCAGCAGCGCCACCAGGGCAAGCACCAGGTACATGGTGCCGACGTCCTTGTGATTGACGGTCAGCAGCCAACGCAGCGGGCCTTTTCTCGGCCCGTGATGGCTGTGCTCGTGTTCGATCTGATCGACTACAGAATCCGCTGTTTGATTCATCGTGCCGCCTCCACTGCTTCCGGGGTGACCAGGTCACCGGTGTCATTGCTCCAGGCATTGCGCTCGTAGGTGACCACGGCCGCGATCTCGCGATCGCTCAGCTGGTCGCCGTAGGCCTGCATGACCGGGTTTTTCTCGCTGCCGTGGATCACGATCTTCAGGTGTCCCTCGACAGGACCGGTGGTGATCTCGCCGCCTTCCAGCGCGGGGAAGGTGCCCTCGATGCCCTTGCCGTTGGCTTGGTGGCAGGAGGCGCAGGCCGAGTCGTAGATCTTCTTGCCTTGCGCCATGGCCACCTCGCGGTTCCATGGGCCGGAAGCCTCTTCGGCCTCCGCGGCTGCAGCCTGCTTCTTCTGGGCCAGCCATTCGTTGTACGCCTCTGGCGTTACCGCCTCGACGACAACGGGCATGTAGGCATGCCCCGAACCGCAGAGTTCGGCGCACTGGCCGCGGTAGGTGCCGGGTTCGTCAATACGGATGTCGGCGTTGTTGAACTGGCCGGGGACCGCGTCTCTCTTGAAGCCCAGCTGCGGTACCCACCAGGAGTGGATCACGTCGTCACTGGTGATGCGCAACCGAACGTCCTTGCCCGCCGGGACAACCAGCGGGTTGTCGACATCGACGAGGTAATTGGGGGCATCGGCCGGTGATTTCTCGGCGTTCAGCTGGCTGGCATCGCGGCTGCTGGAGGAGAGGTTGCTGAAGAAGGAGATGTCCTCGTCGGGATAGACGTACTCCCATTTCCACTGGGAGCCGTGTACATCGACGATGACGTCCGGTTCTGGCGATGGTGAGTTGGTCTTCAACAAAACGGCCGTGGCAGGAACGGCCACGGCCACGAGGATCAGTACCGGGATGGCGGTCCAGACCACCTCGACCACGGTGTTTTCCGAGAACTTGGCCGCCCTCGCTCCGCGAGATCGCCGATGCCGGATAAGCGACCAGATCATGACGCCGAACACGCCGACACCGATCGCCACGCAAACCCAGAACAGCAGCATGTGCATGTCGTAGGCGTCGCGGCTGACTTCGGTGACCCCGCGGGTCATGTTGAAGGCGCTTGGTTCCTCCTGCGCAGCGGCAACGACCGCCGTGGACAGGGTGGTCAGAGCCAATAGCAGTTTTTTCCACATCATCGCGGCCCTCCTTGGCTTGAAAGCTCTCGGTATGGGTTGGCGGAATCAGAAACCGTTTCTGGTAATTTAGAAATCCATTAAATACTTAACTTTATGGTTTTCTCGAAATGCGTTGGTTACACAAATAGCACAGTTATTGGTTCTTAGTACAACAGACGTTCCATTGCCACACAATTACCGAAAGTGTTTAGTTATTTCAGAAGCCCGGGTTTGCGTGAGGCGATGGTCTTCGCAGACCCGCGAGGGTGCGATTCCGGGGTGGCGCGTCGGTTCTTTCGTACCATGCTGGCGCCATCCGGCTGGCCAGGAATAGCTATGAATTCGTTGTGCCTCGTCCCTGTTGGTGATGGCGCGTGACTAAAGACCGGACGTGGACGGTGGTTATGTTCCGAGAAACCGCGTGATTGATACGGTCTTTTGCCCCGGTAAATTCCGCGCTGTCATTGCGGGTATTTCCCCGAATCCCGCATGGGTGTGGCGATTGTTCGCTGGAAGAGTGGACCTGGCTTCGCCTGGGATGGGCAAACGACGTGTCGATTTAGCCGGATACTATCCGAGACGGATTATGTTCCCGCTGCCCGAAGCGGTTTCCCCGATTGCTGCCGATCGTCCAGTGCCATTGTGACCGGGGGCGAGGGTTCCTCAATTGCCGGTTTGGCGCTTATGTATGGCGAGAGAGGCTCGCGGTGCATGTGCCCGGGGGCGGTCGGGCTTCCATTGGTCGGGCTATGTTGGGGGGAAGGGTAATGCCCAGATTGGCTGGCGGATGGCTGGAGTACGCCCCGGCTCGTGAAGGAAGACGGCTTGCTTGAGCAGGGACGTGAGTCAATCAGGCCGCTGACAACAGCGGCCCGCGGTTGCGCATTCAGAGCTTGCGCTCGAACTCCTCGACCTGCTTGCGCGCTTCGTCCTTGCCAATGCCATACCGTTCCTGCACCTTGCCGACCAGGTAATCACGGTGACCTTCGGCCTCGTCTAGGTCGTCATCCCTCAGATCTCCCCATTCCTCCTTGATACGGCCCTTGATCTGTTTCCATTTGCCTTTGATGCGGTCTGAATCCATGAGAATTCCTCCCAGTGAATAGGAAAAGGCTTGCCAAACGCGCTCGCGTCGCGGAGCGCTCAAGGAATCTAGTATGGATGTCGCTCGGTTATCAAATGCGCGAAGACAGACCTATCGACGAGCTGCGCATCCGTCCTTTTGCGTCGCCCATTCACGTGGTTGCCGTTGCATGTTTCCACTCAGGAGAGACGTGATCCATGACCGCCAATCTGTTCGAAAACATGCCCGCGCACCTGACGGAAGAGTGCTTCGACACGCTGGTCGAGGCCGAGCACGTGTTGGTGGAACGCATCGTCTCGCACGGTCACACCTCGCCGGCCTCCGGCTGGTACGACCAGGCTCGCCACGAGTGGGTGGTCGTGCTGAAGGGGAAAGGCGTGGTGGCATTCGAGCACGGCGAGGAGGTCACCCTTGGCCCGGGTGACCATCTCAGCATTCCCGCCCACACTCGGCACCGCGTTGCCTGGACCGCACCGGACGAGGATACGGTCTGGTTGGCGGTGCATTACGACTGACGGTCGCTCGCCTAAAACCTGAGCCTGTCCAGTAGACCCGTTAAACGACGGGTCTTGTGGTTTCCGGTGCTGCAAGGCCTATGCTCGTTGATGGGCAGGGTGGCGCGAGATGTAGGTGATGAGGCGCGAGACCTGTCCACGGTGCCGGGTGATCGAATGGACAGTCGTGGAGGGTCAGTGCCATGAAATCGAGTTGGACAAGATTTGCCGCGGGGCTGGTCGCGTCATTGGGCGTGATGGGCCTGTGGGGGACGTGGTCGGCAGCAATTGCCGACGAGCCGACCTTCGAGCAGGGTCGGACGATGTTCATCGAGACGGGCGTTGAGGCGCCGGATCGCGAGCCGACCTGGTACGCCTCGATGGTGGCGAGACCCCACGCGCCGGTGTTCGAGATGCTGGCCACCCGCGGCACGCAGGGGCGCTATTACCCCTACACCTACCCGGTTACGCTCAAGGACCTGGTGCGTTTCCACGGTCACGATTGCGAGGGCACCACGCACGCGGCCAACGCGGCCTGGGTGGCCTTCCAGACGTTGTTCCCGGACGGAATCATCGATCGCAGCGTGCTGCGTGGCATCAGTGGTACCTCGCCGTGCTGGTCGGACGCGGTCGCCTACCTGACCGGGGCGCGCCTGCAGTACGGCACGCTGGGCTTCTTCAAGGACACGCGCTACAGCCACGCCATCCTGCTGTACCGCGAGGACACGGACACCGCCGTGCTGGCGACCTGGAAGCAGGGCATCAACAACATCCCGGGCGAGCCGGTGATGCTGCCGGGCAAGATCGACTGGGAGCCGACCGTATCGATGGAGAAGGTCAACGCGCTCAAGGCGGTGGTCAAGCAGGCCGGTGGCAACCCGACGCCCTACCAGGTCGACTTGATGCGCCATTACCAGTGGCAGCATATCAACGACATCCTCGAACACCCGCTTGAGCAAAGTTACCAGGCCGAGGTGATCGAGGACTTCCAGTGGGAAGAGTGGGTCGACCCGGAGAAGACCATCGCCGAGCCGCACGTGCGCGGCGACACGAGGTTGAAGAACTACCCCTACCGCAGCCGGCCGGTGGTGCCGGAAGACGAGGTGGAAATGCCCGAGTAGGGCAGGTCACCTTCCCTAGAAGAAGTACTTGCGGATCTGGCGCTCGAGCAGTTCACGTGAGCGCCGGGCGTCACCGTTGAAGTGCAGTTCGTACAGGCGGCGGGCGATGGGACGGAAGGCCTCGACCACCTTGGGGTCGAAGTGGCTGCCGGCATCGTCGCGGATGATGCCCCAGGCCGTCTCGAAGGACATGGCCTCCTTGTAGGGGCGCGGTGAGCACAGTGTGTCGAAGACGTCGGCGACGGCGAAGATGCGGGCACCGAGCGGGATGGCCTCGCCGGCCAGCCCGCGCGGATAACCGCTGCCGTCCCATTTCTCGTGGTGACACGCGATCACGTCGCGGGCCTCCTCGAGCGAGGGGATGCCGTCGACGATGTCCTCGCCCTGTGGGACATGTGAGCGCATCAGCGCCATCTCGTGGTCGTCGAGCCGGCCGGGCTTGAGCAGGATGCGATCCGGCACGCCGATCTTGCCGACGTCGTGGAGCAGGGCGCCGGAGAGCAGGGCGCGCATCGCCGCCTTGCCCAGGCCCATGCGCTCGCCGATGGCCATGGCGATGTCGGTGACGCGGTAGTTGTGATCGCCCGTGTCCGAGTCACGCTTGGCTACCGCCTTGCCCATGGCCTCGAGCAGGGCGACGTGGGAGCTCAGCAGGTGGCGCGACTGGCGGTCTTGCTCGTTGTTCAGGCGCACCACCATCGGGTAGATCATCGCTCCGCAGGCGATCGCCGCCAGCGCGGCGAACAGGGCGGCCGTCAGCGCGCCATCCCCCGGCACGATCAGCCACGCGCCGCTAGCCGCGACGATGGCGAGCGCGATGCTCACCACGGCGATCAGGTTGGCTGCCTTGCGTTGGTAGGAATTCATTGCCGCTTACGTTGCCAAAAGACCCGCGTGTGGGGCGAGGGGCGTTATCTTCGCATGCCTTGGGTGCGCAGTGGGCGCACCGACCCGTCGGACGCGAGCCGGTGCGCCTGTGCCACACTGCGTGACGGATCGAACGGGATTTTTTCACGAGAACTAGTAGGGAAATCGAACCATGGCCACAGCCGGGCTGCTCGCACTGCTCGACGACATCGCCACGCTGCTCGACGATGTCGCCGTCTACTCCAAGGTCGCCGCCAAGAACACGGCCGGCGTGCTCGGTGACGACCTGGCGCTCAATGCCCAGCAGGTCAGCGGTGCCGGCGCGAGCCGTGAGTTGCCGGTGGTCTGGGCAGTGGCCAAGGGATCGTTCCTCAACAAGCTGATCCTGGTGCCTGCGGCCTTGCTGATCAGTGCCTTCCTGCCGTGGCTTATCACCCCGCTGCTGATGCTCGGCGGGCTGTTCCTGTGTTTTGAGGGCGCGGAGAAGATCGCCCACAAGTGGCTGCACAGTCCCGAGGAAGACGAGGCGCACCGCAAGGAGGTGCTCGAGGCCGCCGTCGACGGGAAAAAGGACATGAAGCAGGCGGAGAAAGCGCAGATCAAGGGTGCGATCCGCACCGATTTCATCCTCTCGGCCGAGATCATCGTGATCGCGCTGGGCGCGGCGAGCGCGGCAGGCATCTGGACCCAGGCCATGGTCGTGTCACTGGTGGCGCTGGTGGCCACCGTGGGCGTCTACGGGCTGGTCGCGGGGATCGTGCGCTTCGATGACTGGGGGCTGGCGATGGTGAAGGGTGCCGGAGGCGATGCCTGGGGACGCTTCAAAGAAGCGGTCGGGCGCGGCATCCTGGTGGCGGCACCGAAGTTCATGCGCGGGCTGTCGGTTGTCGGCATGGTCGCCATGTTCCTGGTCGGTGGTGGCATCCTGGTCCACGGCTTGCCGTTCCTGCACCATCTGCTCGAATGGATCGATCCCGGTTTCGAGGGTCTGGCCGGGCTGCTGGTCCCGATGTTGTTCAACGGGATCGTGGGCCTGGTTGCCGGCGCGATCGTGCTGGCGGGCGTGACCGGATTCCAGCGGATTCGCAAGGCCCTGTAGGGCGCTTGGCCAACCGGTTCGTTGCGACCTGAAAAAACGCCCGCCAAATTGGCGGGCGTTTTGGTTTGATCGTTGCGATCGCGCTGATCAGTCGGTCGGCATCATCGAGGAGTGGTGATGCACGATCAGCCAGCGGCCGTCGCGGTTCTCGTAGACGAAGGTGTAGCGGGCCGGGACGTCGCGGGTCTCGTCCCTGTCGGTGACGCGAAAGGTGTAGGTGCCGGCGTCGGTCAGCTTGTTGCAGCCGAGCTTCACGTTGCGCGTGTTGATGGTGCCGACCGGGTCCTTCTCCAGGAAGTGCTCGAAGTAGTCCTGGATTTCGGCGTGGCTGGTGCGCGGCACATTGGAGACAGTGGGCAGCAGCACGCCGTCCTCGGCGTACAGCGCCGTGACCTTGGCGGCGTCACCGGTCTGCAGGGCGGCGTTCCACTGGTTGAACAGGTCTTCGGCCAGGCGGCGCGTCGCCGGGGCGCAGATCACGCAGCTCTCGTTGGCGGGCACGTCGATCGCGTCGTAATGGCTGCCGGTGCCGGTGACCGAGCGGTAGGCATCGCGGTGGGACGAGCCCAGGCTCAGGCGTGAGTTCGGCGCATCGTCGGCGCTGAGAAAGCGGGTGCCGCTGATGCGCGGGCGGTTGCTGCTGGTCACTGATCGGTCTCCGTCACGATTCGATGGGGCCGGGAAATCCTGCCAGAAATGATGTCTGGAAGTTCAGCGGGAAAGCCCTCAAGAAGCCCGCCATTGTAGGGATTCCGGGCGTCGATGTCATTTCCGGCAGCACCGATCAATGGTGGGCCGCATACATACCTTGTTCGACAACTTCGAAATCACGGCCCGGGGCCTGTGCCCGCCTGTGGCCGTCGTTCGTCGAGAACGAATGCTGCGAGAATCGGGGCTCGGTTTGCTTCGATATTTTTCCATGACACAGCGGTGACGAGTGGCCTACAGTGGACCAGTGGGCGCCTCGGAGTGTTCCGGGGCTGTCACTCACCACGGTCGGCCGCCTTTTGCGGTACGGCCTGATCACGACAAAGGTGTGATGCTCATGGCAGAGAAGATGGACGCGGAACGCGGTTTCTACCGCAACGGCAACATCCTGGTTGAACAGGCCACCGACGGCATGTATCTGGTGCAGCGGCCCGCACGGCGACCCCGCAAGGGATCGACCAACGGACGCATGACGGTGCCGGGCGACATGGAGACCCTCTACGAGACCACGGTGTTCGACGACGCGGTGGACCACGCTCGCGGCCTCGCTAAGGCAAGCTAACGGCCTTCTTCGGGCCGCCCAGTGCGACCCCATGACGAGAAAGCCCGGATCCATTGGATCCGGGCTTTTTTGTGCCGACTGGTGTCGTGCCAGTGGGGGATCAGCGCATCTTGCGTGTCTTGTCGACCATGCGCAGGGTCGAGCGGCTGTTGTTCAGCCGCGTGACCATGGAGACGGGCACCCAGCGCACCTCGAAGGATTCTTCATTGCCCGGCGCGGGGACGTTGTCATCCACTTCCACCAGGTAACGGATATCGATGTGGTGGTGGGGCATCGCGTCCGGGTGCGGCTCCTGGGTGGCGTGGATGTCGACATCGAAGATCTCGTCACCGACCAGCCGGACATGCTCGGGTGATACACCCGTCTCCTCGACGCACTCCTTGAAGGCCACGTTGCGCATGTCGGTATCGCCGTCGGCATGCCCGCCGGGCTGCAGCCAGCAGTCGAGCTTCTTGTGGTGCATCAGGAGCACCGCGGTACGCGAGGGATTGACCACCCAGGTGGACGCCGAGACGTGCGCCGGCAGATGCTCGCGGTAGAAGGTGTCGGGGTGCGTGGCAACGAACTGCCGCGCGCGCTGGACGAAGGCGGCCTCGTCGAGGTAGCGCGTGTCGTAGCGGGCGAGTTGGTCAAGCAGGTCGCAGCGATGCATGAGTCGGCGCCCCTAGGTCATGGCGGGGTTCTTGACCGCGGCGATGGCCGCGCGGGCGGCCTCGTCGACGTTGCCCTCGGTGCCGGCAATCGTCAGGCGGCCGTACTTGCCGACGGCCCGTACGTCGATCAGCGAGATATTGGCCGCCTTTTCCGCCTGGTTGGCGGCGTAGACGACGTAACCGGCCGGCTCGACCTCGAGGATGAACATGCTCTGATCCGGCAGGATCATGTTGCCGCGGCGGTTCTGGCGGTTGATCAGTACCGTGTGGTCCGGCGTCATGCCGCGGATGATCTCCTGCCACGCGATCTCGCAGGGCTGGCGCTCGGTCTGCTCGCGGCCAAGGTACTCGAGCACGGTGTTGCCGGCCTGGACCACGTCGCTCTGCACGCGGTGGTGGATGACCATCGAGCCGAAGGCCCGCTCGACTACCTGCTGCGCCAGGCGCACGCTGGAGGCCTTGAGCGCGATGTCGGTCAGCCGGTGGACGGCCATCCCCGGCGAGACCTCGACCCACAGGCAGGCATCGCCCGGGACCGGCAAAAAGCCCTGGGACGCCGTCGCCAAGTACTCCGCCAACTGGGGCTGGAGCGAGTCGATAAAGACGTACGTCCGAAGTTCGATCATCGAGCGGGGACCTTGGCGCGAGCCATAACAAGTATCAGGAAAGGTCGAATGGCGGCGAGTCTACCATCAGCAGGAACCGGGAGGAATTGCGATCCCTTATGGTTGCCATACGGTAAACGAGGTCTGCACGAATCTCATACCGCCCGGCATCCCGATGTCGTGACGTGTCCACTGGCACGTCGACGACGTTACGCCAGGTCACAAGTGACGCGCCGGGGCAGGGCGGCATCGGTTTCGTGCCGGGCGTGCCACGACCCACAAAGCCGCGTGCGCGGGCTCGCGCGAGGTGTATGCTTGACCACTACACTCGGGATTCGACACGGTCGGTGAGCCATCGACCCCGTCCCAGAGGTGAGGGTCTCGAACGATGACCGACAAATCCGCTGATGTCCTGCCTTACGACGATTTCGACACTGCCTGCCGGGCGGTACTGGCGCACTTGAGCGAACGCACCGGCCTGGGGCTTTGGATGATGACCCGCACCGAGGGCGAGGACTGGCTCGTGCTCCAGGCCGAGGGGGATCGATACGCGGTGACGGACGGCGACGTCATGCGCTGGGCGGATTCGTTTTGCTCGCTGATGGTGGTGGGAAAGGGTCCGCAGTCGGCGCCACGCGCCGCCGAGGTGTCGAGCTATCGAGACGCCCCGATCGGTCGTCAGGTCCCGATCGGGGCGTACGTGGGGGTGCCGGTGATGCGGGCGAACGGCGAGTTGTTCGGCACCCTGTGCGCGATCGACCCCGACCCGCAGCCGGAGGCACTAAACGCCGAATTGCCCCTGGTTCACCTGTTCGCCCGGTTGCTGGGCAGCATCCTCGAGGCCGAGTTGCACGGTGTGGAGTTGGCGCGAACGCTCCAGGCCGTGCGGGAGGAGGCAAGCCTCGATCCGCTCACCGGGCTGCTCAACCGTCGCGGCTGGAACGAACGGGTGGAGATCGAGGAGCGTCGTGCAAGGCGTTATGGCAGCCCGGCAACGGTAGTCATCATCGACCTGGATCGCCTCAAGGAAGTCAACGACAACCAGGGCCACGAAGTCGGTGACGATCTGCTGGTGCGCGCCGGGCAAGCGCTGCGTGCGGCCATGCGCGACACCGATGCCGTGGCGCGGATCGGCGGGGACGAGTTTGCCGTGCTTTGCATGGAAAGTGGCGCCGACGCCGGTTGGCGCATCGAGAACAAGATCCGCGGGGCACTGGCCGAGGCCGGCATCGAGGCGTCGGTGGGCTGGTCGGCGCGCAATCCGCGCCAGGATATCGAGTCGGCCGTAATCGAGGCGGACCGGGCGATGCTCGACGAGAAACATGCCGCGCGGAACGAGGCGGCAAGCGATTGATGAACGGATTCGGACGATCACGCCGCTGGCTTTTGGCCATTGTCGTGCTGGCGCTGGTTGGCTGCGGCGAGCCGGCGCTCGAGCCGTTGCCGCGTGATGCGACCATTCTGGCGTTTGGCGATAGCCTGACCGAGGGGGTGGGGGCGCCGGCCGGGGCGGCCTATCCCGAGCAACTCGCCCGGCTTACGGGTTGGACAGTGGTCAACGCCGGTGTGGCAGGTGAGACCACGGCCGATGGCGTGACGCGTCTGCCGGAGGCACTCGAGACCCATGCGCCCGACCTGGTGATCCTGCTCATGGGCGGCAATGACGTGCTGCGCAACCAGGATCTGGCCGAGGCCAAGCGCAACCTCGCCCGGATGATCAACCAGGCCCAGGCGAAGGGCATTGCCGTGATGCTCGTCGGCGTGCCGGAGAAGTCCCTGTTCTCGCAGTCCGCTCCCCTTTACGACTCGCTGGCGGAGGAACACGGGGTGGTGCTCGTGGATGATCTGGTCGCCAGCCTGCTGCGTCGTCCGGGATACAAGGCCGATGCGGTGCACCTGAATGCCGAGGGCTATCGAGCCATGGCCGAGCGCCTTGCCGAGGTGCTCCGTGACGAGGGCGCCCTGTAATGTGTCGGCCAGGCCGGTGGACAACACCTGCCGGGCGCGGCACGATCGATGTCGTGGTTTACGGTTGTCACACTGACGACAAGGCAAGGAGAAAGGCATGACCTTCCATATCGAGTTTGTTCCTCTGATCTCGCTGGTCGCGGGCATCGCGATCCTGATCGTTCCCAAACTGCTCAACTACATCGTCGCGATCTACCTGATCACGATCGGGGTGCTGGGGTTGCTGGGTTACGGTTTCTGATAATCGCCCAGGTGGCGGGACCATTCCTGAATTCCACGGAGGCAAGGCATGTACGACTGGGGTTATGGCTGGATGCCGCATGGCGGCATGTACGGCGCAGGTTGGGTGCTGATGGTGCTCTTCTGGGTGCTGCTGATCATCGGCATTGTCGCGCTGATCAAGTGGCTGCTTTCCTCCGGCCAGCAGCGGCCATCCGAGCCGCGTGACGGTCGGCGCACGGCACTGGACATACTCAAGGAACGATATGCGCGCGGCGAGATCGACCACGAGGAGTTCGAGGAGCGCCGACGACGGTTGAACGATTGATGGCATGACACGGCATCCCGTGCCAGTCGCTAGCGACAAAGAGAAAGGCCGCCCCATCGTGGGCGGCCTTTCTGGTTTCGTGTCGGATCGAGAGTGACGATCAGTCCTGATCCAAGGCCTCGCGCATGCGCTTTTGCATCTCGATGCGTTCCTCGGCCATTTCCTGCTGGAGCTCACTGATCTCCCGAGACTTCTTTTTGATCGCGTCGAAGTCGGGTTCATCGGCGAGCTGCATGCGCTGGAGTTCGCGCTGGCGATCCTGCATTTGCTGCATGCGCTCCCAGTTCTGCTTCTGCTCTTCCTGCTGAAGCTCGCGGACCCGTTCGGCCTGCTTTTCGGAAAGGGGTTGGCCGGCCCAGCCCGATCCGGAGCCGTTCATCATCGGCCCGTAGCCACCACCAGGGCCCATCATGCCCGGCCCCATCATCCCGGGGCCGTAACCCGGCTGCATCATGCCTGGGCCGTAGCCACCGCCATAACCCGGACCCATCATGCCGGGGCCATAGCCGGTACCGGGGGCACACGGTGCGCCACCCTGCATCCCGTAACCGGGTCCATATCCCTGGCCATAACCTTGGCCATAACCGGGTCCGTAGGGGCCGGAGCCGTCCATCATGCCCGGTCCGTACATGCCGCGTCGCTGCTTGTCGTCATCGGCCAGTACCGCTGGGGCAGCGGTCAGCATGGTCGCGGCAAGACCGCAGGCGGTCAGTTCTCGTAACAATCGTTTCCTGATCATGGCACTTCTCCTCCTTGTTCGGGTTGAAGGCCTCGGGTCGCCGTAAACCCGCGGGTCAACCCATCACTCGGAGCGACATTGGCACCCAGGATGTGGCGACACGCGACTTCCTCAGACGGTCCGATCGAGGAACGCCGAGCGGACATCTGCAATGACGCGCTCGGTTGGTTCCCCGTATTGCTGATCACCCACTGACGTGGATGTCCCGGAACGCGGCTGGCCACAATGGCTCCCCTAATCGATAAGACCTCGACTTACGACGTTGGGGTAAGTGTGGCGCGACTAACAAACCGGCGTTCCACCATCAAACATAGTACAGCCAATCACCCTGTTATCGTTCGCAACCTACTGTTTGCCCGATAAAAATCCCCGTTAAAAAACAGCGTTCCTCGGCTGAATGGCTATAGTCATGTCAGACCCGATGAGTGGGTCCTCCATGCAGGATGTCTTGGGAGGGTGTCATGCGATTCGCCGATCGACGTGAGGCCGGCCGCCAGTTGGCCGAGGCCCTGGAGCGCTTCCGGGGCCAGCCCGGTGTGGTCTACGCGCTCCCCCGGGGAGGGGTATCCCTCGGCCTGGAAGTGGCGCGCTACCTGGATATGCCGTTGGACGTGTTGATTCCGCGCAAGATCGGTCACCCGATGCAACCGGAATACGCCATCTGCGCGGTGCCCGAGCAGGGCGCGCGGGTCTGCAACCCGCGCGAGGAGGCCGCCATCGATCCGAACTGGCTCGCGGACGCCGAATCGCGCGAGCGGGTGGAGGCCTCCCGGCGCCGGGCGCTTTACGGTCGGGCGGATGCGCCGTCGGTCACCGGCAAACTCGCCATCATCGTGGATGACGGGATTGCCACCGGGTTGACGATGCGAGCGGCCATTCGCGATGCCGACGCCCGCGAGCCGGCCCGGGTGGTGGTCGCCATCCCGGTGGTCCCGGCCTCGACGGCCGCGCAACTGGAACGGGAGGCCGACGAGTTGGTGGCGCTGGAGATTACCGATCAGTACCTGGGGGCGGTCGGTGCCTACTACGACAGTTTCCCGCAGGTGACCGACCACGAGGTGATCGCCATGCTGCAGGAGGCCACCGGCCGGGAGGTGGGCAATGAACGCTGATACGGAACAGAACGTCGAGATGCGGCTCGGCGGGGCGATTCATGAGGGCATACTCGGGTTGCCGGCCAAGCCTCGGGGATTGGTGTTGTTCGCCCATGGCAGCGGCAGTAGCCGACACAGCTCGCGCAATCAGTTCGTCGCACGCCAGCTGCGCGAGGTGGGACTGGCCACGCTGCTGTTCGACCTGCTGAGTGAGTCGGAGGACGAGGTCTACGAGAATCGCTTCGACATCGAACGGCTGGCCGACCGGCTTGCGCAGGCATCCGCGTGGGTGGCCGAACAGCCCGAGCTGGCCGAGCTGCCGCAGGGGTATTTTGGTGCCAGCACCGGGGCGGCCGCCGCGCTGAAGGCCGCCGCGCAGCTGCCCGACTCGATTCGGGCGGTGGTCTCGCGGGGCGGTCGACCGGATCTGGCAGGCGAGGCACTGCCTCGCGTGGTCGCCCCGACCCTGCTGATTGTCGGTGGGGCGGATACCCAGGTGATCGAACTCAACCAGATGGCCCGCGATCGCATGCAGGCGACCACCGAACTGGCCATCGTGCCGGGGGCCACGCACCTGTTCGAGGAGCCGGGCACCTTGTTCCAAGCCGCGCGGCTGGCGGCCGAGTGGTTCACCCGCTGGCTGATCCCGGCCTAGGTAACCCATGACGACGCAGGTCTTCGACACCGACATCGCTCGGCACATCTGGGCGACCCGTTATCGCTATGCCGACGAGCCGGGCATCGAGGCCACGTGGCAACGTGTGGCACGGGCACTGGCGACGGTCGAAGCCGAGCCCGCGGTCTGGGAGCGGCGGTTTGCCGATCTGCTGGCTGATTTTCGATTCCTGCCGGGCGGACGCATCCTCGCCGGGGCCGGTACCAACCGCCAGGTGACGCTATTCAACTGCTTTGTCATGGGCCCGATCGAGGATTCCATGGACGGGATCTTCGAGGCGCTCAAGGAAGGCGCGATCACCATGCAGCAGGGCGGCGGCGTCGGTTACGACTTCTCCACGCTGCGCCCGGCCGGCACGGCGGCGCGGCACGCCGGCACGATCGCCTCGGGACCGGTCTCGTTCATGCGTATCTGGGACAGCATGTGCGCCACCATTCTCTCCACCGGCGCCCGGCGCGGGGCGATGATGGCCACCCTGCGGGTCGATCACCCGGATATCGAATCGTTTGTCGATGCCAAGCATCGTTCCGGGGAACTGACGCATTTCAACTGCTCGGTGCTGGTCAGCGATGCCTTCATGGCCGCGGTACACGCCGATGCGGATTGGCCGCTGGTCTTCCCGGCCGCCGCGCTGGAGGGTGCGAGCGGGGAGGGCACGGGCGAAACGGTTCGGCGCGATTGGCCCGGGTTCGACGAGCCGGTCGTCTGCCGGGTGCTCCGCCGGGTGCGCGCCCGCGAGCTCTGGGAGCACATCATGCGGGCGACCTACGATCACGCCGAGCCGGGCGTGCTGTTCATCGACCGGATCAACCAGTGGAACAATCTGGGCGATCGTGAACGTATCTCGGCCACTAACCCCTGCGGCGAGATCCCGCTGCCGCCCTACGGCGCCTGTGATCTCGGCTCGATCAACCTGACGCGCTTCGTGAGCGATGCGTTCACGTCGCGGGCGACGCTGGACTACGACGGGTTGGAGGCGACCGTTCGCCTGGCGGTGCGTTTTCTCGATAACGTGATCGATGCCTCGTCGTTCCCGTTGCCGGCGCAGGCCGAGCAGGCGCGCGGCAGCCGGCGGATCGGCCTGGGCGTCACCGGACTGGCCGATGCGCTGATCATGCTGGGGCTGCATTACGAGAGTCTCGAGGCGCGGGAACAGGCCGGCGCGATCATGCAGTCGATCACGCACGCTGCCTATCGCGCCTCGATTGAACTGGCGCGGGAGAAGCGGCCGTTTGCGTACTTCGAGGTCGCTCGTTTTCTCGATCGGCCGTTTGTCCGCGGGCTGCCGGGCGACATCCGCGCCGGGATTGCCCGCGATGGCATCCGCAACAGCCATCTGACGGCGATCGCCCCCACCGGCACCATCAGCCTGCTGGCGGGAAACGTGTCATCCGGTGTCGAGCCGATATTTCGCCGTGAGTTGTGCCGATCGGTGCTCACCGGCGACGGCACGCGCGAGTCGTTTCGGCTCGAGGACCGCGCCTGGCAGCAATGGCGTGCCGGGCATCCGCACGGCCAGGCGCCGGACACCTTCGTCGAGGCCGAGGCCCTGCTGCCCGAGGCGCATTTGGCGATGCAGGCTGCGTTGCAACCGTTCGTCGACAGTGCGATTTCCAAGACCATCAACGTGCCCGAATCGATGCCGTTTACCGATTTCGAGGCCATCTACCAGCGAGCCTTCGAACTGGGGCTGAAAGGTTGCACCACCTACCGGCCCAACCCGATCACCGGCGCGATCCTGCAGGACGTCGACACGGCCACGCCGTGCTGCGGGATTGACCGCGAGTCCGACTAGTCGCTCCAGCGGTAGGAGAGGGTGTTGCCGGTATCGGTGACCAGCCCACCAAAGCGTTGCGCCTGCCGGTCGATCACGCCCAGCAGCCAGTCCCGGTCCGGTGGTGAGCAAGCCTGCAACTGCAACTGGCGGATCGCGAACGGATCGAGTTCGAGGCGCTGCAGGCGCCCCCGGCACAGGGTCGGGCGATAGAGCAGGGCTAGGTCGGATCGATACGGGGTGGTCTCGCCGATGCCCTCGTAGTCATTGATCAGATCGCCGCAGCCGTAAAGGATCAGGCGATCGAGGTGAACTTCGAACGCACGCGGGTGGTGCGAGGAGTGGCCGTGGACCAGGTCGACGTTCGCCTCGTCGACCAATGCATGGGCAAACCGCCGCTGCGTCTTGGGGATCTGGTAGCCCCAGTTGCTGCCCCAGTGGATCGAAAACACCACCGTGTCACCCGGTTGGCGATGGGAGTCGATGAGTTCGCCCAGCCGGTCGACGGCTGTCTCGTCGAGGTCGGGCAGGTAGTGAACGCCGGCACTCGACTCGTTGGCCGCCCAGTCGGCCGGGATGCCGCTGTCGCCGTGCCCGGCGGCGAATACCAGCAGCCGGTTACCTTCCGCCCCGGGCAGGATGGCCGGGCGCTCGGCTTCGTGCCGGTCCCGACCGGCGCCGACAAACGGGATACCGGCGGCCTCGAGGGTCTCGATGGTTTCGATCAGCCCCGTACGTCCCCAGTCGAGCACGTGGTTGTTGCCCAGCACCAGGCAGTCAGGCGCGATGGCCGTCAGGCAGCCGATATTGGCCGGTTGCATGCGGTAGTGGATGCCTTTGCCCGGCCACGGCGTGTCGCTGGTGGTGATCGCGGTCTCGAGGTTGAGGATGCGCCGTCGGGACGGGTCGGCAAGCGTGCCGAGTGCCGCCCCCCAGACATAATCGGCATCGGCATCTCGCGCCACGGGGCCATTGGCCCGCTCGGCCAGCCGGACATACTCGCGCGCGTCCCGGACGTAGTCCTCGTAGAGTACGGGGTCGGAGGGCGAAGCCATGATCTGGTCGATACCGCGCCCGAGCATCACGTCCCCGCCGAACAGTAGCGGCAATTCAGCGGATAGCTTCGTCGGTGCGAGATGCGACACGGTGTCTCCTGATCAACGTCGTGGCGTTGCCGGTCATGTCATTAAAGGCCAGATCGACCCGAAGGTCGATCGTTGCCGTGAGGGGAGCTCACTGGCCACGTGGTGGTATCGCCGGCAGGCCTTTTTGATTGCGATATGCTGCAATGGCGGATTCCCAGCCGTTTCCCGATCTTTCGTTTTTCAGAGGTGGTAAAGGAACCCATGAGATCACCTATCAAGGACAAGCCTCTGCACAATCCGGGTCAGTCGTTGGAACGACAAATCCAAGACGTGCTGTGGGATGAGGCACTTGTATATTTCGCAGCCGCTTTATTTCTCGTTCTTTTCGCAGCTCATGAATGGTGGCGTGAGTTGCGCGACATACCCCCAGCCCCTGGGGTAGCCACGGCGATTGCGGTCCTAGGCGTTGGTGTTGCTGTTTGGAAGATTCGGCGGGCTCTTAAGAAGGCAGGTCGGATGAGGCAGGGACTAGATGGTGAGCGGGCCGTCGGCCAGTTCCTTGAGTCGCTACGCGAGTCCGGCGCTCGCGTGTTCCATGACATTCCGGGGCCGAATTTCAACCTCGATCACGTGGTCATCCATCTTAGTGGCATCTATGTGATCGAAACCAAGACCTGGTCCAAGCCGGATCGGGGCGAGGCACGGCTGCTGTTCGACGGCTCGACCATCAAAAAGAAAGGCGCACCCGCAACAGATGCGCCCATCATTCAGGTAAGAGCCGCGAAACATTGGTTGACCGGTGTGCTTGAAGAGTCGACCGGGCGACGGTTCCCCATTCGTCCGGTCGTGGTCTTTCCCGGTTGGTATATCGAGCCGACCGCTGAGGCGAAGCGGAGTGATGTCTGGGTGTTGAACCCCAAGGCCCTGCCGGCGTTCATCGGCAACAGTGCCGGTCAATTGTCGCCGGAAGAGGTGAAGCTTTGCGCGTTCCACCTCAGCCGTTTCGTTCGCACGTCTGCCTGATCGGCCGGGGAGCTAGCCTGCCAGTTTCTTAGTGATCTCTGCGACATGCCGGCCCTGATAGCGGGCAATGGTCAGCTCCATCTCGCTGGGCTGACGGCTGCCGTCGCCGGCTGCCAGCGTACCGGCGCCGTAGGGGCCGCCACCGCGCGGCTCGGAGATGTCGAACATCTCGGGGATGCCGTAGGGCGTGCCGACGATCACCATCCCCAGATGGGCCAGCGTGTTCCAGGTGGAGGTGATGGTGGTCTCGTTGCCCGCGCCAGTGCCGGTCGAGGTGAACACACTGCCGACCTTGCCGATCAGCTTTCCTTCCGCCCAAAGACTGCCGGTCTGGTCGAGGAAGTTGCGCATCTGCGCGGCCATGTTGCCGAAGCGCGTCGGCGTGCCGATGATCACGGCATCGTAGTCACCCAGCTCTTTCGGACTGGCAATCGGGGCGAACTGGTCGAGCTTGGCCCCGGCCTTCTTTGCCGTCTCCTCGTCCATGAGTTCCGGCACGCGCTTGATGGTGACGTCGGTGCCGTCGACCTCGGCGGCGCCGTTGGCCACCGCCTGCGTCATGGTCTCGATGTGGCCGTACATGGAGTAGTAGAGAACGAGAACCTTGCTCATGCGATTACCTCGGTGTGGTGGATTATGCGTGTCGAATGACGGATTGCGCTGTCGGTTGATGCTTCGATTCGGATGCTGGCAAGGGTAGACCACCCCGCGAACCGGTGGGGCGGGGCTGATCGTTTGGCGGTGTAATTCCCGCGCAGACCAGAGGGTTATTAATCCATCATGGCATGCTAATGTTCCGCGCCGAATCGAATATAACGAGGGAAACAGGGATGAGTTTCTACCGATCGAAGCACGTATTTCGAGCGTTGGCCTGGGGCATGGTTTTCCTGGGGGTCCTCACCGGAGCCATCTTCCCGCTCGTGGCCATGGAGCTGGGGGTGTCGGCCGATCTGGCCCTGTCACCGAGCTTCATCGTCACCACCTTGGCCGCGGGCCTGATCGTGGGTGGGCTGAACTTCGCGCTGGCCAGTCGCATCGTCCGTCCGCGCCTGCGCCGGCTGACCAGCCGTATGCGGCAGGTGCGCTCGGCAATGGACCAGGCCACCTATTCCGGGGACTGGTCGGAATGCGATCCGGCAGTCTGCCAGCTCAAGGAGCAGGCCGAGGATGAGCTCGGTGACGTGGCCGACAGCTACAACGCCCTGTTGCAGGCGCTTCACGCGGCCCATCGCGTCGAGGAACGCATCCAGAACTTCAACAACACCCTCTCGAGCCAGCTCGACCTGCACGATCTCAGCGAGCAGGCCTTGTCGTTGTTGATCGAGCATTCCGAGGCCGATGGCGGCGCCATCATCCTGGAAAAGCAGGGCGAGTGGACCATCCCTGCCTCCACCGGGCTGATCGAGCCCGAGGCGATCCTCAAGAGCCCGGCCTTGCAGGCGGCTCACGAGCAGGCCGTGGTTCGACGCTACGATCTGCCGGCCGAGGTCAAGGTCGATGCGGTGCTCTCGCACTTCACCCCCAGCGACGTGCTGCTCTTGCCGATCAAGCACCATGGCCTGCTGCTCGGCTGGGTGGTGCTGGCAGCGGCCTCTCCCTTCAGCGACAAGACCACACGCCTGTTGCCGCTGATGATCCAGGGATTGGGTCTCGCGCTGAACAACGCGTTGCTACACGACGACCTGCAACGGGTCGCGGCGCTGGATCCGTTGACCGGCCTGTACAACCGCCGCTTCGGCATGAAGCGACTCGAGGAGGAACTGGCCCGTATCCAGCGCAATCAGACGCCGATGTCGTTGATCATTGTCGACCTGGATCATTTCAAGCGTCTCAACGACACCTACGGGCACCTGGCCGGCGACAAGGTGCTGGTCCGGGCAGCAAGTGTGATTCGCGACATGCTGCGCAAGGGCGATGTGGTGATGCGCTATGGTGGCGAGGAGTTCATCGCCATCCTGCCCGGTTCGGATATCGAGGACAGTCAGGAAGTGGCCGAGAGGATCCGCTTTGCGCTGGCACACAGCCAGGTCGAGATTGCCGGACATACGCTGTCGGTAACGGCCAGCATTGGGGTTGCGTGCACCGCCAACGATCGCGTGACCAGCGCCGAGCCGCTCATGAAGCTGGCCGACTCGCGCCTGTATGCCGCCAAGTCGGGAGGACGTGATCGGGTGATTGCCGAGGGGGCCGGCCAGGCACTCGCGAGCTGATTGCCTCCGCGACGAACTGAACCACGCCTCATTCCCGGTTCCGGGGATGGGGCGTTTTTCTTGGCCGGATCGTCTGTTCAAAGCACGGTTTCATTTGAGCCAATGAACCAAGCGTCTTGAACCGATCGTCTAACCTCGGTTGTCTTGATCTCGAGGAGGCCAGGCGTGGCGCTTTATATCGGCACCTCCGGTTGGAATTACCCCCATTGGCGGAAGGCCTTTTACCCGGCCGGATTGCGCGCTGCCGACTGGTTGCCGTTCTATGTGCGGCACTTCTCCAGCGTCGAGATCAACGCCACCTTCTACCGGCTGCCCAGCCCCGAAACGCTGGATGCCTGGCTGGATGCCGTTCCCCCTGATTTTCGCTTCGCGGTGAAGGCCAGCCGCTACATCACCCATCTGAAGAAGCTCAAGGATCCCCAATCCAGCATCGCCACGTTCTTCGAGCGCATCGATCGGCTTGGCGAGCGGCTGGGGCCGATCCTGTTCCAGTTGCCGCCACGCTGGCACGTCAACGTCGAGCGGTTGTCCGCCTTCCTCGACGCACTGCCCGGTGGGTATCGCTATGCCTTCGAGTTTCGTGATCGCAGTTGGTGGGATTCAGCGGTGACCGACCTGTTGGCCGCGCACGGTGCTGCGTACTGCGTATTCGATCTCGACGGGGAGACCAGCCCGTTCATCGAGACCGCGGATTTCGTCTACTTGCGCTGGCACGGGACAGATGGACCGTATCGGGGTGGGTACAGCGACGCGCAGTTGCGGTCGTTGGCTCAGCGTTTCCAGGGGGCGCTGGACGACGGCCGGGATGTCTATGCCTATTTCGACAACGATGCCGAGGCGCAGGCACCGCGGGATGCGGCCCGACTGCGGGCAATCCTGTCCACGCGTTGAGCTCGGAGTGTTGGCGATATACCGCGGACCCCCTAAGAACAGTCGGCTCGCCCGACGCGTAGCATGAGCGGCCACTCCACGTGTCTTGTGCGTTCAGAGTCGCCCCAGAGACGGACGAGCCGATCGGTCAGGTCGGGGACGGGGTCGACACCGGTCATTTGGATATGACGTGCCGTGGCCGACCAGCTCCGCAGGTAGCCGATCACGTCCGCAAGTGTCCATTCCGCGGTCATCGAGAATGCCCTGGCCGGGATGCGTTGAAACGGGAAGGGTAGGTCACGGTAGCCGTTTTCGACGTGGCGACGTTCAGCCGGCCAGTATGGACCGACGATGTTCTTGTAGAACGCGGTGACCTCGGCGTCGATCGGTGCGACGCCGGTTTTCATCAGCCCGTAGCACCACTGCGCCATGAGGCCACCAGGGCGAAGCACGCGGCTGGCTTCGCGATTAAAGGCATCGACGTCGAACCAGTGCAATGCCTGGGCGACCACCACCAGGTCGACGCTTGCCGGTTCAAGCCCCGAGTTCTCCGCGCGAGCCTGACGGAAGGTTACCCCGGCGAGCGGTGAGGCCTGTGCCAGTTGGGCGGCACTGAGATCCGTGGCGATCACCTGCTCGATGTGCGGGGCAAGCGACCGCGCGACCTGCCCATTGCCGGTTCCACAATCCCACGCCAGGCCGCGACCCGGCGAGTTGCCCACCAGCCACTCGATCAATGCCTCCGGGTAGGTGGGGCGGTGACGGGCGTAGTCGGTGGCGACGCTCTCGAAATGGCCAGGCGGCGACGATTTTGGCGCTACGTGTGGCGGCGATTCACCCAAAAGCAAGCTCTCCGTATAAACCAGAACCCATTGAAATTAATAGATTGAATCTGCAAAGCGCGCCCTTTTGCCTTCAACGGTCTATAAGGTTGGTACGGAGTCCAGAAGAGGGGCGACATAATGAGTCTGGTAAGTGAGCTGATGGACCAACCCGGGGTCGTGGCGGCGGGCGACTTCGCCTACCGGGGGGATCAGTACTATCACCACAAGGGCGGTTTGTCTGCAGCCGAGACCCGCGTGATCTCGTCGCTGTGTCGGTCAAACGCCGCGGCGGTGCGGATGGAGGGTGACATGCTGGCGATGTTCTCCCGCGTGTGCCAGCCGGGCGCCGGCGGTTGCGGCTTCGTGCCCACCAAAGGCTGGGTGATGCATGGCAAGTCGCGCAGTGTCTGTGTGATCTCCAACGTGTACTGCGTGATCGACAACGAGCGGGGATCCTTGGGGAATGTGCTCGGCATGATGCGCGACCGTCTAGCCGACGCACCCGATTTCCTGAACTGACGCCCGCGGGCGATCCGTCCCAAAAAGGAGGAATGACGATGTCCGATCTCAAGACACTCAGTTCGATGCCCGGCACCGTGGCGGCGTTCCAGTTCGATGAGGAAGGTCGACTCGAGGACGCGGTGATCACTGACGATGTAGTGATCGACCGAGATACGCTCGATCTGCTCGGTCATCTTTGCGTGGCAAACATGGCCATTGGCGCCATGCAGGCCCGTGGCTGGGAAGGAATGAGCGACCTCAAGGGCTTCTATCCGGTCCAAGGCTTCACTTTCGTCGGGCTTGATTGGTCGGCGGTTGCTCGCGGCCGACAGGGCGTGGTGTTGTCCAACGACCAGGCCGACTTCGACGCCGCCTACAAGGCCCTGGCGGGGTGAGGAGGGTGTCATGCTCAAGCAACTGCTCGATATAAAGGGTGTTCAGGCCGTCGCGCATTTTCGCGAGGAGTCCGGCGAGCCGTGGCAGGTGCACGGTGAGCTGTCGGACACCGATGCCCGGCGGCTGACGCGTCTGGCGCTGGATTTCAAACGCATGACCCAGGGGCATGCCGACCAGTTGGCCCTATTCGTCCACCAACCCGGCTGGACACCGGCCAACGGCTGGATCGTACATGGTGATCAGCGCACGGTGTGCGGAATGTCGAGCATGGTGGCGGTGGTCGATAATGCCGAAGCCAATTTGACCGAGGTGATGAAGGCGCTGGCTCAGGAATCGTTCTTCACCTGACGGTCACGCGTCGAGCCACGCTATCTGGACAATGAAAAACCCCGCGAATCGATCGATCCGCGGGGTTCGTTTTTGCGGCGGGCAGGCTCCGGTCTCGATCAGCCGTTTTGGCGAATCCCGGCGATCAGCCAGTTGGCGTTCTCGTCGTCGAGATTGCGGCTGACCAGCCAGGTCTCGTCGAGCGACTCGGCCGTTGCCTCGCGGCCTTCACGTACGTGGCCGGTAAAGCGCACGGCGGCGACGAGGTCACGGCCTTCCTCGCCCAACTCTTCCAGTGATACGTCGAGATCGAGTACGTCGGTGACGTTCTCGGCATCGCCCAGGGCAGCGCGTTCGCGCACCAGCTCACGGAACAGCTCCGGGGTGACGAACTCGCGGATCTCGTCCATGCGATTGGCGTCCCAGGCCAGTTGCAGGTTGGTGAAATGGGTACGTGCCGCGCCAAGGAAGCGGGTCTCGTCAAACCAGCTGGGAGGCTGGTAGCCGGACGTGCCGCCAAAGCCGAACTCGTCCATCAGCGAGCCGGGGCGCACCCCCGGTTTGCTGTGGTTCGAGCCGCCGAGCGTCTCGTTCGACGCCCGGGCCTGCTGGGTCGGTTGGTCGACCATGCGCTCCGCTCGGGACGCGCCCGCATACGCCGGCCGGGCACCCATGGCACCGCCGCGCAGGTGACGAATCAGGAGAAACGCCCCGGCGGCCAGCAGCAGGATCACGAGGAAGTCCATCGGCTGGAATCCCTCGAAGGCACCGCCCATGAACATCCACGCCAGCAGGCCGCCGGCGGCCAACCCTGCGAACATGCCGCCCAGACCGGCGCCCGGGCTACGGGTGGCTTTCTGGTCGGTGGTGACCTGCCGTTGGTTGGTGGTCTGCGAGCTCTTCTGGCCCTGGAAGCCGAAGCTCTTGCCACCACCGAAGCGCTTGGCCTCGGCGGGCGTACTCAGCATCACGGCCAGCAGCGCGCTGAAGGCGAGCAAGACGAGGGATCGGGCGAAAGGTTGACGGGACGTCATGGGGTCTCCTGCGGTCGGGATCGTTCCGAATGATTCGCGTGTGAAGCACGGCGAATAGACGGCCCGGAATCCTAGCATGCCCCCGGACCCCCGTGAGGGTTATAGAGCGCGTTCGGCTCGGTCGGTAGTTGGTCACCGGCGTGCGGATCACCGGTCCGTGGATCTTGGCGAGGCAATGCACGGGGTAGGCAACCCTCTTCCTGCGCCTGTCATCCATATCGGGCGGCGGTCTGAAAGTCCGTTGATGTGTTGCCTACACTTTCCATGTCAGATCAGCCAACCTCGAGAGGAGAGAATCCATGTCGACGCTCAAGCGCCTGTTCACCACACTTTTCCTCGCGCTTGCCCTGGTCGGATCAGGCAATGTCGTTGCCGCTCCGGACAAGGGCAATACATTGCTCTACAACCTGACGACCGACGAAGTCTGGCCGGCAGGGATGGCCGCGGCGCAGGCTTACAACGCCGCCAAGCGGGGACATGACGTGATCGTGTATCTCAACGTGCGCGGCGTTTACCTCGCTGCCAAGGATCGCAAGCAGGATACCTTGGGGGCAACGGGCCGAACCGCGCAGGAGACCCTCCAGATGGCAATCGAGAACGGAGCCCGGGTGCTTGTCTGTCCGATGTGCATGAAGCAGGGCGGGCTCTCTGCCGATGACCTGATCGACGGTGTCGAACTCGGCAAACCTGACACTCTGTTCGAGCTGCTCTCGCAGGAGGGCGTGGTGGCGTTGAGCTACTAACGGTATTGATGTTGGACGCGATCGGGCGGTCGATCCTTGTTGGGTCACCGCCTTTTTTGCCTGTCAGGCAGGTTATACGGGCGGGGGAACGCGGATGATGGGTATATCGATTTCGGCGATGAGATCGGCCATCGGCATGCCGAGGGCGAGGGCGCCCGGGTCGTCTATCACCAGGGCGCCGGCCGGTTGATTCTTCAGTGCGCCGCGCAGGGCCTCGATGCCTTGGCCCATAAGCCGCTCGATCGTCACTTCGGGCTCACTCTGTTGCTGCCATGAGATCAGGGCCGGCAGCGCGGCCGGCTCGAAGTCGGGCAAAACAAGCAGTCGAACAATCCGGTCGGTAGCGAGGGCGAGTAGGCACGCGGTCTCGATTACCGGGCTGCAGTCTCCCGAAGCGTGGATCAGCGCAACGATGGCCGTCGAGGTGGGGAACGCGTCCTCCTGCCAAAGCAAGAGTCGACTACGGGTGGTTTCCACGATTTGCCGCGCGGTGGAACCCAGTCGGCCACCACGTGAGGCCGACCACCCGGTTTTGCCCAGCACGACCCACTCGGCACCGAGCACGGCCCGCCGGATGCTCTCGGTCACCGGCCCGCTCACCACGTCCAATCGCCACCCCAGCCGATCCTGCCGGTCGAGCGATGCCATAAGCATTTCAATCTGGCGGCGTTGTTGCGCCAGGCGGGTGAGCAGGATCTCGCGATCGAATGGTCGGGATTCACCCGATAGGGCACTGATCTCCCGGGTGAACGGATGATCCGCCGAGGCGAGCAGGTCCTGATCTTCGACGAATAGTGCAATCAGCTGGCAATGGTGATGCCGTGCCAGCCGGGCGGCACTGGCCAACGCCGCCCGGCTGCTCGGCGAGGCATCGATCAGCAGCAGGACGTGCGGTTCGGTCATCCCGGTCCGGTCCCGTCCCGGTCCGGTTCTTCGCGATGACGGGCGCGATCGTGTCGGGTCGCCCGCTCGAAGCGAGCCAACCGCTCGACCACCCGGCGGTTGAGGCTGTCGGCGGGGAACACCCCGTGAGCGTCGGCCTGCCCCGGTTCGAGACCGGTGAGCAGGGCCAGCGCCTGTTCGACGTGGCTGATCGCGTGTATCTGGAAACGCCCGGCGGCGACTGCACTGCGCACCTCCTGGGCAAGCATCAGGTGCGGCAGATTGCTGGCCGGGATGAGCACCCCGTGTGAGCCATCCAGCCCCCGGTCGCGGCAGATGCGGAAAAAGCCCTCGATCTTCTCGTTGACCCCGCCGATCGCCTGCACTTCGCCCAGCTGGTTGATCGAGCCGGTCACTGCCAGCGACTGACGGATGGGTGCCTTGGCGATCGCCGAGACCAGGGCAGCCACCTCGGCCACCGAGGCGGAGTCGCCATCGATCGAGCCGTACACCTGTTCGAATGCCAGGCTGGCCGACAAGGACAGCTCCCCCTCGGGCGCGTAGTGGCTGGCGAGATACCGCGACAGGATCATCACCGCCTTGGCGTGGATATTTCCGCCGAGCTTGGCCTCGCGTTCGATGTCGACCACCTGGCCGCGGCCCGGGCGGGCGGTGGCCGTGATGCGGGTGGGCAGCCCGAAGCGGAAACCGCCCAGCTCGCTGACGGCCAGGCCATTGATCGCGCCGATTCGCTCGCCTTGGGTCGGCACGTTCAATGTCTCGCGCAGGATGGCCTCGACGGCGCGTTCGCGCAGGCGCTCGGCGCGGTGCTCCTGGCGTCGGATGGCCGCCTCGACGTGGTGGGCGGTGATGTGTTCGGCGTGGCTCGACGCCGCGAGGTGGTTCGCCTCGGCAAGCAAGTCGGCCAGCGGGCGGGTGCCGGCGGCCAATTTCTCGCGATCGTCGGCCAGGCGACTGGCGTGCTCGATACTGCGGGCGACCGCTCCGCGATCGAGTGGTCGCAGGCCGTCACGTCGGGCAATGGCAGCCAGCGTACGTGCGTAGTCGAGCTCGTTTTCCGCCTGCCGGGGCAGCGTGTCCTCGAAGTCGGCCTGTACCTTGAACAGCTTGGCAAAGTCGGGATCGTATTCGGCCAGCAGGTAGTAGAGCAGGCGATCGCCGATCAGCACGACCTTGACGTCCAGCGGGATCGGGTCGGGCTCGAGCGTGATCGTGGTGAACACCGCGTAGAGCTGTTCCAGCGATTCGATGCGCACCTGCTTGCCGTAGATCGCCCGCTTGAGGGTCTCCCAGGCGAACGGCTGCATCAGGATCTGCCGGGCGTGCAGGATCAGGTAACCGCCGTTGGCACGATGTAGCGCGCCGGCGCGAATCAGGCGGAAGTCGGTCAGCAGGGCGCCTTCCCGGAAGTAGTGCTCGATCCGCCCGATCAGCCGCGCGTGGGTGGGCAGGTCCTCGTAGATCACCGGCGCGCCGTGGAGCTCGGCGTTATCGACGATCAGGTTGATCTGGTACTGGTTGAGGATCTCCTCGGGGACGGTGCTGCTGTCGTCCTCGAGATCGTTGACGTGCGAGATGATGTCATCGCGAATGGCGTGGAGGAACCGGGTCACGTCGAGCAGGTGCGCCCAGCGCTCCTCGAGGTTCTGGAGCTGCTGGCCCACAGCCACGCGCAGCATCTCCTCGTTGAGTGCCTGCAGCCGTTCGCCTGCCTCCTTCTGCCACTTCGGCACCTGGTGCAGGGTCTCCTTGAGCTTTTCCTCGAGTTCGTTGATGGCCGCCTGCCAGGCCTTCTGTTCTTCCTCGGGCAACTTGCCGAAGGCCTCCGGGTCGAGGATTTTCCCGTCACGGTACGGGCCCAGGGTGAACCCGTTCGGCGTGCTCACCATCGCCACGTGCCGGCTTTCGGCCTCCTTGCTGATGGCGGCAATCGCCTCGTGCTGGCGACGCTTGTAAGTTTCGCGCAGTTCCTGGATGCGGTTGTGGTACTCGTCGCTCTCGAACACCGCCGGAATGGCGGTGCGAAATTCGTCGATCAAATTGCTGAGATCCGACTGCAGATCGCGCCCGGCCCGGGCAGGCAGTTTCAGCAACCGGGGCTTGTCGGGATCATCGAAGTTGAAGACGTAGGCCCAGCTGGGCGGTGGCGCATCGCGTCGGGCGCGACGGTCGAGGAAATCGCGCACCACGGCGTACTTGCCGCTGCCCGTCGCACCGAGGGCGTAGAGGTTGAAGCCGCCGTCGCCGATCTCGGTGCCGAACGACAGGGCCTCCAGCGCCCGTTCCTGGCCGGGCGGGGCGGCCGGCGGATCGAGTTCGGCGGTCGTCTCGAACGGCAAAGAACTCGCCGGGCAGGGGCGGTAGAGTTGGTCGGCTTCCAGCCGGGTAGGCGCGTCGGCCATGAGTGCCTCTCGAATCCGTGGGGACAAGACATGCCTGTTTGGATCGAGACTAGCACGCGCCGCGGCTACAAAAAGCCCCAATCGGGCGTCATATGCGGGCTGGGCTGGTATTCCGGCAGGAAAAGCGGGTAGGGTTTGACGCTAAAGCCCCGCCGCTACGAATCCGGCGGCACGATCCACAGACAGGAGTGAGTACACACGATGGACGCAGTGACCGAGTTTCTTGGCAGCATCAGTGGATTCGTCTGGGGGCCGGTGATGCTGGCCCTGTTGCTCGGCACGGGGGTGTATCTCACCGCCGGGCTGCGCGGCATGCCGATTCGCCGGATCGGCTACGGGTTTCGCCAGTTGTTTCTTGGTCGGCACGCCGGCAAGGACGACCGCGGTGACATTACGCCCTTCCAGGCACTGGCCACGGCGCTGTCGGCGACTATCGGCACGGGCAACATCGCCGGGGTGGCCACCGCGATCGCTTTGGGCGGGCCCGGCGCGATCTTCTGGATGTGGCTGACCGCGCTGGTAGGCATGGCGACCAAGTATTCCGAGGCGGTGCTGGCGGTGCGCTATCGCGAGGTCGATGAACGTGGTCGCTACGTCGGCGGGCCGATGTACTACATCAAGAACGGCATGGGCGCGAAGTGGAAATGGCTGGGCGCGGCCTTCGCGCTGTTCGCCATGATCGCCGCCTTCGGCATCGGCAACACCGTGCAGGCCAACTCCGTGGCCGACGTGCTCGAGTCCAACCTCGCCATTCCCGACTGGGCCACCGGTCTGGTGCTGGCCGCGTTGGTGTTCGTGGTGATCATCGGCGGCATCCGCCGCATCGCGCATCTCGCCGAGTACCTGGTGCCGTCAATGGCGATTCTCTACGTGGGTTTCGCGCTGATCATCATCCTGATGAACATCACCGATGTGCCCGCGGCACTCGCGCAGATCGTCAGTGATGCCTTTACCGGCACGGCGGCGACCGGTGGTTTCGCCGGAGCGGCCGTCTGGGCGGCGATCCGCTTCGGGGTCGCGCGCGGCATCTTCTCCAACGAGGCGGGTCTGGGCTCCGCGCCCATCGCCCACGCCGCGGCACAGACCAACGATCCGGTCCGCCAGGGCACCATCGCCATGCTCGGCACCTTCATCGATACCATCATCATCTGCACCATGACCGCGTTGGTGATCGTGCTTTCCGGTGTCTGGGAGACCGGCGAGAGTGGCGCGGCACTGACCTCGGCGGCCTTCGCCGCGAACCTGGGCGGCGGCAACTGGGTGGTCACCGCCGGCCTGGTGCTGTTTGCCTTCACCACCATCGTGGCCTGGAGCTACTACGGCGAGCGCAGCGCCGAGTACCTGTTCGGCGTCAAGGTGATCAAGCCGTACCGCTACGTCTGGGTCGGGGCCCTGTTCCTCGGTGCGATCGCCAACCTGGAGCTGATCTGGCTGGTCGCCGACATCCTCAATGCCCTGATGGCGATTCCGAACCTGATCGCCCTGATTGCCCTGTCGGGTACGGTGTTCGCCATCACGCGCGAGTACTTTGCCCGCACGGAAAACCGGGAGACGAAACCATGAACCAAGTCGTAACTGCCCGCACGGCCCTGCGAGGCGTTGTCCTGGCGGGGCTGGTGTTTCTTACGGGGTGCGCCGTGACGGGGCCTGGGGGCGAGCAGCGTACGGTCATCATTCACCCGGGCGGGGACACCTCTCTCGACCCGGTGACCGTGCCGGCCGGCCACTTGCCGCCGCCCGGCGAATGCCGCATCTGGTACCCGGACCGAGAGCCGGGCGACCAGCCATCCCCGGGCGATTGCCGTGACCTGGAGCGACAAGTCCCGCCCGGGGCGGTGCTGGTGCGCGGCTGAGCCGAGCGTCGCGACAAGGCGCGCCAATGAGCGGCCCCGTGCCAAATGGGCAGACCTGAACAGATGCCCCGGAGGCGATCTTGCCTGCCGCCGCATGCCGTGCATTGGCGACGAACCGCCACGCTGTCGCAATCTTGCAACAGTCGATTAACAACCTAATCGACTTTTTACCTCATCCGGAGTATCAAAGTGGGCATGCAGGCGAACGATCCATGATTGGATCAGCCGTCGTGGCCGTCTGAGCAGAAGGAGGTCTGCCGCATGTCCAACCATCTTTCCCGATCGATAGCCATTGCCCTCGGTGTCGCGTCCGTCGGCCCCTTGGCCGTCCACGCCCAGGACACCGCGCCGTTGCCGGCGGGACCCGATGCACCGGCGGCGGAAAACGAATCGACTGAAACACCGCCCAGCGGCTTGGCCGCGGGCGGTTTTCTTTTCTTCCCCCAGGTGACCGTCACCACGCTGTACGACACCAATATCTACGGCGTGAACGGGTCAGTTCCGATCATTAAGGAACAGGATCCACCTGCACCGATCGAAGACGAGACAGCGGATACCGTCGGCATTCTCTCGCCGAGCCTCGCGGTGCGCTCGGACTGGGACAACCACGAACTGAACTTCAACGCTGGGGCGGACTTGGCGCGCTATCGCGACAACAGCGACGAGAACTACGACGACTTCTGGCTCAACACAGACGGCCGCTACGACATCAATGCCGTCTCCAACCTGTTTGGCGGGCTGGGCTACACCCGGACGCACGAGGATCGCACCTCGCCGGAAGGGGCGGCCGGGGTGGAACCGGTGCAATACGACAGCCTGGATGCCCATGGCGGCTACGCCCGTCGTATCGGCCAGACCGTGCTGCGACTGGGTGGGACGGCGCAGCAACTGGATTACGAGAGCGGCATCGATGCAACTGGTGTGCCGATCAACCACGACGACCGTGATCGGGATATCTATGCCCTCGGGGCCCGGTTGACCTACCTGCGCTCGCCGCAAATCCAGCCGTTCGTGCAGGGCTCGGTCGAAACCCGACGCTACGAGCAACTAACCAACCATTTCGAAACCACTGCTCGACCCGGTGAGGACGTTGACCGTGATTCGGACGGTTATCGAGTAGCGGGGGGCTTGGCTTTCCGCCAGGGCACAAGTCTCGATGGCGAAGTCTATGCGGGGCTGTTGCATCAGAACTTCGATGATCCCCGTTTCTCGTCGATCACGACGCCGGACATCGGCGCTCAAGTGAACTGGCAGGTTACGCCGTTCACCAAATTGCGGGGCTCGATCGACCGTTCGCTCGAAGAGACGACATATTGGGTAATGCCCGATGGGGTGCAGCCGATTTTTTCGTCGAGCTACCTCTACAGCCGTGCCGAGGCCAGCGTCGAGCACCGCCTCACGCCCCGCACGACCTTGTCGGCTCTAGCCTCCTATGGCCAGGTGGACTACCAGGAGGTGGATCGCACCGACGACCTGATCAGTGCCGGCGTCGGGATCGAGTACCGGCTGACGCGCAACCTGTTGCTGCAGTTCGACTATCGCCACTTCCAGCGGGATTCCGATTTCCGCGACCCGTTCAATTACAAGGCCAATCAGGACGTTTACAACGGCGACCTGTTCGACGGCAACTACCAGCGCGACCAGTTCTACCTGCGTCTCAAGGCACTGCTGTACCCGGTACGCGAGCCGGCGGTGGTCGCGGGCACCTTCTCCGGGCTGTCCGACACGCGCGGTTCGGGGCTCGGCGGTGGCTTCTACGCCGGTGCGCAAGCCGGGGTGAGTGGCTTGGCCACCGATACCACCGGGCCGCGTGGCGAGCAGGGCACCGATACCGCCAGCATGGTCGGCAAGGGCTGGAACACGGGTCTGTTCGCCGGCTGGGGCCTGACCACCCGGAACAACTGGTACGGCGGCATCGAGATCGAAGGCGCGCGCAGCGGTGCCGACTGGGATCACTCCAAGAACAAGGAAGACAGTCGCACCTTTTCGCTCGACATGAACGATAGCTGGGGCGCGAGCCTGCGCGGCGGTCGCGTGCTGGCGAATGGGGCGCTGCTCTACGGCCAGCTCGGCATGGTCCGTAGCGAATTCGATACCTTCTACCAGGCCAACGACGCCCCGCAGAACGCCGCGGACGACTCGGACGACCAGAACGGCACCCGCTACGGAGTGGGCGTCGACGTGCCGGCGGGCAAGCACCTGTTCTGGCGCATGGGCTACAGCATCACCGATTACGACGGCTACGATGTGGTCTACGACACCACGCCCGATGGCGTCGACCGGTTCGAGACACGTGAAGGGCTGTTCCGCATCGGTCTAGGCTGGCGCTTCGGTGGCCAGGACTACGCGCCGGTCGACCCGACCGAGGGAGACATCGGCGGCTTCTACGCCGGTGGACAGGTCGGCCATACCCTGCTCACCAGCGACCTCGACGCCGAGCATTACGACTCGGACGAGGGGCCGTATCGTTTGCAGGCTAGTTTCGGTAATGACGGCGCCAGCACCGGCGTGTTCGCCGGTTATGGCTGGCAGTGGGATCGGATCTATCTCGGCCTGGAACTGGACGTCGAGAACAGCGGCGCGGAATGGGAGCACGTCCGCGAGCCGACGGGCCGCCAATTCTCCGCCGAGCAGAAGGGTGGACAGGCGCTCTCCGCTCGTCTGGGCTACCAGCTGGACAACGGCACGCTGCTCTACGCCCGTCTGGGCAAGGCGCGCAGCCAGTTCAACTACCGATACCGCAAGGGCGAGAATCCCGATAACGACATCAACCGCGATGTCAGCGAGATCGGCACCCGTTTCGGCCTGGGTGCGGAAGTGCCGTTGACGCCCAATACCTTCGTGCGAATGGACTACAACCGCACGGACTACGGCGACATTGATTTCGCGACCACCCATGGCAACACCGACACGGTGAGCCTGGACAACGAAACCGACCAGTTCCGGCTCGGGGTGGGCTACCGCTTCTAGCTTGGGGGCGCTCCATTTTCCTGTGCGAAAAGAACCCCGCCGTCGAGCGGGGTTCATTGTTTTTGGGGCTGATCCGGGCGGTGGATAGTGGCGTTTGGACCCGCAAATGGCGTCCGCCGGACGATAAAATAACTGACTGATATGCTGTGATTTTATTCGATAGTAGGTTTGATAAATCGATATTGGTCTGGTCCGTAAAATTTGATCGGCTAACTACCTTGTACGAAGTAGTTTATGGGCATATAAGTGTATTGGGACAGCTGAGAAAGGAGGCTCCCTCTTATGAACATGAAATCGCTTTTCAATACCAACCAGAAACGCTTGACCGTCAGCCTGGTGGCTGCCGGTGTGTTTGCCGTGCCCATGCTGGTCGGAAACACCTACACGCACAACCTGATGCCAATCTCGTCGGCCCATGCGGCCTCGGAACAAGGCCAAGGCGGCCAAGGGGCCGGTGGTGCCATGAAAGGCCAGGGCGGCATCGGTGGCGCTGGCGGCGTCTCCGGAGGCCAACAGAGCCTGGACGTCAACGACGTGCTGCGCGGCAAGGGTACCGGTGGCCGGGATGCCGGCATCACGGGTCGACCCGACGACAAGGGCCCGCCGGAAGGTGATGGACCGACTGGTGACATGGGCGGCGGCAATCCGAACGCCGGTACCACCAAGGGTGACCTTTACGGCGATCTCTATGTCGTGCTGCGAGACCCGCTGACTGGCGCGCCGATCCTGGATGACGAGGGTCGCCTGCAGTTCCTCGATGTCGATGGCAACGTGATCGCTTATGCATCGGATGATCCGGAAGACGAGGGATATACCGAGGTCGTCGATGAAACGCTGTTGCAGGAGGTCTCGTTTGACCGCCTGAACCTTGCCCGCTCGCCGGACGCAGTGCTGAGTCACTCTCTCGACACGGCACTCGAGACCATCGCCCTGGATGCCGACGGTGTACTGGAGTTTGATGCCGCCGGTCGCGTGGTGATCGTGGATGCAGACGGCGTGGTCTACACCATCGATTCTCCGCTGGAGAACCTGGCGCTCTATCAGGACGCCATCGCGCGGTTGAATGACGACATCGATGGCAACGAGACGTTCACGCTGGATCAGACCGACGCGCTGTTCGCCGCGGCCGCGAGCAAGTTCGGCGAGGTCACCCTCGACATGGTGGTCTACCTGAACACCATCCTGGGCCTCAACACGGTGACCGATGCGGGCACAACGGACTATGTGGACCTGACAAGTTTCACCTATGACCGTACTGATGCCTACACCAATCCGGACGGGACTCCCGTCGAGGTGACATACCTCTCCGACCCGGAGGGTGATGGGACTTACGTCACTGTCACCGAGTCGCTGCTGGACGCGGTGTTCGACGGCGAAACCGCGACGGCTGACGGCGCCACGGGCTACGCCTTGTCGACGGACGACGCCCTGCAGGTAATCGAGTTCATCCACGAACCGATTCACTGATTCGCTTGATGAGGTGGAATGGCTGGTAGCCATTTTCAAGGCCCCCGTTCCGGGGGTCTTTTTTTCGCCTCGACTCTCAAGCGAAGCGACCGATCAGTGCAGAAGGGCAATCTCCAGGGAGATTCACATGACTATCAATAATTCGTTCAAGAAAACACATCGCCCGTTACTCGCCAGTCTGGCCGTCGCCGGGCTCGTCTCCGGATCGATGCTCATCGACGCGGGCCCGCTCGCGCCGGTTACCGCCATCTCGACTGTTCAGGCCGCCGAGGGCGGCCATTCCAGCGGTGGTCGGGGCGGCTCGGCGGGCGGTGGCCACGATACCGGCACGACGCACACCGATGACGGTACCGATGATCACGCCGACAGCGACCACGGCAAGAAAGGCCCGGGTGGCAAGGGTGGTGCCGGCGGCAAGGGCGGCAAAGGCGGTGGCCACGCCGGCGCAGGCAGCCAGCAACTGGTCGACAGCGTGTTCCGCGGCAAGGGGCGCGACAGCCTCGACGCGATGCCAGGAACGTCGGGTCGAGGTGCGTCCGGCAAGGGTGGGCTGTACGGCGATCTCTACGTGATCCTGCGCAATCCGGACGGATCCCCCGAGCTCGACGACCTCGGTCGCGTGCAATTCCTCGATGCCGATGGGAACGTGATCGCGTACACCTCAGATGATCCGGATGCCGAAGGCTTTACCGAGGTGGTCAACGAGGCGGCGTTGCAGGAAGTCGAATTCGAACGGCTGAACGTGGTCCGGGCGCCGCCAACGGTGCTTGATCACTCGCTTGAAGAGGCACTGCGCACGCTTGCCCTGGATGCCGACGGCGAACTGGACACCGATGCCGCCGGCCGGCTCGTGGTGGTGGATGCCGCCGGCAACGAGTTCACCATCGACTCACCGCTGGCGAACCTCTCGCTCTATCGGGCGGCCCTGACCGATGGCAGCTGGACCCTGCAGGACGCCGCGGTGTTCCTGGGTAGTGCCTCGTCCAAGACCAACGGCATCACGACGGACACGGTCGTCTACCTGAACACCATCCTGGGCATCAACAACCCAGAGGACGGCTACTACGACCTGTCCGGGTTTGCCTACGAGCGCACCGGTGTCCACACGGGGACCGTTACCTACCTGACCGACCCGGATGGGGACGGCACCTATGTCGAGCAGACCGAGTCGATCATGGATGCCGTGTTCGACGGCACGGGGTACAGCGGCACCGGGGCCGATGCCTTTGCCCAGGCGGCCGACGATGCCCGGGCGGTGATCGAGTTCACTCACGAGCCGATTCACTAACAACGGCAATGGTCGGCGAGCCATCGCGTCTCGCAGGAGCGCCTTCAGGCGCGATGGTTTGACGGTGCCACCCGAATGTTTCGCGGCTGAAGCCGCTCCTATGGTGACGGCTGGCCCTCGAGCCGCCGAATCCGTTCGTCGAGCGGCGGGTGGGTGTCGAACAGGCGGGCGCCGCCGGCGCGGAACAGGAAGGCGTGGTTCATCTCCGCGGCGGCATCGGACTCCACCCGGGAGGAGGCGCCGCCCTTGAGCTTCTCGAAGGCGCTTTTCAGGCCGTCGGGATAGCGGGTGAACTGCACGGCCGAGGCGTCGGCGAGAAACTCGCGCTGGCGGCTGACGGCCGCCTGCAGGATGCGACCGAAGAACACGGTCAGCAGCCCCACCAGCGCGATGGCCGCCGCACCTGCCAGCATGGCGATGCGCAGGCGAGCGTCTCGCCGGCCTGGTCCGATGCCGACGTGGAACCACCAGCGGGCGACGAAGAACAGGAAGGTGAAACCGAACACCATTGCCGCCACGCGCACGGACAGCTTGATATCGCTGTTGGCGATGTGGCCGAACTCGTGGGCGACCACGCCGGCCAACTCGTCACGGCTGAGGTTGTCCAACGCCCCCTGGGTCACGGCCACCGCGGCGTTCTCTGGCTTCGTGCCGGCGGCGAAGGCATTGATACCGGCCTCCCGGTCGAGCACGAATACCCGCGGCCGGGGCAGGGAGGAGGCGATCGCCATCTCGTCGACCACGTTCAGGTACTGGCGTTCCGCCGGGCTGAGGTTGGTTTCGCCTGCGCCGGTGAGCTCGCGCCCGCCGAGCGACTGGGCCACCTTGGCGCCGTCCGAGCGGGTGAACCAGCGAAACAGGGTGACCAGGAGAATGCCACCGCCGGTCAGTCCGGCGGCCCAGGCAAACGCCTCCCACGTTGCATCTACCGGCATGCTGGACGGACCGCTGCCCTGAGCCGCCTGTGCCTGTTCACCCAGTGTCAGCCCGAGCCACATCAGCCCGCCCACGGTTGCGGCAGCGGCGAGAAGTAGCAACACGTACAGTCCGACCAGTACTCGGGTCTGTCGTCGAGCGAGGTCCTGTTGTTCGCGAAAATCCATGAGTTACCGGCTCAGAAGCTGACTTCGGGGGCCTTCTGGATGGCCTCGCTGTCCTCGAATTCCAGCAATTGGGCGTCCTCGCCATGGCCGACCAGCTTGCCGATCACGACCGGCGGGAAGGAGCGGCGGTACTCGTTGTACTTCTGCACCAGGTCGTTGTAGGCCTGGCGGGAGTAGGCGACGCGGTTTTCCGTGGTGGCCAGTTCCTCGGCGAGCTGGCGCATGTTCGCATCGGCCTTGAGGTCCGGGTAGGCCTCGAAGGTGGCATTCAGTCGGCCCAGGCCACTGGTGAGCGCGGATTCCGCGCGGGAAAGCAGGTCCATGGTCTCGGGGTTGCCCGGCCGGTCGTGCGCCGCGTCGACCGCTTTTTCGGCGGCGGCACGTGCCTCGGTGACTTCCTTGAGGACCGAGGCTTCGTGGTCCATGTAGCCCTTGGCCGTGTTGACCAGGTTGGGGATCAGGTCATGGCGACGCTTCAATTGCGTCTCGATTTGCGCAAAGCCGTTTTCGTACTGAGTCTGGTACGAGGTGAGCTTGTTGTAGAGGTAGATGACGTAGACGACAGCGATCACGACCAGCGCGATCACGATCCAGATTTCGGTTCCCATGGCGGCTTCTCCTTGCTGAGCGCGACGACTGGTCGCGGGCCGTTTCACCAGGATTGGATGGACCCGCACGAGTGTACTCGTCTCGCTGGGTAGTTGCGTGGCAGTCGAGAGTGGATTGGCTGGGTACACGGCGTTTGCTGGTGGCGAACTGCGGTTTCGGGAAACAGGGTGGGGCGTTCGGCAGCAACGTCAATCGTCGGTTTTTGGCACACTGCACGCTTGATTCACTGATGGGAACACGCATGTCCTGGATTGGAAAAGCGGTGGGGGCCGGGCTTGGCTTCTGGATATTCGGTTGGATCGGAGCGGGTATCGGGCTGTTGCTCGGGCACTTTCTCGATCGATTCTTCGGCCGGATCAAGCGGGTCGGTGGGCGGCTGCTCGAGGTGCAACAGACCTTCTTCGAGACGACCTTCACCGTGCTGGGTCACGTCTGCAAGGCGGATGGCCAGGTCACGCAGGCGGAGATTCGTGCGGCCGAGCAGATCATGACGCAAATGCGCCTGACCAAGGCACGGCGCAAGAAGGCGATCGAGGCCTTCAATCGCGGCAAGGCCAGCGATTTCGATCCCGAACACATCATTCGCCGATTCGTGCGCGTTTGCGGCAGCCAGCCGACACTGCTGCGGGTCTTTCTCGAAATCCAGATCCAGGCGGCGTTCGCCGATGGCCAGATTGCCGCGGCCGAGCGCGAGGCGTTGATGCGTATCGCCCATGCGCTGGGCGTGTCGGATGCCGACTTTTCCCGGCTCGAGGCACTGCTGGCGGGCCACTATCAACGTGGTCCGGGTGCGCCGACCACGGCCGCGGCCCTGGACAACGCCTACCAGGCGTTGGGGGTGGAGCGCTCGGCGACCGATCCCGAGGTCAAGCGCGCCTATCGAAAGTTGATGAGCGAGCACCATCCGGACAAGCTGATTGCCAAGGGGTTGCCGGATTCAATGGTCGAGTTGGCCAAGGAGCGCAGCCAGGAAATCCAGAACGCCTACGAGACCATCCGTCGGTCGCGTCAGGCCCAAGGGTAAGAGCCGTTTTTACAACGAAGGAGTGACGTGATGACCGGTTTATTGATGGTGATCCACCTGCTGTCCGCGGTCCTGTGGATCGGTGGTGTCTTCTATGCCTACGTGATCCTGCGCCCGTCGGTGGGGTTTCTTTCCGGCCCTGAGCGGGTCTCGCTCTGGGATCGGGTGTTTACGCGCTTCTTTCGTTGGGTGTGGGTCCTGATTGCCGCCCTGTTGATCAGTGGCTACGGGATGCTGTTCTCGGCGTTCGGTGGGTTCGGTTCGCCGGGCTACCTGCACGGGATGCAACTGTTCGGCTGGTTGACGATCATCGCGTTCGTCGTGCTCGCCTTCGGGCCGTATCGGCAGTTGCACATCGCGGTGGCGGCCGAGGACTGGTCACGGGCCGGGGAAATGATTCCGCGCATCCGCCGGCTGGTGCATATCATCATGTGGCTGGGCCTGGTGAGCATCGCGATCGGTGGGGGCGGCTCCTACCTGTAAGGCGGTGCGTCGGGCGAGCGCTGGTTTGAAAAACCGCCCGGCCAGGGACTATGGTCTCGGGAAACTCTTCACGATTCGATGACGTCTCTGCGGGACCTCCAAGGGCCCAGATGCAAGGCGCAGTCCGCCGTGAAGGGCCGTGGCCCTTTACAAGGGCTGCAACGCCGCAGATGGGCCCTTGGAGGCCCGCCCGGACGGGGCTCGCGGGTTTGTCCGCACTCGGCGTTACCGTCCCTCGACGGGCAACGAGCCCGTCTTCGGTCCGGCGCCTTGATTGCGGACAAACCCGCAAGCCAGAGATGCCATCGAATCGTGAAGAGTTTCCCTAGAGCGGTCACTTTTCACGACATGATTTCACACGGAATCAAGGAGTTCGCGCATGACTACCTATCGTCCCGAGAAAGCCGACGAGTTGATCAAGACGGCCAAGGCGATGGTCGCGCCCGGCAAAGGGATCCTGGCCATCGACGAGAGCAATGGAACCTGCAACAAGCGTTTCGAGGCCGTCGGTATCGATGCCACCGAGGAGAAGCGGCGCGAGTATCGCGAGTTGCTGTTGACCACGCCGAACCTCCAGGAGTACGTCAGCGGCGCGATCCTCTACGACGAGACGATTCGCCAGTCGGCGGCCGACGGCAAGTCGTTCATCGACGTGATGCGTGAGCGCGGCCAGGTGGTCGGCATCAAGGTGGATACCGGTGCCAAGCCGTTGGCCGGCTCGGATGGTGAGAAGGTCACCGAGGGCCTCGACGGCTTGCGCGAGCGCCTCGCGGAGTACTACGAGATGGGCGCGCGCTTTGCCAAGTGGCGGGCGGTGATCGCGATCGACACCGCCAAGGGCCTGCCGACCCGCGGCTGCATCGAGGCGAATGCCCACGCCCTGGCACGGTATGCCGCCCTCTGCCAGGAGGCGGGCCTGGTGCCGATCATCGAGCCCGAGGTACTGATCGACGGCGATCACGACATCGTCACCTGCGAGCGGGTTACCGAGGAAGAGCTCCACGAGGTCTTCCGTCAGCTCTACCACCAGAACGTGATGCTCGAGGGCGTGATCCTCAAGACCAGCATGGTGATCTCGGGCAAGGGTGCCTCGAACCGTGCCGGCGTCGACGAGGTGGCCGATCGAACCGTGGAAACGCTGCGGCGCACCGTCCCGGCGGCGCTCGGTGGGGTGGTGTTCCTCTCCGGGGGGCAGGGCGTCGAGGAATCCTCCGCGCACCTCAACGCGATGCATACCCGCCACGCGGACCGGCTGCCGTGGCCGCTGACCTTCTCCTACGCCCGAGCCATCCAGGGCCCGGCGCTCAACTACTGGAAGGGTGAGCCGGCCAACGTGGCGGAAGCCCAGAAACGGGCATTCACCCGGGCGAAGTACAACGGGCTGGCGAGCCTCGGCAAGTACAGCGAGGACATGGAGAGCGCCTGACCACGGTCAGCCGCAGGCTCGATATGACAATCCCGCCATCTGGCGGGATTTTTTTGCTCAAGCGCAAAGGCTTTCAATGGCCTGGCGGGCAGGGGCGATCAAGGGTGTGCCTCGACCGGCCGTTCGCGGATCACCACCAGGCCCGCCGCGATGATGATCAGGCCACCGAGGATCGTGAAGGCATCAGGCCATTCGCTGAAGATCAGCCAGCCGAGTACGGTCGCACCGAAGATCTCCAGATACTGCAGCGGGGCGAGCAGGCTGGCATCGCTGCGGGCGAAGGCCATCGCGATCAGCACATGGGCGAAGGCGGCGAGCACCCCGGCGGCGGCCAGCCAGAACCATTCGTGCGGTGCCGGCATGTCCCAGCGGGCGATCGACCAGCCGAGGCCCTGGCCCAGGAGCACGAAGCCCAGCATGATCAACGAGGCGGCGGCCCCCACCCAGAATTGCAGTACCAGCGCATCGCGGGGCCGGGGTGCGCTGGTCCAAGCCCGCGTCGCGGTCAGGTAGCCCGCATAGCAGGCAGCGGCGGCGATCGGCAGCAGGGAGGCCAGTCCGTAGGCGCTCCAGTTCGGGCGCAGGATGACCACGGCACCCACCAGCCCGCCGAGCACGCCGATCCAGCGCCTGGCGGTGATGCGCTCGCCCAGGAACAGGGCGGAGAAGATGACCAGGATCAACGGCTCGACGAAGAACAGCGCGATATTGTTGGCCAGTGGCAGGTGGGCCAGCCCCCAGAAGAGGAACAGGATCGAGGCGGCAATCAGTGCGCCCAACAGGAGATGGATCGGCCGCAGCCGGCCACCGCGCCAGTACATGGCGACAAAGGGCAGCAGGAAGAGGGTCTGGAACACGAACCGAAGCCAAGCGATCTCGCCCACCGACAACTCGGTCGACAGCCACTTGGCGATGGTGTCGGACATCGGGATGGTCAGAACGGCGAGGGCCATCAGGATCAGGCCCAGACGGTGATGATGTTGGCTCTCTGTCACGGTGCACCCATCGAACAGTTAGGTAGCTAAGCAAACTAACATGCTCTCGCAGATAAGGACAGCAATGGACGCGGCGGTACTCGTTGCCTACAGTCCAGTGCGACGCCAGAACCCCTTTTCCATGGCGCGGACACCCTGAATTGACGTCGATGAGGTCTTGACGAGATGAGCGAACTGGCCACGAATCGCTGTGCGGCATGTCGGGCCGATGCGCCCACCCTGGACGACAACGAGATCGCTGCACTGCAGAAGGAATTACAGGATGACTGGCAGGTGATCACCCGCGACGGAGTACGACAGCTCGAGCGCGTGTTTCGATTTGACGATTTCGCGAGCGCCCTGGCCTTCACCAACGCCGTGGGCGAGATTGCCGAGGCGGAAGGCCATCACCCCGCGCTGCTGACCGAGTGGGGTCGGGTGACCGTCACCTGGTGGAGTCACAAGATTCGCGGGCTGCATCGCAACGACTTCATCATGGCCGCGCGTACCGACAAGCTCGCCGCCGAGCACTAGGTCACTTGCCTGTCTTGCAGACATTGCTCCTCTGGGCTTGGCTGGCCAGAAGAAAAAAACCGGCCCCGCTACGCGGAGGGCCGGTCTATCGGTCCGATCAACGTATCAATCAGTCAAGTTGGAACGTGATTTTGGCGTTGATGCGGTACTTGGTAATGCGGTTGTCCTCGACCTTGGCCTCGAAGTCCTTGATGTAGATCGACTTGATGCCGTGGACACTGCGGCTGGCCTTGGCGATGGCTTGGTTGGCCGCGTCTTCCCAGGACTTTTCCGACTCCGCGAGGACCTCGACGACCTTCAACATGTCGTTGCTCATGGCTTCCCTCCTGCCTTGTGCGTGGATGGATAACGCCACTAACAAGGGTAGATGGTGATCGGTATCCTGTCAGAGGCAGTCGAGTCCTCGTGGCGCGGGCCCGACGTTCAACCTGACCCAAGCAAAGGCGATACATGTTGCCCAGTTCAGACCCGGTGAGTGGCGATGATTGACTGGTTTCTCACGCCGATCGACGCCTTCGTGAACGCGTCCCCGGTCGTGCAGGCACTGATCGCCACGCTGTTCACCTGGGGCATGACCGCCGCCGGGGCGCTGCCGGTGTTCTTCACCGATCGCGAGAACCGTCGGTTGCTCGATGTGCTGCTGGGATTCACGGGCGGGGTGATGATTGCGGCCAGCTTCTGGTCGTTGCTGGCGCCATCGATCGAGATGGCCGCGGATCTGTCCGTGCCCGCCTGGTTCCCGGCGGCGGTGGGATTCGCCCTGGGCGCGGTGTTCCTGCGCGGGGCAGATCTGATTCTGCCGCACCTGCATCTCAATGCCCCCATGCACGAAGCCGAGGGGATGCCGACGACCTGGCGGCGAACCACGTTGCTGGTCCTGGCGATCACCCTGCACAACATTCCCGAGGGGCTGGCGATCGGGGTGGCCTTCGGCGCACTGGCTTATGGTTTTGACAATGCCAGCCTCGGGGCGGCGGTCGCGCTGGCCATCGGCATCGGTATCCAGAATTTCCCCGAGGGCATGGCCGTAGCGATGCCGTTGCGCCGCGAGGGGATGAGCCGGAGAAAGAGCTTCTGGTACGGCCAGCTATCCGGCGTGGTCGAACCGATCGCGGGGGTGATTGGGGCGGCTGCGGTGCTGTTCTGGCAACCCATCCTGCCCTACGCGCTGGCCTTCGCCGCCGGGGCGATGATCTTCGTGGTGGTCGAGGAGGTGATCCCCGAGGCCCAGCGCAGTGGCCATGCCGATGCCGCGACGCTGGGTGTGGTTGGCGGGTTTATCGTGATGATGGTGCTGGACGTGGCCTTGAGTTGAATGACCTGGCCCGGATGCGAGGGCTAGAACCAACGCCTTCTCTTGAGCCAGAACCCTAGCCCGGCGCCAAGGGCGACGATCAGCAGCATCACCCACCAGAATCCCATCTCGGTCTCCACCCACGGCATGCCGCCGACATTGATGCCGAACAGCCCGGTGACGAAGCCCAGCGGCAGGAAAATCGCCGCCACGATCGACAGGATGTACATGCGGGTGTTGAGCTGATCGGACAGCCGCGTGAGCAGTTGTTCGTGGATCATGGCGCCGCGTTCGCGGGCCATGTCCAGGTCTTCGACTAGCCGGGTGAGCGCGTCGGCCTGTTCGCGGATGCGGCCGCGATCGAGCGAGGCGAGAAGGGGGCGGTTGATGGTCGACAGGCGGGCCAGGGCGTCGCGCTGCGGCGCGAGATAGCGGCGGATGACGATGATGCTGCGGCGGATCTGGCCGATGCGACCGCGCAATTCGCGGTCGGCGCCGTCGAGCAGTTGCGCCTCGAGCTCGTCGATTTCCTCCTCGATCGACTCGATCAACTCGTCGGTGCGTTCGGCCAGGCCCTCGACGAGTTCCATCAGCAGTTCGCCGAGATCGGCAGGCCCGGTGCCTTCCTCGATCCGGTGCGCGATCCCCTCGACGGTGCGCAGCGGGGAGCGCGAGGTGCTGATCAGCCGATCGCCGTCGAACCACAGCCGGAGCGAGATCATGTCTTCCGGTCGGCTGCCCGCGTTGAAGTTGACGCCGCGCAGGATCAGCAGCAGGCCGTTGTCGTGCTCGACCACGCGCGGGCGGGTGTCCTCGGCGAGCAGGCTGTCGACCACCAGCTCGTCGACGCCGGCGTCCTGCTCCAGCCAGACGCGATCGTCTGGGTCTTCCCAATTGAAGCGGATCCAGGTGCCGACCGGTTGCTGGTGTGGGCCGGCCTGGCCACCGCCACCATCGAGACGGATGCAGTCACGCGTGCTCATGGGTGCCTCTCCCGGTATCGCGATGGGTCACGGTTTGAGTTGGATCGAGCCGGCCGCACGTCGGGCCCGCTCCCGTGCCGCCTCGACGGTCTCCGCGCGGGCCAGCGCCACGCCCAGGCGACGCTTGCCGGCCAGCGAGGGCTTGCCGAACAGGCGCAGTTCGGTGCCGGGTTCGGTCAGCGCGGCGGCCATCCCGGTCAGTATCGGGTGTGTGCTTTCGCCCTCGCGCACGATGGCGCAGGAGGCCGACGGGCCGCGCTGGCCGATCTCGTGCACCGGTAGGCCCAGCATCGCCCGCAGGTGCAGGGCGAATTCCGACAGGTCCTGCGAGACCAGGGTCACCAGCCCCGTGTCGTGCGGGCGTGGCGAGACTTCGCTGAACCACACCTGGTCCTCCTTGACGAACAGCTCCACGCCGAAGATGCCGTAGCCGCCCAGCTCCTCGACGATGGTGCGCGCGATCTCGCCCGCCCGTGCCAGCGCCGTCTCGCTCATCGGGTGGGGCTGCCAGCTTTCGCGGTAATCGCCGTCGACCTGGGTGTGACCGATCGGCGGGCAGAGGGTGATGCCGTCGCGATGGCGGACGGTGAGCAGGGTGATCTCGTAGTCGAAGTCGATGAACGATTCGACGATCACCCGTCCGCGTCCCGCCCGGCCGCCGGACTGGGCGAACTCCCAGGCGCGCAGTGCCGTGCTCGGCTCGCGCACCAGCGACTGGCCCTTGCCCGATGAACTCATCACAGGTTTGACCACGCAGGGGGTGCCGATCTCGTCGATGGCGGAAAGAAATTGCGCCTCGGTCTCGGCGAAGGCGAACCGGCTGGTCGGCAGGGCGAGGGCCTCGGCGGCCAGTCGGCGGATGCCCTCGCGATCCATGGTCAGCCGCGCCGCGCGTGCATTCGGGGTGACCACGAAGCCCTGTGCCTCCAGCTCGATCAGTGTCGGCGTGGCAATCGCCTCGATCTCCGGGACGATCAGGGCGGGCATCTCCTGGGTGATCACGCTCTTCAAGGCCGTGCCGTCGAGCATGTCGATCACGTGCGAGCGGTGCGCAACCTGCATGGCCGGCGCGTTGGCGTAGCGGTCGACCGCGATCACCTCCAGGCCCAGCCGCTGGGCCTCGATGGCGACCTCCTTGCCGAGCTCGCCGGCGCCCAGGAGCATCAGCCGGAGGGCCTCGGGCGAACCGGGGGCGCCCAGTTGCGCCGCGCGGGTGTCGATGCTGCCGTGATCAGCCATGGCCAAAGTTCTCCGTGACGTAGTCGATGTCCTTGTCGCCACGTCCGGAGAGGTTGGCCAGGATGGTGGTGCCGGGGTTCTCCCGGCCGAACTTCATCGCCCAGGCGATCGCGTGGGCCGATTCCAGCGCCGGGATGATGCCCTCGCGGCGCGAGATCTTGTAGAACGCATCCAGGGTCTCGTCGTCGCTGATGGCGTGGTAGTTCACCCGCCCGGAGGTCTTGAGGTGCGAGTGCTCCGGGCCGACGCCGGGGTAGTCCAGCCCCGAGGCGATCGAATGCACCGGCGCCGGGTTGCCTTCTTCGTCAGCCAGCAGCAGGCACTTGAAGCCGTGGATCATGCCGGGCTTGCCGAAGGTCATGGTGGCCGAGTGCTGGCCAAGCTCGGTGCCCTTGCCCAGCGGCTCGACGCCATGGAGCTGCACGTCGTCATCGTCGATAAAGCCGGCGAACAGGCCTAGGGCGTTAGAGCCGCCACCGACGCAGGCAGTGACGTGATCTGGCAACTCGCCGGTCATCTCCAGGTATTGCTCGCGCGCCTCGAGGCCCATTACCGACTGGAAGTTGCGCACCATCTTGGGGAACGGGTGCGGGCCGACCACCGAACCGATCGCGAAGATCGCCTCGTCGGCCTGCGAGAGATAGCTCTGGAAGGCCGAGTCCACCGCTTCCTTGAGGCTGCGGCCACCGAAGCCCACCGGCACCACGTTGGCTCCAAGCAGCTTCATGCGCGTGACGTTGGGTGCTTCCTTGGCGATGTCGATCTCGCCCATGTGGATCTCGCACTCCATGCCGAAGTAGGCCGCGGCGGTCGCGAGGGCCACGCCGTGCTGTCCGGCGCCGGTCTCGGCGATCAGCTTCTTTTTGCCCATGTGCTTGGCCAGCAGCGCCTCGCCCATGCAGTGGTTGAGCTTGTGCGCGCCGGAGTGGTTGAGGTCCTCGCGCTTGAAATAGATATGGGCACCGACATCGGCACTGAGGTTGTGCGCGTAATAAACGGGGGTGGGGCGGCCCTGGTAGTGCTTTCGGATGTAGCTCAGCTCGTTGAGGAAGTCGGCCGATCGCATCAGGCGCAGGTAGGCCTGTTCGATCTCGGCAAAGTGTGGCTCGAGCTCTGGTGGCAGAAAAGCGCCCCCAAATTCACCGAAGTAGCCTTCCTTGTTCGGAAAATCCTTTAGATAAGACATTCAAACTCCCTGCCTGGTGATTGTGTTGCGTGCCTGCATGATCCAACGGCAGGGAAGTGTTGCCAAGTCCCCGGCATCCGGTCTGTCCCTTCTGTTTCGTGTTCGCCAGCAAACTCTGCATTCCCCGTGCTGGTGCACTAAGCTGCACATAAGTTGTACAAGACATGTACAATAACGATACAAAAATGCCGATCTTGACCCCCTGCATCTGTCGGGAGCGAGGCGGCCGGGAGGAATCGAAGATGTTCAATCGTCGTCTGCACAACGAACTGGCCGAGTGCCAAATCCAGCTGCGCCAGCGAAATGCCGTGTTGGATGCGGTGCGTGGCTCGGTCGCCTACATCGAGTTCAGCCCGGACGGCCACGTGCTGGACGTCAACGAGCGCTTTCTCGAGACGGTGGGCCGCTCGCGCGGCGAGGTGGTGGGGGCAAACCACCGCTTGTTCTGCGACCACGACTACGCCGAGTCGACCGCCTATCGACGTTTCTGGGACATCTTGCGCAGCGGGGAGTCGCACTCGGGCACGTTCCCGCGGGTGACGGCCGGGGGCGATCGTCTCTGGCTGGAAGCGACCTACTTCCCGGTCAAGTCGGCGGATGGCCGGGTCGAACGGGTGGTCAAGATCGCCTCGGACGTGACCGAGCGTGCAGAGGAGCTCCGTGAACACGAGGCGATGTTCAAGGCGCTGGATCGATCCATGGCGGTGATTTCGTTCACCCCGGACGGCACGATTATCGATGCCAACCGCAATTTCCTCGACACGGTGGGCTACACGAGCGACCAGGTCCGCGGCAAGCACCACCGCCTGTTCTGCGACGACGCCTTCTATCGCGAGCATCCGGATTTCTGGTCGGAGCTGGCCGGTGGGGCATTTCGGTCGGGCAAGTTCCGACGTTTTCGTTCCAACGGACAGGAGGTCTGGCTGGAGGCGACCTACAACCCGATCCTCGACGAGGACGGGCGCGTGGAGAAGGTGATCAAGTTCGCAACAGACATCACCGAGTCCGTGCTGGCCGCTGAGCAGACACGCGATGCCTCGTCGGTCGCGTACTCCACGGCGCAGCAGACCGCCGACATCGCCGCCCGGGGTGCCGATTCGCTGCGCACCTCGATCGAGACCTCGGAACAGATCCGGGAGTTGATTGCCGACGCCAAGGCGGTGATCGGTAATCTCAACGATGAATCCAAGAACATCGAGACCATCGTCGCCACCATCAGTGCCGTGGCCGACCAGACCAACCTTTTGGCGTTGAATGCCGCCATCGAGGCCGCGCGGGCCGGCGAGCAGGGTCGCGGCTTTGCCGTGGTGGCCGACGAGGTGCGCCAGCTGGCCGCGCGCACCAGTGCCGCCACCGGCGAGATTGCCGAGGTGATTCGCGGCAACCTCGACTACACCGGCGATATCGTGCAGCGGATCGAGAACGCCAGCCGGGTGGCCGATCTGGGTCGAGAACAGGTCCGCTCGGTCGAGGCGATTGTCGAGGAGATCCGCGAAGGCGCCTCGCACGTCCTCGATTCGGTGTCGTCCATCCCACGCGGCTAATCGCGCCCGGGACGCAACTCCCTCTCTCTATTCCCCGTTGTTAGCGGGGTCATCGTGATCCGGCCTTCCTTACTGTCTTGCCCGCTGAGTGTCATCACGATCAGTGTCGAGGGACGGCATGGCGTCTGATTGACACGAAAGTGGTATGGCGTAGGTCCTATTCGTGATGAACTATGCTCGGACCGTGCCCACTACGCACGATCAAGGACGGAGTGTGCCGTTGCGCCATCCGGGAGGGATAGCTTGCCGATTCAAGAATCGATCGCGAGACGGAATGCGCGTCACTGGGTCACGCTGCTGTTGGGGCTTGTCGGTTATGGCCTGCTGGTATGGAGCTTTTGGCAGGGATATCGGGAACTCGAGCATACGACCACTCAGAAGGCCTTGAGCCACCTGCATGCCGAATACGAGGCCTGGGCCGACTGGCAAGGGTTACTGGCCGACCAGATCTATGAGGATCGGCTGCAACGAGATCAAGTCACGGACATTCTGGCCGAGGCTGCCAACACGACCGATACCCAGCGACATTCGTCGCTTCGGGAGCGCCTGTCCCACGCGCTCGAGGACCTTTACCCGCGCCTGCAGGAGAAGGGGGTCCGGCAATTTCATTTTCATCTGCCGGGCGCCGTTAGTTTCCTCCGTTTCCACCGTCCAGACCGGTTTGGCGATTCCCTTTGGGAGGTCCGGCCCAGCCTGCGCCAGGTTAACGAGCAGAGAGTGCCCGTCTCGGGTTTCGAGGAAGGGCGTCTCTTCAACGGGTTTCGTCACGTCTATCCCCTGTTCCACGACGGCGAGTTTGTCGGCTCGGTGGAGGTCTCGTTCTCGTTTCGCGCCGTCCTGAACCATCATTCCGAGTTGGATCACGGGCTTTATCGGCTATTGGTGGACCGGGACCTGATACGCAAGAAGGGCTGGGAGGCGCAAGTCTCGGAGAACTACCTGGCATCGGAGCTCAATTCACGGTTCGAGGTCGACCGGTATGCCGACCTGGTATCCCTTCCCGATCTCATCCCGCCTGAATACGCCTGGCTCGTCGACAACCTATCTGCCTACGACGAGCAACTTGCCTCTAGGGTGCAGGCGCGCATGGCTGAGTGGGCGGCGTTTGCCTTGACCGTGGGTCAACCGCGGCCCTTGGTGGTGTCGTTTCTACCTGTCCAGACCATCGGGGGCGAGTGGGGGGCGTACATCGTGCGCTATGAACAAGCCCCTGGGATGGGGCGTGAATGGGGTTACCTGTGGTTCAAGATCCTGTTCACGGGGGTGCTTCTCCTGGTCGCTATCGTGCTGGTGGTAAATCTCGACAGGCGGGAGACGCGTTACACGCGCGAGCGCGAGGCACTATTGGCTTCGCTCCAAGAGCGCGAACAGAGCCTCAAGGAGGCTCAGCAATTGGCTCACGTCGGTAACTGGGAATTTCGGCTGCCGTCGGGACAGGTTCAGTGGTCGGATGAGATATATCGGATATTCGGTTATGAGCCCGGCGAGATAACGCCAAGTTACGAGCGTTTTCTGAAGGCGGTTCACCCGGTCGACCGGGAGCGTGTCCGGGCCGCAGTAGAGCGCGCGCTGACCAGCGGAATTCCCTATAACGTCGAACACCGCATTTATCGCAAGAACGGCCGTGTGCGCTACATCCAGTCCCGGGGCCAGGCCGAGCCGAATATCTCTCCCTCCCGCCTTTACGGGACGGTCCAGGACGTCACCGCGCGCCGTCGGGCCGAAGAGGAGCGCCGTCAGGCGGCGGCCATCATCGAATCCACCCACGAGGGGATCATGGTGACCGACGAGAACGGGTTGATTCTCCGGGTCAATCCCGCCTTCACCGACCTGACTGGTTATGCCTCGGATGAGTTGATCAACCGCCCTGCGTCAAGCTTGTGTGTGGACCAGCCCGGGGAATTGCGTTGCGAGGATGTCTGGAAGCAACTCGAGCGCAACGGGGCCTGGGAGGGTGAGATCTGGCAAAAACGCCGGCATGGCGAGCCATTGCCCGTGCGGGTGTCGCTCACGTCCTTGAGCTCGGAGTGGGGGGCAACCCATTACGTCGGGGTGTTGACCGACATCTCCTCGTTCAAGGAACGCGAAGCGGCCATGTGGCGCAGTGCCCACCATGATGCGCTTACTGGCCTGTCGAACCGGGTGTTGCTCCGGGAGCGGATGTCGCGAGCCATCAAGGAGGCGCGGCGCCATGGCGACCTGGTCGGTTTGCTCTACATCGATCTCGACGAGTTCAAGCCGGTCAACGACACCTGGGGCCACGACGCGGGAGATTATCTCTTGTGTGAGGTGGCCAATCGGATGCAGGGCGTGATGCGCGAGACCGACACGGTCAGTCGATTGGGCGGTGACGAGTTCGCCGTGTTGATCGCTCGCCCGACGACACATGAGGATGTCCAGACCGTGGTAACGAAGCTACGGGACGAACTGGCGCGTGCCGTGGTCTGGCGTGGCCACGATCTCAAGATCAAGCCGAGTATTGGGGTGGCGCTCTACCCGAACGACGGCCAGACCGCAGAAGAGCTGCTCAAGGTGGCCGATCGGGCCATGTACGCGGAGAAACAGCGTCACAAGGAGGCTGAAGGATCGGTGGCGTCGAACAATCGGCGTTAAGGTGAGTCGGCATCACGCCCGCCTGGGCTGTACCGGTTGTTCTTGTGCCTGCTTGTTTTCGGTGGTCGCCAACTCCTGCGAGTGAGGCAGTGTGTATCGCCCCGGAGAGGCCCCGGAGAGCCCGTGGGCAACCAAGATCTGGAGTAGGGGAACATCGCAGCTGTCCCCGTCGGTCAGGCATCGGTCAGGCCCGGGGCATGTTATAAATTCGCTTGCATTCCCTCCGCCCGAGGCCGGCTCTGGGCGAGGGGCATTCATCAGCTACGGACGACGGATGCCGCAGACTCAAGCACCCATCAGACGTCTCTACCTCCGTCATGCACTGGTTATCCTGACCGTGCTGGTGGGGTTTTCCGTGCTGGTGTGGACGTTCGTCGACTCACACCGTGATCTCAAGCGTTCGCTCGGCAAGGAGGCGTTGAGCCACCTCGTCACGGAGTACGACCTCCTCAAGAGCTACCAGCGCACGCTGGCCGAGGAGATGGTTGCCAGTCAACTGGGCACGCCCGGGGTGGTCGAACTGATGCGCCAGGCGGCAACAGCCACCGATCCTGACGATCGTGCGCGGTTGCGTGAGCGTTTGCACGCCCGGTTGAAGCCTGTCTATGAGCGCATGCGGGACAATGGCTTTCGCCAGTTGCACTTCCACCTGCCCGGCGCGGTGAGTTTCCTGCGATTTCACCGCCCCGGCGCGTTTGGTGACGAACTCTGGGACGTGCGGGCGGGCCTGCGGCTGGTCAACGAGACCCGGCGCCCGGTGTTCGGCTTCGAGGAGGGGCGGGTCTACAACGGCTTTCGTCACATCTTTCCGTTGATGTACGAGACCGAGTTTGTCGGCTCGGTCGAGGCCTCGTTCTCGTTTCGCACCTTCCTGATCCACCACGTCGATCTCGATGCCAGCCTGTATCGGCTGATATTGCCGCGCTCGCTGGTCGACTCGAAGGTCTGGGGGCAGCCGCGTGATCGGTACTACGCAAGCACGCCGCTCCACCCGGACTACCTGCGTGATCGGGAGGCCGACCCGTTCGCTAACCCGTCCCTGCTACCGCCGGCGGGCAACTGGAGTATCGACGAGGCGGACGCCCTGGAGGCAGCGGTGGCCGATCGAGCCGCCGGCAAATTGGCCACGGGGCGGCCGTTCTTCCTCGTTTCGCTGGACCCAAGCCCGGTGGTCATCTCGTTTCTGCCGGTTGAGAACATCTTGGGTGATGCCTCCGCGTGGGTGTTGCGTTATCACCGGGTGCCCGAGGTGGCGGTCTCGTGGCGCTGGATGTGGTTGAAGATCGCCATCGCCCTGGGGTTGCTGCTGCTGGTGGTCGCGACCCTGCTGGTGCTCGATCGCCGCGATTACCTCGGCACCCGCGCGCGGGCCCGCCTGCTCGACGACCTACACGACGAACACCAGCGGCTCGAGCAGGCGCAATGGATCGCCCGGCTGGGCAACTGGGAGTCGGACGGTCCGGGCGGCGAGATCCGTTGGTCGGACCAGGTGTACGACATCGTCGGCGTGTGGCCGGAATCCTTCCACCCGACCTACGAATCGTTCATGGCATTGGTGCACCCGATCGATCGCGATCGGGTGGTCGAGGCCGCTGAACACTCGTTTTCCACCGGTGCCCCCTTCGTGATCGAGCACCGCATCCTGCGCCCGGACGGGCAGGTGCGCCACGTGCTGGAGCGGGGCGTGATCGAGACTGGTGATGATGGCCGCGAGCGGTTGATCGGTACGGTTCAGGACGTCAGTGAGCAACGGGCACTGGCGGAAAGCCGAATGGAATCCGAGGCGATCATCGAGTCGGCGCACGAGGCGATCTTCGTCTGTGACACCGAGGGGCGTCTGCGACGCTGCAACGCCTCCTTCCGTCGACTGGTCGGGGTGGACGAAGCGCAGGCCGAGTCCTTGCGCGTGCAGACGATCTTTGCGGGTACCGCGCGCGACGACGCCGTGGACCTGACCACGGCCTGGCGCGAGGCGCGGGAACAGGGCTCCTGGGAAGGCGAGCTGATGCTGCTCGATCGGGAAAGCGGCGATCGCACCCCGGTGCTGCTCTCGCTGACGGCACTGACCCTCGACTGGGGTGAGCGCCGGCTGGTCGGGTTGTTTAGCGACATTAGCGACATCCACGACCGCGAGCGGCGCATGTGGCACCGCGCCCACCACGATCCCCTTACTGGCGCGGCCAACCGGGTGCTGTTCCACGAACGCCTGAGTCGCGCGATCGCCGAGGCCGAGCGCCATGGTGACTTGGTGGCGGTGCTCTACCTCGACCTGGACGACTTTAAGCCCATCAACGACACCTACGGCCACGACGTCGGCGACCGGGTCCTGGTGACCCTGGTGCGTCGGTTGCAGGAGGAGACCCGCGAGACCGACAGCGTGGCGCGTCTGGGTGGCGACGAGTTCGCGGTACTCGTCGTGCGTCCGGCCGATGCCGAGGACGTGCGCACCGTTGCCGACAAGCTGCGGGAGGTGGTCGAGAGGCCGATGTCGCTGGACGAGGCGACGGTGCGGGTCACGGTCAGCATCGGCTCGGCGATCTACCCGGCCGATGGCACCACGCCGGACGCCCTGTTACAGGTCGCCGACGAGGGTATGTACCAGCAAAAGGCCCGGTAACGCGCGCGGCGTCACCGAGCCTTCGGATAAAGCCCCGATTGCTCGGGGTGTGCTGGGTCCGTGCTGGACTTGTCGCCGAATCAGCTGCCGTTGGGCGGGGTGGCGCTGATGCGGTGGATCGACAGGTCCGCGCCCTCGAACTCCTGTTCTTCGGTCAGGCGGATGCCGACGGTGTGCTTGAGCGCCCAGTAGATGATGAATCCGCCGATCAGGGCGATCGTGATGCCCACCAGTGTGCCGATCAACTGCGAGATCAGGCTCACGCCACCCATCCCGCCAAGCGCTTCGAGCCCGAAGATGCCGGCGGCAATCGCGCCCCAGGCGCCGCACAGCCCGTGCAGCGGCCAGACACCCAGTACGTCGTCGATCTTCCAGCGATTCTGGGTGAGGATGAACGTGGCGACGAACAGAGCACCGGCGACCGCGCCGATCGCAAGTGCGCCCAGCGGGTGGACGATGTCCGAGCCGGCGCAGATCGCCACCAGACCCGCCAGCGGCCCGTTGTGGACGAAACCCGGGTCGTTGCGACCGACGAGCAGGGCGGCGAGCACCCCACCCACCATCGCCATAAGCGAATTGAGTGCCACCAGGCCCGAAACGGCTTCGACGGATTGGGCGGACATGACGTTGAAGCCGAACCAGCCCACGGTGAGGATCCACGCGCCCAGGGCCAGAAACGGGATGCTCGACGGTGGGTGGGCCGCCATGCCGTTCTTGCCATAGCGACCGCGGCGGGCGCCCAGCAGCAATACCGCCGCCAGGGCGATCCAGCCGCCCATGCCGTGCACCACCATCGAGCCGGCGAAGTCATGGAAGCCTGCACCGAAGCTCGATTCCAGCCAGCCCTGCAGGCCGAACCGGCCGTTCCAGATCATGCCCTCGTAGACGGGATAGATGAACGCCACGATCAGGAAGGTCGCCGCGAGTACCGGGTAGAATTTGGCCCGCTCGGCGATGCCGCCGGAAATGATCGCCGGGATGGCCGCCGCGAAGGTCAGCAGGAAGAAGAACTTCACCAGCTCGTAGCCGTTGCCGACACTGAGCTCGGCGGCCGCGGCGTAGAAGTCCATGCCGTAGGCGATCGAGTAGCCGATGAAGAAGTAGGCGATCGTCGCGACGGCAAAGTCGCCGATGATCTTGACCAGGGCGTTGACCTGGTTCTTCTCGCGCACCGTGCCCACCTCGAGGAAGGCGAAGCCGGCGTGCATGGCCAGCACCATCGCCGCGCCGATCAAGAGAAAGAAGGTGTTCGCACCGTCCTGAAAGGTTTCCATCGAAGTCTCCCGTCTGAGTTGTTGCCTGCACCATGAGCAGGAATCGTTCCATGGCCGCATGCCGCATTACGGGGCACTCGCCCCATGATGATTGCCTATCTCTGGTGCAGTGATGTCCATGGGCGCACAACCGGGGTGCAAGGCGCGCGGCCAAGCACTGTTCGGCCGTGCATTGACTAAGCTCAGCTGACCTCGTGTTCCATGACGGTTCCCGCCGGGGGTGACCGATGACCGATCCAGACCAGAAGGCCCGTCGCGAGGCGATGGTGGACTACCAGGTGCGTGCCCGGGGCGTTCGATCGCCGAGGGTGCTCGAGGCGATGCGGCAGGTGCCACGAGAGGCGTTCGTGCCCATGGACCTGCGCGAGTTTGCCTACGACGACACCGCGCTGCCCATCGCGGCCGGCCAGACCATCACCCAACCCTGGATCGTCGCGATGATGATCGAGGCGCTCGACCTCAAGGGCGGCGAGCGGGTGCTCGATGTCGGTACTGGCTCGGGCTACGCCGCGGCGGTGCTCGCGCGGATCGCCGGTGAGGTGTACAGCATCGAGCGCATCGGCGAGCTCGCGAAACAAGCGAGTCGCGCACTGCTCGACCAACGGCTTGTGAATGTCGAGGTGCGTGTGGGTGACGGGTCGCTGGGCTGGCCCGAGGCCGCGCCCTTCGATGCGATCATGGTGGCCGCAGCGAGCCCCAACGTCCCCGAAGGGCTCAAGCGCCAGCTCGCGGTTGGTGGACGATTGGTGATCCCGGTGGGCCCAGACGAAAGCGCACAGGAACTGGTGCGGGTCACGCGTCTGGGCGAAAACGAGTATCGCCACGAAGACCTGGCCGATGTGCGATTCGTCTCCCTGCTGGGTGAGGCGGGTTGGGACGAGGCGAGTGCGCGTCCACGGCGGGGGTTCGGGCGGCACCCGATCTCCGAGCGGGATCGGTCGTTGAGTCGCCGTATTGCCGACGTGGCCGAGGGGTTCGAATCGGTCGACGACCTGCCGCTCGCCGGCCTGCTGGATCGCATCGGCGCCTCGCGACTGGTGCTGATCGGCGAGGCCTCGCACGGCACCTCGGAGTTCTATCGGGCCCGCCAACGGATTACCCGGGCACTAATCGAGCAGAAGGGCTTCGATTTCGTCGCCATCGAGGGCGACTGGCCCGACACCGCCCGCATCGATCACTACGTGCGACACGCCGAGTACCCACCGTCCGAATGGACGGCCTTTGCCCGGTTTCCCACCTGGATGTGGCGCAACGAGGAGGTGCGCGGGTTCGTCGACTGGCTGCGCGAGCACAATGCCGATCGGGCGCCCGCCGATCGTGTCGCCTTTCATGGCCTGGACCTTTACAGCCTCTACAACTCGATTGCGGCGGTACTCGAGTACCTCGACGACGTTGATCCCGAGGCCGCGGCCGTTGCCCGGGAGCGCTATGGATGCCTGACACCGTTCGAGCCCGACCCGGCCGACTATGCCCGGATGTCGCTGAGCCCCGGCTATGTCGGCTGCGAGACCCCGGTGGTCGAGATGCTGCGCGACCTGCAGCAACGGCACCGCCAGTACGCCGAGCAGGACGGCGACCGCTTCCTTGACGCGGTGCAGAACGCCCGCCTGGTCGCAAATGCCGAGGAGTACTACCGCTCGATGTTCTACGGCTCGCGCAGTGCCTGGAACCTGCGTGATGGCCACATGTTCGAGACCCTCGAAGCACTGCTGGCCCATCACGGCGAGGGCAGTCGGGGCGTGATCTGGGCACATAACTCGCACGTGGGCGACGCGCAGGCCACCGACATGTCACGCCGGGGCGAATTCAATATCGGCCAGCTGTGCCGGGCGCGTTTCGGCGATGCGGTCTACTCCATCGGTTTCGGCACCGACACCGGCACGGTGGCAGCGGCATCCAACTGGGACGAACCGATGGAGATCAAAACCCTGCGCCCAGCACTGCCCGACAGCTACGAGCGTCTCTGCCACGAGTCCGGTCGGGCCGGTTTTCTGTTGCCGTTGGGGAAGGGTGGCGACGCCCAGGTGCGCCAGGGCCTGGCCGAGCCACGCCTGGAGAGGGCGGTCGGGGTGATCTACCGCCCGGAAACCGAGCGCGCCAGCCACTACTTTCATGCCGAATTGCCCGCGCAGTTCGACGAGTACATCTGGGTCGACCGCAGCCGGGCAGTGACGCCGCTCGACAGCCGGGAACTCGCAGGCGCACCCGACACCTACCCGTTTGGCATCTAACGTCGCGAGGAAGACCCCATGAAATCGATCAAACTGGGACTGGCGTGGTTTCTCAACCCGGATCACCTGCCGTTCATTGCCGGCATCGAGAAGGGCTGGTTCCGTGACGCGGGCCTGGATCTGACGTTGATTGAGCCAGAAGGCCACTATGACGGTCTGGCGGAGGTCGCCAAGGGCACGTTGGCGTTTGCCTGCAACGAGCCACTGCACATGATCGACGAGGCGCGCCCGGGACTGCGGGCGCTGGGGTGTTTCTTCGAGACCGAGGGCGGGGTGATGCTGACCCCGGAGGGTGAGCAGGCGCTCGCGCGCGTGGAAACGATCCGGGTGGCCTCACCGGTGGCCGGCGAGGTGACGGATGATCTCGCCCGTTTGATCGTCGCGCGCTGGTGCGAACGCGAGGGTATGCGCTTCGAGTCATCGCAACTGCAGATCGAGGCGGCCGGTTTCGAGCACCTGAAGAATCTGCAGGCGGGCTTCCAGGGAGCGTGGCTATGTTTCGCAAATTTCGAAGGGGTCGAGGCCCGCGAGCTGGGCGTGGCCGCGCGATTGATCTCCAGCGTCGAGGTGGGGCTGCCCAACTTTTCGGCGCTTGAGTTGTTCACCGGCGAGGCCTTCCAGCGGGAATATCCCGAGGTGATCGAGGCGGTCACGCGGATCGCCTCGGAAGGGGCGACGCTCTGCCGCGAGGACCCCGACGAGGCGATGCGGCTGTGGTACCGACACAGCGGTGAGGCGCAAAGCGACCTGATGGACGCAATCGTTCGGGATACCTGCCACCGCCTGGTGGCCCCGGTCGTGCCGGATGTCGAGCGCTGGCGGGACATGTGGCAGCAGTTCCAACGCCTGGGCCTGTCCCAGGTGGATCAAGCCGGCTACGAGGCGATGTTTTCCCCCGTCTGACCCGGTGACCCTCAGAACGTCGACAGGCCCGTGGCTTCCATCAGGCGGTAGCGCCAATAACGCCATGGCGAGTCATCGGCGTACTCGGTGAAGGGCAGGCTGTGGCGTTCGCCGTTCTCGTTGGACCAGCGGCTATCGAAAAAGCGGCTCGCGGCCTGCAGTGCCGGGTGGCCGGCGGGGGCCTGCCAGTCGACGTTGGTTTCCATGTTGAAGTTGTCGAGATTGCGACGGGTGAAATTCGCCGAGCCGAGTAGCAGACGGGCCGAACCGTTGGCCCTGTGATGGAGCAACAACTTGCTGTGACACTGCTCGCCGTCGGTATCGCACCAGCGCACCTCGATGCCTGCGCGATGGAGCTCCATGCCGACCGGGCGATTGGGAATGCCGCTTTTCGTTCGCCCGAAGGCGTCGTGGTTCGGATCGAGCAGGGCGCGCAGTTTCACCCCGCGCTCGGCGGCACGCTTGAGCGCTTCGATCACCTCCCGATGCGCAAGGTAGAACATCGCCAGGTCCAGCCGCTCGCCGTCCTCGGCTGCCTCGATGATCGCCACGGCGGCTTCACGGATGCGGGCCTCGGTGAGCACGCGCAAGCGCCCTTCGTTCACATCAAAATAGTCCCCGCGGGGCGGCGAGGGCAGGGTGAAGGCCCGCTCGGCCCCTGACAGGCTTGCCGCAGCCTTCTCCGTTGACAGCAGGTCCAGGGCCGCGGGACCGGCAAACCGCAGCGCCACGTTGCCGTGACGGCTGCTTGCATCGTGCGGATTGGCCGAGGTGACCAGCCCGATCCAGTCATCTCCCCGGTCGGCGATCACGGTCTTGCGATGGTTGGCCTTGAAATTCAGCAGCCGCATCCATGCGTCGAGGGTGGAGGCGCGGTCCTCGGCCAGGGGGTTGGGTAGCCAGCCCGTGCCGGGTTCGCTCTCAAGCCAGCGGCAGCATAGTCGCCATAGCCCGGACCAAAGGGCATTGGGATCACGCAGTCGGTCCAGGTCGGTGGTGATGACCCGCACGCCGGCAGAGCGCAGTCGTTCGAGGTGATCGGATTCGATGCTGCCGTAAACGGTGTTGACCGGGTCGGTAATCAGCACCGTATCGAAATCCGTCTGGCGGCGCTCCTGCTCGACCAGTGCCGTGGTCAGTTCGGCCGAAAGCGGGCGATGACCGTCGCTGGCCTCGCCGGCGAAATCGTTGAACAGGAACATGTCGAGCACGAGCAACTCCCGCGCCCCGACCACCATGTCCGCTATCGCATCGAAGATCTCCTGGTCGCTGACGCGTTTGCCGTTGGGGGCGGTGTAGGTGGTGTCGGCAAGGAAGGTCACGTCCTCTGCCGGCACCCACGAGGTGGCGACATCGAGCCCGCCCGGCATCGGCTTGTAGACGTGCCAGGTGCCGACGATCAGCCAGGCGAGCAGGCCGATCGACAGCAGGACCATCAACGTGCGTTTGCCGGGGCGGTAGCGGTTATGACGCATGGGGTTGTGCTTCGGAATGGGGCGAGAGTGATGCGTGGCCGTCGGGTTGGCCGGTCGCTGCCTGGAATCCTACACGCAACGCGTGGCGAGGCGCAGGTGAAAGCAACTCAGGTATCGCCGCGACGCACCCATTGAAGCGGCGGGAGAGGTGATAGTCACTCGCTATTAAAGTGCGGTGAAAAATCAATTTGCAGCGGGTGCGTGGGGAGCCTAAGTTGGTGAACTGACGCCAGTGTCGTGAGGCACCCATCGAATGACGCAGGCGGGAAGGCGTCGGACGGATGGTTGTAGGCATAGCAGTTTTCCCGGCGGGTTCGCTCGCTGGGACATTTCGCATGAGCGAATCCGGAGAGCCGGCCGTTGAACGGTTGGCTTCCGCCGAGACCACGAGGAGAAGGAAATGGGCGAGAACGCGAACGCAGGCAAATGTCCGGTAATGCACGGCAGCCGTACCAGGATGGGCGGTGGCGGCGGTGGCGCCACGGATTGGTGGCCGAACCAGCTCAACCTCGGCATCCTGCATCAGCACACCCCCGTGTCGAACCCGCTGGGCGAGGATTTCGATTACGCCGAGGAGTTCAAGAAACTTGATCTCGAGGCGGTGAAGAAGGACCTGGTCGACCTGATGACCGACTCGAAGGAATGGTGGCCGGCCGATTACGGCCACTACGGCCCGTTCCTGATCCGTATGGCGTGGCACTCGGCGGGCACCTACCGGACCGCCGACGGCCGTGGCGGCGCATCGACCGGCAACCAGCGCTTCGCGCCGATCAACAGCTGGCCGGACAACGCCAACCTCGACAAGGCCCGTCGTCTGTTGTGGCCGATTAAGCAGAAGTATGGCAACAAGCTCTCCTGGGCCGATCTCTACATCCTGGCCGGCAACATGGCACTCGAGTCCATGGGGCTGAAGGCCTTCGGCTTTGGCGGCGGTCGCAAGGACATCTGGGCGCCGGAAGAGGACATTTATTGGGGCGCCGAGGAAGAGTGGCTGGCCACCAGTGATAAGCCGCACAGCCGTTACTCCGGTGATCGTGAACTGGAAAACCCGCTCGCCGCCGTGCAGATGGGCCTGATCTACGTCAACCCGGAAGGCCCGGACGGTGAACCCGATCCGCTCGCCTCGGCGCACGACATCCGCGAGACGTTCGAGCGCATGGCGATGAACGACTACGAGACCGTCGCCCTGACCGCCGGTGGCCATACCTTCGGCAAGGTGCACGGCGCCGGTGATGCCGCGCACGTTGGCCCGGAGCCGGAGGCCGCGCCGATCGAGGAGATGGGCTTTGGCTGGAAGAGCAGCTATGGCAGCGGCAAGGGCCGCGACACCATCACCAGTGGCCTGGAGGGGTCCTGGACACCGACGCCGACCAAGTGGGACATGACCTACCTCGACGTGCTGTTCGGTTACGACTGGGAACTGACCAAGAGCCCGGCCGGCGCTTGGCAGTGGAGGCCGAAGAATCTCGCCGAAAAGGATCACGCCCCGGATGCCGAGGACCCGAACAAGCGGGTCGGCATCATGATGAGCACCGCCGACATGGCGATGCGCGAGGACCCGGAGTACCGCAAGATCGCCGAGCACTTCCACAAGAACCCGGAGGAGTTCGCCGATGCCTTCGCCCGGGCCTGGTTCAAGCTCACCCACCGCGACATGGGGCCGAAGGACTGCTACCTCGGCCCGGACGTGCCGGACGAGGACCTGATCTGGCAGGACCCGGTACCGCCGGTCGACCACGTGCTGATCGACGAGCAGGACGCCGAGGAGCTCAAGGCGGCCATTCTGGACAAGGGGCTGACCGTGCGTGAGCTGGTCTATACCGCCTGGTCCTCGGCCTGCACCTTCCGCGGCTCGGATAAGCGCGGCGGGGCCAACGGCGCACGCATTCGCCTGGCGCCGCAGAAGGATTGGGAGGTCAACGAGCCCGAGCAACTCGCCCGCGTGCTCAAGACCCTCGAGGGCATCCAGAAGGAATTCAACGACGCGCAGTACGGTGGCAAGCGCGTGTCACTGGCCGACCTGATCGTGCTGGGTGGTGCCGCGGCCATCGAGCTGGCCTCCTGGGATGCCGGTTACCCGGTCGAGGTGCCGTTCGCGCCGGGTCGTACCGACGCGACCGACGAGCAGACCGATGCCGATTCCTTCGACCCGATGAAGCCCGAGGCCGACGGGTTCCGCAACTACCGTCGCGCGAAGTTCACCGTCTCCGACGAGGAAATGCTGATCGACCGCGCCCAGCTGCTGGGCCTGTCGGCTCCCGAGATGACCGCCCTGGTCGGCGGCCTGCGGGTGCTGGGCGCGAACCACGGGGAGAGCAAGCACGGCGTGTTCACCGAGGAACCGGGCACCCTGACCAACGATTTCTTCGTCAACCTGACCGACATGGACACGGTCTGGAAGCCCACCGAGGCGGACGAGGACATCTACGAGGGGCGTGACCGCAAGACCGGCGAACTCAAGTGGACCGGCACGCGCGTCGACCTGGTGTTCGGTTCCAACTCGCAACTGCGGGCGATCGCCGAGGCCTATGCCCAGGACGACGCCGGCGGGCGGTTCGTGCATGGCTTCGTCGCGGCATGGAACAAGGTGATGAACGCCGGACGTTGCGATCTGAACTGACCGAGGGCAGCGGCGGGGTCGGCGGAGATCCCCGTCGGTCGACGCCTGAATCGCCAAGGCCATCGATCCTCGGATCGGTGGCTTTTTTTGTTGCCGAGAAAGGAGCGGGCCGAACGGCCGGTGATTAGCCAGGCGATCTCGGTTGGGTCTCGTCGGCTTCCGAAGAGCCCGTCGGGTATGCCGGCCCGGTGGGTGCCTCCTGGTCCTCGGTGGCCGACGGGGTCGGGGCCCCGGTCATCTCCATCACGGCATCGTCGCGATAGGTGTCGGTATCCTCGACGCCACCGGCTTCGTCCTGGTGCTGGTAGAGCTGCTTGCGCAGCCGGCGGGTGTACTTGGCGGCCTTGTAGGCCTGGTCGACGATGCGCCGGACGTGGCTCAGTTCGTCCAGTCGGGCGACCATCTGACGTACGGGCAGCCGGTCATCGGCACCGGCGCGCAACAACAGCGCCTTGAGCGACTGATAGTCGTCGGCGAAATCCTTGATCGCCCGCTTGATCGGCTTCATCTCGAAGCCCTCGGTGTCCGGGTCGGCCAGGGCAAGGAAATGCGCGGTCTCGCGCCGGAATTCGGTGAGTGCCTCGCTGATCGCCGGGTCCGTGGGGGTCGACAGCGTGGCCTCGAGCTTCGCAACCTCTTCGACGTGCTCGACGATATCGCCGTAGTAACGGCCGATGCGCATGGCCAGGGGAAAGCCGTCGGCAATCGAGGCGGGTATCTCGCCGTACTGGGCCCGGTTGCTGAATTCCGCGGTGGCGAGGATCAGTCGGTCGACGATCACGCGATCACGGCGCAGGCGCTCGATGGCCGACGAGCCTTCCATGCTGATCACGTCGCGGGCGCCTCGACGGGCGATCTCGCCGATGCGTTTCAATTCCATGTTCAGCGCGTCGAGAGCCAGGTCCGGCGTACTGGCGATGTTGCGGTCGAGATGGCGCGGTTGGCCTTCATCCTCCTCGGCGCTGCGGAATCGGCGTTCGAGAAATCTGACCAGCCGGGGCGTCAATGGCCAGAAGATCGCCATGCCCAGCAGCTTCGTGGTGGTATGGAAGATGGCAAGCGAGGTGGCCGGCCCCGGCTCGAGGCGCATGAGCTGGGCGGCGTGTGCGACCAGCCAGAGCAGGGCGGGCAGGCCGACGAACGCAACGATGCCGACCACCACGTTGAAGAGCACGTGGGCCATCGCGGCCCGTTTGGCCGAGGACGTGGCGCCGATGACCGCGAACAGGGCGGTGGAGGTGGTCCCGACGTTCGCGCCGATCACCATGGCGGCAGCCGAGGTCAGTGGGATCAGGCCGGTGCCGGCCGCCGTGAGCGTGATAGCCAGCGACGCACTGGAGGAATTCATCACCACGGTCATGATCACGCCAATGGCCGCGAACATCAGCAGGCTCCACACGCCGTTGCCGGTATGCGCTGCCAGATCGAAGCCCTCGCCGAAATCACCGAAGCTCGCCTTGAGTACATCCAGGCCGAGAAAGAAGATGCCAAAGCCGGTCAGCGCATCCCCCAGGTAGGCGCGCCGCTTGCCCTGGCCGGTGACGCGCAGCAGCATGCCGATGGCCACGGCGGGCAGCGCCAGGGCTTGCAGGTCGACCTTGAAGCCGACGATCGCCACCAGCCAGGAGGTGGCCGTGGTGCCGATGTTGCTGCCGATGATCACCCCGACGGCCTGGAACAACGTCAGCAGCCCTGCGTTGACGAAACCGACCGTGGCGAAGATCACCGCGGAGGACGATTGCACCACCGCCGTGATGCCGATGCCCGAGATGATCCCGCGCGGGGTGGTGGCCGTGCCACGGGCCAGTATCTCGCGCAGCGCGTCGCCGGCGGCGACCTTCAGGCCATCGGTCATCAGGCGCATGCCCAGCAGGAACAGGCCGACGCCGCCGAGGAAGGTGAGTGCCAGATGGAGGTTCATGCCGTTCATGATAGCCATCTGGCGTGGCGATGTCGGTGGCCGAGGTCACAGCAGTCGCGAGCAAGGCTGGCAGGCCGGCCGGGTGCTAGACTCCGATCCCCGATTTCACCACCGTGATCGGCTGGGCGTCCGCCAATCCAAGGGCGGCCAGCCGAAGGTCGAGCCCGAGAGGTTGCCCATGCCCCGTCGTACCGTCCTGATGCCCCTGCTGCTCGCCGGCATGGGCCTGACCACTCTGCTCACCGGCTGTCAGGCCGATGTCGAGGCCGAGCTCGAGATCGGCGATATCCGCGAGCGCGAGACCCATGGGCTGTTTGCCACCAGCAAGGTGCGCACCGAGGATTGCGACCGCGGCAGTCGCAGTGCCGAGCGCGAGGGCAGTGCGGGCTGGGCCACCTGGGTGCTTTCTGGCGTATTCCCGGACACGCGCTATCGCGGTTGCCGCGAGCTCGAGGCGGGGGCCGAGACGACATTTCGCAACATGATCGTGTTCGATGCCAACCCGGGCGAGACGTTGAGCGGCCTCTCGCACGTCAATATCAAGCTCCACGAGCAGACCTTGTCGGTCGGTTTGCCGCCGTACGTGCAGGGCAATATCGAGCGGGTGCGTGATCAGGCGGGGCTCGAGGGCCAGCCTGAGATAACCAGCCGCCTGACGTTGATCAACAACGAGGACCAGGCGTTTGGGTATCGGCAGGCCCATTACGGCGCCCACGCTGATGTCGGTGTGGACGATGGCGAGTGGGGCGAGTTGCACGTGCTCGAACCCAACGCCCGGGTCTCCCTCGACTACCCGGCGGGGCTGGCCGAGCGGGTGTTTGCCGATGGGCGTGCGCCGCTGTTGCGGATCGAGCCCGTCGCCCATTGAGTCGGCGGTTCAGCGCCGATACCGACGAGGTCCCAGGGCTACGGCTTAACGCGAGCAGCCGGCGGGAGGTTCGCCGGAGGGGTCCTCGTCTCGGAAGGGGTGGCAGCGGCGCGGGATAAGGTGCAGGTCGGCCAGCAACGCGCAGGTGAGCGAACGCCGGCGGCTTTCCGGGTAGAGCGCGCGGTAGAGCATGATCTTGAGGGTCACGAACGCCCCCAGCACGATGCCGCCCAGGGCGATCAGGCTGCCCAGCGCCAGGGTGGAACTGCCCGAGAGCCCTTGGCCGACCGAGCAGCCCATCGCGATGATCCCGCCGGTACCCATCAGCAGCCCGCCGATCGAATAGGTGCCGAACTGCGACCAGGCGCGGAAACCCTGCAGCCGGAAATGGCCACGTAGGACAGCCCAGGCGGCGGCACCGACGATGACCCCGAGCATTGCCACGATGCCGAAGGTGACTAGCCCAAGGGCTGGTGATTCAGCCAGGCGCAGCACCTCGGCTGCCGGGGCGACGAAGCTTAGCGACTGGGCGCCGGTGCCCTTGGGCGGGTCGAAGGCGAGTGCCGCCTCGCTCATCAGGGCCTGCCCCGTGGGCGAGCCGGTCCACAGCCAGCCGGCGGTGATCACCAGGCCGATGCCCAGCCCGCCAATCACGTCCGCGCGCCGCATGCGCTGGGCGTGATCCATCCGCCACAGCCAGACAATCAACCCGGCGGCCACCACCAGGGCCGTGGCCAAGCGCCAGTGTTCCAATGAGCCGCTCGGGCTGACGCCCGCTAGCAGGGCGCCCAGATCTTGATGGCCGATCGAGACGGCCTCGAAACTCAACTGCGGCCAGGCCAATGTCTGGTCGACGAACCAGCGTGCCTCGGGCCAGTAGAGCAGCCCGGCGGCGGTCACGCCCACCACGGCGTACGCCCACAGCGATTTCATGTCCCCCTGGCCAATGTTGACCAGCGTCTTGGTGGTGCAGCCCCCGGCCAGCACCATGCCCACCCCGAACAGCAGCCCACCGAGCAGGTAGCGCAGCCACGGAAACTCGGCGGCACGGTAGTTGACCCGGGTCTGATCGAGATCGAATACCCCGCCGGCCTCGAGCAGGGCAACGCCCGCGACCGCGACCGCGATCGATAGTAGCCAGGCGCGCATCCGTCCCGGATCGCCGGTCAGTACCCAGTCTGAGACGGCACCCATGTTGCAGTAACGGGTGGCCGCGGCGATGGCGCCAAAGGCCAGTCCGATCAGCGCGGCACCGGTAAGAAGGGTTAGCCAGGGATTGTCGAACAGTAGGGGCATTGAAGACGTGTCACGAAGGGTAAAAAGGGTGTCCGGTCATGGTAGGGCGAAAAGCACGTCAGGGCGTTGTTTTTGCCACAGAATCTCGTGATCGGGGCATAAGCCGGCCATCCATGGAGGTCGATTTTGATGTTGGGATATCGAATCAAAGGTTTCGAATAGTTCGACAACGTCACCGGAAACCTGGTCCATACTCCGGCGCTTGATATCGGGCAGGGCCCGGTTGGACGCGTTAATGGAGGAAGCGATGAGTTTGCTTGTCGAGGGGAAGCTGCATACCGACTGGTTCGAGTCGGAATCCGAGGGCGGCGAGTTCGTCCGCAAGGATTCGATGTTCCGTCACTGGATCACGCCGGATGGATCACCGGGGCCGACTGGGGAAGGTGGTTTTCCCGCCGAGGCCGGGCGTTACCATCTCTACGTCTCGTATGCCTGCCCCTGGGCGCACCGCACGCTGATCTTCCGGGCCATCAAGGGTCTGACCGACCTGATCAGCGTTGACGTGGTTCACCCGCACATGCTGGCCGAGGGCTGGCACTTCGGTGACTTCCCCGGCGCCACACCCGACAGCCAGATGGGCGCGCACCACCTTCACCAGCTCTACACCCGTGCCGATCCCAAGGTCAGCGGCATCGTCACCGTGCCGGTGCTCTGGGACAAGCAGCGTCAGACCATCGTGAACAACGAGTCTTCCGAGATCATTCGCATGTTCAATTCGGCGTTCGACGATCTCACGGGTAATCGTGATGACTACTACCCGGGCGGGCTGCACGAAGCGATCGACTCGATCAACGCAATTGTCTACGAGAACGTCAACAACGGGGTCTATCGCGCCGGGTTCGCCACGGCTCAGGACGCCTACGAGACGGCGTTCGATCGCTTGTTCGAGACGTTAGATGAACTGGAAGCTCGTCTGGCCAACCAGCGATGCCTTGTGGGTGAGCGGATCACCGAGGCCGACTGGCGGCTGTTCACGACCCTGGTGCGTTTCGATGCGGTCTATCACGGCCACTTCAAGTGCAATCGGAACCGGCTGACCGACTTCCCCAACCTCTGGGCGTTCACCCGCGAGCTCTACCAGTGGCCGGGCGTGGCCGAGACGGTGCGCCTCGATCACATCAAGCACCACTATTACGTCAGCCACGACTGGATCAATCCCACCGGCATCGTGCCGCGCGGGCCGGCGATCGATTTCGGGCAACCCCACCACCGCGGCCTTCACCGTGACGAGCGCGAGGTATTGCTGTGAGTATCGATATCCGGGATGCCACCGTGATGGCCGAGGGCGCCGGCGCGCGGGTCAAGCGCCATCTGCCGCTGCCGGTGTTCATGAACTTCGACCCGTTCGTGATGTTCGACCACTTCGAGCTCGGTGCGGGCACGGGCTTTCCCGAGCACCCGCATCGCGGCTTCGAGGCGATCACCTACTTGTTCAGTGGAGAGATCGAGCACCGCGACAACCTCGGCAACGTGTCGACGGTGGGCCCGGGTGGCGCGCAACGTTTCACGGCCGGGGCGGGGATCGTCCACTCGGAGATGCCCTCGGTCGAAGAGACCACCAGCGGTATCCAGCTGTGGGTGAATCTCCCGCGTCGACTGAAGGCCAGCGAGCCGGCCTACGAGGAGGCCCCCGCCGAGTCGGTGCCCGAGGTCGCCTTCGAGGGCGGGCGCGAGCGGCGCATTGCCGGCGAGGGTGGCCGGGTGACTCTGAAGACCGACGCCCTGTATCGCCATGTCCTGCTGGATGCCGGCGGTCGTCACGCCATCGAATTGCCAGGCGGTTGGCGGGCGATCGTCTACGTCAAGGACGGCGCGGTGCGGGTCAATGGGCAGTCACTCTCGCCGGCGCAGGCCGCCTTCCTCGACGGCGAGACGCGAATCGAGCTCGAGGCCGGCGAGAATAGCGAGGTGATGGTGGCGGCCGGGCATCCGCACGGCGAGCCGATCCGTCAGCGCGGGCCGTACGTCGATTAGCGTACGTCTGACGTTGGCGCGCGTTGCCGCCGCGTGTATGGCTGGGTAGCATGGCGATTTTTTGGACGGATATTCCATGAATCAACGTTCCATCGTGGCCCTGACGGGCTTGCTGCTGGTGGTCTACGCCGCCTGGCTCGTCTACCTGGGTCTCGTGCTGCCGCCTGCGCGCGCCGATGCCATGTTCAGTGAAACGGGCTGGTTTGAAGACCTCAGCGCCGTGTTCTGGCTGGTTCTTGCCGTGATACTGCTGTTCGCCAGGCCGATCGGGCTTGGGCGTCGGATTGGTATGTCCGTGATCGCCGCGGTGCTGGCGGCCCGCGAGGAGGGCTGGCACAAGAAGTTCACCACCGACAGCCTGTTCAAGTCGGACTACTACCAGATGACCGGCGTGCCTCTGGCCGAAAAGCTGATCGCCGGGGCGGTCGCGGTGGGTCTGACGATTACGCTGGTCTGGTTGCTGGTGCTCGGTGGGCGCGAGGTGTTCGCCCGCGGGGGGTGGCGTCGTCCCTGGGGCTGGCTGGCCCTGTTCGCGGTGGCGATCTCGCCGATCCTCAAGGCCGTCGACCGTGGCCCGTCGATCCTGCGAGTGCAGTTCGACATCACCCTGTCGGAGAACATCGACATGGTGATGCTCTCCCTGGAAGAGGGCATGGAATCGGCCTTGCCGGTGCTGTTCCTGCTGGCCCTGGGCCTGTACCTGATGGATCGCCGCTCCGGCAGTGCCACTCCCGTCACTGATGGTCTCCATGGTTGACGAGTCGGGAGCCGATTTCCGGTGCGGCATCGTGGATGTGCTGGAGGCCGCGGCATTGCACAAACGGCACGCCGAGGTTCGGGTGGATGGTTGCTGGCGGCGCGTTCGGGTAATCGATGTGGTTACCGATCACGGCGAGGACTGGGTGGTCCTTCCCGGGGATGACCGCCTGGCGGTAAGCCGGATCGAGAAGGCTCGCCCGGAGCGGTAGTAAGCACGGGGTGAGGCAAGGCACGAAAAAAAACGGGGCGCAATGCCCCGTTTTTCGTTGCCGACGCCCGCCCGATGCGACCGGGGGCGTTTGCCGATCGCCCTACATGCCTTCGAACAGGATGAATGTGCGGTTCATGTTGGTGCGATGCCAGCTGTCGTAGTGCTCGAGGTGCTTGAAGGCCTCGAGGTCGTCGTTGGCGTTCATGACGTCGCTCATGGCCTCGAAGTTGCGGGCCGCCTCGCCGACGGTGTTGACCAGGAAGTCGTAGTAGTCGCCGCTGTCGCGTCGCGCCCGTTCCATGTCACTGACGCGGCCATGGCCTGGCACGACATGATCGGGGTCGATTTCCTCGAGTCGGGCGAAGGCTTCCAGCCCGTTCCGCGGGTTCGACCACGGGTGGATGCCCAACATGCGGTCGACGTAGACCAGGTCACCGGTGAACACCACGTCGCTTTCCGGCAGGTAGGCCATCGCATCGCCGGGGAAGTGGGCGTTGGTCAGGGAGAGTTCGATCTCGGTACCACCGAGCGTGATGCTCGCGGTCTCACCGTCGAGGACGCGGTCGGCATAGGCCGGCTTGGTGCCATCGAAGCGCTCGCCCAATGCCTCGGGCAGGCGGCCTTCCATGTGCTGCTCGGCGAACTCCTTCTGCGACTCGACGGTCTGCTCGAAGGCGATCACCTCGGCACCCTGTTGTTGGAAGTAATCGTTACCCAGCCAGCGGTGGTCCTGCACGCCGATGTTGACCACCCAGCAAATCGGCTGGTCGCTAACCTCGGCAACGGCGCGCTCGATGTACGGGCCGCTAAAGGCGCCGGGACCGGAATCGATCAGGATCACGCCTTCATCGGTCACGATCACCCCGTAGTTGGCATTCATGCCGTGGTTCTCGTAGGTACGGGCATCGGTCGGCCCGATGATCGCGTACACCGAGCCGGTGACCGGCTCGGCGGTCGGTTGGTAGGTGACCTCGCCATCGGCATGGCCGAGGGCAGTGGTCAGCAGGGCAAACGTGCCGGCGAGCAGGGCGGTGAGTCGGTGCATGGGTCTCTCCTTTGAGGGGGCGGCCAAGTATAAATGCGTCTGACCGAATATTGATAGAAAGGTTCCCGCAACGAGATCCCGGCCGGTGCTAAGCTCGACCTAAGGCCATAGTCAGGGTCACCGGACCGATGTCGGTGACCCGAAACGATCAAGGGAGAGGCAGTAATGCGCTTTGTGCGGCGATTTTCCGAACTGGGTATGAACGACGTAGCCACGGTCGGTGGCAAGAACGCCTCACTGGGTGAGATGGTGGCCCAGCTGGCCGAGCGCGGCGTGCGGGTGCCGGATGGCTTTGCCACCACCGCCGAGGCGTATCGCCATTACCTCGAGCACAACGATCTGACCGACCGGATCGGCGAGGTACTCGGTTCGCTCGATACCAACGACGTCACCGCGCTGGAAAAGGCTGGTCGGCAGATCCGCGGCTGGATTGCCGAGGGTGAGGTGCCGGCGGACCTTGCCGAGGAGATCGTCGCGGCCTACCGGGAACTGGGTCGGGAGTACGGCGAGAACACGGACGTGGCCGTGCGCAGTTCGGCCACCGCCGAGGACCTGCCTACCGCCTCGTTCGCCGGCCAGCAGGAAAGCTATCTCAATATTGCCGGCGAAGCCGCCCTGATCGACAGCATCCGCCACGTGTTCGCCTCGCTGTTCACCGACCGGGCCATCTCCTACCGAGTGCACCAGGGGTTCGACCACATGGCGGTGGCCCTGTCGGCCGGGGTGCAGAAGATGGTGCGCTCGGACAAGGCCGCCTCGGGCGTGATGTTCACCATCGACACCGAGTCGGGTTTTCGGGATGCCGTGTTCATCACCGCGGCCTACGGGCTGGGCGAGAACGTGGTGCAGGGGGCGGTCAATCCGGACGAGTTCTATGTCTACAAGCCGATGCTCAAGGATGGGTTGTGCCCGATCGTCTCGCGCCAGCTGGGCGAGAAGGCGATCCGCATGATCTACACCGAGGAGGCCCGCCACGGTGCCTCGACCCGCAACGTCGACGTACCGGTCGAGGAACGGCAACGCTTCGCGATCACCGACGAGGAGGTGCTGACGCTCGCCCGCTTTGCCGTGGAGATCGAGCGCCACTACAGCGAGCAGGCCGGCGAATTCCGTCCGATGGACATCGAGTGGGCCAAGGACGGGGACAGCGCTGAGCTGTTCATTCTCCAGGCCCGCCCCGAGACGGTCCACTCGCAGCGCGAGGCCGCCACCCACGCCACCTACCGGCTGGAAGAGCGGGGCGAGGTGCTGGTGGAAGGCAAGAGCGTCGGCGAGCGCATTGCGGCCGGTCGGGCGCGCACGATCGAGTCCTCGGCGGAAATGGCCAAGCTCGACGACGGCGAGATCCTGATCACCGACATGACCGACCCGGACTGGGAGCCGATCATGAAGCGGGCCGGTGCGATCGTGACCAACCGGGGTGGACGGACCTGTCATGCGGCGATCATTGCCCGCGAACTGGGCATCCCGGCAATCGTCGGCTGCGGTGATGCCACCGAGCGGGTGCCCGATGGCGAGGAGGTGACCGTCTCCTGTGCCGAGGGCAGCACCGGGCATGTCTATCGCGGCGTACTGCCGTTCACGGTGGAGCGGCTCGATCTGTCGGGCACCGAGACCACACGCACGGACCTGATGATCAATCTCGGCGATCCCGAGCAGGCCTTCCGGCTGGCCTCGCTGCCGGCGGCCGGGGTGGGCCTGGCCCGACTGGAATTCATCATCAACAACCGCATCGGGATTCACCCGCGGGCGTTGCTCGAATACGACCAGCTGGATGCCGAAACGCAGGCCGAGATCGACCGACACACCGTGGGTTTCTCCGATCGACGCGAGTTCTATATCCAGAAACTCGCCGAGGGCGTGGGCACGATCGCGGCGGCCTTCCACCCGCGGCCGGTGATCGTGCGCCTGTCGGACTTCAAGTCGAACGAGTACGCCGCGATGGTCGGCGGGGCGGGGTTCGAGCCCCACGAGGAAAACCCGATGCTCGGGTTCCGTGGCGCATCGCGTTACTACGCCGAGTCGTTCGCCGAGGCGTTCCTGCTCGAGTGCGAGGCCCTGCGGCGCGTGCGCGAGGGGATGGGCCTGACCAATGCCCAGGTGATGCTGCCCTTCGTGCGCAGTGTCGAGGAGGTCGACCGGGTGCTTGCCTTGATGACGAAGGCCGGTCTCGAACGGGGGCGACACGACCTCAATGTCTACCTGATGTGCGAAATCCCCGCCAATGCACTGCTCGCCGACGAATTCCTCGAGCACGTCGACGGCTTTTCCATCGGCTCGAACGATCTCACGCAGTTGACCTTGGGGGTCGATCGTGACTCCTCGCTGATCGAGGGGCTCGACGAGCGCAACCCGGCGGTGCTCAAGCTGATGGCCATGGCGATCGCCGCCTGCCGCGAGCAAGGTAAGTACATCGGGATCTGCGGACAGGCACCCTCGGATTTCCCCGAGATCAGCGAGTGGCTGGTCGAGCAGGGCATCTCGAGCCTGTCGCTCAACCCCGACAGTCTCCTGCCCATGCAGCAGACGGTGCTTGAGGCAGAAAAACGGTTGGGATAACCAGACCGGATTGGTCCGATTTTGCTACTCTAGGGGGTCCTGCCGGCTGTCGCGCCGGTTCAGCGCCAAAAGAACCAAGCGGAGTGACGAGATTGATGGGCCTGTTCGGCAAGAAGCGCAACGCGAACGACGAACGAAACGCCGAGATCCAGCGTGCGGTGGAGGCGATTCACGATCCCAATAACGACCAGACGCTGGCCGAATCGGGGGCGGTCGAACGTGTCGAATGCGGCGACAAGTCGTGCCAGATCGATATCGTGCTCGACTACCCGCCGGGGGACTGGGAGGCCGAGCTGACCAGCCGGGTTCGCGAGGCTGTCGCCAGCGTTGATACCTCGCTCGTCCCCGCCGTCACGGTGGCCTTTGTCGCCCCCGAGGGCTCAGCCCTGCACGGCAAGCCCCTGCCGGGCGTGAAGAACATCATCGCGGTGGCCTCGGGCAAGGGCGGCGTGGGCAAGTCCAGCACCAGCATCAACCTCGCCCTGGCCCTGGCCGCCGATGGCGCGAAGGTGGGGCTGCTGGATGCCGACATCTACGGCCCGAGCCAGCCGCGCATGTTGGGTAGCAGTGAAAAGCCGCGCCAGGTCGACGACAAGTCGATGGCCCCCGTCGAGGCCCATGGCCTGCAGACCATGTCGATCGGTTACCTGGTCGACGAGGAATCGGCGATGGTATGGCGTGGCCCGATGGTGACCTCGGCCCTGATGCAGTTGCTCAACGACACCCGCTGGGACGGCCTGGATTACCTGATCGTCGACATGCCGCCGGGCACGGGTGACGTGCAGCTGACACTTGCGCAAAAGGTGCCGGTAGCTGGCAGCGTGATCGTGACCACGCCCCAGGAGATTGCCACCCTGGATGCGCGCAAGGCGATCAACATGTTCAACAAGGTCAACGTACCGATCCTCGGTGTGATCGAGAACATGGCGACGCACGTCTGTTCGAACTGCGGTCACGTCGAGGCGATCTTCGGCGAGGGTGGAGGTGAATCGATCGCCCGCCAGTACGGCACCGAGTTGCTGGGTCGTCTGCCCCTGGACCTGCGGATCCGCGAGGATCTGGATGCCGGCACCCCGACGGTTGCCAAGGACCCGTCCGGCGCTCTGGCCAGCACCTACCGGCAGGCCGCGCGGCGCCTGGCGGCCGGCCTCGGGCGGGCAGTGCGCTCGCAGGATCAGACTGGACCGGAAATCGTCATCGAGGAGTAAACCATGCTGGAAATCACCATCCCCAGTCGGGGCGTCCTGCACCTGTCGCATCTGGTGCTCGACTACAACGGCACGCTGGCGCTCGACGGCGCCCTGGTCGAGGGCGTGGGCGAGCGTCTGCGTGAACTGGCCAAGCACGTCGATGTCCACGTGATCACGGCCGACACCTACGGTGATGTCGAAGGGCGACTGGTGGATCTGCCGGTGACGCTCTCGACCTTGTCCGATCACCTCCAGGACGAGGCCAAGCAGCGTTACGTACGTACCCTCTCGGCCCGTGAGTGCGTCACCATCGGCAATGGCCGCAACGATGCCCTGATGCTGGCCGAAGCCGTGCTGGGTGTCGGCGTAATGCAGCCCGAGGGACTCTCGCGCCACGCGCTGGATGCTTGCGACGTGATCTGCCCGGACATCAACAGCGCTCTTGATCTACTCTTGAAACCCAAGCGGCTGATCGCGACGCTACGCAACTGACAACCCTCGACGACGCGGCGCACTGCCGCCCGCGTTTCAACGATTTCGACAGTCATTTCTGCCAGTTCAGCTGGCTCAAGAGAAAGGAGGCAATCCATGTCCCAGGTCACATTCAAGGGTACGCCCGTCAACGTTGCCGGCAAGCTGCTGTCCGTGGGTGACAAGGCGCCCGCGTTCTCGCTGACCGCGAGCGATCTCTCCGACAAGGGGCTGGAGGCGTTTGCGGGCAAGAAGAAGGTGCTGAATATCTTCCCGAGCCTGGATACCGGCACCTGTGCCAAATCGGTGCGCGAGTTCGATCGTCGTGCCGGTGAGCTTGGCGATACGGTGGTGCTCGGTATCTCCATGGACCTGCCGTTTGCCCAGGGCCGTTTCGCCGAGGCGGAGGGGCTGGATAACATCGCCATGTTCTCGGCCTTCCGTCACCCGGAATTTCTCGACGATTACGGCGTGCGCATCGCCGATGGTCCCCTGGCAGGCCTCGCGGCACGCACCGTGGTCGTTCTGGGCCCTGACGACACGGTGCTTCACGTCGAGCAGGTCGGCGAGATTGCCGATCAGCCGGATTACGAGGCCGCCCTTGGCGCGCTTTGATCCGAGTCAGACCGCGTCCGGCCTCGACCGGACGTAGATTCAGGCCCGGTACGTGGACGGATATTGATCCGCCTCGCGGCCGGGCCGCCGTTTTTGGGAGCAGGGGAATAAGGCGATGAGCAATCGACTGGGCGTCGACCTGGGCGGCACCAAGATCGAAGTCGCGGTGCTTGACCCCGACAACCACATCCGCTGGCGGGAACGTGAACCCACGCCAAAGGGTGACTACGCCGGAACGGTCGAGACCATGGCCGCGCTGATCGAACGCGCCGAGCGCGAGTGCGGTCGGGCCGACGGCATCGGGGTGGGTACCCCCGGCACGATTTCGCCGCGCACCGGTCTGATCAAGAACGCCAACTCGGTGGTCCTCAACGATCGACCGCTCAAGGCGGATCTCGAGGCCCGTCTTGGGCGCGAGGTGCTATTGGCCAACGACGCCAACTGCCTCGCGTTATCCGAATCCGCGGATGACGGGGCCGCGGCGGGCGCCGATTCGGTGTTCGGCGTGATCCTGGGTACCGGTGTGGGTGGCGGGTTGGTAGTCGATGGCAGGGTTCTGGTCGGACGCAACGCGATTGCCGGTGAGTGGGGGCACAACCCACTGCCTTGGGCGGAGACGGGTGAGTCGCCCGGGCCTGCCTGCTGGTGTGGCCTCAAGGGCTGCATCGAGCAATGGCTTTCCGGGCCGGCATTCGAGCGCGATCACGCCGAGCGCACTGGCGAGTCGCTTGGCGGTGAGACCATCGTGGCCCGAGCGCTGGCCGGAGATGACGCGGCCAACGCGAGCCTCGCTCGTTACGAGATGCGGCTGGCTCGCGCACTGGCGTACGTGATCAACCTGTTCGATCCGGACGTGATCGTGCTCGGAGGCGGGATGTCGAACGTCGAACGGCTCTACCAGAACGTGCCGCGGCAGTGGGACGAGTTCGTCTTCTCCGACCCGATCACCACCCGGTTGGTGGCGCCCCGCTTCGGGGATTCCAGCGGCGTGCGTGGGGCGGCTTTCCTAGGGAAACACTGCCCGGTTCGATGACGTCTCTGCGGGACCTCCAAGGGCCCAAATGCAAGGCGCAGTCCGTCGTGAAGGGCCGTCGCCCTTTACAAGGGCTGGACCGAATCGGCATGACGCCGATCCGGCCGGCGCAAGCCGGCCCGAAGGGCGAGGGTTCACGGACGAACCCAGCGATGCTGCAGATGGGTCCTTGGAGGCCCGCCCGGACGGGGCTCGCGGGTTTGCCCGCACTCGGTTTTGCCGTCCCTAAACGGGTAACGAGCCCGTCTTCGCTTCGGCGCCTTGATTGCGAACAAGCCCGCGAGCCAGAGATGCCATCGAACCGTACAGAGTTTCCCTTTTCCATTGGCAAACGCCTGCGCTGACGCCGATTTCCGGTGGCCAAAAGGGGTTGAGGAATACTGCAGTGATCTACTGGGTTGATAGGCGCATAAGCAGGGTCTAAATTCGATGCCATGACCTGGCCTGACCCAAGGCGGTCATGCGATCAAACAATCGGAGGTTGATTGTCATGGACATTGAACTGCAAATCGTGCTTATCAGCATCCTCGCCATGATCGGCATCGTCGGCATGCCGTTGGCAGCGTTCTGGATGCTCTGGAAGAGGTCCGGCGATGCCAAGCACGCCCAGGAAGAACGGGAGCACCGACATCAGCACAGTTGATGCTGACATGAAAAAAATTCCGGCCGGGAAGGTCGAGCGCTTCAGATCTTCCGGGCCACCTCAATCAAGACCATCGTTTCCGCTATGAAGCGATAAGGCCGGCGCCCTTCTTAGGGCGCCGGCTTTTTCATTTCCACGGTCGGCAAGGAGTCCCGGCTCCGGTAGTCAAGCTAACGGTGATGGCGGCGCTCTGAACTAGACTCCTTCATAGGGTTATTCGTATAAACAGGGAGATCGGTGGTGGGTAGTTTCCACGTCGGCCGGTCGGCCGGATATCAGCAGGAAACGGAGCCGACCTCTTTCGGTTCCCAGCCCCTTTTTGTCCGGCTGAAACGGATTCTTCCGCCCCTCGCGGCGGGCTTCGTGGTTAGTGGCGTGTTGCTCGCGACCATCTGGGTGGTTGAGCGGCAGTTCACAACCGCCGTCTTGCAGGCCGACCTCGACGACCTGGCCCAGATCCGAACTCGCATCGAATCCCAGCTCAACCAGGCATCCAACGTCTCCGACGGGGTTGGGGCGATGATCGAGGTCAACCGCGGGCTGGACGAACCTAGTCTGCGATCCGTTGCCGATCGGATGCTCGAGCGGACCCCCGTCATCCGGTCGATCGCCATTGCGCCGGACAATGTGATCCAGGTCAGCATCCCGCTGGAAGGCAACGAGGCCGCCATTGGCGTGGACCTCGCCGCCCATCCAGTGCAGGGGGTGTCGTTGCGCCGGGCCATGCAAAGTGGCGAACCGGTGCTCGGTGGCCCCTACGAACTGATTCAGGGCGGCTACGCGGTCATTCATCGGGTTCCGGTGTATTTCGATCGCGATCAGGACGGGGCAGACGAGTATTGGGGCGTGGTTTCCACCCCGATCGACGTGATGCGCTTGTTCGAAGCGGCCGGGGTATCGGACGAACTGACTGAAGGCACGCTGGCCGTGCGTGGGATGGATGGCCTTGGAGCCGAAGGAGCGGTTTTTCTCGGTCACCCCGAGATTTTCCGTCAGGAAAATACCCTGAGAACACCGGTGATCGCCCTGGACGGGCGATGGCAGCTCGCCATGCAGCCCAGCAAACCAAGCACGATGGTCACCTGGCTGACTCGAATCGCCGAACTCGTGGCCCTGATGGCCGGGCTGCTGGTGATGTGGCTCGCCGTCCGCTGGCAGGCGCAACAACGACTGATGGTCGACTCCGAGCGCCTGCTGCGCGATGTCACCTCGAACGTCAGTGACGCGGTATTCCGCACGGATGGGGCGGGGCAGTTGATCTATGTCAGTCCGGCCTATGAGCGCATGATCGGCCGTCCTGCGCAGGGGATGATAGGGGCGCCGTGGCTGAATCTGTTCCCCGAGGACGAGCGGCGGCCGATCCGTGAGGCCACCGAGCGGATGCATCAGTCCGAGCAAGTCCCATTCGGTCCCTCCCGCCGAGATCGGGTGGTATTGACGACTCGTGTGATGCGAAGCGACGGGGTGGAAGCCCCGGTCGAGGTGCGGGTCGAGCCGGTAACCGCGGCGTCGTACGGGCAAGCAGGTCTGGTCGGCACCCTGACCGATTTGTCGGATCGGCAGGCCTTCGAGCAGCTGGAAGGGCTGGCGACAGCGGTGTTCGAAGGCGCTGGGGACTCGATAGTCATACTGGATCGCCATCGCCGGGTGCTGGCTGTCAATCCGGCCTTCGAGCGTCTGGTGGGCTTGCCCTCCAAGGACCTGGTCGGCGAGCGGTTGGCCACCCCCGAGGTGCTGGATAAAAGCCGGCGGCGCCTTGAGGCATGCCTGCGTGGGCTTCGACAGCGGGGCCGCTGGAGCGAGGAGCTGGCTTGTCGGCTGCCGGATGGCCGGGAGCGTGTTCTGGGCTGGTCGGTGGACCTGATCCGCGATGATCGCCAGCGCGTGAGTCGCTACGTCGTCGTGCTGAGCGATGTCACGACCCGGCATCGCCGCATGCAGGCCATGCATCATCGTGCCCTGCATGATCCGTTGACCGACATGCTCAACCGGTCCGGTCTCGAGGAGCGGTTCGAGCAGGCGCGCCTGCACGCGATTCGCGAGGGCACGGGTATTGCCTTGGCCTTTGTCGATCTGAACGGTTTCAAACCCATCAACGACACCCTCGGGCACCACGTTGGTGACCAGGTGTTGCGCGAGGTCGCCCGGCGTCTGTCTGGCGTCGGTCGGGGTGAGGACATCGTCGCCCGATTGGGGGGCGACGAGTTTGTGATCGCCTTCTACGGCGTGCGTAACGACGAGGACGTACTTCGATTGGGCGACTCACTACTCGAGTCTCTGCGGGAACCCATGATGCTCGATGGGACCACTCAGCTGGTTCACGTTCGCGCCTCCATCGGTTTTGCCCGCTTCCCCGACGATGCCGACACCCTCGATGGCCTGACGAGGCGGGCAGATGCCGCCATGTACCGCGCCAAGGAAACCAAGGATGACACCGTCGTCTTCCATCGGGACCTGGTTAACCCACCGGGGTCGCCTGAGAATGAATGAAACTAATCTAATGGTCGAATAAGGCGACAAAAAATGCATGTTGCATTCCGATAGGGTGAATCCATCACCCGAAACACAGAGGAATCGACATGCCGGTTGCGAGCACCTACCCCGTCACGCACACCCTGGGTTTCCCCCGGATCGGGCGCGACCGCGCCCTGAAGTGGGCCCTGGAGCGCCATTGGCGCGGCGAAACGGACATCGACGCGTTGCAGCAAACCGCACTTCAGGTGCGGGCCGACTCACACCAGTGGTACCGCGAGGCCGGCGTAGGGCGACCGGCCTGCGCTGATTTCACCTTCTACGACGGCATGGCGGACCTCTGCCTGCTGTTCGGGCAAGCGCCTACTCGCTTCGGCGACCTGCCCAACGATCTCGATTCGCTGTTTGCCCTGGCTCGGGGGGAGCCGTCCGAGCAGGGCAATCTCGCGCCGTTGGCGATGACCAAGTGGTTTGATACGAACTACCACTACCTGGTCCCCGAACTGGATGCGCAGCGCCCGTTCCGACTCGATGCCGATCGGCTGCTGAGCCAGATTCGCGAATCGCTCGCCGATGACCCGGCCAGCAAACCGGTGCTGATTGGCCCACTGACTTTCCTTTGGCTAAGCGCCGGTGTCGATCGCGACGCACGCCTGCAGCGCGCCCTGGAGCTGGCCGATGCCTACGCCACGCTATTGAGCGAGATTGCCGCTCTCGGGGCGGAGTGGGTCCAGCTCGATGAGCCGATCCTGGGGCTGGACCTTCCAACGGGCTGGCTGGCGGCATTCGAGCCGATCTATCACCGCCTGAAGACACCTGGGTTGCGCCTGCTGCTGGCGAGTTACTTCTCGCCGGTGGATGGGCGTCTGGCCTTGTTGGCCAACCTGCCCGTGGATGGCGTGCACGTGGATGTATCTGCCGGGGACGACCTCGAGGCCCTCGCGGATCGATTGCCGGGATTCAAGGTACTCTCCGCGGGCGTGCTGGACGGCCGATCGATCTGGCGGGCAGATCTGTCGGCACTGCTCGATCGCCTTGAGCCACTCCATGAGCGACTGGGCGAGCGCCTGTGGCTGGCCCCTAGCTGCTCGCTGTTGCACCTGCCGCTGGATGCCGGCGAGGAAACCGATTTGCCGCCTGCGTTGGCTGCAAACCTGAGCTTTGCCCGACAGAAGCTCGGCGAGCTGTCATTGCTGGCGCGTGGCTTGGCCGAGGGCCGCGAGGCGATCGCCGAAGCGCTCGAGGCGACTATCACGGCCCGGCAACAGCTGGAGGCATTGAATGGCCGTCGGGATGCGCAGCGTCGTGATCGGTTGGCCCGATCGCTTGCCGAAGAGCCGGCACGGGCTCGTCCGTATGTCGATCGCGCGAAGGCGCAGCAGGCGCGATTGAACCTGCCGATCCTGCCCACCACGACCATCGGCTCGTTCCCGCAGACCGACGAAATCCGGGCAACACGCCGCGCGTATCGCCGCGGGGAAATCGATATTTCTGCCTACGAGCAGGCGATGCGCGTGGCGATCGCCGACACGGTTCGCGAGCAGGAGACCTTGGGTCTGGACCTGCTGGTGCATGGCGAGCCCGAGCGCAACGACATGGTCGAGTACTTCGGCCAGCAGCTCGAGGGCTTTGCCTTCACCCGCACCGGCTGGGTGCAGTCCTACGGCTCGCGCTGCGTCAAGCCGCCGATCATCTGGGGCGACGTGGCGCGTCCCCGTCCCCTGACCGTGGACTGGAGTCGGTATGCGCAGTCGCTCACCGATCGGCCGGTCAAGGGGATGCTGACCGGTCCGGTCACGATGCTCTCGTGGTCGTTCGTGCGCGATGACCTGTCCCGTGAAGAGGTCGCGTATCAGCTTGCCGCGGTGCTGCGCGAAGAGGTCGCCGACCTGTGCGCCGCCGGCATCGCCGCAATCCAGGTCGATGAGCCCGCATTTCGAGAGGGGCTGCCGCTGCGCCGTGCCGGTTGGGATGGCTACCTCGACTGGGCGGTGCGTGCCTTCCGTTTCGCCACCGCGGTAGCGCCGGATGACGTCCAGATCCACACCCACATGTGCTATAGCGAGTTCAACGACATCATCGCGGCGATCGCCGCGTTGGATGCCGACGTGATCACCATCGAGACAACGCGTTCGAACATGAAGCTGTTGGACGCTTTTGCCGAATTCGAATACCCCAACGAGATCGGCCCGGGCGTTTGGGACATCCACTCTCCCTTGGTGCCGAGCGTGGCGGAGATTGGCGACCGGTTGCGGCTGGCACTGGACAGGGTGCCGGTGGAACGGCTGTGGGTGAACCCCGACTGCGGTCTCAAGACGCGCGGCTGGGAGGAGGTTAGGGCCGGGCTGAAAAACCTGGTCGATGCGGCGCGCGATCTGCGCCGCGAGTGCCGTCGCGAATAAAGCGCTCCACGCCGGCGCGGCGGGGTCTACACTCGGCGCACCGTGAAGACAGTGCCCCATCACCCCGGAGCCACCTTGTGAAGCGATTTCTGACCGTAATCACCGCCGCGACGGTCACCCTCATGAACCTGACGGCGTGTTCCGGGGCGAAGGTGCTCGAATCGCTCGCGCCCAGTGACTCGGTCACGGTGACCAATGACGTGGTCTTCGATGACGAGCGCGATCTCGCGCTGGATGTCTATCGCCCCATCGACGCAGAGGGGGCACCGCTGGTGGTGTTCTTCTGGGGCGGGAGCTGGCAGACGGGGGATCGCTCCACTTATGCCTTCCTTGGTCGGACGCTGGCCAGTCGGGGATTCGTCGTGATGATTCCGGACTATCGCGTCTATCCCGAGGTGCGCTACCCCGATTTCCTGTATGACTCGGCCCGTGCGGTGGCCTGGGCACGGGCGCATGCCCACGATCACGGTGCCGATCCGGCGCGCCTGTCACTGATGGGGCATTCGGCGGGGGCCTACAACGTGGCCATGCTGGTGACCGACGATCGCTACCTTGAGGCGGTCGGCGGCGCGCGGGACTGGGTTACGTCCTGGGCGGGTCTTGCCGGGCCCTATGATTTCCTGCCGCTGAATGACGCCAAGCTCGAACGCATCTTTGAGCCTGCCGACCCACTTGAGTCGAGCCAGCCGATCAACTGGGTGGACGGCGAAGTGCCGCCGACGTTGCTGGTGGTCAGCGAGGATGACCCGGTGGTCGACCCACGCAATACCGAGCGGATGGCCGCACGACTGGAGCGGGTCGGCGTGCCCGTCGAGCTGTTGCGGGTCGACAATCTGCGTCATGCCGGCGTGGTGGTCAGCCTGTCGAACGTATTCCCCTTCGACGACCAGGTCCTGTCGACGGTATCGCGGTTTCTCGGTCGGGTGCCGCCGACCGGGCCGGCGCAGGCAATGAGCGAGTAAGGTCCAGCGTCCACGACGTGCTTACTGCGGGCGGGGCAGTTCGGCGACCGCCCGGATGCGTTCGCGCCTGAGGGCCTCGCCCAGCGCCTTGCCCCGAATCCCCTGTTCAAGCAGCGGTTGGGGCGAAATCGTGGCCACCGTCTCACGCACTCGGCGTAGCCAGTCCCCCTCCGGGTAGTCGACCGATTCCTTGCCGGGCTTGCCGCGCGAGTCGGCATGACAGACGGTCAGGATGTCCTCGAATCGCTCCGGGCGCCGCAGGGCGTCGAGCTCGTCGATGAGTTCGACCAGGGTGCTGTCACGCATTTCCAGGGCGCGATGAATCCGGCCGTGCTGGGCGGTGACGGTCAGGGCCAGCTCGCGAATCGCCTTGGGGGTGCGCAGGCGCTCGCACAGGGTCCGTGTCGGCTCGACGCCGCGTCGTTCGTGGCCAATATGACGGGGCCATTCCTCCGGGGGCGTCAGTGCCTTGCCCAGGTCGTGGCAGACCGCGGCAAAGCGCACGCCGATCGAGTCGCTCAGGTCGGCTGCCGTATCCAGTACGAGCAGGGTGTGGATCCCTGTGTCGACCTCGGGGTGGTATTCCTTGGGCTGGGGCACGCCGAACAGCGCCTCGACCTCGGGAAACGTCTCGACCAGGGCGTCGACCTCGTGGAGTACGGCGAAATAGCGTGAGGGTCGTTCGGTTCCCAGTGCCTTGACCGTCTCCGCCCAGACGCGCTCGGGAACCAGATCGGCAAGCTCCCCGCTGGCACTCATCTGGCGCATCAGCGAGGCAGTCGACTCGGCGACCTCGAATCCATGAGCGCCCAGCTGGGCGGCGAACCGCGCCACGCGCAGCACGCGTAACGGGTCCTCTACAAAGGCGGGGCCGACGTGGCGCAGCCGGCGGGCCTCTAGGTCCTCGCGACCACCGAACGGATCGACCACCTCGCCGTTCTCACGCATGGCCATGGCGTTGATGGTCAGGTCGCGCCGGGCCAGATCATCCTCGAGGGTGACCTCCGGGGCGGCATGCACCGCAAAGCCGTGATAGCCGCGTCCCTGCTTGCGTTCGGTGCGGGCCAGCGCGTATTCCTCGCCGGTCTCCGGGTGGAGGAACACGGGAAAGTCCGCACCGACCTGGCGAAAGCCACGGCTGAGCATCTCCTCGGGCGTGGCGCCGACGACCACCCAGTCGTGGTCGACCACTTTTCGGCCGAGCAACTGGTCACGCACGGCGCCGCCGACGATGTAGCACTCGAGGTTGTCGGTGACCGTATCGGACATCGTATCTCCGGGTGATTGAGTCAGGTTTTGGGCGGCAAAACTGGCTTTATCGTGACGGCCGGTAGCGGTAGACTGGGCGCCATTCCCGTCACGTTATGGACAGATCGCCATGAACGCGAACCCCTATCTTGAGGCATTGCAGAGCCAGTCGCCACGTTTCGAGTCCACGCTGCGCAGCATCGGTCTGGTCGCGGCGACCGAGGCGACGGTGCTGATCACGGGTGAGACCGGCACCGGCAAGGAGCTGGCTGCGCGCGCGATCCATGCCGGCTCGCCGCGTGCCGCTCGTCCATTGGTCACAGTCAATTGCGCGACCATCCCCGACGAGCTGGCCGAATCGACCCTGTTCGGTCACCGTCGCGGGGCGTTCACCGGGGCGCTGGCCGACCAGGCGGGACTGGTCGACCAGGCCGACGGTGGCACGCTGTTTCTCGACGAGCTGGGCGAGCTGCCATTGGGCCTGCAGTCAAAACTGCTGCGGCTTCTGGAAAACGGCGAGACGCGCGCCGTGGGGGAGACCGGCACGCGTCGGGTTGACCTGCGCGTGGTGGCGGCGACTCACCGGGATCTCGCCGGCATGGTCGAGGCGGGTGAATTCCGAGCCGACCTCTATTTTCGCCTGGCCGGCGTGCCGGTCGAGCTGTTGCCGCTGCGTGACCGTCAGGGTGACGTCGACTGGTTGTTCGCTCGTTTCCTGGAAGAAAACGCCGCTCGCAATGAGGTGGCGATACCTCGTCTGACGGCACGCGCTACCGGGGTGTTGCGTCGTTACCGCTGGCCGGGCAATGTTCGCGAGCTCAAGCAGCTGGCCGAGCGGCTGGTGATCTTCCACGCGGGCGGCGTGGTCGACGTCGAGGCATTGCCGACGGCGATGCGATCCGCGGCGCAGAGCGAATGCGGTGGTCCACTTGCTCCGGGGTTCGTGCTGCCGGAAGGCGGCGTCGATCTCGAGGCCGTCGAGAGCGATCTCCTGCGTCAGGCCCTGGCCCATACCGGCGGCAACAAGTCGCACGCCGCTCGCCTGCTGCACCTCTCGCGTGACACGTTTCTCTATCGTCTGAAGAAGTTTGCCATCGAATAGTGACTGACGAATCCGCCTGTCCCTGAACCTTTAGGCCCCGTTTTGGCATTGCCCGAGACGGGGCCTTTGCTTTAGTCGCATTGGTATTGGTTGTTGGTGTCCATGTTCCGGTGGTTGTCCAAAAAAAACGGCAGCCTGGGGCTGCCGCAAGGCCACGTCGAGGCGTGGCAGTCTGGAGGTGGGAAAGTGATCAGAACGTGGCGGTGAGGCGTGCCCAGACCGTGCGTCCCGGCTCGTTGATTCGGCTGGTCGGATCACCAAATGCCCCGCTATAGGCCCGGTTGACGTGCTGGGCATAAGTCCGGTCGAAGACGTTGTCGACTCCGGCTTCCATTCGCCAGTTACGGGTGATGTCGTAGCCCGCGTTGAGGTCGAGCACGGCATACCCGGCCGTCTCTGTGGTGTCCAGTCCGCTCTGTTCGTCGATGGCCTCGGCGCGACCCGCCCAGCGTAGGACCACGGCGCCATCCAGCGCCCCTCGTTCGGCGCGCACCCCGAGGTTGCCCGACAGCGGCGGGATCTGCGGCAGGTCGCGCGAGTCGCTGGTGTTGCGTCCACGCACAAAGGCCAATTGTGCCTCGGTCGCCAGCCAGTCGGTCACGGCATACCGCAGGTCGAGTTCGCCGCCGTATAGGCGGGCGTCGACATTGCGGAAGCTCGTGCTCATCGGCATCAAGCCCGCGATCTCTCGGTCCTGCAGGACATAGTCGTCGACCTGATCGACATACAGGTTGGCGCTCGTCACGAGCCGCTCGTTCTGCCATGACAGGCCGCCCTCGATCTGGTGATGGATTTCGGGCTCCAGATCCGGGTTGCCCATCTTCGCCAGCATGCCGTTCATCAATAAGGTGATGTACTTCTGGGTCAGGTTGGGCGCGACCGCGGTACGGCTGATGCCGACGTGACCGGAGAGGTTCGAGTCAAAGGAATGTTTGTAGCGAAGCAGGGCGCTAATTTCCGTGTCGCTCTTCGCCTCGCGGGCGGACTCTCTGATGTCGGCTGGCACCATCATGTTCGTGGCGATGCTCTTGTCGAGACTGGTATCGATCTCGCTCTCGAAGCGATCCATCCGCAGCCCGGCGCGCAGGGAGTTGTCGTCATCGAGTTGCCAGTCGCCTTGCAAAAATGCCCCCACTTGGTCCGTCTGGCCATCCGGCCACTGGCGGAAGATAAGCATGTCGGTCATTGCGTTGATCGCCTGTGCATCTTGCTCCACCCGCTGGAAATCGAGGCCGTAGTCGATCTCGATTTGGTTGCTGCGTGATGACGCCGTCAGTCGGGCGGTCGTGGTGTGCGACTCCGCCGGCGCGTCCATCGGCATCGCGGCGGCCAGCTCACGCAGGCTGTAGTTATCCATCAGGTGGTCGACATTGGCGCGTGAGACCTCCAGGCGCACCGCGTCGACCGGGCCTTCGATATCCCCCAGTCGGCCGTCGAGGCGGTAGATGGTGGCATTGTCGAATATCGAATCCATGCCGGTGCCGGCGTAGCGGGTGTCGAGCATGCGGTTGCGGTCGATGGACACCTCGATGCCGGTCACATCGGAGACGCGGTAGCCACCGATGATCGTGCCGCTGCGCTGCTTGAACGACGAGGGCACCTCGTTGCCGTCGCCGTCCTCGTAGTTCTCGCCGTTGGCAATCTGGCCGATCACGCGGCCGTAGGCCTGGCCGTTGCTCATCAGTACGTCGGCGCTGCTCTGATCGGTCAGGCCGTTGCTGCTGGTGGCGAAACCGAAGCGTGACTGCATGCCGACCTCGGCGGCGCGCTCGAAGGTGTTGCGGGTGAGATCGATGCTGCCGCCACTGCCACCCGGGCCACGGGTGAGGGTGGTCACGCCCTTGCGTACCTCGACCTCGTCGTAGCCGGCTAGGTTGCCGAAGCTGGTGGGTGGGTCCATGCGGTTCGGGCAGGCATTGGCGATCCCCGCCCCGTCGAGCAGTACGTTGAGTTGGTGTTCACGCTGCCCGCGGATAATCGGATCGAGGCCATGCCCGGACATGCGTCCGGCGTTGACACCGCTGATCTCGCGAAGCACCTCAGCCAGGTCGGCGCGAGGTGCCGTGTCCTCGGCCGTCAGCGTGACCGGTTGGTCGATCGATACCGGTTCGGGGGCGGTAATCAGGATCGTGTCCAGCCCCTCAGCGGCGGCAGTCTGGGTGCCGGCTGCCATCGTGGCCACGCTGGCGAGAATGGCGGTGTGCAGGCGGGTGGGGCGGCGGTGCGGGCAAGCGGCAGTCATGCGGGAATCGTTCCTCACTGTGTTGTAGGTTGGCGGTGGCGTGTTGACGCCCTACACAGCAGGAAACGGGCCATCGGCAAGCTATTGATTTGTCATTGCAGACGATCCCTCGAGCGTGGCAGATGCCGCAATCCGTGTGGCATTTGCCGCAGTGGGGCGCATGGGGATAATCGAGAAGGTTGGCGGTTTGTGCCAGAATCGCGGGCCTGTTTACCCGCTTTACCCGACGAAGGAGTCGCCCATGGAAATTCTGCAGGATCGGCGCTACGGCGAAACCCACGAGTGGTATACGGTCGAAGACGACGTGATTACGGTGGGGGTGACCGAGCAGGGCCAGGAAATGCTGGGCGACGTGGTGTTCGCCGATCTGCCGGACGTGGGGCAGGCGGTCTCCGAGGGCGCGCCCTGTGCGACGCTCGAGTCGGTCAAGGCGGCGTCAGACGTGCTCTGCCCGGTCGACGGCGAGGTGCTCGAGGTCAACGAGGCGCTTGAGGACAGCCCGGAACTGGTCAACGACGATCCGCTCGACGAGGGCTGGATCCTGAAAATCCGCATGGAGGGCGAGCCGGCCGAGTGGATGAGCCCCGACGAATACGGCCGCATGCTCGAGTCCACCGACTGACCGACGTTGCCGCGGGTCCGGCGAGCCGTTGTCGACGGTCCGCTCGCCCCTGAGCCGAGAGAGGAACCGATGGCGTCCGCACAGAACTACGGCTTGAGGCGCGTCTGGTACGCCCTGCGTTATTCCCTGCAGGGTTTACGAGCGGCCTGGCGCAAGGAAGAGGCCTTCCGGCAGGAAGTCGTGGTCGCCATGGTAGCCGTGCCGGTGGCATGGTTCGTCGGCGAGAGTGCGCTGGAGCGAGCCGTCTTGATTGCGGTGGTGCTCCAGGTGCTGATGGTGGAGTTGGTCAACACCGGAATCGAGGCGGTGGTCGATCGCATCGGTCCCGATCCACACAAGCTGTCGGGGCGGGCCAAGGATGTCGGATCGGCGGCCGTGTTGATGGCGATCGTGATTGCCGCGGTGGTCTGGGGAGTGCTGTTGTTCGACTGAGCATGTCGCAGGAGCCACGCCGTGGGTCCGGCTAGCGCTCCGAGATGCGTGCCAGTCGGCTGAACAGGAAGAACACCACGGGCCATGCCGCCAGGTTACTGAGCGCACGCGACAAGTAGGTGGCCATGGACACCAGGTCGGTGGCCACGCCTTCCACCCACAGCGCCACCATCAGGTAGACCAGGGTGAAGCCCGCAATCAGAAGCGCCTGAGAGAGCAGGGGCGCTACGCCAAGTCGCTGTCGCAACGACAGGACGAGGAACGCCGTCATCGTGAACAGCAGGGCATTGAGACCCAACAGGCCATTGGTCGCCACGTCGAGCATCAGCCCGGCGATCCAGGCATAGATCATTCCCGCTTGCGCCGGGCGGTAGAGCGACCAGAAGATTATCGTGAGAAGCAGCCATTGCGGGTTGTGCAGCTGCATCGTCGCGGGCAGGGGCAGCAGGGTTAGTGCCAGTGCCGCGATGCTCGTCAGGATGATGGCGAACCAGCTAGTCGTCATCGGTCGCTCCCGTGGCCGGCGTGGCATCTGGTGGCGTGGACTCGTCGGCGGCGCTATCGGCGGGTGGTGTGATCGTTGGTTGCTCCAGGGCGGTATGCGACTCCGACCCCGAGTCGTCTGGTGCGTCCGGTGCCTCGGTGATCACCAAGACATGATCGAGGCGCTCGAGATCGGCGACTGGCTCGGCGATCAGCCGGATAAAACCCTGGGCCTCGTCCATCTCGATGGAGGTGACACGCGCGACCGGGTAGCCACGCGGGAAGGCGGTGTCGATACCGGAGGTGGTCAGCAGATCGCCTGGTTCGATCGTGGTGCGCTCGGGCACACGCTCGGCAATCATCTGGCGGTTACCGGTGCCACGGAGCAGAGCGGTGCGGCCGGTATCGCCGAGTAGGACCGAGAGCATGTGGTCGCGTGAGTTCAGTTGGATGACGGTCGCACCGCTACGCGTGCTGCGCAGAATCTGGCCGACGACTCCGTGGGCATCGATGACCGGGTCACCGGGGCGGACGTCATCGCCGTGACCACGACCGATCGTGAAGAGATTGCCCTGCAGGCTAGGAGGATGTCCGACGCGTCGGGCAAGCAGCACGCCGGGGATGGCGCTGGCCTCTCCATTGAGCATGGCGCGTAGTTCGTCGACTTCGCGCTGCAAGGCGACGAACTGCTGCATCTGGCCCCGGAGCAGCGTGTTCTCGTCGCGCAAACGGTCGACTTCTGCATGGAGTTCGCGGCGTTCGACGAACCATTGGCCGATGCCGCGGGACACCACCACCGGTTGGTGAATGGCCTTGACGATGCCGTCGGTGGCACCGCCCAGTCCCTGATCGAGCTGACTAACCCAGCGGGTGCCGATTCGGTCGAGGCTCATCAGGGCAATCGAGATCACCACCAGCACCAGGAGCAGGTTGAATCCGGGACGGTGGGAATCGAAAAGCGCCATGACCGGCGCCGTTACTCGTCAGCGAAGAGAGTGTTGTTGCGCTGGTCGATCAGTTCGAGGACCTTGCCGCCGCCCCGTGCCACGCAGGTGAGCGGGTTTTCGGCAACCACGACCGGGAGTCCGGTCTCTTCCATGACCAGTTTGTCCAGGTCACGCAGCAGCGCACCGCCGCCGGTCAGGACAATGCCGCGATCGGCGATGTCGGCGCCCAGTTCCGGCGGCGTCTGCTCGAGGGCGGCGCGCACGGCTTGAACGATGCCGAACAGCGGCTCCTGCAGCGCCTCTAGGATCTCGTTGGAGTTGAGCGTGAAGCTGCGCGGCACGCCCTCGGCGAGGTTGCGGCCCTTGACGTCGATCTCGCGCAGTTCCTTGCCCGGGTAGGCCGAGCCGATTTCCTTCTTAATCCGCTCGGCAGTCGCCTCGCCGATCAGGATGCCGTAGTGCCGGCGGACGAAGGCGATGATCGATTCGTCGAACTTGTCGCCGCCGATGCGCACGGAAGACGAGTAGACGATGCCGTCGAGCGAGATGACGCCCACCTCGGACGTGCCGCCACCGATGTCGACCACCATCGAGCCGCGCGGCTCGTCGACGTCGACACCGGCACCGATCGCGGCCGCCATTGGCTCCTCGATGATGAAGGCGCGGCGGGCGCCGGCGGAAAGAACGGATTCACGGATCGCGCGGCGCTCGACCTGGGTCGCGCCGACCGGCACGCAGACCAGCACGCGCGGGCTGGGGCGGAACCAGTGCGAGGAATGCACCTTCTTGATGAAGTGCTGCAGCATCTTCTCGGTGACGTGGAAGTCGGCGATCACGCCATCACGCAGCGGGCGCACGGCGTGGATCGATTTCGGCGTCCGGCCGACCATCTGCTTGGCCTCGTTGCCGTAGGCCTGGATCACGGTCTGCCCGCCATCGTTCCGCAGGGCGACCACCGAGGGTTCGTCGAGGACGATGCCCTTGCCGGAGACGTAGATCAGCGTGTTTGCCGTGCCCAGATCGATGGACAGGTCGGTGGAGAAAATTCCGCGGAAGCCTTTGAACATGGGGGTTATAACCGAATGATGTCTGCTGTATGTGGTCGGACCGGTGGGGCGGTCCATTGTCGCAATGCCGCGGCGGAGCGGCATTGCCTGAGTCCTTTCCTGTTTACGCGGTCCGACTCGGCTGCTGTGGCAGGGGTCTTCCGCCCGGTGAGCGGTCGGAAACCGTCGCCGCGGTGCCGCGAAAAATAAGCGGTTAAGGTAGCAACATGCGCGCGTTCAGGCAAGTGCCGGACTCGGCAGGCAGGCGCGGCTGTGGTAGGCTTCCGCCGGAATTTCCGCCTCCCGGCAGGCACCATTAGACAAGGCATTTGTCGGTGGGTTCCCGCCGAATTTGGCGGGCGAACGGTACCCGCAGACCAAAATAGACACGCCAACCACGTTCCTTGAGGGGTGAGACGATGTCGTTGACCAATGACCAGTTGCAAACCGTGGCCCATCTCGCCCGTATTGCCGTCGAGCCGGAATGGATCGAGGCGCTGCGCTCGGATATCAACGGTATTCTCGACCAGGCCAGTCGTCTGGACGACCCAAGGCTCAACGAGCTCGAGCCGATGGCCCATCCGCTCGACCAGGTCCAGCGGCTGCGCCCCGACTCGGTTACCGAGACCGACCAGCGCGAGACCCTGATGGAAGGCGCGCCGGCCCAGGAACAGGGGCTTTTCCTGGTGCCAAAAGTCATCGAGTAAGCCGTATCCCGCCGGCACCGCCCGGCGATGTTCTGAGCGACGCCCACATTGCCTGCAAGGGGAACACCTTTCGTGCCCACGAGTGATACACAGCACCGCGGCGGGGATGCCGCCCTTATCAACGCCTCGATTGCCCAGTTGCGCGACGGTCTGATGACCGGCGAGTACACGGCCGCCGATCTGGCGGCCGCCTTCGCTAAGCGCATCGAGACGATCGATCCGTCCCTCAATAGCCTGGTCAGTCGCGTCGAGCCGGCCGATCCGGCATCGACCAACGGTCGGCTCGCCGGCATCCCCTATGTCCACAAGGACATCTTCTGTGCCAAGGGTACGCGCACGACCTGCGGCTCACGGATGCTCGCCGACTGGGTCGCGCCCTACGATTCAACCGTCCATGAGCGTTTGACTGAAAGCGGGGCGGTGCTGCTGGGCAAGGCAAACATGGACGAGTTCGCTATGGGCTCGTCCAACGAGAACAGTCACTTCGGTGCGGTGGCCAACCCCTGGGATGCCAACGCCGTGCCGGGTGGTTCGTCGGGCGGTTCGGCCGCGGCGGTCGCCGCGCGACTCGTGCCGTTTGCCACCGGTACCGACACCGGTGGTTCGATTCGTCAGCCGGCGGCCTTCTGCGGCGTGACCGGCATCAAGCCGACCTATGGGCGGGTATCTCGCTACGGGATGATCGCCTATGCCTCGAGCTTCGATCAGGGCGGTGTGATCGCGAAATCCGCCGCGGACTGCGCGCTGGTGCTCGGCGAGATGGCCGGATTCGACGAACGCGATTCCACCTCGGCCGACCGCCCCGTACCGGATTACGTTGCCGGGCTGGACGAGTCGATCAACGGCCTGCGTGTCGGCATTCCGAAACAGTGGTTCTCGGATGCCCTGGACCCGGCCGTGGGTGATGCCGTCTCGGCGGCGATCGACGAGTTGCGCGCCGCCGGTGCCGAAACCGTCGAGATCGACCTGCCGGACGCCGACATCGCGCTGGCCGCCTATTACCTGCTCGCGCCCGCCGAGGCGTCCTCCAACCTGTCGCGGTTCGACGGCGTGCGCTTCGGCTACCGCTGCGAGGACCCCAAGGACCTGCAGGATCTCTACGAGCGGACACGCTCGGAGGGCTTCGGCTCGGAGGTCAAGCGTCGCATCCTGGTCGGCACCTATGCGCTCTCGGCAGGCTACTACGACGCGTTCTATCGTCGCGCGCAGAAGGCCCGTCGCCTCGTGACCGACCACTTCCAACGCGCCTTCGAGCAATGCGACGTGATTGCCGGTCCGGTGACGCCTACCCCGGCCTTCGACCGCGGCGCGCACAGCGCCGATCCGGCCAAGATGTACCTGGAGGACATCTTCACGATCCCGGTGAATCTCGCCGGCCTGCCCGGCATGTCGGTACCGGCCGGTTTCGTCGAGGGGCGTCCGGTCGGCCTGCAGTTGATCGGTCGGCACTTCGACGAGGCGCGCCTGCTCAACGTCGCGCATCAGTATCAGCAGCGCGTGGACTGGCACGAGCGCATGCCGTCCATGGCTGCCGACTCCGCCAACGACAACCGCGAAGGGTAAGGACAGCACTAATGAGTCAATTCGCAATCCCTTCGGGCTGGGAAGTGGTCATCGGTCTGGAGATCCACGCCCAGCTGGCCACCCGTTCCAAGATTTTCTCTGGCGCATCGACCGCCTTCGGCGCCGAGCCCAATGCGCAGGCCTGTGCCGTCGATCTTGGCTTGCCGGGCGTGCTGCCCGTGCTCAACGAGGGCGCGGTACGCATGGCCTCGCTGTTCGGTCTGGCCATCGACGCCGAGATATCCCGGGTCTCGAGTTTCGACCGCAAGAACTACTTCTACCCGGACCTGCCCAAGGGCTACCAGACCACGCAGCTGGCGCGACCGATCGTCGTCGGCGGTGCGGTGACGGTGACCACCGGCGAGGGCAAGCAGGCGAAGGAACACACCATCCGCGTGACGCGCGCTCACCTCGAGGAAGATGCCGGCAAGTCGTTGCACGAGGATTTCCACGGCATGACGGGTATCGATCTCAACCGTGCCGGCACGCCCCTGATCGAGATCGTCTCCGAGCCGGACATGCGCAACCCCGAGCAGGCGGTGGCCTACGCCCGCAAGGTGCATGCGATCGTCCAGTACCTGGGCATCTGTGACGGCAACATGCAGGAAGGTTCGTTCCGGGTGGATGCCAATGTCTCCGTGCGCCCCGAGGGTGACGAGGCGCTCGGTACGCGTACCGAGATCAAGAACGTCAACTCGTTCCGCTTCCTCCAGCGCGCGATCGAGTTCGAGATCGAGCGCCAGGTCGACCTGCTCGAGACCGGCGGCGAGGTGGTCCAGGCCACCCGCCTGTACGACCCGGACCGCGACGAGACCCGCCTGATGCGGACCAAGGAAGAGGCAGACGATTACCGCTACTTCCCCTGCCCGGACCTGCTGCCGGTGGTTGTCGATGACGAGACCGTCGAGTCCTGGCGTGCCGAGCTGCCTGAGCTACCGGATGCCAAGGCCGAACGCTACCAGTCCGAGTACGGACTGAGCGCCTACGATGCCGGTGTGCTCACCTCGAGTCGCGCCACGGCGGAATACTTCGAGGCCGTCATCGCCCGTGAGGACAGTGACGCCAAGCTGGCCGCCAACTGGGTGATGGGCGAGGTCGCCGCGCTCTTGAACCGGCTCGAGTGCGAGATCGGCGAATGTCCGGTCCCAGCCGAGAAACTGGCTGATCTGCTCGAGCGGATTGCCGACGGCACGCTATCGAACAAGCTCGGCCGCGAGGTGTTCGAGGCTCTGGCCGAGCAGGGCGGCTCGGTCGACGAGATCATCGAGGCACGTGGCCTCAAGCAGATCTCGGACACCGGGGCGATCGAGGCGATGGTCGACGAGGTGATCGAGGCCAACCCGGGCCAGGTCGAGGCCTATCGTGGCGGCAAGGACAAGCTGTTCGGCTTCTTCGTCGGCCAGGTGATGAAGGCGGCCAAGGGCAAGGCCAACCCGCAGGCGGTCAACGAGGTGCTCAAACGCCGCCTCGGTGGTGACTGAAAGGGCCACTGAACCGTCGCGCAGCAACCGGGGGAATCCCATGAGCGAGATAACCGGCAAGTCGGAATCGATCGACTGGCAAAGCCTGCCGCAGGGCGATGAGCTGTTCCGCTTTTCCTTCGAGGATGGGCGGGTGCGCGGGGTTTCCCTGCGCCTGGAGCCCACCTGGCAGGCGGCGATCGAAAACCATGATTACCCGCCGGCGGTGGCGAGTCTTCTGGGACAAGCCGTCGCCGGGGCCGTGTTGATGGTTGCCAGCCTCAAGTTCGAGGGGCGCCTCGTGCTGCAGTTTGCGGGCCGCGGTCCGATCAATTTGCTGGTGGTGCAGGTGACCTCAGATCGACGCTTTCGCTGCATGGCCAAGTGGGACGACGAGCGGCTCGAGGGCGCGAGCGAGCATCTCGAGGACCAGCTCGGGCGCGGTCAATTGGTGCTGACGATCGAGCCCGAGGATGGCGCGCGTTACCAGTCACTCGTGCCGATCGCCGGCGCCGGTCTGGAAAATGCCATCGAGGGGTATTTCCAGCAGTCCGAGCAATTGCCGACCCGGCTGGTCCTGGCGGCCGACGGCGAGGTGACTGCGGGCATGCTGATCCAGCAGATGCCCGAGACCGGTGGGATCGTCCCCACGAGCGGATCGGCCGCCCGCGAATTCGAACACGTGGGCAAGCTCGTGGACACCCTGGTCGGCGAGCAGGGTCGTACGGAGATGCGTCAGGTTTCCGCGCCGGAATTGCTGCACCGGCTGTTCCACCAGGAAGCGCTGCGCATCCATGACGTGTCGCGGGTGTCGTTCAATTGTGGCTGTACACGCGAAGGTGTCGGCCAGATGCTTGCCAGCCTGGGCCGGGAGGAACTCGAGGCGACCCTCGATAGTGACGAGACGCCGGGACTGGTCGAGATTCGTTGCGACTTCTGCGGCAGCCTGTACCGCTTCGACCGGGTCGACGTCGAGCAATTGCTCACCAGCGACAGCGTCGAGCCGCCCGAGTCCACCCGTCACTGACGCCGATGTGGTCGAGCACTGGTCGGCCGTCGTCAACGCGGCCATACTGAATGCTGTTTCCGGCCTGTCCATAAAGATCACCCGGTGTATCGCATGACGTCCGGTCGCGCCTTTGACGCTTCATCCCATTTCGACACCGCGGTCGACCCCGTTGTCGACGAGCTGTCGCTCGATACCCTATTCGGCGAAGTCCGTCGCCATATCCTCGACCGCCAACACCCGATTTCGGGGCTACTGCCGGCCAGCACGGCGGTCACCGCCCATGGCGATTACACCGACGCCTGGGTCCGCGACAACGTCTACAGCATCCTCGGCCCTTGGGCACTCAGTATCGCGTGCCGCCGCGCCGGGCAGTCGGCCCGGGCCTTCGAGCTCGAACAGGCGGTGGTCCGCAACATGCGCGGGTTGCTGCTCGCGATGATGCGACAGGCCGATCGGGTCGAGCGCTTCAAGCACAGCCTCGATCCGATCGATGCGCTGCATGCCAAGTACGACACCGCTACGGGCGAGGCAGTGGTGGGCGACGAGGAGTGGGGGCACCTGCAACTGGACGCCACCTCGCTGTTCTTGCTGATGCTGGTGCAGATGACCGCTGGTGGCCTGACGATCGTACAGGGTCGTGACGAGGTGGATTTCGTCCAGAACCTCATCTGGTACCTCTCTCGGGCATACGTGATTCCCGACTACGGCATCTGGGAGCGTGGCAACAAGATCAATCACGGCGTGCGTGAGCTCAACGCCAGTTCACTCGGCCTGGTGCTGGCCGCCCTGGAGGCCGCCGACGGCTTCGATCTGTTCGGTGGGCAGGGCGATGACAGCAGTCGACTGCAGGTGGTGCCCGACGATATCGCCCGGGTTCAGCAGTGCCTGGATTCCATCCTCCCTCGGGAATCGGCCTCCAAGGAAATCGACTCGGCACTGCTCGCCGTAATCGGCTTTCCGGCCTTTGCCGCCGGCCACAAGGCCGAGGAGGTGGGTGAACTTATCGAGACCCGGCTGGCCGGGCGTTACGGCTACAAGCGCTTTCTGCGCGACGGACACCAGACGGCAATCGAGGATGACACCAAGCTCCATTACGAGCCCGAGGAGCTCGAGGCCTTTGCGCGCATCGAGTGCGAGTGGCCACTGTTTTTCACCTATCGACTGATCAACGCCTGTTTTTCCGGGGATCGCGAGACCGCCGTGTCGATCCAACGTCAGATCGAGCGGGTGGCGGTCTGCGAATGCGGTGCACCGGTGTTGCCTGAACTTTATTATGTGCCGGCGGAATCGATCGAGACCGAGCGACATGCCCCCGGCTCCACCGATCGTCTGGCGAATGAAAACCGACCGCTGGTCTGGGCCCAGAGCCTGTGGGTGGCCGGCCGGCTGTTGTTGGCAGGACGTATTCAACCGGACGATCTGGATCCGATCGGTCGCCATCGGCCCCGGCAGGAAACGGCCCCTCCCGCAATCGGGGTGGCTTTTCTGGCCCAGACGACCTCCGTGGCCGAGCGACTCGAGGCGGCCGGCATTGCGCCGATCTCGTGGCCGGGTCAGAGCCGGACGAACGCGATTCCGGCAGATGTCCTGGTCGAGCGATTGGCCTCGGTAGGGGCGAATGCGCGCCTCGGGCTGAGCGGGCGTCCCAAGCGCCGCCTGCTGGGCCTGTCGGCAGGCCGGCTAATCACCACGGACACGGGATGTTCCGCGGTCATCCCGGCCCTGTTCGACACCAACACCTTCCTCCTTGGCCGGGACACCGAATTGCTCGTCCATGAGATTCGTACCAGCCTTGCTTACCTGGCCCGATATGCCCATGGTCCGGGTCAGCCGCTATGGACCATTCCGGTGTACGACTGGATGCTCGACGGGCCGGGTGCCACGACCCTGTTGGCATTCCTCGACAAGCTGGCGAGCAGTCGGGTCGACGGGGTTCGGGTCGAGCGCTTGGACGCGATGGTCGGCTCGGCGTCGAGCTGGCGGTTGCCCGGCGATCTTCCTGAGGCGCCCGCCGAGCAGCCCGTCACTGACGGGCCATGGGAGTGGGGCGGTGACGTGCATGCAATTGCCGCCGAGCTGGGCGAAGCGCATTCGGTCGACGAGTTGATCGGCGCCTTCGGGCGCGTCACCGCGCTGGATGAACGGCTGGCGTTGCTCGAATGGCTGGCGCGGAGTGCATTGCCCCCCGATCGGACGTTCGCCGATGTCAACGGTGAGCAGCGCGAGTGGAAAGGTCACTGCATCGCCCTGCTGCGGCTTGCCCAGCGAGTGGGTGCCTGGCGGGTGATGCGCCTGGCGGCTGACCTTGCCGGGGTGATCGACGGTTTTCTTGAGATCGCCCTGATGGATCTGGTCGTGCGCCAGAAGCGGCTCGCGGTGGGACGTTCCTACAGCCGTTCGGCCGTGATCGACGCACCGATCTCGAATCGCGAGATCCTGCGACGGATCCATGCCTACTGCGATGACGATCCGCGGGAACGGTCCCTGACTCAGGAACTCGTGATTCACCTCGGTGCCTGGCTGCGCGCCGAGCCGGATCTATTCCGAAACGTGATTACCCTGCGCACCGGGCCGCTGCTGCAGATCCTGGTGGCCCTGCGCGCCCGGGAGGCGGCGATTCCGCCGTCGCAAGCACTGGATGATCTCGTCGGCATGTCGCCACACGCCCTGCGGGAACGGTTGCGTGAGGCGATCGACTGGCGCGATCAACCCGAGCGGCTCGAGGCGTTGCATCGACGCGATATCGCCAGCCCGACCCCCGCGTCGATTGGGGCCGAAATGGACACACCGGCGGTTGCCTCGATCCTGGATCGATATGGTTTGGGGGATGAGGGGGGGCGGCACGAGGCGGGGCGCCCGGTGGATTGGTACCACCATCGTGAGATTGGCGGGGCGATGAGTCGGTTGCCCGAGCGCTTTTACGAGGGGGTCTGGGACTTGCTCGGCCATGTCCCGACATTGGTGATCGGTAACCGGTTCGATCCGCGCAACGTGCTCGACAGTGCGCTTTATCGCGGCCAGTCGACCGCCCGTGAGCACAACTTCGCCCTGGCCGTCGAGCATCGGCTTAATCGAATCGAGGCACCCGAATACCGTGAACTGAACGTCGAGGCGATCGCCGCGCTGATCGAGCTCGTGGCGCGAACCCCGGATCTGTCCATCGAGGAACCACTGGTGCTCGACGTGGTGATCGGGCACGCCGTCCGTCTGGCGTGGCTCCAAGAACACCCTGAGGACGAGGGGCGCTACGACGAGTCACGGGCAGATGCTTGGCAAGCGTTCTACCATCGGTCGCCTCAGGCCGTTGCCCACTGGGTCGGCGAGGCCCTGGATTACTTGCTCATGGCCGACGTGGATTCGGAGAGTGTTACGGAGGATGCCGGCGATGATTCTAGCGGGTGACATCGGTGGGACACACTCGCGCCTTGCGCTGTTCGTCGCCGGAGAGCCAGTAGCTCGATTCGAGCAGACCTTACCCAGTCGGGATTACACGGATTTTTCCGCGTTGCTGTCGTGCTTCCTTGACCTTGCCGGTCGGCATGACCACGGGCGGATCGAGGCGGCCGCGTTCGGTATTGCCGGCCCGGTGCAAGGCGAGGGGGCCGATGCCCGGGTTCAGGCGACCAATCTGCCCTGGACCTTGTCGGCGGCGGCGATTGGCAAGGCTCTCGGCGGCGCGCCGGTGCGGTTGGTCAATGACCTGATCGCGGTTGGTCTGGGTGCGCTGGCAAGCCCCGTCGACCGGCGTGTGAATCTCAACCCCGAGGCCACGCCGGCCGAGGGACACGCGGCCGTGATTGCGCCGGGTACCGGGCTGGGTGAAGCCCTCTTTTTCCATGACGGGCAGGGCCACCAGCCGATGCCAAGCGAGGGCGGGCATTGCGACTTCGGGCCCAACGACGAGCGCGAGACGGCGCTGCTGGCCTACCTGCGCGGGCGATTCGGTGGGCACGTCAGTTACGAACGCATTCTCAGCGGTGACGGCTTTTCCTCGCTCTATGCCTTTGCGCGTCACGCGGAGCTCGGGCGACCTGCCCCGGGTGCCGATGGGCAGCTTTCGGCGGCATCGGACCCCAATGCCCTGATCACGCAATGGGCGAATCGCGGCGAGGACGACTGTGCGGTGATCGCCTGTCGGCTGTTCGCCCGGATCCTCGGGGCAGAGGCCGGCAACCTGGCGCTCAAGGCACTCCCGACCGGTGGGGTGTTCCTCGCCGGTGGCATTGTCGGGCACATCCTGCCATTCCTGCGCGAGCAGACGCTCGAGGGCTTTCTCGACAAGGGCCGGTTTGCGACCATGCTCGGCCGTTTGACGCTATGGGTGGTTGCCGATGGCGGACTCGGCCTGGCCGGCGCGCGCCAACTGGCCGAGCGGGAAATGGATTCAAGCAGGGGAGAGCGATGAGCCAGGGCGAGTTGAGCGGACTGTACGTGATTACCGACACCACCCGGTTTCAGCGCGAGGCGCTGGTCGAGGCGGTGAGCGAGGCCATTCACGGTGGAGCAAGAATCGTCCAGTACCGGGACAAGAGCGCGGATGTCACGCGGCGCCACAACGAAGCAGCGGCCCTCGCCGAGTTGTGTCGGCACCATGGCCGCGTCTTTATCGTAAACGACGACGTGGCGCTGGCGACCGAGGTCGGTGCCGACGGCGTGCACCTTGGCCGCGAAGATGCCCCGTTGACCGACACGAGGGCCCGTTTCGAGGCAGCGGGCCTCGATGCGATCATCGGTGTCTCTTGCTATGCTGACCGCCTTCGGGCCGAGCGCGCTTCGGCGGAGGGTGCCGACTACCTCGCCTTCGGCGCGATGTTCCCGTCGCCCACCAAGCCGCATGCCCCCGGCGCGCCAGCGGATGTGCTCAGCTGGGCCCGAGAGCATCTCGGTCGACCCGTCTGCGGCATTGGCGGCATCACGGCGACCAACGTGGGCGACCTGATGCTGCATCGGCCCGACATGATCGCGGTGATCAGCGAGGTGTTCGCCGCCCCCGACATTCGAGCCGCGGCCGAGTCCCTGACGCGGGCCATGGCGGCCGGCATGGCCCGACCCAATTCAAGAACCAACCACGATCCGGAGAATCCCTAGATGACCGCATCCAACCACGAGCTGTTCGAACGCGCGCAGACCCACATCCCCGGCGGGGTGAACTCGCCGGTGCGTGCCTTTGGCTCGGTCGGCGGCGATCCCGTCTTCGTCAAGCGGGCCGAGGGCGCACGCTTTTTCGACGAGAACGACCAGTCCTACATCGATTATGTCGGCTCTTGGGGCCCCATGATCCTCGGGCATGCGCACCCCGACGTGATCGAGGCAGTCCGCGAGGCGGCAAAGAGCGGCCTGTCCTTCGGTGCACCCACCGTCAGCGAGACGCGCATGGCCGACCTGCTCTGCGAGTTGGTGCCGTCGATGGACATGGTGCGCCTGACCTCCTCGGGTACCGAGGCGACCATGAGCGCGATCCGGTTGGCGCGCGGCTTCACCGGGCGCGATCGGATCGTCAAGTTCCAGGGCAACTACCACGGCCATTCCGATTCGCTGCTGGTCGAGGCCGGCTCTGGGGCGCTGACGCACGGCGTGCCGAGCTCGCCGGGTGTGCCCAAGGCATTTGCCGATCTGACCACCACGGTCGAGTACAACAACCTCGAGCAGGTGCGCGAGGTGTTCGCCGAGGTCGGTGACGAGGTCGCCGCGATCATCGTCGAGCCGGTGGTCGGCAACATGAACTGCATCCCGCCGGAGCCGGGCTTCCTCGAAGGCCTGCGCCACGTCTGCGACGAATACGGCGCGGTGCTGATCTTCGACGAGGTGATGACCGGGTTCCGCGTCGCGCTGGGCGGGGCGCAAGGGCATTACGGCATCAAGCCGGATCTCACCACCATGGGCAAGGTGATCGGCGGTGGCATGCCGGTGGGCGCCTTCGGCGGCCGGCGCGAGATCATGGAGATGATCTCGCCCATGGGGCCGGTCTATCACGCCGGCACGCTCTCGGGTAACCCGATGGCCATGGCGGCCGGCGTCAAGACGCTCGAACTGATCAGCGTGCCGGGTTTCTTCGATGTGCTGACCCGTCGCACCCAGGCACTCTGCGACGGCCTGTCGGCTGCCGCGAAGGCGCATGGTATCCCGATGATCACCCAGAACGTGGGCGGCATGTTCGGCCTGTTCTTCACCAACAAGGACCGGGTCGCCAACTTCAACGATGCGACTGCCTGCGACAAGGAGGCCTTCAAGACCTTCTTCCACGGCATGCTTGACGAGGGTGTTTATTTCGCGCCGTCGTCGTTCGAAGCGGGGTTCGTCTCGATGGCCCACGGCGAGGCGGAGATCGATGCGACCGTCGCCGCTGCGGAGCGTGTGCTCGCCCGCATGGCGGGTTGAATGCCAACGGCCCGCTTACAGCGGGTCCGGTCCGTAAAAAAGGCCGCCGGAACGGGGTTCCGGCGGCCTTTTGACGTTCAAGGGCCGATCCGGGCTTCGTGCCCGGTCGGCAATGCGGTCGTTTTACTGTTCGTCTTCGAGATTCGCGTCGGGGTTCCAGCCGGCATCGCGCGCGCGTTGCATCTGCTTTTCGTAGATCTCTGCATGGCGACGGCGCAGGTCGTCGGGCAGCAGGCTCGGAATGCCACCACCGTGCTTGTCCCACTCAGCATTGACCCGGTCGGCCAGTCCCTGCAGGCGGCCAAGCTCCCAGCCTTCGCAGGTCTCGTCTTCCGGAATCAGTCCGAACACGCGGGCGTCGAGCACCAGGCGGCCATGGAACGTCATGCCACCGTCTCGGTCGTTGTCGATGCCGACATAACCATCTTTCGCTGAGTTGCCTCTACGCTGCATGTTGTACTCCGTCTCTCTTATTCGGATTCGTGAAAACGGGCATCGACCAGTTCGGCGATCCCCTCGATAGCCTGGGCCGCATCGTCGCCGGTGGCGGTGACGGTGATCGTCTTGCCACAGGCGGCGGCCAGCATCATCAGGCCCATGATCGACTTGCCGTTGACACGGCGGTCGTTGAATTCGACCTCGATCTCGCTTTCGAACTGTTCGGCGGTGGCGGCAAAGCGCGCGGCAGCGCGGGCGTGCAGGCCGCGACGATTGCGCAGGGTCAACTCCCGCTGGACGACGGGCGCGGTGCTCTCGTTCATGGCCGGTCGGTCGCTCCTTCCTGGATGATGCCCTCGCGCCCCCCACTGCGGGCCTTGGCTGTCATCTGCTCGAGCGGCAGGCGAGGATAGTTCAGGGCACGGACCAGCATGGGGAGATTCACGCCCGACAGCACCTGCACGTCGTGCTGGTCACGCAAGCGGTGGGCGATGTTCGACGGGGTGGAGCCGTACATGTCGGTCATCACCAGCACGCCCTCGCCACTGTCGAGGTCGGCGACGCTGCGGCGGGCGGCGTTGAGCAGATCGATCGGGTCGTCGTCCTGACGGACGTCGAGGTGGTCGAGCCGGGTGGGAAGACGCTCGAGCATGTCGGTGGCCGTCTCGATTAACTGGCCTCCGATGTCGTTGTGACAGATCAGCAGGATTCCGACGGTCATTGCGGGAGTGCTTCCTCGGTCGCGGTCGACGAAACCCGCATCATACCGAAAAACCGGTTCGAGACAGGGGCCGTCGCCACGGTTCAGTGGTTGCCGAGATCACGATGCCGGACCACCAGGTTGGCGAAGGCCGGTCGCAGGTCACGGGCAATCTGCTCGACGATGTAGACCGAGCGGTGCTTGCCGCCGGTGCAGCCGATCGAGCAGGTGAGGTAACTGCGATCACTGTGGCTCGCCTCGGTCAGCATGTGTGTGAGAAAGTCCGCGATACGCGTACGGGTCTCGTGGGTCACGGGGTGTTGTTCGAGGTAGTCGACGACCGGTTGATCGAGACCGCTGTGCGAGCGAAGTGCCGCCGACCAGTGCGGGTTGGGCAGAAAACGCACGTCGAAGAGAAAGTCGGAATCGAGCGGAATGCCGAACTTGAAGCCGAACGACTGGATCAGGATGCGCGGCCCGGCCTCTTTTTCACCGATCAGACGGGCACGCACGTCCTCGCGTAGCTGGTGGACGGTGGTCAGGCTGGTGTCGATGACCAGGTCCGCGTAGGCACGGATCGGCATCAGCAATTGCCCTTCGCGCGCGATCGCCTCGACCAGGTTCTCGATCTGGTAGGAGAGGGGGTGGCGTCGTCGCGTCTCGGAAAACCGGGTGATCAGGCGTTGACGATCGGCCTCGAGGAACAGGCTGCTGATCTGCAGTTCCGGCAGACGTTCCTTGAGTCGGTCGATCCGGTCGGGGAGGCTGGCCAGCGATTGCTCCGGTGCGCGCGCATCGATACTGATGGCGATCCCCCGGGCGACGATACCGCCTTCCAGGTAGCTTTCGGCGAGATGGTCGAGCAGGTCCGGTGGCAGGTTGTCGATGCAGTAGAACCCGCTGTCTTCCAGCGCGGCCAGGGCCACGGACTTGCCGGAGCCGGATTGCCCCGTGACGAGTATCAGGCGCGGAAACGGTCTGGTCATGACCAGGCCTCCGGTTTTTCGTCGGGTCGCGGGGGGATCTCGCCGTCGGCGAACAGCCGCGCGATCTGCCGGCTGGCCGGCTGGCCGCCGCGCTGGCGTTCGAGGTTACGCTGACGCACGATCGTTTCCAACAGGACGGCGAGGTTGCGCCCCGGTGCTACCGGCAGGCGCCAGACGGGGATAGTCTGGCCGGCGACCCGTTCGTTACCGCGATCACCGAACAGGCGTTCCTCGGCACCGATGGGACGGCCGGCATCGCCGGGGTAGAGATCGACGATCAGGCGGAGGTATTTGCGAGTTTTGAGGGCGTTGCTGCCAAAGAGTTCGCGAATGTCGACGATGCCGATGCCCCGGACTTCGAGCAGGCCGAACAGGCGATCGGGACAGGAGCCCGTGACTTCCTCGCCGTGAACGGTGAAGCACGGTGCGTCATCGGCGATCAGGCGGTGACCGCGGCTGAGGAGTTCGAGTGCGACCTCGCTCTTGCCAATGCCCGCCGAGCCGCGGATCAGCACCCCCAGCCCGCTGACCTCCATGAACACGCCATGGCGCCAGTCCTCGTTCGTGTTGCCACACAGGCGCCGCAGCCGGCGAGCGATGGTTTCATCGTCCTCACTGCTGCTCAGGATATGGATGTCGGCCCCTATGCTCGGGACCGTGGCGTGCCGATCGAGCCAGTCGGCAAGTACGTCAGCGTGTGCCTGGCTGAGAATGATCACCCGCGGCGGGGTGATCGTCGCCACCGGCCCATTGGCCCGCTGCAGGCACTCTTCACCGCATTGCAGGTAGTGACGCAGCGCCGGGGAGATCAGTGCGACGCGCGTGGGAATCCAGGGATTCGCCGGGCCGACCAGGCGTTGGTCGTCGGCAACCGGTGTGTCCCAGCCGTCGGGAAGCGCCTGCTGCCAGTCGCCGTCGCCGGCATCGGAGGGGAGGTGGCGGTATGTAAAGCTCGGGATCATGGCCTGCCCGTTTGCCGATCAAGGCTCGATGGTCGGGCGTAAGCCCGAATTAGGGAAGGTCTGCACGAATCGATCGCCATTCTGGCTCGCGGGTTCGCCCCACTCGGCGTTGCGCCCCTTGTGAGTGACGGCGGACCGCGCCTTGCACCCGAACCCCTGGTGTCCCCGGGGTAACGCTATCCATTCGTGCAGACCTGCCCTCTAGCTGGCGGTCGCTTCTGCGCTGTCCTTAAGCCACTCTACCATCAGCGCCTGAACGCGCTCGGCGCTCTGGGCCTCCATGATGGTCTCCCGCTCGTCGGGATCGTTGAGATGGCGGGCCAGGCGGCCGAGGATTTCCAGGTGTTGTTCGGGGCAATCCTCGGGAATGACCAGGCCGATCACCAAGGTGACTGGGGCGCCATCCGGGGCGCCGAAGTCCACGCCTTCTCGCAGCCGGATCAGGGCACCTCGCGGGGTGAGGATGTCATCGACCCGGCCGTGGGGCACGGCAATGCCATGACCGATCGCCGTGCAGCCCAGCCGTTCGCGGGCAACCAGGGCCTCGAAGATGCGGGTGGCCTGCTGGCCACCCAGTTCATCGTCGGCCAACAGTCCGGAGAGTACCTCCAGGACTCGCTTGCGGCTCTGGTACAGCTCGTCGATCCGGATGTGATGGATCGGAAACAGCTCGGCAGTATTCATTAAGCACCCTGTCGGTCGACTGGCCGCGAGGATCGCTCACGGGTCGGGGCGGGAATGTGTTGAATCGGCGCGCATCATAGCGTGTTGCGCCGGCTGTGCAACACCGATTCCGACGTGGCGAAGGGAGCGATCAATGCGTGCCTCCCATCATCCGCCGGCGATTACGCCGGCGGGGCCGGCTCAGCGGTGGCTGGTCAGCTTTTCCTTGTGCTTGACGATCTGCCGGTCGAGCTTGTTGATCATGGCGTCGATGGAGGCGTACATGTCGTCGGTGACCGCCTCGGCGTGCATGTCCTGACCGCTGACGTGCAGGTTGGCTTCGGCTTTCTGCGCTTCCTTGCGTTCCACGGTCAGAATGACGTGGATATCCACCAGCTTGTCGAAGTGTCGTTCAAGACGAGTGAACTTCTCGTGGACGTGGGCCTTGAGGGCCTCGGTAACGTCGACGTGATGACCGGTGATGTCTATCTGCATGTGCCGCTCCTTATAAGTGCGTTATATCAATCGCTTGCGGTCGGTTGATGAGGCGATCCCCATCGCCTCGCGGTATTTGGCGATCGTCCGTCTCGCGACGTCGATCCCCTCGTCTCCAAGCATGGTCGCAATCTTGGCATCGCTCAAGGGCTTCTTGGGATTTTCTTCCTCGACCAGTTTCTTGATGCGTGCCCGGATGGCGGTGGCGGAACATTCGCCGCCGTCGCTGGTGCCGACGTGGCTGGAGAAGAAATACTTGAACTCGAATACGCCCCGGGGGGTGAGCATGTACTTGTTGGTGGTCACCCGGCTGACCGTCGATTCGTGCAGTTCGAGCGTCTCGGCGATCTCGCGCAGGACCAGGGGTTTCATGGCGATTTCGCCCTGCTCGAAGAACTCGATCTGCCGGCGCACGATTTCGCGGGCGACGTTCAGCAGTGACTCGTTGCGGCTGCGCAGGCTCTTGATGAACCAGCGGGCCTCCTGCAGGTGGTTGCGGATGTAGGTGGCATCCTTGCCGCGGCTGGAGCGGTCGATCAGGCCCGCGTATGTCTGGTTCACTCGCAGTCGTGGCGCGATTTCCGGGTTGAGGTCGACGTGCCAGCCATCCTCGCGATGCGTCACGAGCACGTCCGGCTTGATGTAGTCGGCCGCCGTGTCGCCGATGGACAGCCCCGGGCGTGGGTCGAGCATCTGGATGAGTCTCAGCGCCGATTCGAGTCGTTCTCGACTGATGCCCAATCCCTTGGTGACCTGTGGCAGTTCCCGCCGGGCGATCGCCTCGAGCCAGTCGCCCTCCAGGACGGCACGGGCATCGGCGGCCGCCGGGTCGTCGCCATGCCGTTGGTCGATCTGGATGATCAGGCACTCGGCCAGCGAACGCGCACCGACACCCACCGGGTCGAGCCGCTGGATATAGTGAAGCGTGGCCTCAACCTCCTCGACATCGATTCCCGGCAGCTCGTCCTTGAGCAAGGCGACGAGTTCCTCGAGGGGCTCCTCGAGATAGCCGGACGGTTCAATGGATTCGATCAGTGCCGTGGCGATCCGGCGGTCGGTCTCCGACAGCGTGGCCAGATGAATCTGGCTTAGCAGGTGATCGCGGAGATTGTCCTCCCCGGTCGATTGGGTCGCGAAGGGGTCGTAGTCGTCGCCGGGGGTGTTGGCGCTAAGAGGGGTGCTGCCATCGGACTCGTAGTAATCATCCCAGGACGAGTCCACCACCAGGTCGTCGTCGGCCGACTTGTCCTTGCGGTCCTCGAGCAGTTCCTCGCCGGCCTGCACGCCAGGGTCCTGCTCCTCGTTGGCATCCTTATCGGTGGTGTCTTCCTCGGGTTGCTCGTCTTCCGCGACCTCGAGCAATGGGTTGCTGTCGAGTGCCTGCTGAATCTCGAGGCTCAGTTCCAGGGTGGAGAGCTGCAGCAACTTAATTGATTGCTGCAGTTGCGGCGTCATCGCCAGCGACTGCCCCAGGCGAAGTTCGAGTCCTGCCTTCATGCCGGCCATGTCGAACCCTCCGCGGTGGCACCGGCGCCGAGTTTGGAGCGAGCCAAGGGTTCGGCTGCCGTGGGTGTTGTCAAGCCCGGGAACAGGCCATGAAGGGGGAGTGCGCACGCAATTTGCATGAGATCGAGTTTAGCCGATCGGAGGCGCACTATGCCAACGATTTCGGCTCGGAAGCCACCTTGCCTATTTCGCCGGTCGGACGTCCGGTGGGGGGCATTACAAGGTGAAATCGTGGCCCAGGTAGACGTCCCGAACCGACTGGTTAGCCAGCAACTCCTCGGCCGTGCCGTGCGCCAGGATTGTGCCGTCGGAGACGATGTAGGCCCGCTTGCACACGCCGAGGGTTTCGCGAACGTTGTGGTCGGTGATCAGCACGCCGATGCCGCGATCACGCAGGTGCTCGATGATGCGCTGGATATCGATCACCGAGATCGGATCGATCCCGGCGAATGGTTCGTCGAGCAGCATGGCTCGGGGGTTGGCGGCGAGTGCCCGAGCGATCTCCACGCGACGACGCTCGCCACCGGAGAGGGATTGGCCCTTGGAGTCGGCGATGTGGGTGATGTGGAGCTCCCGGAGCAACTCGTCAAGCGCTCGAGGACGCGTGGCGCGATCCAGATCGCGGCGCAGCTCGAGAATGGCGAGGATGTTCTCGCGCACGGTCAACTTGCGAAAGACCGAGGGTTCCTGCGGCAGGTAACCCAGCCCGAGGTGGGCGCGCCGGTCGATCGGCGTGTGCGTGATGTCGCGGCCATCGAGATAGACCGCGCCCTGATCGACGCCGACCAGCCCGACGATCATGTAGAAGCTGGTCGTCTTGCCGGCTCCATTGGGACCGAGCAGGCCAACGATCTCGCCGGCCTCGACGCTCAACGACACGTCGCGCACGACCGGGCGAGCCCCATAACTCTTCGACAGGCTTTTGACCTCGAGCAGGGCGTGGCGCTGCTGTTGAGCGGCAAGGTGAGATTGGGTGGTCGCCTCGGTCATGGTCGCGTCAGTCCCCACCGTTGTCGTCTTTCTTGTTGCGTGGCTGCAGGGTCATCTCGACACGTGCTTTGCCGCCTTCCTCACCGGCCTCGACCACCTCAGTGCCGAGATCGTAGGTGATGCGCTCGGACCGGATCTCGTCCCCGGTACGTTTGAGCCATGCCTCGCCCGTAAGAACGACCGAGCCCTCGCCCGTGCGGTAGTCGGCCTCGCGCGCCTCGCCCTCGACCCAATTGCCTTCGTCATCGCGCTCCCGGAAGGTGGCGGGACGGCCCTCGAGCACGGCCCGTACCAGCTCGCCGTCCTCGAGGTAGAGCGTGGCGCGGTTGCCGGTGGCGTGCAGGCTGCCCTGATCGATTACCACGTCACCGGTGTAGACGCTGGTGCCTTCCTGGTACTTGGTCACCTTCTTGTCTGCCTGAACCTTGACCGGCTGCGTCCGGTCGGCCTGAGCAGCGAGGACTGGCTGGGCACCGAGGCCGATCATCAGCGCCAGGCCGAGTGTCCCGAGCCGGTTTGCGTGGCTGCGGCGTGAGCGGATGAAATGCGTCGGGATGTGCATGATGTGATCTTCCTGCCTTCTCGCCGGCGTCGGGGCGGCGTTCCTGCCGTGCCGAGTCGGGTGGGTTAGTCGGTTTTACCGGTTGAACCCGGTTGGATTTCGTCGCGAACCTGCCCGGTCTGGGTCAGGACCTCGATGCCCCAGTCGAGGGCTATCTTTTCGGCGTTACTGTGCCAGCGCGGCGTGCCGTCCGGCGCGGTCTCGCTGAATCGAGCCGGGACATCCGTGCGTGCCCGGCGCTGTGCCGGGTAAAGCCAGAGTTGTTCGGTGGTCAATTCCAGCAGCCCGCGCTCCTGGTGTGGCTCGCGCTGGGCGTGAACCGATCCCGCCAGTTCGACGGTCTCGCCTCGATCGGTCACCGTGCCGCGTTCGGCACGCAGTGTCCATGGCGGCACGGCCGGATCGGCATCCAGCAGGGTGACTCGCGGGGAGTCGAGCTCGTAGCGGTCTCCCGTTGCTGTCTGGTCAAGCTGGATGGCCTGCGTGCTCTGAAGCTGGTAGGCAAGTTGGCCTGCCTCGTCGTATTGCCAACTGATGGGATTGTCGAGACGCTGGGCATAACCGCTGGCCGTATCCCGGGGTAGGGCGAGCTCGTCGGCGAGGTTGTGCCACGCCAACCAGGCAACCAGCCCCAGTCCCGCCATGGCGAGCAGGCCGCGATTGACCCGTGACGAAATGGGCCAGCGCATGGTCAGCGGTACCGCGCCAGTACGTCACCCCATTGATCACGCGCGTCGATCAGTGTGTCGATCAACGCCCGTACCGCCCCGTAACCACCGGGTACCGGGCTGATCCAGTCGACCCGGCTGCGGATCACCATGGGGGCATCGCTGACCGTTGCCGACAGTCCGGCGCGATTGAGCATTGGCAGGTCGAGCACGTCATCACCCATCGCCGCGATCTCCTCGAGGCCGATCTCGAGCAGTTGCGCGAGTTCCTCGATTGCCTGGCCCTTGTCGGTCGCGCCAAGTACCACGTGCTGGATGCCCAGCGACTTCGCCCGTCGGCTGACCGCGGGCGACGAACGCCCGGTGATGATCGCAACGTCCACGCCCAGTTCCTGGATGAGCTTGATGCCATGGCCGTCGCGGCTGTGGAAGATCTTGTGCTCCTCACCATCCTCGGTCAGGTGCAGGCGGCCGTCGGTCATCACGCCGTCGACGTCGAGCACCAGCAGTCGGACTTGTCGGGCCCGTTCGATCCATGTCGTGTCACGGTTGGCCATCAGGCTACCCCCGCCCGCAGCAGGTCATGCATGTTCAGGGCACCGACCAGGCGGTTTTTTTCGTCGACGACCAACAGCCCGTTGATCTTGTCGCGCTCCATCATCGCCATCGCCTCGGCGGCGAGCACGTTGGCCGGGCAGGTGCGCGGGTCGGGGGTCATGGCCCGCTCGATCGGGCAGTCGAGATCGAAATCGCTTCGATCGAGCAGGCGACGCAGGTCGCCGTCGGTGAACAGTCCCAGCAAGCGTTCGTCTTCGTCCACGACGGCGGCCATGCCGAGGCCACCCGAGGACATCACCAGCAGGGCCTGCTTGACGCTCTGACGAGGTCCCACGCGCGGCAGCTGCTCGCCGGTGTGCATGACATCACGCACGTGCAGCAGCAGGCGTCGTCCCAACGAGCCTCCCGGGTGGGAGAGCGCGAAGTCCTCGGGCTGAAAACCGCGGGCATCCAGCAGAGCGACGGCGAGGGCGTCGCCCATGACGAGTGTGGCGGTGGTGCTTGCCGTGGGCGCAAGGTTGAGTGGGCAGGCCTCGCGGTCGACGCCGACGTCGAGATGCACGTCGGCCGACTGAGCGAGCGTCGACTGCGGGCGGCCGGTCATGGCGATCAGGCTGACGCCGAGGCGCTTGATTACCGGCAGGATCGCCAGCATCTCGCCGGTTTCGCCAGAGTTCGACAGGGCGATCACCACGTCGCGTTCGGTGATCATGCCCAGATCGCCGTGACTCGCCTCGCCCGGGTGGACGAAGAAGGCCGGTGTGCCGGTGCTCGCCAGGGTAGCGGCGATCTTCCCGCCGATATGGCCGGATTTGCCCATGCCGGTGACGATCACGCGACCGTCGCAATCGAGCATCAGGCGGCAGGCATCCACGAACGTCTGATCGAGTCGTGCGGGCAACGCGTCGATGGCATTGCGCTCGATGTCGATCACCTCGCGGGCCATGCGCAGCAGGTTGTCGGGATGCAGGGCGTTGTGCTCCATGGGGTATCCGGTTGGCATGCTAAGATTTTCGGGTTTCGGAGTATATCAGCCCGACGCAAGCGGACCGCCCGTGGCACGCCGTGCCTTGAAGACAGGCAGCGGTTGCTGTGGTTCCGGCGTCGTTTGATTCCTTATTCCAGTCCTGGAGGTGAGCGAATGCAGCCCGAAGCTACGGCCATTCAGGTGGATCCTGCGGATGCGGTGATCGAGCGACAAAGGGAAGCGGCACGACACCACCGTCTGGAGGTGGTCTTCCGTGACGGCGATGCCGGCGGCGAGGCGGCCCCCGAGGTGGCCGTGATCCCGCCCGGGGGCTGTTGGATGGGTAGTCGAGCCAACGAACATGGTGCCCGTCCCGTCGAGCAGCCGCGGCACGAAGTGCATTTCGAGCGTGCCTTTGCCATCACCCGTGGGGCGATACGCCGTCGCGAGTATTTCGCCTTCCTCGAGGCGAGCGGGCATCGTCGGCCACGCCCCTACAGCTGGAATGACCCGGAATTCCCCATGTACAACGTCTCGGCGGACGATGCCGAGGCCTACGCGCGCTGGTTGAGCGACGTCACCGGCCACAGCTATCGTCTGCCCACGGAAGCCGAGTGGGAGTACGCCGCACGGGCGGGCACCGACACGATGTTCTGCTTCGGTGATCGCATTCGCCGCGAGGAGGTCAATTGCGCCGGCGGCCTGCATTGCACCCGCGGGCTGTTTTTCTGCGGCATCGGCAAGCCGGTGCCGGTCGGTAGCCTGCCACCCAATGCCTGGGGGCTCTACGAGGTCCACGGCAACGTGCAGGAATTCACCCAGGATCATTGGTGCGATGCGTATCCCGGTGGGCCGCGCCCCGGCGATCGGGCCTACCAGAGCATCGATCGGAAATATCGCTACCTGCGCGCGGTGCGCGGCGGCTCGTGGTTCGACCCGCCCGGGGCTTGCCGGAGCGGCTCTCGGGCGCGTCGTCATCAGGACGAATTCGACCTGAACCTCGGTTTTCGCTTGGTGCGCGAGATCAGTGCCTGAGCGACGTGTATCATGCGCGGCGCATTTAGCGATCCGATCGCGATCCTGAGGCCCCCGTTTGACACGCTCAGGGGCAGCCGATCGACTTTCCGAGGTAGTCACCAGCCATGAAGGCGATACATCTAGGTCTGCGCTACCGGCGTTCGCCGGCACTGGAATCGAGCTTTTTCGATCCCGAGATGCCGGCCGACTGGCGTGTGGCCTTTCTGCTCAACGAGCAGGATGCCTTGTGGGTGGCAGGAGACGATCCGGACGTCGATACCGTGCTCGCTGAGCTGCACGATTCCCCCACAGACGTGTTTGTGGTGGTCGAGGATGCGGCGTGGTCGCCCGGGTGGCAGTCGCTGGTCGATGCTGGCCGCCACGCCGTGGTGCGCTTGACGGACGATACGCCACTCTGGCGCCCCGGTACCCCCAGTGCGCCGGCGGTGGTGGGGCTGGTTCCGGCCAGTGACCAGCCGGCCGATCTGCATGCCTGGCTGTCGGCCTTCCTGGATCAGGCGCCGGCCGAGGCCGCCTTGTTCGTCGACGGCGAGCCGCCCTCGGTTGCCACGGTTGACCGGTTGCGCACCCTGACGGAGTTGATGGGACGGTGACTGATTCACGCACCACGACCGACATGATCGAGCTCGACGGCGTGCACTTCTCCCGTGGCGCCCAGGTGATCTTCGATGGCGTCGACATGCATTTTGGTCGCGGCGAGGTCACGGTAGTGCTCGGCCCCTCGGGCACCGGCAAGACGACGCTGTTGCGCTTGATCGGTGGACAGGTGCGCCCGGCGAGTGGTCGGGTGATGGTCGACGGCATCGAGGTGGCGCGTGCCCGCCGCAAGGCGCTGTACGCCCTGCGCCGGCGCATGGGCGTGCTGTTTCAGAACGGGGCCCTGTTCACCGACCTGACGGTGGGCGAGAACGTTGCTTTTCCGCTGCGTGCCCATTCGCGTCTGGACGAGGCGCTGATTCGCCGCATTGTCCTGTTCAAGCTCGAGGCGGTCGGGTTGCGCTCGGCGCGGGACAAGTATCCGGCCGCACTCTCCGGCGGCATGGCGCGCCGGGCCGCGCTGGCCCGCGCCATGGCCCTCGACCCGGAAATCATGCTCTATGACGAACCTTTCGCGGGTCAGGACCCGGTCAGCATGGGCGTGTTGCTACGGCTGATCCGCCGGCTGAACGATGCCTTGGGCCTGACCAGCATCGTCGTGACCCACGACGTCAAAGAGGCGATGAGCATCGCCGACCGGGTGATTGTGATCGCCGGCGGCCGGGTCATCGGGCAGGGCACACCGGAGGAGGTGCGTGCGCAGCGCGAGCAGGAGCCGGCCCTGGCGCAGTTTCTCGACGGGGCTGCCGACGGCCCGCTCAACGCGGCTGAAGACGAGTCCCCGTTGTCTGCCGATCTCGGTTTGGGAGGTGGACAGTGAAGGCGCTCCTGAACGCGATCGCCCGGCTCGGCCGCCTGTTCCTCGACGGGGCGCAGCACGCCGGGTCAATGGCGCTGTTTGCCGTCGAATTGGCCTGGGTGCTGATCCCGACCTGGTCGCGCCCCCGGGATATCTTTCAGCAGATTTACGCCGCCGGCGTGCTCTCGCTGGTGATTATTCTGGTGGCCGGCGGGTTCGTCGGCCTGGTGCTGGGACTGCAGGGCTACAACATCCTGTCGAACTTCAATGCCAGCGAGTCGCTCGGGGTGATGGTGGCCCTGTCGCTGGTGCGTGAACTTGGACCCGTGGTCGCCGCGTTGCTGTTCGCCGGGCGGGCCGGGTCGGCGATCACCGCCGAGATCGCCTTGATGAAGACCACCGAGCAGCTCGCCGCGCTGGAGATGATGGCGGTCGACCCGATGCGTCGAGTGATCGGCCCGCGTTTCTGGGGCGCGATGATCGCGGTGCCCTTGCTGGCGGCCATGTTTTCGCTGGTCGGTATCGTCGGTGGTTACCTGATCGGGGTCGTGGTGCTGGGCGTCGATCAGGCCTCATACTGGGGGCAGATCCGCGAGCAGATGGAGGCCTGGGACGATGTTGGTGGCGGTGCCATCAAGTCGCTTGCCTTCGGCGCGGTGATTGCGCTGATCTCGGTTTACGAGGGCTACCGGGCCGAGCCGACCGCCAGTGGCATGGCGCGCGCGACGACACAGACCGTGGTTCTGAGCTCGCTTGCCGTGCTGGGACTGGATTTTGTAATGACGGCTTTCATGTTTGGGGCGTGATGGAATGAATGTGCAACGTGGAGTCGAGCTGGTGGTAGGGCTGTTCGTGCTCGCCGGGATCGCCGCGCTGATGGTGATGGCGCTGCAGTGGAGCAACTTCGGCGCCAGTCGCGTGGCTGGCTACGAAGTCACGGCCCGGTTCGACAACGTCGGCGGGCTGTCGGTGCAATCGCCGGTCAAGCTGGCGGGCCTGACCATCGGCCGAGTGGACTCGATCGAGATCCACCCGGAAACGTTCCAGGCGGAGGTGCGCATGGTGATCGACGACAAGTACGACAACCTGCCGACTGACTCCTTCGCCAATATCTACACCGCCGGTCTGCTCGGGGCGCAATACGTCGAGATTTCGCCCGGTGGTGCGCTTGAGTCGCTCGAGGACGGCGACCGGATCACGATGACACAGTCGGCGATCATCCTCGAAAGCGTGGTTTCCAAGTTCCTGTTCGACAAGGCAAAAGAATGAAGAATCGAGACGGAATCATAGAGCGGGGCGGGTCCTTGGTCCTGGCGGTGGCCCTGGTTGCCCTGGCAAGCGGCACCGTTCGGGCCGAGGTGGCCCCGCGCGAGCCGATCACCCTGGAGCTGGCCACCGAGATGGCCCTCCACGCCGATCCGCGTATCGATGAGCAGCGTGCCAATGTGGCGCGAGCCCAGGCGCTGATCGAGCGGGTGAAAGGCGAGGGCGGGCCGCGCGTCTCGGCCAACCTGTTCGCGGGGCTGGCACCGAAGGCCGAGGATGGCATCTTTACCAACGGCACCAACACCTGCCCGGAGGGAGGATGCACCCTGCGGGACGATGGCAACGAGCTCGACGAGGGATTCACCGTCACCTCCGGGCTGACTGCCTCGATCATCCAGCCGCTGTACACCTTCGGCAAGCTGGAGAACTACGGTGATGCGGCCCGTCTGAACCGAGACGTGAAGGCCTCCGAGGTCGCCTTGGCGCGGGGCGAGACCTGGCTTACCGTACGCCGCGCCTACTGGGGTTACCTGGCCGCGCGTGACACGCGCCAGATGCTCGAAGGGGTCAAGCGCCAGGTCGATCGCACCCGTGACGACATGCGCGAGGATGCCGAGGCCGGCGAAGTGCCGATGAGCCAGCTGTACGCACTCGAGAGCGGGGCGGCCCAGCTTGATCGCTACCTGGCCGAGGCCGGCAGCGTCGAGGCCATCGCAATCGATGGGCTCAAGACCATCATCGGCGTACCGATCGATTCGAGCATTGAGGTGGCACAAACGCACATCGAGCCGATTACCTTGCCCGACGGCGAGCTCCGCGAACTCGCGGATCGTGCGCTGGCGCAGCGCCCGGAGATGGCAATGGCCGACAATGGCCAGGCGGCCATGCGCAATTACGTCGCGGCTCGCAAGAGTGAACGGTATCCGAACCTGTATGCCGGTTTGGTTGCCGGGGCGACGTACACGCCGGGTCGTGATCGGCTCAACAACCCCTATATCAACCAGCCGCTCAACCAGGCATATGCCGCTCCGGTGGTCGGGCTGCAGTGGGATTTCAACCCGGGTGTGATGCGAGCGAATGTCAGTGACGCCGAGGCCCAGCTTCAGGGTGTGGTCGCCAAGGCGCAGCTGGCCCGCCAGGGCATTCCGTTCCAAGTTGCCGAGGCCTATCACCAGTCGCATGGCCTGGATCGACAGATTCAGGCGCTGGAGTCGGCCAAGAACAACACCCGCAAGTGGATGGTGTCGACCTTCATGGATTACCAGGCGGGCCTGGTGGGCGGCGAGGAGTTGGCCGAGGCAGTCAAGGCGAACACCGAGGCGCAGGCGGACTATTTCCGCGTCATCAACGACTACAACATGAGCGTAGCGAAACTGGCGATCGCCACGGGTGACTACCCCCAGTAAGGCTCGAGCAATAAGTCCGCGTCGCGACGCGGCCTCGTCGCCAATGACATCCAAACAATGAGACCCCTATGAGCTTTGCATTGTCCCCGTTTTTCCGCGCTCCCCGCGCTTCCTGGTTCGTCCTGGGGCTGGTTGGCCTGCTGATGACCAGCCTTTCCATGACAGCACGCGCCGAGCCGAACGAAGCACAGGCCCGTGAACTGGTGGAATCGACCGCCGAAGCGGTGATCGCGGAGATTCGCGAGAATCAGGCCGCCGTGGAGGCCGATCCCGAGGCGCTGCTCGAGATCGTGGATCGGCTGCTGTTGCCGCACGTCGACTCAGAACGCATGACCCGGCTGGTTTTGGGTCGTTACTACCGGCAGGCGAGCCCCGCACAGCGCGCGCAGTTCAACAAGGAGTTCCAGCGACTGCTTGTGCGGACGTACGCCGGGCCGCTCTCCGAGTTGGGCAACCAGGAAATCGAGATCGTTGGCACCAAGCCGGGTGGGGTGGACGACGAGTTGGTGGTCGAGTCCGAGGTCTCCGGTGGCGATCTGGGTACCGTGCCGGTGGACTACCGCATGGCACCGGTCAACGGCGAATGGAAATCCTACGATGTCGTGGTCGACGGCATCAGCCTGGTCAACAACTACCGTGGCAGCTTCGCGCAGAAGATCCAGCGTGACGGCATCGACGGGCTGATCCGGACCCTGCGGGAGCAGAATGAAGACGGCCGGGGCTGAACGCGGCTGGAATCTGCGCGTCGAACCGGGGGTGATCCGCCTGAGTGGATCGCTGCTGCGTGCGGGTCTCGATCGCCAGCCGGGCGATCTCCCGGCGGATGTCGTGGGCCCGACGGTCGATGTGCACCTCGGTCAGGTCGAGCGCATCGATACCGCGGGACTCGCCTGGTTGGCCGCCATTCAGGCCGACGCCGAGGCAAAAGGCATCCGTCTGCGATACACTCACGCGCCCCAGGCCATGCGCCAGATGCTGGCGGTCTACGGTCTCGAGGGGCTCATGCCCGTCGAGACCGGCCTGGATTAGCCCACGGCCCGAGACCCGATCCGATTTCATGAATAAGCTCCTGATCCGCGGCGGCACGCCGCTCGACGGCGAGATTCGCATCTCCGGCGCAAAGAACGCGGTGTTGCCGATGATGGCCGCCTCGCTTCTGGCCGACTCGCCGGTGACCATCGAGAATGTCCCGCACCTGCAGGACGTGACCACCACCATGGAGTTGCTGGGCCGCATGGGCGCGACGCTGACGGTGGGCGACCAGATGAGTGTCGAGGTCGACACCACAACGGTCGACACCCTCGAGGCGCCCTACGATCTGGTGCGCACCATGCGTGCCTCGATCCTCACGCTCGGCCCGATGTTGGCCCGGTTCAAGAAAGCGAGGGTTTCCCTGCCGGGTGGTTGTGCCATCGGTACCCGTCCGGTCGACATCCACCTCAAGGGGCTCGAGGCACTGGGCGCCGACGTGCGAGTCGAGGGTGGCTACATTGAGACGGCCGCCGAGCAGTTGGTCGGCGCGCGCATCGTACTCGACCAGGTCACGGTCACCGGTACCGAGAACCTGATGATGGCAGCGGTCTTCGCCAAGGGTGAAACCGTGCTCGAGAACGCCGCGCGCGAGCCCGAGGTAGTCGATCTGGCCAACTTCCTAAATGCCATGGGCGCGGATGTACGCGGTGCGGGCAGCGATGTGATCCGCATACACGGGGTCGAGGGCCTGCAGGGCGTGCGCTATCGCGTACTGCCGGATCGTATCGAGACCGGCACCTACCTCGTCGCCGCGGCAATGACGCGCGGTCGTATCCTTGTGCGCGACACCTGCCCCGAACTCCTCGATGCGGTGCTTGCCAAGCTCGAGCAGGCCGGCGCGGAGATCGAGTTGGGTGAGGACTGGATTCGCCTCGACATGCACGGACGTCGGCCCAAGGCGGTCGATATTCGTACCGCGCCGCATCCGGGTTTCCCCACCGACATGCAGGCGCAGTTCGTGGCCATGAACGCGGTGGCCGAGGGCACCTCGACGGTGGTCGAGACGATCTTCGAAAACCGTTTCATGCACGTCCAGGAAATCCAGCGCATGGGCGCGGACATCCACATCGAGGGGAACACCGCGATCATTCGCGGAGTGGAAACCCTGTCGGGTGCGCCCATCATGGCGACCGACCTGCGAGCCTCGGCCAGCCTGGTGCTGGCGGGGCTGGTCGCCAGCGGCGAAACCGTCGTCAATCGTATCTATCACATCGACCGAGGCTACGAGTCCATCGAAGAGAAGCTCTCTCGCCTCGGCGCCAATATCCAACGGATCACGAGCTGATCGCTATGTCCCAATCCGACCAGATCGTCGTTGCGCTCTCCAAGGGGCGTATTTTCAAGGAAACCCTGCCGCTGCTGGCCTCCGTGGGTATCGAACCCCTCGAGGACCCAGACAAGAGCCGCAAGCTGATCCTCGAGACCAGCGATCCGAGTGTGCGCCTGCTGATCCTGCGTGCCTCGGATGTGCCGACCTACGTCCAGCATGGGGCCGCCGACATCGGTGTTGCGGGCAAGGACGTGCTGTTCGAGCACGGCGGCGATGGCCTGTTCGAACTGGTCGATCTCAAGATTGCCCAGTGCAAGCTGATGGTGGCGGGCAAGCCTGGGGCGCTCGAGCGTGCCGGGCGCATCCGGGTGGCCACGAAGTACACCCGTGCCGCCGAGTCCTATTTTGCCGACCGTGGTCGGCAGATCGAGCTGATCAAGCTGTACGGCTCGATGGAGCTCGCGCCGCTGGTCGATCTGGGCGACTGCATCGTCGACGTGGTTGATACCGGCAACACGCTGCGCGCCAATGGCCTGGAGCCGCTCGAGCACATCGCCGAGATTTCCTCGCGCCTGATCGTCAATCGCGCGGCGCAGAAGCTCAAGCATGCTCGGGTGACCGATTTCGTCGACCGGGTGGAGCAGTACCTGGAGGGCAAGTGATGATCCGTCGCATGAATGCCCGCGCCGCGGGCTTTGACAGTCAACTGGGCGAACTCCTCGACTGGTCGGGCATGGCCGATGATCGGGTCGAGGGCATCGTTCGCGAGATCCTGGCCGACGTGCGCCAGCGCGGTGATGCCGCCGTGGTCGAACACACCCGACGTCTCGATCGGCTCGAGGTCACCTCCGCGGCCGAACTGGAATTGTCTGCCGAGCGACTCGATGCCGCCCTCGGGGCGATCCCGGACGATGTGCGCGAGGCCCTCGAACTGGCCGCTGAGCGCCTGCGGGCCTACGCCGAGCGGCAGAAGGGCGAGAGCTGGTCGTACACCGAAGCCAACGGCAACGTCCTTGGCCAGCAGGTCACGCCGCTCGACCGGGTGGGGCTCTACGTGCCCGGCGGCAAGGCGGCCTATCCGTCGTCGGTGCTGATGAACGCGATCCCGGCCAAGGTCGCCGGGGTCGAACAGGTGATCATGGTCGTGCCCACCCCCGATGGGGTGCAGAACGACACCGTGCTTGCCGCGGCACGTATCGCCGGCGTGGATCGCGTGTTCACCGTCGGTGGCGCCCAGGCCGTCGGCGCATTGGCGTATGGCACCGAGACGATCCCGGCAGTGGACAAGATTGTCGGGCCGGGCAATATCTTCGTCGCGGCCGCGAAACGCGAGGTCTTCGGCCAGGTGGGCATCGACATGATCGCCGGCCCGTCCGAGATCCTGATCGTCTGCGACGGTCACACCGACCCCGACTGGATCGCGATGGACCTGTTCTCGCAGGCCGAGCACGACGAGCAGGCGCAGTCGATCCTGTTGGCCCACGATCCCGATTTCCTCGATACGGTTGCCGCCTCGATCGAGCGCCTCTTGCCGGATCAGCCGCGTGCCGAGATCATCGCCAAGGCACTGGAAACCCGTGGCGCGCTGATCGAGGTTGCCGATATCGATCACGCGATCGAACTGGTCAACCGCATCGCCCCCGAGCACCTGGAACTCTCGTTCGAGGGTGCAGAGAAGCGTCTGGGTGATATCCGCAATGCCGGGGCCATCTTCGTCGGTCGCTACACCGCCGAGGCCCTGGGCGACTACTGCGCGGGCCCCAACCACGTCCTGCCCACATCGGGCACGGCGCGCTTTTCCTCGCCACTGGGGGTTTACGACTTCCAGAAGCGATCGAGCATCATCCACTGTTCCCCGGCCGGTGCCGCGGAACTGGGTCGCGTTGCCGACCGGCTGGCCCGTGCCGAGGGGCTCGAGGCGCACGCCCAGTCGGCTCGCTATCGGGTCGAGGCCGAGGACTGAGCAATGGCCGACGCCATGTTCAACCGTTTCTGGTCGGATGATCTGGGCGAGCTGTCACCCTACGTGCCGGGCGAGCAGCCGAAGATCGATGACCTGGTCAAGCTCAATACCAACGAGAATCCGTTCGGTCCCTCGCCGCGGGTGATCGAGGCGATTCGCGCCGCGGCCGACGATGGGCTGCGCCTCTACCCGGATCCGACCAGCCTGGCGCTGCGCGAGTGTCTCGCCGAATACCACGGTGTCACGGCCGATCAGGTCTTCGTCGGCAATGGCTCGGACGAGGTGCTGGGTTTCCTGTTCCGGGCGCTGTTTCAGCGTGGCCGGCCGGTGGTGTTTCCGGACATCACCTACTCGTTCTACCCGGTCTATTGTCGGCTGTTTGGCATCGAGCCGCGCATGGTCGCCCTGGACGAGGAACTGGCGGTGGATGTCGAGGCGATGTGCGCCATCGACCCGTCGAGCGTGGGCGGGGTGATCCTGCCCAACCCAAACGCGCCTACTGGCCGCTTGCTGTCGATCGACCAGGTCGAACGACTTGCGGCGCATTTTGCCGATTGTGCGGTAGTGATCGACGAAGCCTACGTCGATTTCGGCGGGGAAACGGCGATCGGGCTGATCGACAGCTACCCGAACCTGCTGGTGACGCAGACCCTGTCGAAGTCGCGTTCGTTGGCCGGGCTGCGCCTGGGATTTGCCATCGGCGATGCCGGGCTGATCGAGGGGCTCGCGCGGGTCAAGGACAGCTTCAATTCCTACCCCGTCGACCGCCTGGCAAGTGCGGGCGCCATCGCCGCCTACCAGGACGAGGCGTACTTCGAACAGACGCGTCGAGCGATCATCGCCATGCGTGAGCAGCTCGGCGCTGATCTGGAGGCACGTGGCTTCGAGGTGTTGCCGTCGGCCGCCAATTTCCTGCTTGCCCGTCACTCGACGCGTGCCGGGGCTGCGCTTGCCGCGAGTCTGCGGGAACGTCGGGTGATCGTGCGCCACTTCGACCGCGCCCGGATCGGTGATCACCTGCGGATCACGATCGGCAGCGAGGGGCAGAACGCGGCCCTGCTCGCCGCCCTCGACGAGATTCTCGCCGAGGGGTGATGTGCGGGCCGGCCTGTTTTCGCCTCGGCCTGCGTGTTATTCTTCGCTCGCGTTCTGGCCAGCAACAGGCCGGCCACGACGCCACCCAATGGTGCCCTGTGTTCGTCCCTTCGCGACGGATCTCCGTGAATTCCGCCAGGCCCGGAAGGGAGCAACGGTAGCGGTCGATCCGGGCGCCGGAGATCGGCGGATGCAGGGTGCCACCCAATTGGATCCTGCGCTATGAGTTATCTGGTACTGGCACGCAAGTGGCGACCCCGGCGTTTCGACGACATGGTCGGCCAGGGTCACGTGCTCCAGGCACTCACCAACGCGCTGGATCGCGACCGTCTCCACCACGCCTACCTGTTCACCGGCACCCGCGGGGTGGGCAAGACGACGGTTGCCCGCATCTTCGCGAAGGCACTCAACTGCGAGCAGGGCGTTTCCAGCCGGCCTTGCGGCGAATGCGCTGCCTGTCTCGAGATCGACTCGGGTCGCTTTGTCGACCTGATCGAGGTCGACGCCGCTTCGCGAACCAAGGTCGATGACACCCGCGACCTGCTGGAGAATGTCGTCTATCTGCCGGTCAAGGGCCGCTTCAAGATCTACCTGATCGACGAAGTGCACATGTTCTCCCAGGCCAGCTTCAACGCCCTGTTGAAGACGCTGGAAGAGCCGCCCGAGCACGTCAAGTTCCTGCTAGCGACCACCGATCCGCAGAAGTTGCCGGTGACAGTGCTGTCTCGCTGCCTGCAGTTCAACCTGCGGGCGCTGCCGCAGGCACATATCCAGACCTATCTCGCCGACATCCTCAATCGGGAGGGCATCGAGGCCGACTCGGAAGCCCTGCGACTGGTCGCGGAGGCCGCCGGCGGCTCGATGCGCGATGCCCTGAGCCTCGTCGATCAGGCGATCGGTTTCTGCGATGGTCGGCTGGAGACGAACGCGATAGCCGACATGCTCGGTGTCACCGATCGACGCCTGTTGCACGGTCTGCTCGAACGGCTTGCCGCCGGCGATGCCGACGGGGTGTTTGGGCTGGTGGATCAGGCGCTGGAACGATCGGTGGACCCGGCGCGGCTGTTGGCCGAACTGGCCGAGACGGTCCACCAAGCGGCCCTCTCCCAATGGTTGCCGACCGATGCCCCGGCGCTGAACGCGGATGCGGCCACCCTGCAGCTCTGGTACCAGATCGCCTTGTCCGGCCGTCGCGACATCGGTTGGGCACCCTCGCCACGCGTGGGCCTGGAGATGACCCTGCTGCGCATGCTGGCCTTCGAGCCAGGCACCGGCCCAGGAAACGATGGACCGCCCGCGCGTCAGGTGGCATCCACCGCGACAGGGCACGCGCAATCGCAGCAGGAGTCGACCCCGGCGTCTCATGAAGAAACATCCGGGGCACCGGTCGGTGTCGCCGACCGAGAGCCGTCCGATTATCGTGCCGATGCGGCCGGCTTGAGCCAATCGACTCCGGCGAGTGCCGCGGCTGAGGAGGGGAATCGTGCTGGCCCCGGCAAGGGGCGTATCGAGGCGCCCGGAGCAATGGAAAGCCAGGCAAGCAGTGGTCGGACGATCACGCCCGATAACTGGTTCGAGATTGTCGCGCAGCTTTCCATGCCGGCTCGTAGCCTCGCCGAGCGCTGTCACGCGATCAACGACGACGACTCGGTCGTCCTGGTGATCGACCCCGGGTTCCTCTCCATGGCCTCGAAAGCCACGCAGGAACGGCTGGTCGCACAATTGCAACGACTCGGCGTGCAACACCCGGTTCGATTCGAAGTCGGTGAGACGTCGGCGGCGGCAGCACCGGAGCGAGCCAAGCCGGCCGCGGCATCCGGCGAGCCGTCACCGCAACCGGACGCCCCAGGATACGCCCAGGGGGAAACCCCGGTTGAAACCCCGGCACAAATCCGGGAGCGCAACGAGCAAGCGGCGGCCGAGGCGCGAGAGCAATCGTTGCGCGACCACCCGGCCGCACGCGTCGTCGCGGAGCGTGCCGGGGCCGAACTGATTCGAGAATCCGTGCGTCCCGTGGGCGATCACGGCGCAGTCAACGAACGTTAGCGAGCAGGAGACATCGGCAGATGAAAGGTGGAATGGGCAACCTGATGAAACAGGCGCAGGCGATGCAGGAAAACATGCAGCGCATGCAGGAAGAAGTCGCCAAGATGGAAGTCGAAGGCCAGTCCGGTGGCGGCCTGGTCAAGGTGACCATGACCGGCAAGCACGAAGCGCGGCGTGTCTCGATCGATCCGAGCCTGCTGGAAGACGACAAGGACATGCTCGAGGATCTGATTGCCGCGGCGATCAATGACGCAGCCCGGCGTATCGAGCAGGAGCAGCAGGAAAAGATGTCAGGCATGACCGCCGGCATGAACCTGCCTCCGGGCTTCAAGATGCCGTTCTAAATCGGCCTTTTCTGATCCCATCGCCCGATCCTTTGCGGTTCGGGCTTTTCTCTTTCGGAAGACGTGACTCGTGCAATTCTCGCCCAGTTTCCAGCAACTGATCGACGCGCTGCGCTGTCTGCCCACGGTGGGGCAGAAGACGGCGCAACGAATGGCGCTGCACCTGCTCGAACGGGATCGCGCCGGGGCAGGGCGCCTGGCCGAGGCGATCGGCGAGGCACTGGAAAAGCTCGGGCATTGCCGCTCGTGTCGGGTATTCACCGAGGGGGAGATCTGCCCGATCTGTGCCGACGATCAGCGCGATGACCGGCTGCTTTGTGTGGTCGAGTCGCCCGCCGACTGGATCGCGATCGAGTCCTCGGGCGCCTATCAGGGGCGCTATTTCCTGCTGCTGGGTCGCCTGTCGCCGTTGGACGGGATCGGCCCGGACGAGCTTAAACTCGACCAGTTGGCCGCACGTCTCGACCAGTCGGGGATTGAGGAGGTGATTCTCGCCACCAGCGCAACCATTGAGGGCGAGGCGACCGCCGGGTACGTCACCGAGTTGGCGCGTTCAAGGGGGTTGCGTGTCACCCGTCTGGCCCAGGGCGTGCCGATGGGGGGCGAGCTTGAGTACATCGATGCCAGCACGCTGAGCCTAGCGCTCAAGGGCCGTCGGGAAGCCGATTCTTGATCTCCGGCCATGTCGGACGCGCCTCTATAAAGGCAACGCATGTAGTATAAGTTTCTCCTGCCCCAAGAGGAGAAGCCTCCATGATCCAGACCCGTTCCTTTGCGGCGTTCGCCGCGACATTACTGATGGCCGTACCGGCCCTCACGGTCAATGCCATGGCCGACGGGGCGACCAAGGCAGCTGCAATCGAGATTGGTGACTCCTTTCCGAGTTGGAAGCTGGATGACCAGCACGAGAAAACGCATCAGCTACCGGGTGATTCCACCGAGGCGATCGTCTTTTCCCGCTCCAAACAGGCCGATGAGTCTCTGTCACCGGTGCTTGAGGAGGTTGTGGGTGAGCGGTTGATCGGCGGGGAGGTGGTCTATCTCTCGGATATCAGCCGCATGTCGGGCCTGATCAGCCGCCTCTTTGCCTTGCCGGCGCTGCGTGATCGGGATTACCCGGTGGTGCTGATACGCGAAGAGGGCATGTCCGATCCGTTGGTGACCCAAGCCGACTGTCTGGCCGTGTATCGGTTAGAGCAAGGAAAGGTGGTCGGACGCGAAGACCTTTGCAGCCAGAAGAACGTCAGAGGGGCATTCTAGAGAAGGCCTGTGCCACTCAACCCGTGCGCGGGCTTGGTGAGGACTCTGAAGTAACCTAGATCGTGGTGTTGTTTTGCTCGTCGATCAGAGTGTCCGGTCCGGTCGCGTTGGGATCGGCGGGGTTGTGGATCACGCGGTCGCGGCCCTTGCGCTTGGCGGCCAGCAGCGCGTCGTCGGCACGCTGGATAATGCTGTCGGCGTAATCCTGGGACGTCACGTTTGTCAGCCCGATCGAGATGGTGAGCTCACCGAGTTCGCGGCCGCTCTCGGCCAGACGCAGCTTTGACTGCGAAATGATATTGCGCAGCTTGTTGGCGACGGCCATCGCGCCATCGGTGGGGGTGTCGGGCAGGACGATCGCGAACTCTTCGCCACCGTAGCGCAACACCTGGTCCTGACCCTTGACGTGTTCCTTGAGGGTGCGGGCGATAAAGCGCAGGATCTTGTCGCCGACCAGGTGGCCGTAGTTGTCATTGATCTGCTTGAAGTGATCGATATCGGCCAGCAGGAACGCCCCCGGCTCCCCAGCCGATACGGCGGCCGTGATCTGTTTTTGCAACATGTCATTGAGACCGCGCCGGTTGGGCAGGCCGGTCAGCGGGTCGGTGCGGGCATCGCGACGGGCGCTTTCCAGTTCCTTGCGCAGCTTGGCGATCTGGTCGCCGGCACTGTTCATCTGGTCGGAGGATTCCAGTGCGCTCTTCTCGACGTGGCGGGTATCCTCCATGACCTCTTCGGTCAGCGCGCGCAGGGCTTCCACCGATTCGCTGCGATCGATCTGGCGTACGAAGTCGCCCAGGGTCGAGGCGAAATTGGAGAACTCATTCCCGGTATTGAGCATCTGCAACATCATGTTGCGCATCACGCGCAGCATGATGTCCTGGGCGCGCGACATCTGTTTGAGTGCGCCGTTGAGCACATGCGTGTCGAACAGGTCCTGGGCGACCTCTTGGGTCAGGCCTTTGCTGCTGTTGATCGCGTCGTCCATGTCCTTGGTGAGGCTGGCGTCGCGCTTGAGGGCGCGTTCGTAGAACAGGGTGATGTAGACCGGGGTCGGTGGCAGTCCCAGCTCGGCGAGTTGGGAGAGCACCATTCGCATGATTTCGCTGGCTTGGCCGCGGTCGTGGCTGTAATCGAACATGTAACGTTTCGGTCCTTTACGCCGCGGGCGGCGGCGTGTGTTGGTATGTCGCGTCGGGCCTGCCGCCCGGGCATCGACGCAATGGTGTCTATGTCAGTCGTCCAGGAGCTCGGACAGCTCGCGCGAGAGTTGATGCTCTTCCACGCCGTTGGCCTGCAACAGTTCGCGCAGATGGGTCAGGGCATCGAGTTCGATACTGGACCAAGCCAGGGCCAGGGTGCGGTTCGACTCGCGGACGATGCGGGCGGTGAGCTCGACGAGAACGGTCTGGTCCGGATCCGAGAGGATCTCGATGTTCAGTGCTTCGGCGACACAGTCGTCGCTGAGGCTGCCAGCGGTTTCGAGCTCGATGAGGATGCCCTTAAGCGAGACGTCGAGGATGGTGCCCCGCAGCGTTTCCTTCGGGCAGCGAATGCGCACCGGAAGCGGGATCTCGACACGGGCGAAGCGGCGTTGCGTGATCATTCCGTTGTACTGCTCCTGGACGACTGTGGTGCACTGAGCCGCAATTGGTTGCAAGGATACTTTCTTCCCGTCTCGAGCGCCACCGCCGGGAGCCCGAGTCGGACGTGGGGACTGCGCCGTGGGCTGCTAGAATGCCGCCCATGCCGAATGTGATCGAGATACGCACCCCCGGACGGGGCTTTACCAACATCACCAGCCAGGTGCAGGCCGGGTTGTCCGGCAGTGGTCTTTGCCATCTGTTCCTGCAGCACACCAGTGCCTCGCTGATCCTGACCGAAAATGCCTCGCCGGAGGTGCGCACCGACCTAGAGACGCTGATCGGCCGCGCGGCCCCGGATGGAGACCCGGACTATCGTCACGACGACGAAGGGCCGGATGACATGGCAGCCCACTTTCGGACCCTGTTGGCAGGTCACGAGCTGTCGTTGCCCATGAGCGACGGGCGTTTGATGCTGGGAACGTGGCAGGGCGTGTTTCTGTGGGAGCACCGGGCCCACCCGCACCGGCGCCGCATCGTGATCACCCAACTGCCCGAGCGGCAATGAGCCTGATCGAGGGTGGCTGGCCGCTGAAGCCGGCCGAGCTTTCATGGCGTGAGAATGGCGCCCCGTACGGCGAGACCTTGGGTGGTCTGGACTTTTCCCAGGTGAGTGGTTTTGCCGAGAGTGATCATGTCTTTCTCGCCGGCAATGACCTTCACGCACGCTTTGCTCAGGGGCGGGGGAACCGCATCCTCGAGACCGGTTTCGGCACGGGTGGCAATTTCCTCGCCACCGCGTTGCGGTTCCTGGAAGTGGCGCCGCCGGAGGCCACTCTCGATTTCGTCAGCCTGGAGCCGCACCCCGTCGCGACCGGTGATCTGCCGCGTCTGGCGGTTGTGCTGCAACGCGCGGCGCGGCAGTGGCTTGCCGCGCACCCGCGGTTCTCGGCAGGGGCCGACGAACGTTTCGTTGACCTGCAGTCGGCGCTACACGCGCAGTGGCCCGACCCCGTGCCCGGGTTTCATCGGCGCCTGTTCGCAGGTGGGCGTATCCGCCTGACCATGATCTGGGGCGACCCCGGCGTCCAGTTCCCGCGCATTGACGGCTGTTTCGATGCCTTCTATCTGGATGGGGTCAACCCCGGTCGCTATCCCGAGCCGTGGCAGGAGCAGCTGATCGCGCAGCTGGATCGGCTATCTGCCCTGGGGGCGACCGCCGCCGCGGCTGATGCGACGCCATCGGTGCGTGAGGCGCTGGTCGCGGCCGGTTTCTCTGCCCAGCAGCGTCCGGGCTTCGTCCCCCACGAAGACATGCTCATTGCCCGTCGTGACGACGGGCAGGGCAACAATGCCGCGGCCTCGACCCGGGCCGATGGGCCCATCGCCGTCCTGGGTGCCGGGATGGCCGGGACCACGACGGCCCGGTCGCTTGCCCGACGGGGGCGCGAGGTCGTGGTGTTCGAGGCCGGTTCCCGGCCTGCCGGTGGCGGCTCGGGCAACCCGGCCGGCTTGGTGGCCCCGGTGATCAGTCGCGACTGGAACCGCCTGTCGCAACTGACCGCGACCGGCATGGGCTTCATGCGCGCCGAACTGGGTGAGCTGGTCGACGGGGAGACGGCTACGTTCGACGGCGTGATCAAGCTTGGGCGCAGCGAGCGGCATGTCGCGCGCCAAGCCGGGATTGCCGCGGAACTGCAGCCGGTTCCGGGCTTCGCTCAGTGGTGTGAGGCCACCTCGTTGCGCGGGCTGACCGGTGTCACCGATATCGACTCCCCCGGCTGGTACTTCCCGACGGCCGGCTGGCTTCGTCCACGCGAGGTCATTGCCCACTGGCTCGCCACCCCCTGTATCGAGACGCGACTCGATCGGCCGGTGCGGCGTCTGCTTGGGGAGACGGGCGCGTGGTATGTGCAGACGGCCGATGGTCTGACGCACGGGCCGTTTGCCGAGGTGATCGTGGCGGCTGGCCCGTCAAGCGGGGCCCTGATCGAGACACTGGCACCGTGGATCGAGCCATGTCGGGGGCAGGTCAGCTGGGGGGCGCATGGGAGTGAGCGATCCGACCATGCTCCGGTGAGTGGTCGCCCCCTGATGCGCGAGGGCTATGCGCTCGACCTGCCGAGTGGCGAGCGCCTGTTCGGGGCGAGCTTCCTCCCCGGCGATACCGAGCTTATGGTCCGGGACGTCGAGCACGAGGAGAACCGGCAACGGCTTGCCGCCATCGCCCCCTCACTCGCCGCGCAGCTGTCCACCGGTGCCCTGCAGGGACGCGCCTCCTTGCGTGCCACGACGCCGGACCGCCTGCCGATCGTGGGTCGGGTAGCCGACGGGCTGTGGGTATCGACCGGACATGGCGCCCGTGGCCTCACCTGGTCGGCTTGGCTCGCCGAGTTTCTCGCGTCGCAAATCGAGCAAACCCCGTCGCCGTTGCCGCGGGACCTCGCCGACGGCCTGTGCCCGCAACGCTTCGACGAACGTGCCGCTCGCAAGCAGGCACGCCGCGGCGGACGGTCCGGCTAAAACCGAGCGATGGGATCAGTTGGTCCGATCAGTGGGCCCGATCAGTCAGCCAGGCGGCGAATGCGTTCGCGCTGGGCGGCCAGTTCCTCGAGCTCGGCCTCGAAGCCTGCCAGTCGCTCGCGTTCCTGGTTGACCACGGCCTGGGGTGCACGTTCGACGAAGTTGGCGTTCGACAATTTGCCGCGCGCCTTCTCGATCTGCTTCTCGATGCCCTCGACCGCCTTGTTCAGGCGCTCGAGCTCCGCGGTAACGTCGATCAGGCCAGCCAGCGGGATGTGCACCTGCATCTTGCCCACCAGTGCCATCGCGGATTCCGGCAATTCGCCGTCGAGTTCCTCGATCGACTCGATTCGCGCGACCGTGGTCAGCAGCGGTTCGAGCTCGCGGATGCGCGCCACGTCGAGGTCACTTGCCTCGCTGACCAGGACCGGCAGCGGCTTGCCTGGTGCGATGTCCATCTCCGCGCGGATGCGGCGCACGCCGAGGATGAAGCCCTGCAACCAGTCGATCGCCTCGCGCGCCTCGGGGTCGTGCTTCGACTCATCGGCGACCGGGAAGGGCGCGGTCATGATGGTGTCGTCATCCGTGCGCTTGGTGCCGGCCAGCGGGGCAACCCGTTGCCAGATGGTCTCGGTGATGAACGGGATGAACGGGTGCAGCAGGCGGAGCAGGGTCTCTAGTACCCGCACCAGCGTGCGGCGGGTGCCTCGCTTCGCCGCCTCGTCGCCATGCTTGATGGCCGGCTTGGAAAGCTCGAGGTACCAGTCGCAGTAGGTGCTCCAGGTGAAGTCGTAAAGCGCCTGGGCGGCGAGATCGAAGCGGTAGGTTTCCAGGTGCTTGGTAACCGTGGCCTCGCAGGTCTGCAGTTCGCCGATGATCCAGCGGTCGGCGGTGCCCAGCGTGACCGGGGCGTCACCCAGGCCCGTGTCCTCGCCTTCGCACTGCATCAGGACAAAGCGACTGGCGTTCCAGAGCTTGTTGCAGAAGTTGCGGTAGCCCTTGACCCGCTCGAGGTCGAAGCTGATGTCGCGTCCGGTCGTCGCCTGGGCGGCGAAGGTGAACCGCAGCGCGTCGGTGCCGTGCTCCTCGATACCGTCGGGGAACTCATCGCGGGTCTGTTTTTCGATCTGCTTGGCTTTCTTCGGCTGCATCAGCCCGGTGGTACGTTTCTCCACCAGCGCTTCCAGATCGATACCATCGATGATGTCGATCGGGTCAAGTACGTTGCCCTTGGACTTGGACATCTTCTGGCCATGCGCATCGCGGACCAGACCATGCACGTAGACCTCGCGGAACGGCACGTCACCGCCGAAGTACTTGCCCATCATCACCATCCGGGCGACCCAGAAGAAGATGATGTCAAAGCCGGTGACCAGCACGCTGGTGGGGTAGAAGCGTTCGAGTTCGGCGGTCTGCTCGGGCCAGCCCAGCGTGGAGAACGGCCACAGCGCCGAGGAGAACCAGGTGTCGAGCACGTCCTCGTCCTGGGTCAGCTCCTCGTCGGGGCCGATCTCGTACTTGGCCCGCACCTCGGCCTCGTCGCGACCGACGAAGATATTGCCGTCCGCGTCGAACCACGCCGGAATACGATGGCCCCACCACAGTTGCCGGCTGATGCACCAGTCCTGAATGTTCTCCAGCCACTGGAAGTAGGTGTTCTCCCAGTTGCCGGGCACGAAGCGGATGTCGCCCGAGCGCACGGCATCAATCGCCGGTTCGGTGATCGCCTTTTTGCCGCCCGGCTTGCCGGTGACCGTCTCATCGCGGGTGAGATCGACGAACCACTGGTCGGTCAGCAGCGGCTCGATCACCGTGCCGCTGCGATCGCCGCGCGGCACCATCAGCTTGTGGTCGTCGATCTGGACCAGCAGCCCCTCCGCCCCGAGATCGGCCACGATCTGGCGACGGGCCTCGAAGCGATCCAACCCGCGGTAGCGCTCCGGCAGGTGCGGGTCGACGTCACGGGCCGCGTCACCGACGCATTCGGCCGCCTCGCGGATGGTGGCAGTCTCGGTGAGTACGTTGAGCATCGGCAGGTCGTGGCGCTGGCCGATGGCGTAGTCGTTGAAGTCGTGCGCCGGTGTGATCTTGACGCAACCCGAACCGAACTCGGGGTCGACGTAATCGTCGCTGATGATCGGAATGTGCCGGCCGACCAGCGGCAGGGTGATGGTCTGGCCGATCAGGTGCTTGTAGCGCTCGTCTTCCGGGTGCACGGCCACGGCGGTATCACCGAGCATGGTCTCGGGGCGGGTGGTCGCAACAACCAGGTGGCCCTCGCCGTTGGTCAACGGATAGCGCATGTGCCACAGGTGACCCTTCTCCTCCTCGCTGACCACCTCGAGGTCGGAAACGGCGGTGCGCAGCACCGGGTCCCAGTTGACCAGCCGCTTGCCGCGGTAGATCAAGCCGTCCTCGTACAGGCGGACGAACACCTCGCGTACGGCCTCGGACAGGCCCTCGTCCATGGTGAAGCGCTCGCGTGACCAGTCGCAGGAGGCGCCCAGGCGCTTCATCTGCTCGGTGATAAAGCCGCCCGATTGCTCCTTCCACTCCCAGACCTTGTCCAGGAACTTTTCCCGACCGATGTCGTGGCGTGAAACCCCTTCGGATTCCAGCCGGCGCTCGACCACCATCTGCGTGGCGATGCCGGCGTGGTCGGTACCCGGCTGCCACAGCGTGGCCTCGCCTCGCATGCGATGCCAGCGAGTCAGCGTGTCCATCAGGGTGTCCTGGAAGGCATGGCCCATGTGCAGGCGGCCGGTGACGTTCGGCGGCGGCAGCATGATGCAGTAGGCGCCCTCAGCCTGCATGTCCGGACGGAATCGGTCACCGTCCATCCAGCGTTGGTAGCAGTCCTGTTCGATCTGTCGGGGGTCGTAAGTCTTGTCCATGCCGTTATTCAGATTCGCTTGTCGTCGGGTCGGAAGGACGGTTCGGGGCCGCCGGGAAGGTTTCGGGTTTACTCGTCGCTGGGGCGGACCGACTCGACGCGATGATGGTCGATGGTCGCGCCGGCGCTCTTGTATTGGCGCCAGCGGGCACGGGCGTCCGCGCGGGGCTGTTCGCCGGCGCGAATGACCTCGTCGATGTGCTCGCGGTCGGTCGGGCGCGGGATCGGGGTGCCGGTGAGATTGATCACCCGGGCGAAGCCGCCGGCTTCCGGGTCGCAGCCGATGAAGATCGGGGCGTGGTCCGCGTCTTCCGGGTCGGCGGTGTGCGGCACGAAGCGGTCGTCACGGTAGGACCAGAGGTAGTCGTCAAAGCCTTCCACGTGGGCGAGACTGGCGCAGACCACATAGGTAGGGTGCTGTGCCTCGGCCTGCTCGGCGCATAGTTCGGCGGCAAAATACCAGAAGGCATCCTCGGCCGGGTCGTCGATCAGGTGGAATACAATCTCGCTCATCTGGGCCTTCGGGCGTGGTCGATGTCCGGGTTGGGGTGTGCTGCGACGCTGGCGGTCAGTCGGTATGCTGCCCGCCGGATACTGGTAACCGGGGCCGCCGACGCCCACGCCACGGAGCAAACGAGCATTATGCCCAATTACCCCATGTCGCCCAAGGCGATCGGCCCAGAAATCGGCCTAGCGATAGCCCACCGGAGCGTTATGACACCCCCTAATTTCTACGGCTTTTCGAGGGCATCGTGAGATCGCTCAAGACACGTCTGTTGGCCATCGTCAGCTGGGCTGCCGTGCTGCTGGTGTTGGGATTGGCGATCGTCTGGGTAGGGCCTGAGCGCCTGATCGCGCCCTGGCGGTCGATCGACCCATGGGCGCTGCTGGTGGCACTGGCGCTGATGGTGGCCAGTTACCTCATTCGGACCCTGCGCATCACCCGCTATTTCCCGGGCCGGCTGGCGGGCCATTTCTGGTCGGCCTTCCGCCTGTCGAGTTGGCACAACCTGATGAACAATCTGCTGCCGATGCGCTCGGGCGAGTTGGCGTTTCCGGTGTTGATGCAGCGCTACTACCGACTGTCGCCGCTGGAGAGCGTGCCGGTGCTGTTCTGGTTCCGTCTGCTCGATCTACAGGTGGTGTTGCTGATCGGTCTGGCGGCCGGCGGGCATTTGCTCGGAGTTTCCGCCGAGGTTTTGGGCCTGCTGTTCGGGTTGCTGCTACTGGCCCCGGTCGTGGCGTACGGCCTGCGCCATTGGATGCACGGGATGCTTGCCCGGCGGGATGGCCGGCTGGCGAAAAAGGGCGTGACCATGCTCGCAAGCCTGCCCGATCGGCCGACTCAATTTCTTGGCACGCTGTTCTGGACCTGGGCGAACTGGCTGGTCAAGTTGGCCGCGCTGGGCTGGGTCTTGGCCGCCCTGGCCCCGGTGGGCTTCGCCGCGGGGGTGCTCGGGGCGATCGGCGGGGATCTGACCACGGTGTTGCCCGTGCATGCCCCGGGCGGGTTTGGCACCTACGAGGCCGGAGTGGCGCTGTTGCTTGCCCCGCTTGTCGACGAGCCGCGTACCGTGTTGGCCGCGGCGGTCAACCTTCACCTGTTCGTGCTGGGCACCGCATTGCTCGCCGCGGCTTTGGCGCTGTTCATTCGTCGTCCGTCACCGCGCTGATCTCTTCGACCGCCGTGTTTCGAATCAATTGATCGAGCGAGCCCATGTAACCCTGTAGTCGGGCCTCGAAGGTCTCGCCCGGCACGGTCCCGTCATGGAACTCCTGCAGGAGTGACAGGATGCCGGTGGCCAGGTGGCGATGCCGGTCGAGGTTCTCCGTTGCCCACCAGGCCGCCGCGGCACGTAGCTGATGATGGCGCTTGGATTGTTCCAGGTGGGCCCGTCCCAGTGAGCGCAGCCCCCAAAGCGCGGCCATGGCGCCCAGTGCTGTGCGTGGCCTGGCCGGGTTGATCACGAAATCGAAGCGCGTCATCCAGCCGGTCAGGGCGGTTCGACGCATCGGGCGGGCAATGGCGTAGCCCTGACCCAGCTGCCCGCCGAGCAGGGCGGTGGCCTCGATCAGGTCGGGTGTTTCCAGACCCTCGACTACGGTGCGCAACTCCAGGGCCTGCGCCATCTGGATCATCGAGGCGATGAAGGTCAGGACCCGGCCGGGTTCGTGCTGGGCCGCGCGCACCATGCCCTGGTCGATCTTGACCGTGTTGAAGGGGAGGCTGCGCAGCCGCAACAGGTTGTTGTAGCCCGAGCCCAGATCGTCCATCGCCAGGTTCACCCCCAGCTCGCCGATGCGCTGCATGGGGCTGGCCAGATCGCCCGGCTCGAAGCCGGTGTCGCCCTGTTCAAGCAATTCGAGCGTGATGCGATGGGGGCTTACCGCGTGGCGGTCGAGCGCCGCGCGCACGTGTCCCGGCGTGGCCGGATCCATCAGTACACTCACCGGCAGGTTGATGGCGACCGACAGGGACGGCCCGTGGCGCGCCTCGATGTCTCGCAGACAGGCCAGGGACTGGTCGAGACCCAGCTCGAACAGGCGCATTACCTGACCGTCGTTGAGCCAGGGGATGAACATGTTCGGCAGGATGACCTCGCCGTCGGGCAGGTACAACCTTGCCAGGGCCTCGAGCGTGGTCAGTCGACCCGTCTGCACATCGATGACCGGTTGGTAGACCATCTCCAACCCATCGTCGTAGAAGGCCTGCCGCCATCGATCGTAATCGCCCTTGGCATACAGCAGGGCGGCCGGACTGCGGATCTGTCGCCAGGCCTGGCTGACCAGCGCCATCAACTGGCCGGTAAAACCCTGCAACGTCGAGCTCGTGAACATCCCGGGGATGCGTCCATACAGGCAAATCACGGCGATGGGCTGGTCGCGGTTGTCGAGGATCGGGATCGCCACGCAACTGCGAATCCCCAGGGCTTCGGCCTGAACCGACCACGGGGCACCGGCGGGATCGTCGATCGTATTGTCCATGGTGACGACACGCGCCTGCCGGTAGGCGACCGAGACCGGATGTGCCGACTCCGGGCGTCTGAGGTCGAGCGTGGCGTGGCCATCGGGCTCATCGGTCGGCCGGGTGAAGAGGTCGGTGCCCTCGGCGTAGTTGGCGACGAAGCGACCATCGGCATTGGGCGAGAGGATTGCCACCCCGTGAATGCCGGGTAGCCCGGTCAGCGTGTCCAGCAGGTGCTCGTTGAAATCCGGCCAGTTGTGCTCGTTGCGGCGGCGATCATCGATCGTCACCAGGGCGGTATGGAACTCGTCGTCGACCGCCTGACCCGCGGCGAGCTGGTGGGAAAGCTCCATGCTCAACCGTTCGGTAAAGACGCGTTCGAGCCGGTTCTGGTGACGCTGATTGACGTGGGCGCGATTGAAGGTCTCGTTGAACTCGTGCATGTACACGGTGATCGCGCGGACCAGGTCACTGGGCGAAACCCCCGCCAGCGCGTGTACGTGCCCGACCTGGCGGGCCCGATTGATATGCACTTCCTCGCTCAGATCGGGATCGAGCAGGAAGCCAAGATGTCGGGCCTGCTGTGCCCTGAGCTCGTGGAACTCCCGGGGCGACAGGTGGCCGAGCACGTTGCGTATCGACTCCATCCGGGACAGCTCGGCGTAGAAACGCTCGATGAATTCGTCGCTCAAGGGGGCGACGTCCGACTGAATCCGTTCGAGAAGCATCTTTGCGGCGGGGCCATAGGCGGGCACCGACTCGGACATCTCGGGGAGATCCTCGCCCCGCCGGGTCGTTTCCCGCTCCCAGATCACCCAGTCCTGCAGCCGAATCGACTTGCTGTTCTTGGCCGCGTACAGCGCGGCGTCGGCATTGCGGATCAGTTGTTCCGGCGCGCTGTCGTCGAGTGGGTAGCGGGTGACCCCGATCTGGCCGTTGGCGTGCACCTCGACACCATCTTCCAGAATGATCGGCTGTCGGATGGTGGTGGCGATGCGATCGAGTACCCGCGCCAGGCCCGCGTCGTCCTCGATATCCTCCAGGATCAGCAGGAACTCGTCGCCACCCAGTCGGGCAGCCGTGTCGGTGTCACGAATTGCGCACTTGAGGCGGGCGGCGAGCGTCATCAGCATCTCGTCGCCGGCGGAGTGCCCGAACCGGTCGTTGATTGGTTTGAAATCGTCGAGGTCCAGTAGGGCGACGGCGAGCATTTGCTGGTGACGGTCGGCTCGCGCCAGCGCCTTGGGCAACTCGGCGTCGACGGCGCGGCGATTGGACAGGTTGGTCAGCGGGTCGTGATACGCGAGATAGGTGTTGCGCTGCTGTTCCTCGTCGAGGCGGTCGCGCAGGTCGAGCTGTTCGAGGCTGCGATTGACCAGTTCACCCAGGTGCATCAGCACCTCGCTCACCTGCTGGTCGAGGTCCGATTCGGCTGCCGCGATCACCACCAGGAAGGCCCAGAGTCGGCCATTCCGTGACAACGGAACCAGGGCGGCGAGCGGTGGCGTGTCGAACCAGTTCAACTGCGCGAAGGGTGCGGCGATACGCTCGTCGATCACCAGACGACGGCCGGCATCGACCAGCGCATGGGCGTGGCGAATGCCGTCTTCCAGGGTGCGTTTCACCTCCGGGTTCGGCCGGTCGACGATCTCGCTGTCACCCCCGATGGCAATCGGGGTGATGCCGTGTTCGGCCGGGGCGACCCAGGCTCCCAGGAACAGGCCGGTTTCCACCAGCTGCGTGCACACGACCTCGAGCATGCGTTGTTCGTCGTCGGCCAGGATCAGGGTGTCGATCTGGGCGAGCAGCGACTGCATCAGTGCCTGGTCGCGCTCCAGCCGTTCAATGCGCTGGCGCTGGCGGTTCTTGAGCAGGGCGGCATCCGGTTGCGTGCTGGCAAACACGTGCTCGATGCTACGGCGCAGACTGGAGAGCGTCGTCTTGTCGGGGAGGGTCTCGACGATCTCGATGGCCCAGTAGCCGGGCGTGCCATCTGCCGGCCCGAGTGCCTGCAGGAAGAGGCGCTCCTCGATGTCCTCGAACGCGCCGATCGGATCGCCGCCTGCACCCGGCTCCGGCAGCAGGGCACGGTCGAAATCGCTGCTCGCGGCCAGCAGGCGGCCTTCCTCGCTGAGGAACACCGCGCTGCGCGACAGAGCCGGGTAACAGGCGGCAATCGTTTCGAGCAGGGTGGCAATCGCCTCGTCGCGAGGCAGTCGATCGCCCAACGAACGGGCCAGGGACTCGAGTCGTTCCCGTGTCATCGGATAGCTCCCCGACGGGGATGCGTTGCCGCTCGTGGGCACATCCATTGCCGGGGAATTTGCCCCGTCGGCGGCGGAGTCGGTTGGCGGTAAGCTGCCGTTCGAGGGAGGGGTTGGCGGTGGCTCATGTGGTTCAGAGGATCAAGCCGTCACGGGTTGGGGTCAAGTCGGTGGATGTCGTGTAGTGGTAGGCATCGGCAGCACTTTCGGCCCGGATCCGAGCCAGGTCATCCGGGGGTGGTGCCACCTCCGTGGTGGCGGTCGCTGGCGTTCCTGCCGTACACTGCCGGCGTTTTGTCGATACCGCCTTCCTGGGCGGAATCGATGATCCCCGGTTGCCGTCCTTGCCATGTTTCGGGTCGATCGGCATCCGGTGAGTTCACGCGCTCATTTCGCCGCGCGTTTCAAACCGTCACGCGTTGCCAAGATCACGCGTTACCACGGGGTGTCCTACGTCATGACAACGACCGCTCAGCTCGCCGCGCCGCTTTCCATCGTCGTGCCGATGTTCAACGAACAGGAGAACGTCTCGCCGTTGGTGGAGCGGGTCCACGAGGCGCTGGCCGAGTATACCGGAGCGTGGGAGCTGCTGCTGGTCGACGACGGTTCGTCGGATGCCACGGTCGCCCGGATCCGCGAGGCGCGCAAGGCCTTCGGTTCGCACGTCCGCCCGGTGCCGCTGACACGCAACTTCGGCCAGACCGCCGCCATGCAGGCCGGCATCGATCTGGCCCGCGGCGAGGTGATCGTGACCATGGACGGCGATCTGCAGAATGACCCGATCGACATCCCGCGCATGGTTGACCGGCTGCTGCGCGAGGACCTGGACCTGGTTGCCGGCTGGCGGCGGGATCGCAAGGACAACTGGGTCCGCAAGGTACCGTCGTGGTTGGCCAACCGTCTGATTCGCCGGCTGACCGGCGTCAACCTGCACGACTACGGCTGCAGCCTGAAGGTTTTCCGCGCCGACGTGATCAAGGGTGTGCGCCTTTACGGCGAGATGCATCGGTTTATCCCGGCCTGGCTCGCCACGCAGACCGCCCCCAGCCAGATCGCCGAGGAAGTGGTCACGCATCATCCGCGCACCGCGGGTACCTCCAAGTACGGCTTGTCGCGCACCTTCCGCGTGATCATTGACCTGATCAGCGTCTACTTCTTCATGCGCTTCTCGGCGCGGCCGGCGCACTTCTTCGGCCTGCTGGGTACCGGCTTTGGTCTGCTGGGCGGGCTGGGGATGTTCTACTTGTTGATCGAGAAGGTCCTGGGACACGATATCGGTGACCGGCCTCTGCTGCTGGTCTCGATCCTGTTCATCCTGATCGGGGTGCAGATGCTGACCACCGGCGTGCTCTCCGAGATGCTGTCCCGGACCTACTACGAGTCGCGCGACGTGCGCACCTACCACCTGCCGGCACGCTTTGACCTGGCGGGCGAGAACGATGCCTTTCGCATGCCGGCGGACAGCAAGGGCCGCGAGGCAACCGATTCTGTTTCTGCCGAGGGGGACCCGGCATGACCACGCATACCGCCTTTCGTCGTGACCCGGCCCCGGCCAGCCAGCTGGTGCTGGCCTTCGTGCTGACCGCGGCCGTCCTGCTGGCGGGCGTGTTCGCCTGGCCGGGTGCCCGCGAGTCCCTATTTCATGTCTTCAACGCGCTGGGTGGCATCGAATCGACCCAGCCGTTCTGGGCCGGCATCAATGCTTTGGCCGACACCTGGCTGACGCTGGGGTTGATGCTGCCGTTCGTGCTTTGGCGGCCGCGGTTGGCGATCCTGCTGCTGTTCGCCGCGATCGTCGCCACCGTGATCACCCACAGCCTCAAGCCCCTTTTCGACGAGCTTCGTCCCCCGGGCGTGCTCGACGCCGATGCCTTCAATCTGATCGGACACTCGATCCGCTCCGAGGCGTTTCCGTCCGGGCACACGGTGACCGCGTTTACCTTCGCCGGCTTGCTCATCCTGGGATTGCGTCCGCGTTGGCCTTGGGTGGCGCTGCTGCTGGCACTCGCCTCGATCATGGGTATCTCGCGCATGGTGGCCGGTGTGCACTGGCCGACCGACGTCCTGGCCGGGGCGGTCGTCGGGTTGGTGTCGGTGGCGTTGGCCGTCTGGCTGGTCAACCGTTGGCCGGCGGCCCGTCACGCCCGCTGGCCGGTGCCCGTGGCGGTGTTCGTCTGTGCGGTGTGCGCCCTGGGGGCGCCCTGGGTCGACGTCGGTTATCCGCAGGGTGCGTGGGCCAATTGGATGGTCGCGCTGATCGGTGTCGTCGCCCTGTTTCTCGGCACGTTGCGGTACTGGCCGGGGCGAATGAGCCGGTCACTGGATCGTCGCTTGGGTCGGCTGGGGTCGCGGGGACGCTGATGGCTGTCGCGGGGATCGTCAAAACCGGGTCTGCGAGGCTATAATTCCGCCATGTCACTGATCGCCTTCGGGGTTAACCACAAGACCGCACCGGTGGACGTGCGCGAGCGCATCGCGTTCGGCCCCGAGCGTGTGCACAACGCCCTCCAGGAATTGCTAGGCGACGGCGGCGCGCGCGAGGCGGCGATCGTCTCGACCTGCAACCGCACCGAGATCTACACCCACGCCGAGTGCGTCACCGACGAGCTGGTCGAGTGGCTGGCGACGTTCCACCAGATGTCGCCCGAGGCGCTGGCCCCCTACGTTTATGCCCATACCGACGAATCGGCCATTCGCCACCTGATGCGGGTGGCCTGCGGGCTCGATTCGATGGTGCTGGGCGAGCCGCAGATCCTCGGCCAGATCAAGGACGCGTTCACCCTGGCGCAGGACGCCAATGCCCTCGGCCCGATCCTGGGTCGCCTGTTTCAGAACACCTTCGCCGTGGCCAAGCAGGTGCGCACCGACACGCAGATCGGCGCCTCGCCGGTGTCGGTGGCCTTTGCCGCGGTCAGCCTGGCGCGCCAGATCTTCGGCTCGCTCGAGGAAAAGACCGCGCTGTTGATCGGTGCCGGTGAGACCATCGAGCTGTGCGCACGCCATCTGCAGTCGGCCGGGTTGAGCCGGGTGATCGTCGCCAACCGGTCGATCGAGCGGGCCCACATGCTCGCCGAGCAGTATGACGGCAGCGCCATCGGCCTGGGTGATATCCCGGCCCACCTTCACCGCGCCGACATTGTCATCTCCTCGACCGCCAGTTCCCTGCCGGTACTCGGCAAGGGGGCGGTCGAGCAGGCGATTCGCGAGCGCAAGCGTCGGCCGATCTTCATGGTCGACATCGCCGTGCCGCGCGACATCGAGCCGCAGGTCGGCAATCTCCAGGACGTCTATCTCTACACGGTCGACGACCTCAAGACGGTCATCGACGAGGGTCAGCGCAGCCGGCGTGAGGCGGCCGAGCAGGCCGAGGAGATCATCGACGTTCAGGTCGAGCATTTCCTGCAATGGGTGCAGTTGCAGACCGGCGCGGAACTGATCCGCAATTACCGCCGGCGTGCCGAGGACATGCGCGACGAGACGCTGGCCCGGGCACGCTCGATGATCGAATCCGGACGCGACCCGCAGGAGGCGCTCGACTACCTCGCGCGTACGCTCACCAATCGCCTGATCCACCAGCCGACCGTGGTGCTGCGCCAGGCCTGCGTCAGTGGGGATCTTGCCACGGTGCAGAGCGTCTCCCACGTGGTGGGTCTCGACGAGGACGCCGAAACAATCGCCCAGCGCGCGTTGCCCGTCGGCCAATGGGGAAACCGCAACCCGAACGACGACCGCGAGCGCTAGCTGATTCCCTTCGCCCGCTATCCGGCCGGGCAGCGCTCCATTCCCTGATCGTTCCCCTCACTTTTCGTACCCGAATCCTTTATGCATAACGCCCTGGTCGCCCGGCTCGACAGCCTGGTTGAACGTTTCGAGGAAATCACCGCGCTGCTCGCCGATCCCGACGTCATCGCCGATCAGACGCGCTTTCAGCGCCTGTCGCGCGAATACGCCCGACTTGAGGCGCTGGTGAAGAACGTCGAGACCTATCGTCGCACCGAGCGCGAGCTCGCGGAGGCGCGCTCCCTGGTCGAGGGGGATGACCCCGACATGGCCGAGATGGCCCGCGAGGAACTGGCCGATCTGGAAGCGCGATACGCCGAGCTGGACGCCGAGATCGAGCGCCAGTTGCTGCCGGAGGATCCGAATGACGAGGGCGACGTGTTCCTCGAGATCCGCGCCGGCGCGGGCGGCGACGAGGCGGCGATATTCGCCGGCGACCTGTTTCGCATGTACGGCCGTTTCGCCGAGTCCCAGGGCTGGAAGGTCGAGGTGCTGTCGGCCTCGGAAGGCGAGCACGGTGGGTACCGCGAGTTGATCTCGCGGGTCAGCGGTGATGGTGTCTACTCGTGGCTCAAGTTTGAGTCGGGCGCCCACCGCGTGCAGCGTGTGCCGGTCACCGAGACCCAGGGTCGTATCCACACCTCGGCGGCGACGGTGGCCGTCATGCCGGTTATTCCCGCGGCCGACGCCCCCGAGATCAACGCCAACGACCTGCGGGTCGATACCTTCCGCGCCTCGGGGGCCGGCGGTCAGCACGTCAACAAGACCGATTCGGCGATCCGCATCACCCACCTGCCGAGCGGCACGGTGGTCGAGTGCCAGGAAGAGCGCTCGCAGCACAAGAACCGGGCGCGGGCCATGGATCTGCTGGCAGCGAAACTCGCCGACGAGGCGCGCCGCGAGCAGGCCGAGGCGACGGCGGCCAACCGCAAGGCCCTGGTCGGCAGTGGCGATCGCTCCGATCGCATCCGCACCTACAACTTCCCGCAGGGGCGCGTGACCGACCACCGTATCAACCTCACGCTCCATCAACTCGACAAGATCCTGGCCGGCGATCTGGCCCAGGTGGTGGTGCCGTTGCGCCAAGCCGATCAGGCCGCGCAGCTCGAGGCGTTGGCCCAGGAAGGCACGTGACTCAAGCCGTGAACCCGGCATCCCCCGACGAGTGCCTCGATGTCGTGCTGCGACGCTGCGGTGAACGGATCATGGCGGGGCGCGGCTGCGACCGGGCCGAAGCCCTGTTCGAGGCGCGCCTGCTGGCCGGCTTCGTCACCGGCCTGGATACCTCCGCACTGATGCTGCAGGGCGACCGCCCGCCCGAAACGGGCGTCCGTGACCGGCTGGAGTCGCTCTGCGCGCGGCGCGCGGCGGGTGAGCCGGTCGCCTACCTGATCGGCGAGCGCGGCTTCTGGCGATACCGCTTCCGGACCGCGCCCGGCGTGCTCATTCCCCGACCGGACACCGAGCTGCTGGTCGAATGGGCCCTCGAGTTGCTCCCCAGAACGACGCGGTCTCGGGTGCTGGATCTCGGCACGGGGAGCGGCGCGATCGCGCTGTCGATTGCCGCCGAGCGGCCGGACGCCGAGGTGCATGCCGTCGACAGCAGCGAGGTGGCGATTCGTCTGACGGCCCGCAATCGCGAGTTTCTGGCCGAGCAGGGCGCCCCCGTGACAGTGCGCCTGTGGCAGGGCGACTGGCTCGAGGCGGTTGCCCCGGCCTCGGTCGACCTGATCGTCAGCAACCCGCCTTACATCGCCGCCGATGATCCGCATCTCGCCGAAGGCGACGTGCGCCACGAGCCGGTCGAAGCCCTGGTGGCCGACGAGGAGGGGCTGGCCGACTACCGGCGGATCATCATCCAGGCCCGTCCGGTGCTGCGCCCGGGGGGGTGGGTGCTGCTCGAACACGGATTCGAGCAGGCCCAGGCGGTTAGTGGGCTGCTCGAACAAGCGGGATTCGATGCGGTCGATACGCGCCGGGACGTTGCCGGACACCCCCGCGTCACTGCCGGGCGGCGCCCGGACTGATGCCGGTCGTCGGGCGGAACGCCGTTCTTGGTTCGCCCTGCCAACTGCGCTAGTCTTGAACCGTACAGGGCGGAAGGCAAGGCGCCAGCATGGAAGACAAGCAACCGATCAAGATGCACGAAATCTGGTTTCGTGGCCCGCACCAGGAAGGTGAGCCGGCCCGAGCCGCGGAATCGTTCGCCCGATGGTTGCCGGGGGTGATTGCCGCGAGGCGCCGTGGGCCGCTATGCCTGGAAGTCGAGTACGACCTCTCCGCCATCTGCCTGAAGGCGATCCGGCAGGCGCTGCAGGCATCCGGTTTTCATCTCGATGCCGCGTTGCTGGAAAAGCTCAAGTGCGCGCTGGTCGACTACACCGAGCAGAACCAGCGTGAGGCACTGGGGGTGGATGGCTGCAACCTGCCGCCGCAAAAATACCGCCCCACCGGAGAGGCGGGCATCGTGCGTGAGCGACACGCCGAGGACCAGGGCGATCGGTCCGACGATCCCTGGCGCCACTACCTGTAAGAATCTGGTAATCGATCGCGCCGCAGGCGGACGACTCCCTCCGGCACCAATGCCCGGCCCCAGGCCGGGCATTTGCGTTCCGGCACTAACTGACGACTCACTGCTGACGACTGACTGGCAATGAAAGACGAACAATTGCTGCGCTACGGGCGCCATATCATGCTCGACGGACTGGATTATGAGGGTCAGCAACGCCTGCTCGATGCCCGCGTGCTGATCGTCGGGCTGGGCGGGCTCGGATCGCCGGTTGCGTTGTACCTCGCCGCGAGCGGCGTGGGCGAACTGCATCTCGCCGACTTCGACCGGGTCGATCTGTCCAATCTCCAACGCCAGATCATTCATGACCAGGCGCGGGTAGGGCAGAGCAAGGTGGCCTCGGCCAGCGCACGCCTTGGCGAGATCAATCCCGACGTCCGGTTGCTGCCGATCGAGGCCCGGCTGGAAGGCAAGCAACTGGATCAGGCGGTGGCCGGTGTTGACCTGGTGGTCGACTGCTCGGACAACTTCGAGTTGCGCTTCGCGCTGAACGCGGCATGTGCCGAGCGGCGCGTGCCGCTCGTTTCCGGGGCGGCGATCCAGTGGGCCGGCCAGGTGACGGTGTTCGACCATCGCGACCCGGACGCCCCCTGTTATCGCTGCCTGTACCGCGAGGAGGGTGAGGACGAGTTGCGCTGCGCCGAGACCGGCGTGCTCTCGCCGCTGGTGGGCATGATCGGCAGTCTTCAGGCCGCCGAGGCGATCAAGGTGCTGTCCGGGGCCGGCCGGCCGCTGGTCGGCCGCCTGGCGCTGTTCGATCTAAAGGATGCCGAGTGGCGCACCGTCAAGTATCGACAGGACCCGGGCTGCCCGGTGTGTGCCGCGCGTCGCGGCGATTGAGGCATACGCTGGCGGACCCCGCCCTCAGTCTTCCGAGTCGGCCAGGGAGCGGGCCACGTCGCGCACCAGCTGCGGCCCGCGGTAGATGAGTCCCGTGTAGACCTGAACCAGGTCTGCACCGGCACGGATCTTCTCCAGCGCCGCGTCACCCGAATCGATACCACCCACCCCGATGATCGGGAAATCGTCCGGCAGGCGCTCGCGCAGGGCGGCGATTACCTCGGTCGAGCGCTCGCGTACCGGGCGGCCGGAGAGCCCACCCGCCTCGTCGGCCTGCGGCAGGCCCGAGACCAGCGGTCGACCCACGGTGGTGTTGGTGGCGATCACCGCATCGATGCCGTGGGCGACCAGCGCGTCGACCAGTGCCGGGAACTCCTCGTCCTCGATGTCCGGGGCGATCTTGATCGCAAGCGGCACGTGGCGCCCGCTCTCGTCGCGCAGGCGCTCGCGTTCTTCGGCCAGGCCGGCGAGCAGGGCGGTGAAGGCCTCGCCGCCCTGCAGGTTGCGCAGGTTGGCGGTGTTGGGTGAGGAGATGTTGATGGTGACGTAGTCGGCGGTTTCGTAGACGGCTGCGAGACCCGCGCGGTAATCATCCAGCGCGTTCTCGATCGGCGTGTCGAAGTTCTTGCCGATATTGATTCCCAGCGGCACCGTGCGTGGCGCTGCGGCGATGTTATCCAATGCCGACTCGATGCCGTCGTTGTTGAAGCCCATCCGGTTGATCAGCGCCTCGGCATCGGTCAGCCGGAATAGGCGGGGGGCCGGATTGCCCGGCTGGGCGCGCGGGGTGAGCGTGCCCACCTCGATAAAGCCAAAGCCCAGGCAGGACATCCCGGCGATGTGTGCGGCGTTCTTGTCCAGACCGGCAGCCAGGCCGACGCGGTTGGGAAACTCCAGGCCCATGACGGTGGTCGGATCGTTCGGCACCCCGCGGCGTTGCATCCCGCACCAGGGGGTGCGGGCGGCCAGGTCGAGCAACCCGAGGGTGACGCGGTGAGCGGTTTCCGGGGCGAGTCGGAACAGCAGCGGACGAAGCAGGGGATAGAGGTCCATGGCACACGCAATTTGATGGCAATCGGATGGAAAAACGCCATTGTAACGGCATTGATGCCACCGGCGACGCGGGGATGTGGCCCGAGGGTTGGGTGCGGTTGATATACTCGCCCACCCGCGCTCCCCGGTCTTGCCGGGGCAAATCGCCCGTCACGAGATAGTTGCTCATGCTCGACTCCCGCCGTTTTCACCTGATCGTCCTCGCCGTGGCCGTGGCGATCGGCTACGTCTGGGGCATCGCCAGCCTGCCGTTGTTCGATCTCGACGAGGGCGCGTTCACCGGCGCGACCTGGGCGATGTTCGAACGCGGCGACTTCCTGACGCCGTACCTCAACGAGGAGCCGCGTTTCGCCAAGCCGGTGCTGATCTACTGGTTGCAGGCTGCCTCCGTTGGGCTGTTCGGCTTCACCGAATGGGCCTTTCGCTTGCCGTCGGTGCTGGCCTCGGCGGCGTGGGTGGGCCTGATCTATGCCTTTGCGGATCGCTATCTCGGCGCGCGTCCGGCCTTCTTCGCCGGGTTGATCGCGGCCACCTCGCTGATGACCACGGTGGTCGGCAAGGCGGCGATCTCCGATGCCGTCCTGCTCCTGTTCCTAACCGCCGCGGTGTTCGCCACCTTCAATCACTGGGTGAGCGGCGAACGGCGCTGGGTGCGCTGGGCCTACCTGGCGATGGGGCTGGGTTTTCTCACCAAGGGGCCGGTGGCGGTGGTGATTCCGGCGCTGGCCAGTTTCGCGTTCTACCTGGTTACGGCGCGGGGTCGAGACTGGTGGCGGGCGGTGCTCGACTGGCAGGGCATTCTCATCTTTCTCGCCGTGGCGCTGCCGTGGTACATCGCCGTCTGGATCGAACACGGCCAGTACTTCATCGACGAATTCTTCCTCAAGAACAACGTCAGCCGGTTCGACGAGCCGATGGAGGGCCATTCCGGTGGCCTGTGGTACTACCCCTTGGTCACCCTGGTTGCCCTGTTGCCGTTCACCGGTGCGGTGCTGACCGCATTGCGTTACCTGCCCAGTGACTGGCGGGCAGCGTACGGCAAGCCGGCTTCGTTGCCGCTGGCGCTGCGGCGGTTCGGCTGGATCTGGTTCGGCCTGACGCTGCTGCTGTTCTCGTTCTCCGGCACCAAGTTGCCGCATTACCTCAATTACGGCCTGGTGGGCCTGATGTTGGTGATGGCCTCCCACCTGCCGCACATTCGCCATCGCTGGTTGCACCTGGTGCCACCGGCGCTGTTCCTGCTGTTCGTCCTGCTGTTGCCCTGGCTGGTCGAAATCAATTTCGACCAGATCAAGCCGTCTTACGTGCAGGACATGCTGGCCGAGCGCGGTCAGTTCTTCGGGGCGTCGTGGTACCTGATCGGCGGTGGCACCTTGGTTTTGGTCATTGCTGCCGGGTTGGCGCGAAAGTGGTCGTTGCCCAAGGTGATGATCCCGGTGGCGTTGTCGTGCTCGCTGGTGGTCAATGCACTGGTGCTCAATGCCGTGGGCCAGATGCAGCAGGGGCCAGTGCGCGATGCGGGCCTGATGGCGCGCGACCTGCCCGGTCCGCTGGTGATGCGGGACATGAACATGCCGAGCTTCGGCGTTTATGCGCAAAAGGTGGTCGAGCGGCGCGCGGTGCGGGAGGGGGATCTCCTGCTCACCCGCAGCGAGCGTGCCGAGCGCATGCCGGGCGAGGTGCTCTACGCGAAGGGCGGCTACGTGCTGATGCGGGTTGGCTCCAGTGATTGACATCGAGTGATTACCTGGACGCAGGGCCCCCGCCCTGCAATCGTTAATGAGCTACCATGAACGCAGGTCGCCATGGCTTGTCATGGATGGCCATGGAAGCGTAATCGACGGATCGTTCAGACCCACGATGGCAGGCCAGGCGTCACTCGACGGGGCTTGTTGGTTAGAGAGGTGGATGTATGCAGGATTTTCTCAAGAATCGACGTCGTTTCATGACCGCCATGGCCGGCGCCGGCGCCGCGTTCGGCTTGGGCCGCGCACACGCGCAGGACGGCCAGGAGGGCCCTGGCGACGAGGAGTTGTTCTTCCCGGGTGACGAGCCGGCGCACAAGGTCATCTACCAGCTCAATCACGGCGACGTGGAGTATCAGACCCACGTGCTCAACTCGATGAATGCGATGATCGGCAAGTACGGTGGTAACGTGAAGATCGCCGTCGCCTGCTTCGCCAAGGGCATTCACATCCTCGCCAAGGAGCCCATGCGCGAAGTCGACGAGGAGATCTATGCCCGCGTCGAGGGGTTCGCCACGAACTACGACGTCGAGTGGATCGCCTGCGGCAACACCATGGATACCGTCGGCTACAGCGAGGACGACATCCGGGATTTCGCCCGGGTTGAGCAGGTCGGTGCCGCGGCGCTGATGGAATACCAGGAAGATGGCTACGCCTACATTTCCTGGTAAGGATTTCTCAATCCACTCGGAAAGGCCATTGAAACCCATTGATCCCATTAAGGATTGTCCGTGGATGAACTGATCATTCGCCAGCCTGACGACTGGCACCTGCACCTGCGCGACGGTGCAATGCTCGAGGCGGTCGCCGGTTTTTCGGCCCGCCAGTGCGGCCGCGCGATCATCATGCCCAACCTGGTGCCGCCCGTGACCAGCGTGGCCGAGGCCCGGGCCTACCGCGACCGCATCCTGGCCGCCGTAGGTCCGGACAGCGGTTTCGAGCCCTTGATGACGCTCTATCTCACCGACCGCACCACGGCCGCCGAGATCGAGCAGGCCGCGGCCGATCCGCATATCCACGCCGTGAAACTCTACCCGGCCGGGGCGACCACCAATTCCGAAAACGGGGTGACCGATCCGCTGGCGAGCGAGCCGGTGCTGGCGGCGCTCGAGCGCACCGGTCTGACCCTGTGCGTGCACGGCGAGGTGGTCGACCCGGCGGTGGACATCTTCGATCGCGAGGCGGTGTTCATCGAACGGGTGCTCTCGCCGATGCTCGAGCGCTACCCGAACCTGCGTGTGGTGATGGAGCACATCACCACCGCCCAGGCGGTCGCCTTCGTGCGCTCTCAGGGCGAACGCCTCGGCGCGACCATCACCGCACACCACCTGATGTTCAATCGCAACGCGATGCTGGCCGGCGGGATTCGCCCGCACTACTACTGCCTGCCGATCCTCAAGCGTGAAAAGCATCGCGAGGCGCTGCTGGAAGCGGCGGTCGACCCGTCGGGCAAGTTCTTCATGGGCACCGACAGCGCACCGCATCCCAAGGGTGCCAAGGAATCCGCCTGTGGCTGTGCCGGCGCATTCACCGCGCCGGTGGCCACCGAGCTCTACGCCCAGGTATTCGACCAGCTGGGTGCGCTCGATCGGCTTGAGGCGTTCACCAGCCTGAATGGGCCGCGCTTCTACGGCTTGCCGGCCAACGAGCGCCGGCTGCGCCTGCAGCGAAAGCCCCAGGCCGTACCGGACCCGCTCGACTGCGGCGGGGACGTGGTGGTGCCGTTCTTGAGTGGCGAGACGATCGAGTGGACGGCCTCGCTTGTCGATGAGTGAGTCCGAGATAACCCGCAACCCACCCGTTGATCCCCCTCTCGACTGGTCGGGCGCGCCGGGATCGGCCCGCCCGCGCCTGTCGGGCGCGCCATTGTGGCAGGCGTCGATCAAGCAGACGCCCGAATCGTTCCGGGTCGACGAAGACCTGGGTTTTGCGCCCAGTGGCGCCGGCAATCACTGGCTGCTGCGACTGGAAAAGCGCGATATGACCACCGGCGCGCTGGTCGATTGGATGGCGAAGGTGACCGGTACGCGCGCCCGCGACATCGGTTTTTCCGGTCTCAAGGACCGTCAGGCGATCACCACCCAGTGGCTGAGCATCCCGCACGAGTCGTTCGACCCACAGGCCTTTGAACGTGCCTGCCAGAGCGAGGGTATCGGCCTGCTTGAGATCGATCGCCACGACCGCAAACTGCGCCGCGGCACCCATCGAGGCAACCGTTTTTGCCTGCAGCTTGGCCTCGTCGAGTCGCTCAACGCGAACACCGACACCGACCTGGCGGCCTATCTTGCCCAACGTGCGCCGGCTCTGGCCTCGCGGGGCATGGCCAATTACTTCGGTGAACAGCGTTACGGTCGCCAGTTCGGCAACCTGCGCGGGTTGGTCGAGTGGGGGCAGGGTATCCGCACGGGGCGCCCCAAGCGCCAGGCCCGCAACTGGCTGCTATCCACCCTGCGATCGTCGATCTTCGATCACGTGCTTGCCGAGCGCATCGCGGCCGGTACGGTCGGCCGCGTCGTGCCCGGTGACCTGCTGCAACTGGCCGGATCGCGCAGTCGTTTCCTTGCCGAGCTCGACGAGCTTGATGCCCTGCAGGCGCGTCTCGAACAGGGAGATGTCACCCCCACCGGTCCGCTCTGGGGTGAGGGGCCGTCGCAGGCGGGCGGATCGGTCGCCGAGCACGAGACGGCCCTGGCCGACGAGATGCTGGCGCGCTTTGGTGAGGAGACCTGGCGTCGCTGGCTTGCCGACTGGCGTGTGGTCGCCGACCGCCGCCCCCTGACGGTTCGGATCACCGATCTCGACTATCGGATCGAGGGCGACCGGGTCGAACTGGCCTTTTCTCTGCCACCCGGCAGTTACGCCACCGAACTGGTGGCCGAACTGTTTGCGCCCAAGGCGGCGAGCTGACGCGTCAGCCCGACGGGTCGTGCCGGCATCTCGTCGCCAGGCCGACTAGGCTCACCCCATTCCGACGTGTGAAGGGGAAGCTCCGATGCTCGAATCCATCGCGGTCCTGATGGGATCAATCGTTCTGGTTGCACTGACGGCCCTGACCGGCGGCATGTTTCGTCCCGATGGCTGGTACCGCGCCCTGGCCAAGCCCTCCTGGACACCACCGGACAAGGTCTTTCCAATCGCGTGGGCGGTGCTTTATCTGTTGATGGCGGTGGCCGCCTGGCGAGTGTTCATGGCCGATGAGTCCTCCGCCCGCACCGCCGGCCTGATTCTCTATGTGCTGCAACTGCTGTTCAACGCCGCCTGGTCGTGGCTGTTCTTCGGTCGTCGGCGCATCGTGGCCGGGTTGGTGGACATCCTGCTGCTGTGGATGGTGCTCAGCCTCACCGTCGTGCTGTTTGCCCAGGTCAGCACCCTTGCCGCCGCGCTCCTGATTCCGTACTGGTTCTGGGTGGCCTTCGCCGCCATGCTCAATGCGCGGATCTGGAAGCTCAATCCGTTCGAGTCATCACCGCGTAACGGCTGACTGCCAGTTTCTCTTGCAGTGGTGGTTGGCCAATCGGCGCCGCCTAGTGCCTGGAATTGGGTAGAATCGCGGCTTTAACGTCACAGAGGGTCACGGTTGGCCGCGCTTGCGCTTCGATGCGCCATGCACTTCGGCGACCGTGGGCCCACGCCGGGAGCGATCATGTCCGAGCACAACCTGCCGCCCGATTCGTCGGAGGCCGACGACGAGGAAGACTTCGGCCCGAGCAAGTCCCAGTTCAAGCGCGAGGCGCACGCTGCCCAGGCGCTGGGCGTCAGCCTGGCCGAACTGGATGCCGATGCCCTCGATCGCCTGCCGATCACGGACCGGTTGCGCGATGGGATCGAGAAGCTCAAGGCGACGCGTTCGCGCGGTGCCGCCAAGCGCCAGCGCCAGTACATCGGTCGCCTGATGCGCGAAGAGGACGTCGAGGCGATCGAGGTGGCCCTCAACCGGCTCGATCCGAACTCGCCGGAAAACCAGCGTCGCCAGATGCAGGCTGAGGCCTGGCGCGATGCGCTGATCGAGGACTTGAAAGCCATCACGCGGTTCGTGGATAGCTACCCGGCCGTGGACGTACAACACCTGCGCCAACTGCAACGCGGCGCCCGGGCCGAATCCGAACGCGAGGAGTACGGCAAGGCCAGCCGGGCACTGTTCCTCGAGGTGCGCGAGGTGATCGAGGCCGCCGGCGAGATCAACGAAGAAGGAACGAATGACGCATGAAGGTGACGATTTTCGGTACCGGCTACGTCGGCCTGGTCACGGGCGCCTGCCTTGCCGAGGTGGGCCACGAGGTCACCTGTGTCGACGTTGACCCCGACAAGATCGCGCGCCTGAACGACGGCGTGATCCCGATCTACGAGCCGGGCCTCGAGCCGATCGTGCGCGAGAACCACGAGCAGGGACGGCTGCACTTCACCACCGACGCCGCGCAAGGGGTGGCATTCGGTGAACTGCAGTTCATTGCCGTCGGTACGCCACCGGACGAGGACGGTTCGGCCGACCTGCAATACGTGCGCGCCGTGGCTGCCACCATCGCCCAGCACATGGATGCGCCCAAGATCATCATCGACAAGTCCACCGTCCCGGTGGGTACCGGCGACCAGGTGCGCGAGGTGGTCAGCGAGACGCTTACCCGGCGTGGCGTAGAGTTTGGCTTCGACGTGGTCTCCAACCCCGAATTCCTCAAGGAAGGGGCGGCGGTCAACGACTTCATGAAGCCCGATCGGATCATCGTCGGCACGAGCGATCCGCACAGCGAGGCGGTGATGCGCGAGCTCTACGCGCCGTTCAACCGCAACCACGACCGCGTGATCGTAATGGACCTGCGCTCGGCCGAGCTGACCAAGTACGCAGCCAATGCCATGCTGGCGACCAAGATCAGCTTCATGAACGAGCTTGCGAACCTCGCCGAGCGTCTCGGGGCGGATATCGAGAACGTGCGTCTCGGCATCGGCTCGGACCCGCGCATCGGCTATCACTTTATCTATCCCGGCTGTGGCTACGGCGGCTCGTGTTTCCCCAAGGACGTGCAAGCGCTCTCGCGCATCGCCCGTTCGGTTGACCACCAGCCGCTGCTGCTCGATGCCGTCGAGGCGGTCAATCGTCGCCAGAAGCACCGGCCGTTCGAGATGCTGGTGGCGCACTACGGCAGCGTCGAGGCGTTGGCCGGCAAGACCTTCGCCCTGTGGGGGCTGGCCTTCAAGCCCAATACCGACGACATGCGCGAGGCGCCGTCACGTACCCTCATGGAGGCCCTGTGGGCGGCCGGCGCGCGGGTGCAGGCCTTCGATCCCGAGGCCATGGAGGAAACCCAGCGCATCTACGGCCACCGTGACGATCTCTCCCTGGTGGGCACGCGCGATGCCGCCCTCAAGGGCGCGGATGCCCTGGTGATCTGCACCGAGTGGAAGGCCTTCCGCGCGCCGGACTTCGAGCTGATGCGCGAGTCGCTCGCCGAACCGTTGATCGTCGATGGCCGCAATCTCTACGACCCCGAGCGCCTGAAGGCGGCGGGCTGGCACTACTACGGCATCGGTCGCGGCGAGACGGTGCGCCGCATCCCGCAATCCGCATGAATCCGCCTGCAGGGTAGGGGAACGCGGCCTAGACTCCCTGGAGTTTCAAACGAATGGGAGGTAGACCATGAAACAACCAACCTGGTTGATCGGGGCGACACTGCTCGCCGCCGCCGGCGTGGTGGGCGCCGAGGAAATGAAGGTCAAGGTCACCTCTGACCTCGAATCCGTCACCGTGACGCACGAAGGCGAAAAGGTCGAGATCAAGCGGAACCAGGATCCCGACAACCGCATCGCCGAGGACTACCAACAGACCAGCCGGGAATGCCCGCCGTTCTGTGTCCAGCCCATGCAGTTGCTGCCCGGCGTACACACCATCGGCGAGATCGAACTGCTGGAAATGCTCGACGCCCGCGCCAAGGGCGAAGACGAGTTTTTGTTGATCGATTCGCGTACGCCGGACTGGTTCGAGAAGGGCACCATCCCCAGTGCAGTCAACATTTCCTGGACCAAGCTCTACCCAGGGGCCTCCACGTACGATCCGTTTGTGGCCGAGACACTGCTGCTCGACGAATTCGGCGTGAAGAAGGAGGACGGCCTGTTCGATTTTCGCCAGGCCAAGAAGCTGGTGCTGTTCTGCAATGGCCCCTGGTGCGGCCAGTCGCCGACCAACATCAAGGCGCTGGTGAGCATGGGCTACCCGGCCGACAAGATCTATTGGTACCGGGGCGGCATGCAGGTATGGCACACGCTCGGGCTGACCACGGTCGAGCCGTAATTCACCTCCCAGTTCCAGACGACCAACCCACGTCTTTTGACGTGGGTTTTTTGTGTTGGCAGGTTGTCTTGGGGCGGCATGGCTGCGAGGCACAACCGCTTGACTGGCGTTGGTCGATAAAGCCCTTGTTGGTGGATGGCTTTCGAAAGAAAAATGATGAGCCGGTCAAATGCTTAGTGCGCTACGGGTTGCCGCGGCCCGCCCGGTTGATATAGTGAATCGGTTTTGGCGTATACCCTCCTGCCGTTATGGCCCGTTGCCGGCCAGAAAGGACCCTGCCTCGCATGGATCGTCGTCGTTTTCTCACCCTGGCCCCGCTTGCCCTTGGCGTCTCGGGAATGCTCCCGTTTCTTGGCGGGTGTCGGCAGGACGATCCGCTGCGCGTCTCCTACCACCCGTGGATCGGCTACGAGACCCTCTATCTGGCCGAGCGGTTCAACTGGCTGCCGGACGCGGCCCGGTTGACTCGTCGCCAGTCTGCCTCCGAATCGCTTGCCGCCCTGCAGAAACACGAGGCCGATGCCGCCGCGCTGACGCTCGACGAGGTGATTCGCGCGCGCCTGCAAGGCATGGACCTGGTCGTGGTGATGGTGTTCAACGTCTCGGCCGGAGCGGATGCCTTGGTGGTGCACGAGTCGATCAAGCGATTGGAGCAACTCGAGGGCAAACGAATCGGGGCGGAGGGTTCGGCTGTTGGGGCGATGCTGCTTGACCGGGTGCTCGAGAAGGCCGAATTGACCCGAGAGCAGGTGACCGTGGTCGACGTACCGGCCGACCGTCATCTCGCCGCCTGGGAGGCGGGCGAAGTGGATGCCGTGGTCAGCTACGAACCCACGGTGTCCCAGCTGCGGCGTGCCGGCGCGGTGCTGATGGCCGACAGCCGTGACTTTCCCGACACCATTTTCGATGTGCTCGCCGTGCGCCGCGATTGCATCGAGCATGTCGAACACACCTTGTTGGGCCTGGTCGATGCGCATTTCCGTGCCCTCGAGCACCTGCGCTTCAACCGCCAGGACGCGCTATACCGGATTGCCGACGTGGAATCCGTGACCCCGGCGGATGCGCGCCGCGCGCTGGGCGGTGTGCTCCTGCCGGATCGGCGGGCCAACCAGCGGTATCTCAGTCCCGGCTCGCGACTGACCGTCGCGGCAGCCGAACTCGAGCGGCGGCTTGGGGCAGGCAACGGGCTGGGCAATGGCTGGTACAGCGATGCCTTCCTGCCCCGGAGTCATGCCCGTGCCGGCTGAGCGCCCCGACAACCGCCGGAAGCGGGGTCGATCCATCGGGCGTGGCCGTCCGTTCGGCCGTCTCCTGCGCTGGGCGGCGCTGATCCTCTTGACCAGCACGCCGCTTCTCACGCTGGCCGCGCCCAACGATCGCCTGGTGCTAGGCATATTCGCCGTGCGGCCCGTTCCCTTGATGGAGTTGCGGTTTGGCCCGTTGGTCGACTACCTGGATGCCTCGGTCGACTCGGTCGACTTCGAAATGCGCGTGCTCGATCTGGATGATCTCGACCGGGCGATCCAGCGCAACGAAATCGATCTCCTGCTCACCACGCCGACGCACTACGAGCTGGTCCGCAGCGAGAATGCGCTGTCCGGTGTGCTCGGCACGCTGGTGACCCAGCACCGCGGCAGCAGCACCCGCAGCCTGGGTGGGGTGATCATCGCCCGACGCGATGCCGAGGCGATCAATGAGCTCGCCGACCTTTCCGGTCGTGTGATCGCCGCGCCGGGCGAGCGGTTTCTCGGTGGCTACCAGGCTCCACTGTTCGAGGCACTCGAGGCGGGTTTCGACCTGAGGGATACCGCCTCGTTTCGTTTCCTCGGCAACCATGACGCCGTGGTACGCGCCGTTCTCGATCGGGAGGCCGAGGTCGGCTTCATTCGCACTGGCGTGTTGCAGGACCTGATCGATCGCGGTCATATCGAGCCGCGTGCGCTCAAGGTGATCAACCGTCAGCACCTGGGCGACTATCCCTATCTCGTCTCGACCCGCCTGTATCCCGAATGGCCATTGGTGACCATGCCGCATGTCGGGCTCGCTTTGGAGCGGCAGATCGCCGCGGCGCTGTTCAGTCTCGATGTCGATGATCCGGCCGCGCAGACGGCCGGTATCGCCGGCTTCGGGCCACCGGCCGACTACCTGCCGGTCGAACGGGTCACACGGGAGTTGCGTTTGCCGCCCTTCGACGGCATGGATGAGATCACGTGGAGCGATATCTGGGCGCAGCATCGCAATGAACTGGTGTTGCTGGCCACGGCGTTGCTGATGGTGGCGCTGCTGTCGGTCGCGCTGGTTTTCCGGCAAGTTGCTCTGCGTCGCAGCGAGGAACGTTTCCGGCGATTTTTCGAGGACAACGCCTCGGTGCTGTTGTTGGTCGACTTCGACAACGGCGAAATTCTGGATGCCAACGAGGCCGCGGCGGGTTTCTATGGCTGGCCACGCGAGGAGTTGATCGGTCACCCGGTAGACCGGCTTTGGGCGCACCGCTGCCAGCAGTTCGACGCGGTTTGTCGAAGCGGGGTGGTCGGCGGTCATTGTCACCTGCACACCCACCGCCTGCGTTCGGGCGAAGAGCGCCGTGTCGAGGTACACGTCACGCCGATGAACGACCATCCGAACGGTGGACGGATGTTCGTGATCGTGCATGACATCACCGAGCGCGAACGGGCCGAGAAGTCATTGGATCGTGAACGTGAACGGTTGCGCAACGTGATCGAGGGGACCAACGTCGGCACCTGGGAATGGAACATCCAGACCGGCGCAACCGTCTTCAACGAACGTTGGGCGGAGATGGTCGGTTACGAGTTGTCCGAGCTCGAACCCACCACCATCGGCACATGGGAGCGCTTCGCGCATCCCGATGACCTGGCACACTCGGCAAGCGCGCTGCAGGCTTGTTTCCATCGAGAGAAGGACTATTACGAGGTCGAGGTGCGCATGCGGCACCGCGAGGGGCACTGGATCTGGGTGCTTGATCGTGGCCGCATCCTGGAATGGGACGCCGACGGCAAACCCCTGCGCATGTGGGGCACGCACCAGGACATCACCGCCCGCAAGCAGATGGAGCAGGATCTCCAGCTCGCCGCCTCGGTGTTCGTGCATGCCCGCGAGGCGATCCTGATTACGGATCTCGACGCACGGATCATCGACGTAAATGCCGCCTTCACCGAGATGACCGGCTGGCGGCGCGACGAGGTCATCGGGCACACGCCGAAATTCCTGCAGTCGGGCAAACATGACGGCGAGTTCTATCGCCACATGCGAAAGCGGCTGCGCTCGGCCGGCTACTGGAGCGGCGAGCTCTGGAACCGGCACAAGAACGGCGAGCTGTTCGCCGAGCGCCTGACCATCAGCCTGGTCCACGATGCCGAGGGGCGGCCACGCAACTACATTGCGCTGGCCTCCGACATCACCGACATCAAGAAATACCAGAGCGAGCTCGAGCACCGCGCCAACCACGACGCGCTGACCGGCCTGCCCAACCGGGTGCTGATGGCCGACCGGTTGCGCCAGTCGATGGCGACGGCACGTCGTGGTCACGGCATGTTGGCGCTGGCCTTCCTCGACCTGGATGGCTTCAAGGCGGTCAACGACGTGCACGGTCATGACATGGGTGACAAGCTCCTGATCGATGTGGCGAGAGATCTCGGAACGCAACTGCGTGAGACCGATACCCTGGCGCGGATCAGTGGGGACGAATTCGTGATCATTCTTGGTGGCCTGGAACAGGCATCGGATGCCGAGCCGATCATTGAACGCCTGGTCGAGGCCGCGGCTCGCGAACGCCACATCGACGGGGCAACGCTGCAGGTCACCGCGAGCATCGGCTACACCTTCTATCCGCAGGCCAACGAGGCCGACGACGAGACGCTGCTCAAGCAGGCGGATTCGGCCATGTACGAAGCCAAGGCGGGCGGGCGCAACCGGGCCTGTCGCTACCAGCCACCAACCTGACCCGTTGGTCGGGCGCCTGATTGCCACGAAAGCGTCCCGGCTTTGCCAATAGCGGGCCGCTCTCTCGTTGCCAGCAAGCGGGGCTGTGTGAGATCAATCCGACTTGCGCGGTGCAGGCGGGTCCGACTCGGGTGCCTCGGTATGCTCGCCGAGCCCGGTGCGGGGCGGCTCCTCCGGTCCGAGCACCGTGTCGGGCGCGGAGGGGTGGACCTCCTCGGCGGCCTCGCGTTCGGCCTCGCGTTCGGATTCGCGTAGCAGCAGGTTCTCGATCCGTTGGCGAATGAGTCGCTCCTTCTCCTCGCGTTGCCAGAACTCCTGGGTCAGGTCGCGGTGAAGGGCGAAGGCCATCAGCACCATCAGCAGCATGAAGGGGAAAGCGGCGACGATCGAGACCGTGCGCAGGCCCTCGAGCCCGCCGCTCAGGAGCAGTACCACCGCCATCGATAGCTGCAGCATGCCCCAGAGCACGCGCACGAAACGCGTCGGGTTGAGCACCCCCTTGGAGGTGAACATGCCCAGCACGAAGGTGGCCGAATCCGCCGAGGTGATCACGAACACGCTCACCAGCGTGATTGCCAGCAACCCCGCGTAGGTGCCCCAGGGCAGTTGTTCTAGCGTGGTGTAGAGCCCGGCGGGCACCTCGCGGGCCACCGCATCGGCGATGCCGGCCGCCTCGTAGAGCTCCATGTAGATCGCGCTGCCACCGAAGGCGGCGAACCACAGCATGCTCAGGCCCACCGGCACGACCATCACGCCCAGCACGAACTCGCGGATGGTCCGCCCGCGCGAGATCCGCGCGATAAACGAGCCCACAAACGGTGCCCACGACAGCCCCCACGCCCAGTAGAACATCGTCCACTGCTCGACCCAGTGCTCGCTGGAGTAGGGCGTGGTCACCAGGCTCATCTGCACGATATTGCCCAGGTATTCGCCCATCGTCTGGGTGAACTCCTGGAAGATGAACGCCGTCGGCCCGAGCACGATCACGTAGGTGAACAGCCCGATCGCCAGGATCATGTTCAGATTCGAGAGATAGCGGATGCCGTGCTTGAGTGGCGTCATCGCCGATAGCGTGAACAGCACGCCCAGCCCGGCGATGATCATCATCTGCGTGGTGGTGCCGTACTCGACCCCCTCGAAGCGCGCGATGCCGCTGTTGATCTGCAGGGCCCCCAGGCCCAGCGTGGTGGCGACCCCGAAGATGGTCGAGACCACGGCGAGCGTATCGATGGCCACGCCCCAGCCGCTGTCGACCCGATTGCCCAGGATGGGGCGGAAGGTCTCGCTGATCAGACCCCGCGCGTTGTGGCGAAAGCGGATGTAGGCGATCGCTAGCCCCACTAGCGCGAAGTTCGCCCACTGGTGCAACCCCCAGTGGAAGAAGGCGTAGCGCATGCCCGTCTGCGCTGCTTCGGCCGTCCGCGGTTCGGCGATACCGAGCGGCGGCTCGTTGAAGTGCATCATCGGTTCGGCCACGCCCCAGAAGACCAGGCCCACGCCCATGCCGCCGGAGAAGATCATGGCAAGCCAACTTCCGTAGCTGAATTCCGGCGGCTCGTCGTCTGGCCCCAGCCGGATATTGCCGTACTTCGACAGCCCCAGGAACAGGATGAAGATCACGAACCCGCTGGTCGCCAGCAGGTACATCCAGCCCATCTTGTTGGCGGTGTAATCCAGCACCTGGTTGGCGATCCGCTCGACGTCGTCCGGAAAGAGCGCGGCGACCGTGACGAAGCCGGCGATGATCACCACCGAGAGATAGAAGACGGTGCCGACATCGCCCAGCAGGCGACCGTAGAGAAGCTGAAGTTTGTTCATGGAGTCTGTCTGTGACGGGTCATGGGTTCTTCGAGATTGATCCCACCATAGCGGATTTGGGCTGGTCGATCCGAAGGCCCCGTGGGAAACCGAGTGCCCGAGCGCCTTAAGACGCGATATCCAAGGTGATTTCACACGATCACCGCACCATTGTTGTGGGACCTTGCCGAGAAAGCCGAATCGCGGCTGGCAATCGAGAGGCGCGAGTTTCGAGCAGCGTCTGCGGAAGCCGCCGGCAGCATGGGAAGTGCTCCACATCAACCCGATTCATTTTCCCCGCGGATCTGGAAATATGCATTTGACATACCTATATGGCACTGCTATCTATTTGAACTTGTTGATTGAAGGGAGGTTCCACCATGGCGACTGTCACGAATGCCGATTCATCAGGCGGGGCCATTACCGCCGGTCGACAGACCTACGAATACGACCTGATCAAGTGGTTTACCGTCGCCTCGATCGTCTGGGGCGTGATCGGCATGCTGGCGGGGGTGTACATCGCCAGTGAGTTGGCCTGGCCGTGGCTCAACGGAGGGATTGCCGAGATCACCTTCGGTCGACTGCGCCCGGTGCACACCAACCTGGTGATCTTCGGTTTTGGTGGCAACGCGCTGATCGCCACCTCGTTCTACGTGGTCCAGCGCACCTGCCAGGCCCGGCTGTGGGGCAGCCCGTCATTACACCATGCGTTGTTCTGGCTATGGCAGTTCATCCTGATCGTGGGCGTGGCCAGCATGGTCGCCGGGTACAGCCAGTCCCGGGAATACGCCGAGTTTCCGCTGGTGGTCGACTTGTTGATCCTGATCGCCTGGAGCGCGTACTTCGTGATCTACCTGGGCACCATCCTGCGCCGTAGCCAACCGCATATCTACGTCGCCAACTGGTTCTACCTCGCCTTCATCCTCGCCACGGCGATCCTGCACCTGTTTAACAACCTGCAGGTGCCGTACTCGCTCTGGGGCTCTTACTCGGTGTTCGGCGGCACGCAGGACGCGATGACGCAGTGGTGGTACGGGCACAACGTGGTGGGCTTCATCCTGACGGTCGGCTTTCTCGGCATGATGTACTACTTCGTGCCCAAGCAGGCTGGCCGTCCCGTGTATTCGTATCGCCTGTCGATCGTGCACTTCTGGGCGTTGTCGTTCCTGTACATGTGGGTCGGCGCGCACCACCTGCACTGGACGGCGCTGCCCGACTGGGTCTCCACGCTCGCCGCCGCCTTCTCGATCCTCCTGCTGCTGCCGTCCTGGGGCGGGATGATCAACGGCATCATGACGCTCTCCGGGGCGTGGGAGAAGTTGCGCACTGACCCGATCATCCTGTTCCTGGTCACCGCGCTGGCCTTCTACGGCATGTCCACCTTCGAGGGACCGATGCTGTCGCTGAAATCGGTCAACGCGCTGTCGCACTACACCGATTGGACCATCGGCCACGTGCACTCCGGCGCGCTCGGCTGGGTGGCGATGATCACCATCGGCTCGTTCTATCACCTCGTGCCCAGGCTCTGGGGCAAGCCGCTCTACTCGACGCGTCTGGTGTTCACCCACTTCTGGTTGGCCACCATCGGGATCGTGCTCTACATCGTTGCGCTCTGGGTCGCCGGTGTGGGGCAGGGGCTGATGCTTCGCGCCTTCGACCAGTACGGCAACCTGGCCTACACCTTCGTCGAGACCGTCGCCTTCCTGCATATCCCGTACGTGGTGCGTGCGCTGGGCGGGGCGATCTTCCTCGTGGGCTTCGTGCTGATGGCGTACAACTTCTATCGGACGATTCGCGCCGACGAGCGCCTGCCCGAAACGGAGCGGGGCGTCGAGGTCGCGACGGCCTGATCGAGCGACGGTTTCCGCTGGAACCACGATGGACGATGCCCACCGGTCGGTGGGCATTTTCTTTGGTGTGTGACTGGGTAGTGGACGGGGCGGGTCGACGCCACGTCATGCCGCGCGAACCTCGTGGAGATTTCCCTAAATCCAGCGACACAAGGCAAGGCGCCGGTGTCCGGGGCGCCAGGTTCGAATGATGTGGCGGTGAGATGGCTCGTCGGTTGGCCAATATGGCCACGTAAAACCTTTAGCCCGCTGGCCGTGGGGCGCGCAGGAGAGGGCGACGGAATGCAAGGGGCGCAGGCAGTTCACGCAGCCCGGTCGCCCCTGAAAGGAACTACCTCGGCATCGTCATAAGCGTCGTCCTTGAATCAGACGAATCACGATCACGATGACCGCAATGACCAGCAGGATGTGGATGAACCCGCCCATGGTGTAGGAGGTGACGAACCCCAACAGCCAGAGGACAACCAGAATGATGGCAATGGTCTCGAGCATGGTGTTTCTCCTTTATCTCAGGAACTTGCCAAAAGCAGACCGAGCGATCTACCGCCACCGAAAGTGTAGGTCGGCTGTGGGGAGTTGCTCGTTTATTTGCGGGGACTCAAGGGTTTAGGGGGTGGGGCATGTCGCTCAGAGACCAGGGTGGTGCATTGGCGGCAATGGCTCCCCCGCGATCCTGTGGGAGCTTGCCGTGCAAGCGAAACGCGCCAACGGCGCGTGTCCCGGACTGAAAAGCGCGGTAGGTTGGGCTTTAGCCCAACGTCGGCCGAGAGGTCGACTTTGATTGAGGGGGCGGAGCCGGGTGTGTTGTGAAGGAGGTGGAATGGTTTCGGGCGTTTGTTTTGTTTGGCGGTTTCGACTGAACCGCGTTGCCCACGCCCGAGGTACTTTCTATTGCTTGTCCAATAGAAAGTACCCAAAGACAAGGACACCCCGGCGCCTTGGCCCTTCGGGCTCCCCTCGCCGCCGCCGGGTTGCGGACGGGTCGGTTCGACGCGACTTCCTGTCGCGCAGAACCTCTGGGCGGCGTCCATGCCGCCCAGACCCTGCAACCCGTCGGCGACGAGGCAAGGCGCAGGGGCCCCGGGGGTGTCAGCCGCGCATCCCTTGGTGTGGGTTAACCGTGTTGCCGGCTTGAACGCGGGACAGCCTCATAGCGGCTTAGTCGGCCAAGAGCCGCTCCCATAGAACCCCATGTAGGTTGGACTTCAGTCCAACGTCGCCCGATAGGGCGACTTAGGCATCCGCGCATCTCCACTGATTGTTGGGCTAAAGCCCAACCCACAATGGATTGGGAGCGATTCCTCAGGCTGGGATCTCCCCTTCGCCCTTGCCGAGCGGCCGGGGTCCCGCAGGGTCGGCGCAACAAGGACGTTGCGCCGAGGTTCGCCGCGACAGGACGTCGCGTCGAACCGACCCGTCCGCGGTACCCCGGACGGGAGGGAAGCCCGCAGGGCCAAGGCGAGGGGTGCCGTTCTCTTTGGGCACTTTCTCTTGGGCAAGCAAGAGAAAGTGCCTCGCACGCCTGCCAGTGCAGTTTGGTATTCAGCACTCGCGTTGAAAGCGTGCGAAGTCACAAAGGCGACTTAAATGCTTCTGACCTGTTTCCCTGTCATGTCTTTCTATTTCAGTTCATCCACTCAAGATCGTCATCTTCGTTTTCGTTGCTTGAGTCATCCTCTGGTTTATTGTCATTAATTGATTTTCTAAGCAGTTCGAGGATTCTCTGGTTAGTTTGGTTGTTTGCTGCATCTGGGTTTTGTTTATAAAAATCAATAATTTTTTTCCAATGGTTATTTTTGCCGTATATTTGATCAAAATTCCGGGCGGCTTCAAAGACCTCGAAGGCCTGATTTTGCTTAAAAAGTCTGTCCCAAGGATCTTCGGCTTTATTAAGTGCATCTCTTAGTTTCTGGGCGCTTTTGTTCAATTCTCGCGCATGAATTGTGTAATTTATGGCCTGCTGGAAGTGACTGCTAGCGTCTTGAATGGAGCTTTCATGTACGGATATTTCTAGAATCTCTTTTCCTTTTTCTAGGAACTCCGACGTGTTGTACATGTGAAACACGTCTATTTCTGTTTCTCGGTATATTTCACTTTGTAGGTCGGCATGCGGGCCGATTGTTTTCTTTCCTCGTGAGTTCAAAATGTACCACCAGTCCTCCTTAGAATCGTCTGATACGAATATCAAATTCTTTATGTGGGACGATTGTGCCTTGTCAATAATTTGTTTCCATACGATCAGGTCGCCATATTTTTTTTCATAAAAAAGCCCATCATATGTGAAGTGCGGGCTTTCGGATTTGTCTTTGTTTTGATCTTCAAACCCCGGCGGGGTCTTGCTTTCGTAGCGGTGTTTCCCTTCTGAATACAATTCGTCGAGCCAGTCTTGGTTTTTTGGTTTTGGCCCAATTTTGCTTTCAAATAGATCGTCAAGCTGATCTCTGATCTCATCATGAGACCTAACGCAGGGTTGTTTTTCATCCCAGCGTGCGACGGATTTTTCGTATTTATTTATTGCTGTCTTTATTTCCTTTTGTAGTGTCTCAGTATTCTTATGAAGCTCTGGGAGACGAGTCTGAAGGGCGAGCTCCGGTAGGTCCTTTTCGAATGGCGCTTCAATTTTCCTTAAAAAATCATTTACTTTTCGAAATATTGCCTTCTCTCTTTTTATTACTGGGAGTCTTTGGGTTTGGTATTCCAGCGCCACATGGTACGGAATCCAAATTTTTTCATCGAGCTTGTTTAGTAGTTTGAAAAAGTCATTTTGGGTTTGTTTGGCGTATCCATATAGGTTCAGAAGTACGTTCGCGTCAAAAACAAATAATGTGTTTTCATTCTTCCATTTTTGTTCAATAGTGTTTTCTTTATGGGTATAGAAGCCTTTAAAAGCATCTCTCATTGATGGCTCCGCTAGAATTGCGTGTATCTAAGGGCAATAAAAAACCCGCCTTTCGGCGGGTTTGTTCGTTCTGGGCTTACCAGGTGAGGGCGCCCCCAGTCTGATAATCGGTAACCCGAGTCTCGAAGAAGTTCTTCTCCTTCTTGAGATCGACCACCTCACTCATCCACGGGAATGGGTTGGTCGCGCCCGGGTAGAGCTCGGCCAGGCCGATCTGGCTGCAGCGGCGGTTGGTGATGAAGTGCATGTACTCCTCGCACATCTCCGCGTTCAGGCCGAGCAGGCCGTTGGGGATGGTGTCGCGGGCGTAGTCGATTTCGAGTTCGCAGGCCTCGCGCAGCATCTCGTGGACTTCGTGCTGGAAGGCTTCGCCCCACAGCTCCGGGTTCTCGATCTTGATCTGGTTGATCAGGTCGATGCCGAAGTTCAGGTGGATCGACTCGTCGCGCATGATGTACTGGTACTGCTCGGCGATGCCGGTCATCTTGTTGCGACGGCCCAGTGACAGGATCTGCGCGAAACCGGTGTAGAACCACATGCCTTCGAAGACCACGTAGAAGGCGACCAGGTCACGCAGGAAGTTCTGGGCGCCGTCCTGCGTGGAGGTGTTGAAGGTGCCGTCGGAGAGGTTCTGGGTGTACTTCAGGGCCCAGGAGTCCTTGGCGGTGATCGACGGCACTTCGCGGTACATGTTGAACAGCTCGCCCTCGGCCAGGCCCAGGCTGTCGACGATGTACTGGAAGGTGTGGGTGTGCACCGCTTCCTCGAAGGCCTGGCGCAGCAGGTACTGGCGGCACTCGGGGTTGGTGACCTGCTCGTAAACGGCCAGCACGATGTTGTTGGCGACCAGGCTCTCGGCGGTGGCGAAGAAGCCGAGGTTGCGCATGACCATGTTGCGCTCGTCCTGGGTCAGGCCGTCCTTGGACTTCCACAGGGCCAGATCCGCCTGCATGGAGACCTCGGTGGGCATCCAGTGGTTGTTGCAGCCGGCGAGGTACTTTTCCCAGGCCCACTGGTACTTGAGCGGCAGCAGCTGGTTGACGTCGGCGGTGGCATTGATGATGCGCTTTTCGGAGACGTCGACGCGCCCGGCGTTGGCCTCGATGCCACCCAGACCGGTCTGGTCGGCGCCTTCGGCGGCCGATGGGTCGAAGTGGTGCTCCTGGCCGTCGTCGTAGGAAGCCGGCATCACGCTGGCCTGGTTCTGGGCCTGTTCGTCGTCACCTTTCTTGAGCGGATCATTCCAATCGAGCATGTCTCTCTCCTTTTTCTCCGGTGGGTCACCGGGTCGGGCAGGGCGGCTGCCCGGCACTATTCACAATAAATCGGGGCCAGTCTTACTGGCAGGCCTCGCACTCGGGATCGTCGATCGAGCAGGCCTTGGGGCCGGCCGCGGCGGCCGGATCGGCGGAGACGCCGCGCAGCTTGCCGTCGAGCTTGTTCATCGTGGTCTTCTCGATCCGCGTCTTGGAGGCGGCGCGCAGGTAGTAGGTGGTCTTGAGGCCACGTACCCAGGCGAGCTTGTACATGTTGTCGATCTTCGGACCGGACGGTTCGGCCATGTACAGGTTGAGCGACTGGGCCTGGTCGATCCACTTCTGGCGGCGCGAACCGGCCTCGATCAGCCAGCGCGGGTCGATCTCGAAGGCGGTGGCATAGAGCTTCTTGAGCTCGTCCGGCACGCGGTCGATCGCCTGCACGGAGCCGTCGAAGTATTTGAGGTCGTTGACCATGACCTCGTCCCACAGGCCGCGGTCCTTGAGATCGCGCACCAGGTACGGGTTGACCACGGTGAACTCGCCCGAGAGGTTGGACTTCACGAACAGGTTCTCGAAGGTCGGCTCGATCGACTGCGAGACGCCGCAGATGTTCGAGATAGTGGCCGTCGGCGCGATCGCCATGGTGTTGGAGTTGCGCATGCCCTGTTTCTTGATCTTCTTGCGCAGGGCGTTCCAGTCCAGGGTCTGGTCACGGTTCATGTCCAGGTACTCGCCACGCGACTCGGCCAGCAGCTCGATCGAGTCGATCGGCAGGATGCCGCGGCTCCACAGCGAGCCCTCGTAGCTCGCGTAACGGCCACGCTCGGCGGCCAGATCACTGGAGGCGGAGATGGTGTGGTAGCTGACCGTCTCCATGGAGCGGTCGGCGAATTCGACCGCCTCGTCGGAGCCGTAGGCGATCTTCTGCTTGTAGAGCGCATCCTGGAAACCCATGATCCCCAGGCCCACCGGGCGGTGGCGCAGGTTGGAATTGCGTGCCTGCGGCACCGAGTAGTAGTTGTACTCGATCACGTTGTCGAGCATGCGCATCGCGGTCTTGATGGTGCGCTCGACCTTCTCCTCGTCAATGCCGTTCTCGGTGGTGTGCTGCGCGAGATTGACCGAGCCCAGGTTGCACACGGCGATCTCAGAATCGTTGGTGTGCAGGGTGATCTCGGTGCAGAGGTTCGAGCTGTGCACCACGCCGGCGTGCTGGTTGGTGTAACGCAGGTTGCACGGGTCCTTGAAGGTGACCCACGGGTGACCGGTCTCGAACAGCATCGAGAGCATGCGACGCCACAGGTTGACCGCCGGGATCTTGCGGAAGTTCTTGATCTCGCCGCGTTCGGCCTTCTCCTCGTAGGCGGTGTAGGCCTTCTCGAAGGCGGTGCCGGACAGGTCGTGCAGATCGGGGCACTCGGCCGGCGAGAACAGCGTCCACTCGGCTTCCTCGGCGACCCGCTTCATGAACAGGTCCGGCACCCAGTTGGCGGTGTTCATGTCGTGGGTACGACGGCGGTCGTCACCGGTGTTCTTGCGCAGATCGAGGAATTCCTCGATGTCGAGGTGCCAGGTCTCAAGGTACGCGCAGACCGCGCCCTTGCGCTTGCCGCCCTGGTTGACCGCCACGGCGGTGTCATTGGCCACCTTGAGGAACGGCACGACGCCCTGGCTCTTGCCGTTGGTGCCCTTGATGTGGCTGCCCAGCGCCCGCACGCGGGTCCAGTCGTTGCCTAAGCCCCCGGCGAACTTGGAGAGCAGGGCGTTGTCGCGGATCGAGCCGTAGATGCCGTCGAGGTGGTCCGGCACGGTGGTCAGGTAGCAGGAGGACAGCTGCGGGCGCAGGGTGCCGGAGTTGAACAGCGTCGGGGTCGAGGACATGAAGTCGAACGAGGACAGCAGGCGGTAGAACTCGACGGCGCGCTCTTCGCGGTCGATCTCGTTGATCGCGAGACCCATCGCCACGCGCATGAAGAACGCCTGCGGCAGTTCGAAGCGCACGTCGTCCTGGTGCAGGAAGTAACGGTCGTAGAGCGTCTGCAGGCCCAGATAGGTGAATTGCAGGTCACGCTCGTGATCCAGTGCGGCGCCCAGCTTGTCCAGGTCGTACTGCTGCAGGGTCGGGTCGAGCAGTTCGTGCTCGACGCCCACCTTGATGTATTCCTTGAAGTAGGCCGGGTAGATGGATGCCATCTCGGACTGGGTGCAGGCGGTCACCGGGTTGTGCACGAACCGCAGCGCCTCGGTGCGCATGGAATCGAGCAGCAGGCGGGCGGCGACCTGGGAGTAGGCCGGGTCGATCTCGATCAGGGTGCGCGCGCTCATTACCAGCGCGGTGCTGACCTCGTGCTCGGCCACGCCGTCGTAGAGGTTGCGGATGGTCTCGTCGACGATGCGCTGGTTGTCGACGCTTTCCAGACCGGCACAGGCTTCGTCGACCAGGCGCGACAGGCGAACGGTGTCCAGCGGCTCGGTGGTGCCGTCATAGCGGGTCACGTTGAGGCTGGTCTGCGGCGCGGCCTCGGCCTGCTCGTCCATCTCGGCGGCACGCTTCTGCGCCTGACTCTCGCGGTAGAGGACGTAGGCGCGGGCGACCTTGTGGTGGCCTTCGCGCATCAGCGCGAGCTCGACCTGGTCCTGGATGTCCTCGATGTGGACGGTGCCGCCGCCGGGCAGGCGACGCTTCAGGGCCTGGTCGATCAGCGAGACCAGCGACTCGACCGATTCGTGGACGCGCTGAGAGGCCGCCGCGCCGCCGCCCTCGACCGCGAGGAAGGCCTTGGTCATGGCGACCTTGATCTTGGACGGGTCGTAGGCGGTCAGCTTGCCGTTACGGCGGATGACGCGTACCTGGCCCGGGGTGGCCGCAGCGTTCTCGATGCCGCTGGCCGCCTGCCCGGTCTGCTCGTGGTACGCCTGGGTCGGGGTTTCTACTGTCTGACTCGTGCTCATGCCGCTGGTCCGTCCTCTGTGTTCTGGTTCGAAGGCCCGCTGTGCGCGGGGCGCCGATTCCCTGTGTCGATGGTGGTCCGTCCCGCGCTCCGGCAAACCGGAACGCGACGGGCCGCGCTGTTAGCCCGGCCCTTGTCTGGTCGACCGGCCGACCCATGGGCCATTGCCGGTGCGAATCCGGGGGTGGCGACCGAGTCGATCGCTGCCCCCTTGAAGGCCTTGATTGTGGTCGCTGGCCGAGCAAAGTCAACTGGGAAAATCGCAAATACTGTGCTCTGATGGAGTCAATACCACTATATGCTGTGTATTAGTTGGTGGGCATGCTGGGGGAAGGTTCTGGGCAAGCGGTGAACAGCCTGTGGATAAACCCGGTGGAAAAACCGGTAACCCCGCGTTCCCGCACGGCTGTCCGCCAACCGGCCGGGGGTGCCATCAACAAAACCATCGGGAAGGAAAAAAATTTTTGTCTTCCAGCCTTGGGGGTAGGGCAAAACCTCGCGCGGTCGCCGGGGTGGGAGTGGCCAGCTCGGGGCGCCGGCAGTGTCCGGTTGGAGGGGGGTGTCGCGGCAGGCATAATCACGGCCATGGCGAGCTTGCGCCCGGCGCGGGCCGCCCCATCAGTTCAAGGGAGTAGGCATGCGGATTCTGGTCACCGGCGCCGCCGGTTTCATTGGCTCGACGCTGTCGGCGCGGTTGCTCGACCGCGGTGACACGGTCATCGGGCTGGACAACCTCAACGACTACTACGACGTGAGCCTCAAGGAGGCCCGCCTGGCCCGGTTGACCGGGCGCGACGGCTTTTCCTTCGAGAAGCTCGACGTCGCCGACCGCGCCGGCATGGCCGACATGTTCGAGCGCGTGAAGCCCGAGCGCGTGGTGCATCTCGCCGCCCAGGCCGGGGTGCGCTACTCGATCGAGAACCCGCATGCCTACATCGATTCCAACCTGGTCGGCTTTACCAACATCCTCGAGGGCTGCCGCCACAACGACGTCAAGCACCTGGTCTACGCCTCGTCGAGCTCGGTCTACGGCGCGAACAGCGAGATGCCGTTCTCGGTGCATCACAACGTCGATCACCCGCTATCGCTGTATGCCGCGACCAAGAAGGCCAACGAGCTGATGGCGCATACCTACGCCTCGCTCTATAACCTGCCTACCACCGGCCTGCGGTTCTTCACCGTCTACGGCCCGTGGGGCCGACCGGACATGGCGCTGTTCAAGTTCACCAAGAACATCCTCGAAGGCAAGCCGATCGACGTGTACAACTACGGTCATCACCGGCGCGACTTCACCTACGTAGACGACATCGTCGAGGGCGTGATCCGCACGCTCGACCACGTCGCCACGGCCAACCCCGACTGGAGTGCCGCGAGTCCCGATTCCGGCACGTCGTTCGCTCCCTGGCGGGTCTACAACATCGGCAGCCATCGTCCGGTGGAGTTGCTGCGTTACATCGAGCTGATCGAGGAGGCCACCGGCAAGAAGGCCGAACTCAACCTGTTGCCGATGCAGCCGGGCGACGTGCCGGATACCTACGCCGACGTCGACGACCTCAAGGCCGATGTCGGCTACGCGCCGAGCACGCCGGTCGAGGAGGGCGTGGCCCGTTTCGTCGAGTGGTATCGCGGCTACTATGGGGTCTGAGGGTCCGATCCGCATCGCACCCCGCTGATCGAATCGCCACACGGGGCCCGGCTGTCGGGCCCGGCCGGCAAGGAGCCAAGATGGCCGCGGAACTCTGGGAAATACGCGATTTCATCGCCGAGGCACCGGCCTTCGCCGAGCTGCCCGCGGCGGTACTCGACTCTTTGCCTCGTCGCCTGACGGTGCGCTACCTGCGCCGTGGTCGTCCTTTCCCGCCACCCGATGCCGAGCCCGGCCTGTGGATCGTGCGCAGTGGCGCGCTGGCCGTGCGAGAACCCGATGGTCGCCTGCGCGAAAAGCTCGGCGAGACCGACCTGTACCTCGATACCCCAGATGCGACCGAACCCGATACCCGCGCGGACGGCGATGGCGGTGCGGCTACCGTGGCCGTGGTCGAGGACAGCCTGCTCTACCAGTTGCCGTTGCCGGCATTCGAGGAGCTGATTGCCGCCCATCCCGTGTTCGCCTGGCGCTTCGAGCGCACGCGTCGTGAGCGTCTCGAGCGGGCCCTGAGTGAGCTGGGCCAGGGCGGTCGCCCGGAGGCGCTGATGGCGGCAACGGTCGAGGCATTGCTGCGGCGCAAGCCGATCACCACCTCGCCGGACACCGTAATCCGGGAAGGCGCCGAGCTCATGACCGAGGCGCAGGTCTCGGCGTTGTTGCTGCTCGAAGACGGGCAACTGGTGGGGCTGGTCACCGACCGCGACCTGCGTCGGCGCTGCATCGCCGCAGGAGTATCGGTCGACTCGTCACTGCGCGAGATCATGACCGAGGCCTTGATCACGGTCCCCCCGACCGCCTCGGCCTTCGAGGCCTCGCTGCTGTTCTCGCGGCACAATATCCACCACCTGCCGGTGGTCGCCGAGGACGGTGAGCTGGTGGGCATCCTGTCGACCTCCGATCTGCTGCGCCACCAGGGCACCCATTCGATTCACCTGGTGCGTGATGCGATGGCGGCACCGGATGTCGGGGCGATCGCCCGGGTCGGATCGCGCCTGCCGGATCTTGAGGCGCAACTGGTGTCCATCGGCGCGGAGGCCGAGCCGCTGGGCGAGGCGATGGTCACGGTCACCGACGCCATGACCCGCCGGCTGACCGAACTGGCCGAGCAGGAACTCGGCCCGGCGCCCATCGCCTGGGCCTGGGCGGCATTGGGCAGCCAGGGCCGGCGCGAGCAGACGGCGTTCACCGACCAGGACAACGCCCTGATCCTCGATGACGCCTTCGAGCCGGAGCGCCACGGCGAGTGGTTCGAGCGCTTCGCGCGGTTCGTGACCGATGGCCTGGCGGCGGCCGGCCTGGCGCCGTGCCCGGGCGGTACCATGGCGACCACCCCGGACTGGCGCCAGCCGTTGGCCGGCTGGGCCCACACGTTTCGTGACTGGATCGATCAGCCCGAGTCGCACTCGGTCATGCTGGCGACCAACTTCTTCGACATGCGGATGGTCGCCGGGCGCGAGGCGCTGCTAGAGGCGCTCTGGACCACGGTACGCCCGGCGGCCCAGGAGAACACCATCTTCCAGCGGCGTCTGGCCAACAATGCACTGGCCATCCGCATGCCGCTGGGCTTTTTCCGCCGGCTGGTGGTGGTGGACGACGAGCAACACGACGAGCGGCTCGATCTCAAGCGGTACGGGCTGATGCCGATTGCCGATCTCGCCCGTCTGCACGCGGTCAGCCTGGGGTTGCCGGAGTTGCACACGGTACGTCGCCTGCAAGCTGCGGCGCGGGCCGGTGGCCTGTCGGAGCAGGCCGCCGCCGGGCTAGCCGATGCCTGGCGCCTGTTCTACGTGCTACGTGCCCGCCACCAGGCCCGGCAGGCACGCCTGGGCGAGCCACTGGACAACCGGCTTGATCCGGACCAGCTTTCGGGCCTGGAGCGCGACCACCTGCGCGACGCCTTCCGCGTGGTCGATGATCACCAGCGCTGGGTACGCGCCCACTTCGATGTCAGCGGCACCCGCTGAGATGGCCCGCCTGCGCCTGTCCTGGTTTCCGCATGTCACGTGGCTTTCCCTGCGGCGTCGCTACCATCGTCGGCGCGCGGCGGACGGCACGCCACTGGCCGATTTCCTCGACCGCCCCTTGGCCGATCTGGATACCGATTGGCGCGAGGGTGATTTCCTGGTGCTCGATTTCGAGACCACCGGACTCGACCCGCGCACTGACCGATTGCTGAGCGTGGGCTGGGTGGTGATGCGCGGCCCGACCATCGATCTCGCCACGGCTTACCACGAGGTGATCAACCCGATGATCGGCATCCCCGAGCAGAGCGCGGTGATCCACTGCATCACCGACGATGCCGCTGCGGAGGGGTTGCCGGAACGCCAGGCACTGGAACAGGTGCTCGAGGCGCTGACCGGGCGCGTGCTGGTGGCGCACAACGCGCGCTTCGAGATCGCCTTTCTCAACGCCGCCTGCCGGCGGCACTTCGGTGCGGGACTCGCCATCCCGGTGATCGACACCCTGCAGCTGGCCCGGCAGGGCTTCGAACGCCGCCACCTGCATCACGGCCCGGGCGAACTGCGCCTGGATTCCTTGCGCGGGCGTTACCACCTGCCGCGCTACCACGCCCACCACGCCCTGATCGACGCGCTGGCGACCGCTGAACTGCACTCGGCCCTGTGCCAGGACCGGGTATCGCCCAAGGGACGGCTGCCGGTGCGGCGGCTGTTGTCGGTGCTTTGATCCCCTGGCCGGCATGCCTAGCCACGGCGACGTGAGTCGAAACACGGTGACCTGTTTGGGGGAGGGCGTCCACATCAACCAAGGAGGGTTGATTTATGAGTTACACGCACTTGCGTCGTGGCCGATGGTCGGAGCCCGGTCGGGAATATCTGGTGACGGCCGTGACCCGCGGGCGGCGGCCTATTTTCCAAGACTGGCATTTAGCCCGTCTGCTAATCAGCACCTTCCGTGAATGTGAGGCCGATCACCGAGCCGATTGGCTTGCTTGGGTGGTGATGCCGGATCATTTTCATGCCCTGATCAGACTGCGGCGACCGAGTCTGGCAGAGGTCGTACAACGGGTGCGCGGCGCCAGCGCTCGACGGATCAACAGACAGATGGCCAGGCATGGACGGCTCTGGCAACCGAACTACCACGATCATGCCTTGCGTGCGGACGACGAGCGACGCCACGTGGCACGTTACATCGTGGCCAACCCCGTACGCGCGGGCTTGGTGGACAGAATCGGTGATTACCCTCACTGGGATGCCGTCTGGCTTTGAGTTTGTGTCGGGCTGAAGCCCGACCTACAGGGGCCAATGAGAACTCACCGGAACCGTAGGTCGGGCTTCAGCCCGACAAGCCTGCATCGTGCAAATGGTCCGACTACGAAGATGGCTCAGGCGGCCGACTGAGCCGGCATCACCCGCTGGCTGATGCTCTCGCGCAGGGAGAGCAGGGCGGGGATGACGAACAGCACCAGCAGGGTGGAATAGCCCAGGCCGAAGGCGATCGAGGTGGCCATCGGGATCAGGAACTGAGCCTGCAGCGAGGTCTCGAACAAGAGCGGGGTCAGCCCGCCGATGGTGGTCAGCGAGGTCAGCATCACGGCGCGCAGGCGCTGCACGGCGGCCTGCTCGAGCGCCTCGTCGACCGATAGCCCCGCGGCGAGCTGATCGCGGTAGAAGGCGACCAGGATGATGGCGTTGTTGACCACGATCCCGGACAGCCCGAACAGCCCGAACAGCGACAGGATGGTCAGCTCGATGCCCATCGCCCAGTGGCCGAAGATTGCCCCGACCAAGCCGAAGGGAATCACCGTCATCACGATGAACGGCATGGTCCAGGCGGAGAACACCCAGACCAGCACGATGTACATCAGCGCCAGCCCCAGATAGAGCCCGAACTTCATGTCCGCCATGGTCTCGCGTTGGTCGGCCTGGCGTCCCTCGAAGCTGTAACCGATGCCGTATCGGCTGGCCAGTTCCGGCAGGGTTTCGCGTTCGAGCGAGGCGCGCAGGTTCTCGGCGTTGGCCAGTTCGCGGTTGATCTCGGCGGACACCTCCACGGCGCGCACGCCCTCGGCGTGGCGGATGGCCTCGAAGCCGCGTTGCGAGCCGAGATCGACCACCTGCCGAACCGGCACGAAGCTGCCGTCGTCGGTGCGAATGCTCAGGTCGTCGAGCGAGGCGATCTGGCGGCGTTCGGCGCGCGGCAAAAGCACCCGCACCTCCACCTCGTCCGGACCGGACTGGTAGATCTGGCTCAGCGCGCCGTCGTAGGCCGCACGCAGTTGGTTGCCGACATCGCTGGTGGTCAGGCCGAGCGCCCGGCCCTGGGCGTTGACCGAGAAGGTGATCTGTTGTCGGCCGTAGGGCAGGTCGTCGGTGACGTCGACCACCCCCGGGACCCCCTTGAGGGTCTCGGCCAGGGAGACGGCGGCCTCCTTGAGATCGTCGGTGGTGGCCCCCTTGAGACGCACGGTCAGGTCGGCGCCCGGCGGGCCGCCCTGGCGCGAGCTGATCGAGAAGTTTTCCATGCCCGGCGGCAGGCGGGTGTTCTCGCGCCAGGTGCGGATGAACTCGGCATTACGGGTGGTGCGGGCATCCGGTTCGACCAGCTCGATCAGCATCGAGCCGAGCTGGTCGCCCTGGGTGCCGCTCTCGGCACCGATGGTTCCGCCCTGGCGGATGATGGCCGTTTGCACGAGTGTCTCGCCTAGTTCCTGCTCGGTCTCGGCAAGGCTGCGTTCCACCTCGTCCATGAAGGCGGTCATGCGCTCGCGATCGGTGCCGGCGACGAAGGTGGCGTTGGCATAAACGATCTGCGACTCGGGGGTCGGGAAGAAGGTGAAGCCCAGTCGTCCGCCGGCGAGTAGGCCCACAGCGACGATCACGGTGGCGACCGCCGTGGCCAGGGTCACGGCCCGGTGGCCGATCGCGAAGCGCACGGCGGGGCGGAAGTGGCGCTGGCGGAAATGATCGAAGCGACGATCGAATCCGGCGCGGAAGCGGGCCATGCGGCCGGATTGGCGTTGTTCGAGCGGGTCGTCGCGATGCCGACCGCTGAACGCCCCGCGCAGGTGACCCGGCAGCACCAGGAAGGCCTCGACCAGCGAGGCGCCGATCACGCAGATCATCACGATGGGGATGTCACGCAGGATCTGGCCAATGGTGCCGCCGACCACCAGCAGCGGCATGAAGGCGGCGATGGTGGTCAGCGAGGAGGCCATCACCGGCCAGAACATGCGGCGGGCGGCGCCCTGCGAGGCGAGCAGGGGCGCCTCGCCGTGGCGAAAGTGCGCATCGGCGTCCTCACCGACCACGATCGCATCGTCCACGATCACCCCGAGTGCCATGATCAGGGCGAACAGCGAGATCATGTTGATCGACCCGCCGATCAGCCACAGGATCGCCAGTGCGGCGAGAAAGGCCGCCGGGATGCCCGCGGCCACCCAGAAGGCCACCCGCCCGGGCAGGAACAGGTACAGGAGCACCAGGACCAGGATCAACCCACCCGCGCCGTTGGTGACCAGCAGGTTGATGCGGTCGCGAATCAGCTGCCAGGACTGGTCATAGGCCTTTACATGCATGCCGGGTGGCAGGTTCGGGGCGGTCTCGTCGACCCACTGCTGCAACGCCCGCGCCGAGTCCAGGCTGTCGCCGTGCTCGGCCCGCTGCAGTACCAGTTCTGCCGCCGGCATGCCCTCATGGCGCAGCAGCAGCGAGTCGCGACGCGGCTCCTGCAGGATGTGGGCGATCTGGTCGAGGTCGAGGCGCGCCTGCGGGCTGCTGATCACCGACAGGTTGGCGAACTCCAGCGGCCGACGCCGTTGCTCGACAGCACGCAGTTCGCGCCCGCCGTCGGCGCTGCCGAACTCGCCCGCCGGCACGTCGCGCGACAGGGCATTTATCGTCTCGGAGAGCTGCGGCAGGGATTGCCCCAGCGCCATCAGCGAGGACGAGGGCACCTCGATCGCGATTTGCTGTTCGGGCACCCCGTTGACGGTGACCCGGTCGATGCCCCGGTCGATCAGTTCGCGCTCGAAGCGATCGACCCACTGGCGCAGCGCCCCGCGTTCGACGTCGCCGTAGACCAGCAGCCGGGCGACCGGGTCGAACTTCGGTGCCCGGCTGATCTGCGGATTTTCCGCGTCGGCGGGGAAGTTGCGGAAGGTGTCGACCTGCTCGCGCACATCGTTGAGTGCGAGCACCGGGTCGGTGCCCTGCAGGAATTCCAGCGTGATGGTGGAGATGCCCTGCGCGGAGGTGGAGGTCATGGTGTCCACGTCGGGCACGGCGCGCAGACGCTCCTCGAGCGGATTGGTGATGCCGCGTTCGACGTCCTCGGCCGAGGCGCCGGTCCAGACCACCGAGACGGTGACGATATCGACGGCGAAATTGGGAAAGAACTGGATGTTCATCCGTGAGACGGCGAATAGCCCGCCCAGGATCATCAGCAGCATCACTAGGTGGGCGGCCACCCGGTGTCGGGCAAAGCGCTCCAGGATGCCCCGCGGTTGCCCGTCGGTCATTCCGTCGCCCCGGTGGTGGAGCTGCCACTCGTCTCGGATTCAGCGTCCTCCCAGCGCACCCGCAGACCGTCGACGGCATTGGGCAGCTGGGTGGTGGCCAGGCGGTCGCCGGCGGCAAGGGACGGGGCGCGCACCAGCAGCACGCCTTTGTCGCCCGTCGTGTCATCGCCGCGGTACTCGCCCAGTCGCTCGACCTGGGCGCGCTCGAGCCGCCCGTCACGGATACGGTAGACGTGATCGTTGCCGTAGAGCGCGCTGTGCGGGATGGCGACGGCATCCTCGACCGCCGGCATCTCAAGCTCGATTGTCAGCACCTGACCCGCCCGCAGGGAGTGATCCGGCTCGACAAAGCGGAACAACCCGGTCGCCCCCTGGCCACTGGCCTCGGCGGCGATGCGTTCGAGCTCGAGTGGCGTGTCGGTCTCTCGTGAGCGGGCACGGGGCGGATTGCCTGTCCGCAACGCCTCAAGCATTGATGCAACGCGTGTGGAGGGAATCAGGGCGCGTGCCTCGAAACCGCTCCACGGGTAGAAGGTCAGCAGGGCGGCATTGGCACCCACCTGGTCACCCGGTGTGACCTCGACGTTGCCGATCAGGCCGTCGGCCGGGGCCTCGGCCCGGGCACGTTCGAGATCGCGTTCGGCCGCCAGAACGTCGGCCTCGGCGGCGTCACGGCGTGCCTCGAGCCCGGCGAGGCGGGCGTCGAATGTCGACAGGCGCTCGCGCCGGGTGTTAAGGGCTAGGCGTGCCTGACTGAGGGTGTCTCGGGCGTTGTCGACGTCGGCCTGCGAGGCAAGGTTGCGTCCCCGCAGGTCACGGCTCCGAGACAGGGCGGTTTCGGCGTTCTGGACGATTTCCTGTTCGAGGGCCAGTGCTTGGCGATCGGATTCGTGTTGCGCCTGCACCTCGCGGATCTGCGCCTCGAGATCGGCGAGGTTGGCCTGGGCGCGTGACAGGGCCGGTTGGAAATCGCGGCGATCGAGCTCGATCAGGCGTTCGCCTTGGGTCACGGACTGGCCATCCTCGACCGGCACGGCGGCGACGCGCGCGGAAAGCGGGGCGTTGATTGAGAGCCGGTCGGGATTGGCCACCTCGCCGTACAGGGTCAAGACGGGATGGCGCCTGGCCGGTTCGACGGTCATGGTCTCGACCAGCCAGGCGCGTTCCTCGGGCTTTGCCTGGGGGGCGTCGGGCCGGCTCGCCTTGAGGGCGAGGAAGGCCGCGATTGCAACGCCCAGGATCAGCAGGGGAAGCAGGAACCGAAACAGCCAGCGCCGCGGTAGGGAAGAGCGTCTCGGGGTATCGGATGGCTGCATGGTGTTCCGCTGGTCCTTCGCGCTGGCAACTGGACGGGCGTGACCGCGAATCGGGTCACGGAATCAAGCGCCCGAAGCATAGCAAATCGGCTTGGGGTTTGCGCCGGTCCACTAATGCCGAATCAGTAAAACTAATTGAAATGGTGTTGGCCTCACGGCTTGCCCAGCATGGCACGGATCGCATTCATTGCCTCGGCGGCGGTCGCTTTGCTTTCTTCTTCGCTTTTCTGCACGCCGATGCCTTCCCAGCGGAGCAGGTCGGGTTCGACCTCCTCGAGAAAACGGCTGGGCTGGATGTCGCGCCACTGGCCATAGCGCCGCCGCCGGCGGGTGAGCGTGAAGGTCAGGCTGCGTTGGGCGCGGGTGATGCCGACGAAGCACAGGCGTCGCTCTTCGGCCAGCCGATCGTCTTCCTGGCAGTCCTGGTGGGGCAGCAGGTCCTCTTCCATGCCCGTGAGATAGACATGCGGGAACTCCAGGCCCTTGGCGGCATGCAGGGTTAGCAGGCGAACGGCGTTGTCATCCTGGTCGCGGGTCTTCTGCTCGAGAATGCCCAGCAGGCTCATCTTCTGGACCAGTTCGGTCAGCGAGAGCGATTCGCCGCTGTCGTTGTCCACGGCGATCCGCTCGGTCCATTCGAGCCAGTCCTGCAGGTTGGTCCAGCGACGCTCGGCGGCCTTGGCGCTGTTTTCCTGCTCGCGCAGGTACCCGAAGTAGTCGATTTCCTCGAGCATCGTGCGCATTGCCTCGGCCGCGGGCTGCTCGTCCATGCGCCCCCGCGTGGCGTCCAGCCAGTCGAGGAACTGGGTCAGCTGGTGATGCACGCGGGTGTCGAGCCGTTGCGCGGCGGTCACCGACCGGGCGGCGGCCGCCAGGTGGACGTGGCGTTCGCGGGCGATCTGGCCCAGGCGCTCGAGGGTGGTCGGGCCGATGCCACGTCGCGGGGTATTGATGATCCGCAGCAACGCGGCATCGTCGGACGGGTTGGCCATCAGGCGCAGGTAGGCCATGGCGTCCTTGACCTCGGCGCGCTCGAAGAACGACTGGCCGCCGGTAAGGATGTAGGGGATTGAAAGCTTGCGCAGTTGCTGTTCGATCAGGCGCGCCTGGTGGTTGCCGCGGAACAGGATCGCGAAGTTGCGATAGGGCGAGTCGTCCTTGAAGTGCCGGTGCAGGATGTCGGTGGCAATGCGCTCGGCCTCGTCTTCGGCGGTGTCGCAGACCAGCACCCGGTGTGCCTCGCCGGGGCCGACCGCACTCCAGAGGGTCTTGGGCTGGGTGGTCGGGTCGTTGGCGATCAGCTGGTTGGCCGCGGTCAGCACGGTATTCACCGAGCGATAGTTCTGCTCGAGCTTGATGGTGGTGAGATTGGGGAAGTCCCGCTCAAGATGGGAGAGATTCTCAGGGCGCGCCCCGCGCCAGGCGTAGATCGACTGGTGGTCGTCGCCTACTGCCGTCAGGCGGCCCAACTTGCCCACCAGCAGGCGAACCAGTTCGTACTGGCTGGCGTTGGTGTCCTGGTATTCGTCGACCAGCAGGTAGCGCACGCGGTGCTGCCAGCGCTCGCGCGCCTCGGGGTCGTCGCGCAGCAACTCGACCGGTCGCTTGATCAAATCGTCGAAATCGAGCGCGTTGCAGGCGGTCAGTTGCCGGGCGTAGTCGCTGTAGAGCGAGGCGCAGGCGGCCTCGACCTCGTCGGCGCTGATCTCGGCGGCCTGTTTTGGGGTGAGCAGGTCGTTCTTCCACTGCGAGATCTGCCACTGGGCCTCCTTGGGCTCGATCATCCCCGCGGCCGAGTCGTTCTGCTGCAGTAGCGACTTGATCAGGTTGAGGCTGTCTTCGGCGTCGAGGACGGTGAAACCCGGGCGCAGGCCGAGCGTGCGGATCTCGCGACGGATCAGGTTCAGCCCGAGGGTGTGGAAGGTCGAGATATTGAGCCCGCGACGGCGCTCGGCAGGCAGGCGTTGCCCGATCCGTTCGCCCATCTCGCGCGCGGCCTTGTTGGTGAAGGTCACCGCCCAGATGCCGCGGGCGGGCGTGCACTTGGACTCGATCAGGTGGACGATCTTTTCTACGATCACGCGCGTCTTGCCCGATCCTGCGCCGGCGAGCACCAGCAGCGGGGTATCGATGTGCCGCACTGCGGCCTGTTGTTGCGGGTTCAGCCCTTGCATGGTGCGACCGGTGGACGGTGGTGACGGGCGGTGGCCGCCTCGAGCAGGGCGGCGGTGAGTATCAGCGCGCCCCCGGTCCAGACGTGGGCACCGTGGATGCGATCACCCAGCCAGGTCGCCGAGGCGACGGCCACCAGCAATTCGAGGGTCATGAGGATGGCGGTGCGCGAGGCGGGCAGGCGCTCGACCGCGTACTGCGTCGCCAGCACGGCGGCCAGGAGCATGGTCGCCCCGTAGAGTGCGCTGCTGCCGACCGCCGAGAGCGTCGGTACCACGCCGAACTCGCTGGACAGGGCCCAGGCGATCAGGCCGAGCACCACGGTCGAGCCCTGCATCAGGGTGAGCTTGATCGGGATGGGCTGCTCGTGGAGAAAACGGAACAGGGTGTTGGCCGCGGCCAGGGTAAAGCCCGCGACCAGAGCGAACAGGTCCGCGGCACGCAAACCGTCACCAAAATCCGGGCCGAGGATCAGAAACGCCCCGGCCAGGGCACTGATGACCGCCAGTACGCGGGCGGGTGTCAGGGGTTCCTTGAGGAAAAAGCGGCCGAAGAGCACGCCCCAGGCGGGGATCAGAAAGAACAGCATCATCGACCGGACAACGTCGCCGTAGACCATCGCGATCGTGAAGCCCACGCCCGAGACGCCGGCGGCGAAGGCCAGCAGGGCCAGCCATTCCCAGTTCAGCCGGGTGATCGGCGGTCGCGTCGGGTCGTGCCAGGCACGCCAGGCAAATGGAAGGATGATCAGCCATTGCGCGGCGTAGGCAATGACGGTGAGCAGGATCGGGCCGATGCCCAGCGAGTGGGCGTATTTGAGCCAGATCCAGGTCAGGCCCCATAGGGTGGAGCCTGACATCAGGATAAGGGTGGGCGGGACGCGCTCGCCCGCTGTCATCGCGGGCGACACGTTAGGCGCGCCGGAGACGTTGGCGATTCATGCCCGGCGTCACGAGCCGTCGACCCAGACCCGCGCGTTCTCGAACAGACGCAGCCACGGGCCGCGATCGGTGTCCGGATCACGCTGATCCGCGGACCAGCGGTCCGGACGCCAGGAGAACTGACTCGCCCGCCAGACGCGCTCGGGATGCGGCATCATGATGGTGAAGCGGCCGTCCTCGGTGGTAAAGCCGGTCTCGCCGGCCGCCGAGCCATTGGGGTTCGCCGGGTACGCTTCCGTGGCGATGCCGTGCCCATTGACGTAGCGCAGGGCGGTGAAGGCCTGTTCGGCATCCTCGGGACGGCGGTAGGCGACGCGTCCTTCGCCGTGGGCGACCGTGATCGGCAGGCGACTGCCGGCCATGCCGGCGAGCAGGACCGACGGCGACTGCGGGATCTCTACCAACGACAGGCGCGCCTCGAATTGCTCGGAGCGGTTACGCAGGAAACGAGGCCAGTGGGCCGCGCCCGGGATCAGGTCGGAAAGCTGCGAGAACATTTGGCAGCCGTTGCACACCCCCAGACCGAAGGTGTCGTCGCGCTCGAAGAACGCCTGCATGGCGTCACTGGCCCGGGCGTTGTAGCGGATCGCGTGCGCCCAGCCCGAACCGGCGCCGAGCACGTCGCCGAAGGAGAAACCACCGCAGGCCACCAGCCCCTTCATGTCGGTCAGGTCGTGGTGGCCGGCGATCAGGTCGGCCATGTGCACGTCGACGGCCTCGAAGCCGGCGGCGGTGAAGGCCGCGGCCATCTCGACCTCACCGTTGACGCCCTGTTCGCGCAGGATCGCGATCCGCGGGCGTGTGCCGGTGGCGATCATCGGCGCGGCGACGGACTGGCTCACGTCGAAGCTAGCCTCGGCGCCGGCCAGTTGCGGGTCCTCCAGGTCGGTTGCCGCGGCATAGGCCTGTTCGGCGGTTGCCGGGTTGTCGCGCAGGGCGCTGATGTGGAACGAGGTCGCCGACCAGATGGCCTTGAGGTCGGTCAGCGGGCGGTCGATCACGGTCTTGCCGCGCCAGTCGACGTGGACCTGCGGCTTGGCGACCGCGCGGCCCAGTTCGATCAGGGCCTCGCCCAGCCCGGCGAGCTCGAACTGCTCGCGGATGAAGTCGGCATCGCCGGCCTTGACCTGGAAGGCGGCACCCACCTCTTCGGCGAATAGCCCGGCCATCGGATCGCCGCCCAGGCCGTCAATGGAAAGGTCCAGCCCGCAGCGGCCGGCAAAGGCCATCTCCAGCAGGGTGGTGATCGCCCCGCCGTCGCTGCGGTCGTGGTAGGCGGTGAGATAGCCCAGGCGGTTAAGCTCCTGGGTCAGGTCGAAGAACGCCTTGAGCGGCGCCGGCGCGATGTCCGGGGTGGTCGAGCCGGTCGCATTAAAGACCTGGGCGAGTGCCGAGCCACCCAGGCGGTTCTGACCTAGCCCGAGGTCGACCAGGAACAGGCGGTTGTCGGTATCCGAGACCAGTTCCGGCGTCAGGGTCCGGCGCACGTCACTGACCGGGGCGAAGCCGGTGACCACCAGCGAGACCGGCGAGGTGACTGTCTTTTCGGTCTTGCCGTCCTGCCAGCGGGTCTTCATCGACAGGGAGTCCTTGCCCACCGGGATGCTGATCCCCAGCGCCGGGCAGAACTCCATGCCGACGGTGCGCACGGTATCGAACAGGCGCGCGTCCTCGCCCTCGTGCCCACAGGCAGCCATCCAGTTGGCCGACAGCTTGATGCGGTCGGTGCCGTCGATGGCGGTGCCGGCGAGATTCGTGACCACCTCGGCCAGTGCCAGCCGCGCAGAGGCCGGCGCATCGAGCAGGGCGACCGGGGCGCGTTCGCCCATGGCCATCGCCTCGCCGTGGTGGTGGTAGAAGTCGGTGGCGGTCACCGCGCTGTCGGCCACCGGCACCTGGGCCGGCCCGACCATCTGGTCGCGTGCGACCAGGCCGCCGACCGAGCGATCGCCGATGGTAATCAGAAAGCTCTTGTCACCGACGCCCGGCAGGGCGAGTACGCGATCGAGCGCGGTGTTGACCTCCACGCCGTCGAGATCGAGCTCGACGGCGGCGTGCGGCTGGTGCTTGACGTCACGGTGCATCTTCGGCGGGTGGCCGAAGAGGGTCTGCATCGGCAGATCGACCGGGTTGTCGCCGAACTGCGGGTCGGCGACCTGCAGGTGCTGCTCCGCGGTGGCCGTGCCGACGACCGCGAACGGGGCACGTTCACGGTCGCACAGGGCGGCAAAGCGCTCGAGGTCGCCGGGCTGGATCGCCAGCACGTAGCGTTCCTGGGATTCGTTGCACCAGATGGCCAGCGGCGTCATGCCCGGCTCGTCGTTGGGGATCTGGCGCAGGTCGAAGCTGCCGCCCATGCCGGCATCGTTGATCAGCTCGGGCAGGGCATTGGACAGGCCACCGGCGCCGACGTCGTGGATCGAGACGATCGGGTTGGTATCGCCGAGCGAGATGCAGCGGTCGATCACTTCCTGGACGCGGCGTTCCATCTCCGGGTTGGCGCGCTGGACCGAGGCGAAATCGAGTTCGGCGTGGCCGGCGCCGGAATCCTGCGAGGAGGCCGCGCCCCCGCCGAGACCAATCTGCATGGCCGGGCCGCCCAGCACGATCAGCAGGTGGCCCGGGGCGATCGGTTCCTTCTCGATCAGGTTGGGGCGGATCACGCCAACGCCGCCGGCGATCATGATCGGCTTGTGGTAGCCCCAGGCGTGGCGCTGGTGCGCGCCCTCGTCGTCGCCGGTGTTCATCTCGAGCGTGCGGAAATAGCCACCCAAGGCGGGCCGACCGAATTCGTTGTTGAACGCGGCTGCACCGATCGGGCCGTCGAGCATGATCTCCAGCGGGCTGACGATGCGGTCCGGGCGGCCGATATCCGCGGTGGTCGCCTCCCAGGGCTGCGGCAGCTCCGGGATGCGCAGGTTGGAGACCGAAAAGCCGGTCAGGCCGGCCTTGGGCTTGCCGCCGCGGCCGGTCGCGCCCTCGTCGCGAATCTCGCCGCCGGCGCCAGTGGCGGCACCCGGATCGGGCGAGATGGCGGTGGGGTGGTTGTGTGTCTCGACCTTGGCGAGAAAGTCGATACGCTCGTCGACCGTCTCGTAGTTGCCGGTGACGGGATTGACGGCAAAGCGGGTACCGTCCTGGCCCTGGAGAACCGCGGCGTTGTCCTTGTAGGCCGACAGCGTGCCCTCGGGGTGGCGCTTGTGGGTGTTGCGGATCATCGCGAACAGCGACAGGTCGCGCTCCTCGCCGTCAATGGTCCAGTCGGCGTTGAAGATCTTGTGCCGGCAGTGCTCGGAGTTCGCCTGCGCGAACATCATCAGCTCGACGTCGGTGGGATCGCGCTCGAGTCGACGATAGGCGTCGGCGAGGTAATCGACCTCGTCGCTACTCAGGGCCAGGCCCATGCGCTGGTTGGCCGCGGCAATCGCGCCCTGGGCGTCGTCGCCCAGGGCGATGCGCGAGAGCGGGGCGGGCTGCGCGTGGGTGAACAGGGCCTCGAGTGACTGCTCGTCGTGGTAGACCGACTCGGTCATGCGGTCGTGCAGCACCTCGAGGAGGGCCGGGCGCCAGTCGAAGTCATCGGTATTGATCGAGTGCCCGGACACCGCGAATTCGATGCCCCGCTCGATGCGATCGATGCCGTCCAGGCCGCAGATGCGGGCAATGTCCGTGGCCTTGCTCGACCACGGCGAGATGGTGCCGGCCCGAGGGGCGACGACGACTCGCGGCCAGACGTCCGACCAGTCTTCCGTCGGCTCGCCGTAGTCGAGGAGCTCCTCCAGGCGGGCCTCGTCGACCTGCGAGCCATCCTTGGTATCGACCAGGTGCACGAACCGGGCATGCACGGCCTCGATCCCGGGATGGATGGCCGCCAGTCGCTGCTGGAGCTTGGCGAGTCGAAACGGGGATCGAGCGGCGTTGCCGGTAATAATTCGCATAGGTCGGTCGGGCTGGTCGCCTGGGTCGGTGTGTGTCGGGTGGCAGGCACGGGTCGCGCATGGCGGACGCGGAAGGCAGTCGTCGGGCGGCGCGTGCTGAGGGCGTGAATTGTACAACAGCCTGGCGCCAACCTCGGTAGGGTCTGGGGGCAGATCGTTGGTCGAATGGCCGCAGTTCGGCTGAGCGGTTGCGCAGGGTTCCGGTGGGAGCCAGTCGGTCGTCGGGGCAGGCTCGCCGGCAGTTCAAATCGCCCCTCGCGTTCTCAGGCCAGAAAAAGGGCCCGCCAGTCGCGGTTGTCGTTGCGTGGCAGGTCGGGTTTTTCCCCGGGCAGAGGCAGTTCGATGCCGATCTGGCATTCGCCATTTTCCAGGGGACGATGCCAGATCACCTCGCCAAGCAGGTAGAACGGCTCGGCATTCTCCTCCAGGCGCGCAACCACCTCGACCGGTGTGCCGGGGCGTACCCGGTCGGCCCAGTCGGCGTCGCAGCACAGATTCAGGCCGTTGGCGCTGATATCGATGATGCTTCCGCTGCCTACCGGGTGGGATTCGCCGGTGAGGCGCAGCAGGCCGGTGCCGGTCTTGTCGAGCCGCAGGAAGTCGCGGCGGTCGCGGTGGTGCTCGTCATCGCTGGGGCGAGTCGCGTGTTCAGTGTTCATCGCGATGCTCCTCCAGTTGGCCGCGCAGCTCGGTAAGCGAGCGGGCGAATCGTGGGTTACCGAACACCAGCCGCGTGCGATCGGCGAACAGGTCATCGAGTACCTGAGCGACGGGGAGGTTCAGCTTGGCTTGCCCGGTGCGGTTGGCGAAGTTGACCACGCCGTTGTCGATGTCGAGATCCCGGACTTTCAGGCGACGCAGCGCACGCCCGGGCCCGGTGTATACCTCGAACCATTCCTCGCTCGTGCTCTGCTGCTCGAAAAATGCTTGAACGACGTCGAGCGAGGCGAGCAGTAGCCCGTCGGTGGGGATGTGGCTTGCGGTGGTTTCCGGTTCGTTGGCGACCACGTCTGCCTGCGAATCCTCCTCCGCGCACGCCACGTGATCCGGGGTGGCCGGCGGCGAGTCCGCCTCGACGACCGGCGAGGGAATCGTCAGCGCTTCGACAGACGCCGCTTCGGCCTTCGGGCCGTCGACGGTGGCATGGGTTGGCGTTTGCTCGGCACCTGCCGGTTTCGACCGGGACACCACGGGCACGTCCAGGCTGTCGCGGCTCTGGGCGTCGAGATACTCGATGAAGGCATCCAGGGTCTGCTGCTCTTCGCCCAGCAGCCCGTCGCTGGTCCTGTCGTTGAACACCCGCGAGGCCTCGCGGCTGAATGCCTTGACGTCATCCGGCCCCAAGGTGGGGTCGAGTTGCAGGGTCAGTGCATCCTGGAGCAGGCCGATGATCCCGGCCCACGGTGCGCTTTGCCGGCCCTGGTTGATCATGGTGCGGACCATGAAGGGCTGGAATACCTCGTCGAGCAAGGCGCGTGTGGGCACACGCACCGGCATCTCGTTGGTATGACCGGCCAGGATCTTGCCGACGCGGATTCGGCATCGTTCCTCGATCTGGGCCAGACGCTCGTGCGCCGGGGTGACCGCCGGCTCGGGCGACTCGGTCGGCTTGCCGCGCGAGATATCCCGCAGGTGATCGGCGAATGTGTCGAGCTCGGCGGGGTTGTCCAGCACGGCCTGCTGGATGGGGCCAAGGATCGACGCGGTCGACTCGATATCCGGCTTGAGATCCGGGTCCGAGCCGATCAGGGCAAGCAGGTTGAGGATGCGACGCATCGGGTGATCGGCATCGGAGAGGAAATGGCGATCTTTCGATGCGAGCAGCAACACCGCGAGTTGCAGCGTGGCGATCTGTCGGCGGTGGCGCGGATCGATCAACTCGTCATTGAGTACGTCGCCCAAGGTCATGCCGACCAGGCGAATCACTTCCCGGCTGCGGGTCGGCCAGTTGGCAGCCGGCAGGGTGGGCTCGAGGCGGTCGCGAATGAACGCGGCGAAATCGTCGGGACGCCAGTCCTGGTCGCGCTCGAAGCGGAACTGATACTGGTCGTCGCCGGCAATGCTGGCGCGAACCAACGGCACCAACCGATCGGCCAGTGCTTCGGGGGAGGGGCCGGCGTGTTGCGGCACGTCGGGGACGGTCGGTTGGGCAGTTGGCGGCGTGCCGAGCGGGGTTGCGTCGGCCAGCGGGTCGCGCAGTCGCTTGATGCCGGGAAGGACACCCACCTGGATCAGGTAGTCGTTGAGTACCGAGTAGATCGGGGTGAGCCGGAACAGCACCTGTTCGGCCCAGTGGGCGATCAATCGTTGGCGGACGCTGCCCGGCAAGTCGCGGGTTCGGGCGAGAAAGGCCCGGCTGATCGATTCGAGTGTGAACAGGCCGGCGGGAACGTTCTCCGGGTCATCGTTGTGCAATTGACCGATGCGTGCCTCGAACTGGGTGTGCTCGATGCCGCAGCGCTGGCCGGCCTCGGCAAGCTTGTCTTCGAACGTCAGCGCGCGAGCGCGATCGCCGATCAGTTGATGCCATTCGGCCTGCCGCCAGTCCGCCGCCGGCTCCAGCAGGGTCTGGGCAAAGGCGCGGTAGAAGTCCTCCTGCTCGCTTCGACATTGGGCGATGGCTTCAAATGCCTCGGCCCGTCGATCGTTGTCGGTCTCGGACGAGGCCTGATCGAACAGCTGCCGCTCGACTTGGGCAAACAGCCGTTTGACGCCCTCGTGCAACGCGGCCCCCATTAGGCGGGTCAGTTCGTCGCGGACCTGGGCAGGGCTGGTCTGGAATCGATTCATCATTTTGTGTCAGGGTTCGATATCGCTCGATAGAGCTCGAGATAGGAACGGGCGCTGGCCCCCCAGTCGTACTCCTGGCTCATTGCCTGTTGGCGGACCTGTATCAGGTCGTCCGGTCGCTTGAACAACGCCTTGAATTCGTCGATCGACCAGAGGATCGAGGTGACATCGACCTGGTTCATCACGATGCCGGTGGCGCTGCCGTCGCGGAGGGTCGCCGGCGTGACGGGGGTAACCGTGTCGGCCAGGCCACCGACGCTGTGAACGATCGGTACGGTGCCGTACTTGAGACTGTAAAGCTGGTTGAGCCCGCAGGGCTCGAACCGACTCGGCATGATGAACGCATCGCCACCTCCTTCCAGTCGATGGGCCAGTCCCTCGTCGTAGCCGATGCGTACGGCGATGCGCTCGGGATCGGCCTCGGCACGTGCCCGCAGGGCCTGTTCGAAGCGCCGCTCGCCGCTGCCCAGGCAGGCGAACTGCACGTCGCGCTGCCCGAGCATGGAAAGGGCCTGGATGAGCAGGTCGATCCCTTTCTGTTCCACCAGCCGACCGACATGCACGATCAGGGGCACGTCATCCCGTATCGGCAGGCCGAGCTCTTTCTGAAGGGCTGCCTTGTTTGCCGCCTTGCCGTCGAGTTTGTCGCGCGAATAGGGCGTGACCAGGGCGGGGTCGGTCTCCGGGTTCCAGTCCGAGCCGATACCGTTGAGGATGCCGACCAGCGAATCACTGCGATGGCGTAGCAGTCCATCGAGCCCGTAACCGAACTCCGCGGTCTGGATTTCCCGGGCGTAGTTGGGGCTCACCGTGGTGATGCGGTCGGCAAATACGATGCCGCCCTTGATGAATGACATGTTGCCCCAGAACTCGAGCCCGTCGGGTCGCCACAGGCTCCATGGCAGCCCCAGGCGCTCAAAGGTCGATCGGTCGAACACGCCCTGATAGGCCAGGTTGTGCAGGGTGAAGACGGTCTGCGGCTTTTCTGCCTCGTGGAGCAGGGCCGGGATCAGGCCGGTTTGCCAGTCATTGGCATGTACCACGTCCGGGTGCCAGTCGGGGTCGACCTCGCCGGTAGCGACGGCGACGGCCGCGCGGGCGAACAGGGCGAATCGGTCGGGGTTGTCGTGCCAGGAGTTGCCGTCCGGACCCATGTAGGGATTGCCCTGGCGGGCGGAGAACGTGGGGTGATCCACCAGGTAGACGCGTACACCGCTGTCGGGCATGACGGTCTGCAGGATGTCGACCGGCTGGCCAAGGACGTCGAGGCGCGCGAGATGCTCGGTGGTCTGGTCCTCGCGCAGGGCCAGGTCGCCGTAGCGCGGCAGGACCAGGCGTACGTCGATACCCAGCTCGGTCAGCGCGGCGGGCAACGCGCCGGAGACGTCGGCGAGTCCCCCGGTCTTGATCAGGGGATAGGCTTCACTCGTCGCAAACAGCACAGACAGCGACACGTCGGTATCTCCTTGATATCGGTTAGGGCGGCCGGTTGGCGTCACGCCAAGGGGTCACTTTGGATGTGCGCCCCAAACCGCCAAGTATCGCATGTTATCGGACCGTGGTGGTTCGGCACAGCGGGAGTCATCAGTCGCCGCCGTGCTTGAGCACGACCGCCGACAGGCCGGGCAGATCGAGCGTAAGGCTCGCCGGCTGATCGTGCCACGGGGTGGCCTCGGCCGTGCCGGGCGATGGGTTGTGGCCCGCGCCACCGAAGCCCTCGCCGTCGGTACTCAGGAGCACCTGGTACCGCCCGGCCTCGGGTACGCCGATGCGGTAGCCGGGGCGGTCGACCGGGGTGAAGTTGAAGACCACCACCACGGTCTCGAAATGGCCATGACGAAGGAAGCTGATCACCGACTGATTGCGGTCGTTGCAGTCGATCCAGGCAAAGCCGCCGGCATCGAAGTCGCGTTCGTGCAAAGCGGGTTCGTGCCGGTAGCGGAAATTGAGCTGGTCGACCAGGGCCTGGATGCCCTGGTGCAACGGGTAGTCGAGCATCCACCAGTCGAGTTCTCGTGCATGTGACCACTCGTTGCCCTGGCCGAACTCGGTGCCCATGAACAGGAGCTTCTTGCCGGGGAAGGTGTACTGCCAGGCGAGCAGCAGGCGCAGATTGGCGAAACGCTGCCATTCGTCACCCGGCATCTTGCCGGGCAAGGAGCGCTTGCCGTGCACGACCTCGTCGTGGGAGAGCGGCAGGACGAAGTTTTCCGAAAAGGCGTACAGCAGCCCGAAGGTCAGTAGGTTGTGGTGATAGGGCCGGTGCAGCGGATCCTCGCTGAAGTAGGCGAGCGAGTCGTTCATCCAGCCCATGTTCCACTTCATGGAAAAACCCAGTCCGCCGTGTTCCGGTGGCCGGGAGACCATCGGCCAGGCGGTGGATTCCTCGGCCATCATCAGGGTGCCGGGGTTGCGCGAGAGAATCGTGTGGTTGAGCCGCTGCAGGAAATCGATCGCCTCGAGGTTCTCCCGCCCGCCGTGCCGATTGGGTAGCCAGTCGTCGGCCTGGCGGGAGTAGTCGAGGTAGAGCATCGAGGCGACCGCGTCGACGCGCAGGCCGTCGAGGTGCAGTTGCTCGACCCAGTACTGTGCCGAGGCGATCAGGAAGTTCTGCACCTCGCGCCGGCCGTAGTTGAAGATCAGGGTGCCCCAGTCCCGGTGTTCGCCGCGACGGGGGTCCTCGTGTTCGTAGAGCGCGCTGCCGTCGAAGCGCGCCAGGGCGAATTCGTCACGCGGGAAATGAGCGGGGACCCAGTCCAGGATCACGCCGATGCCCGCGGCATGGGCCCGGTCGACGAAACGGCAGAAGGCGGTCGGGCTGCCGAAGCGGCTGGTCGGAGCGAAATACCCGGTGGTCTGGTAACCCCAGGAGGCATCGAAGGGATGCTCGGTGACCGGCAGCAATTCGATGTGGGTAAAGCCGCGTTCCTGGACGTAGGGGATCAGCTGGTCGGCCAATTGGTCGTAACTGGGAAACTGCCCGTCGGGCAACCGCCAGGAGCCCAGATGCACCTCGTAGGTCGCCATGGGCGCCTGGTCCCATTGCCATTGCTCGCGGCGGGCCATCCAGTCGTCATCGTGCCATTCGAAGGGCTGGAAGGCCGGCACGATGGCGGCCGTGTCGGGGCGCATTTCGAAGGCGCGGCCGACCGGGTCTGTGCGCAGCTGGGTCTCGCCGGTGAGGCGGCTGGTGATCTCGAACTTATAGAGATCGCCGACCGTTACCCCCGGGACGAACAGTTCCCAGACGCCGCTGTCACCCAGCACGCGCATGGGATGACGACGACCGTCCCAGTCGTTGAAGCTGCCGACCAGGCTGACGCGCTCGGCATTGGGGGCCCACACCGCAAAACGGGTGCCGACCACCTCGTCGACCGAAAGCACCTGGGCACCGAGCATTTGCCACAACTGCAGATGTCGGCCCTCGGCGAACAGGTGCAGGTCGAGTTCGCCGACCGTCGGCAGGAAACTGTATGGATCGACGATCTCGTACCGATGCCCGTCTGGCATGACGACGGTATAGGCCGGATGTTTGGGAACCCAGGCACGCGGCAGGGAGGCCTCGAACAGGCCGGGGCATTCCGGGTGGGCCGTCAATGCCATGGGCTCGCCGTCCTGATCGACGGTCTCGACCGAGGCGGCGTGCGGCTGATAGGTGCGTAGCCGGAGGTTTTCGTTGTCGATGGCATGCACGCCCAGAACCCGGTGCGGGTCGTGGTGGCGCGCATCGACAATGGCTTGCAGGTCGTTTTCCATGCGGTTTCGATCCCGGTAGTTGGCGCTGGTGCGCACTGTCGGCGATGCCAGGCGGATTCGCTGACCCGACTATGGCATAGGCGCGGGGTCGCAGCGAGCCCGGATCGGGTCTCCGGTTCCGGGATGACGCGTGCCGTGGCCTCGTTGCCGGGGCTCTGTGTGCAGGGCCTGGAAAAGAGCAGGGCAGGTTCGCAAGGCCCGGCGTTTCCTGCGATGGTCTCCCTCGACTCGAAATTGTTATACCCCGGAAACACGGATGCGCTAGGCTTTCGACTGGCGGTTAGCCGCTGTTTCGACCACATGGAACGCGAGAGGAAACTCGGGATGATTGTCGACAGCCCCAAGCGACTGGTCAGTCGAATCACCAGGGATACATTGGCCCTGGTCCTTGCCGGTGGACGCGGCTCGCGGCTGCGTCAGTTGACCGACTGGCGTGCCAAGCCGGCCGTGCCGTTCGGGGGCAAGTTCCGAATCATCGACTTCCCGCTGTCCAACTGCGTCAATTCCGGCATTCGCCGCATGGGGGTGCTGACGCAATACAAGGCCCATTCGTTAATCAAGCACGTCCAGCTTGGTTGGGGCGGCAATCACGTCGCCCGTGGTGAGTTCGTCGAGTTGCTTCCCGCCCAGCAGCGCATGAACGACCAGTCGTGGTACAGCGGCACCGCGGACGCCGTTTACCAGAACATCGACATCCTGCGCGCGCACGAGTCGGAATACACCCTGATCCTCGCGGGTGATCACGTCTACAAGATGGATTACGGTCCCATGATCGCCTACCACGTCGAGAAGGGCGCGGACCTGACCATCGGCTGCATCGAGGTGCCGATTGATCAGGCCCGCGCCTTCGGCGTGATGGGCATCGATCGCGAGGGCCGTATCGAGAGCTTCGTCGAGAAACCCGACGACCCGCCACGCATGCCGAGTTCGCCCGACTCGTCGCTCGCCTCGATGGGTATCTACGTCTTTCGCACCGATTTCCTGTTCGAGCAGTTGATCCTCGATGCCGACGATCCCGACTCCGAGCACGATTTCGGCAAGAACGTCATCCCGCGCCTGATCGAGGAGAATCAGGTCTACGCCTACCCATTCCGCGAACCGGGGCTGACCGATCAACCCTACTGGCGCGACGTGGGCACCATCGATGCCTACTGGTCGGCCAACCTCGAGCTGATCGGCGTGCAGCCCGATCTCAATCTCTATGACACCGACTGGCCGATCTGGACCTACCAGGAGCAGTTGCCGCCGGCGAAGTTCGTCTTCGATGAGGACGGCCGCCGGGGCATGGCCATCGATTCGATGGTCAGCGGCGGCTGCATCATCTCCGGTGCGGTGGTGCGCCATTCGCTGCTGTTCTCGAACGTGATGGTGCGCGAGCAGGCCTACGTCGAAGATGCCGTGATCCTGCCTAACGTGCAGGTGGGCGAAGGTGCCGAGGTGCGACGGGCGGTAATCGACAAGGGCTGCCTGATCCCGCCGGGCATGCAGATCGGGGTCGATCTCGAGGCGGATCGGGAGCGTTTTGAGGTTAGCCCCGGGGGCGTGGTACTGGTCACGCCCCAGATGTTGGGACAAAAACTGCACATGGTGCGCTGATAGCGATCCTGGTTGATCCGGGGTGCCTCGGGGCATTTTCCCTGAATGATTCCGGGACAGCGTCTTTCGTGACAAACCGGGCGCCTGGGCGCCCAGCTGGGTGATTCGGCATGCCAACCACGCTTCCCTCAAGACCGCTGCCGGTCGTGTTCCTCTGGCACATGCACCAGCCGGAGTACCGCGATCCGCGTGACGGGGTATACCAGCAACCCTGGACCTACCTGCATGCGATCAAGGACTACGCCGACATGGCCGCGCACCTCGAGCGCTGGCCCGATGCTCGAGTGGTGGTCAATTTCGTCCCCATACTTCTCGAGCAACTTGAGGATTACGCGGCACAGATCGATGCGTTTCAGCGTGGCGGCGAGGTCACCGATCTGCGCGATCCGCTGCTGGTCAGTCTCGCCGAGCCAAGCGAACTGGTCGGTGACCAGCGCCGCGGGGTGATCGAAGCGCTATTGCGGGCCAATCGCGAGCGGATGATCGATCGGTTCGAGCCGCTCGCCCGGCTGGTCGATGCCGCCGAGACCCTGTTGCAAACCCGCGATCCGGGCGGATACGCCACGGATGCGTTCATCGGTGATCTCTCGACCTGGTATCACCTGGCGTGGTTGGGCGAGACCCTGCGCCAATCAAATCCGCTGGCCCGCGAGTTGCTCGAGCGCGACGGCGATTTCGATGCTCAGTCACGCCGATCGTTGCTCGGCGTGATCGGCGAAACGATTGGGGGGTTGTTCGAACGCTTCCAGGCGCTTGCCGATAGGGGCCAGATCGAACTCTCCATGACGCCCTACGCGCATCCGATCATGCCGTTGTTGCAGGACATGCGTGCCGGGCAGGAAGCCGAACCGGCAGCCCCGCAGCCGGAGGCAGAGGACTATCCGGATGGCGAGCAGCGTTCGCGCTGGCACATCGAACAGGGGCGTACCGTCTTCCGGCGGCTGTTGGGGCGTGATCCCGCCGGTTGCTGGCCCGCCGAGGGGGCCATATCGGATGCCACCTGCCGCCTGCTTGATCAGGCAGGCTTTGCGTGGGCGGCCAGCGGTCAGCAGGTGCTGCGCAACAGTCTGAATCACGCCCACCAGACACTGCACTGCGATCACCAGGTGTTCTCGCGACCTGGCCAGGGGTTGCGGTTGTTCTTCCGCGACGATGGGCTCTCCGATCGCATCGGCTTCGATTACCAGAACTGGCACGCCGATGACGCGGTCGAGGACCTGGTGCATCACCTGGTGTCGATTGCCGATACCTGTGAGCACCTCGGGGTGGAGGCACCGCTGGTACCGATCATCCTCGATGGCGAGAACGCCTGGGAGCATTACCCGGATAACGGCTTCTGGCTGCTTGATGGTCTTTACAAACGACTATCCGCCCACCCGCGTATCGAGATGAGCACCTTCTCCAGCTTTCTGGACGAGCAGCCGCCAGCCGTGGAGCTCAAGGCGCTGGTTGCCGGCAGCTGGGTGTACGGCAATCTCGCGACTTGGGTGGGCGAGACGGCCAAGAACCGGGCCTGGGATCGGCTGATCGAGGCTCGTCAGGCCTATCTCGATGCCGAAACCCATGGTGAATGGGACGACACGACCCGAGCCCGAAATGCCCAGCAACTCGCTGTCTGCGAGGGATCGGACTGGTTCTGGTGGTTCGGGGATGACAATCCGGCCGAAGCGACACGTGATTTCGACCGGCTGTTTCGTCTGCAGCTGGCACGCCTGTATGAACTGATCGACGTGCCGGTACCCGTGATATTGGACGAGCCCATCAGCGTGCCGACCGCAGCGGCCGATCGGGTCACCGGTGGCGGCACGATGCGTCGAGGACAGGCGTGAGCATTGAGGCCCACAGCGAGCCGCCGGCTACGCGGCGTCGCGCGGGTCTTCTCCTTCCTATCGGCAGCCTGACCTCGCCCGGCTTCGGCAAGGATGCCCGCGAGGTACTGGCTTTCCTGCAAAAGTCGGGGCTGTCCGTCTGGCAGGTGTTGCCACTGGGTCCCACCCACCCCGACAAGAGTCCCTACCAGTGCCTGTCGTCGTTTGCCCTGGAACCGGCGTACCTCGACGAACGCGAACTGGCCGCCGACCCGGGGTTCGAGCGCTCGATCCCGGTGAGCGCCCGCCGGCAGGGGGAAGGTGCCAGCGAGGCCTTGCGCGCGGCATTTGCCGGTTTCCGCGACCGGGAATCGCACTGGATCGAAGACTACGCGCGGTTCATGGCCATTCGCGAGGTGCAGGACGGGCGTTGCTGGCTGGACTGGCCGGTGGGTCTCCGCGATCGTGAGTCCCACGCCATGTTGGCGTTCGAACAGGAGCATGCCTCGCGTATCGAGGCGATCGCCTTCGAGCAGTTTTTGCTGGAACGGCAATGGCAGGCGGTGCGCGACGAGGCCCGCGAGCGGTCGATTTTTCTGTTTGGCGATCTGCCGATCTTCGTGGCCGGCGACTCGGCCGATGTCTGGGCGCACCGATCGTTGTTTCAGCTGGATGCGAGTGGCCGACCGACGGTGGTTGCTGGCGTGCCGCCGGATTACTTTTCCGCCACTGGCCAACGCTGGGGCAACCCCCTGTTTGATTTCCAGCGAATGGCCGAGGACGGGTTCGCCTGGTGGAAACAGCGGCTGGCTCGCCACTTGGCCTTGTATGACTGGGTCCGGATCGATCACTTCCGCGGGCTTGCCGCTTACTGGGCGATCCCTGTTGACGACCCGGATGCCACCGGCGGGCGATGGGTGCCGGGGCCCGGCGCGGCCCTACTCGAGGCCCTGGAGACCGTCGGCGGTGACGATTTGCCCCTGGTGGCAGAAGACTTGGGCGTGATTACGCCCGATGTGACCGAATTGCGCGACCGCTTCGGGTTGCCCGGCATGGTGGTGCTGCATTTCGCCTTCGACGGTGACGAGGACAATCCTCACCTGCCGAGACACCATCGGCCCGATTGCGTCGTCTACACCGGCACGCACGACAACGACACCACCCTGGGATGGTGGCGTTCGCTCGACGAGGCGGGGCGGGCGCGCGTGCGCCGGTGGCTTGAAGCGATGCAGGACATCGACCCGGCCACGCCCATGCCCGAGGCCATGATCGACTCGGCATTGGCCTCGCCGTCCAATCTGACCATGCTGCCGGTCGGTGATTTGCTTGGCCTGGGCTCGGAGGCGCGCATCAATGTCCCCGGAACCCGGGAAGGCAACTGGTGTTGGCGGTTGCCCGACGGCGCGCTGGGGGCCGCGCTTGCCCAAGGAATGCGTCTCCGGCTTGCCCGTCACGATCGACTTCGCTGACCGATACCGCCCTCAACCCCGACAAAGAAAAGGCCACCGCCCGCGTGCGGGTGGTGGCCTCGGTAGATCGCGAGGGCCGGTCGATCAGCCCGTGTTGCGCATCCCGGCGGCTATCGCGTTGATACTGCGCAGCAGCGGCGGCAGCCACTGCTCGCGATCGCCTTCCGGCACGCTTTCGTCACGATGGCGCGACAGCAGCGTGATCTGGATGTGGTTGAGCACGTCCAGATAGGGGTTGCGTCGCATCATCGACGTGCCGATGTACTCGTCGATTTCCACCAACGAGTCGGCGTGGGCCACCTCCAGCAGCTGCTCGACGGCACACTCGTATTCCTTCCGGATCTTTTCGTAGACCGCTTGGGCCTGCTCCTGGTCGGATACCAGGCCGGCGTATTCCCGGGCGATGTTCATCTCGCCCTTGGTCAGCGACAGCTGTGTGTTGCGCAGCATGCTGTGGAAGAACGGCCACTGCGCGAACAGGTCGTGAAGCAGCTCCTCGCGGCCCGGGTTTTCCTCGCGCCAGCGCTTGAGCGCCGAGCCCATGCCGTACCACGCCGGCAGGGTGTGCCGTGACTGCGACCAGCCAAACACCCAGGGAATCGCGCGTACCGATGCCTTGGAAAGATCGCCCTTCTTGCGCGAGGTCGGGCGCGAACCGATGTTCAGCAGGCCGAGTTCGCGTACCGGGGTGGCCTCGTGGAAGTAGTGGAAGAAGAACGGCGTGTGGTCGGTCAGGTCACGATAGGCCTCTTCACCGAAGCGCGCGAGATCGCCCACCACGTGCTCGTATTCCTCCGGCACCGGATGCTCATCGACCACCTGGTGTTGCGAGGCCTTCATCAGGCCGGTCGCGCCCATGGTCAGCTCGTAGATGGCCGTCTCGTTGTTGCTGTACTTCGAGGACAGCACCTCACCCTGTTCGGTGAATTTGATCTGGCCCTCGACGGTGCCCTGCGGCAGCGAGAGGATCGACTCGTGGGTCGGACCGCCGCCGCGCGCGACCGTGCCACCACGACCATGGAACAGGCGGCACCGAATGCCGTGGCTGCGGGTCAGGCGGATGACGCGCTTCTGGGCGTTGTACAGACTCCAGACCGAGGCGAGCGAGCCCCCGTCCTTGCACGAGTCCGAGTAGCCCAGCATCACCTCTTGCAGCTCGCCGGAGGCGCGTACCAGACCTCGGTAGGTGGGGTTGTCGAACAGCGTGCCCAGCACGTGCTCGATGTGCTTGAGATCCTCGATGGTCTCGAACAGCGGCGAGACCTGGATGTCGCTGAACCATTCGCCGTCATTGGTCTTGCCCACCAAGCCGGTCAGCGAGGCGAGGTACATCACCTCCATCACGTGGCTGGCCGAGTGGGTCATCGAGATGACGTAGGTACCGAAACATTCGCGGCTGATGTGATCGATCAGCTGGCGTTTGACCTCGAGGACCTTGATCACCTCGCGGGCCTTTTCGCTCAACCCGTTGCCGCCGAGCGCCTCGGCGCGGTGCTTGCCGGCCTCAATCAGCTCGCCCAGCACGCGGGTGCGGTCGTCCTCGGCCAGATTCGCGTAATCGATTTCCGGGGCCAGTTGCTTCAAGACCTCGGCGACGGTCTCGGTGTGCTCGGTGGATTCCTGGCGGATGTCCAGGCGCACCAGATGCCAGCCGAAGGTCTCGGCCAGGCGGGTCAGGTCCTTGAGATCACCCTCGGCCAGTAGCCGATCACCAATACCGATCAGCGAGTCGCGCAGGCGGTAGAGGTCGTCGAGGAAGGCGTCCTTGCTCTGGTAGGCGCGCGAGTCGAGGGCGGTCGGTTTGCCATCCAGTTCGCTGTGGATGTAGGCAAGGTTGTAGCGCAGTCGCTGGCGGATGGCGCGCAGCTTCAGGCGATAGGGTTCCTCGGGGAAGAACTCCCCATTGTGCTGGTTGGCCTCCAGCATGCCGAGCGCCTCGGCATCGGCCTTGAGCTGCAACTGCTCGCAGTCGATCTCCGGCACCAGCTGCAGGGAGTGGGTCAGGATGCGCTTGAGCGTCTCGAGCCGATCCAGGTATTCCTTGAGGATGGTCTCGGAGGCTAGACAGACGGCCTGGATCGTGACGTCGTGGGTGACGTAGGGATTGCCGTCGCGATCACCGCCAATCCAGGAGCCGAACTTGAACAGGCTGGGCACCGTGACCGGGTTGTCGGGATTGGTGGCGTTGTAATTGAGGTTGACCGCGCGCTCGAGGTAGCGGTAGGCCTTGGGCACCGCCGCGAAGATTGAGGTGCGGAAGTAGTACATGCCCAGGCGTATCTCGTCGGACACCTCGGGGCGCGTCGTGCGCACCTCGTTGGTGCGAAGCAGGGCGAGAATGATCGATTTCACTTCATCCAGCAGCCGCTCGCGCTCGACACCGGTGGATTCCGGACGGTCGAGTTCCCCGCACAGCAGGAAGATGCGTCGCTGCAGATCCATGACCGTGCGGCGCTTGGCCTCGGTCGGGTGAGCGGTGAAGACCGGCATGTACACCAACTGGTCGAGCAGCCCCTGAAGCTGTTCCGAGGTCATGCCCTCGCGGGCAAAGCCGCGGATGGTGTCGTAGAACGACCCGCGCCACAGTCGCAGGCCGCGACGGATCTGGCGGCGGCGATGCTGGTGGGAATAGTCTTCCTCGGCGATGTTGACGAGGTTGAAGTACAGGCCATAGGCACGCACGACCAGGTTGAGGCTGTCGGCGTCCAGCGCTTCGATCTCGTCCATCAGTTCGCGGTAGAGCTCGGGGTCGTAGCTCTTGCGCAGGCGGATGAAGCCACGACGCAGGCTTTCGACGGTGTCGAAGACCGTCTCGCCAGCTTGTTCGCGGAGCACTTCACCGAGCAGGTTGCCGAAAAGGCGCACTCGGGCGCGCAGGGCCTTGTCCTTGTCTTTGCTTGTCGTCATCGCGTATGAGTTCTCGCGCATTGATGGTTGCGGCTCCGAGACCGGGGGTTGCCCCGGCCCGGAGTGGCCCGCCCGACCGCGGGGACCCTGGGGTTGGCCCGTGGGAAGGGGGTCGGGATCGTCGGGCAAAATCGCGGGCATTATAGCGATTTCTGGCCGCTCTTGCCGGTTTGCACCGCAAGCCCCGCCATGGCGGGCTCCATGTGTCGTGCTTGCTTGCCCCGTGGGTTCCCACTTTCCACGTGGGCGTCATGGAAATCGAAACCGCGTTGGCTACGCTTGAATTAGTCGATCACGACCGGAGCACGCCGAACTGGCGCGAAGCTTGCTCCCAGATGTGAGAGATGTTTTCTCAACCAACGCGTTGAGGCGGTTGTCGGGGACGTGCCTTCAGGGCCGATCAATCGTTGACCGTCGATCGATCCGGGCGCAATGTCAGGGGCTTGGCATAACCTGGCAGGGCGTGCGCTCGGTCGTTTTGGCCGAGCGTTGAGTTGTTTTGTATCCCGCCGTTTTTCAACCGTTGGACGGTTAACCGTTGCACGATTACAGGAGTGTGAGCCGATGAAACTCGCGATTTTCGGTCTGGGGCGCATGGGCGCAAACATGGCGCGGCGCCTTTCGCGTGGTGGCATCACGGTGGTAGCGCACAACCGCAGTCGAGAGCCCATCGACGAGCTGCTGCGCGAGGAGGAGCACATTGTGCCGGCCTATGAGGAGGCCGAGGTGTTCCGCAAGCTCGATGGCCCGCGCGTGATCTGGTTGATGTTGCCGGCCGGCGAGATCACCAGTCAGGCGATCGAGCGCTTGCTGCCGCAGATGAGTCCCGGTGATGTCCTGGTCGACGGGGGCAACTCGCGTTACAGCGAGACCATGGCGCATGCCGAGCGTGTCGAGGCGGCCGGGGTGCATTTCCTGGATTGTGGAACTTCAGGAGGCGTCTGGGGACTGAAGAACGGTTACAGCCTGATGGTGGGCGGCACAGAGGCCGGATTCGCACACATCGAACCAGCGATTCGGGTACTGGCGCCAACTCCCGATTCGGGCTGGGGGCATGTCGGTCCGGCCGGTTCGGGCCACTTCACCAAGATGATCCACAACGGCATCGAGTACGGGATGATGCAGGCGATGGCCGAAGGGCTGGCCGTGCTGCGCAAGAAATCGGAATTCGACCTCGACCTGGCCCAGGTCACCGAACTGTGGCGCGAGGGGTCGGTGGTGCAAAGCTGGTTGCTCGACCTGACGGCCGACGCGCTGAAACAGGAGGGGCAGGGGCTCGAATCCATCCAGCCACACGTCGCCGATTCCGGCGAGGGTCGATGGACGGCGATCGAGGCGATCGATCTGGGCGTGGCCGCTCCGGTGATGACGCTGGCTCTGCAGATGCGCTTTGCCAGCCAGGACGACGAAGGGTATGGCAACCGGGTGTTGGCGATGATGCGCAACGCCTTCGGTGGACACGTGGTCCAGCGTCGGGACGAATCATGAGCAACCATGCCGTAAGGGCTCGGCAGGAAAGGAGCCGGCACCATGCGTAAGCCGATTCGCAGCGAACCGCCACGACCGGTGACCATCGTCATCTTCGGGGCGACAGGCAGCCTGTCCCGTAAGAAGCTTCTGCCGGCGCTCTACCAGTTGGAAGTGGCCGGGCGCCTCGCGGAGGGCAGCCGCATCATCGGCTTCGGTCGTCGGGATTGGGACGATGACACCTGGCGAAAGGAGGTACGTCGGCTGTGTCTCGCCGGTAGCGGTGACGGGGACAGTTGTTCGTCGGATGCCGCGATCGAGCGCCTGCTTGCCAAGCTGCATTTCCACAACGGCGATCTCGACGAGACCAGCAGCTTCGAGGACCTGGCCGACCGGTTGACGCACGCGGAGTATCCCGATTGCGTGGTGTTTTACTTCGCGGTTTCCCCGTCGGCCTTTGGCGCGATCTGTCGGAACCTCGGCGCCTGTGGGTTGACCGACGAGACCCTTGGCTGCCGGCACGTGGTCATCGAAAAGCCATTCGGGCACGGTATCGACAGTGCGCATGCCCTCGATGGCCTGCTGCACCAGTACTTCGACGAACACCAGATCTTCCGCATCGATCATTATCTGGGCAAAGGCACGGTGCAGAACATCATGGTGATGCGTTTTGCCAACCTGCTGCTCGAGCCGTTGTGGAATCGCAATTACATCGATCACGTCCAGATTTCACACGCTGAGCAACAGGGCATCGAGGGGCGAGGGCAGTACTACGACTCGGCCGGTGCGCTGCGCGACATGGTGCAGAGTCACCTGATGCAGATGTTGGCGCTGACGGCCATGGAGCCGCCGGCCTCGATGGACGCAGAGGCGGTCCGTGACGAGAAGGTCAAGGTGCTGCGCTGCATTCGTCCGATTTCGCATCGGAGCGTTCATGCGCAGGCATTCCGTGCCCAGTACGCCCGCGGCGTGGTCGACGGAACGAACGAGCCCGGCTACCTGGATGAACCAGGCGTGCCGGATGACTCCGTCACCGAAACGTATGCCGCTCTCAAGCTCTACATCGACAACTGGCGCTGGCGCGACGTGCCGTTTTACCTGCGTACCGGCAAGCGCATGAAAAAGAGCCACTCGCAGATCTCGATTCGTTTTCGCGAGCCCCCGCAGCAACTTTTCCGTGAGACCCAGGTAGCCAACACCGCCCCCAACTGGTTGCTGATCGGCATCCAGCCGGAGGAAAACTTCCGCTTCGAGATGCAGATCAAGACCGAGGGCCTGGAAATGCGCACCCGCACGGTGCAGATGGATGCGACCTATACCGGGGAGGAGCCGCCCAACCTGGATGCCTACGCGACCCTGCTGCTCGACGTGATGAACGGCGATCAGACGCTCTTCCTTCGGTATGATGAGGTGTCTTGGGCCTGGCGGGTGGTCGATCCGATCCTGCGCAACTGGGCGGTCGAGCGTGACTACATTCCGACGTACCCGGCGGGCAGCTGGGGACCGCCGGAAGCCGACCGGCTGTTCGATGCCGATTCGCACCGCTGGCGAAACAATCTCAAGATCCCCGGGGAGGATTGATGCGACAGGAACGGTATGTCGGCCGGATGAGCCCCATCTGGCAGTTGCTAGAGGTCAAGGCGACCGAACACATCCGCCGCCACCCGAATGAGTGGTTCCAGACCGATGGCAACCGAACGTCGCGCCTCTCGGGGCACGCCGCGGGACTGTCGATCGACTACTCAAAACAACGTGTCACCGATGACGTGATCGACGGTCTGCTGGCCCTTGCGGAGGAGCGCGGCGTGTTGGAGCTGCGCGACGACATGTTCAACGGCGTGCACATCAACGGCAGCGAGGATCGGGCGGTGCTGCACGTGGCACTGCGCAACCGGTCGAACCGGCCGATCTTCTTCGATGGCAAGGACGTGATGCCCGAGGTCAACGCCGTCCTCGACCACATGGAAACCTTTGTTGACTCGGTCCAGTCGGGCGAATGGAAGGGGTATGCCGGTGATCCGATCACCGACGTGGTGAATATCGGCGTTGGTGGTTCAGATCTCGGCACGCGCATGGTGTGCCGGGCACTGGGTTCCTATGCCGATCGTGGCATCCGCGTGCATTTCGTCTCCAATATCGCGCCCAGCGATCTGGCCTCGAAGCTTGCCGTGCTCGACCCGAAGACCACCTTGTTCGTGGTGTCCTCCAAGAGCTTCGGCACGCAGGAAACGCTTGCCAATGCGCGCTCGGCCCGGCGCTGGTTCCTCGAAACTGCGCCGGACGAGGAGGCGATCAAGAAGCATTTCGTCGCCGTTTCCACCCACACCGAGCGCGTGCGCGACTTCGGCATCGACCCGGAAAACATGTTTCCCATCTGGGACTGGGTGGGCGGCCGTTATTCCTTGTGGTCCGCGATCGGCCTGCCGATCGCGCTTTATCTCGGCATGGATCGCTTCAAGCGACTGCTTGACGGGGCACATGCCCTCGACGAGAACTTCCGGCTGAACACGGGACGGGACAACTTGCCGCTGATCCTCGGGCTGATCGATGTCTGGAATGCCGATTTCCTCGGATCGGACTCGCTGGCCATCTTTCCCTATGGAACGCGGCTCGGCTTCCTGCCCGCCCACCTCCAGCAGGTGATGATGGAATCCAACGGCAAGCGCGTGCGCATCGATGGCCAGCCGGTCGACTCGCATACCAGCGCGGTGCTTTGGGGGGGGCTGGGTACCAACGGGCAGCACGCTTTCTACCAGTTGCTGCACCAGGGCACCCGACTGATCCCCTCCGATTTCATTAGCGCGATACGCACCCATTCCCCGATCGGTAGCCAGCAACAGCAACTGCTGGCCAACCTGGTCGCTCAGAGCCGGGCATTGATGTTGGGGCGCACACGCGAGGACATCGAAGCGCAGATGCGTGCCGAAGGTGCCGATGAGGCAACCATCGAGCGGATCGCCCCGCACCGGGTCTGCCCCGGTGGCCAGCCGTCCAATACCATCTTGTTCCCGCAGATGACTCCGGAGGCAGTCGGCGCACTGCTGGCGCTCTACGAGCATCGGGTGTTCGTGGCCGGAGCAGTATGGCAGATCGATTCCTTCGACCAGTGGGGCGTGGAATTGGGCAAGCAGATGGCCAATGAGCTCGAACCGTTCGTCGGCACTGATCTCGAGGACGGTGACTTTGACGGCTCCACCCGCTGGCTACTCGACGAGATTCGCCAGCACTGGACCGCCGAGCAGAAGGGCGCGGAGGGAGACTGATTTCACCTCGCGTCCCGGTGATGACTGCCTCGCGGTGTCGCTGCTGTTTCCGATAGAATCCCCGCCACAAAAAAGGCCGACTCATCGTCGTGCTGCCAGACCGACCGTCGGCTGATCGACTTCAACACCCAGGGGTGAGTGTGAACATTCTCTATCTCGATTCCTCGACGGAAGCTTGTACCGCCGGTGTCCTCGCCGGCGACCGAGTGGTTACCGACTTCGAGATCGCCCCGCGTGGCCATGCCGAAAAATTGTTGCCAATGGCCGAAGGGCTCCTGGAGCAAGCGCAGATCGATTTTGCCGACCTGGACCTGATCGGCTTCGGCCGCGGGCCGGGGTCGTTCACCGGTGTGCGTATTGCCACGGCAATGGGTCAGGGTATTGCCATCGCGCGTGACCTGCCGATGGTCGGGATTTCGTCGCTGGCCTGTCTGGCAGCCGGGGCTTTCCGGCGGCTGGAGGAATCCGGCGAGAACACCCGGGACGTCGAGGTGCGGGTCGCGATCGATGCCCGCATGGGCGAGATTTACCGTGCGGCCTATCGTCTGGGCGAGTTGGATGGCTTGATCACGGTCGTGGAGGAGGCGGTGACCGAACCGACGTTCCCGGTGGCGCAGGGCAGTAGAGTGGTGGCTTGCGGTACCGGCTTCGGGCGTTATCCGGCACTCGGCGGGGGCTCGGAGGTAATACGGGTTGAACCGGAAGCCCTGCCGCATGCCCGGGATGCGCTGGCACTGATTCGCCGACTGCCGGAAAGCGAGCGCATTGCGGCCGACGAGGCCGTGCCGAGCTATCTGCGTGACAAGGTCGCCGGTCGTTGAGACCGGGGCAGTCCAACAGAGCGCCGATGGGGGCTCAACAATAAAAAACGCCCCGAATCACTTTCGGGGCGTTCTCGTTTTCGGCCGGTTGACCGACCGGATGCCGCGGGTTACTGGATGTTGCCGCAGGCGACGATGGAACTGCCGTCATGGATGGCAACGGACTGAGGATCACCCATCAGGCCTTCCGCGGACAACTCGATCGTGGTGGAGGATTCGTTGCCGTCAACGGCGCTGAGTTCGAACAACGGATCTTCGTCGAAGGCCAGCAGGTCCGGTGCGCCGTCACTGTCCTCGGCGTAGCGGCAGATGCCTTTGTGGAGGCCCGCTGACATGCCGTCGGCATTCTCCACATTCAGCTTCACCGTCATCTCTCCGTTCTGGGGAATGAAGATGGCCGTGCCGGAGACGCCTGAGTCACCGCGCTGATCGATGGCGGCCTGGTACTGCTCGTAGTTGTCTTCCGCCGCCATGGTCGGCGTGGTCAGACCCACGGAGAGCCCAGCGATTGCACTGGCGAGTAGCAATTTCTTCATGCGATCTCCTTGACTGTGCTTTGGTTGAAAACGTTCGGCGGCCAAGCGGCTGGGAGTTTGAAAAACCACTGCCCCGTGCTCGCCTTGCCGGTCTGGATTGGAGCTTAGGACACTTCCCCGCGGTTTCAAGGAGTGCCCTCCCGACGCGGCGCACGGGTTGCGACTGGGGTGGAATGGAGCTGCCGGGCGGGACGATCGAGCGTGATAACCTGCCGTCGGACTCACGCCCATGGCGTTAGGATGGGCTGCATTGGGCGCGGCTTTGCCGTTGGTCGTCGATCGATCGTGTGGTCGTTCGCCCTGGAGAATGCTGGTTGGAATGAAACTGTATCTGTTGATTGGATTGGCCGGCGGCCTTGGCGCCATGGCCCGCTACGGTCTGACTGCCGCGATCACGCAATTCGGCGGGCGTGCCTTCCCCTGGGGCACGCTGAGCGTCAACGTGATCGGCTCGGGATTGATGGGATTCCTCGGGGTCTGGCTGCTGACACGCTGGCACATGCCGCTCGAGTATCGGCTCGCGATCCTGACCGGCTTTCTCGGCGCGTTCACCACCATGTCCGCCTTCTCCATCGACACGTTGGCCCTGATGCAGCGCCAGGCGTGGCTCTGGGCCGGCCTGTACGTGGTGGCGACGGTGACCCTGTGTCTGGTGGCGGCGCGCGGCGGGATGTTGCTGGGCGAGCGCCTCGCCGGATGACCGATTCCCGGGATGACATGACGACTCGGCTCTCGCCGGAGCGACTCAAGGAATCGATCCGGGACTGGGCCGCCGAACTGGGTTTTACCGAGGCGCGGGTAACCGATACCGACCTGTCTGCCTACGAGGCGGGTTTTGAACGTTGGCTCGCGGAGGGACACGCCGGCACGATGGGGTTCTTCCAGCGTCATGGCCTGATGCGTTTTCACCCCGAGGAACTCGTGCCCGGGACTCGTCGGGTACTGATGGTCACGCGCGACTACCTGCCGCCTGAATCCCTCGGCCCGTCGAAAGTCCTGGGCGAGCCGGCGCTGGGCTATGTGAGCCGATACGCATTGGGTCGGGATTATCACAAGCTGGTACGCAAGCGCCTGGCGCAACTGGCCCAGCGGATCAGCGAGTCGGTCGGGCCGTTCACTTACCGGGCGTTCTGCGACTCCGCGCCGGTCTACGAGACCGGCCTTGCCGAACGGGCGGGGGTAGGCTGGAAAGGCAAGCACTCGCTGGTGCTTAACCGTTCCGGCGGGTCTTGGTTCTTCCTCGGTGCACTCTTTCTCGATATCGACCTTCCGGTCGACGAGCCCGTGCAGCCGCATTGCGGCAGTTGCACGGCCTGCCTGGACGTCTGCCCGACCGGGGCGATCGTCGCCGACGGCGTGGTCGACGCGCGCCGCTGCATTTCCTATCTCACCATCGAGTCGCACGACGACATACCGGAATCGCTCCGTCCATTGATGGGCAATCGGATCTACGGCTGCGACGATTGCCAGTTGGTCTGCCCGTGGAATCGATTCGCCCGGACGACCGACGACGCGGACTTTCACGCCAGGCAGGGGTTGGATGCGCCGGACCTGGTCGAGCTGTTCGGCTGGGACGAACAGACGTTCCTGACGCGCACGGAAGGCTCGGCGATTCGGCGTATCGGTTGGCGGCGGTGGCGGCGCAACCTGGCCGTCGCCCTGGGTAACCTGCCGGCAGGGCATCCGCGCGTCCCGGCCGCCTTGGCGGTCTTGCGTGGTGGATTGGGGGAGGCGGGCGATCAGGTCGATCGACACATTAACTGGGCGTTGGCGCGGCTGGCGAACTAACTGGCCGCGGCAAAACGCATGCCGTGGATCGTCAGCCGCGGTCCAGTACTGCCAGGATTTCGCGCTGTTGCTCGCCCCGAGGACCCCGGACGAACAGGGTCGAGATCAACGCACCGTCGACGGCCAGCGGGGCAATCACCAGGCCCGATTGCGCGGCCTGGCCCAGACTTGGCTCCAGGTGAGGGGCCAGGCGTTCGAGATTCTGCGCGTCGATACCCAGGCTTTCCAGGCGCGACTGGAGGCGGGAGAGCAGCGGAGATTGGGCCAATGCCAGTCGATCCGGGAGCGCCACCTCCCCGTTACGACTCCAGTGGAAGCGTCGCTTTGACTGGCTGTCCTCGCCATTTTCGTAGAGCGCGATCTCCTCGACGCCCTCAAGCCGACTCAGTTGCCGGATGGTGTCGCCCAACAGACGTCCCGGCGTGGCCGAGGGCGCAGTTCGATTGGCCGTGCCACTGGCGTGGCAGCCGTTATCGCCATCGTCGAGCCCGTAGTCGGCAGTCAGCGGCCAGAGCAGGTCGCGACCGTCGTCCTGCTGAACGAGCAGGTGACCGGGGTGATAGAGCGGGATCTCGGTGAATTCACGGGCATCGGTAAGGGTCTTTTTGACCGTCACGCGCCAGGCTGCCTGCGGGGACAGGTGGAGCTGCTCGGCAATGCTGATCGTCAGGCGTCGGATCACGGGGTGATACCAGCCGAACTCGCTGGCAAAGGCGAGGCGGCGAGCCAGCACGAGAATGGCTTCGTGGTGGGCCCCGAGGGTGGGAATGCTTGCCTCCTCGGCCAGAAGCATGACCGGCAGGTAGTAACGCTCGGTCAAGGCCGTCTCCAGTGCGAGGAGATCGATGCCAGCCTCCCCCAGGACCATTTCGAAGGCGCGGCCAACCGAGAAACAGCGGTCGAGACTGCCGTTTTCCGCGTGTTCCTGCGTGAAATCGATCAAGCTTTTTCGCGCGATCGCCAATGCCTGTCGGGCCAGCTCCGGGGCGTCACGCCACAGGGCGAGTTCGACCAGGTTGTGGAGCAGGGCGGCGACCGAGACCATGTCATGGCCGGTTTCGCGGCGCTCGATCAGCCAGGTTTCGGTCAGGCGCGCGGCACGCATGGCTCGAGAGGACGCGGCCAGGTAGCCGGCCCGCTGCGCCTCGTCGGTCAGGGTGTTCTCGAGGATAGGGAGTTGCGTCAACTGGTTTCGTGCCCAGTTGCTGCCCAGAAGCGACAGGGCGTGCTCGAGGTTGTGTGGTGCGCTGCGTTCGCGCTTGCGCTGACCACTGGCCGCCGCGCCGAGAACGAAGCTGGCAGCCGCCGGGTCACGCCGCAGCCAGCCGACCAGTCGCGGGAAATCAGGAGATTCGCTCAGCAGTTCCCGGCACATGCCCTGATGAATCGCCCGCCGGACAGGCAACGGGTGATCGAGCAGGTACTCGCTCCAGTTATCGGGCAGCGTCATGCCGGCTTCCCCCACGTAGTCCCTAAACCCAGTCGCTGGACGTCACTCCATGGCCATCAGCGCCACATTGCGGGCTTTTCGCGCCGGGCGCAATAGCCGGTGGCTTACCCCAGCCTTGATCGGATCGAGAGCGGGCTCCTCGCCCAGACTGGCATCCCCGCGTGTCCAATGCCCAACCGCCGGCGTCAGATCCGTTCGGCCATTACCTTGGCATTGCCGACGTAGTCCGCCGGCGCCATCGCGGCAAGCCGCTCACGTGCCTCGGGCGGCAGCTCGTTGATGCCCTCGATGAATGCGCGCATGGCCGGGCCGTCAACCCGTTGGCCGCGGGTGAGTGCCTTGAGCTTTTCGTACGGTTTTTCCACGCCGTAGCGCCGCATGACCGTCTGAATGGCTTCACCGAGCACTTCCCAGTTGCCGTCGAGTTCGGCGGCCAGTTGGTCGGCGTTGATCTCGAGCTTGGACAGGCCCTTGGCCATCGAGCGATAGGCGATCAACGAGTGACCGATGCCTACGCCCAGGGTGCGCAGGACGGTGGAGTCGGTCAGGTCACGCTGCCAGCGGCTGATCGGCAGCTTGCGGGCAAGATGACCCATGACCGCGTTGCCCACGCCCAGGTTGCCTTCGGCGTTCTCGAAATCGATCGGGTTGACCTTGTGCGGCATGGTCGACGAGCCAACCTCGCCCTCGACCAGGCGCTGCTTGAAGTGCCCCAGGGCGATCTGGCCCCAGATGTCGCGGGCAAAATCGATCAGGATGGTGTTGGCCCGTTCGATCGCGTCGAACAGCTCGGCGATGTAGTCGTGCGGCTCGATCTGGATGGTGTAGGCGTTGTGAGTAAGACCCAGCCCCTCGACAAACCGCTTGGAGAAGCCCGGCCAGTCGATTTCGGGGTAGGCGGCCAGGTGGGCGTTGAAGTTGCCCACCGCGCCGTTGATCTTGCCCATCAGCTTGACGTCGGCGATCTGGGCGCGCTGGCGCTCGAGGCGCGCGACCACGTTGGCGAGCTCCTTGCCGATGGTGGATGGCGAGGCCGGTTGCCCGTGGGTGCGCGAGAGCAGGGAAACGGCCGCCCACTCGTGGGCCATCCTGCGCAGTGTGTCGATCAGCCCGTCGATCTCCGGCAGGACGACCTCCTCGCGCGCCTTGGCGAGCATCAGGCCGTAGGCGAGGTTGTTGATGTCCTCGGAGGTGCAGGCGAAATGGAAGAACTCGCTGATCGAGGCCAGGCGCGGATGATCGGCGACCTGCTCCTTGAGAAAGTACTCGACCGCCTTGACGTCGTGATTCGTGGTGGCCTCGAATTCCTTGACCCGCATGGCTGACTCGACCTTGAACTCCGATACGATGGCGTCGAGCGAGGCCCGGTCCTCGTCGTTCAGCGCCGGTACCTCGGCGATCTTGGGCTCGTCGGCCAGTGCCTTGAACCACTCGACTTCCACCAGCACGCGGTACTTGATCAGCGCGTACTCGCTGAAGCACTCGGTCAGCGCACGGGTGTGGCGGGCATAGCGGCCGTCGAGCGGGGAGACGGCGGTCAGGGCGAAGGCGGCTTGGGCGGAGTCGGTCATGCGCGTTCCTGTAAAAATCGGTTGGTCGAGCCGAGAAGAGGCAAGAGGCTCGAATTCAACGGGTTGGTTCGTGATTATGCGATCGGCAGCCGGGCTAGCCAAATGCAGCCTGGTGCCGCCCGGGCGAGCGCGCCAACCTTTTGTGGCAAGGCGCCCGGGTTACTCGTATCGGTCAGCTTGTGGCATCGGGCCGGGCCAGGGCCTCGTGCAGCACACGGGTCAGTTCACGCAACACGTCGAGCGTCAGGCGTTGCTCAGCCTCGAGGCGGGTCGCCGGATCGTCCAGACCATCGTCGTCGAACTCGTCATCGAGTGTATCGAGCGCCTTCACCTTGGTCAGCGCGCCGTCGGCCCGGATGGTAAACCGCAGCCGATCTCGCCAGACGAGTTCAAGCTGCTCGACTGTCATGCCGTCGCGCAAGTGGGCCAGCACGTTCTCGTCCGGTAGGCCCAGACGAGTGACCGTGATGCTGCCACCGTCGCGCGGTTCAAGCAGTTTGGCCGAGTCGCCCAGCTCGAAGCCGGCCGGCGGGCCCTCGAGCAGCCAGCGCGACAATCGGCTACCGTGCTCCTCGGAGCCGAACGCCGGGGTGACGCGCCACTGGCCGAGCGTCTCGCGGAGCAGGGAATTGATCTGGCTGTTGCGCTTCTCGCCGGCGTTGGCCAGCCACGCCTGCTTGTTGCGCGCGTCGATGATCAGCCGGGTCTCCGCCTGTCGCGGGAAGGCCTGTGGCAACAGTTCCAGCAGGGCCTTCTCACGGGCCTGGCGAAGTTCGTCGCGGGAGGGTTCGCGCTCGCCGGACTCCTCGGCCAGTTTCTTGGCCGCGTGGTCCTGAATCACCCGCGGCGGCACGGCGCGTTCCTCGCGGCGGAACAACAAGCCGAAGGCCCCGTCGGTTTCGATGGCCAGTGCCTCGGCGACTACCGGGGCCCAGCCCATGGATTCGACCTGCTGCGACAGGGTAGGGGCAAAGCGCTTCTCGGCCAGCTGTTCGGATAGCGTATCCAGCGACGGTTCCGGCCAGTCGGCCAGGTCGAAGGCGGCAATCTGGGAAAAAAGCATGGCGTCGGCGACTCCGATAAACGGTTGGCAAATGAAAAACCCGCGGCGGGTCTACCGGGGTCAGGTCGGGGCGCATTATGCCTGATGCCCAGAGTCATTGCTTTGGGGCATTGCTCGCAGGCCGCGGGCACGGAATTGATTCGGTTCCTGATATGCTCACGAGACTTGAAACTCTATTTTTGCTGTTATCTACAAGGCCACCATGACCGAACGTCAATCGCATATCGTCCGCCTCGCCGACTACCGCCCGCCGAACTACCTGATTGACCATGTCGACCTGACCTTCGAGCTGGCCGCTCGCGGGACCCGAGTGGAGTCAACCCTGACCATCCGGCGCAACGGGGCCCACGACGAGCCACTGTGGCTGGACGGCGACGAGCTGTCGCTCGAATCGATCGAGCTCGACGGTGAGCCGTTGGCCAAGGACCAGATCGACGAGCGGGATAACGGCTTGTCGATCACCGGTTTGCCGGATAAGTGCCGATTGACCGTGGTCTGCCGTGTCGACCCGGTCGACAACACCACGCTCGATGGGCTCTACCAGTCATCCGGGAATTTCTGCACCCAGTGCGAGGCTGAAGGCTTTCGGCGGATCACGTTTTTCCCCGATCGGCCCGACGTGCTGAGTCGTTACCGGGTGACGTTGATTGCCGACAAGTCGAGCTGTCCGGTGCTGCTCAGCAACGGCAACCCCGTCGAGTCTCGCGATCTCGAGGGCGGCCGCCACCTGGCCGTCTGGGAAGACCCGCACCCCAAGCCCTCCTACCTGTTCGCACTGGTCGCGGGTGACCTCAAGTCGATCCACGATCAGTTCACGACCTGCTCGGGCCGGACGATCGACCTGGGGATCTACGTGGAGCCCCACAACATCGATCGTTGCGATCACGCCATGCGCTCGCTGATCAAGTCGATGGTCTGGGATGAAGAGACCTACGGGCGTGAATACGACCTGGACGTGTTCAATATCGTCGCGGTCGACGACTTCAACATGGGCGCGATGGAGAACAAGGGGCTGAACGTCTTCAACTCCAAGTTCATCCTCGCTCGCTCGGAGACGGCCACCGACCACGACTACGAGGGCATCGAGTCGGTCGTGGCCCACGAATACTTCCACAACTGGTCCGGTAACCGGGTGACCTGCCGTGACTGGTTCCAGTTGTCGCTGAAAGAAGGTTTTACCGTGTTTCGCGACCAGGAGTTCTCGGCGGACATGGGGTCACGGGCCGTCAAGCGCATCGAAGAGGTCAATCTGCTCCGCCAGGTTCAGTTCCCCGAGGATGCCGGTCCGCAGGCCCATCCCGTGCAGCCCAAGGAATACGAACAGATCAACAATTTCTACACCGCAACCGTCTACAACAAGGGCGCTGAAGTGGTGCGGATGTGGCACAACCTGCTCGGCTGGGACGCGTTTCGCCGTGGCACCGACCGCTACTTCGAGCGTTTCGACGGTCAGGCAGTCACCATCGAGGACTTCATCGACACGATGGCCGAGCAGGCGGATTTCGATACCGCCCAGTTCCGACGTTGGTACGACCGGGCGGGGACGCCGATCGTACGTGTGAGCAAACGCCTGGAAGGTGACGAGCTGGTGGTCGACTTCCAGCAGGAGGTCCCAAAGGTCGCCGGGCAGGACGATGACGAGCCGTTCCTGATTCCACTTGGGCTGGCGGCCTTTGACCGTGACGGCCAACCGGTTGCACTCGGCAGCCCGGACGGCAACGGCGAACAAGCGTTGACCCAGGTGCTGGCGAAGAAACGGGAAACCCGACGTTACTCCCTGCCGGGCGGGTCCGAATTGCCGGTGCTCTCGCTCAATCGCGGTTTTACCGCACCGGTCAAGATCGAACACGATTACGATGCCGCGGATCTGGCGTTGCTTGCCGGTGCCGATACCGATGAATTCAATCGCTGGGATGCCTACCAGCGCCTGGTGATGAAGACACTGGTCGAACGAGTGCGTGACGCCGAGGAACATGGAGAGTGGCCGGAAACCCGGTTGCCCGACGGTTTGAGCGAGGCCTTCGGGCGATTACTGCACTCGGCGGTGGGCACGCAGGGAAGTGCCGATCCGCGCTTTGTCGCCGAGTGCCTGACGCTGCCGAGCGAGAATTACATCGCCGAGCAGTTCACGCAGGACGTGCCGGTGGATGCTATCCACCAGGCGCGTGTCGAATTGCGGGAGCAATTGGCCAATGAGTGGTCCCAGACCTTGGTCCTGGTGTTCGAGAAGCTCGCCGTCGAGGGAAGTTACCGTTTCGATGGGGTGGATGTCGGCCGCCGGTCATTGCGCGCGCAGGCATTGTCGTATCTGAATGCGCTCGATCACCCGGCTTGGCGTCGCCTTGCGGCCGAGCAATTCCGCGAAGCCGACAACATGACGGAGCGCTTCAACGCGCTAACGGCGCTGTCGCTGCGGGCGACCGCTGAACGTGACGAGGCGCTCGAGGCCTTCGCCAACGAGTGGAAAGACGACCCGCTGGTCATGGACAAGTGGCTTGCCTTGCGGGCACGGATCGTCGACCCGGATGACATGGAGACATTGGCGGCACTCGAGGCGCATCCGGCGTTTTCGATCCGCAATCCGAACCGGGTGCGTGCCCTTGTCGGCACGTTCTCGCGGGGCAATCCGGTCGCGTTTCATGCCGCGACGGGTTCAGGATATCGCTGGGTTGCCGACAAGATCATTGAGATCGACGGCTTCAACCCGCAAATCTCCGCCCGAATGGCGACGGTGTTCAGTCGCTGGCGCCGATATGATGGCGGGCGTGCCGATCGGATGCGAGGGGAACTCGAGCGCATGCTGGATCGCCCCGATTGTTCACCCGATCTGGCAGAAATTGTTGGTAAGGCGCTGAAATAAAATAATAATGATCCGTGAATTGGAGACGATTAGACCATGATGGTTGCAATTGGCTGGCTCGTGGTGCTGGCAAGTGTGATCGGCGGGTTCATGCTCGCCGGTGGGCACCTGATCATTCTCTTCCAGCCGATCGAATACCTGATTATTTTCGGGGCCGCCGCAGCGGCGCTGGTGGCAGGCAACTCGCCGAAAACCCTCAAGGCCACCATGGGCGGTTTCGGCACGGCCTTTAGGGGCTCGCGTCATGGCAAGAAGCTCAACATGGAAACGCTTGCGCTGCTTTACACGATATTTACTCGTGCGCGCAAAGAGGGGTTGATGGCGATCGAGGAGGACATTGACGACCCTGAAAACAGCGAGTTGTTCAAGAGTGCTCCCACCGTGATGAAGGACCATCACACCGTCGAGTTTATTACCGATTACCTGCGGTTGATGGTCTCAAGTACGCTCGACGTGCACCAGATCGACAACTTGATGGACCTGGACATTGATACCCACCACGAAGAGGCTGACTTGCCTCGTTCGGCGATAGCCAAGTTGGGCGAGGCCCTGCCGGCTTTCGGTATCGTTGCCGCGGTTCTCGGCGTGGTGCATACCCTCGAGTCGGTCCACCTGCCGCCGTCGGAGCTTGGCAAACTGATCGCCGCCGCACTGGTGGGGACGTTCCTCGGTATTCTCGCGGCCTACGCCTTCGTCAACCCGGTGGCGAACAACCTTGAGCACAAGATCAACGACTCGACCAAGTACCAGCAAAGCATCAAGGCGGCGTTGATTGCGTTCATGAACGGTTACCCGCCGCAGGTGGCGGTCGAGTTCGGTCGCAAGGTGTTGTTTTCCTCTGATCGGCCGAGCTTCACGGAACTCGAGACGTTTCTAAAGGAAAACAAGTGAACCGGTTGAGGACGGGGTAGAAACACGGTGGCCGAACAACCGGATCAAAACCAACAGATCGTCATCAAGAAGGTCAAGAAGGGCCACGGTGGTCATCACGGTGGTGCCTGGAAGATTGCCTATGCCGATTTTGTGACCGCGATGATGGCGTTCTTCCTGCTCATGTGGCTGCTGGGCTCCATGGGAGAGGAAGAACTCAAGGGTATCTCGGAGTATTTCTCCAACCCGACCAAGGTGACACTTGAGGGTGGTAACAGCGCGGGCATGAGCGAAAGCCTGATCGATGGCGGTGGCGACGATCTCACCCGTGAGCAAGGCCAGGTACAGGCCGGCGACAAGCCGACCCCAGAAAAGCGGGACACGAGGTCGGAGGACAAGACGGCCGACCCGTCGGAAATGACCCAGGAAGAGATCCAGGAGCAGATCCAGGCGCTGGAACGTGAACAGATCGAAGAGCTCAAGGAACGCCTGGAGTCATTGATCGAGGTCGATCCCGCGCTCAAGGCCTACAAGGACCAGATAAAACTCGACATTACCCGCGATGGTCTGCGTATCCAGATCATCGACAAGGAAAACCGCCCGATGTTCGAGTTGGGATCCGATGACCTGCAGGGTTATGCCGACGAGATACTGCATTCGCTGGCACCGGTGTTAAACGATATGCCCAACCGCCTGTCGATCGAGGGTCATACCGACGCTCGTCCCTTCGGTCGGGAAGAGCGAAGCAACTGGGAGTTGTCCGCTGAACGTGCCAATTCGGCTCGTCGCTCACTGGCGGAGTATGGGTACCAGCAAGACAAGTTCCTGCAGGTTATTGGTATGGCGGACGCTTTGCCGTTCGTTGCCGAGGACCCGCTCGACCCGCAGAACCGTCGGATCTCGATGACGGTGATGAGGGAGTCTGCAACCCGCCGAATACTGGAACCCTCTCGAGAGGGCGGGGTGAATGTCGAGGATCTCCTTGATCGTCCGATGGGCGCCGCGGGCCAGGCGACCGGGGTGAGCGACACCCCCGATGCCGCCAGCCCGACCGACGCCGAAACCAGTCCGTAATCTCACCGTGCGTCGTCATCTGGCCCTGTTGATCGGGTTTGCCATTCTGGCACTCGCAATATTGGCGAGTCTCTTGATGTCGCGGGTCTGGATGCAGTGGCAGGGTGAAATGCCGGACGCGTGGCTAATCGCGTTGCTAGCCGGCGTGCTGGCCATGCTGATGGGGTGGCGCCTGTTGCCGCCGTGGTGGCGTGGCGTGCTGCTGGTGGCCCCGCTGGTCATGTGGGGTGGGTTACAGATCCATCCGGGCTGGTTCCTTGCCGCGGCCGTGATCCTGTTGCTGATTCAGTTCAACGCCATTCGCCACCGGGTGCCGCTATATCGCTCCGGGACGGCGGTGATCGAGGCATTGTCCGAGGAAATTCAACAACGCGGTCTTCGTCAACTGGCCGATGTGGGCTGCGGCGACGGCCACGTGATAGCGGCCTTGGCCAGACGTTTTCCCGAGACGCAATTTACCGGCTTTGAGACCGCGCCTTTGCTCTATTTGCTGGCTCGATGGCGCTGCCGTCACCTGTCGAATTGCCAGGTGATGTTCCGTGATTTTTGGCGCGTGTCATGGCGTGAACAGGATGCGGTATTCACCTTTCTTTCACCCGAACCGATGTTGCGGATCTGGCGCAAGTGTCAACGCGAGTTGCCCGAAGAGGGCGCCCTGTACTCGCTGGCCTTCGAGGTGCCTGGGGTCGAGGCCGAGTCCTTGATCGGTGCGGGGCGGTTCGACTTGTATCGTTATCCCCGACTGCCGCGGCAATCGACGATATCTGAACCCGAGTGAACGGCAACTCGCGATCGCCGGCTAGGGCGGCACTCGATCAACCAGAAACAGAAAAGCCGGCCACAATGGCCGGCTTTTCGTCATCTCCCGGAGGGCGTCTTAGTAACGCGAACCGAAACCACCGCGGTCGTTGGTACGCTCGCGCGGACGCGCTTCGTTGACACGAACGGTGCGGCCGTCCATGTCGGTATCGTTCAGCGCTTCGATGGCCTTCATGCCGGCGTCCTTGTCGGTCATCTCGACAAAGCCGAAGCCCTTGGAACGACCAGTGGCCATGTCCTTGATCACCTTGGCGGATTTGACTTCGCCGAAGGCTTCGAAGGCGGCCTGAAGGCCCTGATCATCCTGGGAGTAGGGCAGGTTGCCCACGTAAATATTGATCATCTCGAAAACAAACTCTCAAAACCGTGCTGATCTGGCGACCGGCCGGGGTGTTCAGCACGCATCCACCCCGGTCGGATGAAGGTAACGAACTCACCACACCAAGCTTGCGCCAGGCAGGGATCGGACCCTTCATCCGATTGACAGTAAACGATTCGGGCGCGAACGCAAGCAGTGTTTTCAGTGGATCTAATGGTGTGTGATTTTCCTGCGTCAGCCGCCTTTGGAGAGCCCCTTTGGAATGTTTGGGGTGCATCAGGTCCGCCGCTGGGCGGTTTCCGATGGTTAGACAGAAACGCGCAATCGTTCCACTATCGGTACCTTTGAATCAGGTATTTCCCCCTTTAAATCAGGGTGAGGGCGTTGCACGTGAGGCAAATCGCCCTCGATTTACTAAGCTCCGGTTCAAATTGCTTTTGCCCGCCCACTCTATGCCCCAGCTGAAAGGAGTCGATCTGTCACGCATGGACCCGATGGCATCCCCGGACAAATTGACTCCAGTGGTGGTCCGGTTTCGCCGGATGGTTTCCCGAATTGTGCCTCTGCTTTGTGGGCTTGCCGTTTTGCTGGCGTTTTCCTGCGCTCGGGCTGAGGCATCAACGCTTGTTGGTAGCTGGTGGGATCTCCAGGGTCAGAGTGTCACGGATGACCAGGCACTGGATCGCTTGCGTGATGCCCCCGTGATTCTCCTCGGCGAAGTTCATGATTCCCAGCCTATCCATCGGCGACAGATCGAGCTTCTTAATGCTTTAAACGCTCCGCTCGTGCTGGCCCTCGAACAACTCGATCAGGGCGGGGACGGCGAGATCGATCGTCTCAATGCCGAGAGCTTTGAAAACGGTCGAGCGCGAGCCCAAGCGGGTGGGTTCGATTTCGACGGCTGGGGGTGGGAACACTACGGCCCGTTGTTCGACTGGGCAACCGAACGCCGAGTGCCGCTCTGGCCACTGAACCTGTCGCGAGAGAAGGCCATGGCGGTGGCCATGGCAGACGGTGCCGGCTGGCGTGGCGAGTTGGATGCCGACGCGCGCGCATGGGTCGATGAAATTGCCCCGGAGCTGTCCCTGCCGACCGAGCAGCAGCGCGGTTTGGTCGAGGTCCTCGAGCAATCGCATTGTCAGGAGATACCGGCCGACATGTCCAGCCGCATGGTTCGGGCGCAGGTCGCACGCGACGTGTTGATGGCCAAGGCGATCATGGCCGCACGGGAAGCCTACCCCGACCGCCAGATCATTGCCGTGATGGGCAACCAGCACGCCCGGCTGGATCGGGGCGTTGGGTATTGGTTGGACCAGGTGGCGGAAAAGACACGTTTGGACGTCATGTCCGTCGGCATGGTGCCGATAAATCATTTGAGTGCCCCCCCCGGAACGGACGACGCGTTCGACCTACGATTGATCATGCCGGAAGTATCCCGGGAGGATCCTTGCGCGCCAGCCCGAGAACAAGAGCAACGAAACTGACGTCGGCAGAGCCCGAGAGAGTCAGATTCAGGGGCTTGCACCCCATGTTACGGTGGCCTCGGCCACAAAATAAAACGATCAGAGCCGTTGATAAACAACGATGAATGAGGGAAGTGACGATGAAGAAGAGTTTACTCGCAGCATCCGTGGCATTCGCCCTGGGGCTTCCAGTCAGTGGCATGGCTGAGTCTTCTTCAGGCGAGGAGGCCAGCGCATTTGACTTTGATTTTTATGGCTCCATCCGCATGCAGGGTGAATACGTCGATCCCGACGACAACTCGGTTGAAGACGATTATTTCGGCTTCCGGGATGCTTATTCCCGCATTGGAGCGAAGGCAAGCTACGACACCGGAGCCGTCACCTTCTTCGGCCACGTGGAGTCCGGCTTGGATCTAGCGAATTTTCGAGTTCAAGGCCCCTACGAGCAAAATGATACCGCTGCGCATGATGAGGGGCAGCTGTGGGATCACCTGCGGATAGCAAAGGTCGGCATATCCGGTGATTTTGGCACTCTGGCCTACGGTCAGGATTGGTTGCCTTACTACAACGCGATCGCTTACCCGGTGGATATGTTCTCCACCTATTACAGCGGCTTTGCAACCTATACGGCATTTCGTCGGAATAATACGCTTGCGTACTACAGCCCGGATTGGTCGGGTTTTTCGTTTTCCGGTGGATACAGTCATGAGGGCGGCAATCTGGACAGCGACGGCGATCCCGACGATCGTTACCAATTGACTGCCAGCTATACCCTCGGTGAGACAACGCTTTCCGCCGGCATGGATGATTTGGGTGGACCAGACGACACTCGCATTTACGGACTTTCACTGATGCACACCATCGAGAACGTGGGAGATGGTTCCATCTATGTCGGTGCCAAGGCTGAACGTTTTTCCAGTGACACGGATGACGGTTATGGCGAGGACGGTGATACCGCAGTCAATCTCTTCGCCTCGTATGCCATTGGCAAGCACACGTTTAAAGGCATGGTCGCGGATGTGCCGGAATATGGTGAAAACGTCTTCCACGCTGGCTACGACTACCAGTTGATGGAAGACCTGAAGGTGTTCGCTGAGTACTACTATGAAGAGGAAACCGCAGCCATCACGACTCGTCGCGGTGGCGCTTCGGATACTCTTTGGGCCGCAGATGGTGGGCAGACTGTATCGGTTGGCTTCCGTTATGACTTCTGATCATTAAGGAAATCCCGCTTACTTTAAATCAGCAATGATTCCTTACACATGAGCCGGTAGCCCTGAGTTGGGTCGCCGGCATTTTTTTTTGTCTGAGTCCACTGTCATAACGTGCTCACGGGTGCCAGACTTGCCCTGATAATTCTGAATCGTAGCGAGACGAGTGATGGAAGCGGAAGTCCAGGAAATCAGCGAACACTTGCGTCACTACCCGCCGTTCGACCGACTCGACCGGAAATGGCTGGACCAGATTGCCGCCCGCACGGACGTGGCCTATTACCGTGAAGGCTCGATGATTCAGGAGTACGGCGAGCCGATAGACACGCTGCGTTACATCCGTAGCGGGGCGGTCGAGGTCTATCGCCACAACGGCGAGTTGTACAACCGGATCGGGGAGGGCGATATCTTTGGTCACACCGGCCTCCTGCACAATCGCCGAGTGCGGTTCCCGGTTCGCGCCATCGAGGACACGCTGATTTACCTGATCCCGGCGGACGTCTTTGACCAGCTCTGCGAGGAAGACGACCAGTTTGCCGATTTTGTCGAGCTGTCTGGTCCTCGTCTCCAGGCCACGGTGGAACAGAACGAGCGCGAAAACGACCTGATGGTCAGCCGCGTTCGCCGCTTGCTGACCCGGGCTCCAGTAAACATCGAGGAAAATGCCTCAGTGCATGAGGCGGCACGGTTGATGACCGAGCATCACGTCTCGTCGATCCTGTTGCTGTCTCCGGCCGAGGAGGGGGACGAGCGTGCCTTTGCCGGTGAGGAACACGGCCATTGGCGGTTGACCGGCATCCTGACGGACCAGGACCTGCGCGGCCGGGTCCTGGCCGCCGGGTTGTCGGGAGAAACGCCGCTTGCCGAGATCAAGCATGATCGGCTGATAACTATCCAGTCGGACGAGTCGGTCTACGAGGCCATGCTCGCGATGTTGCGCAACAACGTTCACCACCTGCCGGTGCTACATCGGCGTCGCCCGGTGGGTGTGGTGCATCTGTCGGATATCGTGCGTTACGAAACGCACAGCAGCCTGTATCTGGTCAGCAACATCTTCAATCAGGGATCGGTCAAGGGCCTGGCCCGGTTGATGCCGGACGTGCGCGCTGCCTTCGTGCGGCTGGTGGATGACGGCGCAACTTCTCAAATGATTGGCCAGGCGATGTCCAGCATCGGCCGGAGTCTTATCCGGCGTCTGATCGAGCTGGCCGAGGCCGAGTTGGGTCCACCGCCGGTGCCCTATTGCTTCATGGTCAATGGCTCGATGGCGCGAAACGATCAGACCATCGCCACGGACCAGGACAACGCCCTGATCCTGGATGATTCCTTCGATCCCGAGCAGCACGATGCGTGGTTCGCTGCATTGGCCAAACGCGTGAGCGACGGCCTGCATGCCTGCGGTTATCCCTATTGCAGCGGCGGGATCATGGGCACCAACCAGAAGTGGCGCCAACCGCTGTCGGTGTGGCGGCGTTACTTCGAGGAGTGGATCGATAAGCCGGATCCGGAAAAACTGTTGCACAGCTCGATCTTCTTCGACCTCGAGGCCGTGCACGGGGAGGAGTGTTTCGTCGAGCAGCTACAGGATCTGATCGCGCAACGCGCCAGTCAAAGCCCGTTGTTTCTTGCCGCCCTGGCGCGCAATGCACTCAATCGCACGCCGCCGCTGGGCTTTTTCCGGACCTTCGTCATGGAAAAGGACGGGCAGCACAACAATTCCATCAATCTCAAACGGCGTGGCACGGCGCCGCTGGTGGACGTCATCCGTGTGCATGCCCTGGCGGTCGGTTCGCGTTCGCAGACTTCGTTCGATCGCCTCGACGATATCGTCCAGGCAAACTCGTTGCCGGCAGGCCAGGCCGACAAGCTGCGTTACGCGCTGGAGTTCATCTCGATGGTCCGCATCCGGCACCAGGCGCATGATCTCAAGCATCACCACGCGCCCGACAACAACATCGAACCGGAGAACGTGTCGGATGGCGAACGCCACAACCTCAAGGATGCCTTTCACGTGTTGAGCAACGCACAGAAATTCCTGAGGTTTCGTTACCCGATGCCCAGTCGCTGATCGTCCCCATGTCGAACCCACAACAAGAAGAATCCACCTGGCCCGCTTTCTTTGCCGACCAGTCCAAGCGTTGTCAGGATCCGGCGCTGCGGATGTTTTACGCGGCGGGGGTGCCGGCACCACAGTCTCCCATACGTGACGTGCCGCTGGTGGCATTGGATTTCGAGACCACCGGGATGGACGTCCATCGCCATGCCATCGTGTCGATCGGCCTGGTGCCATTCGACCTGACACGAATCCGCCCGTCGGCGGGGCGTTACTGGGTCGTCCGTCCGCAACGGCCGCTGGACGAGGCCTCGATCCGGTTCCATCGGATTACGCATGCCGAAGTCGCCCACGCACCGGATCTCGACGAGATCCTCGACGAGTTGCTGGCCGAACTGGCGGGCTGCCTCGTGGTCGTCCACTTTCGCGGGATCGAACGGCCGTTCCTGGATGCCGCCGTCCAGGCTCGTCGCGGTGAACGCTGCCTGTTTCCGTTGATCGACACCATGAGCATCGAGGCCCGTGAGGTGCGCCAAGGGGGATGGAACCGTCTCAAGGGGATGCTGCTGGGGGCGCGTACGTCGATCCGGCTGTCTGACACCCGGACACGCTACGGCTTGCCAACCTACTCGGCACACCACGCCAAGATTGACGCGCTGGCAACCGCCGAGCTGCTGCAGGCGCAGATCGCGAGGCACTATTCACCCGATACGCCCGTGAGTGAGCTTTGGGAATAACCTAGCGCGAGACTGAAATGATTTGTGCCTGAGCACGAAAAAAAGGCGGCCGATTGGCCGCCTTTCTGGTTTTGGGCTATGGATGACGGCCAGTTCCAGTTCGCCGTCAATAAGATCGGACCTCAGTCCATCATTTACCGCGGGGCTCGCTCATCAGTCCCTTGACGATGGCATAACAGCCCACCAGCAGGACCACCGTGAACGGCAGGCCCGCGGCGACGGCCGCGGACTGCAGTGCCGCGAGGCCGCCACCCACCAGCAGGGCGATCGCGATCGCGCCCTCGATCACGCCCCAGAACACACGCTGGGGTTTGGGGGCGTCGATCTTGCCGCCGGCGGTGATGGTGTCGATGACCAGCGAACCGGAATCCGACGAGGTCACGAAGAACACGATCACGAGCACGATGCCAATGAACGAGGTGATCTCGGCCAAGGGCAGCTGGCTCAGCACTTCGAAGAGCTGGACCGGCAGGTCGGAGTTCTTGGCGCCTTCAAAACCGTTCTTCAGCTGCTCGATGGCGGTGGTGCCGAAGGCGGTCATCCACAGCACCGACACGGTCGACGGCACGAGCAGCACGGCAGCCAGGAATTCACGCACCGTGCGACCGCGGGAGACCCGGGCAATGAACATGCCGACGAACGGCGACCAGCTGATCCACCAGGCCCAGTAGAACGTGGTCCAGCCCTGACTGAAGTTGGCGTCGTCGCGGGCGAACGGATTGGAAAGGAACGGCAGTTCGGTGACGTACGCGCCGAGGTTCTTGAAGAACCCGGTCGCGATCAGGAGCGTCGGGCCGACGAAGATCACGAACATCAGCAGCAGGAACGCCAGCACCATGTTGATCTCGGACAGCCGCTTCACGCCCTTGTCGACACCGGCCACGATGGACACGATGGCCACCGCGGTGATGCCGGTGATCAGCAGTACCAGCGTGGTCGTGCCGCCCGGTATGTCGAACAGGTGGCTCAGACCGGCGGATGCCTGCTGGGCACCAATGCCAAGCGAGGTCGCCAGGCCGAAGAGGGTCGCGAATACCGCCAGGATATCGATGAGATGGCCCGGCCAGCCCCAGATGCGCTCGCCCAGCAGCGGGTAGAAAATCGAGCGGACCGTCAGCGGCAGGCCCTTGTTGTAGGCGAAGATCGCCAGCGACAGCGCCACGATGGCGTAGATCGCCCACGGGTGCAGGCCCCAATGGAAGATCGTGGCGGCCATACTGAGGCTGTAGGCTGCCGCGGGATTGTCGGCGGCCGCACCCAGCGGTGCCCAATCGGTCCGCAGGCCGTCTTCGCCCACGCTTGTGCCACCCAGCGCGGTGCCGTAGTGGGTAAGCGGTTCGGAGACGCCGTAGAACATCAGGCCGATGCCCATGCCCGCGGCGAACAACATCGAGAACCAGCCGAGGTAGCTGAAGTCGGGCGTGGCGTTGGCCCCGCCGATGCGGATCTTGCCCAGTGGCGTGACGATCAGGACGAGGCTCAAGACGACGAAGATGTTGGCCGCCAGCAGGAAGAACCAGGTCATGTTGTTGTTGATCCAGTTCTTGGCGCCATCGAACCAGGCGGTCGACTGGTCGGGCAGGGCGAGCGTCAGCACGACGAACGCCAGGATGATCAGGGAGGAAAAGGCGAACACCGCGCCATGGATGTCGATGTTCACGCCCATCGGCGCGGCCTGGTAGTTGTCTTGCCCGATCTTGTAATCGGTATCGATTAGGTTTGCCGCCCCTTCGGGTGCGGGGACGCCGACCGATTCGCTATGCGTGTCCGGTGCGTTATCGGGTTTGTTGTCCACGTGTGTCTCTCCGTCGGTTTCTGGTTGACCAGGTCAGTTCGTTTGATCGTCGGGCGTTCAGGGCCGAACGAGGAAGACCGAGACGTTCGAGTGCGCGGCGACCTTGCTGCCGTTGGCCGGCATGATCGCGTCGATGTGGTGCGGCAGGTGCGTGCCCATCACCACCAGATCGGCGCCGACGTCGTCGATCGCCTTGAGCAGGATGTCGTCCAGGTCGGTCACCGGGTCGTGACTGTTGTAGACGCGAGCCGTCGGTGGTTGGCCGTTGTCCGGCGCGTGCTCCCGGGCGAAGGCCTGGAGCTTCTGCTCGTACTCCTCGGGGGTTCTGGCCACCGAGCTGGGCTGGGAGGTGGTGACACCCACGTAGCAGAGTTGGGCGTTGTAGTGGCGTGCCATGTCGGCTGCCACCGTTAACGGTTTCTCCAGCGCGTCGAGGTGCGCGAGATCCACCGGGACCATTATCGATTGGTACATGCGATCGGCTCCTCCTGGAATTCCCATGAGTGCAGGCCCAATGGCCTGTTTCATGAACGAGACGTTTAATGGCCGCCACTACCCTTAATTGATTCTCTTTCGGCAGAGCGGCCTTCAAGACACGCCCGAGTATAGGCACAGGCCACAAGCTCTGCGAACTCGGGGGTATTTCGTAACTGCCAGTGGACAGGGTAGCGGCCTTGTCAAATCTGTCCGCCATCAGGAAATACTAAATGCCAAAAAAATAGTATGGCTATTTGAAATGCCGTCCCGGCGGAGCCGCATGAAGCCTGCGGTTTTTTGATAATCAAACGTTTTATTTATCGATGCTGATCAAACGCCATAACGCTTGACCACTTGCCCGGTATTTTCGCTCGAATAGCGTCATGGGCGGCTCGTCGGCCGGGATGGTCTCGATATGACTGGCTCGCCCATGGAACGCCAAGGCCTGTGCCAGCTCCTCCAGGTAGATCCGCCAGTTGCTGCGTGACTCGATCCGGCCCCCCAGGGCGACGAAGGTGGGGAAAACCGGGTGGGCGTGAAATCGCCGCTTAAGATGTCGGGGCTTGGGTTCCGGGTTGGGATAGAGCAGGTAGTGGTGAACCGGTTCCCAGTTATGTTCGTGGGCCAGGCGCCAGAAATCGACCAGATCGGCCCGAATCAGCAGGCAGTTTGACGGGGTGTCCGCGCGTTGGCGCGATAACCGGTCGGCGGATCGGTCCACGCCCACGACCCAGTGATCCGGGTAGCGGTGAGCAAGCAGCCGGCTGCTGTCGCCCGTGCCGCAGCCCGAATCCAGTATCAATGGTCGCTCGATTGATGCCAGTCGGCCTGCAACGAAGTCGAAAGCCTCGCGGTTGTAAGCGGCGATCGGCTTTGCGAACGGTCGTTGTGCATGCCGGAGCAGCTGCCGTTCCAGGTCATCGTGCGGCGCCGTCTGGCTCGAGGTTACCTGCCGCGATGGAGTGTCCACCACTGCGGAGACACTGCCGGTCAGATTGGGCGTCGGCTCACCCGGTTCAGTCATCGGGGGTGGTCGCGGCAACCGGTTGGCGACGAACGCGGTCACTCAACAGGATACCCGCCCAGCGTGTCTGGGGGCTGGAGTCCAGCGCCAGCTTGGCGATCATGGTCAGCGGAACGGCAAGGAGCATTCCGATCGGCCCGAAGACCCAACCCCAGACCAGGAGCGAGATCAGCACGATTACCGGCGAAAGCCCGAGCGTGCGTCCGAGCAGACGGGGCTCGAGGATGCTGCCGATGGTGATGTTGACCACCAGGTACAACGTGCCGACCAGCAGGAGATCCAGCGGCGAGCCGCTGACTACCGTGACCAGCAGGGCGGGCACTGCGGCGATGAACGAGCCGATCGTGGGGATGAAGTTGAGCAGGCCGGCGAGAATGCCCCAGAGAATGGCGAAATCGATGCCTAGCCAACTCAAGCCAACGCCCACCAGCAGGCCGGTGAGCACACTGGCCCCGGTCTTGATCAACAGGTAGCGGTAGACCGAGCGCAGGAACCGACGCGTGCGTACGCGTGCCCGGCGGCGCCCCGGAAACGCCGCGGCCAGCTTGTGGGCCAGCGTACGCTCCTCGAGCAGCAGGAACATGAAGGCCAGCAGCACGAGCAAGGTGCTGGCCGTGAACTGGCCCAGACCCGTGGCGATGCCGGTGGCCGTGCCGGTGATGGTACTGGTCGCCGGCAACGGGATCTGGGCTGGCAGCAGTTCGGGCGGCGCGCCACGCTCGGCGAGCATCGTACGTATCTGTTCGAGCCAGCCGGCAAGCTTTGCCTGGTAGGCGGGTGCCTGATTGGCCAGACTCTCGGCCGCTCCCTGCAGGGCGAGAAAAAGCAGGAAGAAGGCGATGCCCACCAACGAGAACAGGAACAGGATCGATACCAGTCCCGGGACGCCATGACGCTGCATCCAGGCCATCGGTGGGGCGCTGATAATCGCGAGAAAGGCCGCCAGTAAAAACGGCGTCACGATATGGCTGACGGTCTTCAGCCCGGCCAGCAGGATGAACACGGCCGCTGCCCCCAGAAGCCAAGTCAGGGCGCTCGGTTTGTGCGTGTGGATGGCATCAGGGGTCATCGTGTCGCCTCCTCGGAGGCGGCGATGCCGTGTTGTTTGAGCAGCGGCTCGATGCTCGGCTCCCGTCCACGGAAGGCCTTGAATAGGGCCATCGGGTCCTCGCTGCCGCCGCGCTCGAGGATGTGGACGAGGAAATCCGATCCGGCGCGCTCGTTGAACACCCCGTCTTCCTCGAAGCGCGACCAGGCGTCTGCCGAGAGGACCTCGGCCCACTTATAGCTGTAGTAACCGGCGGCGTAGCCACCGGCGAAGATGTGCGCGAAACCGTGCTGGAAGCGGTTGTAGGCGGGGGGCTGGATCACGGACACCGACTGGCGCACCTGGTCGAGGGTGTCCTGGATGCGCGCACCGGTTGCCGGATCGAAGTCCTGGTGCAGGAGCAGGTCGAACAGCGAGAACTCCAGTTGGCGAACCATCTGCATACCGGCCTGGAACTGGCGCGCGGCACGCAGGCGATCGAACAACGCCGCCGGCAGCGGCTCGCCGGTATCAACGTGATGGGCGAACAGGTCGAGCGCCTCGCGTTCCCAGCACCAGTTCTCGAGAAACTGGCTGGGCAGTTCCACCGCATCCCAGGCGACCCCGCTGATGCCCGACACGCTGGCTGCATCCACCTGGGTCAGCAGGTGATGCAGGCCATGGCCGAACTCGTGGAAGAGTGTAGTTACCTCGTCGTGCGTCAACAGCGCGGGATCACCGCCCACCGGCGGGGTGAAATTGCAGGTAAGGAAGGCAGCTGGCTGCTGGATGCTCCCGTCCGGCAGCCGGCGCCGCTGGATCGCCCCCGCCATCCATGCGCCACCACGCTTGTGCGCCCGGGCGTACAGGTCGAGGTAGAAGCGACCACGTGGCTTGCCCTCGCGGTCCTCGATTTCAAAGAATCGCACGTCCGGGTGCCAGGTCGGCACGTCGTCGCGCTCGCGCACCTGGATGCCGAACAGGCGCCCGACCACGGTAAACAGTCCCTCGACGACCCGACCGGCGGGGAAGTAGGGCTTCAATTGCTCCTGGGAGATCGCGAAGCGGGCCTCGCGCAGCTTCTCGCCGTAGAAGGCCAGGTCCCAGGGCTGCAAGGATTCGGGACCGCCGACTTCCTCGGCGAAGGCCTGCAGGTCGGCCAGTTCCTGGCGAGCCTTGGGGACGGCCTGTTGGGCCAACTCCTGCAGGAATTCGAGCACCTCGGCCGGGTTGCCGGCCATCTTGGTTTCCAGCGAACGCTGGGCGTAATTGTCGAATCCGAGCAATTGCGCCAGTTCGTGGCGGATCTCCAGGATGCGATCCATGACCGGACCATTGTCCCATTGCCCGGCGTGCGGTCCGACCTCGGAGGCGCGCGTGACGAACGCCTCGTAGAGCGTCTCGCGCAGGTCGCGGTCCTCGGCATGGGTCATGACCGCGATGAAACTGGGCATCTCAAGGGTAATGCGCCAGCCCGGCCGGTCGGCGTTTTCGGCCGCCTGACGGAACAGGGCACGAGATGATTCCGGCAAACCGGCGAGGCGCGACTCGTCCTCGATGTCCAGCGACCAGGCGGTCGTGGCATCCAGCAGGTTGTTGGCAAAGCGCGTGCTCAATTGGGACAGCTGACTCTTGAGCGTCTTGAATCGCTCCTTTGCGGTCGGCTCCAGGTCAACCCCGGCGAGACGAAAGTCGCGGATCGCGTTTTCCACCACTCGGCGCTCGGCAACGGATAGCGTCTGGAAGTCGTCTCGCTCGCTGACCTCCCGGTAGGCCGCAAACAGGGCCTCGTTCTGCCCGAGGTCGGTCGAGTAGTCGGACAGCTTGGGCAGGCAGGCCTCGTAGGCCGCGCGCAGCTCCGGGGTGTTGACCACCGCATTGAGGTGGCTGACGGGGGACCAGGCACGATCGATCCGGTCTTCCAGTGCCTCCATCGGGGCGACGAAGTTCTCCCAGGTGAACGGAGCGCCCTGTTCCAGGCGCTCGGCAATGGCGGCCCGGTTCTCGCTGAGGATGCGATCGATGGCCGGTTCGACGTGGTCCGGCAGGATGCGATCGAAGGCCGGAAGCTCCGGGGTATCCAGCAAGGGATTGGACATGCGTGACTCTCGACGAATGATTTTGCGATTGGCCGCTCAGATTAGCATTTTTGCCCGATCGCCCGGCCGGTGCGTGGCATGTGGTGGGGGATGCGACTACGCTGAATGCGTTTGCGTGAATTCAATCAAGCCGTCTCCGTTGAAGGCCGAAACCGTTCCGTTCCACCGTTGGACCCGCTACCGAAATGAATCGTTGTTCTCGTCTGTCACGCGCCGTTTTTCACGCTCTGGGTTTGCTCATGGCGAGTGTGGTGTTCCTGCCCGGTTTCGCCGCGGCGGCCGAGGGTCCCCGCGTGGTGACCGAAACGGCCGAGCCGACCGAGATCATCGAGGTGGTGCCGCTTGATGGCACGGTCAGCAGCCTGCACACGGCGGCGCTGTCGGTGGAAATCGCCGGATTGGTCGATGCCGTCCTGGTCGAAACCGGCGACCGGATCACCGCCGGTACGCCCCTGTTCGAACTGGATGACGAACTCGAGCGTTTGTCCGTGACGAGCCTCGAGGCCGAGCGGCGTGAGGCGGTCGCGGCTCGTCAGGAAGCGGCTCGGCGTCTCGAGGAGGCGAGATCGGTCGGGGCCGGTCGCAATATCCCCGAGACCGAGGTTCAGGCCCGGGCCAGCGCGGTTCGGCAGGCGGAGGCACGGTTGGCGCGACTGACCGCGAATCTCGAAAGCGGCCGGGCGCGGCTGGATCGGCATCGCCTGGTTGCCCCGTTCGATGGCGTGGTGACCGAACGGCACGCGGAACGGGGTGAATGGGTCGATCCGGGAGAGGCATTGGTCAATCTGGTCGATCGAGATGCATTGCGCCTCGATTACCCCGTTCCTCAGCGGTATTACCCGCTGCTCGGCGAGAATGCGGTGCTCGATTATCGCGTCGATGGCTCGTCCATGGACTGGCGATCTGCCGAGATTGTGACCGTGGTGCCGGTCACCGATCCGACCTCGCGGACCTTCCTGCTGCGCGGCCAAGTGACCGGTGCCACAACGTTGCTGCCCGGCATGGCGGTGGAAGGACGTCTGCGGTTGCCAACCGGCCGCGAGGGGCTGACCGTCGCACGGGATGCCGTGCAGCGCTATCCGGACGGGCGTACCACGGTATGGGTGCTCGACGCCGACGCCGAAACCGAGCGGACGGTGGCCGAGCGGCAGGTCGAACTGGCCGAGGGCTTCGATGACCGCGTGGTCGTGACCAAGGGGCTTGATGCGGGCGCCCAAGTGATCGTGCGGGGTAACGAGGCGCTGGAAGCGGGCATGGAAGTGCGCATCGATGACCGCGATGCCGAGGGGGAGGCCGACTGATGTTCGCTGCGGTTGTCCGTCACGGCACGCTGGTCACGGTCGTCACTTTGATCATTGCCATCCTCGGGGCGGTCGCGGCGTTGCGGATTCCCGTCCAGATGATCCCGGATCTCGATGTCCGCACCATCACCGTCGAGACCCGCTGGCCGGGCGCGACGCCACAGGACATCGAGAAGGACATCCTGATCGAGCAGGAGCGCTACCTGCGCAACATCCCCGGCTTGGCGGAGCTCAATGCCACCGCCACCAGTGATGCGGCGGAGATCGAGCTGGAGTTTCCCTTCGGCACCGACATCACCGAGGCGCTGATCGAGGTCAACAATGCCCTGAGCCAGGTGCCCGATTACCCGCGCAACGTCGACGAGCCGCGCATCGCGGCCACGTCGTTTTCCTCCAATGCCTTCATGTACTTCCGGGTCGCGACGTTGCCGGATAACCCGCGCGGTCTGGACATCGATCTGATGCGTGACTTCGTCTACGACGAGGTTCGGCCGCGCATGGAAAGCGTGCCTGGGGTCTCGGAGATCACCATGCGTGGCGGCGCCGAGCGGCAGATGCAGATTCACGTCGACGAACGGCAGCTTGCGCGACGGGGACTGACCCTGATCGATCTGCGTGATGCCATTCGCGCCCGCAACCAGGACATTTCCGGCGGGGAGGTGGATGCGGGGAAACGACGGTATCTGTTGCGCACGGTGGGCCGTTTTGCCAGTGCCGAGGAGTTGGAACAGCTGGTGATCACCCGGCGTGGCGATGCGGTGATCCGCCTGGGTGACGTGGCCGAGGTCGAGCAGGGCGGCTCGCGTCAGCGTGCGCTGGCCTTCACCAATGGTCAGAAGGTCATCGGGTTGCAGGTACGGCGCGAGAGTGGCTCGAACGTCATCGATATCAAGTACGCGATGATCGAGGAGGTCGAGCGCATCAACGAGGAGGTGCTCGAGCCGGCCGGGATGGTCCTGGAACTCAACACCGACGACGCACGTTACGTGCAGGCCTCGGTCAAGAACGTCTGGACCAATCTGGGACTGGGTGCGGCGTTCGCCACCCTGGTGATGTTCCTGTTCCTGAGGTCGACCCGCGCGACCCTGGTCGGTGTGATCGGGATTCCATTGTGTGCCATCGCCGCGTTCCTCGGGCTGCTGGTAACCGGGCGGACCATCAACGTGATTTCGCTCGCCGGTGTCGCCTTCGCCATCGGCATGACCGTCGACAACAGCATCGTGGTGCTGGAGAACATCGAGCGATTGCGTCGTCGGGGCATGGCCCGACTGGAATCCGCGGTCGAGGGAGTGCGGGAAGTCTGGCCGGCGGTGCTGGCCTCGACGGCGACCACGGTATTGGTCTTCCTGCCGATCCTGTTTATCCAGGAAGAAGCGGGTCAGTTGTACTCGGACGTGGCCATTGCGATCGCCGCGGCGATCGTTGCCTCGATGCTGGTGGCGGTCATGCTGATCCCCACCCTGAGTGCGCATCTTGATTTCGGGCGCTCGGGGCGGGAGGGCGACTGGACGCCCGGTTGGGCGCGTGCGGTCGAGACCGGGGTGAAGGGGATGATCGGGTCACGGCCACGCCGCTGGTTGACCATGGCCGTGATGCTGGCGGGCAGTGTCTCAATCGTGGTGTTTCTCACCCCGCCGGCGGCATATCTTCCCGAGGGGGAGGAACCCAAGACTTTCGCGGTCATGAACGCCCCGCCGGGCTACAACCTCGACGAGATGGCCCGTATTGCGGAGGAGGTCGAGGCGCACCTGCTGCCGGCGGTGGACGCCGACCCCGGTGCTTTCGAGCGCGGCGACACACCGGTACCGCCGATCCGGAACCTGGTGATGCAGGTCCAGCCCACTCAGATCCGGGTGATCTCGGAGACGATTGATCCCGATCACATCGGACCGTTGATGGACGAGATCACCCGGTTCTACGAGCAGTACCCGGGGATGCGGGCATTTGCGGCCAAGGGATCGATCATCTCGAGCAACGATGGCGGCACCCGCAGCATCTCGCTGGATATCGCCGGATCCGATCTGGCCGATATCTACGAGGTCGCGAATCGTGCGTATGAACGGGCCGAAGTCATCTTCGACAACCCCCGCATTCAGACGCGACCGTCGACACTGGAACTCGCCCAGCCGCTGGTCGAGATCCGCCCCGACTGGGACCGGGCAGCAGAACTGGGGTTGAGCATGGAGGCGATCGGATTTTCGGTCTCCGCGCTCACCGAGGGCGCCTACGTCGACGACTTCTTCCTCGACGACGAGAAGATCGACATCTATCTCTACGGGGCGGGCGGGCGTGATCCGCGCCTGGCTCGACTCGACGAGATCCTGCTGAAAAGTTCGCAGGGAGCTAGCCTGCCGCTGTCATCGGTGGCTCGCATCGACACTCGGGTGGATACGAGCATTGTTCGACGGGTGGATGGCAAGCGGATGGTGACCCTGGACATCATCCCGCCGGGGTCTGTGGCCTTGGAAGCCGGGGTTGAGCGGGTGCGCGAGGAACTGGTTGGCGAGATGCGCGAGGCCGGCGAGATCCCAGCGGGTGTCAGCCTGTCGATCTCCGGGGCCTCCGACCAGCTCAATGCCACCCGCGAGGCCCTTTCCGGCAACTTTGTCATTGCTCTGGCGATCATCTATCTGTTGCTGGTGGCGATCTTCACGCACTGGCGCTACCCGTTGCTGATCATGACCGCCATTCCGCTAGGTATCGCCGGCGGGATTGCCGGGCTGGCGTTGATGAACCTGGTGGGCGGTCTGCTGCCGTTGATCGGTGTGAAGGCCATCAGTCAGCCGTTCGACATGATCACCATGCTCGGCTTTCTCATCCTGATGGGCACGGTGGTCAACAACCCCATCCTGCTGGTCGAGCAGGCGCGGCGGAGCTTCGCCGAGGGGCGTGATGCGGTTCAGGCGGTGATGGACGCCGTCGCGGTGCGATTGCGCCCGATCGTGATGACCACTCTCACGACCATCAGCGGACTTTCGCCGCTAGTGCTGATCCCGGGCGAGGGCACGGAGCTCTATCGCGGGGTTGGTGCGATCGTGATGTTCGGGTTGTTGGGCGCGGCGATCGTCACATTGACCTTCCTGCCGGCCCTGACGGCGAGCGTGCTCGGGATTGCCGAACACCGACGCGCGCGGATGGCTTGATCGAGGCTTGAGTAGGCACAAACAAAAAGCCCCGAGGGCGATGCCTCGGGGCTTTTCTGATCTGGTTGCGGGAGCAGGATTCGAACCTGCGACCTTCGGGTTATGAGCCCGACGAGCTACCGGACTGCTCCATCCCGCGTCTGGTATGGCGCGCATTTTACGCAGACCCGCGATGCTGTCAAGGGAAGATCGACACCAATCCGACTGCACTAAGCATGAAAAAAGCCCCGGGGCGAGGCCCCGGGGCTTTTCTGGATCTGGTTGCGGGAGCAGGATTCGAACCTGCGACCTTCGGGTTATGAGCCCGACGAGCTACCGGACTGCTCCATCCCGCGAGACGCATTATACACAATTCGGGGCCGACGTCACCAGTCCGTTACCCCGTCGTATCCATCACTTAACGCGGGTGCCCGGCGTGGCGCCCTCGTCGGGTGACAGGATGTGCAGATCCGAGCCGCCCGACCCCGCGGCGAGCACCATGCCCTCCGAGAGACCGAACTTCATTTTGCGCGGAGCGAGGTTGGCGACCATCACGGTGTGACGACCCACCAGGGTGGCCGGGTCGTAGGCGGCTTTGATGCCCGCGAACACCTGCCGAGGCTTTTCCTCGCCGATATCGAGCGACAGGCGTAGCAGTTTGTCCGCGCCCTCGACGTGGTCGGCCTCGAGGATCTTGGCGATCCGCAGGTCGACCGCGCCGAACTGCTGGATGTCGATGGTCTCGGCGATCGGCTCGATCTCGCGTTTCTCGGTCGTCTTCGGCGCGTTGTCGCCGGCCTTGGTCTTGGCCTCGTCGGCGGCGTCCTGCTTGGCCGCCTCGAGCAGGGCCTCGAGCGAGGATTCCTCGATCCGCTGCATCATCGGCTTGAACTTGTTGACCGGGTGGTCGAGCAACGGCTCGTTCAGTCCCTGCCAGGTCAATGCCTCGATATTGAGAAAATCCGCGGCCTTGGCAGCAAGCTTGGGCAGCACGGGCGAGAGATAGGTCATCAGCACGGCGAAGGCATTGATCCCATCGGTGCAGATCGACTGGACTTCGGCACGGGTCGCCTCGTCCTTGGCCAGCACCCAGGGCTTGCGCTCGTCGATGTACTGGTTGGCGCGGTCGGCCAGCGCCATGATCTCGCGCATCGCGGCCGAGTACTCGCGGCGCTCGTAGCGCTGGGCGATGCCCGCGGCCGCATCGGTCATCTCACGATGCAGTTCCGGGCGCTCAAGTGTCGCGGCCAGTCGGCCGTCGAAGTGCTTCTTGATAAAGCCCGCGCAGCGGCTGGCGATATTGACCACCTTGCCGACCAGGTCCGCGTTGACCCGGTAGCGGAAGTCCTCGAGGTTGAGGTCGATGTCGTCGATGCCCGAGCCGAGCTTGGCGGCGAAGTAGTAACGCAGGGCTTCCGGATCGAGGTGCTCGAGGTAGGTCTTGGCCTTGATGAAGGTGCCGCGCGACTTGCTCATCTTCTTGCCGTTCAGGGTGAGAAAGCCGTGGGCGTGGATCGCATCCGGTGTGCGCATGCCCGCGCCCATCAGCGTCGCCGGCCAGAACAGGGTGTGGAAGTAGGCGATGTCCTTGCCGATGAAGTGCACCAGCTCGGTGTCGGCTTGCCGGCCCCAGAACGCGTCGAAATCGAGCCCCTCGCGACGGGCCAGCTCGATGAACGAGCCGATGTAGCCGATCGGCGCGTCCAGCCAGACGTAGAAGAACTTGCCCGGGGCGCCCGGGATCTCGAAGCCGAAGTAGGGCGCGTCGCGCGAGATGTCCCAGGACTGCAGGCCCGATTCGAACCATTCGTTTAGCTTGGCCTTGATCGAGGGCTGCACCTGGGCTTCATCGAGCCAGGTCTTCAGGCGGTCGCCGATCTTGGGCAGGTCGAAGAAGTAGTGCTCGGAGTCGCGCTCGACCGGGGTGGTGCCCGAAAGCACCGATTTCGGGTGCTTCAGCTCGGTCGGCGAGTAGGTCGCCCCACAGGCCTCGCAGTTGTCACCGTACTGGTCGTCGGCGCCGCACTTCGGGCAGGTGCCCTTGATGAAGCGATCCGGCAGGAACATCTGCTCGGTCTCGTCGAAGGCCTGCTTGATCGTCTTGCGACTGATCAGCCCGGCCGCATCGAGCTTGCCGAAGATCTCCTCGGCCATCTTGCGGTTGTCGTCGGTATGCGTGCTGCCGAAGTTGTCGAAGCCGATACCGAACCCCTGGAAGTCCGCCTCGTGGAGCTGATGGATCTTCGCGATCAGTTCCTCGGGCGTGATGCCCTCCTGCTTGGCGCGCAGCATGATCGGTGTGCCGTGGGTGTCATCGGCGCAAACGTAGCGGCACTCGTTGCCGAACAGCTTCTGTGCACGCACCCAGATATCGGTCTGGATCGTCTCGATGATGTGCCCGAGGTGCAACGGACCGTTGGCGTAGGGCAGGGCAGAGGTGACGAGAATCCGGCGTTGTTTGTCCATGCGAGAGCGCTGTCTTGAAATGAGGGTTGTCGGACCGGTAGGCGGTGCCCCCGAGGGCCCGCCCCGGCGGCGGCATTGCTGACGATTGGTTATTCAGGGCGCGGCAGTTTAGCATGCAGCGACGTTGCCAGATTCTGGTGCCATGTCACCGAAAACCCGCCCCTTCTCGTCAGGACGCCCGAGTGCATGCGTATTGCGATTGTCGCCCCTGACCTCCCGGACGAGGTCATCCCTACCTTTCCCGCCCTGACCGATGCGGTCCGCGCCCGGCCGGGACTCAAGTTCAGCGTGATTACCGGCCCAGAGGCGGCCGGCTGGTTCCGCCGTCACCCGGATGTCGACGAGGTCGTGGTGTTCGACGGTACGGCGTTGCTCGCATCGGGCTGGACGCCGGCGGGATGGCGCGCGAGTCGTGCTTGGAAAGACACCTTGCGAGCGCACCCGCAACTGGAGCAGGTCGAGTACGTGATCGACCCGTTCGGTCGCCCCGAAACCCTGGCGATGGCAAAGCGCGTCCCCGCCACCTCAGTGGGTATCGCCCGACCGACCAAGGGGCGACTGCCGAGACGGCAACCCTACGATTCACAATACCCGGTGCCGGATGACCTGCATCGGGTGCAGGCCGTGCGCGTGCTGTTCGCCGCGGTACTCGAATATTCGCTGCACGATCTCAACCCGGATTACGGGCTGTCGATCGAGGCCGAGCCGGTGGTCACGGACCTGTTGGTCGACACCGGTTGTCTGCCTTTCGAGGAGGCGGGCATCGACTTGATCCGACGGCGCCTCGGCGAAACCGGGGTGAGCCTGGATGACGTTTCGGCTCATCCCCCCGGCGATATGGATGAGTGGCAACGCCGGCTGACGCAGAGCCGGTACGTGCTGGTCGGGAACAATCGTTGCGGCTGGCTCGCGGCCGCACTCGGCATCCCCGGGGTCTGCGTCTGTCGTGATGGCGAGGCCAAGCATGAGGGCGTGATCACCACACGGCGCTCGCGGCAGAAGTTGATCAACGTCGATCATCCGCCGATGAACCAGCCGGAGATCGTGGTGGAATCGATCATCCAGGTCATCACGCAAGGCAAGGCGCCGATCGAGCTGCCGGAAGAGCCGTCGTCCAGCCCGGAAGGCGTCGAGGTCACACCCGAACGCCCATGAAATCGACCAGCATGGGGACCGAGACACAGACGGGTGCTGCCGAACGGCCGGCCTTTGAATGGGTCGACGATGCCTCCCTGCCGAACACCCTTCGGTTGCCGGCCAAGGCCGAGCGCATGCTCGTGCTCAATGACGTCTCCGAGGCCACACTGGCCACGCCCCAGGTGGCCGGCTGGCTGGCCGATCCCGACACCCGGGTCGCCGCCGGCGGCTCGAACGTTGTCTTCGCCACGCCACGAATCGCTAAAGCCGCGATCGTCACCGCGACCGATTGGTCGGCCGTGCCCACGGATGCCAGCGCGATCGAGTTGTCCGTGGAGGCGGGCATGGGATTGGACGCGCTTGTGCGGGCCACCGCCGGGCGCGGCTGGTTCGGACTGGAGGCGCTTGCCGAAATACCCGGCACGGTCGGTGCGGCCCCGATGCAGAACGTCGGGGCGTACGGAACGGAAATCGCCGACCGGACGCGTTGGGTCGAGGTGTGGGATCGCCAGGAACGACGCATCGAACGATTCGCTCGTAACGCCTGTGACTTTTCCTATCGCAGCAGTCGCTTCAAGCGCGAACCGGACCGCTGGCTGATCCTGAGGGTCGGGCTGCGCCTGTCGGCAACGCCACCGGCTGACTGGCCGCCCGTGGCCTATCCGGGGGTGGACAAGGCCGTTGCCGACTGGAGTGCACGGACCGGCCGGGCGCGCTCGGCGATGTCACCGGCGGAGTACGCGGATGTGATCACCACGGTTCGCCTGGCCAAGCTGCCCGACTGGCGCGGTGGGTGGCCCGGCAGTGCCGGCAGTTTCTTTCACAACCCGATCGTAACGCCGGAAGTGGCCGCGCGCTTGTCGCGGCGCTGGCCGGACATGCCGCGTTTCGATGCCCCGGGTGGGGTGAAGATCCCCGCTGGGTGGTTGATCGAAACGGCGGGCCTGAAGGGTCGTCGCGAGGGAGCGGTAGCCGTGTCATCACGGCATGCGTTGGTGCTCGAGCACCACGGTGGGGCGAGCGGCGCGGAGTTTCTCCGTTTTGCCGAGTCGGTGCGTGACCGGGTAGAAGACGAGACGGGTGTTCGTCTGGTGGTCGAGCCGGAGTGTGTCACCGATCGATAGGAGTTCTCCATGATGTTGACAAGGCCGAGGCGTGTAAGCCGGGTGACATGGAGATCATGCCGCCGCATACCACCGGGGAGGCGCAAAAGCGCCTGAGCGAGGGCTACGAGTGCAACGACTGGTACTTCTCGAGAAGTCGATCTAAGGCGGCGACGCCAAGACCTGAACATCACGACCCCGGACAATCTCCGGGGTTTTTGGATGATTAATCGTTGCCCTTGCCGTGTTTGCGGGCAATCTCGGCGTCGAGGAGGGCGTCGATGTCGTCGAGATCAAATTCTTGATCCTTGCCGTCGTCCTTGTCCTTTTCGTCTTCCTTGGGGATCTCGACATCATCGAGGTCGATCACGCCGTTATCACCTTCTTCTTGCCCATCATCGCGCCTTTCGTCTTGCCGCGATTCGGTCTCTTCGGGTGACGCCGAGGTTTCGCCCGGGACTTCCGGCTCATCCGGCCGGGCGCTGGCAATCTCCTGGTCCTCACCGTCGATGGACGAAGGGGATGTTTCCTTCTCGTCTGGTTGGCCTTCACCCGAGGGTTGGGCGACTTCCTCGTCTGGACCCGTCGTTTCCGCCTCCTCGGCCCGAGTGGGCCCGTCGATGCGTTGCGACTCGGGGGGCTCGGGTTGAGCTCCGGGTTGTGCCTTGGCGGCCGACTCGATCAGTTCATCCAGGTCGTCGCTATTCGCGACCGTGGTGTCCGGCTCTGCCGTGGAGTCGATACCTTGCTCCTCGGCTTGGACGCCAGTTAGCTCGTCGGTGGTTTGTTCCGCGGTCCGCTCATCCGTTTCGGGGTCGTCTGCCGTGTCCGTCCCGGTGGTGGCCTGTGCCTCGGCGGTGGCTTGCTCTTCACGTTCCCTCGACGCGGCCTCCATCGCCTCGGTCTTCTCGTTCGAAACGCCCTCGGCTGCCATGGCGGCGGCCATCTCGTCTTCGGCAGAGAGATCAGGGGTGTCGGCGTCCGTATCGGTTTCCTCGACCGGTTGGGCCCCCGTGGCAGCCGGACTGTCCTCGCCCGCAGCGGGAGATGGTTCGCTCTCCTCTGCAGGCGTCGACGGGGTGGCAACCAGATCCTCGGTGAACACCTCGTCGGCACGGCTCTTGGCGGTTTCGCAGTCCGCCCCGGCATCCATCTCCTGGACCATGACGATGGCCTTGAGCACGGTGGCGACACGCGGCTCGTTGTTGTAGTCGAACTTGCGGCCGTACTCACGCACCATGACATTGACGGTTTCCAGGCTTTCGGCGAGGTGCTTGGCCTGTCGGTCACGTTGGTCGCGCAGTTCCTCGATGTCTTTTTCGAGCTCGGCGAGCCGTGGATCGTCACCCTCGCTTTGTTCGGCCTGGGCTCGTGCCAGGGTCAACAACTGGTCCAGGTCGGCCTGCCGCACCTGCAGGAAACGCCGGGCGACTGCCGCCAGCTCGTATCGTTTGGGTTCAAGCCAAGGCTCGACCATGGCCTCGACGGCATCGAGGCTGCGTTCGGCATAGCTCTCGCGCTGCTCGTCATCGATCGTCAGTTCGGGCCATGTGCGCTGGATCTGGCGGTCGAGCATCTCCTCGGAGGCGCGCATGATCGGGGCGCGATCGTCCAGCAGACGTTCGGCGGCCCCGGTATGCCGTCGCTGTCCCCGCCAGACCAGGATGGCGAGGATCAGTGAGATGACGATGAATCCCGCCAGCAATTCGGTGGCGATGATGGCCCAGTCTGAACTCAGGAAGTAATCGAGCATGTGTCCGTGTTCCGTGATGTGTCGATTGTGCGTGATGGTCGGCGGGTTCAGTTCCGCGCGGCCTCAATCAGTTGACGACGCTGTCGTCGGGAAACCAGCCGCCAGCTCCATGCCAACAGCCCGAGGAGCGTCAGCCCGCCGAGGCCGATCAGCACCGCGACGAGCGGGTTGCCCTTCCGGTCAGCCGCCTTGTTTTCGCTTGGCTCGTCGTCCGTAGCGGGTTCGTCGGCTGGCCTTTCGTTCCGTGGTGCCGGCGCAGGGATGGGTTGATCGAGTGGCAGGCTTACCTCACGGCCATCGTCGGTCTCACCGCTGACGGTGCCAGTGACCCGGCAGCCATTGCCATCGCTATCTGGCAGTTCGATGCGGTTGGTCGCTTCCAAGAGACGGACTTCGATCTCGATTGTCTGGCCGGTTTCGCATTCGATTTGCCCGACGAGGTGCGAGGCGCTTGGATCGAGCAGGGCCACGTCCTGTTCGATGATCAGCCTGGCGGCAGGTCCACGGGGGTTGCCGCTATCGCCGTGGTCACCGCGGGCCGCCAGGTGGGGGCGGACAACGCGGGCGGCGAAGGGCAGGTTGCGGGCCAGCGCGATCTTCTTGCGAATCACCCGTTCGAAGGTGGGGCCGCTGGCCCGGCCTTCCAGTGTGTAGATCCCCGAGTCTCCGTCGAGCCGCAGGCGGAAATCGTAGCGACTATCGCCGCCGAGCACGTCGGGTTCGGCGCCGATGTCGTTGAGCTCAAGCGACTCGATGACCTTTTCCTTCGGGTCGTTGACGTCAACCTGTGCCTGAAGGTCGTTGGTCAGGCGCCGTTCCACGATCGGTTCGCCGCGGTTGGTCAACACCAGCCCGCCCTCGATCGCCTCGCCGGGGAATACGCGGCTGGGCAGGCCGGGCATGGCCAGCTTGAGGTCGGTGATCACCAGGGCGCGGTTGTCTGGGTCTTCGGCGGCGAGAATGCGCCAGCTACCGGATGGCGGGTTGCTGATCGTGATCAGATCCCGACCTGCGCTGTCATCCCAGCGCCAGTCGGCGAGCGCGCTGGCGGTCTCCACGTCGACTTCCCCGCCGTCGGGGATCTGGATGCGGGTGGGTTCGGCGTCGGATTCGCGGAAAACGACCAGGGTCAGTTCGCTGATGCTCTCATCGACACGGAAGCGGTTTTCCACCAGAGGCACCCCCGTACGCGGGGCAGTCGCCTCAAACAGGGCGAGGAACACGCGCTGCAAGTCCTCGTTGCTGCGGGCGCTCAACGCGAGCCCGCCAGTGCGCTCGGCGATTTCCGTGAGGATCGATTCGTCGGCGGCCTCGGAAAGGGCCACGGTATGCACCTGGACGTCGGCATCGACCAGTGACGGGATGACCGTGTCGCGCAGGTCGGCCGTGGCTCGCTCGTTGACCGCGTCGTCGGGAGAGATATCCACCTTGCCGTCGGACAGCAGGATGATATTGCGCTCGGTACTCTCGGCCCAGTCACGGTTGGCGGCTTCGAGCGCCGCCGGGATGTCGGTGAAGGGCTCGTCCGAGCGGATTTGCGCGGCCGCCGCACGCATGGCCTTCTTGGTTTCGGGGGAGGCGAGTGAGGTAGGCAGGACCTCGCTGATGCGATTGCCGAACAGGTCGACTCGCACGCGGCTTTCCTCGGGCACCAGGTCCCCGAGCAGGCGCAGGGCCGGTTCGCGCAGGTTCTCCGGGTCGGTGTTCTTCATGCTGCCCGAGACGTCGATGAGCACGTGCAGTTCGGGTTCGGACGCGGCTTGGGACGGGTTGGCGACCAGCGTGGCAGCAACGAGAAGTGCGGCCCAAGAACCACGCTGTCGGCGCAAGAGTCGAGTTGCCCGAACCGTTATCGAAACCACCGTGTGAGGCCTGGCGTGATGGGTTGTCGGGCGGGGGGCATCAAGTCGCGGCACAGTGCTGGTATCCTTGTGATCAAACGCGGTCACTATCTTGCGGGATAGTGCCGCTTCATTTCGTTTGCAACAACACAAAGTCTCGAATTCTATGGCTCAGTACATCTTTACTATGAACGGCGTCGGCAAGGTCGTTCCGCCGAAAAAGCACATCCTCAAGGACATCAATCTCAACTTCTTCCCCGGCGCAAAAATCGGCGTGCTCGGTTACAACGGGGCCGGGAAGTCGACCCTGCTGCGCATCATGGCCGGCGTCGACACGGATATCATCGGCGAGGCGCGCCCGCAGCCGGGTACCAAGATCGGCTATCTCAAGCAGGAACCGGACCTCGACCCGGAGAAGGACGTGCGTGGCAACGTCATGGATGGTGTCGGCGAGATGGCCGAATTACTTGAGCGTTTCAACGCCGTCTCCGAGCAATTTGCCGACCCGGATGCGGATTTCGAGGCGTTGATGGAAGAGCAGGGCAAGTTGCAGGACCAGATCGAAGCGGGTGGCGGCTGGGATCTCGACCGCAAGCTCGAAGTGGCCGCCGACGCGCTGCGCCTGCCGCCGTGGGATGCTGACGTCACCAAGCTTTCCGGGGGCGAGCGCCGCCGCGTTGCCCTGTGCCGCCTGCTGCTGTCGAACCCCGACATGCTGATCCTCGACGAGCCGACCAACCACCTCGACGCCGAGTCCGTTGCCTGGCTGGAGCGCTTCCTGCAGGAATTCTCCGGCACCGTGGTCGCAGTCACCCACGATCGCTACTTCCTCGACAACGTCGCCGGCTGGATTCTCGAGCTCGACCGCGGCCAGGGCATTCCCTTCGAGGGCAACTATTCTCAGTGGTTGGAGACCAAGGAAAAGCGTCTCGAGCAGGAAGAGAAGGCCGAGTCCGCTCACCAGAAGGCCATGAAGCAGGAACTCGAGTGGGTGCGTCAGAACCCCAAGGGCCGGCAGGCCAAATCCAAGGCGCGCATGAAGCGCTTTGAGGAACTGCAGTCCGAGGAGTACCAGAAGCGCTCGGAGACAAACGAGATCTACATCCCGCCTGGCCCGCGCTTGGGCGACAAGGTGATCGAGGTCGAGGGGCTGAGCAAGCGCTATGGCGACCGCGAGCTTTACCAGGGACTGGACTTCTCCGTGCCCAAGGGCGCGATTGTCGGCATCATCGGCCCGAACGGCGTGGGCAAGTCGACCCTGTTCCGTATGCTGATCGGCGAGGAAAAGCCGGATGGCGGCAACATCGAGATTGGCGAGAGCGTCGAGCTGGCCTATGTCTCCCAGTCCCGCGAGGACATGGAAGACACCAAGACGGTGTGGGAGGAAATCTCGGACGGCTACGACCACATCACGGTGGGCAAGTTCGAGATGCCCTCTCGTGCCTACCTGGGGCGTTTCAACTTCAAGGGCCAGGATCAGCAGAAGTTCATGAAGGACCTCTCGGGCGGTGAGCGCAACCGGGTGCATCTGGCCAAGCTGCTCAAGGCTGGTGGCAACGTGCTGCTGCTCGACGAGCCGACCAACGATCTCGACATCGAGACGCTGCGTGCTCTGGAAACCGCGTTGCTGGACTTCCCTGGGTCGGCACTGGTGATCTCGCACGATCGCTGGTTCCTCGACCGGATCGCCACCCATATCCTCGCCTTCGAGGACGATGGCTCGGTGATGTTCTTCGAAGGTAACTTCCAGGAATACGAGGCCGACCGGCACAAGCGCCTCGGTGATGCAGCCGACCAGCCCAAGCGCGTGAAGCACACCCGTCTGGCAGACTGATATTGATTGCCGGGCGTCCATGAGGGGCGCACGGCCCTTTTCAGGGAGAAGAGAACGTGGCCAATCCGGCACTTGAACAGGCGATCATCAACAAGATTCGCGACAAGGGGATCTCGTTGCCCGTGCTGCCCGACGTGGCCTTGCGGGCCCGTCGGATAATCGATGATCCCAACAGCTCGGCGAGCGATCTGGTGGAGGTCATCTCGCAGGATCCGGCGATCGCCGCCCGACTGATCCAGGTCGCAAACAGCCCGCTCTATCGCGGGGCACAGCACATCGACAACCTCAACCAGATCGTCTCGCGGTTGGGGATGCGCACGGTCAGCCAGTTGATTGTCTCGCTGTCGGCCAAGCAGTTGTTTAGCGCCAAGACACCCATGATCAAGCGCATCATGCGGGATCACTGGGCATTTGCCACGCAGGTTGCGGCTCTGGCGAATCACATCGCTCGGCGGCACACGAAGCTCGATGCCGATCAGGCCCTGCTCGCCGGCTTGCTGCACAGCGTCGGCGGCATCCCGGTGATCGTGGTGGCCGAGGAGATCCCGAAGCTGCAGGACGCGCCGGCCGTGCTCAACGAGTTGGTTGAGAGCCTGCAGTCACGGCTGGGTGGCAATATCGTCAAGGCTTGGGATTTTCCCGACATGTTCGCCGAGGTGATCGAGCACTGTGGTGATCTGGGTTATCAACACGACGGTGATCCGAACTACAGTGATGTTGTGATCTGTGCCATCGCACAGGCACACGGCATCAGTCGGACATCGGACGATCGTCCGATCATGGCCGCCGAAAAACTGGGTGTGGATCTCGAGTCCAGCATGATCGATGACGAGCTCGACGAGGCCATCCGTGCGTTAGGTGGCTGAGCCAGTCGACTGGAACCGATACCGCCATCCCCGGTCTTCGTGAAGATCGGGTTTTTTTGTTCCGGCCAGCCGGTTTGAAGAGGGTAGTTGCTATGCGTTTGCCATTTGCCGTTTCCCTGCTGGGCCTGTCGCTCGTGATTGCCGGTTGCGCGACGCATCCGGTCACGGGACGCAGCCAGCTGATGATCATGCCCGAGGATCAGGCCAATCAGATGGCCTACCAGGCGTATTCCCAGATGGCGAGGAAGAAGCCGACGTTGTCGGCGTCCGACCCGGCCAGTCAGCGGGTGCAACGCATCACGCAGCGCATCGTGCCGCAGGCGATTCGTGTCTACCCGCAGGCGGCGGCATGGCAGTGGCAAAGCCTCGTGTTTCGTGATGACAGCATCAACGCGTTTGCGATGGCCGGCGGCAAGGTAGGCATCAACACCGGCATGCTCAACAAGCTTCGCCCCACCGATGATGAGTTGGCGCAGGTGATCGCCCATGAGATTGCCCACGCCTTGTCGGGGCACACTCGCGAGAAGATGTCGATGGCGATGACCCAGCAGATGGGGTTGTCGGTGGCCTCGGCCCTGGGTGGTCTGGATAGTCAGACGGCGGCGATGGCGCAACAGGTTGCCACCGTGGCCATCGACCTGCCGTTCAGTCGACGAATGGAACTCGAGGCCGATGAGGTAGGGCTGCTGCTGGCTGCGAGGGCCGGTTACGACCCGCGTGCGGCCGTGAGCCTGTGGCGCAAGATGCAGGCGAATGGCGGTGGTGGCGGCCCTGAGTGGCTGAGCACCCACCCGGACAGCGGCAATCGCATCCAGGCGCTTGAACGTGCCATACCGCGCGTGATGCCCGAGTATCGACAGGCGACCGGGCGCTAGCGCGAGCCGACCAGTTTCAAGGGGGTGGCGCCTGTTGTGCCGGGAGGCGTCGATTCGACGTTCCCGGCATCCAGTTCGAGATGCACCTCGCGGGGGTGAAACGGTTTGAGTCGTCGCACACTCAAACCTTGAGCACGCCGATGCACGGCCAGTTGTGCCCAGGCAGGGCTTGAGGGGGCGGTCATGGCGGTTCCTGATGCCATTTCGGCGCCGAGCGGGTAGGGCGTGACCAGGCATCCGCCGCCCGTTTCGGCGGCTAGCTTGAGCCGTCGGCGCAGGGCGAAACTCAGCGGGGGGAGCCAGGCGACGATCAGCGGATAGACGCCGGACTGGAGGACTTCCTCGGTCGCCCAACCCAGTTCACGCAGATTCCGCGGCTGGATGACGAGCAGGTTGTCGAGTTGCACCCCCTCCCGTTGCCAACGCTCGGCACAGGGGAGCGCCGGGGGGTTGATCAGCGCCACGCGCCCCGTTCGGGTTTGTCGATGCAGCCAAGGCATCAGCAGGGCCGTGGTGCCATGGCCCAGTGACGACTGGAACCAGTCCTGATGCGATTTCAGGGGTGTCGTGTCGAGTCGCTCACAAGGGCGCCGCCAGATCCCGCTGTTGGCCCGACCGGCATAAAGCTCTATCAACCCCTCGCTTGGCCAGCCACCGCCAAGCAATTCATCGAGTGCCGACCAGCCGCTGGGGCAGGGCGCGGCGCTCGACTCGGGCGGGCGGGTCTGCCGGCCACGCCAGATGTCATGCCGAGCCAGCAGCTCGGTGACGTCGTGCCCCCCGATGGCGTGTGCTGCCATGATGTGACGATCCTCCTGGTACGAGTGTACGAGTGGTCGTGCCTCCTGGCGCCTCGATGTTGTCGAGACACTAGGTGCGCGTCAGTCGAATGTCCGCAACACGCCGACCACACGGCCCTCGACGATCAATTCCTCGCGTCGCAGGTCGACCTCGATCGGTGTCATCTCGGTGTTCTCCGGGATCAACCAGACCTTCGCCCCGCGACGTCGATAGCGCTTGACGGTGACCTCGTCGGCCAGGCGGGCCACCACGATCTGGCCGTTGCTGACTTCCTCGGTGCGATGCACCGCGAGCAGGTCGCCATCCATGATCCCCGCATCGCGCATGCTCATGCCGCGTACGCGCAGCAGGTAATCGGCACGAGGGCGAAACAGGGACGGGTTGACCGGCACCTGGGATTCGACGTGTTCGGCCGCCAGGATCGGACTGCCCGCAGCGATCCGGCCGATCACGGCCAACTCGTCGCGGTGGGAGTCGTCCGGCAGGCGAATGCCCCTGGAGCGTCCTCCCATCAGCTCGATGGCCCCTTTTTTCGCCAGCGCCTTGAGATGGCTTTCCGCGGCATTGGGCGAGCGGAAACCGAGGGCGGCGTTTATCTCCGCCCGAGTCGGCGGCATGCCGGTCTCATGGATGGTGTCGCGGATGAACGCAAGGATTTCGGCCTGGCGGGACGTAAGGGGGCGCGATGTAGTCGATTCGGTCATGGTGATGGTCTTGGCGGAAGCATGAGCGAAGTATACTGTAAAAAATAACAGTATTCGTGCCCGGAGTCCGTTATGCCCATCGAGTCCACATCCCGGTCGCTACGACACGAACCCTACTGGCTGGCGCTGCGCTTCCCGGAGGCCTGGTTCGAATGTCGTTGCCCCGAAGAAGAGCGTCATGACCGTCCGCCCGCGGTGCTCCTGGATGGCAGCGGGCGCGGCAGCCGGGTGATGGCGATCAACCACGCGGCAGCCGGATTGGGTATCGAGATCGGCCAGAGCCTGGCTGGAGCACGCTCCCGTCACCGGGCGCATGCCTCGACGGACATTGTCCCGCTACGATGCTTGACCACCGACCACCGGGCCGTGGAAGAGTGGCTGGCCGAATGGGGCGAATGGGCACTGACATACACCTCGCGCGTCAGCCGCCCGCCACCGGTGCAACCCGGCGGAGAGAGCAGTGCGGGTCTGCTGCTGGAGATCGGTGGGAGCGCAGCTCTATTCGGCGGGCTCGAGACATTGGTTTCCCGGCTGCTCGAGGCATTGAAATCGTGGCACCTGGTGGTGCAGGCCGCGGGGGCCCCGCATCCGCGCGTTGCCTGGGCGTTGGCCGCAGCGGTGGATGACGAGGCCCCGAGGCTTTGCCACGCCCGAGAGCAACTGGCGGCCGTTAGCCAACTGCCTCTGGCGCTTGCCGATTGGCCGAGCAGCTGGATTGATCGCTTTGCTGAACTGGGGCTGCGGCGACTGGGCGAGGTGCGCCGCCTGCCGCGTGACGGCCTGGGAATGCGCACCGATCCATTACTGTTGGCCGATCTGGACCGTTTGTTCGCTGAACGGGACTGGCCGTTGGCCGATCTGGTGCCACCGGCCCGCTATGCCCGGGAGGTAAGCCTGTGGGATCCGGCCAGCCAGGTCGATCGCCTGTTGCTACTGGCCCGTGGGCCGCTGGTGGGACTGAGCGACTTCCTGCATCGTCGGCAACTCGCGGTGGCGGATTTCGTGGTGTGGCTCACCCACGAGGACAGGCCGTCGACCCGGTTGGAGGTGGCAACCGCCGAGCCCGGCCGGGACGAGCCCCTATGGCAAGAGCAATTGCGCCTGCGCCTGGAGTCGGCCGGGGGATTGGCGCCGGTGACCCGTCTGCGGGTGGAGGCCGAGCACTTTGTCACCCCCCGACCGGGGCAGGGCAGCCTTTTTGCCGATGCCGACGAGCGTGGGCGTGATGAGCGAGCCCTCTTTCAGCGCCTGCAGGCCCGGCTGGGCCGACAGGCCGTCAGCCGGGTGCAGGATGCGCCCGATCTGATTCCCATGCGTCGTTCCCGTCTTCACCCCATGTCACCGCACCAAGACAAGTCCTCACGCCCCAGGCCGACCGAGCCGGCGGGTGAATCGCTGTTACCCGGGCTATCACCCGGGGCATTCCGGCCGTTATGGTGGCTCGATAAGCCACGACGCCCTGATGCACTCGTGCATCAGCACGGGGAAATCGAGCGGGTCGAGACCGGTTGGTGGGCGACGGCCGAGGAATCGGCCGACTACTGTGCCGGTGAACTGGTTGGCGGTCGCGCGGTTTGCCTGCGCCGGGAAAGCGCCGGAGGCGATTGGCAGGTGATCGGCCTGGATGATTGATGGGTTACCGATGTCCGGGGTTTCCGCCTCGAACCGGGAGCAGCCCCTTCCAGCGCCACCAGACCGAAGCGGCCACCAGCAACCCACTTCCACCGAAGAGCAGGAAGAAGGTCGGCAGGTCGATGCCAAGCGCCGCGAACAGGAAAATCGCCAGCAGGCTGCTGACTACCATCGCCAATGCGTTCTGCACGTTGAGTGCCGCAATCAGGCGGGCGCGTTGCGAGGGCCGCGAGGCCCTTTGCAGATGGCTGTACAGCGGGACGACCAGCATGCCCGCCAACATACCGGTCACCGCGATGTCCACCCCGACTCGCCATAGCGACGGAGAGGGCGCCGATGCGACGAAATACCAGTCGATCGCGACCAAGCCGACGCCCAGCGCGGCGAAGGGCGCCAGCGCCCGCGGTGGGCGTCGGCCACCAAGATACCCCACCAACAGACCGCCGATTCCGATGCTCAGGGCAAACAGCGCGAGCAGCCCGGTCGCACCGTCGGCCGGCAATTCGAGCACGTCCTCGGCAAAGCGGGGAAACTGGGTGAGATACCCCGCGCCCACGAACCAGAACCAGCTGATCAGCCACATCGACTGGCGCAGGCTGGTTGCCTGGGTCTGCAGGAGCCGCCAGGTCGTGGCCCAGCTTTTCAGTGGTCCGGCGTGATCCGGCAGCCGTCCCGGGGGCGGGGCAGGGGGAATATAGCGTGCGGCAATCAGGCCCGCTACCGCTACACCGATCACCAGCAGGCTCGCGATCAGGGTGGCGCGCTCACCGGTGGCGGCCAGCAGTCCACCGGTCAGCGTACCCAGCAGAATGGCGGTGAAGGTGCTCGCCGTGACCCAGCCGTTGGCGCGCATCAGCATGCCCGCCGGCAGGTGGCGAGGCACGATCGCGTATTTGAGCGGGCCGAACCAGGCGGATTGCGCGCCCATCAGGAACACCAGGGTCATCAACAGGACGATGCTCTGCCACCAGAATGCCAGTGCGGCAATTATCATCAGGCCCAGTTCGGTCCACTTGAGCGCCCGGGCCAGACGCGCCTGATCGAGGCGATCGGCCCAGTGACCCGCCATCGGCGAGAACAGCAACCCCGGCAGGATGAACAGTCCCGCCGCCAGGTTCATCAGCACGTCGATATTGCCGTCTTGAGCGGTGCCGATCTCGTAGGTGATCAGAAACATCACCGAGAAGCGAAACGCGTTGTCGTTGAAGGCCCCCAGTGCCTGGGTGAAGAAGTACGGTAGAAAACGGCGCGACAGCAGGGATGCTGTGGGGCGGCTGGGCATGGCCGAAAAGCTCCTTGGGGGGTATTCCGGCATTGGAACATGCGGCTGAGGGGGCGCCAAGCCATTGCGTCGCGGAACATGCTAGGGTTTCGCCCGGCACCATGGTCACGACAGGAGGAGCGCCCATGTCCGAGACGGTCGATATCCGCGAGCTGCTCGCCTATTGCGAGGAGCTGCTCGAGCCCGAAACCTACCGCGACTACGCACCGAATGGCCTGCAGGTCGAGGGACGGCGCGAGATTCGTCGGCTAGTTACCGGTGTCACCGCCTGCCAGGATTTGCTCGATGCCGCCGTCGACGCCAAGGCGGATGCGGTGCTCGTACACCACGGTTACTTCTGGAAGAACGAACCGGAGGTCATCACCGGAATGAAGCGCCGGCGCATCGCGACCCTGTTGGCCCATGAGATCAACCTGATCGGGTACCACCTGCCACTGGACGGTCATGTCGATATCGGCAACAACGCCTGGCTGGCCGATCGCCTGGGTGTGAACGTGACCGAGCGTTTCGGCCATCAGCAGCTCGCAGTCGCCGGACGCCTTGAACAGCCGGCGACGGGGGGCGAGCTTGCTGCCCGCATTACCGATCGCTTGAGTCGCGAACCGCTGGTCGTCGGGCCGACCAATCGCCCGATTCAGCGTATCGGTCTGTGTACCGGTGGGGCGCAGGACATGCTGGGCGAGGCCATCGAGCTCGGCCTGGATGCCTTCATCTCCGGCGAGATCTCCGAACGCACCACGCACATGGCACGGGAATCCGGTGTGACCTATTTCGCCGCCGGGCATCATGCCACCGAAACGGGAGGTGTGCGTTTGCTGGGCGAGCGCATCGCCGCGGAATTCGGGATCGAGCACCAGTTTATCGATATCCCGAACCCGGTCTGAAACGGCCCAACTGGTTTCCCAAGCTAATAAAAGTCTATCCCGAGGTATTAGCCTCGCTTGTTTGACGGCCGCATCGAGATGCTTAAACTACTCCGGCCGTAAAAATGGCAGATGCTTTGCATCGGTGATGCCTTGGGGAAGGTCTGTACGAATCCGATATCGCTCTGCGCGCCTTGGGCCGGGCAGGTGCAAGGCGCTCGCCCGCCGCGGAAGAGTTATCTCTTTCCAAGGGCGGCAACGCAGCAGATGCCCGGCCCAAGGCACGCCTTTCAGGGCTAGGCGAGCCGCCCGTGCTCGGCGTTGCGCCGTCTTGACGTGACCACCGGCACGTGCGCGACGACGCACCTTGATCACGAACGGCTCGCCAAGCCAGAGTGACATCGGATTCGTGCAGACCTTCCCTCGGCGACCCGGATCCTTCCGGGTGTTTTTTCGCCGGGTGCAGGGAGGCCGAAAAGGCTCGCCAACAACACGAGCGACTCGGAATCGCTTTCCGGTCGTAATCGATTGACGGACAACCATCCAGGAGTACGACGTAACAATGGCTGATTCTCCCTCCAACCCGGCAAGGCGCCGGTTCCTGACCGGCGCGGCGACGGCGGTTGGCGCGGTGGGCGTCGGCTTTGCCGCCGTGCCGTTCTTGAGTTCCTTCCAGCCCAGCGCCAAGGCCGAGGCCGCCGGCGCGCCGGTCGACGTGAACATCGGCAAGCTCTCCCCCGGCCAGATGACGACCGTCGCCTGGCGTGGCAAGCCCGTCTATGTCGTGAATCGCACCGAGCGCATGCTCGAATCCCTGCCCGAGATGGACGATCGTCTGCGCGACCCCAACTCCGAGGTGGTCACCCAGCAGCCCGAGTTCGCGGCCAACCCGTACCGGGCGCGCAAGGAACACGAGCGTTACCTCGTCATTGTCGGTCTGTGCACGCACCTCGGTTGCGCGCCGACGTACCGACCGGAAGTCGCCCCGGCTGATCTGGGCGACGACTGGCAGGGAGGCTTTTTCTGCCCGTGCCACGGATCGAAGTTCGATATCTCCGGTCGCGTCTACAAGGGTGTTCCGGCGCCGACCAACCTGGAGGTTCCGCAGTACGTGTACGTCACCGATGAAATCATCCGCGTCGGCGGCTCCGAGGAGGACGTAGCATGATCAAGTCCCTGGGAAAATGGGTGGATGACCGCCTGCCGGTGTCGCATTTCTGGAATGCCCACCTGGCGAAGTACTACGTCCCCCACAACTTCAACTTCTGGTACTACTTCGGCTCGCTGCTGCTGGTCGTCTTCGTCCTGCAAATCGTCACCGGCATTTGGCTGACGATGAGCTACAAGCCGTCGGCCGACGATGCCTTCGCGTCGGTCGAGTACATCATGCGTGATGTCGAGTGGGGCTGGCTGCTCCGCTACCTGCATTCCACCGGCGCCTCGTTCTTCTTCATTGCCGTCTACCTGCATATCTTCCGCGGGATGATGTACGGCAGTTACAAGAAGCCGCGCGAGCTGATCTGGATTTTCGGGGTCCTGATCCTGCTGGTGCTGATGGCCGAGGCCTTCATGGGCTACCTGCTGCCATGGGGCCAGATGTCCTACTGGGGCGCGCAGGTGATCATTTCCCTGTTCAGTTCGGTCCCGGTGATCGGCCCGGATCTTGCGCTGTGGATTCGTGGTGACTACGTCGTCTCCGACGCCACCCTGAACCGGTTCTTCGCCCTGCACGTGATCGCGCTGCCGCTAGTGCTGCTCTTCCTGATCGGTGGTCACATCATGGCCCTGCACGAGGTCGGATCGAACAACCCGGACGGCGTGGACATCAAAGAGAACAAGGACGACACCGGCAAGCCGGTCGACGGCATCCCGTTCCATCCGTATTACACCGTCAAGGACCTGTTCGGCCTGGGCGTGTTCATGTTCATCTTTGCCGCCGTGCTGTTCTACTGGCCGGATGGCGGTGGTCTGTTCCTCGAGCATCCGAACTTTACGCCGGCCGATCCGCTCAAGACGCCGGAGCACATCGCCCCGGTCTGGTACTTCGCGCCGCACTACGCGATCCTGCGCGCCGTGCCGGACAAGTTCCTGGGCGTCGTCGCGATGACAGTTGCCATCCTAATTCTGTTCGTGCTGCCGTGGATCGATCGCAACCGAACCCGGTCCATCCGCTACCGCTCGACGGCGTTCAAGGTGAACCTGTTCGCGTTCGCCGCCGCGTTCATCGGGCTTGGCTATCTGGGCACCCAGCCGCCGACCACGCTCGGCACCCTGGCTTCCCAGCTGCTGTCTGCCGTGTATTTCGGCTTCTTCGTCGCGGTGTATTTCATCAGCCGTCGTGAACGTACCCAGCCCGTGCCGGAGCGCCTGCAATGATCCGTATTACGTTTTTTCTCTGTCTGATCGGCCTGCTGGCTGCGCCGAATGCCAAGGCGGCCAGCAGCAACTACCCGCTCGAGGATGCCGAGGTCGACCTTGGCGACAAGGCCTCCCTGTACCGTGGCGCACAGACGTTCATGGATAGCTGCGCGAGCTGCCACGGGGCCAAGATGATGCGGTTCGGCCGCATTGGCGACGATTTGGGTCTTTCCGAAGAACAGTTGGCCGCACTGATGCCCGACGAGTTCACCAAGCCGGGTGATGTCATCACAACCAACATGCCCGCGGAATACGCCCAGGAGGCTTTCGGCATCGTGCCGCCGGACCTCACGTTGACGGCTCGCGTGAATGGCGGCGACTGGCTTTACACGTACCTGACGACCTTCTACGCCGACCCGGACACGGCGTGGGGTGTAAACAACGCAGTATTCCCCGATGTCGGCATGCCGCACGTACTGGCCGCCGAACAGGGGCTTCTCCAGCCGGTTTACGAGACCGAAGGCGAGGGCGAGGACGCCAAGCGTCGCCTGGTCGGGCTGGAGTCGCCGGAGCGTCCGGGCGCGCTTTCGGAGGAAGAGTTCGAGCAGAAGATGCGCGACCTGACGGCCTTCATGGTGTACATGTCCGAGCCGGCCGCACTGCTGCGCGCACATTACGGGCCGTACGTGCTGGCCTTCCTGTTTATCTTCACGCTGGTGATGTACTTGCTGAAGAAGGAATATTGGCGCGACATCAAGCACTGAATCGGCGCCAACGAGCGGTCAGGTAGACGCTCGAACCACCGATGAACCCGGCCCCGAGGCCGGGTTTTTGTTATGATGCCGTTTTAACCATTGCACCACGGGAGGCGCCAATGGCGACCGTCAATCGTCGTTCGGTCATGACCTTGTTCACCAGCCCGGACTCGCCGGACTGCCACCGAACCCGCATTGTTCTCGCGGAGAAGGAGCTGACCGCCGAGATCATCGACCTGTCGGAGCAGGAGCCGCCGGAAGATTTCCACGACCTGTCGCCGGAAGGCACGGTGCCTGTACTGGCCGATCGTGACCTCGTGCTGACCAACGCGCGGGTCATCATGGAGTACCTCGACGAGCGCTTCCCGCACCCGCCGCTGATGCCGGTTGACCCGGTGAGCCGCGCCAAGGTCCGCACCGCGCTCTACCGGATCGAGAAGGACTGGTACGGTTTGCTGCCTGAATTTGAGCGCGGCGAGAAGACTGTCGCTCGTGCCCGCAAGCAACTGAAGGAAGAACTGTTGTCGGCCGCCCCGATCTTCTCGGCCATGCCTTTCTTCATGAGCGAGGAATTCTCGCTGGCTGACGTCACCTTGGCAGCACTGCTCTGGTACCTGCCGAAGTACGGTATCGAGCTCTCCGGCCCCGGCGCCAAACCGATCCTGGATTATATGGATCGGGTGTTCAGCCGTCCGACGTTCCAGGCAAGCCTCACCGAAGTCGAACGCGAGATGCGCGGCTGATTGACGGTTCCTCCCAAGGACTGGCACGCCGCCCTGACTGCCCGAACGTTCCAGCTTGGAACAGGGCGTTTGCGGTGGCGCCGGTTGCTTAACCGGGTGCCTTTCATCAGTGCGGACCGAGCCACGCCGAATCGCCATTCCATTCGTGCAGAGGTTTCTTAATGCTCTCGAAGCGTCCTTACCTCGTTCCTGCCTTCTATGATTGGATTCTCGATCAGGGACACACGCCTCACCTGGTAGTGAATGCCGATGCCGAGGAGGTGATGGTGCCGACACAGTTCGTTGAAGACGGTCACATTCAGCTCAATATCAGCCCCTCAGCGGTGCGTGATTTCCACATGGATCGCGTGGGGATCTCGTTCGAGGCGCGTTTCGGTGGTCAACCCGAGCGGGTATTCGTCCCCATGCACGCGGTGCGCGCGATTGTCGATCGTGACTCTGGGCAGGGGGCGACCTTCCCGGACGAACCGGAAGAGACCTTCCCTCAGTCCGAGGAAGACCGTGAGGGGGCGCCGGCACCGAGGGCCGAGGGCAAGGGGCGTCCTCAGCTGCGTGCCGTCCCGGGTGGAGAGGACGGGGCAGCGGATAAGGGGGCTGCCGATCCCTCGTCCCATGACTCGGACGGCGGATCGGATGCTGATTCAGATGGAGGGGGACCAGACGATGATCCGCCACCGTCGGGTGGCGGTAAGGGTGGCCCGAGCCTCCGAGTAGTCAAGTAGTCGGGTTTTCTTCGGTTGGTACGAAGTTCAGGCAGACGCTGTTTATGCAGTAACGCAGGCCGTTTGGCTGCGGGCCATCGTCGAATACGTGGCCGAGATGGGCGTTGCAGCCGGCGCAGAGGACTTCGGTGCGGATCATGCCGTGGCTGGTATCACTCCGGGTGATTAGCGCCTCGGAACTGGCGGGTTGGAAGAAGCTGGGCCAGCCGGAGCCCGAATCGAACTTGGCATCGCTGACGAACAGCGGACGCCCGCAACAGACACAGTCGAAGCGCCCCGGGCGCTTTTCGTCGTTAAGGGCGCCCGACCACGGTGCTTCCGTGCCGCCAAGGCGACAAACACGGTACTGTTCTTCGCTAAGGGTCTCGCGCCATTGATCAGGTTCGTTGCTCATGCATGCGTTCCGTTTGCTTGTCGGTGTTTGGTTGGTTCATCGTGCCCAGACGATGATAGTCGACCGAATCGCTTGTCAAACGCTATTCGGCGGGAGTTTTGGACGATGAGGCACTTGGCACCGATGTTGTCGGCTTGCTATGATCGCGACTCGATCCTTCACTCAAAGAAACGCGAGTAACCTGTTGAGCATATTAAGGATAGGCAGCCCAAGATGCCCGGAATGACCAAGCCTGCGATCTTCCGTCCCCAGCTTGCCCTGTTGGAGCTGGCATTACTGGTCGTGGCTCTATTGCTGGGCGTCTATCTGCTCGCGTTGCTCAGTTACCATCCGGACGACCCCGCTTTTAGTGTCACTGGCTCCGGTGAAGTGCGCAATGCGGCGGGATTGGTGGGCGCCTGGGTAGCTGACGGCGCGCGTTACCTGGTCGGTTTCGGTGCCTACATGTTGGTGCCGGCCTTATTGCCGCTGTTGTGGCGTACCTTCCGCCGTGCACGGCAGGGTAAGCCTTGGGCAGACCTGCCGTTTGCCATTCAGTGGCTTGGCGTTCTGCTCCTGGTGCTCTGTGTGAGCGTGCTTGCATCGATCAACCATGAGCCCTTGTCGGCACCCACCGGTCTTTCAGCCGGCGGGGTGCTGGGTCTCGTGCTTGCCGAGGGCATGGTTCGCTTGCTGGGCGCGCTGGGTAGTACGTTGGTCCTGCTCGGTCTGATGATGCTTGGCGTCTCTGCCACCACGGGGCTTTCCTGGTTCGCTCTGTTCGATTTGATCGGCGCGACGTTGCTGCGCTTTGTCAATGGCGTGCGGGCAATTTCTGGCTGGATTGTGGCTCGGTTGCCGCTGTCCCGTCGGCCGGGACCCACGCCGATCCCGGAAATCGGGGCGAGTTATGAAGAGGTCGAGCAGCGTCGCAAGAAAACGCCGCCGGCGGAAATCAAGCCTAAGCCCCGGGCCAAGGCCGCGTCGTCGCCGAAACCCACGCCCGCGGCCTCGATCGTCCCGACCAAGAAGAAACCCGGCACGCGGCCGCAGCCGGAACTCGGTACGGCTAATGGGAAGCCCATCCTTGAACTGCTGGACCGCCCCGTCCAGCAGAGCAGTGGCTTTGACAAGAACGACCTGCAACACATGTCGGAGGTCATCGAGGCGCGGCTGTCCGAGTTTGGTGTGGCCGTCGAAGTGGTAGCCGCTCACCCTGGACCGGTTATTACTCGGTTTGAGCTTCAACCGGCCCCGGGAGTCAAGGTCAGCCAGATCTCGAACCTTGCCAAGGATCTGGCTCGTGCCTTGTCGATTATCTCGGTCCGTGTAGTCGAGGTTATTCCTGGCAAGTCGACCGTGGGGCTGGAAATCCCCAACACGGCACGCGAGATCATCGCGCTGCGTGAACTGCTCGAGTCCCGCCGCTACCGGGAGGCGCGTTCTGCGCTGACCGTGGCGTTGGGCAAGGACATCGGCGGTGAACCGATCATGGCGGATCTAGGCCGCATGCCGCACTTGCTGGTAGCGGGGACCACCGGTTCGGGCAAGTCGGTGGGGGTCAACGCCATGATCCTGAGCCTGCTCTACAAGGCGACCGCCGAGGAAGTCCGGCTGATCCTGATTGATCCGAAGATGCTGGAATTGTCTGTCTACGAGGGCATCCCGCACCTGCTGGCCCCCGTGGTCACCGACATGAAGGAGGCATCGAATGCCCTGCGTTGGGCGGTTGGCGAGATGGAACGCCGCTATCGGCTGATGGCCAAGCTTGGCGTGCGAAACATCGCGGGCGCCAACGAGAAGATCCGCGAGGCGATTGCCCGGGGCGAGCCGATCAAGGACCCGTTCTACGATCACGCCCAGGCCTTCGATCCGGACTTGCCGCCACCAACCCTTGAGCCGATGCCCTATCTCGTGATCGTGGTCGACGAGTTTGCCGACATGATGATGGTCGTCGGCAAGAAGGTAGAGGAATTGATCGCGCGCCTGGCCCAGAAGGCTCGCGCCGCCGGCATCCACCTGATCCTCGCCACCCAGCGGCCCTCGGTGGATGTGATTACGGGCCTGATCAAGGCCAACATCCCCACCCGTATCGCCTTCCAGGTTTCCTCCAAGGTGGATTCCCGCACGATTCTTGACCAGATGGGCGCCGAGCAGTTGCTCGGACACGGTGACATGCTCTATCTCCCGCCGGGCAGCGGCATGCCGATGCGGGTTCACGGCGCCTTCGTCGGGGACGAAGAGGTGCATCGCGTGGTCGAGGCGCTCAAGACCCTTGGCGAGCCTGAGTACGTTGACGAAGTGCTCTCCGAGGACACTGCCGCCAATGTGACCTTGCCCGGTGAAAAGCCGGTGCGGGCCGATGGCGAGGAGATCGACGAGTTGTACGATCAGGCGGTCGCGATCGTCACCGAGTCCCGCAAGGCCTCGATTTCCTACGTCCAGCGCCGCCTCAAGATCGGCTACAACCGTTCGGCGCGGCTGGTTGAGCAGATGGAAGCCGATGGCGTTGTCGGTGCACTGGGCTCCAATGGCAGCCGTGAAGTGATCGCACCTCCGCCGCCGAAATAGGTCCGTATTCGGGCAGTTTCAAGCGATTCGTATATACGGGTTGGAACCCGGCCGTACGCCGGGCGTCGAATCGGTCCCACCCACGACCTGGTGATTCATGAACAGACATTATTTTCGCAACAGCGGTTTTCTTGCCGCGTTGGCTTTTCTGACCACCGCACTGTTCTCGCCGTTGGCTCTTGCCACACCACCGGAAGATGTTGATGCGCTGGTCAAACAGCTGGCCGATATCGAGACATTGTCAGCGGATTTCGCCCAGGAGCGGCGTGACGCCAAGGGCGAAGTACGTCGTGAATCGTCGGGTACGTTCGTGCTCAAGCGCCCGGGGCGGTTCTTCTGGCGATACGAAACCCCGTACGTGCAGGAACTCATCGCGAACGACGGAACGCTCTGGGTCTACGAACCCGATCTGCGACAGGCCAGCCGTTCGCCCTTGTCGGCGACCGATGGCGCACCCATCGCGATCCTGACTGGTGAACGGCCGATCACCGAGGTCTTTCGCGTTCGCCCCCTCGAAGGTGAGGGCGACTTGAAGTGGTTCGCTTTGCGTCCCCTGGACGAGCAAGGCGACTTCCGCGAGGTCCTCCTGGGCGTCGACGAGCGGGGCATCCGCGAAATGCGCTTTATCGACCAGCTCGATCAGACCACCCGGGTGTCCTTTGAGTCCCGTCGTTTCAACCAACCGGTGGACGAGTCGACCTTCCGTTTCGAGGCCCCCGAGGGCGTGGACGTGGTCGAGGCCCGCGAGCCACCGGCCATCCAGTGAGGCTGACGTGATCGTCACCGTGGTGCTCATAGATATGGTCGCAAGGTGGGCGAGTTGAGTTCGCAGGACGATCTGTTCGGTGTCGAGGAAACGGAGCCTCGGGGCGAGCCCCCCTCGGTCTATCGGCCACTGGCCGACCGCCTGCGGCCAAGTCATGTCGATGAATTTGCTGGGCAGGTGCGCGTGGTGGGCGAATCGGCGCCGTTGCGTATGGCGATGGAAAAGCGCCAGGCCCATTCCTGCCTGCTCTGGGGGCCTCCCGGCGTAGGCAAGACCACGCTGGCCGGTCTCTACGCCGAGCGTCTGCAAGCAGAAATCGTCTACATGTCTGCAGTCGAGGCGGGGGTGCGTGAACTGCGGGCCGTCATACAGGCGGCGCGTGAACGGCGTCAGTCTTCAGGGCGTCTCACCGTCCTCTTTCTCGATGAAATCCACCGGTTCAACAAGTCGCAACAGGACCAATTGCTTCCTTCGGTGGAGCGGGGCGTGTTGGTCCTGGTCGGCGCGACCACCGAGAACCCCTCATTTTCGTTGAACAATGCGTTGCTCTCTCGGCTGCGGGTCTACCGCCTGCAGCCACTGGACGATGCGGCGATGCATGCCTTGCTTGACCGGGCGTTGACGCACCCTGAGGGTGTGCGGGAAACGACGGGTGGGCTGCCGTTGGTGATGGAGCCCGCCATCGCCGATCGACTGGTGGCCGCAGCTGACGGGGATGCGCGACGACTGCTCACCCTGCTGGAATTGGCCGCGCAACTCGCCGGAGATAATAGCGACGGAACGGCACGCGAGGTGGGCGAAGAGACGCTCGAGGCGCTCCTGAGTCAGTCACCGCGGCGTTTCGACCAGGGTGGAGACGAGTTCTACGATCAGATATCGGCCATGCACAAGGCGATCCGCGGGTCGAATCCGGATGCCGGGGCGTACTGGCTGCTGCGCATGCTCGATGGCGGGGCCGACCCGTCATACCTGGCCCGTCGACTGGTTCGCATTGCCTCCGAGGATATCGGCAATGCCGATCCGCGCGCGTTGACCATGGCGCTGGATGCCTGGACGGCCTTTGATCGTCTCGGTGTGCCCGAAGGCGAGCTGATGCTCACCCAGGCTGCCATGTACCTGGCCGTCGCCCCCAAGAGCAATGCCGTGTACACCGCGCACAAGGCGTTACTGGCCACGGTCAAGCAACGTGGCACCGACCCCGTGCCGATGCACCTGCGCAACGCACCCACGGCCCTCATGGAACGCGAGGGCTGGGGAAAAGGGTATCGCTATGCCCACGATGAGCCGGAGGCCTATGCCGCCGGTGAGACCTACCTGCCCGACGGACTGGTTGGCGAGCGATTCTACGCACCGGTCGAACGCGGCCTGGAACGCAGCATCGCCGAGCGGATGCGGTATTGGGACGAACTCGACGACCAGGCCAGCGAGAAACGGGCCCCGGCGTCGTCCGACTCCGCATCCGGCTAAAGGGCCCCGGACCACGACCTCAGCGGTAGGCAATCCCCTCGATAGCCAGCAATCGTGCCTTGATGCGCGTGCCCTGCGCGTAACCACCCAAGCCGTGATTCGCCGCTAGCACGCGGTGACACGGGATCAGTGGTGCCCAAGGGTTGGCGCCCACCGCCTGACCCACGGCCCGCGCGGCCCCCGGCCGGCCCACCTGCTGGGCAAGTTCGCCGTAACCGATCGACTGCCCCCATGGCACTCGGCACAATGCCGACCACACCGACCGCTGGAATGCAGTTCCTACCCTGGGAAAGCCTGGGTGGGTCGTCCAGTCGAATCGGTTGTCGATACGTGTAGGCCAGCCGCTGAGCTCCCGCCCGACGTCGGTGTATTCGGATGGTAGGGCGCGATTGGGCTTCGGGGCGTCGACCGGGCCTTCTTCCACCTGCATGCGCGTGAGCACTCCTTCGGTGAATGTCAGCCGCACCCAGAGGTTGCCACCGTATGGTTCATCCGGATGACCGAGGGGAATCAGCGTTTGGTAACTGCCGGCATTCATTACGTATCAGGGGTCGTCAGGCCGGTGCCTTCTTCCGGCGAAAGAGCTTTTCACTGCCGGTTTGCAGCAATTCGAAGAACATCGGGATGAACAGGATTGCCACGTAGGTCGCCAGGATCATCCCGCCCACGATCGGCGTGCCCAGCGAATTGCGTGCCGCCTCGCCCGCGCCGGTCGCCAACGCCAGCGGCAGCACGCCCAGGATGAAGGCCATCGAGGTCATGATCACGGGCCGGAAACGGATGCGAGCGGCCTTGAGTGCAGCGTCCTTGATCGACAGGCCTTCCTCGGTGTGCATCTTGGAGGCGAACTCGACCACCAGGATGGCGTTCTTCGCCGACATCGCGATCAACACCAACATGCCGACCTGGAAGTAGATGTCGATGTTCAAGTCACGCATCCAGATGGCGATCAGCGCGCCGAGCACGGCGAACGGCACGGCGGTGATCACGGCAAAGGGCAGGGACCAACGCTCGTACTGCGCGGCGAGGATCAGGAACACCATGATCACACCCAGCAAGAAGGCGATCGCGCCGGCGGAGCCACTGGAAAGCTCCTGGAACGCCGACCCGACCCAGCCCAGGGTGTAATCACCGCCGCCGAGCGCTTGGTCGATGACTTCCTGCATGGCGATCAAGGCCTGGCCCGAGGAGTATCCCTCGGCCGCACTGCCCATGATCTTGGCGGATGGGAAAATGTTGAAGCGATCGATCACGTCCGCCCCGGTGGTACGGGTCAGGGTGACCACCGAGCTGATCGGCACCAGTTGTTGATCACCGCTGCGTACGAAGACGTTTTCCAGATCCTGAGGATCGGCGCGGAACTCGGCATCTGCCGCCATATTGACCTGGAAATTACGGCCAAACAGCGTGAAGTCGTTGATGTAACGAGTGCCGAAGGTGCCTTGCATGGTGCGGAAGACCGCCGCGACCGGCACGTCGAGCGCGTAGGCCTGCTCCCGGTCCACGTCCATGCGGAACTGCGGGGTGTTGTCTACGAAAGTGGTGCGTACCCCTGCCAGTTCCGGTCGCTTGTTGGCGGCGGCGACCAAGGCGTTAGCGGCCTCGGCGAGCGCCTTGACGTCGGCCGAGCCGCGCTGCTGCAGATAGGCCTCGAAGCCACCTGTGGTCGACATGCCACGGATCGGCGGCGGCACGAACGCCATGATCATGCCTTCCTCGATCTGGGTTCCCGCGCCCATGGCCTTCTTGACCGTCGTTTGGACGCTTTGCTCGTCGTCGGGGCGCTCCGACCAGTCCTTGAGCCGCGTGAAGGCCACCCCCTTGTAGGGGCGCTGCGTGCCGGCGAGAAGATCGAAGCCGGCGAAGGCGACCTGCATCTGCACGTCAGGGTTCTCGCGGATCATCGCCGAGTACTCGTCCCGCACTTCCCCCGTGCGAGAGAGGCTCGCCGCCGGGTCCAGATTCAACGTAGAGATGAAGTAGCCCGGGTCCTCTTCGGGGACGAGACCGGTCGGGGTGCTACGGAACATCACCACGGCAGCCACCACGACGCCGGCGAAGATCAGCAAGCCGACCGGCCAGGCGACCAGGAAGAAGTGCACGATCTTCATGTAGCCGTCGCGGAAGGCATCGAAGCCCCGGTTAAAGATCCGGAACGGCAGCACCGGCTCCTTCTCCTTGTGATTCTTGAGGAGCAGGGCGGTCATCGACGGGGTGAGCGTCAGGGCGACCACGCCGGAGAGGACCACCGAGATAGACAGGGCCACGGCGAACTGGCGATACATCTCACCGGCAAGCCCCGGGATAAAGGCCACCGGTACGAACACTGCGAGCAACACCAGCGTGGTGGCAACGATTGGCCCAGTCACTTGCTCCATGGCCTTGATCGACGCTTCCCGGGCCTTTAGGCCCTCCTCGCGCATCAGGCGTTCGACGTTCTCGATGACGATGATTGCATCGTCCACGACGATGCCGATTGCCAACACAAAGCCGAACAGGGTCAGCAGGTTGATGGACATGCCGCTCAGGAACAGGCCGGCCAGCGCGCCGATCAGGGCGACCGGTATGGCAATCAGCGGCACGATGGTCGCGCGTGGTTTCTGCAGGAAGATGAAGATCACTAGGGTGACCAGGATCAGTGCCTCGACGAATACCTTGAGCACTTCCTTGATCGAGATACGCACGAAGTCGGTGGTATCCAGCGGAATCTCGTAGCCCATGTCGCCCGGGAATCGCTCGGAGAGTTCTGCCATCTCCTCACGCACCTGGGCCACGGTTTCGAGGGCATTCGCGCCCGGGGCGAGATAGATCCCCATCGGGACGGTGGGCGCGCCGTTATAGGTGGCATTGAAGCCGTAGCGCTGCGACCCGAGTTCAACCTCGGCCACGTCGCTCAGGCGCAGGGTCCCGCCGTCCTCGGACGAGGCGAGGATGATGTTCTGGAATTCCTCGACGTCGGAAAAACGCCCCTGTGAGGTGATGGTGTAGGTGAACGCCTCGCCTTCCTTGTTGGGTGAGTCGTTGAACTTGCCGGCGGCAAACTGGGCGTTCTGTTCACGGATCGCCTCGGCGATGTCGTCCTGGGTGAGGTTGAAGTGCGCCAGTTTCGCGGGGTCGAACCAGACCCGGATGGAATAATCCTGCGCACCGAACAGGCGAGCATCGCCGATGCCGGGCACCCGCTTGAGCGAGTCGAGGATGTTGATCAGGCCGTAGTTGCTCAGGAACTTGGTGTCGAACTGCTCGTTTTCGGAGATCAGCGTGATCACCATCAGCAGCGAGCTGCTCTTCTTGTTCACCACCACGCCCTGGTCCCGCACTTCCTGCGGTAGCTGGGGCAGGGCGCGCTGGACACGGTTGTTGACGTCGATAGTCGCCTGATCGGGGTCGGTACCGGTGGCGAAGGTCACCGAGAGGTTCATCGTGCCCGCATCCGAACTGCCCGACGTCATGTAGAGCATGTCGTCGACGCCGTTGATGGCCTGCTCGAGTGGCGCGGCGACGGACTCGGCCAGAGTGCCGGCGTCGGCGCCGGCATACGTGGCACTCACCTCGACCTCGGGAGGCACGATCTCCGGGTACTGCTCGACGGGCAGCCCGGTGAACGCAGCCCCGCCGGCGATCATGATCACGATCGCCAGGACGGTGGAGAAGATCGGGCGGTCAATGAAGAACTTGGAAAACATCGGTGGTCTCCGATGCCCTCGTCGACGAGGGCGTCACGGGCGGGTAGGGTTCGACGGACTGCAGGTGACGATCAGTCGTCCTTGCTTTCACTCGGGTCTTGCGGGTCGACCGGCGCGCCCGGGCGCACCTTGAGCAGTCCGTCGATCACCAACCGATCGCCCGGCTCAAGACCGGACAGGATAATGCGTCCCTGGTCGCTCATCGGACCGAGCTCCACGCGGCGCTGGGCGGCCTTGTTCTCGTCGTCGATGACGTAGACCACCGTGCTATTGGGCTCTGCACCAGTGCCGATAGCGGTTTCCGGGATGATCACCGCGTCCTCGACCTCGTCGACCTTCAAGCGGACCCGGACGTAACGGTTCGGTCGCAGGACATCCCCGGGGTTGTCGAATACGCCGCGCAACTCGATCGAGTTGGTGCCGCGTTCGATGCTCGCCGAGCGATAATCGAGATTGCCGCTGATCGTTTCACCCTCGGGCCCGGTGATACCGGCGATCTCGGCGGGCGTGGTCCGCTCGGGGGACGGGTTGAGGGCGGTCGTGTCGGCGAACGGATCGTCAACCGGGTAGGAGAGCGTCACCTGGATGGGGTCGATTTCCTCGATGCTGACCAGTCGGTCACCGACGCTGATCAGGTTGCCGGGATCGACGGCACGACGACTGGTGATGCCCGGGATCGGCGCCGATACTGACGTGTAGTCAAGATCAATCTGCGCCGATTCGAGCTGTGCCTCGGCCACCTGGACGGCGGACTGGGCGGTTTCGAGTGCCGAGCGGGCATCATCCCGCTGCTTCTCGCTTGCAACCCCACGATCGAACAGGGAACTGATCCGGCGCCAGTCGCGCTGGGCAGCGGCCAATGTTGCCCGCGCCGAGCTCAGGTCAGCCTCGGCCTCGTTGACCGCGGCGCGGAACGGACGGTCGTCGATTTGGAAGAGGGCGTCCCCCGCCTCGACACGAGCCCCCTCGACGTAATCTCGAGACTCGAGAATACCGTTCACCTGGGCGCGGACGTCGACAAAGCGGTTTGCCTCGGTCTGACCAGTGTATTCCTTGTAAACGGACGCGCTGCTCGGCTCGATCTGGATGACCGGCACCTTGGGTGGCGGTTGGTCACCCTGTTGAGCCTTGGCGGGTAGGCTGGTGGCCAGCAAGAGGGCTGCCGGAACCACCGCAGCAACCAGTCGGCGAGTGGTGAGTGTGGAAAGGGCGCGGATCGAGGACATGGGTGATGTACCGTGTCGGCGACAGGTCGGGCCTGCCATGGGTAGGAGCACGTCAATCCGGCGGACGCCAGCAAGGCAGCCGCGGGAAAAAGGTAGTGTACTAATGAATTCGCTCGCCAGCAATCTAGGGAACGCCTGCGGCGGCGGGATGTCGCGCCGGGGAGCCTTGAACTTAGGCTAAGCTGGGCGGGAATTCACGTACGGAGGCTCGATCGTGAGCGAGACCATCTTCAGCAAGATCATCAATCGCGAGATTCCGGCGGATATCGTGTTCGAGAACGACCGCATACTGGCGTTTCGAGACATCAATCCCCAGGCGCCGGTACATGTGCTGATCATCCCGAAAAAGTCGATTCCGACGGTGAATGACATCTCGCCGGAGGATGCGCCGCTGGTAGGAGAGCTGTTCGTTGTTGCCCATGAGCTTGCCGCCCAGGAAGGTATCGACGAGTCGGGCTACCGCACGGTGTTCAACTGCAACCGTGACGGGGGACAGGAGGTCTACCACCTGCACCTGCATCTGCTTGGCGGGCGCGCGATGCAGTGGCCACCGGGCTGAACTGCACCCGGCCGGGGTTTAACCGTTCACCTGGGGAACCGCTGCACGATTCGATAGCGTCTCTGCGGGCCGCCAAGGGCTCAGTTGCAAGGCGCAGTTCGCCGTGAATGGCGGGGTCCTTCACAAGGACTGTAACGCCGCAAATGGGCCCTTGGCGGCCCGCCCGTATGGGGCTCGCGGGTTTGGCCGTACTCGGCGTTGCCGCCCCTCGCCGGGCAATGAGCCCGCCTTCGGCACGGCGCCTTGATTGCGAACAAACCCGCCAGCCAGAGGCGCCATCGAATCGTGCAGCGGTTCCCTAGCGCATCGCCTGGTATTGGGCCAAGCGGCGCTCGAGAACGTCACCATCCGCCACGGCCGCACGCACCGCGCACCCGGGTTCGTTGATGTGACGACAGTCGTTGAAACGGCAGTAGGCCGACGCGGCGTGGATCTCGGGAAAACCCTCTTCCAGGGCGGCTGAGGGCACTTCCTCGACCGGGAAATCCCGCACACCGGGGGCGTCGATCAGCCCACCCTCGCCATCCGGAAACCGGTAGAGCGTGCTGGCACGCGTGGTGTGGGTGCCTTCGCGGTTGAACGTCGAGATTTCGCCGATAGCCGCCTGATCGGCACTGGGGGTGACCTCCCGCGACAAGGACGTCTTGCCCACCCCTGACAACCCAACCATCAGCGTGATTTGTTCATGGAGCCGGCTGCGAAGTGCCTCGATGCCCTCGCCGGACTTCACCGAGGTACGAATGACCTCGAAACCCAGCGACTCCCACAGGGCGATGTTTTCCTCGATGCTGCGGCGCTCGCCGGCGGGCAGGCCGGGCAAGAGATCGACCTTGTTGAGCACGATCACAGGCGTGGCTGGCAGGGCAAAAACGGCCACCAGGGTGCGTTCGACCACGTCCGGGTTCATCCAGGGCAACACCGAGGTGATGACCAGCACCTGGTCGATATTGGCGGCCATCATCTTCTTTTTGCCGTAGGCGTCCGGACGGATCAGCAGGTTCCGGCGGTCCTCGCGCTGCTCGATCATCACGTTACCTTGCTCGTCGCAGTGCCAGCGGATGCGGTCGCCCGTGGTCAGGCGACCCACCGTCCGCCGGGCGCGACCACGGTGAAGCTGGTGATCACTGTCCTCGATCAACAGGTCATGGCCGTGATGGGTCACCACGATGCCCGGAGAGAGCGAGGTCTCGGCCTGGTCATCGACGCGCCGCCGGCGGTCGATATGCCGTTGCTGCTGTTTGCTCAGGCGAATCTTTCGAGTCATGCCGCTAGCTCAAAGCAGGAAGAGGGTGGCGAGCCCCAGGAAGATGAAGAAACCTCCCGAGTCGGTGATCGCGGTAATCATGACCGCGCTGCCGAGCGCTGGATCACGGCCCATGCGGGTGCGCAGGATGGGGATGGTAACGCCGAAGAAGGCGGCGCTCAGGAAGTTGAGGCTTACCGCCGCGACCATGACCGCGGAAACCCCGGCGTTCTGGTACATCAGGAAGGTGACCAGGCCGAGGACCCCGCCCCAGACGACCCCGTTGATCAGGGCGACCTTGAGCTCCTTGCCGTAAAGCAGGCGGATATCACCGCCACCGAGCTTCCGGAAGGCCAGTTCCCTCACGATCATGGTGATGGTCTGGTTGCCGACGTTGCCGCCCATGCCCGCGACGATCGGCATGAGCACGGCCAGTGCCACCAGTTCCTGGATCGAGCCCTCGAACAGGCCGATGACCTGCGCGGCGACGATCGCCGTAACAAGATTCACGGCCAGCCAGGGGGCGCGGTTCTTCACCGACTTGCGCACCGGCGCGAAGATGTCCTCTTCCTCGGAAAGGCCGACCTGGGAGAGTCGCTCCTCGTCGGAGGACTCGCGAATGAAATCGACCACCGCGTCGATGGTGACCCGGCCGACCAGTCGGTCGACCTCATCGACCACCGGCGCACTAACCAGGTCGTAGCGCTCGAAGGCATCCGCGCCATCACGTGCCTTGTCTTCGGGGTGAAAGCGCACCGCGTCGGCTTCCATCACGTCGGCCACGACCGTTTCCGGGTCGTTGAGCAACAGAGTCTTCAGGTGGATCACGCCCTCGAATAACCCGTCGCGATCGGTGACGAACAGTTTGTCGGTGTGATCGGGCAACGAGTCCATTCGCCGCAGGTAGCGCAGCGCCACCTCGATGGTCACGTCGCCACGGACCGTGACCAGGTCGAAGTCCATCAGCGCGCCGATGGTGTCCTCGTCGTAGGACATGACGAAGCGCAACTTCTCGCGATCGTCGATCGGCAGGGCGGTGAAGACGTCCTGCATCATCCCTTCGGGGAGATCGGGGGCCAGGTCGGCGAGTTCGTCGGTGTCGAGGGTGGAGGCGGCGTTGAGGATCTCCTCGCGATCCATCACCTCGATCAGGGTGTCCCGGACCGAATCGGATACCTCGAGCAACACCTCGCCGTCGCGATCGGAATGGACCAGTTCCCAGATGATCAGGCGCTCTTCCTGCGGCAGGGATTCGAGCACCTTGGCCACGTCGGCGGAGTGTAGCCGTTCGATCTTTTGCGCCAGCTGCGCCAGATCGTGCTTGGCCAGATCCGACAGGGGGGCGAATCCATCCCCCGCATCGCTGCCCGGGTCGGTCCTCGTCTCCTGAGAGAGCGTGTCGCGGATCTCGTGGATCAGCGAATCGAGCTCTTCTTGGCGATCAATGTCAGTGAGTTCGGCCATGAACGTGGAAATCCGGGGCAATTCGGAGGCAGGCGATGGCTGCCGTCGAGGATGGATGAGCCGGCGGCCAGTATAGCGGACACCAGGCGCCTCCGGGCAGGGTGGTCCGCGTACGGCACGGCTTCCACTTGCATTGACGTGCTAGGCTTCTCGGCGCCTCGCTTGCCACGGTTGCCATCAATTTAGGAGAGAGTCCATGCACGCCCCGGAAGACAATCTGATCTGGATCGATCTCGAGATGACGGGGCTCGATCCGGTCCGAGACACGATTATCGAGATTGCGACCCTGGTGACCGACAAGCACCTGAATGTCCTGGCCGAAGGGCCGGTGGTAGCGATTCACCAGCCCGAGGCCAAACTCGCCGGAATGGATGAATGGAACCAGCGTGTGCATGGGCAGAGCGGGCTGATCGAACGTGTGCGCCAGAGCGACTGTGATCTGCGTTGCGGCGAGACGCGGACGCTGGACTTTCTCCGCCAGTATGTCCCGGAAGGCAAGTCGCCGATGTGTGGCAACAGCATCTGTCAGGATCGTCGGTTCCTCGCTCGGTTGATGCCGGAGCTCGAGGCGTATTTCCACTACCGCAACCTGGATGTGTCGACTATCAAGGAACTTGCTCGTCGCTGGCAGCCGGAGGTGCTGGCCGGTTACCGCAAGAACTCGAATCACCAGGCGATGGACGACATTCGGGGTTCGGTGGCCGAGCTGTCGCACTACCGTGCCGGCTTTTTCAAGCTCTAGGTCACGCCTCGTCAGAACGGGTTGGTAGACTTTGCCGCATTCGCAACCAAAACCTTTGGAATCGGACAGAAGATCATGAGCACACGAGTCGGGATTGTTGGCGTCAACGGCCGCATGGGGCGTCGCTTGATCGAGGCGGCCCACCAGGGTGGTCAGACACAGATGGGTGCGGCGTTCGCTCGCAGTGGCAGTCCGCTGATCGGCCAGGACGCTGGCCAGATCGCCGGGATCGGGCAGATCGGCGTGCCGGTGGTCGCCGATCTGGCCGGCCACGGTGACGATTTCGACGTGCTGATCGATTTCACCTCGATCGACGCGACGATGCGTCATCTCGAGATCTGCCGAGAGGCCGGACGGGCCATCGTTATTGGCACCACCGGGCTCTCCGTTGCGCAAAAGGAAACGCTGCAGGTCGCTGCCCGCGATATTCCAGTCGTCTTCGCTCCCAACATGAGCATTGGGATTAACGTGCTGCTTCAGGTGCTCGGGCAGGTCGCCTCGATGCTGGGCGACGACTACGACGTCGAGATCATCGAGGCGCATCATCGTCACAAGGTCGATGCGCCGTCCGGCACGGCCTTGCGGCTCGGTGAAGCGGTCGCCGACTCGCTCGAACGAGACCTGCAGAAAGTGGCCATCTACGGTCGAGAGGGCATCACGGGTGAGCGGTCCGCTGAGACCATCGGTTTCTCGACGATTCGGGGAGGCGACGTGGTCGGCGACCACACGGTGCTGTTCGCCGGCATCGGCGAGCGTGTTGAGATCACCCACAAGGCCTCGAGCCGGATGACATTCGCCAAGGGCGCCGTCCGGGCCGCTCAATGGGTGGCGGACAAGCCCGCCGGACTCTACGACATGAGCCACGTGCTGGGTCTCAAACCGGTCTGATCTCCCGGCAAATCGGCGCGGGGTGGTTCAGGGAACGCCCCGATTAGGCGCCTGTCGCCGTGGACAGCATCGGGGCGTTTCAGTCATAATTGCGCCCCGAAACCGAGGGGCGCCGGCTGCCTCGGCGGCCAGCGCCAACTCGGGCGGGGCGACACGACAAATCTGTGGGGGAAAGTTCTTGGATAGCACGGTCTCAGACGCGAACACCGGGCTCCCGGCCAATACGGCGCTCCTGGCTCTTGAAGACGGGAGCGTTTTTTACGGCACCTCCATCGGGGCCGATGGGGAGTCGGTGGGCGAGGTGGTGTTCAACACCGCAATGACGGGCTATCAGGAGATTCTCACCGACCCGTCCTACTGCCGTCAGATCGTGACCCTCACCTACCCGCACATCGGCAATGTCGGCACCAATGCCGAAGACGCCGAATCCGACTCGGTCCACGTGGCCGGTCTGGTGGTTCGCGATTCTGGTCAGATGAGCTCCTGGCGTGGTGAACAATCCCTTGAAGACTACTGCCGAGAGCATGGTGTGGTCGCCATCTCGGAGATCGACACCCGCGAGCTGACGCGGCGCCTGCGCGACCAGGGTGCCATGAAGGGCTGCATCGTCGCCGGCGGCGAGCTGGATGCCACCGCCGCGGTGGAGAAGGCACAGGGCTTCGCGGGACTTGCCGGCATGGACCTGATCCCCGAGGTCGGCACCCGCGAACTACGCGAATGGACCGCCGGTTCCTGGTGGGTAAACGAGGCGGATCGGCCAGCCGCGACCCGCCATGTGGTCGCCTACGACTACGGCTTCAAGCAAAACATCCTGCGCAAGCTGGTCGATCGCGGTTGCCGCATCACGCTGTTCCCGGCCGACGCGCCGGTCGAGAAGCTGCTGGCGGCCAACCCCGACGGCATACTGGTCGGCAATGGCCCGGGTGATCCGGCGGCCTGCACCAAGGCGATCGCCGATATCGAGCGCGTGCTCGAGACCGGCATCCCCCTGTTCGGCATCTGCCTGGGACACCAGCTGTTGGCCCTGGCCAGCGGCGCGAAGACCAGCAAGATGAAGTTCGGCCACCATGGGGCGAACCACCCGGTCCAGGATATCGGCAGCAAGCGTGTGCTGATCTCCAGCCAGAACCACGGCTTCGCGGTCGAGGAGGACAGCCTGCCGGCCCATCTCGAGGCCACGCATCGGTCTCTGTTCGACGGCAGCCTGCAGGGCATCCGCCGTACCGACTGTCCGGCCTTCAGTTTCCAGGGCCACCCCGAGGCGAGCCCCGGGCCGCATGACCTCGACCTGCTGTTCGATCAGTTCGTCGAGAGCATCGACGCCCGTCGCTGAGCCGCCTTTCCAGAATAACCAACTGCCCAGCCGCGGCTGGCAGGTGAGTCGAGCATGCCAAAGAGAAACGATATTCAAAGTGTGTTGATCATCGGCGCGGGGCCGATCGTGATCGGTCAGGCCTGCGAGTTCGACTATTCCGGGGCCCAGGCCTGCAAGGCGCTGCGCGAGGAGGGCCTGCGGGTCATCCTGATCAACTCGAACCCGGCAACGATCATGACCGACCCGGAGATGGCCGATGCGACCTACATCGAGCCGATCACCTGGGAGGCAGTCAGCGCGATTATCGAGAAGGAACGGCCGGATGCCGTCCTGCCGACCATGGGCGGTCAGACCGCGCTCAACTGCGCGTTGGATCTCTACCGGCACGGCGTGCTCGACCGCTTCGGCTGCGAGTTGATCGGCGCAAGCCAGGACGCCATCGACATGGCCGAGGATCGTGACCGCTTCAAGGACGCGATGACCGAGATCGGCCTGTCGACCCCGCTGTCGACCGTGGTGCATACCTTCGACGCCGCGGTCGCCGCTCAGGTGGAGATCGGCTTTCCGGCAATCATCCGCCCGTCGTTCACCATGGGCGGAACCGGTGGCGGCATCGCCTATAACCGCGAGGAATACGAGGAACTGGTTCGGCGCGGGCTGGATCTCTCGCCGACCAATGAGCTGTTGATCGAACAGTCAGTGCTCGGCTGGAAGGAATACGAGATGGAGGTCGTGCGTGACAAGAACGACAACTCCATCATCATCTGCTCGATCGAGAACCTCGATCCGATGGGCGTGCACACCGGTGACTCGATCACCGTCGCCCCGGCACAGACGCTGACCGACAAGGAATACCAGGTCATGCGCAACGCCTCGCTCGCGGTGTTGCGCAAGATCGGGGTGGAAACCGGCGGCTCGAACGTGCAGTTCGCCGTCAATCCGGCAAACGGCGACATGATCGTCATCGAGATGAACCCGCGGGTGTCGCGTTCATCCGCGCTGGCCTCGAAGGCCACCGGCTTCCCGATCGCCAAGGTCGCGGCCAAACTCGCCATCGGCTACACCCTCGACGAGCTCAAGAACGACATCACCAGCGGCGCGACCCCGGCCTCGTTCGAGCCGACCATCGACTACGTCGTCACCAAGATCCCGCGCTTTACCTTCGAGAAGTTCCCGGCCGCCAACGACCGCCTCACCACGCAGATGAAGTCGGTCGGCGAGGTGATGTCGATCGGCCGGACGTTCAGCGAATCCTTGCAGAAGGGGTTGCGCGGTCTGGAAATCGGTCGTGACGGTCTGGACGAAGTGCTGGAGGGCAGCCTCTCGGATGACGACATCGAGGACCGTCTGGTGCGCGAACTGCACTCGCCGGGTGCCGATCGGCTCTGGTACGTCGCCGACGCGTTCCGTCATGGCTTCGACGTCGAACGTATCCACCGTCACTCGTTCATCGACCCGTGGTTCCTCCGGCAGATCGAACACCTGGTGCGCACCGAGGAATCACTGCGCGGGGGACGCCTCAAGGAGATCAGCACCGCCCAGATGTACCAGCTCAAGCGTCTGGGTTTCTCGGACGCGCGGCTGGCCAAGCTGCTCGACGAAACCGAGAGCACCGTGCGCAAGCACCGTCACGCGCTGGGTGTGCGTCCGGTCTACAAACGTGTCGACACCTGCGCGGCCGAATTCCCGACTTCCACGGCGTACATGTACTCGACCTACGAGCCGTTCTGTGAGGCCGAGCCGTCCAACCGCGATAAGATCATGATCCTCGGTGGCGGGCCGAACCGCATCGGTCAGGGGATCGAGTTCGACTATTGCTGCGTTCACGCGGCTCTCGCCCTGCGCGAAGATGGTTACGAGACCATCATGGTCAACTGCAACCCGGAAACGGTATCGACCGACTACGACATCTCGGATCGACTGTATTTCGAGTCGCTGACACTCGAGGACGTGCTCGAGATCATCGAGGTCGAGCAGCCGCGTGGCGTGGTGGTCCAGTTTGGCGGGCAGACACCACTCAAGCTCGCGCGTGACCTCGAGAAGGCCGGCGCGCCGATCATCGGCACCACGCCAGATGCGATCGACCGGGCCGAGGATCGCGAGCGCTTCCAGGACATGATCCACAAGCTGGATCTCAAGCAGCCGCCAAACCGCACCGCGAAGTCGGCCGACCAGGCCATTCATCTCGCCGCCGAGATCGGTTACCCGCTCGTGGTGCGTCCGTCCTACGTGCTCGGCGGTCGTGCCATGGAGATCGTCCACGACGAGGACGGGCTCAAGCGATACATTCGCGACGCGGTCAAGGTGTCCAACGAGTCACCGGTCCTGCTCGATCGCTTCCTCGACGATGCCACCGAGATGGACATCGACGCCGTCTGTGACGGCGAGGACGTGGTGATCGGCGGGTTGATGGAACACATCGAGATGGCCGGGGTCCACTCGGGTGATTCGGCCTGCTCGCTGCCGCCGTACACGGTGCCGCGGTCGGTGCAGGATCGGGTCCGCGAACAGATCAAGGCGATGGCACGCGAGCTGAACGTCGTTGGCCTGATGAACACCCAGGTCGCCATCCAGGGTGACGATATCTTCATCATCGAGGTCAATCCGCGTGCCTCACGCACCGTGCCGTTTGTCTCGAAGGCCGTCGGCGTTCCGCTCGCGCAGGTGGCCGCCCGCACGATGGCCGGTGTGAGCCTCAAACGCCAGGGCATCACCTCCGAGCGGATCCCGCCGTTCTACTCGGTCAAGGAGGCCGTGTTCCCGTTCATCAAGTTCGCCGGTGTCGATCCGCTGCTCGGCCCCGAGATGAAATCGACCGGCGAGGTGATGGGTGTCGGTCGCGAATTCGGTGAGGCCTTTGCCAAGGCACAGGCCGGGGCAAGCAACTCCCTGCCGTTGTCGGGCACCGCCTTCATTTCCGTGCGCAAGCAGGACTACAAGGGGATGCTGCCGGTCGCCAAGGCGCTGGTGGAGTGGGGCTTCTCGCTCGTCGCCACGCGCGGCACGGCACGTTTCCTGGACGAGAACGGACTGGCGGTGACCACGGTCAACAAGGTGACGGAAGGACGGCCGAACGTGGTCGACATGATCAAGAACCGCGAAATCGCGATGATCGTGAACACCACCTCGAACAGTCAGCAATCGCGCAGCGATTCCTACGAAATCCGGCGTGAGGCGCTGCATTACCGCATCCCGTACTTCACCACCCTGGCCGGTGCCGAGGCGATGGCGCTGGCACTGAAATATCTGCACCAGCCGGTCACGGTCAACCGGCTGCAGGACCTGCATCAGGAGTGCGTTGTATGAATCAGACCCCGATGACGGCCGCCGGTGCGGCCGCCCTGGAGGAAGAGCTCAAGCGGCTGCGCGGTGTCGAGCGTCCCCGCATCATCGCGGCGATCGCCGAGGCGCGCGAGCTGGGCGATCTCAAGGAAAACGCCGAATATCATGCCGCCCGCGAGGAGCAGGGCTTCGTCGAGGGTCGGATCAAGGAGATCGAGGCGAAGCTGTCGCATGCGCAGATCATCGATGTCACCCGCATGCCGCCGGGTGACAAGGTGATCTTTGGCGCCACGGTCGAGCTCCTCGATCTGGATACCGACTCCGAGATTCGCTACAAGATCGTCGGCGACGACGAGGCGGACATCAAGAAGGACCTGGTCTCTATCCATTCGCCGATCGCCCGCGCCCTGATTGGCAAGTCGGTTGGCGACGAGGTCACCTTTAATGCCCCGGGTGGCAAGACCCGCACCTTCGAGATAGTCGAGGTCGAGTACATCGCCTGACACGCCTTGCCGGCCGGGTGGCACGACCCGCCGGTCTATCCCTCGCAACCGATGGATCCCCAATGCTTGACGCCCGAGTTCTTCGCCAGGAAACCGACGATGTCGCCGCACGGTTGGCCCGTCGCGGGTTTGTCTTCGATCGCGAACGGTTCGATTCGCTCGAATCCGAACGCAAATCGCTGCAGGTGCAGACGGAGACCCTGCAGGCCGAGCGCAACACCGAGTCCAAGAAGATCGGCAAGGCCAAGTCGGCCGGCGAGGACATCCAGCCGTTGATAGCCGCCGTGGGTGAGCTCGGCGATCGTCTCGATGCGGCCAAGGCTCGCCTCAATGAGATCGCCGACGAACTGGATGCGTTTCTTGCCGGCATCCCGAACCTGCCGGACGACGACGTGCCGGTGGGCGAAAGCGAGGATGACAACGTCGAAATGCACGCCGTGGGCGAGATCCCGACGTTCTCATTCGAGGCGCGAGATCACGTCGATCTGGGCGCCGGGCTCGCCGGCATGGATTTCGAGGCGGCGGCCAAGCTTACTGGCGCGCGGTTTGTCACCATGTCCGGGCCGGTGGCCCGGCTGCATCGTGCGCTGGCTCAGTTCATGCTCGATCTGCATACCCGCGAGCACGGTTACACCGAGGTGCAAGTGCCGTTCATCGTGCATGCCGATTCGCTGTTCGGTACCGGCCAGTTGCCGAAATTCGCCGAGGACCTGTTCAAGCTCGAGGGCGAATCACCGTGGTACCTCATCCCGACCGCCGAGGTACCGGTGACCAATCTGGCGCGGGACCGGATCCTCGAGCGCGATCAGCTGCCACTGAAGATGGTCGCCCACACCCCTTGTTTCCGATCCGAGGCCGGTTCGGCAGGTCGTGACACGCGCGGGCTGATCCGTCAGCACCAGTTCGAGAAGGTCGAACTGGTACAGATCGTCCCCGCAGGTGAGTCCGAACGCGCCCTGGAGGAACTGACCGGCCATGCCGAGACGGTCCTCGACGCCCTGGGCTTGCCCTACCGTCGGTTGGTGTTGTGCACGGGTGACATGGGCTTTTCCGCGGCCAAGACCTATGACCTGGAGGTGTGGCTGCCGGGGCAGGGACGTTATCGCGAGATTTCGTCGTGCTCCAATACCCGCGATTTTCAGGCCCGTCGGATGCAGGCACGGACGCGTAACGCCGAAGGCAAGCCGGAACCCGTGCATACCCTCAACGGCTCGGGTCTGGCCGTCGGCCGCACCCTGGTGGCGGTGCTCGAAAACTACCAGTGCGAGAACGGTGACGTGATCGTGCCGGAGGCATTGCGTCCCTACATGGGCGGGATCGAGCGCATCGAGGTCCAGGTGTGAGCGAGGTATCGATCGCGCCCGACCCGCTTTTCCAGACGGTCCGCAAGGTCATCATCGATACGCTGGATCTGCCCGGACCGGCGCAACGCTTCACGCCGGAAAGCGGCTTGTTCGGCGAAATACCGGAGCTGGACTCCATGGGTGTGGTGCTGTTGCTTACCGCGCTCGAGGATCGCTTCGATCTCCAGTTCTCCGATGATGAAGTCGATGCCGAGTGGTTTGCGACCTTCGGTACGGTAACCGAATTCATTCGGGTGCGGACCTAAGAGATCTCCCGCGTTTCGAATGCCCAAACGTAAAAAACCCGCCGAACGTTCGGCGGGTTTTTTCTTGGGACGAGGCTCGGACGAGCTTAGTTGCCAGTCAATTGATGGTACTTGTCCATCAGCTGATCTTCGGTCTCGTTGTTGTCCGGATCGGTGATGATGCAGTCGACCGGGCAGACCTCGACACACTGCGGCTCATCGTAATGCCCCACGCACTCGGTGCAGAGGTTGGGCGCGATCTCGTAGATCTCGTCACCCTGGGAAATGGCGCCGTTCGGGCATTCCGGCTCGCAGACATCGCAGTTGATGCATTCGTCGGTAATCAGCAGGGACATGCGGATTCCTCCCCAAATTTCTGGTCGGTAACTGGCGCACAGGATAACAGGTAAACGTGATTTTGGCGCGCTTGGCGACAAAATTCCACAGTGCGGTGGTCAGTTATTTTCCGGCACACCCTGGTGGAGAAAAACCGCGCCTACTTGCGTGGCTCTAGTCGCGGCGCGACTCCTTGAGTGCCTGAACCACGGCGGGCGGCACGAAGTCGGTCACGTCGCCACCCAGCCGGGCCAGCTCGCGCACGATACTCGACGAGATGAATCCGAGATCTTCGGCCGGGGATAGGAACACGGTCTCGAGTTTGCTGTTCAGACGTCGGTTGATGGCAGCCAGTTGGATTTCGTACTCGAAATCGCTCACCGCGCGCAGTCCTCGCACCAGGGCGGTGGCGCCCACCTCGGCGGCAAAGTCCACCAGAAGGCCATCGAACGAATCGACGCGAATGGTGCCGGTGTCATCGTTGATCGCCTCTTCGGCCAAGGCCCGACGCCTTTCCAGAGAGAAGAGGGTGTGCTTGCTCGAATCACCGGCCACCGCAACGATCACTTCATCGAACAGGCGGGCGGCACGCTGGGCGAGATCGACGTGACCGTAGGTGATCGGGTCGAACGTGCCCGGATAGACCGCGATGCGTTTCTTGCGTGTCATGCCAATGCCCCCGAAGGACTGAGGTCGATAGCGGAGCGGGATCAGGCCCGGAGCGGACCCATATCAGGAAAGGATCATGTGAACGCCCAGCCCCATCAGCACAAAGGCAAAGATGCGCTTGAGTGCCAAGGCCGGCAGTATCTGGGCGAGTTTGGCACCGATGGGAGCGAAAAGCACAGAGAACACGGCGATGCCGGCCAGTGCCGGCAAATAGACATAGCCGGCCGTCATTTCGGGCAGCCCGTCGATCGTCCAGCCGCTGACCACGTAACCCGCGGCCCCGAACAAGGCGGTTGGCAGAGTCAGTGAGGCACTGGTGGCAATCGCGTTGCGGGCGGTGATATTGCAGTAAAGGAAGAACGGCGTCGTCATCGCGCCGCCACCCATGCCCATGATCGAGGCGATCGCCCCGAAGGTGCTCGATACCCCGGTGAGCGGGACAATGCCAGGCAGCTGTCGACTGGCCGGCGGGGTCTTGCCGAAGGCCATTTGCAGGGCCACCGCGATCTCGAGCACGCCGAAGACGATCTTGAGTACGTCGCCGGGGAGGTAATGCGCCACGGTGGAGCCGAGTATCGCCCCGAGCGCCATCCCCGGAGCAAACCGTGCGAACACGTCCCAGAGTACGCCCCCATGCCGGTGATGGCTGTAGACCGAAGTGATCGAGGCAAACACGATCGCCGCCAGCGAGGTGCCGATGGCGATATGTACGAGATGAGGGCCACTGATGCCGATGGTCGGGAAAATCATCAGCAGGACGGGGACCATGATCAGCCCGCCACCGATACCGAGCAGGCCGGCGGCCACTCCACCGACCATCCCGAGGATGGCGAATAACAGGTATTCCACTGGCGACCTCCCTTTGCCGGCGCTCGATCAGCGTTTCTTGGGCGGCAATAGATCCGTGATCGTGCCTTCGGCCATCTCGGCGGCGAAACCGAGCGTCTCCGACAGGGTGGGGTGGGGGTGGATCGTCAGGCCGATGTCGGCCATGTCGGCACCCATCTCGATTGCCAGCATGGCTTCCGCGATCAGTTCACCGGCGTTGGGGCCGACGATACCGGCACCCAGCAGGCGATGGGTCTCCTTGCAGAACAGGGCCTTGGTAAGCCCCTCGTCACGACCGAGACTCAATGACCGGCCCGAGGCGGCCCAGGGGAAGGCGCCCTTCTCGTATTCGACACCCTCGGCCTTGAGTTCGTCCTCGGTCTTGCCGGCCCAGGCAACCTCCGGATCGGTGTAGGCGACGCTGGGAATGCCCATCGGCGTGAAGGCGGACGGCAGGCCACAGATGACTTCCGCGGCCACCTTGCCTTCATGGACAGCCTTGTGCGCGAGCATTGGCTGACCAACGACGTCACCAATGGCATGGATGTGTTCGACGTTGGTCCGCATCCGCTCGTCGACGGCGATGAAGCCTCGCTCATCCACGGATACGCCTGCCTTGTCCGCATCGATCTTCTTGCCGTTCGGTGCGCGACCGACTGCGACAAGAATGCGATCAAAAACAGCCGTTTCCGGCGTGTTCTTGCCCTCGAATGTGACATGAAGGCCATCTTTCTTGGCCTCGACATTGGTCACCTTGGAGCCGAGGAAAATGTCCTGGTAGCGCTTCTTGAGGATCTTCAGCAGTGGGCGGGTCAGGTCCTTGTCGGCCCCCGGGATGATGGTGTCGGCCAGCTCGACGATCGAGATATCGGCACCCAGCGAATCGTAGACCTGCGCCATTTCCAGCCCGATGATGCCACCGCCGATAACGAGCATCTTGCCCGGCACTTCCTCAAGCTCGAGGGCGTCGGTGGAGTCCATCACGCGCGGGTCGTCATGCGGAATGAACGGCAGCTTCACCGGCTGCGAGCCGGCCGCGACGACGGCATTGTCGAACCTGACCAGCGTTTCCTTGCCATCGTCATCGGTAACGGCGACGTGGTGCGGATCGATGAAGCGGCCGTAACCGCGCACGATCTGCACCTTGCGTTGCTTGGCCAGGGCCTCGAGACCACCGGTAAGCTTCTTGATCGTCTTGTCCTTGAAGCCGCGCAGCTTGTCGAGATCGATCTTCGGCTCGGCGAAGGTCACACCATGCGCGCCCATCGAGCGGGTTTCGTTGAGCACCTCGGAGACGTGCAGCAGTGCCTTGGAGGGTATGCAGCCGACATTCAGGCACACGCCGCCGATGACAGGGTAGCGCTCGATCAGCACGACCTTCTTGCCTAGATCCGCGGCGCGGAAGGCAGCGGTGTAGCCGCCCGGCCCGGAGCCGAGCACGCAGATGTCGCACTCGACGTCCGCCTTCTCGTCGGTGGCGGCAGCGGCGGCCGGGGCAGGGGAGGACGCCTTGTCTTCGGTAGCAGGCGCTTGCTCGGCGGGCGCATCGGCGCCTTCGCTCGACTCGCCACCGGCGGCCGGCTCGTACTTGGCGATCGGCTTGCCCGTGCTGACCTTGTCGCCCACGCCGACGAGCATCTCGGTGATCTTGCCGGCGGCCGGGGCCGGAATCTCCATGGTCGCCTTGTCGGTCTCGAGCGTGATCAGCGAGTCCTCGGCCTCGACCGCGTCGCCCGCCTCGACCAGCACCTCGATGATCTCGACTTCGTCAAAGTTGCCGATGTCCGGCAGGTTGATGGTTTCGATGGTCATCCGGTGCTCCTTACAGCATCAGTTCGCGAAGATCGGTGAGCGTGCGCGAGAGCGTGGTCATGAACCGTGCCCCCTCGGCGCCATCGATGACGCGGTGATCGTAGGAAAGCGCCAGCGGCAGCATCAGGCGCGGCTCGAACTCCGAGCCGTTCCAGACTGGCTGCATGCTGGCCTTGGAAACCCCCAGGATGCCGACTTCCGGGCCGTTGACGATCGGCGTGAACTGCGTCCCGCCGATGCCGCCGAGGCTGGAAACCGAGAACGTCCCGCCGGAGAGATCCTCGCCGGTGAGCTTGCCGTTGCGGGCCCGCTCCGAGATGGCCATGAGTTCCTCGGAGAGCTCGAAGATGCCCTTCTGGTCGACGTCACGCACCACTGGCACCAGCAGGCCGTTGGGCGTGTCGACCGCCACGCCCAGGTTGATGTATTTCTTGACGATCAGATTCTCGCCATCGGGAGCGAGCGAGGCATTCATGTGCGGGAACTCGCGCAGCACGTGCGCCAGTGCCTTGAGCACGAATACCAGCGGCGTCATCTTGATGCCGGACTTCTCGGCCCGCGGCTTGAGTGACTTGCGGAAATCCTCTAGCTCGGTGATGTCCGTCTCGTCGAACTGCGTGACGTGCGGGATATTGAGCCAGGCCGTGGACAGGTGCTTGCCGGAAAGCTTCTTGATGCGCGAGAGCGGCTTTTCCTCGATCTCGCCGAACTGGGAGAAGTCGATCTCCGGCAGCGGTGGAATCCCGGCCCCGGTAGCGGCGCCACCCTTGGCCGCGCCCTCCATTACCTTCTTGATTGCCCCTTCGACATCCTCCTGCAGGATGCGACCCTTGGGGCCCGTGCCGGTGACGTTGGCCAGATCCACGCCCAACTTGCGGGCGAACAGGCGCACCGACGGGCTCGCGTGCGATTTCGCACCGGCGCTCTGACGGTTCACCGGCGCCGGTGTTTGCGCCGCTGTAGGCCCGGACGAGGCGGGCTTCTCGGTGGTAGCAGCCGGCTTCTCCGGCTCGGCCGGTTTTTGCTCGGTGGTTTCCTCCGCGGGTTTGTCGGCCGTCGGCTGTTCGGCCGGCTTTTCCTCGGCCGCCGGCGCCTCGGCGTCTTCTTCGGCCTCGATTTCGGCGATCAGGTCACCTTCTTTCAGCGTGTCGTCAACCTTGACCAGCACCTTCTTGATCTCGCCCGAGTAGGGGGACGGGATCTCCATCGTGGCCTTGTCGGACTCCAGCGTGATCAGCGAGTCTTCCTTTTCCACCCGGTCGCCGGGCGAGATCAGCACCTCGATAACCGGGGTGTTGTCGTAATTGCCGATATCGGGGAGGGTGATCGACTTGATGGCCATCAGCCTGTCTCCATGAAAGGTTGCATGCGCGCCCGCTCAAACTACACGGGCGTCGGATCGAATGGGGCCGTTGTCCCGCCTCATGCCGAGATGAGCGGGGCAGGGGCGGTAGGTCTTAGCGCTCGATCGGCGGGCCGCAGTCGGGATCGATGCCGTACTTCTTGATCGCCTCGGTGACCTTGGCAGCCGGGATGGTCCCCTCGTCGGCCAGGGCCTTGAGCGCGGCGACCACGATGTGGGCAGCGTCGACCTCGAAGAAGCGCCGCAGCGCGGCACGGGTGTCGGACCGGCCATAGCCGTCGGTGCCCAGGATGGTGAACGTGTTCGGAACGAAGCGACGGATCTGGTCCGGGTAGGCCTGGATGTAGTCGGTCGCCGCGATAACCGGGGCATTACGCTCCTCGAGCGCCGTGGTGATGTACGGCGTCTTCGGCTTGGCATCCGGGTGCAGGCGGTTGTGACGCTCGCAGGCCTGGCCTTCGCGGGCCAGCTCGGTGAAGCTCGTGGCCGACCAGACGTCCGCGGCGACCTTCCACTCGTCCTCGAGCATCGCGGCGGCGGCCTCGGCCTCGCGCAGGATGCTGCCGGAACCCATGAGCTGGACACGGCTCTTGACCTTTTTCTTGCTCTCGCGCAGGCGGTAGGCGCCCTTGAGAACCCCTTCCTCAATGCCCTCGGGCATTGCCGGGTGCGAGTAGTTCTCGTTCATGGCGGTGATGTAGTAGTAGCAATCCTGCTTTTCCTCGACCATCGCCTTGAGGCCATCACGAATGATGATGGCCATTTCGTAGCCGTAGGTCGGGTCATAGACGCGGCAGCTCGGTACGGCCGAGAACATCATGATGTTGTGGCCGTCGTTGTGCTGCAGGCCTTCGCCTTCCAGCGTGGTCCGACCCGCGGTCGCGCCGATCAAGAAACCCCGCGCCCGGATGTCGCCGGCCAGCCAGGCCAGGTCACCCACGCGCTGGTAACCGAACATCGAGTAGTAGATGTAGAACGGCACCATCGCCTCGCCGTAGTTGGCGTAGGCGGTTGCCGCGGCCAGCCACGAGGACATCGAGCCGGCCTCGTTGATGCCTTCCTGCAATACCTGGCCATTGGCAGCCTGCTTGTACCAGGCCACCTGGTCGGAATCGACCGGTTCATAGAGCTGACCGGCCGGGTCGTAGATACCCACCTGGCGGAACAGCCCCTCGAGGCCGAAGGTCCGGGCTTCGTCCGGGATGATCGGTACGACGCGCTTGCCGAGCTTCTTGTCGCGCAGGATCATCGCCAGGATGCGACCGAAGAGCATGGTCGAGGACATCTCGCGCTCGCCGGTGCCCTTGAGGATCATGTCGAACGCCTTGAGCTCCGGCGCCGGGATCGACTCGGCGCGGTCGACGCGAGAGGGCAGGTAACCGCCCAGATCCTTGCGTCGCTCGTTCATGTACTTGATCAGCTCGTGGCTGTCGTCCGGCTTGTAGAACGGCACGTTCTTCTCAAGCTGCTCATCGGAGATCGGCAGGCCGAAGCGGTCGCGGAAGTACTTCAACCCGTCGTTGTCCAGCTTCTTCTGCTGGTGAGCGGTCATCGCGCCTTCGCCGAACGGGCCCATACCGTAGCCCTTGATGGTCTTGGCGATGATAACGGTCGGCTTGCCCTTGCACTCGTTGGCCGCGTTGTAGGCCGCGTACATCTTGCGCGGGCTGTGGCCACCCCGGGTGAGCGAGAAGATCTCGTCGTCGGTCATGTTCTTGACCAACTCGGCGGTCTCCGGGTACTTGCCGAAGAAGTGCTCGCGGACGAATGCGCCGTCCTTCGCCTTGTAGGCCTGGTATTCGCCGTCGGGGACTTCCATCATTCGTTCGATCAGCTTGCCCGACTTGTCGCGGGCGAGGAGCTCGTCCCAGCCCGGTCCCCAGATGACCTTGATCACGTTCCAGCCGGCGCCGCGGAAGCTGCCTTCGAGTTCCTGGATGATCTTGCCGTTGCCGCGAACCGGGCCATCGAGGCGCTGCAGGTTGGCGTTGACGACAAACACCAGGTTGTCGAGCTTCTCGCGCACGGCCAGGCCGATTGCGCCGAGGGATTCGGGCTCGTCCATCTCGCCATCACCGAGGAAGGCGTAGACCTTGCGGCTGTTGACCTTGCCGAAACCTCGCGCGTCCATGTACTTCATGAAGCGTGCCTGGTAGATCGCCATCAGCGGACCCAGGCCCATCGAGACGGTCGGGAACTGCCAGAAGTTCGGCATCAGCCAGGGGTGCGGGTAGGAGCTCAAGCCATCCTTGTGCGCTTCCTGCCGGAAGTTGAGCAGTTGCTCCTCGGTGATACGCCCCTCGAGGTATGCCCGAGCGTACATCCCTGGTGCGACGTGACCCTGGAAGAAGACCATGTCGGCGCCTTCCGGGTGGTCGTGACCCTTGAAGAAGTGGTTCAGGCCGACCTCGTACATGGTGGCGCTGGACTGGTAGGAGGCGATATGACCGCCGACCGAGTTCTCCTTGTTGGCCCGCACCACGATCGCCATCGCATTCCAGCGGATCAGGGCGCGCAGGCGCTGCTCGAGCTGACGGTCGCCGGGGTATTGCGGCTCGTTCTCGGGCGGAATGGTGTTGATGTAGGGGGTCGTCGCGGAGTAGGGGGTGTCGATGCCGTGCTGGCGCGCCAGCTCGATCATGCTGCCAATCAGATGGCGGGCCTTTTCCGTCCCTTCAAAGCTGACCACTGCCTCGAGTGCGTCAAGCCATTCCCGGGTTTCCTGCGGATCCTGATCGATGTAATCGGTCACAAGCACTCCTCAAAGCTGTCGTTGGGTGCGTCCGAAACCCCGGCAAAGCGCTTCATGGCGGGGCTTCGATGGTCGCACCGGACCAAAATTTGCGCCTCATTATGCGCGATTACGCCGAGTTTTCCTATGTTCGAGCGCATGGCGAAGCCGTTTCACGCCGCCATCGGGGAGCGGGGGGCAAACGGCAAGTGCCGTATTGACGCCGCTCGGCATGGCGTAATCGGGGGATTGAAAACCCCTATGCCCTGTCATGGCGCAGCGGTGTCTATATAATGGCGCGATCTCGTGCCAAGCACATCGCAAACACAAATCGAAATCAGGAGTTCTGATGAGTAATCCCGCGGCCCCCAAGAAGCTCGGCAAGGTGGTACTGGCCTACTCCGGCGGCCTGGACACCTCGGTGATCCTCAAGTGGCTGGAGGAGACCTACGACTGCGAGGTAGTCACCTTTACCGCGGACCTGGGACAGGGCGAGGAGCTCGACCCGGCACGTGAGAAGGCCGAGAAGATGGGCGTCAAGGAAATCTACATCGACGACCTGCGCGAGACCTTCGTCCGTGATTACGTTTTCCCGATGTTCCGTGCCAACGCCATCTACGAGGGCGAGTACCTGTTGGGCACCTCCATCGCCCGGCCGCTGATCGCGAAGCGCCTGGTGGACATCGCCCGTGAGACCGGCGCGGACGCCGTCGCCCACGGCGCGACTGGCAAGGGCAACGACCAGGTGCGTTTCGAGCTCAACGCCTATGCGCTCAACCCGGATATCCAGGTGATCGCCCCGTGGCGCGAGTGGGACCTCAACTCCCGCGAGAAGTTGATGAACTACGCCAAGAGCCGCGACATTCCGGTCGACTTCGCCTCTGCCGGCAAGAAGTCGCCGTACTCCATGGATGCCAACCTGCTGCACATCTCCTACGAGGGCGGCAATCTCGAGGACCCGTGGTGGGAGCCGGAAGAGGAGATGTGGCGCTGGTCGGTCAGCCCCGAGCGCGCTCCCGACGAGGCGACCGAGATCGTCATCGGCTTCGAGAAGGGCGACCCGGTCTCCATCAACGGCGAGAAGCTCTCGCCGGCCGAGTTGCTGCTCAAACTCAACCAATTGGGCGGCGCGAATGGCATCGGTCGACTCGACATGGTCGAGAACCGCTACGTGGGGATGAAGTCGCGCGGCTGCTACGAGACCCCGGGTGGCACCATCCTTCTGAAGGCACGCCGGGCCCTCGAGTCCCTTACGCTCGACCGCGGCGAGGCGCACATGAAGGATGAACTGATGCCCAAGTACGCCGAGTTGGTGTACAACGGTTACTGGTTCGCCCCCGAGCGCGAGATGCTGCAGAAGGCCATCGACGCGACCCAGGACAACGTCAACGGTGATGTGCGCCTGCGCCTGTACAAGGGCAACGTGATCGTGGCGGGTCGACAGTCCGACAATAGCCTGTTCGATCCGGCGATCGCGACGTTCGAGGATGACGCTGGTGCTTACGACCAGCGTGATGCCGAGGGCTTCATCAAGCTCAACGCCCTGCGTCTGCGTATCAGCGCGAAGGCCGGCCGACGAGGCTGATCGGTCGCGAAAGGGTGCCCCGGAAGGATTACAGGGCACCTCCCTGCGTGACAGGGACGAGCCACACCGTACCCGCAAGGGTGTGATTCACAGGCAAGGGATGTCTGGCATGCAGCGAGTGGCAAACCACAGGGAAATGGGTGTCATGAAAACACCCGGAGCGACAAGGCGGGTCGTGGCGATGGCCACGGCCCGCCTTTTTGCTTTCGCTGGCTGGAGAAACCGATTCGGTATTGCTCTAGTGCAACGTCTTTTGCTTACCGCCATCTTGTTAGGGGCGTGGCAGTCGCCGGTTCATGCCCAGGTCTGGGCCAGCGAAGGTCGACTGATCACGATCGGCGTGCTCACGATCACCAGCAAGGAAGAGGCGAAGGCACGCTGGAACCCGACAGCCGATTATCTCAGTGACCGCATCGAGGGGACGCGTTTCGAGATCCGGCCGCTGTATCTGCAGGAGGTGGCGCGTGCCGTGCGGCAGGGCGAATTGCACTTCGTGCACCTCCAGCCACTTCAATTCGTCCAGTTGCGGGCCGACTACGGCCTCGAAGCCCTGGCCACCCGGGTGGTCGACGAGGCGGGCAACCCCAGCAATCGCTTCGGTTCGGCGATCGTGCGGCTCGCAGGGCGAGAGGAGATCAGCGATCTGGGCGACCTGCAGGGCGCCATCGTGGCGGGGGTTGCTCCCAATGCCCTGGGGGCGTGGATCCTCGGTGCTGAGGAGATCGAGCGGGCCGGGCTGTCGATCGATAAGGACATCCTGCCGCTATATGTCGGCCTGCCGATGACCAACGTTCTCGGCGCGGTGGCGGCCGGGCGGGCCGATGCAGGTATCGTTCGGGCCGATGTGCTCACGCGGGAAATCGAGGCCGGGCGCTATGCCACCGATACGTTCAGTGTGCTGAACCGCGTCAGTGAGCCGGGTTATCCGCATGTCCTCTCGACCCGGCTGGTGCCGCAGTGGCCGTTGGCAGCGACGACACGCGCCGAATTGACGTTGCGCGAACAGGTTCGTTTGGCGCTGCTCTCAATGCCTACGGCTTCACCGCCGCTTCGTGCCGCCAATATCGCCGGTTGGTCCGAGCCGGTGGATTACGGCGGCCTGGAGTCACTGGCCGACCGTTGGCTGACGCCGCCGATGACCGTGGTCGATTGGTTGCGCGCGTACTGGTGGCTAGCACCCGTTGGCCTGAGTGCACTGTTGTCTCTTTTGCTTTGGCAGCAATGGCATGCCCGCCGGCTCCTGGCCCGTCGCGAACGTGAGCACCGGGCCGCTCTGACTGCGATGCACGACGCGGTCGTGACGCTTGATGGCGAGGGACGCATCCAGTTCCTCAATCCCTCTGCCGAGCGATTGCTGCCCGAGGGTATGCAGCCGAACGAGGCTATGAATCAGCGCCTGACGGACGTGTTCGCGTTGATGTTGCGCCACGACACGCACGACTTTTCGCTGGCCGGCATGATCGAAGAGCTTGGCACTCGCAGCTGGGTGGAATACGCGGTGATTCTCGCGCATGGCTATCCTCGACGGGTGCTCAACCTCACGGCCGCCCGGATGGACGGAATGGACGAGAGAGGCGGGGTGCGGCGGCTGGTCATCTCGATGATGGACATCACGGAGCTCGACGAGACCAGTCGTCAGCTGGCCTACCGAGCCACGCACGACGAGTTGACAGGCCTGCTGACGCGACGACATTTCCTCGAGCAAATCGAGTCGCGGATGCAACTCGCTGACGCGAAGCAGGGCAGTGAAGGCGGCACGCTGCTTTGGGTGGATCTGGATCATTTCCGCCTCGTCAACGAGGGTGGCTCGCACCGGATGGGTGATGAACTGGTCCGGCGCCTGGCGGGCTACCTGCGGGTGATGTTGCCGCCGAATACCCCGGTTGGGCGGCTGGGCGGTGACGAATTCGGCATCTATCTGCCTTCCTCGGCCGGCGATGGTTGGCCGGAACGGATTCTCCATGCGATTCGGGAGTTCCGCCTCGATGGCGACGATCAGTCGCTGCGCACGTCGGCCAGTATCGGTGTCCGTGATCTGGTGGCCGGCGGGGGTTACAACGCCGCCACCGTCTTCGAGGAGGCGGAATCGGCCTGCGTGACCGCCCAGAAGCTCGGTGGCAACCGCCTGGTCGTATTCGAGGAAAGCGGCGCCGAGCGGTCCCTGCGCCAGAACGATTTTGCCGAACTCAACCGGCTCAAGCAGGCCGTCGAACAGGACCGCTTCGTATTGCACGCCCAGGAGATCCATGCCATCGGCGCTGCCGAGACCGACGGCGTGCGTCTGGAGGTGTTGATGCGCCTGGCTGGAGAAGATGGGAGCTTGGGTTCGCCGGCCCCGTTGATCGAGCTGGCCGAACGATTCAACTACATGCCGCAAATCGACCGCTGGGTGGTTCGCCGGACATTGCAGGGGCTACGTGATCATCGGGTCGCTGGTGCCGCGCCGCCGGCGAGATTGACGATCAACCTGTCTGGCCAGTCGATGAAAGACGGTGAGCTGGTCGGTTTTGTCCGGGACGAATTGCGACGATACGAGATCGATCCCACGTGGTTATGCTTCGAGATTACCGAGACGGCGGCCATCGCGAATTTTGATCAGGCGGCCGAACTGATAGCCTCGCTACGTGAGCTCGGTTGCCTGGTGGCACTGGATGACTTCGGCGGCGGATTGATCTCGTTCGAGTTCCTGCGTCGATTGAAACCGGACATCGTCAAGATCGACGGAAAACTGGTCCGCGACCTGGAGCACGATCGCGTCGCGGCCGTCATCGTCGAATCCATTCACGATGTGGCGCATGTCATGGGTGCTCGTACCGTGGGCGAGTGGGTCGAGACCCCGACGACACTGGCGCAACTCGAGCGTATCGGGGTGGATTTTGCCCAGGGCTACCTGCTGCATCGCCCGGAACCACTGATCGGGCGACTTGCCGCGGAGCGCGAGGCACTGACGGGCTGACGTTGTTCGGCACGTAATCAACGACCGCGTGTTGACGGCACGCTATCTCTCGCATTTCGGGCCTTGATCGTCGCATGCGCGAACATTCCCGGTTTGCCGATTGCTCATGAAGGGACTTTGATGGTGACGATGACATGCCGCTGTTCGGCACGGATTTGAAGTTGGGCATGGCTGACACGCTTGGCAGACACTTGTTGGTTTCCGGTGGGCGATGGATCGCGTTGGCCTTTCTCGCCTTGGCGGTGGGTTTGGGTGTCGGCCCGGTGCAGGCGCAGGAAGCTCAGAACAGCACAGAAACGCCGATCCACGTTGGAGTACTCGCCTACGCCGGCAAGGATGACGCGGCCAGGCGCTGGCAGGCTACCGCCGACTACCTGAGCGAACGCAACCCGGGCTATCGTTTTGTCATCCGGCCGCTGTTCCTTTCCGAGTTGCGCAATGCGTTTGTCGAAGGCCAGCTTGATTTCGTCTTGACGCAATCGCTGCAGTTTTCAGAGCTTTCGCGTCTGGATTCCATCTGGCCGTTGGCGACCCTGGTGGTCAAGGGCAATGGCCAGCGACTGGAGCAGTTGGGTGCGGTGATCTTTACCCGCCAGGGTACCGGGTTTGTCGAACTGGATGATCTGGTGGGTACCCGGGTTGCCGGGACCAGCCCGAATGCACTGGGCGGCTGGCTACTCGGGATGCAGGCGTTGGAAGATGCCGGGCTGGACGTGGAACACCAGATCACGCCGATCTTCACCGGGTTGCCTTTGGAAGCCGTGGTGGATGCCGTGCTCGATGGTCGGGCGCATGCCGGGGTAGTTCGCTCCAGCTTCTTTCAGCGCTACCTGGAAGCCTACCCCGACAGCCGACTGGTTCCGGTCGGGACAGCGGAGCGCCAGGGTTTTCCGTATCCCAGCAATACACCGTTGGTCCCGGAATGGCCCTTTGCCGCCACCGGCCAAGCGCCGAAGGGGCTCGCAGCCCGGGTTGCCCGCCAACTGATCGCCATGCCGGCCGAGGCGCCCGCGGCGGATCAGGCACGTATCGCTGGATGGCGCACGCCACTAGATTACTCCATCGTCGATCGCCTGCACGACAAATGGCTCCCCGAGCCGATCTCGCCGCGCTCGCTGCTGCGGCACTTCTGGCACTACCTGGTGTTGATCCTGGCCGCGGTGCTCGCCCTGTTCGCCTGGCAGGCCCGCCGTGCCACGAAACGGCTGGGTGCCGAGAAACGCCGACTCCGACGTGCCTTCTCCGGCCTACATACCGGCGCGGTACTCACCGACGCCTCGGGGCACATTTTGCTCACGAACCGGGCGGTCGAAGAATTTGCTCGCGCCGATCTCGAGGGGGAACTGATCGGGCGGTCCTTCTGCGAGGCGTTCAATCTCCAGATTGAGGGGGTGTCCCCGCAGTGCGCGTTCGATGACCTGGTCGAACGGGTCGAGACCCTGGAAACGCGTTCGGTCGACGGCGTGATCGAACGTGACAATCAACGATTTGACGTCAACCTCAAGCTCAGTCGGCTGGAGGCGGAGGGCGGCACCCAACTGCTCGTGTCGATGCTGGATGTCACCGATCTGCGTTCGGCCCATGCCCTGTTGACCTACCGGGCCACGCACGACCGGTTGACCGGGGTCCTCAACCGCGAGGCCATGGAGGAATTCCTCTCCCAGGCCATGCCCGGCAAGGCGCCACGAAACGAGCCGATCCATGCCAGTTGCCTGATCTGGACGGACCTGGACGAATTCCGGCTGCTGAATGAAATCGGCAGCCGTGAGTTGGGTGACCGCATCCTCGCCTCGCTGGCCAGTCACTTCTCGCTCGAATTGCCGTCGGATGCGGTACTCGCACGCATGGGGGTCGACGAATTCGCCATCTGGATGCCCCTGTCCAGCCGTGATACCTGCATGCTGGTCGCCCGCGAGGTGCTCGAGATCATTCACGCGTTTCGATTGCCGGACGAGCACGAGCACCTGCGCCTCAAGGCTAGTGTCGGCGTGACCCGGATCGACAGCGACGACCTGCTGGCCTCGCGCCGCCTGGAAGATGCCGAGCGTGCCTGTCAGAGTGCCCAACGGCTGGGCGGCGACCGGGTGGTGCAATTCTCGGGCGAGGACACCGAGCTGCTGGAGCGCGAGCAACAGATCGAACGCTTCAACGCTTTGCGGGCGGCAATCTCCGAGGACCGGCTGGATCTTGCCGCCCAGCGTATCGCCCCGGTTAAGGCAGGCATTCCCATAATCCACGAGATGCTGCTGCGCGTTACTGATGCCGACGGTCGCCTGAGATTTCCCAGTGAATACATAGAGATAGCCGAGAAACATCATTCTATGGGCGAAATCGATCGCTGGGTGATCCGCCAGAGCTGTCGCTGGCTTGCTCGACAGTCACCGGATAGCGGCACCCTCAGCATCAACCTCTCGGCGCATTCGGTGCAGGAACCCGAGATGCTGGACTTCATTCGCCAGGAACTCGGCGACTGGGACGTGGACCCGTCTCGGGTGGTGTTCGAGATCACAGAAACCGCGGCAATCATCAACCTGGACCAGGCCGAACGATTGATCGGGGCGATGCGCCGCATTGGCTGCCGGTTTGCCCTGGACGACTTCGGCGGCGGTTTCCTGTCGTTCGAATACCTGCGTCGCCTGAACCCGGACATCGTCAAGATCGACGGGCGACTGGTCGAAGACCTGTCACACGACCCCGTGGCTGCGGTCATCGTCTCCGCCATCGTCCAGGTCTCCCGCGTCATGGGCGCACAGACCGTGGCCGAGTGGGTGGAAACCGACGACCAGTACCGGCAGGTGACCGAGATGGGGGTCGATTATATCCAGGGCTTTTTGCTGCATCGTCCGACACCGTTGGACAAGCGTTGAGCCGCGCCTTTGAGCCTACTCGCACGGATTGAGCTGATCGTCTACAGTCTCGCGCCACCGATTCAAACCAGATTTCGATTCATTTCAATTGGGAGAGATGACCCATGCGCATGCTTCACACCATGATCCGTGTCAGTGACCTCGAGAAGTCCCTGGCCTTCTATACCGACGTGCTCGGCATGAAGCTGCTGCGCCAGCAGGACTACCCGGCCGGTGAGTTCACACTGGCGTTCGTTGGTTATGGCGAGGAGAGCGAAACGGCAGTGCTCGAACTGACCCACAACTGGGGTGATCACCAGTACGACCTCGGCGACGGCTATGGCCATATTGCGATCGAGGTCGATGACGTCTACGCGGCGGCCGAGAAGATTCGCGAGAAAGGGGGCAAGATCCTGCGTGAACCCGGCCCGATGAATGCCGGTTCCACCATCATTGCCTTCGTCGCGGATCCGGACGGTTATGCCATCGAATTGATCGGCGCGAAGTGACGGTAAAAAAGGCCGCTGTCAAGCCTTGACAGCCGGTATTTTCCACATCAAGCGGGGCGCAACGTCGGTTGCGCCTTTTTCGTGGACGATGAATCAGTCAGTTAGCGAAAGAAACGCGCTAACTAGTTGTTATTAAGCATTTATGCCGCAAGTGCTTCAGTTTGGTTAAAAATTAACCAATAACGTCTCCTGCCTTGTGGGGCCGACAATTCTGGGTTTCTTCCACATAGTTATCCACAGTTTCTGTGAAAAACTTTTTCGGCTCGGAACCCGGGCAATTCCGGCCCTCGCGTTGTCTGCCAGTGTGTGTCACCAACCGGGAACGACAGGCATACTTCCCGGGGCCGGCCAGTGGCAAAACGGAACTGTCATGTTCACGGGGTAGGCTGCGTCATATCCTTTATTCCATATGCTGTGTCCGCGCAGATCGTGGCCATCGACACCAACGGGAGAATTCAGTCATGCCGATTCGGGTAGGTATCAACGGTTTCGGGCGTATCGGCCGATTGGCCTTTCGGGCATTGGCCGATCGCCCGGAACTCGACCTCGAGGTGGTGCATGTCAATGAAACGGCTGCCGACGCAGCCTGCATGGCCCACCTGACCGAATTCGACTCCGTTCATGGCCGTTGGCAACAGCCCATTGGAGGGGAGGGCGACACCCTGACGCTGGCCGGTCGTGATATTCGCTTTACCCAGAGCGAGTCGGTCGAGGGAATCGACTGGGCCCGTTCGGCGGTCGACGTGGTGATTGAATCCACCGGGCGGTGGCGGCAGTTCGACGAGATCACTCGACACCTGGTGCAAGGAGTGTCGCGCGTCGCCGTGGCCGCCCCTGTAAAGCACGATGAGGTGCTGAACGTCGTCATGGGGGTCAATCACGACCTGTTCGATGCCAGCCATCACAAGGTCGTTACCGCCGCTTCCTGTACCACCAATTGCCTGGCACCGGTGGTCAAGGTGCTCCACGAAGGGCTGGGTATCCAGCGCGGCACGATGACCACCATGCACGACCTTACCAACACGCAAGTGGTGGTCGACAAGGGCGACAAGGACTGGCGGCGCGCTCGCGCCTCGTCGATGTCGCTGTCGCCCACCACGACGGGCTCGGCGAAGGCCATTGGCGCGATTTTCCCGGAGCTCGAGGGCCGGCTGAACGGTCTTGCCGTTCGGGTGCCGTTACTCAACGCCTCGTTGACCGACTTCGTCTTCACCCCCGCTCGCTCAACCACGGTCGATGAGGTGAACGGGTTGCTGCGCTCGGCCGCCGAGGGGGAGTTGAAGGACATCCTGGGGTTCGAGACACGCCCGCTGGTCTCGGTGGACTACACCAACGACCCGCGCTCCTCGATCATCGATGCGCCGTCGACGATGGTGATAGACGGGGATCTGGTGAAGGTGCTCGCCTGGTATGACAACGAGTGGGGCTATGCCCAACGACTAGTCGAACTCGTGTCGATGATCGGCCGGGCCTGAGACACGCATCTGGAGTCACCATGCCCCTTGCCATGAATCAGGCACTGCGCCATTACCTCACGATCACCGGCAATTACTGGCTGTTCACCCTGACCGACGGGGCGATCCGCATGCTGGTGGTGCTGCATTTCTACCAGCTCGGTTACTCGCCGTTCGCCATCGCGATGCTGTTTCTCTTCTACGAGTTCTTCGGCATCGTCACCAACCTGATGGGGGGCTGGCTGGGCGCGCGTATCGGCCTGAATCGAACCATGCAGGTCGGCACCGGGCTGCAGATCGCCGCCTTGCTGATGTTGACGGTTCCGGACGCCTGGCTGACGGTGGCCTACGTGATGTTCGCCCAGGCGTTGTCCGGCATCGCGAAGGACCTCAACAAGATGTCGGCCAAGGCCGGGGTCAAGCTGGTCGCGCGCGAGGGGAACGCGCAGCTGTTCCGCTGGGTCGCCTGGATCACCGGCTCGAAGAATGCCCTGAAGGGGGCCGGGTTCTTCCTCGGCGCCGTGCTGCTGGCCGCCATCGGTTTCCAGGGGGCCATGGGGGTGCTCGCCGCGCTACTGGTAGGGGGCTTTTTGATGACACTGACGCTGCCGGGCGGTTTCGGGGCCGTCAAGGGCAAGACCGGCTTTCGGCAGATGTTTTCGCGCGAGCCCCTGATCAACTGGCTGGCCACGGCGCGTTTGTTCCTGTTCGGCGCCCGTGATGTCTGGTTCGTGGTGGCGTTGCCGGTCTTCCTGGTGTCGATCGGTTGGGATTTCCACTGGGTCGGGGCATATCTCGCCCTCTGGGTGATCGGCTACGGACTGGTTCAGTCCGCCGCCCCCTGGTTGCTTGGCACGCGCCGGCGGAGGGGCGGCATCCATACCGGTGTCGCGGACGATGGCCCACGTGATGGCCCTGGCGCCCGCACGGCGGTCGCCTGGAGTTTTGCCCTTGTGCTGCCGCTGGGCGCACTCCTGCTGGCCATTGCCTCGGGTCAGACCGCGGGCTGGATGATCACGCTGGGGTTGGCGTTCTTCGGCGTGGTCTTCGCGCTGAATTCAGCCACCCACTCGTACCTGGTATTGCGCTATTCGGCCGATGAGAAAGCCTCGCAGAACGTCGGCTTCTACTACGCCGCAAATGCCGGTGGCCGATTGCTGGGCACGGTGCTTTCGGGGGCGAGCTATCAGTGGCTGGGCATTGCCGGCAGCCTCGGTTTTGCGCTGGCCTTCGTGGTGATTGCGGGTCTTCTCAGTCTGCGACTCGTCGCGCTGGAATCCAGCCTGGGCGGGGAGGGCGATAGCGCCATCGGGTAGCGCCAGCCATCGCCCCGCTTTTAGGGCCGCTTTCCGCGCTCTACCTTCTACACTCGTCTACGTGACGATGGCGGAAAAGGAGACCGATGGGGACGATGACGAAATCATCCGACACGCGCAAGGAAGGCCTGGAGCAGGCAATGGAGCTGGTGCGCCAGTGCGCGACCGACGACGGGTTCCTTGCCTCGCCCACCCAGCGGGACAATTATCGCCGGGTTTGGGCCCGTGACGGGGTGATCATCGGGCTGGCCGCATTGATGACCGGGGAAGAGTCGCTCGTAGCCACGATGCGCCAGACGCTCGGCACCCTGGCGCGTCACCAGGGTCCCCACGGCGAGATCCCCAGCAATGTTGACACCACCACTCAACGTATCAGCTACGGCGGCACCACCGGGCGCGTGGATGCGGATCTTTGGTTCGTGATCGGTTGCGCCGAGTACTGGCGTGCCACCGGGGATGACGCCTTCCTTGAGGAAATCCTGCCGGCTCTGGAGCGCGTGCGGTTTTTGCTCGGGGCATGGGAGTTCAACGATCGTGGCCTGATTTACGTGCCGCAAACCGGCGACTGGGCCGACGAGTATGTCCAGTCCGGCTACATCCTTTACGACCAGCTGCTCTATTTGCAGGCGTTGCGCTCGTTCTGCCGGATCCACATTCATGTCCACGGTTCGGCAGACCATCAATTGCAGGATCGAACCACCCGGCTGCTTCACCTGATTCGCGGCAATTTCTGGTTTAACGGCAACGAGTCGGCGGATATCTATCACGAGGTGCTATACGAAAAGGGGCGCAAGGCCGCGCCGCATCGAGACGATCAATACTGGATGCCGTTTTTCTCGCCAACCGGCTACGGTTATCGGTTTGACGCCTTCGCGAACGTTCTCGCCAATCTGTTCCGTGTGGCGAAGGACTGGCAGTGCGACCAGGTTGATGCCTATATCGCGAAGATCACGCCCGAGGCCATGCCACTCTTGCCGGCCTTTCACCCCATCATCGAACCCGTGGACCGGGACTGGGAAAACCTGCAGGTGATGTTCTCGTACACCTTCAAAAACAAACCGTACGAGTTCCACAACGGCGGACTCTGGCCGATGCTCACGGGCTTTTATGTCGCCGACCTGGCCAGCCGCGGACACACGGTAAAGGCCCGGCTGCACCTCGACGCCATTCACGCGGCCAATGCCTTGTCGATGGAGGATGAGCCCTGGTCGTTCCCGGAGTTCGTGCACGGGCGCAAGCTCACGCCAGGCGGGACACGATGCCAGGGATGGAGTGCCGCCGCTGCGGTCACCGCCCATCACGCCCTGCAGGGAGAGCCACTTTTCAGGATCGACGATGACGAGTGAACTGCTGGTCTGTACCGACCTCGACCGTACTCTGATCCCGAACGGCCACCAGCCGGAATCACCGGGTGCACGCGATCTGTTCCGCCGGCTGGTCCAACGCCCCGAGGTCACGCTGGCTTACGTCAGTGGCAGGGACCGGTACCTCCTCGAATCGGCAATCGACGAGTTCGCGCTGCCGGTCCCGGATTTCGCCATCGGCGACGTGGGGACGACGATCTATCGCGTCGACGAGGGCATCTGGCACCCCTGGGAAGCCTGGGCGGACGAGATCGCGGCCGACTGGGGCGGCGAGGATCGCCGGACACTCGCCGGAATGCTCGAGGACATCCCGGATATCGAACCTCAGGAACCGGAAAAACAGAACACCTACAAACTCAGCTATTACGCCCCAGCGACCCTGAATGGAGACGCGCTTGCCGGGCAAATTAGGGAGCGTCTGGCGCAAGCGGGGGTGCGCAGCAGCGTTATCTGGAGCATCGACGAGATGCGCGATATCGGACTGGTTGATGTCCTGCCGGCTAGAGCTACCAAGGTGCATGCTATCCGGTTTCTCCAGGCGCATTTGCAAATGCCGCATGCCCGGACGGTCTTCGCCGGCGACAGCGGCAACGACCTGCCCGCGCTGACCAGTGGTCTTCAGGCGATCGTAGTGGCCAATGCCAGGGAGGGGGTCAAGCAGGCCGCCCTGGACGCTACCGCGGAGCGGGGCATCGAGAATTGCCTGTACGTCGCCCGCGGGGGATGGCATGGGATGAACGGCAATTACGCGGCAGGCATCCTCGAAGGCATCGTGCACTTCATGCCCGAGACACGCTCTTGGCTGGAGAACGAATGAGACGGGGCCGATTCAGTCCTTGCCAGGCCCCTCTACCATCGCCATGAAGGCCTCGGCGAGAGGATTGCGCGCCCGACCGACCGCCTCGATCCGTCCCAGGCGCCGCGTGGGCAGACCGCCGTCCCCACACTCCAACCGCAACAATCCTTCACGCTGAAGGGTAGTTGGCAACACGGCCCATCCGACCCCCGTGGCGGCCAGTACCGCGATCGAATCCAGCTGGTTGATCTCGATGATCGCCGGTGGCAAAAGCCGCCGATCGTCGAGCCACCGATCGATGGCCATGCGTGTGCTGGTCGCTTCCGCGGGCAAGATCAATGGCAGTCGCTTGCCGATTCGATCCAGCGCCGGTGGTCTGCCTCCCGGGCAATGCCGTTCGGCCACCACCGGCTGCATGGTCTCCTCCCAGAGAACGCGAGTGCGCACCCGATCGTCGAGGCGGGGCGGCAGGGTGGCATAGGCCAGCGCCGACTCGCCCAGCGCCACCTGCTCGATCGCCCGCTCGGAATCGTGGAAACTGAGATCGAGCAGGACTCCGGGATAGTGTTCCGAAAATCGCTCGAGTACCTCCGGTAGCAGATGCAACCCGGCATAGTGACTCAGGGACAGGGCCAGCCGCCCGCTGAGCCCCTCACCACTGACCTCGGCCACGGTCGCGATGTCGTCCAGACAAGACTGTACCTCGCGCACGGCGGGGAGCATCCGCTCACCTCGGTAGGTCAGGACCACCCGCTGGCCAAGCCGATCGAATAGCCGGAATCCCAACCGCTCCTCAAGCTGCGCCAGGCGCTTGGAAACGGCCGGCTGACTGATGTGCAGCCGAGTGGCCGCCGCCGAGAACGAACCGGTTTCAGCCACCGCCAGAAAAGTCAGCAACTGCTGGGTGTCCAAGTGAAGGGGGTTCATCGCCAATCTCCGAAATTTGGCCCCGTCTGGTTCTATCATAACCATTAGGAATGGCCTTCATTAGATATTACCATTTTAGTTATTGATAAACCGCCACTATCATCTCCGCATGAAAACAGACGCGCTCAACGTGCTCGGTCTGCCACTGGCGAGATGCTCGGTGGATCCGATTACCGGCTTCTACCGAGACGGCCGATGTTTGGTCGGGGCCGAGGACGGTGGTGTGCACGGGGTTTGCGCGGAGCTTGATGACGCGTTTCTCGACTACACCGCCGCACAGGGAAACGAGTTGCGCCGACCGATCCCGGCCTACGATTTTCCGGGACTTGCGGCCGGCGATCGCTGGTGCGTCTGCGCCTGGCGGTGGCGAGAGGCCTTCGAGGCCGGCGTGGCACCCCCGGTGGTGCTGGCCTCGACACACCACGAGGTGCTGCGGGTCATCAAGCTGCGTGATCTGATTGAACACGCCGTCGACCCACCGGCCTCGGGACTGGATGACGGGTTTTACGAGTTTTAACGAAAATAACGCCCCAACGTATTGAAAAACGGATTCTTGCCCGGGCGGCGATAGACGCCGACATGGGCCATCCGGAGGAAAACGCCAATGGCTGGAAAGACACTCTACGAAAAGCTTTTCGACGCGCACGTCGTCCATGAACAAGGGGATGGCACCGCGCTTCTCTATATCGATCGCCACCTCGTTCACGAGGTGACCAGCCCGCAGGCGTTCGAAGGGCTGCGTCTTGCCGGTCGCAAACCGTGGCGAACCGGCGCCATGCTGGCCGTGCCGGATCACAACGTGCCGACCACCAATCGGGCTGGCGGGATCGTCGATCCCGTCTCACGCGAGCAGGTCAGTACCCTCGATCGCAACTGCCAGGAATTCGGTGTGCAGGAATTCCCGATGGCCGACATGCGCCAGGGGATCGTGCATATCATCGGGCCCGAGGAAGGGTTCACGCTGCCGGGCTCGACCGTGGTCTGCGGCGATTCTCACACCTCGACACACGGTGCGATCGGCGCCTTGGCCTTCGGCATCGGCACCTCCGAGGTCGAGCACGTCATGGCGACCCAGACCTTGTTGCAAAAGCGCACCAAGACCATGCAGGTACGTGTCGATGGCGAGCTTGGGCCGGGCGTGACCGCGAAAGACGTCGTACTCGCCATCATCGGCAAGATCGGCACGGCGGGTGGCACCGGCTACGCGATCGAGTTCGCCGGTTCGGCCATCGAATCGCTCTCGATCGAGGGCCGCATGAGTGTGTGCAACATGTCGATCGAGGCAGGGGCGCGCGCCGGCATGGTGGCGGTCGACGAAAAGACGGTCGAGTACTTCCGTGACAAGCCGTTCGCGCCGACCGGAGAGATGTTCGAGCGAGCGGCCGAGTACTGGCGCACGCTCAAGTCCGACCCCGATGCCCAGTTCGACAAGGTGGTTACCCTGGATGGGAGCAAGATTGAGCCACAAGTGAGCTGGGGCACCTCGCCGGAGATGGTCGGGCCGGTCAACGGGCGAGTCCCGGACCCGGCGGCCGAGTCCGACCCGGTCAAGGCCGAAGGAATGCGCAAGGCACTCGCGTACATGGGGCTCGAGGCCAACACCCCGATGACGGACATCCAGATCGACAAGGTCTTCATCGGCTCATGCACCAACGCCCGCATTGAAGACCTGCGCGCCGCGGCTGCCGCCATCAAGGGTGGGCATGTGGCCGACAACGTCACGCTCGCCATGGTGGTGCCGGGCTCGGGGCTGGTGCGCCAGCAGGCCGAGAAGGAAGGCCTCGACAAGGTCTTCCTCGAGGCGGGATTCGAGTGGCGCGAGCCGGGCTGTTCGATGTGCCTGGCGATGAACGCCGACCGGCTCGAGCCGGGCGAGCGCTGTGCCTCGACATCAAACCGCAACTTCGAGGGCCGGCAGGGGCAGGGCGGTCGCACGCACCTGGTCAGCCCGGCCATGGCTGCCGCCGCGGCGATCGCGGGCCATTTCGTCGACGTCCGTCAAGCGTAAGGGAGACAGAAACATGCAGGCATTCACTACCCACAAGGGAATCGTCGCGCCTCTCGACCGCTCGAACGTGGACACCGACGCGATCATCCCGAAGCAGTACCTCAAGTCGGTCAAGCGCACCGGCTTTGGCCCGACGGCGTTCGACGACTGGCGTTATCTCGATCCGGGCGAGCCGGGCATGGATCACAGCCAGCGGCGCAAGAACCCGGATTTCGTGCTCAACCGCGAGCCATTCGACCGCGCGACCATCCTGTTGGCGCGCGAGAACTTCGGCTGCGGCTCATCGCGGGAACACGCCGTCTGGGCACTGACCGACTTCGGCTTTCGCGCCGTGATCGCCCCGTCGTTTGCCGATATCTTCTTCAACAACAGCTTCAAGAACGGGCTGCTTCCCATTGCCCTGAAAGAGGAAGAGGTCGACGCGATCTTCAAGGCGATCGAGGCGAACCCGGGCCTTGAGCTCGAGGTCGATTTGCCGAATCAGGTGGTCAAGGCCCCCAATGGGTCCACGTACGAATTCAAGATCGACAGCTTCCGCAAGCACTGCCTGATCGAGGGACTCGACGACATCGCGCTGACCCTGGAGCACGCCGACAAGATCAAGGCGTACGAGCTTGCCCAGCAGGAAAAGACGCCGTGGTTGTTCAACGACCTGCGGGGCAACGTCGGCGGATAACGCGCTGATTTGTCGACGCGATTTTCCTGAGAAAACAGACACAAAAGGATCGATAATCTCGTGAGCCAGAAGAACATTCTCGTCCTGCCGGGTGACGGCATCGGCCCGGAGATCACCGAACAGGCGGTCAACGTGCTCAAGGCGGTCGTCGAGGGAAGCGACCTCGAGCTGTCGTTCACCGACGGCCTGATCGGCGGGGCAGCCTATGACGCCGAAGGTGAACCATTTCCCGAGATCACCCGGCAGCAGGCCGCCGAGGCCGATGCGGTACTGCTCGGCGCCGTCGGCAGCCCGCAATACGACAACCTTGATCGCCCGCTCCGCCCCGAGCGCGGCCTGCTGGCGATCCGCAAGACGATGGGGCTGTTTGCCAACCTGCGCCCGGCGATGCTGTACAGCGCCCTGGCGGATGCCTCCTCGCTCAAGCCGGAGGTGGTGTCGGGTCTGGACATCCTGATCGTCCGCGAGCTGACCGGCGGGGTCTATTTCGGGCAGCCGCGCGGTATCCGCGAGGTCGACGGCCAGCGCGAAGGCTTCAACACCATGCATTACAACGAGGCCGAGATCGAACGTATCGGCCGAGTCGCCTTCGAGGCGGCACAGAAGCGCAACAAGCGCCTCTGCTCGGTGGACAAGGCCAACGTCTTGGAAACCTCGGAGCTCTGGCGCGAGGTGATGAATCGCCTGTCCGCGGAGTACCCGGACGTCGAGCTGTCGCACATGTACGTCGACAATGCCGCCATGCAGCTTGTGCGGGCACCCAAGCAGTTCGACGTGATGGTCACCGAGAACCTGTTCGGTGACATCCTCTCCGACCAGGCCTCGATGTTGACCGGGTCGATCGGCATGCTGCCCTCGGCATCGCTCAACGAGACGGGGCAGGGTCTGTACGAGCCCAGCCACGGCTCGGCACCGGATATTACCGGCAAGGGCGTTGCCAACCCGATGGCGACCATCCTGTCGGCGGCCATGCTGCTGCGCTATTCCTTCGGTCGAGGCGATCTGGCCGAACGGATTGAAAATGCCTGCGTCGACGTGCTCGATCAGGGCCTGCGGACCCCGGACATCATGCAGGCAGGCATGACACAGGTATCCACCAGCGAGATGGGCCAGGCCGTCGTCGATGCCCTGAACGCCTGAGGGGCCCAAGGACCGCTTCGTGCGCCCGGCGTGATGCGCTAGGCTAGATTCATCCTGTCAGATTCAGGTGGGGGCGACTGATTGTCGGCCGCCGCCTAACAACCGTTTACACAGACTTCCAATCGCAAGGAGAAATCTTCATGAGTAAGACGGTCGACGTTGCCGTCGTCGGTGCCACGGGTGCCGTTGGCGAGACCATGCTGTCCATCCTGGCCGAGCGCAATTTTCCGGTCGGCAAGGTGTACGCACTCGCATCAAAGCGCTCCGCCGGCAAGAAGATTGCCTTCGGCAACTCGTTCGTGACGGTCGAGGACCTGGCGACATTCGATTTCTCCAAGGTCCAGATCGGGCTGTTCTCGCCGGGCGGGGCCATCTCTCGCGAATATGCGCCCAAGGCCGCCGCGGCCGGGTGCGTGGTGATCGACAACACCTCCGAGTTCCGCTACGACGATGATGTGCCGCTGATCGTTCCGGAGGTCAACGCTCACGCGATCGCCGGCTACACCCAGCGCAACATCATCGCCAACCCGAACTGCTCGACCATCCAGATGCTGGTGGCGCTCAAGCCGATCTACGATGCGGTCGGTATCGAACGGATCAACGTTGCCACCTACCAGGCCGTCTCCGGTTCGGGCAAGGAAGCCATCGAGGAGCTGGCGACCCAAAGTGCTCGACGCCTCAATGGACAGGACGCCGATGCCGTGGTCTATCCGAAGCAGATCGCGTTCAACGCACTGCCACAGATCGATGTCTTCCAGGACAACGGCTACACCAAGGAAGAGATGAAGATGGTCTGGGAAACCCAGAAGATCTTCGAGGACCCCTCGATCCTCGTGAACCCCACGGCAGTCCGTGTGCCCGTGTTCTTCGGTCATTCCGAAGCCGTCCACATCGAGACCCGGGACAAGATCACCGCCGAGCAGGCGTGGGAGCTGTTCAAGAATGCCGAGGGGATCGAAGTGCTCGATACGCGTCGTGACGGTGGTTATCCGACGGCGGTCACCGAAGGGGCAGGGCACGACCCGGTGTACGTCGGCCGTATCCGCGAAGACATCTCGCACGAGCGCGGCCTCAACCTGTGGGTGGTTGCCGACAACGTGCGCAAGGGCGCGGCACTCAACAGCGTTCAGATTGCCGAATGTCTGGTGCGCGACTACCTCTGATCTGTGGCACAATCGGGCTCGAAATGGGGCTAAAGGAAGGCGCCGGAACGATAGTCGGGCAATGAGACCCGGCGCACCGGCACGAGCAAGGAGTGAGTGACATGCGGAAGTTGAGTTTGGTGATTGCGGGGATTCTGGGTGCCGGGACCCCGTTGATCAGCCAGGCCGCCACCCTGGGCGAGGCCCGGGTGCAGTCGTACTTGAGTCAACCCCTCGATGTGCGAGTGCCACTGGCGCGCTCCAGCGACGAGCCGCTCGACGAGATCACCGTGAAGCTGGCCCCGCCCTCGTTTTACCGAGAGGCGGGGGTCTCGCTGGAAAACATCACGGGCAATCTAACGTTCAGCATCGAATCGGACCGGGGTCAGGATTATGTCCTGATCGGTTCCAAGCGACCGATTCGTGACCCCATCCTGAGTATCCTGCTCGAGGTCGACTCCCCGCAGGGGAGAATGATCCGCGAGTACAACCTGCTGCTCGATCCGCCTTCGATGGGCTCTGGGCAGGACGCTCGCTCCGAAGGAGTGACCGCCTCCAGCCAGGCGGCGGCCCCCACGTCTTCGGCGCAATCGTCTTCGCGCTCTTCGCCTGCGCCCTCCGGCTGGCAGCGCGTTGAGCCGGCCGAAGACGTTTCCCTCGACGGAACGCGTGACGTCCAAAGCGGCGATACGCTCTACGAGATTGCCCGCGATTACGTGTCCGATGGCGCCGATGTGCGCCCCATGATGCAGGCGATCATTGATGCCAATCCGCAAGCATTCGCCAACGGCAACGGCAACGCCCTTATGGCCGGGGCACGTCTTCGGGTGCCGAACACCGGCGCATCGGCCACAAGCAGCGATCAAGTGGACGCAGACGACTCGACTTCGGGCGAGTCAACGGTGACCGATCGACTGCCTGCGCTTGAGCTTTTGGGTCCGGAAGAGGGTGGTGAGCAAGCTGCTGCGCCCGCGAATCTTGGTGGGTTCGGTGAGCTCACTCGTGAGCAACCGCTTGCGGCGATCGCCGATGGCACGCAGTCATCGGCCAACGCGCAGACCAACCGCGAGGCGGCGCTGGACGAGGAGGAAGTCGAATCGGTCCGTGCCGAAAACGAGGCTTTGACCGAGCAGCTCCGTGCCCTGAAGGATCAGATTGATACCGTCAAGGTCGCCGTTGACGAGCGCGATACCCAGATTGCCGAATTGCAAGAGGTCATCGAGCAGTCCCGGGCTGAACTGGAAAACGCCGAGGGCACGACCGGCAATTTCTGGATGGAGTGGGGCAAGTACCTCGCCGGCGCATTGGGGCTGGTAATCATCGCGTTGCTGATCGCACTCGCCCTGCGTCGGACCCGTCGCGACGAGGAACCGGGCGTGCCGATGCCGGTCACTGCCGACACATCGAACAAGCGATCACTTGATCGCGATCCGATCGCCGAACCTGCGCCCATGGGCACGACTGCATCGACCGCGGGCGGCTCTGCAGCTGCGGCGTTTGGGGCATCCGGTGCGGCGTACGCGAATTCGGACAACACGCCGGAGGAATCAGCGTCGGCCAGTGGCATGGACGATCCCATGAACCCGGAAATGGCGCTGGAAGAGGCGCGGGTGCTCGAGTCGTTCAACCTGACCCACCAGGCGGTGGAGCTGTTGCAGGACAGCTTGGCCGAGCACCCCGGGCACAGCGGCCTGCAGTCGGCATTGAACCGTCTCAAGGGCATTGATGCCGGTGAGACCGGGGACGAATCCCGTCCGCCGAGTGACGACTCCACACCGATGGTCGAGAGGGGAGGGTCCGGCGGCGTGACCTCCGACGACGTTTCGTCTGAGCCCGTGGAGCCAACCGATACGGTTGAGTCGACCGATGATTGGGAGGCGGACCAACAGCAAGCTCCGGCCGACGTGGACTGGGACGATGACCTCGACGACATGCTCGCCACGCCCGAATCGGACAATGAAACGTTAGAAGACGAGCGGTCGATGGACTTTGACGACTCGTTTGCGCTGGAAACGCCGAGTAGGGAAGAGTCGCCGGCAGACCAGGTGGAGGAGACCGGTCGACAGGATGAGTCGAACGAACTCGAATTGCCCAAAAATGAGGTCCCGCCGGCGAGCGTCGATACCCCGGCCAGCGACACGAATGAACCAGAGCCGCTGGACCTGGATCTGTCGGGCTACGAACCGGCAGGAGAGCGAGACGAGCCGGCAGCCTCGTTCGACCAGGACGAAGGCATGGATCTCGATCTGGGCGAAATCCCGTTGGCTGAAGCGCCGGACGAGTCCGAGGCCGTTTCCGAGGATGCGGCCGAACGCACCTCATCTGCCGCCGACGATGAAGCCGACATCGACACACGCGTGGGATTGGCCGAGGCCTTCCTGGACGTAGGTGATAGGGAGAGCTTCGACATGATCGAATCCGAGTTGCAGGAAGAGGGCGCCACCGCGGCATTGGAGCGCCTGGAGGAGTTGAAGAAACGTCAAGCGGGCTGATATTGCCCCGGTGCTGAGCGCGGTGCCATAAGAAAAGGCCCACCGATGTTTGGTGGGCCTTTTTGTTATCGTCTTGATTCGGCACGTGGTTTGGTAACGGGCGGGCGCCCCCGGTCTATCGGACTTGACCGGTCAGGCGATGACCGGTTGATTAGATGATCAGAAACGAAAAAGGCCGATAACTCTTTGAGTCACCGGCCTTCATATCGGTCTTGCAATTTGGTGCCCAGGAGAGGACTCGAACCTCCACGGATCTCTCCACTAGTACCTGAAACTAGCGCGTCTACCAGTTCCGCCACCTGGGCAACGCGGCGCATAGTAGGAATCCTGAGAGGGGCTGTCAACAGTGAATGCAAAAAAAACACCCGAACTATACGTTCATCGGCTGAGCGAAAAGGGCCGTCATGAGCGGCTTGAGGCGGACAACCGATTGATTGCATGTGAAAAGGTGAATGGTGGTATGGCCGGAATCACGCTGGTTGTTACTGCTCATGACGGGCAAGGTACGTCGCGACAAGCCGCGCGGCGGTTGCCGACTGATCAGGAAGCCATCCTGGACGAGATTCGAGGTCGTGAGGGTGCAGTCGAAATCCTTGTCGACAGTGTTACCTGGTCCGGAACACTGGGCGGACTGCTAGCAGCGCTGCGAGACCGCGCCAATCGCCGAATCATCGTTCACCTGGGTGATGGGCGGGTTGGCGGTCCCAATGACCGCCAGATGGTCGCACTGGGCTATCGACGGTTGAAGGCAGAGACTCCGCTCTATGAGTTCAACATCGAGAGTTACAAGGACACGCCCGATTGGCTGAACTCGCGCAACTGGGCCAACCCGGAACTCTGGGGAAAATACCGCTGGTGAGCCCCGTGACAACGGATTCCCACATCGGCCTTATCTCGGAAATACGTATGTCCCGATAACGTAGCGCCTAATACCTCAGTCCGGCACCATGCCTTTTTTCATGGTCGACGAAGCCACGGTGATTAACGAGAAACACCGTGGCTCGACCGCAACCAACTGAGGTGTTGTATGAAGAAGGCTGTTCTCACGTCCGTGCTTCCGACCGTCATGCTGGCCAGCGCTGGTGCTCAAGCCGCCGAGTTCGACGTGGGTGTCAATGTTGGCACGCTGGGTATCGGCCCCGAACTGGGCATGACGATCGTGCCGAACAAATTTCGCGCTCGTGTAACAACGGGCTTCGGCAGTTATTCGGAAACCTTCACGGTCGACGGAAACGAGTACGAAGGGGATCTGGAGCTGCGCAATGCCGGCCTCCTGGGTGACTATCACCCGTTCGGCGGTTACTTCCGCGTCACCGGCGGCGTAATCTTCAATGACAACAGTTACAGCGCTGTCGGTGACCAGGACAGCTACGAGGTCCAAGGGCTCACCGTTCCAGCCGCGCCTGGCGACAGAATCACCGCCGACGTAGACTTTAATCCGGTCGCCCCGTACCTCGGTATCGGCTGGAGCAGTGCGAACAACGAGCCGGGGCTGTCATTCCGGGCGGACATCGGCGTGATGTATCAGGGCGCGCCGGATGCGACTGTCGATGTAAAAACGAGCGACCCATTTCGACAGCCTTACGCTGACCAGTACGCCGAACAGGAAGAAAAAGACCTGAACGACGAGCTGGAGGACTACAAGCTTTACCCGGTCGTGCAGGTCGGTCTGGTTTACCGATTCTGATCGACCAGGGCTTGCTTCGTCGGACTCAGGGGGAGGCGGTGCTTCTCCTTGTGGCCGACAGGCAATTCGCTGGATACCTCTGGTTTGGAAAACCGTGGCCGTGTGAGATGAGCAGGAGCACAAGATGTCTCTCGCGCCATCCTTCGCATTCTATTTAACATAATATATATTCTACGAAGTATCGTAGCCGGCTGGGACATGACCTTTCCGCTCTGGATGTCCTGGCCCTCGACCATTCCCATCACGCAGCCGCCATGCCCACGGGCAGTTGCACTACAATGGTCGCCAGTCGGTCGGAACTCTCTTCGGACCGAATGAATCCACCGTTTCGACAGGCCCGCCATGCGACCGATCCCGTCCGCTGCATTGTTCCTCGGAATGAATCTCGCCTTGCTCGGGGCCGGCTGCTCCATCAGCCCGGCCAATGAACCCGCGGCTGAATCGAACGTGGGCGCCACTGAGTCCGGCGCTACCGCCCGTGAATTGAAGTCGTTCGAACAGAGTCCGGTTTTCAACATCCTCGCCGGCGAATTCTACGGTCGCCACAAGAATTATGATCAGGCAGCGAGCCACTACGCGGCGGTTGCGCAAAACAGCAACGACCCGGCACTGCTCGAGCGCGCCATTCAGGCCGCCATCTTCGCCGACCGATTCGACCTGGCCCAGAGCCTTGCGGAACAGTTGCGCAAGCTTTCGCCGGACAATGCCCGCGCCGCCGCGGTGATGATGATCTCCTCGCTTGAACTGGGCGAGACCGAACAGGCCGATCGGGCGCTCAACCAGTGGCTGGAATCCGATTCCGGCAACGTCGAGAAGATCTTCAATGAGACAGGCCAGTACCTGCAGAAAAGTCTCGATCGCGACCGCGCGGTGGACTATACGCACCACCTCGCCGAGCGTTTTCCTCAGCAATACGAGGCCCAGGTGGTCGTCGCCAAGCTCGCGCTGTCCTTCGGTGAGATGACGCTGGCGCGCGAGGCCGCCAATCGGGCGATGTCTCTGCGCCCCGACGAGACCATGGCCTACGACCTGGCAATGGTGATCGCCAACCGTGACGGTGACGTCGAACAGGCCATCCGGGTGCTCGAAAAGGCGCACAACCGGTTTCCCGACAAGGGGCGTTACACGAGCGGGCTGATCGAGGCACGGTTGGCGGCCGGACAAACAGATGCCGCACTCGCGCTGCTCGAGCGCACCCTGGAGACTCGGCCCGACGATACCGAGCTGTTGCGCAACCTGTCGCTGTTCGCCTTTCGTCTGGAACGCCCCGATCTGGCCGAACAGGCACTGAATCGGCTCGAACGCCTGCCCGGCCAGTCGGACGTGGTTCACCTGATCCGCGGACGGGTCGCCCTGCAGGAAGCCGACCTCAGCGGCGCAGAAGCCGCCCTGTCGCAGGTAAGCGCTCGCAGCGAGCATTACGCCAATGCCCAGGTGCTGCTGGCCGGTGCCCGTGTCGATCAAGGCCAGGGCGACGCCGCCGTCCGCGGGTTGGAAACCGCCCTGCTCTCCGACGGGATTGACGAGGCCGACCAACAACAACTGATGCTCGCACTCGCCTCGACACTGTCCGAAACCGGTCAGTTCGAGGAGAGCCTACAGATTGCCGATCAGGCACTTGATGCCTGGCCGGATGCCAACGATTTCCGTCTGCAAAAGTCCATGACGTTGTTTGCCCTGGATGAATCCGGTTCGGCGATCAGCGTGCTGCGCGAGATCATCGAGCGTGACCCCGAGCACGCCCAGGCACTCAATGCGCTGGGCTACACCCTGGCTGACGAAAATCGCAACCTGGACGAAGCCGAGGATCTGATCGATCGCGCGCTGCACATCGACCCGGACAACGCGGCCTACCTCGACAGCCTGGGTTGGCTCAAATACCGTCAGGGCGAGATTCAATCGGCCCTCGAGGCGTTGAGAAGCGCCTACCGTCGCGCGCCCAACGCCGAGATCGGTGCGCATCTCGGCGAGGTCCTCTGGGCTGACGGCGAGCGCGACCAGGCACTCGAGGTGTGGCAAGAGGCCCTGGAGCTCGATGCCACTGACAGCACCCTGCTGGAAACGTTGCTGAGATTCGCCCCGGAGCTGATGCCGGCTGACGGTCAACCGTGAGCCGTCCCCCCGTCACCAACAATCGACGTCCTTTTTCATGTCAGTCATCCCACCTTCTGCCGCTTCGCTGCGCGTTGCCGTCCTGTTCGTTGCCACCACCTTGCTTTCCGGCTGCGCCTCACTACTTGGCACACAGCCGACCGAGCCTGCCAGCGAGGCACAACTGACGGCCTGGGAATCGCACTCGAAGGAACTCGAATCGATGACCGACTGGGCGTTCGGCGGACGGGCCGCTGTACGGTCCGGTGTCACCGGTGGGAGCGTTCAGCTCGAATGGACGCAGGTTGGCGCGGTGACCTCGCTCGAGTTGAGCGGTCCCTTTGACACCGGTCATCTGGCGATGACCGGGACACCAAGTCATATGCTCCTTACCGATGGCAATGGCAATCGGCGTGTTACCGACGACCCCGAAGCACTCCTCGAAGAGCAGACCGGTTGGCGTATTCCCCTGGCGACCCTGCCCCGCTGGCTCAGAGGTTTGCCGAGTGATTCCCTGGCCGCGCTCTCCACTGGCGATTACCGCCTTGACGACCAGGGCCGGCTGGTGACCTTCATCGACGAAGGCTGGGAGGTGGAATACGCCCGCTATCAGGATGTCGGGCGTCTCACCCTGCCCCACTTTGTCGAGCTGACCAACGAAGGCATGCGAATTCGCATCGTGGTGGACTCCTGGGATACCGGACAGTCACGTCGATGACACCCTGCCCCAGTATGGATCCCGCCACCGAAGGCCACTGGTTCCGTGCCGGCTGCAAGCTCAACCTCTACCTGCACATCAACGCCCGCCGCGCCGATGGCTATCACGAGTTGCAGACTTTCTTCGAACTGCTGGACTACGGTGACGAACTGCTAGTCGACAGCGCTCACGACGATATCCGGGTGGAATGGGTCGCCGGTGACGAGCCGATCACGGGACAACCCGCCGTCCCCCAAGACGATCTGCTCTACCGGGCCGCCACCCGGTTGCGCGAGCGGGCCCGTGACGATCGACTCGGCGATGGGACCGCGCCCCGCGGCGCGCACGTCACGCTAAAGAAACATGTCCCGGTGGGTGGCGGACTAGGTGGTGGCTCAGCCGCTGCCGCCTGCCTGTTGCAGGTGCTTAATCAGGCTTGGGGTCTCGATTACCCCGTCGACATCCTCGCCCAAATCGGCAAGGAGCTTGGCGCCGACGTGCCGGTCTTCGTGCATGGTGACAGCGCCACGGCGCACGGCATCGGCGAGCAATTGCATCCTGGCGTGGCGCGTGACACCAGCGGGATCTACCTGGTGCTCGTGCCCCGTATCTCCTCGCCGACCGCGGGCCTGTTCGCCGATGAGCGATTGGAGCGCGCCCTGCCGAAGCAACCGGATGCCGAGCTGCTTGATCACTGGCGTGACAAGGGGCAAAACGTGTTCGAACCACTGGTGCTGGCTCAGCAGCCGCAACTGGCCACCTTGCTTGCCGACCTGGAAACCGAAGCGGGATTTGCGCGCATGACAGGCTCGGGGGCGTGCCTGTTTGCACCGGTTTCCTCCGAAAACGAGGGCCAGCGGATCGGCGATCATCTGGTCAGGAGGCACGAGATCCTGCGACGGTATTTCGTCTCATCAGGGGGCGGTCACGCCAAATCAGCGCCTTAGATCGCTAACCAAGCGAAAAGGGAAAAAAACCGGCACCAGCCCTTGGCAAACCCGGATGGCTTGGTTAAGATGCGCACCTCTTTCGAATGGGCCGTCGCCAAGTTGGTTAAGGCACCGGATTTTGATTCCGGCATTCGCAGGTTCGAATCCTGCCGGCCCAGCCAAATAACCGGCGAGACCGATGTCACTAACACGCTCCTTGATGGTCTTCACGGGCAACGCGAATCGGCCATTGGCCGAACGGGTTGCGGAAAGCCTGGATAGCCAACTCGGACAGGCATCGGTAGCGCACTTCTCGGACGGTGAATCCGCCGTCGAGCTCCTGGAAAACGTCCGCGGTCGCGACATCTTCGTCATCCAGCCGACCTGCGATCCGACGAACGAACACGTCATGGAGCTCATGCTGATGACCGACGCGCTGCGTCGGGCCTCGGCTCACCGCATCACCGCGGTCGTCCCCTACTTCGGCTACTCCCGCCAGGACCGTCGCGTCCGCTCGTCTCGCGTGCCGATCAGCGCGAAGGTTGTGGCCAACATGCTGCAGAGCGGCGGCGTGGATCGCATCCTGACCGTCGACCTGCACGCCGACCAGATCCAGGGTTTCTTCGACATCCCGGTGGATAACGTTTACGCCTCCCCTATCCTGCTGGGTGACATCTGGCGGCAGAAATACGAAGACCTGATCGTCGTCTCCCCGGACGTCGGTGGCGTAGTCCGCGCTCGGGCCGTTGCCAAGCGCCTCGACGATGCGGATCTCGCCATTATCGACAAGCGCCGTCCGCGCGCCAACGTCTCCCAGGTGATGCACATCATCGGCGAGGTCAAGGGCAAGACCTGCGTGCTGGTCGACGACATGGTCGACACCGCCGGCACGCTCTGCAAGGCGGCCGATGCACTCAAGAAGCACGGTGCCCGCAAGGTGGTGGCCTACTCTACCCACGCCATCCTCTCGGGCAACGCGATCAGCAACATCGAGGCATCGTCCCTCGACGAGCTGGTGGTGACCGACACCGTGCCGCTGAAACCCGAGGCCGAGGCCTGTGAGCGCATCCGGGTGCTATCGGTCGCCGGCATGCTTGCCGAGACGATTCGCCGCATTCACACCGACGAATCGGTCAGCTCGCTCTACAACGACGACTGACCAGGCAAAGAAAGCCCCTCTACCCTTCCTCCCGAACGGCTTTCCCTGTACAATTCGCGCGCCACTCGATTGATCGAGTGGCGCGCGTCGGTTGTGGCTTGGTCGCGGGCCGCAGCCGTACATCAGACGCCGGGAGCCGGACAATCGTCGCCCCGGCGGTTTTTATTTCTGGAGTGGACCCAATCATGTCTCAAGAAACTTTCAAGATTGAAGCGTCCGTTCGCGATGACCTGGGGAAGGGTGCGAGCCGCCGCCTGCGTCGCGAAGGGAACATCCCGGCAATCGTCTACGGTGGCAAGAAGCCGCCGGTCTCGCTGACCATCAATCACAACGAGCTCCTGAAGCACCTCGACCACGAGGCGTTCTTCTCGCATATCCTCGAGCTCAATGTCGGTGGCGAGACCGACGAGGTGGTCCTGCGTGACCTGCATCGTCACCCGTACAAGACCACCGTCGTGCTGCACGCTGACTTCCAGCGCATCACCCGTGGTCAGAAGATGCGCATGCACGTCCCGCTGCACTTCGAGAACCGCGAAGAGAGTAAGGGCGCCAAGGCCGGTGGCGTAATCAGCGTCATCCACAACGAGATCGAGATCGAGTGCCTGCCGCGTCAGCTGCCGGAGTACCTGACCATCGATCTGGCCGACCTGGACGTCAACGAGTCCATCCACCTCTCCGAGATCAAGCTGCCGGAAGGCATTGCCATTCCGGAACTCGCGCTGGGTGAAGGTCACGATGTTGCCGTCGTCGCCATCCACCCGCCGAAGGTGGAGAAGGAGCCGGAAGAGGAAGAGCAGCCCGAAACCGGTGGCGAGGAAGAGAAAGGCGAAGAAGAAGCCTGATCTTCCCCAGCCGATGTCCGAAAAACCCCGATCAATCGATCGGGGTTTTTTCATTTCGGTCCGGGTATGGGTGCAATCAGCTATGCGATAATCCGCGCCCATGAGTATCAAGCTGATCGTGGGACTGGGTAATCCCGGGCAGAAGTACGACAACACGCGTCACAACGCCGGCTTCTGGGCCGTGGATGCGATTGCGGCGACGCTGGGCGGCCACTGGGCCGAGGAGCGGAAATTCAAGGGCGCGGTTACCCGGGTGATGGTCGACGGGGTTGACCTGCGGCTGCTGCGCCCGGACACGTTCATGAACCGCTCGGGCCAGTCGGTCGGACCGCTGGCGCAGTTCTTCAAGATCGCCCCGGAAGAGATCCTCGTGATCCACGATGAACTCGACCTGCCGCCAGGCCGCCTACGCCTGAAGTGCGGCGGCGGTCACGGCGGTCACAATGGCCTCAAGGACATCCAGGCGGCCCTGGGCAGCGCGAATTTCTGGCGCCTGCGTATCGGCGTGGGGCATCCGGGTCACCGCGACGCCGTGGTCGGCTACGTGCTCACCAGCGCCCCGCCCGGAGAACGCCGGCTGATCGACGACGCCGTGATCGAAATCCGTCACCTGGCGCCCGACCTGATCCGTGCCGACGAACCGGCATTGATGCAGGCCATCAACAGCTATCGGCCGTCCTCCTGAGAGGGCAACACGCACACATTCCGCGACCGCCCTGCCCGGCCGCGCCTAGACACTGAATCAACGGAGTCCCTATGGGTTTCAACTGTGGCATCGTGGGCCTGCCCAACGTCGGCAAGTCCACCCTGTTCAATGCACTGACCAAGGCCGGCATCCAGGCCGCCAACTACCCGTTCTGCACCATTGAGCCGAACGTCGGCGTGGTGGCGGTGCCGGACCCGCGCCTCGACACGCTCGCCGAGATCGTCAAGCCCGAGCGGGTCATCCCGACCAGCATGGAGTTCGTCGACATTGCCGGGCTGGTCGCCGGCGCCTCCAAGGGCGAAGGTCTGGGCAACCAGTTCCTCGCGAACATCCGCGAGACCGATGCGATCGTGCAGGTCGTGCGCTGCTTTGCCAATGACGACGTGATTCACGTGGCCGGCAAGGTCGACCCGGCCGCCGACATCGAGGTCATCAACACCGAGCTGGCGCTCGCCGACCTCGACACCGTGCAGAAGGCGGTCGAGCGGCTGACCAAGCAGACCAAGTCCGGCCAGAACAAGGACGCCGCGGCGAAGCTCGAGCTGGTCAAACAGGTGGCCGAGGTGCTCGACGAGGGTCACTCGGTCCGTTCCATGAAGCTGGAGGCCGACAAGCTCGCCCTGCTCCACGACCTCCACCTGCTCACCGCCAAGCCGCTGATGTTCATCGCCAACGTCGACGAGAACGGGTTCGAGAACAACCCCTTCCTCGACCAGGTGCGCGAGCTTGCCGCGCGCGAGGACGCGACGGTGGTACCCGTGTGCGCGACCACCGAGGCCGAGCTCATCGACCTCGAGGGCGAGGACAAGGCCATGTTCCTCGAGGAAATGGGCCTCGAGGAACCGGGGCTCGATCGCGTGATCCGCGCCGGCTACGACCTGCTCGGCCTGCAGACCTACTTCACTGCCGGCGTGAAAGAGGTGCGTGCCTGGACAATCAAGCGCGGCATGACTGCCCCGCAGGCGGCCGGCGTGATCCACACTGACTTCGAGAAGGGGTTCATCCGCGCCGAGGTGGTTGCCTACGACGATTTCGTCGCCGGTGGTGGCGAGCAAGGGGCCAAGGAAGCCGGCAAATGGCGCCTGGAAGGCAAGGATTACGTCATGCACGAAGGGGATATCGTGCACTTCCGCTTCAACGTCTGAACGGAGGTCGAATTCCGCGTGAAAAGGCGCGCGGACAGGGTTGACAACCCGTCGGGGAATCCCGATAATGCGCGCCTCGCTTGGCTATGTAGCTCAGCTGGTTAGAGCACGGCACTCATAATGCCGGAGTCGGTGGTTCGAATCCACCCATAGCCACCAGCATTATCAAAGGCTTAGGTCGTTCTCCGTGAACACCTAGGCCTTTTTTATTGCTCGGTAGGCCACCCGAAGGGCATGGTAACGACAAAAGAGACGCAACTTATCAGGAATGCTGCGCCTCTCACCTCAAACAATTGTTACCCGCCTCACTTCCATATGGAAGGCTCTTTCTTCTCAGTCCCTGATCAAATAGCCGACCGACATGTGAAGCCAGGAACAGCCCATTGTCACCATCTAAGCGTTCTCGGTCGCTAGAGTCGCGCCATGGCTTTATGTGGCTTGTCACGAGCAACCTATCGTCTTCCCATCCCGGTAACTCTGCACTTTCGCTCTATCCGCATCAGACGAAGCCTGAAGCCCCCTGCCCTGTCTGGCTCGAACGAGCTGTTTCTTTTCCGTGGGCTGTCTAGGTGAATCCCGTATCTGATCCACGATTTCTTGCTCTTGAAGTTCCTCTTCAAGCTCTTCCAGCTGAGCAACTCGTCCATTAAAAGACAGCAAGAGTAAACCAAGGTCTCTCGATGTGTGCGCAAGGTAGCACCCTTGATTTCCGTTGCCGTTGGATTGTATCGGCGTGTATTTATCCGGAAGCAACGGAGCGATGCGTCCAATATGTGTTTTCGGTCTAACCGGCGATGGCAGAACGGTCCATTCAATCGGCACAAGCCAACCTTCATTATCTGACCAATTATCTCCTACCGACTTGCCAACGGACATAGGCAATAAATTACGCTTAAAAATCCCGATAAATCGATTTCATTTAATTTTCCGTAAAACTTTTTCCTTACATCATCACCATCGTTTCTTTGGCGAAATTCTGCGTCAGATTTCGTTAAACGGCGAGAAAAGTTTTTGCGAACATATTCAAATAAATGTTTGCTCATTATTTTTGTCCGAATGTCTATTGCAACTGCCCAACGGCGGCCTGCTAAACTGGGAACTCCGCACCATTCTCAACCGCTTTGATAGCGGCTCTTAACCACTTACGCGCTTTTTCTTCTTCGCCAGTCCGAAATTGCGGTTTCTCTTGTTGATAGACAGAGAGCACTTGGTCGTGGCCGGGATAGCTCCCAACTTCCGGGACGACGTACTTCTTGCTCTGACCCAATATTGATCGAAAGCGGCTCGCGTCTTTCCTCCCATGGTTCATAGCGTCGAAATAAGCGTTACTTGCGCAGGCAGCCAGGTCATTGTTAAAGAAAATCCACTCTTGTTCGACTCCGGGCAGGTGTTTGTCACAAAAACGCTGAAACTCTTTCCGAAACCTCTCATGCACGAGATGTGACTCGTCCAACACACAATCTTGTGCGGATGGCCCGAGCAGTCTCGCGACCAACTCCGGAAGAGCGCGATGACCGGCTCTTCGTCTGTCATTGCCCCGCGGCACCGCAGTCCCGTCTTCAAAACCCCGGGCACCAGTCTTTTCACAAATCTGCTTACGTAGCGTTGACTTCCCGGAGGCCCCGACGCCGACAATGATCGTCAGTTTTGCCATAATTCACCTTTGTGATTTCTAAATACTCACCCAGCTATATCGGGTTTTCTAAATACCCGAATAACGGTATTGTGATTCCTAGATACTCGCCCAACTGTATTCGGATTCCTGAATAATCGCCTAGCTACATTCTGGTTTCTAACTGCTAACAAGATGACAAATGGATGACACTAGCCAAGCGATAAATGGACGGCCTAAGCGCAGAAAAGTTCAACCAACCCCAGAGGCAGAACGACTGCGGGTAGCGTTTTTTGCGTCCGAAAAATCAAAAAACGAGGGTGCCGCGTTCCATCGCTGGCGGATGGGTCGCCAGGTACAACGAGAAAACCCCGCGCCGGTTGTTCAGGCGGGGCTGTGCCGGTGCACTGGTGAAGCAATGCCTAGGTCTGTTTCCGGCTTTCCGCTTCCTGCGCACTGGCAACGTACTCAAAGAGCAGATAGGCCGCGCCGGTAGCCTGACCGGCAAGCGTGGCCGCGCTGGTGATCGTGGTCGCCACCTGGTCGCGTGCTATTAGAGCGTCCCCTAACCACGAGGCGTAGTCGGACGTAGACCGGGGCGCGCTTTCCGTTTCGCGCTGTGATGATGCGTCATCGGTCACCTGTACAACCGCCGGGATCGAGCGCGTTAGATCATCGGCCGCGAATACCAGGGCCTTAAGGGTGGCGCGGGCTGTCTCTTTCGAGAGGTCGCCTACCCACTTCTTTGATCTGAAGTCATACCGGACGCCCTCAGCGTGAGCTACAAGCTGCGGAATGTCCGCCGGAGTCGGGGAAAGCTTTTCCCAGGCCATCATGCTGCCCCCCTACCCGGCTGGCGGCTGTCTTGAATCGGGCGGACTGTCCGTGGCCCGTTGCTGTCATTGCCTTGGCTGTCATGTCAGATTGTCCCCCTGTGATTTGCTTGCAACCGGCCGCAAAGGTGGGGACCAGAGTGGGAGGCGGAATGGTCCACACTGACACAAACCGCGTTGCGTTGCGGTCTGTGGCCGTATTTTCGATGGCACCCATAGCCACCAGGTGCGATATCGGCATGTCCATATCAGAAAACCCCGCTTCAAAGGCGGGGTTTTCGTTTTCCGGCGTCAGGAGTTCTTCAACTCTTGTTCCGATTCAGCCCGACTGATTGCTCCGCCGTCGCCAAGCGAACCAGCCGGCAAGGATCAACACGACGAGCATGGCGGCAAGCGTGGGCCAGGCGCCCCAATGCGCCACGGGTGTCGCGCCCCGGCGCGGTGTGACATCGGCCACGAGGATGCCTTGCTTTCCGGTACCCAGGGTTTCACGTACCTGGCCATCGGCGTCGATCACGGCCGATATGCCGGTGTTCGTGGCGCGAATCATCGGCCGACGAAACTCGATTGCCCGCGCCCGCGCCATCTGCAGGTGCTGATGCGGTGAAAAGCTGTCACCGAACCATGAGTCATTGGATACCGTCACCAGAATATCCGCGCTCGGGATACTCGCGCGGATATCGCGGGAAAAGTCGGCCTCGAAACAAATCGAGGCACCCAATGTCAGTTCGCCTACCCGCAGAGGGGGCTGATCTGCCCCGCCCGGGCTCAGATCCGACATGGGCACCTGGAACAGCCACGGCATGCGCTCGATCAATCCGCGCAGTGGGAAATACTCACCGAATGGCACCAGGTGCCGCTTTCGGTATCCGCCGACCGAATCGGGAAAACCGAGCAGCGAGTTGTAATAGCGCCCTGTCTCGTCACGCTCGAATGTGCCGGCCAGCAACGAAAAATCACGGTCCCGAGCGAGTGCATCAAGCTCGGCACGCAGATCGGGGAGATCATCGATCACTCGTGGAATGGCAGTTTCGGGCCATAGAACGAGATCGACCTCAGGTAACGAGTCGGTCAGGTCCCGGTAAATCGACAGGGTGCGCTGGAAGAATTCCGGGTCGAATTTCTGCATCTGCGCGATATTGCCCTGCACCACCCCAATGCTCAGGGATTGACCCGTTGGCTCAGACCATTCCAGGGAATGCAGCGGCAACGAGGCAAGCGGGACAAAAACAAGCAGCCCGACCGGACCCAGCCAGCGACGCCAATCCGGCCCATGTTTCGATACGCGGTTGCTCAGCCGCCAGAGAATGATAGCGAGCGTAAGCAGGATGGCGGTGATGCCGTATTCCCCAATCACGGGCAACCAGCCAATCAGGGGACCGTCCACTTGGCTGATCCCGAGGTTGAGCCAGGGGAAACCGCCGAAAAGCCAAGCGCGCAACGCCTCGATCAGCACCCAACTCGCCACGAACGCCGCCGCCCGGCTCGGCCAGTCGGCGCGGGGGGTAATGCGCACGGCCAGCCATGCCGCCACCGCTGGGTAAACAGCCAGCCCCATGACAAACAGCGCGGTCACCATGACGGCCAGCGGGGCGACGATGCCGCCAAACAGGGTAAAGCTCTCGTAGACCCAGCTGACACCCAGCCCGAATTGACCCAGACCGAACCACCAGCCGAGTCGCAAGGCACGCCCGGGTCCACAGCGACGGATCAGGGCGAACAAAATGGCCGGCGCGATAACCGCTGCCGGCCAGAATGCGAATGGAGCGAATGCGAGCACCAGGGTGGCGCCCGCAAGCAGAGCGACCAGGCTGCCGACCCAGCCGTTCAGCGAGGCCGGCCCCTTGTGCTCGGTGGCACGGAAATCACTGTTTTTCGAATCAGGTTTCTTCGGCTGGCGAGCCATCCGCTTCCTCACTCGGTTCGAAATCGAGCTTGGTCACCAGCAGCAAGTGGAGCCGGCGACGATCGGCGCCCAGCACCTTGAACTCGTACTCACCCAGACGAGCCACTTCGCCGCGGCGTGGCAGATGCCCCAGCGTGTTAGAGACCAGCCCACCAATGGTGTCGTACTCATCGTCGGAAAAGTCGGTGTCGAACACCTCGTTGAACTCACCGATCGGCGTCAACGCCCGCACCGTGTGGCGCCGTGGCGCCTGTTGGCGGATGTTTACCCGTTCCTCGACGTCGAACTCGTCGTCGATGTCACCGACGATCTCCTCGAGCACGTCCTCGATGGTGACCAGACCGGCCACGCCACCAAATTCGTCGAGCACGATGGCCATGTGGGTGCGGGTCAGGCGGAATTCGGCCAGCAGCGCGTCCAGACGCTTGCTCTCGGGCACGAACATCGGCGTGCGGACCAAGTCGAGCAGATCGAAACTCGACTCGCCGCCGGCTTCCTGCGAGTTGGCGAAGAACCGCAGCAGCTCCTTGACCAGCAGAATCCCGATCACCTCGTCACGGTTGGTGCGTATCACCGGGTAACGGGAATGCCCGGTCTCGATCGCTGCCGAGAGCAGTTCGGGGAGCGTGGTGCCCTCCTCGATCACGTCCATCTGACCGCGCGGCACCATGACGTCGCGCACGCGCAGGTCGTGGAAATCCAGCACCGAGTCGATCAGCCCCCCGGTCGAAACGGGAAACACCTCGGTTTCCGTCGCCTGACGGACCAGGGACTTCATCTGGTCGACCGACCGGATTTCACAGGGACAGATGCGTTGCTTGAGGCGTTGCAACAGGGACCCGCGCGGCGAGTCCGTACTAGGAGGTTCGTCTTCCATGGGGCTCTTTTTCAGAAGGGACAAAGGTGAGAATAATCAAATGGATCGGATCGACTCGCAATGCGCTTTCACAGGTCGAAACGGTGGCGAGTCAGGTATAGGGATCGGGGTAACCCAGCGAGGCGAGCACACGAATCTCGATCGATTCCATTTGCTCGGCCTCCTCATCGGTGAGGTGATCATAGCCCAACAGGTGCAAAATCCCATGAACCGCCATGTGGGCGTGATGCGAGCGCCGACTCTTGCCCTGCTCGGCCGCCTCGCGCTCGACGATCGCCGGGCAGATGACGAGGTCCCCCAGATACGGACGATCGGCCCCGGGCAGCTTCATCAGCTCGCCCGGTTCATCCGCGGCCGGGAACGACAGCACGTTGGTCGGCCGATCCTTGTGGCGAAACTGCGCGTTCAGCTCGCGGCTCTCCCCGGGTTCGACGTAACGTACCGTCACCTCGCCCGCCCCCGGTCCCTGCGCGCCCAGCTCGTCGAGCGTCCGCGCGACCCAGCGCGCCAGCGTCTCCCGGGACGGGCATCGTGCCTGGCAGGCGCGCTGTCGGTCGATTGAAACGGGGACGTTCAATCGGTCGCCCGTTCCCGGCTTTCGTAGGCATCGATGATGCGCTTGACCAGCGGGTGACGCACCACGTCGCGGCTCTGGAAGAAGGTGAACTGCACGCCTTCCACCTCGCTAAGCATGTCGATCGCGTGACGCAGCCCCGAGGTCACCCCCTTGGGCAGGTCGACCTGGGTGATGTCGCCGGTGACCACCGCGGAGGTGCCGAAACCGATCCGGGTGAGGAACATCTTCATCTGTTCGATGCTGGTGTTCTGCGCCTCGTCGAGAATCACGAACGACTCGTTGAGGGTACGACCGCGCATGAAGGCCAGCGGCGCGACCTCGATAACGCTGCGTTCGATCAGGCGATTGACCTTGTCGAAGCCCATCATCTCGTAGAGCGCGTCGTACATCGGCCGCAGGTAAGGATCGATCTTTTGCGCCAGATCGCCGGGCAGAAAGCCCAGCTTCTCACCCGCCTCGACGGCCGGGCGCACCAGCACGATCCGCTGAACCTGCCCGCGTTCGAAGGCATCGATGGCACTGGCCACGGCCAGATAGGTCTTGCCGGTGCCGGCCGGGCCGATACCGAAGTTCAGGTCCGACTCGCGGATTGCCTTGAGGTACTGCACCTGGCGGTTGCCACGGCCACGGACGATGCCGCGCAGGGTCTTGATCATCACCTCGTCACCCGGCGGAGGCGGCGCTTCCTCCATGCCGGCCTCCTGCATGCCGAGATTGACGCGTTCCGGGTCGATGATCTGGCTTTCACTGAGCTTGTAGAGATCGGCGAGCAGGGTTTCGACCTGGTCGGCGACGGCCGACGGGCCGATCACCGCGAACAGGTTGCCCCGATGATTGATCTCCACGCCCAGGCGGCGCTCGATCATGCGCAGGTGCTCGTCGAAGGTACCCGCAAGATTGGCAAGCCGCTCGTTGTCGGCCGGCTCGAGGGCAAATTCGAGACGTTGCGCGTTCGCTTCTTTCATCAGGCAGCCACCAGGTTGCGCGCCTTGGCCCGCTCACGATCCGTGGGGTGGATGTCAATGAACTCGCCGCGCAGCGAGTTGGGGTTGACCTGCGTGATCTCGAGATCCACGAACAGCCCCACGAGACCGGGACGACCGCGGAAGATCACGCTGCGATTGTTCTCGGTCTTGCCCATCAGTTCGTTGGGATCTTTCTTCGACGGTCCCTGCACCAGCACGGTCTGCGTGCTGCCAAGCATCGAACGGGAAATCTCCTGCTCGAACTCGGTAATGCGTGACTGCAGGCGCTTGAGGCGGGCCTTCTTGACGTCCTCGGGCTGGTCGTCCGGCAGGTTGGAGGCCGGCGTGCCCGGGCGCGCGCTGTAGATAAATGAGAAGGAATGATCGAAGCCGATGTCCTCGATCAGCTTCATGGTCCGCTCGAAGTCGTCGTCCGTTTCGCCGGGGAAGCCGACGATAAAATCCGAGGAAATCGAGATGCCCGGACGCGCCTCGCGCAGCTTGCGGATCTTCGACTTGTATTCCATGGCGGTGTGACCGCGCTTCATGAGGGCGAGCACCCGATCCGAACCCGACTGGACCGGCAGGTGCAGGAAGCTCGCCAGTTCCGGCAGGTTGCGGTAGGCCTCGATCAGGCGATCGGTGAATTCCACCGGATGAGAGGTCGTGAAACGGATGCGGTCGATGCCGTCGATCTGGGCGATCACCTCGATCAGCAGCGCGAGATCGGCGATCTGCCCGTCATGCATCGGCCCCTGAAAGGCGTTGACGTTCTGCCCGAGCAGGTTGACTTCGCGTACGCCCTGCTCGGCGAGATCCGCGACCTCGGCCACGACATCGTCGAACGGCCGGGAAATTTCCTCGCCCCGGGTGTAGGGCACCACGCAGAAGGTGCAGTACTTCGAGCAACCTTCCATGATCGAGACGAACGCGACCGGGCCGTCGGCGCGCGGGTCCGGCAGGTTGTCGAACTTCTCGATTTCCGGGAAGGAAATGTCGACCACCGGTTTGCGCTCGGCCTCGACCACCGCCACCATCTCCGGCAAACGGTGCAGTGTCTGCGGACCGAAGACGATATCGACGTATGGCGCGCGCTCGCGCAGTGCATCGCCTTCCTGACTCGCGACACAGCCGCCCACGCCGATGATCAGGTCCGGGTTCTTCTCCTTTAGCGGGCGCCACTGGCCTAGCTGGGAGAACACCTTTTCCTGGGCCTTTTCGCGGATCGAGCAGGTGTTAAGAAGGATCACGTCGGCATCGGCCGGGTCGGCAACCGGTTCAAAGCCGCTGGACACGCCAAGCACGTCGGCCATCTTCGCCGAATCGTACTCGTTCATCTGGCAGCCCCATGTCTTGATGTAGAGCCGCTTGCCGGCACCATCGGTGGGCACGGATGTCTTGTCGGTGGCTGTGGTCGTCACGTCAACGAATTCCTCGTCATTCCGGCGTGGGGAAAGGGGGCGAAAGATAGCAGAAATCGCTACCAAATCGAAGCCGAGACAAAGGCTTAAGCCCGATCAGTGCGACGCTGAACTCACGCCGTGACACGATCGACCGCGTGGCTTGATTAAATCGTACCGTTTTAGTACTTTTAACGGACTTATTCCGTTGCCTGCGGCGCCGTGTATGCCGCTGGCAATCGGGGACATCGGACCGCTACCCGCGGAGGCAGGCATGTTGAAGATCAGCCGACTGAGCGATTACGCCATCGTGCTCCTGACGGCATTGGCCGGTGATCCGCGCGAGAAACCCAGCGAACAGCGCGCCAACGCCCGGGCACTGGCCGAGCGCACCGGCATCAACATGCCGACGGTAGGGAAGTTGCTCAAGCTGCTCAACGGCGAGGGCATCGTGCAATCCCGTCAAGGGCGCAGCGGCGGCTATTTTCTCGCTCGTCCGGCCGACAAGATCACGCTTGCTGAAATCATCGAGGCCATCGACGGGCCGATCGCGATGACCGACTGCTTCCGCCCCGACCACGATTGCTCGATGCAGGGAGATTGCGCCGTCCGCCCCCACTGGGAGGCGATCAACCGCGGCGTACACGCGCTGTTGGACGCCACCACCCTGGCCGACATGACGCGGCCGGTGAAAGACAGCGCGATCACGACGCAAGTGCCCGTATGGTACGAGCGGTCGCGCGGCGGGGAGGTAACCGATTCCGAGGCGCCCGCCCGGACCGGCGCCTCCTGAACGGATTCCAGACACGAACACCGCCGGGCGGCGCAACCGACCGGCCATCAGCCTTCGACCAGGTGATAACGACATGACCGAAACACAGGAACTCGAACAGCTCGTCCAGCGCGAGTACAAGTACGGTTTCACGACCGACATCGAGCAGGAGATCATCCCGCCGGGTCTTGATGAAGACGTGGTCCGAATGATCTCGGCGAAGAAGCATGAGCCCGAGTTCATGCTCGAATGGCGTCTTTCGGCCTTCCGCCATTGGCAGACCATGAAAGAGCCGGAGTGGGCACACGTCCACTACCCGAAGATCGACTACCAGGCGCTTTCCTACTACGCCGCGCCGAAGTCCCAGGAAGAGCTCGACGCCGACGCGCCGGAATCGCTGGACGACGTCGATCCGAAACTCCTGGAAACCTACGAGAAACTTGGCATCCCGTTGCACGAACGTGCCGTTCTGGCCGGTGTGAAAGGTGCCAATGTGGCAGTTGACGCGGTATTCGACTCCGTTTCGGTAACCACCACCTTCAAGGAAAAGCTCGCCGAGGCGGGCGTGATCTTCTGTTCGTTCTCCGAGGCGGTCGAGAATCATCCCGAGCTGATCAAGAAATATCTCGGCACCGTGGTGCCACAGGGCGACAACTACTTCGCCGCGCTCAACTCGGCGGTGTTCTCCGACGGCTCGTTCGTCTACGTGCCCAAGGGTGTGAAGTGCCCGATGGAGCTGTCCACTTACTTCCGCATCAACGCGAAGAACACCGGCCAGTTCGAGCGGACGCTGATCATCGCCGAGGAAGGCGCCTCGGTGAGTTACCTCGAGGGCTGCACGGCTCCGCAGCGTGACGAGAACCAGTTGCACGCGGCCGTGGTCGAGCTCGTCGCTCTCGACGATGCCGAGATCAAGTACTCCACCGTCCAGAACTGGTACCCGGGCGACGAGGAAGGCAAAGGCGGCATCTACAACTTCGTCACCAAGCGCGGCGAGTGCCGCGGCGATCGCTCCAAGATCACCTGGACCCAGGTCGAGGCCGGCTCGGCGATCACCTGGAAATACCCGAGTTGCGTGCTCAAGGGTGACGACTCGGTCGGCGAGTTCTATTCGGTGGCCGTGGGGAACAACTACCAGCAGATCGACTCGGGCACCAAGATGATCCATCTGGGCAAGCGCACCCGCTCGACGATCGTCTCCAAGGGTATTTCCGCCGGCCGGGCGGAGAACGCCTACCGCGGTCTCGTGCATATCGGCAAGACCGCGACGGACGCCCGCAACTTCACCCAGTGCGACTCGCTGCTGATCGGCGATCGCTGTGGCGCGCACACGTTCCCCTACATCGAGGCCAAGAACGCCAGCGCCCAGGTCGAACACGAGGCAACCACCTCCAAGGTCAGCGACGACCAGATGTTCTACCTGCGTTCGCGTGGCCTGTCCGAGGAAGACGCCATGAACATGGTGGTCAGCGGCTTCTGCAAGGACGTATTCAACGAACTGCCCATGGAGTTCGCCGTCGAGGCACAGGCCCTGCTGGCCGTGTCCCTCGAAGGGTCCGTGGGCTAACCGAACAAACTATTGAGGCTTTTCAACATGGCACTTCTCGAAATCAAGAATCTGCACGCCGAAATCGAAGGCAAGGAGATCCTCAAGGGGATCGACCTGACCGTCAACGCGGGCGAAGTCCACGCCATCATGGGGCCTAACGGCTCGGGCAAGAGCACGCTCTGCCACGTGCTGGGCGGGCGTGACGGCTACGAGGTCACCCAAGGCACGATCACCTTCGATGGCCACGATCTCCTGGAAATGGAGACCGAGGAGCGCGCGGTCGCCGGCATGCTGCTGGGCTTCCAGCACCCGGTCGAGATCCCGGGCGTCAAGAACATCTACCTGTTGAAAGAGGCGCTCAACGCCAAACGCGAAGCGCAGGGTCTCGACGAGGTCGACACCTTCACCTTCATGAAGCAGGTGCGCGAGCTGGTCGCGAGCATGGACATGGATGATGCCTTCCTGCACCGCGGCGTGAACGCCGGCTTCTCCGGTGGCGAGAAGAAGCGCAACGAAATCCTGCAGATGCTGCTCCTCGAGCCCAAGCTCGCCCTGCTCGACGAGACCGATTCAGGGCTCGACATCGACGCGCTCAAGGTGGTCTCCGAGGGCATCAACCGCATGCGCGGCGAGGAGCGCGGCATCATCCTGGTCACGCACTACCAGCGCCTGCTCAATTACGTCGAGCCGGACTTCGTCCACGTGCTCTACAAGGGCAAGATCATCAAGTCCGGTGACAAGACCCTTGCCCATCGCCTTGAAGCCGAGGGTTACCAGGAGATTCTCGAGGAGGCATCGTGATGCGCCAAGAGCTTCCCGACTGGCTCAAGACGGCCATGCCGGAGACGGCCGCGGCCCCCGACGCAATCGCCCGTACGGCACGGAACCAGGTCGAGTCCCTCGGCCTGCCCGGCCTGCGTGACGAGGAATGGCGCTGGACGAACCTGCGTGCCATTCAGCGGGGCCGTTTCAACGCCCCTAGCGGTGTTGGCGCGGATATCGAACCGAGCATCCGCCTGCCGCTGGACAACCCATTGCGTCTGCGCTTTATCGACGGCGTGTTCCAGGGAGTGCCGAACGAGGTGCCCGAGGGCCTGACGCTCAGTTCACTCGCCGATGCTGACGAGGAAACTCGACAGGCGGCCTTCTCGCCGACACCGGCGCCGAGCGTCGAGAATCCCAACGATGCCCTGGTTACGCTGAACACGGCAATGGCCAGCGAGGGCGTGGTAATCGACGTCGCGGCCAATGCGAACATCGAGCGCCCCATCGTGATCGAATGGCTCGACGGGGCGACCGAATCGGTGATGAGTCATCCGCGTGTACTCATTCGACTGGGCCAGAGTGCTGCCGCGACCGTGATCGAGCACATCGAGACCGTCGGTGAGCAACCGGCCTGGCGCAACAGTGTGATCGTCTCGACGATTGCCGCCAACGCCGCGTTGACGCACATCGCCCTGGGTCTGGACGGCGCCTCGCGCCTGGCTACCGAGCGCAGCTTCGCCTCGCTCGAGCGTGATGCCCGCTACCACAGCTACAATATCCAACTCGCTGGGCAGATGATCCGCCGGGAGTACGACATCCACGTCGGTGGCTCCGGCGCTCATACAGATCTGATCGGGCTGATGATGCCGCGCGGCAAACAGGTGCTGGACACCCACACCCGGATCACGCATGCAGCCGCGGACACCACCAGCAACGAGCACTACCGCACCATCGCCGATGACGCTGGCCGCGGCATCTTCAAGGGCCGCATCCTGATCGAGGAAGATGCCCAGCGCATCCAGGCGTACCAGTCCAGCAACAACTTGATCCTGTCGGACAACGCCGAGATCGACGCCAAGCCCGAGCTCGAGATCTACGCCGATGATGTCAGCTGCTCACATGGCGCGACCATCGGCCGTCTCGACGAAGAAGCGCTGTTCTACCTGCGCTCCCGTGGCCTGCAGATGGACGAGGCCCGTGGCCTGCTGATCGCCGGTTTCGCCCAGGAGGTAATCGACGAGATCCCGCTGGTCGAACTGCGCGACTGGCTCACCGAGCGCGTCGAGCAGCGTCTGGGCGACCGGGGCACCGCTGGCAACGAGACGGCGTGATGGCGAACGATGGTCGCACCCAGCCGTTCTCGGTCGATGCGATCCGGGCCCAGTTCCCGGCGCTGGACCAAGAAGTGCACGGCAAGCCGCTCGTCTATCTCGACAACGCGGCCACCACGCAGAAACCACGGGTCGTGATCGACACGATCCGCGAGTTCTACGAGCGCGACAACGCCAACATCCACCGTGGGGTGCACACGCTCTCGGCCCGGGCCAGCGAACGGTTCGAGAACGCCCGAACGCGAGTCGCCCGCTCACTGAATGCCGACAACGACCGGGAAATCGTCTTCGTCCGCGGTGTGACCGAAGCAATCAATCTGTTGGCCCATTCGCTGTCGGACGACTGGCGGGCCGGTGACGAGGTGATCCTCAGCGAGCTCGAGCACCACGCCAACATCGTCCCGTGGCTGATGCTCGGTCAGCGCAAAGGAATCGTGATCCGCACCATTCCGGTGAATGAACAGGGTGAGCTCAAGGTCGACGCCCTGCCCGACCTGATCTCCGACCGCACACGATTGGTGGCGGTCAACCACGTCTCCAATGCTCTTGGGACCATCAACCCGGTGGCACGCGTCGGTGAGATCGCGCACGAGCGTGATGTGCCGGTGCTGGTTGATGGCGCCCAGGGTCTGCCGCACGGTCCGGTGGACGTCCAGGCGCTCGGCTGCGACTTCTACGCCTGCTCCAGCCACAAGGTGTTTGGCCCAAGCGGCGTCGGGGCGCTGTACGCCCGCGGAGACTGGCTTGATCGCCTGCCGCCTTTCATGGGTGGCGGTGACATGATCGAAGAGGTGCGCTTTGACGGCGTGCGTTTCGCGCCGCCGCCTTCGAAATTCGAGGCTGGCACCCCCAATATCGAGGGCGCGATCGGCTTCGGCGCTGCCCTCGAATGGGCCGACGGACTCGACTGGCTGGCGATCGAACGCCACGAGGCCGCCCTGCTTGAGCGCATGACTAGCGGGCTGACCGAGATACCGGGCCTGCGGATCGTGGGTCAGGCGGCGCACAAGGTGCCGGTGGTCTCGTTTCTGGTCGATGGGGCCCATCCACACGATATCGGCACCCTGCTCGACTCGATGGGCATTGCCGTGCGCACCGGTCATCACTGCGCGATGCCGTTGATGCACTGCTTCGACGCGCCGGCGGGTACGGCCCGTGCGTCGGCGGCCTTCTACAACACACTCGACGAGATCGACCAGTTCGTCGCCGCGGTCGCCCGCGTGCGCGACATGCTCGTCTGAACCGGGAGAACGAACCGTGGAACCGATGGAACGCATCCGACTAAGCCGTGACGTGGTCTGCACCATGGTGCCCTCGGGGCAGAAGGTGCTCGCCTCCAAGGACACGCCCGTCGAATTGATGCAGGCCCTGGGCGGCAGTTTCACCATCAAGGCGCGCGGTCATCTGCTCCGGGTCGAGGGCAAGGATGCCGACGCGCTGGGCAAGGAGCCGCCCCCGCAGCCCGAGCTACCGGCGAACGCCTCCGACGACGAGGTCGAGGAGATGGTCTGGGAGCAGCTGCGCGGCGTGTTCGATCCCGAGATCCCGATCAACATCGTCGATCTGGGCCTGGTCTACAAGGTCAAGGTGGAATCACTGCCGGTTGCCGGCCGCCGGGTGGAAGTCGACATGACTCTGACCGCGCCAGGTTGCGGCATGGGCGGCGTGATCGCCTCGGATGCCCATCAGCGGATCATGGAGATCCCCACCATCGAGGAAGCGGCGGTGGAACTGGTCTTCGACCCGCCCTGGAGCCGCGAGATGATGTCCGATGAGGCGAAACTCGCCACGGGCATGTTCTAGGTCGGTTGGGAACGACCTCGTACTCAATAAATCAAACGGATAAGAGAGACATCGTGAGCGAATCCCTCGACGAAAACTGGATCCGGGTCTGTGAACAGCGCGAGCTGGCTCCCGGCGAGCGACGCGTAGTGGAAGGTCCGGACGTCGACATACTGGTGGTCAACGCCGACGGCGTGATCCTGGCCGTGGCCGACGAATGCAGCCACCAGGAACTGCCGATTTCCGAGGGCCCGCTGGACGGGAACATCATCACCTGCCCGTGGCACAACGCCGAGTTCTGCCTACGGGACGGCGAGGCCCTTTCAGCCCCGGCCTACGAACCGATCAACTGTTACGATGTTCGAGTCGAAAACGACACCATTTTTGTTGCCAAGATGCCGCGCGACGGCTAAAGGCGAGCATTGCTGGAGGAGCGACATGACCGCTCAGACGCACAGCGCACAACCTGTTACCGACACGCCCGTCACGCCGGTCGACCCGGCGGCGATCGAGGCCGCGCGCGAACGCGCCGCTGCCCTGCCCGAGGGTCAGGGACTGACCATGACCGAGGCGGCACGCAAGCACCTCGAGCGCACGTTCGCCGACGATCCGGCAGCGCTGGGCCTGCGGCTGGGCATCAAGAAGTCCGGCTGCTCCGGGTTTGCCTACGTGATGGACGTGGCGCGCGACGTCGCCGATGACGATCTGTGGTTCGACTGCAACGGCATGCCGATCATCACCGATCCACAGAGTCTGGATGCGATCCACGGTTCGGAGCTGGATTACGTGGTCGACGGCCTGACGCGCATGCTCCACGTGAACAACCCCAACGTCGAGGACAGCTGCGGCTGCGGCGAGAGCTTCACCGTCCGCGAAACCGACTGACCAGGAGTCACCCCATGGCCGATCAGGCGCCCAGCATCGACGCCGAGATCCAGGCGCTAAAGGACGAATTCGCCTTTCTCGGCGACTGGACCGAGCGCTACCAGTACATCATGGACATGGGCAAGCAGATGCCCGCGTTCCCGTCCGAAAAGCAGGACGAGGCGCACAAGTTCCATGGCTGCCAGTCGCAGGTGTGGTTCGACTACGAGTGGGACGACGACCGGCTCGAGTTGCGCGGCACCAGCGACGCGATGATCGTCAATGGCCTGATCGCCCTGCTCTTTCGCGTGTATTCGGGCCGAACCGCCGATGAGATCCTGGCGACCGATGGCAGCTTCATCGACGAACTGGGCCTGTCCTCGCACCTGTCGGCCAATCGCGCGACCGGGCTGTCGAACATGATCGAAAAAATCCGGCAACTGGCCGCCGAACGCGCTGCCGCCTGATCACGCCGCGAGCCACTTTCCCGGCCCTACCCCGACAAGAGAATCCGACGGCCTGTCGCCGACGCCTCCCGTCTGCGTGGGTAGCCATCAGCCCGGTGACGAATCGACCAGCGATTCCATCATGCATTGATGTGCCGGGCTCGCCATCAGTTCACGTTGCCGGTACAGCATCATCGCCGCTTCGGGACACAATCCCTTCTCGACGGGCAACACCGTCAGATCCGTCTCTTCACGGGCCTGATGCTCAGGCAACCAGCCGAAACCCATCCCCGATCGCATCAGCTCAACCGCCGTGTGCAGGTGATCGACCGTGACCCGCTGTGCCGCCCCCAGCCAGCCGGCATTCGCCCCGCGCTCGGGGTGTGAATCCCGCAGCACCACCTGTCGATGCTGGCGCAGTTGTCCCTCGGCGAGCAGCTGCCCCGCCGGCATGGCCTCGACCTCTTGGGCCAGGGCATGGCCCGGACCGACGCAAGGGACGAAGCGCACTCGACCGACCTGAACGCCGGTGTGATCCCCCAGCGGTTCGAGCCCCAGATAGATACCGACATCGCCGTCCCGGAACAGTGCCGGCCCGCCCCCGAGCACCGTCTCGAACAATTCGAGCCGCGTGTGCGGGTAATCCGTCGAGAAGCGTTCCATGGCCTCGATCAGCCGATCGTGTGGAAACACCTGGTCGACGGCCAGGCGCATGACCGACGCGCCGGTGTCACGAAACTGCTCGATGACCCCGCGCACCCCTTCGAGCTCGCGAATCAGCGGGCGCATATGCTCGAGCAGGATCGAGCCGGCCTCCGTCAGTTGAATGCGCCGGGCCCGCGTCTCGACCAGCGTCACACCGATGCGACGTTCGAGCTGCTTGATGGCGTGACTGATGGTCGACGGTGTTCGGTGCAACCGCTCGGAAGCCGGTTTGAGCCCACCGAGTTCAATCACCGTTTCCAGCCAGTGCCAGGTGCGAAAATCGTCCATCGTCACTCCTCAATGCGAAACACGGACTATACCCATCGTTTCGTCATCAGGGCCATCCCTCCGGCTGGAACAATGGCCGTATACGAAAAAATCCCCCGAACCCGGCCTGACACGGGTCGCGGAGGAAAGACCGCAGGAGCATCGGTCGACGCCACCCTTTCGGGTGGTCAGAGCGCGTAAGGGATGCGGATACCGAGGGTGAAATCCGGGGCATCCGGTGTCAGGCCGACACCAAGGGTGGTAACCAGGGTGGTTTTCTTGCCCAGGGCGTAGGTGAGACCGAGATTGAACATGGCGGAATTGGCGTCACTACCGATCAGATCGACCCACTCATCACCTTCGTACTTGGTTCGAGCCTTGTCATTGATCTGTTGCGAGAACGACATCGAGAGGCTGGCGCGATCGTTCAACGCAAACGCCAGGCCCAGGCCCCAGTTCCAGCTGCCACCCAAGCTGACCTCGCCGGGATTGACCGTATCGGGGTCATTGTTGAGATCGTCAAAACTGCGCGAGATGTAGTGCGTGTAACCGAAGTTGGCGAACAGCAGTGCCGGGTCGAGCGTCTTGACTGCGGACACGGACGCGCCCACGCCCCAGAGCCCATTGCCGGTTGCCTGTTCTTCCGGTACCGCGAAACGCACGAAGGAGTTGCCCTCGGCATCCTTGCCGGTTTCGATCACGCGCCAGTCGATTCCATAAGGCTCTCGGCCGGTCGGCGCGATCACGCTTCCGGTCAGCACCACGTCGGGTCGACTGACCGTTTCCGGGAACAGCCGATAACTGAGGTTTACGGTCGTGTCGCCGATCGCCAGATCACTGGTCTGATCGATCTCGGCAATTGCCGCTGCCGAACCACCGGCCCCACCTTTCTGATAGGTCGTGTAGCGCTGGATGAAGGGTGCCGATATGCCGATGTTCCAGCGCGGTGTCAGGCCATAACGAGCCGCCAGTGTGTACTTGAAGGTGTCCGAGGCGACGTTGTCCACCGCGATGTTGCCGAGAAAGATCGCATCGAGGGCAAGAAACCCGTTTAGCGTTAGCTGAGTGCGGTCATAACGGCTGTACTCGAAACCTGCCTCGATCACCAGCGGCCGGTCGAAGGCTACGTGTTCCTGCTGTAGGAAGTCATCGACGCTCCGGCGGGTCGCCTGTCGTTTGTCATCGGCAGTTGGGGCGGTACGCACCGCTCCCTCTGCCTGGTCCTCGCCAGTCGACGCCTGTGGACTGCTTTGGGGGGATGCCTCGAGATCGCCTTCCGGGGCGACCCCGGCTTCGGACAGACGTGTCTGCACGGCTATCAAGCGAGCGTCGATTTCGCGCAGTCGTCGCACCTCGTCGACGTATCGCTTCTTGAGTTCGTCCAGTTCGGACCGAAGGTACTGAACGTTATCGGCCTCGTTGGCCGCCCAGGTCACCGGTGTCAACCCCAGCGACAGGCATACAGTCAGGGTCGACAAAGCCACCGGTACGCGGTTTGTCCGCACCGGCCACTCCTTGCTCCTTGCATCCATGGCTTATCTCCTTGGGGGTTGTCCCCTCGTTTGCCACTCGTGTTTTCTTTGAGTCAGATGCCGCCGCGCAATGTAGCCAGCGATTGTCCTACCTGCCGTTGCAGGCGTTCACGATTGTTCATTTGACCCGGATCGATCCCGACCACCAGCCGCAACTGGTTATTGACCACCTGGTGGTCACCGGCCAACCGGATCATCTGGGAGGCATTTCCGGCCTGAAATCCTTGAAAGACACGGGAGTTACCCATTTGCATGCTCACTCCGGCCTGTCGCCCGCCGTTGGATAGCCCCGAGGCCACCAACGCCCCGCCCTGCTGGATTTCGACGTTGTATCCGCTACTCGACGTCGTACCGCCGCCGCTGTGCGGTTCGATGCGTACGTCGAAATAGTTGTCCGCGCGGTTGTCATTGCCAGCCACCTGGATTTGTTGGCGTATCCCGCGCGTCTCGCCGGCATTGCTTCCCTCGACGCTATGCGAACCCGAGGTGGCTACGCTGGGCGTTCCCTCGATGGACACGGTGGGAGCGAACGTGACTGTGGGTTGGCTCCCGCCCCGATCGATGCCGACCGTGAGTCCGGCGGACATCGTGCCGCCCGTGGTATCCCACTGCGTGATCATCTCGACGCCGAAATACATCACGCGGTTATCGGCAGCGATAAAGCGCCCGCGCATCTGCGCCAGTTCCGGATCGCTCAGTGCCACGATGGCCGGGTTGGCGGCGAGGACCTTTCCGCTGACAAACAGGCCGGCAAGGGCCAGACCGACGGCTACGCCCCCGACCAGCAACACCTTGGTGGGCAGGCCGGAAACGGGCCGGTCGCGATCGGGTGCGGGCTGGTTGTAATAGTGGATCGATCGAATGCAGTGCTTGCGTTTCATGATGAATGCCCTCAAAGAGCCGTCGACCTCAGAACAGGTCGGCATGCTTAAAACCAAAATCGAGCAGGTCCGCTGTGGGCACTTGCCCCGAACGCCCGTGCAAGTCGCCACTGCTGGGGATATCGGTGCTTTCCAATAGGACCGTCTGCCGATCAAATCCGGGGCCGATCACCGCGAACACGGTTTGCGACGGCCAGGCCTCGATGAATTCTTCCGTCGTGTAGCGCCTGTTGCCCAAGGCCGGGTCGGCGACGTGGACGTAACCATCACCAGCCGTCTTGAGCACGACGAAGTGCTGGTACCCGTTGACGTCCATCAACACGATCGTGGGCACGCTGATCCGGCCTAGGCGGGTAAGATCGATCTCGTAGCCGCGTCCGCGATAGCCAAGCTGCTGGAGGTAATGTTTCATCTCCAGCAGAGAGAAACCGCGCGTGCGCACCTGTTCGTGGTCGGAAACGCCCCACATCCCGGCGAGCACCGTCGCCTCATCAAGGTTGAGGCCGTAGCCGTGCTTGAGCAGCGTTGCGAGTGCCGCCGCCCCGCACGAGAAATCGAATTGCTGACGAACGACGTTGCGATAGCGCCGCTCGAGCATGCTTTCCACCGGCTTTTCCATCACCTGGCCGTGCGGCAGTATTCCGGCGAACTGAACATCGGCCGCCTGGACCGGCAACGCAACCATCGCGGTCATGCAACTCGTGACCGCCAACAGCCATGCAGATACGCAATGCTTGCGAACTGCGACGGGGATGGATGGAGTGATGGCCGTTGCCTGCACGATGATTCCTCCATGGAAATTCGAGGGTGATGCTGTGGTCAGTCGCCTTTCCGGACGGCACCGATCAAAGGTGGCCGTCTGGAAAGACGGGGCGCTTGCGCGCCCCGTCGACCGATGGGTTATCGGGTTTTATTGCTCGCCGCCGTTGCCGTTGCCAGCACCGCCGCCTACGCAGGTGTTGCAGGCCACAGCCATGGAGAGCGAGTTGCTCTGCAGGTTGCCGGTGCCCGAAGCGACGTTCACGCCGATGTTGCCGCTGGCGTTGGAGAACGCGTTGCCCAGCAGGGAGGAGTCGTTCTTGGCGTTGACGACCACGTAGCGAGTGGTGGCCACTTCGCCGGAGACGCCAGCCAGGTCGATGGTGCCGCGTTCACGGAAACCGAGGGTGCCGTCTGCTTCCATGTCAGAAGCGCCGAAGGCCAGTGCCCCGCCGTCGCCATTCAGGTCGGAACCGCCCTGAGTGGCCGTGTCGAGGTCGAAGTGACCATCAGCACTGCCCCCCGGGTGCGGAGCGTCGGTCCAGATGTCCGGATAGACGTCGCCGATCTGATCCATCGAGCCGCTGATATCCGCGCTGAGTTGACCGGTACCGCCACCGGAATACGTACCGCTACCCGACAAGGTGACCGCGGTGGTGTCGGTGTACTGCTCAGTCCGACCTTCGTTGCGGATGCTGTTGCCATACGACTCCTGGTCGCTGTTCAGGCTGGCGCTGGCCACGCGTGCCGTGGAGACCGAAGCCGCCATGGTGTTCTTCTGAGCATTGCCGGTACCGGCAGCGACGTTCACGCCGATGTTGCCCGACGCATTGGCGAATGCGCTCTGGCCGATGCTGGCGTTGTTCATCACACCGCTGTTACGGGTGGTGTTAACCAGGTTTGACTGATCGACATCCACGCTGGCGTAGGATTCACCGAAGACGAACCCGGCATCCACAGCCGCCAGGGCCGCAGCGTTGTCCTGCACGTTGGTATCGCCAGCAGCGACGTTCATGCCGATGTTGCCCGAGGCGCCATTGCCAACGTTGTCACCGATGCTGGCGTTGTTGGTCAGCTTGATGTTTTGCACATCGTTGGAGTGGATGATCTGACGATCGTGCGCCGTGGCACCGGCCGAGGCATTGATCACGATGTCACGCAACACCCGATCGACACGTTCCATCTCGTTATGGGTCTTGTTGACCGAGATGTTCTTCTCGACATCAACGTTCTTCTCGACATCGATGTTCTTTTCAACGTTGATGTCGTGGTCGACTGCGACGTTGGTGTTCACATCAGTGTTGATGTTCTTGTCCACGTCGATAGACACATCACGGTCGATGTTCTGCTCGTACTGATCGCCGTAATCGTTGTTGACGTAGTCGACGTAGTCGCCATCGCCCGTAGCCATGACGGGGCCGGAAATTACCGCGGCGACCGCGGACGCGATCAATGTCATCTTGAGTTGCGTTTTCATATCACTTACCTTCTTGTTGGGGTTTCTTCGATCATGAGCTCAGGGTCGTTGGCCGGAAATCGAGAAGTGATTGCCCGTCACGTTTCGGCTACCCGACACCTGATTGATTTGGAGAACCCCTCCGAATCCGCTAAAGGCGGTGTCCGTGACAACCGCGCGATACCGTCCCGAAGAGTCCTCCCCCGACTGCCCATCCTGGGCAGCCGAATTCGACGCCTGCACCGGGTTTACCGGTTCAAGCGCACGAATCTCTTTGAAGCCCTCGCCTGCTGGGGCAAGAGCCATTGAATTGATCTGGGCATTGCCGTCACCGGCCACCTGATTGACACCCAACACGCCCTGCCCGCGAGAAAATGCCTGACCATCGATGCGTGTCTGCGCGTGCATGAACTCCGGTATCTCCAAGCCCGGGTTGTCGATACGTTGCGTGGCCAGGACGCCGCCGTTCAAAGCCCGTAGATTGGCCTGCAAGTTCGCGGAACCAGCGGCCGTGTTCACCGCCACGTTGCCGGATGCCCCTTGGGCGAAGCGCTGTCCGATCTGGTTGTCATTGAGAACGCCGAGCATCCGGTCGTATTCGACAGGCGCGACGTCATCGGCCCGAGCGTCGCCGGCGTAGATCATCTGGGCGGTCATCACCAGGGCGAACAGCCCGAGCGCCACCAGGCAGAATCGAACGAGGTGGGTGAAATCGATCGCGTGTTTGTTTCGCGTAGCCATTAGCGCTGCCCTCCCTGACCCATCAAACCCGCACCGGACAATGCACCGGTCACCGTGGAGCCGATCGATCCGGTCACCGATCCCATGGAGCCCCCCGCTGCTGAAGGCGCGGAGTCACCACGGTGCGCCGAACCACCCACTTGGTGGGTGATGGAGGTAATCGTCGCGCCGAGTCCACTCGGGGCGACCGCACTACTACTGTTGGTCCCGGCGGCTACCTGACCGTAACCATTGGGCGAGATTTCCAGATGGGAAAGCCCTTGCTCCAACTCGGATTTCGGGCTGGCATCGATCAATAGGGCTCGACTAGGCGGCATGGAGCGCACTGCCGGACGGGCCGGAACAGCTCGCAGAACGACAATCTCGCCCGGTTTGGCCTCGACGGCGGAACGGGAGCCCGCCGCCAACGCACTGCCTGACCCCATCAGTGCGACGAGCGCACCGGTAGCCAGTAGCAGCGTGAAAGGAATCTTGATGTCATGGGAGAACCACCGCATCCGTGTCCATTGACCGCCGGTAGCGATCCTCTGGATCGTCTCCGCCGAGGTGATGTCCTGTCTGCCAATCGTGTCGTTCATGACTTGGCTCCCTGAAATGGTTTTGGGGAGCGGCGCCCCCTGGGCCAACTACTAGGAGCAAGAGTGGGGCCAACAAACGTGGGACAGTTAAAACAGTGGGTTACGAGAGTCTGGTGGCTGAATTCGGCGCCGGTGATGCAGCCTTGATACACCCCACAGGGGGCCGAAAAGCCAAGAGCCACTCGTGGCGCGTTTGCGTCGCATCCGACGTGTTTCAGTTTCGATACACGATGAACGTGACCTACCGATAACGACCCCGGAACGTCTAAGCCGCGCACCGAGGAATCGCGCCGGGGAAGCGCGATGAGTCAGAAAAGCAGGGAGAATTCGGGAGCTATCGCAACGATGCAACGGTGAGGATCGGAGCGATTTCAACCGGCCGCCGCGCGAGTACAAAGGGGCTACTTATTGCACAGCCTGCGATCAGTCGATCGACAAACCGTGCTTGCGTATCAATCGATGCAGGGTGCACCGGGAGACATCCAGTAACCGTGCGGCCTCGGTGACGTTGTTGCCAGCCCGGGCGATTGCCTCCCCGATTACTCGTTTTTCCGCGTGCTCGCGGGCGCGTGCCAGGGTGGGAAAGTCGGATTGATCTTCGTAATGGGATTTGATTTCGGGTAACGACACTATCTGTCCGTCGGCGAGCACGATACCGCGACGTAGACGGTTCATCAGTTCGCGGATATTGCCCGGCCAGGCATAGGTGCGCATTGCCGCTTCGGTCGCCGGGCTCAAGCGTTTCCGCTTTACCCCGAGCTCGTCACAAAAACGGGCCAGATAGAACTGCGCAAGCTCAAGCACGTCGGCGCCACGATCTGCCAGCGGCGGCATCTCCAGGGGCAACACGTCAAGACGGAACAGCAGATCTTCACGGAAGTAGCCATCGAGCACGGCGCGGTTCAGATCGACGTGTGTGGCGGCGATGATGCGAGCGTCGACCGTCACCGTGGTGTCGCCGCCCACACGCTGTATGTCGCCCTGCTGCAGGAATCGCAGCAGATTTACCTGGACTTCCATCGGCAGATCGCCAATCTCGTCGAGGAACAAGGTGCCTCCGTGCGCCTGCTCCACCCAGCCGATTCGCCGCTTGGCAGCCCCGGTGAACGCCCCCTTCTCATGACCGAACAATTCCGACTGGATCAGGTTTGGGCTGAGTGTTCCGCAGTTGACCGCGACAAACGGCTTGTCGGATCGGTCGGATTGAAGATGTATTGAGCGGGCAGCAAGTTCCTTGCCGGTACCGGTGGGTCCGGTAATCAGCACCGGTAGGTGATTACCGGCATAACGGTGGACCTGGCGCCGCACTGCTTGCATGGCGTCACTTTGGCCGACCAGTTCGTTGGCGCCCTCCCCACCCACACCGCAGGCGACCTCGCTTGCAGCATGCAGGTCGGCTACTCGGGCCATCGTCCAGGCGTGTCCAATCGAGAAGGTCAGTCGGGTAGGTTCGATCGGCGCAAAGCAGAAATCGAAGAAGTAGGCGTGCAGGAAGCTGGCATGGGCGGGGTTGTCGGCCTGCGGCTTTTCGATGATCGCTACCAGTTGCAGGCAGGGAAATTCACGGCAGAAGGCAGGCAACCAGCTCATCGCCGACTGCATGGCGCCGCGAAGGTCGATCAACACAACGCGAACGCTATCGCGTTTGATCTGGCTGCGTAACTGATCCGGGTCCTCGACACCGACGATTTCCCAAAAGAATGACTCGGCAATGCGCCGGACCTCTTGGATCGCTTCCTGGCCACGCACGCTGAGCATCGGCAAGCGCCGAAACATGCAACCCTGGCTACTCATTGCAGCGATTTCCTCGGGACATCCATACGCCGAGCCCCCTTTGGTTCCCGGCCGCCCGACGGGCGGGGCGTCAACATCCGTGATCCAACTATCTGACTATATGCCCTTTTCCATAATTTGGACACTTTTTGCGCAATTTAAGACGCGCCGTCGTGTGAGGTATTCGCAAATGACACGACAGGGTTGGTCGCGTTTTCCCCGTAGCATTCGATCCAATACACTTTCCTGACCAGCCACCAACCGGAAGACATGACGTCTTGACGCATTCCACGGACACCCACGCCCCGATCACGCCCGGCTTTATCGTGCTGCAGGGAAATCGCCTTGAAGGCCTGCGCGATCTGTTGGTCGAGTGGCTGGGCCGTGCGCCGCTCGCCCCGTTGGAAGACGAGCGCATCCTGGTGCAGAGCAACGGCATGGCGCAGTGGTTGCGGCTAGCGCTTGGTCGCTCGCGCCGGGATGACGGGCATGGTGGATTGGGCGTCGCCACCGCCATGGACCTGCTGCTTCCCGCCCGACTGCAGTGGCAATGCTACCGAGCGGTGCTAGGCCGAGACGCCGTTCCTCCCGAGGCGCCGCTCGACAAGCCACGCCTGACCTGGCGGCTGCTGCGGCTGCTGCGCGATCCGTCGATTGCCGCCGATCCTGTCTTCGATCCACTGTCGCACTACATCGACGGCGACGAGCACCGCGCCTACCAGCTCGCCGCGCGCCTGGCCGACCAGTTCGACCAATACCAGGTCTACCGCGCCGACTGGCTCGAGCGCTGGGCCAACGACGAGGCCACCCTGCTCGGCCCCTTGGGCGAGGCCCCTGCCGTGCCCAGCGGTTCTCGCTGGCAACCGGCGCTGTGGCGCGCGATTCTCGATGACTTGGGTGCTCATCCGCCACAATCCGACGAGGGAAGCGCTCCAACGGGTTATGCCGGCCGGGCGCTGGTGCACCGCGCGTTTCTCGAGCAGGCCGCCCGCCTGAACGAACGACCAACCGATCTGCCGCGACGCATCGTGGTCTTCGGCGTCTCCGCCCTGCCCCCGCAGGTGCTCGAGGTCCTGGGCGCGATCTCTAGGTGGACGCAGGTAATCTTCTGCCTGCAAAACCCCTGCAAGCACTACTGGGGCGACATCGTCGAGGACCGGCACCTGTTCAAGGCCGCCTACCGCCGGATTAGCGAGCGCAAGGTCGACGCGACCCTCGATGATCATGCCCTGCATCAGCATGCCCACCCCCTGCTGGCCTCCTGGGGCAAGCAGGGGCGCGATCTCGTTCGGCTGGTCGACGAGTTCGACCAGGCACCCGAGCGGGCCCGGGGCAGTGAAGCGCTGAATATCGACCTGTTCGACGAACCGGAACCCACGCACCTGCTCGGACAGATCCAGGCCGACCTGTTCGACCTGTGCCCGATGAAGGAAATCGAGGCCGAGCATCGTCAGATCGACCCCGCCGACGACTCGCTGCGGTTCACCATCGCGCATAGCCCGCTGCGGGAAGTGGAAATCCTGCAGGATCAACTGCTGGCGGCGTTCGACGCCGATCCGACCCTCCGCCCGCGTGACGTGATCGTCATGGTGCCGGACATGGCCGACTACGCCGCGGCGATCAGCGCGGTGTTCGGGCGCATCGATCGGCACGACCCGCGTTACCTGCCGTTCGCCATCTCCGATCGTCCCGAGCGCGAGACGCACCCGATGCTCCGCGCGCTGGATACGCTTGTGCATCTGCCCGAGGCACGCCTGACGGCCAGCGAGGTGATGGACCTGCTGGAGGTGGACGCGTTACGGGCGCGCTTCGGTATCGCCGCCGACGATGTCGCGTTGTTGCGTCACTGGATCGAAATCGCGGGCATTCGCTGGGGGCTCGACGCCGATCACCGCCCCGATTTCGGCCTGCCGGCGGGCATCGAACAGAACAGCTGGCGGTTCGGCCTCGAGCGGCTGTTATACGCCTACCTCGCCGGCGCGGAAGACGACTGGGAAGGTATCGTGCCGGTGGGCGGAATGGACGGCATGAGCGCGGCGGTGATCGGACCGCTTTACACGTTGGTCGAGGCGCTCGGGCGCTGGCGCCATATCTTGGGAGAGAGCCATACGCCAAAGAACTGGGCAAGCGGCTTCGAGGAACTGATCGAGACGTTCTTTGATCCCGACGCCATCCCACCGGACGGGGACGAGACCAACCCGTTGGCCACGCGCGAGTCGGCGGCCAAGCTGCGCGACCGCGTGCTGGATGCCACCACCGGCTGGCTTGAGGATTGCCGCTCGGCGGCGTTCGACCAGCCGATCGGCATCGAGACGGCGCGAAGTGCCTGGCTCGATCGCCTGGATGAGCACCGCCTGAACCAGCGATTCCTCGTTGGTGCCGTGAATTTCGCCACGCTCATGCCCATGCGTGCCATCCCGTTCCGCCAGGTCTACCTGCTCGGGATGAGCGACGAGGCCTATCCGCGACGCCAGCCGGCAGCCGACTTCGACCTGATGAGCGGCCGCTACCGCCCCGGCGACCGTTCACGGCGCGAGGATGACCGCTACCTGTTCCTCGAGGCCCTGCTCTCGGCCCGCGACCGGCTGTGGATCAGCTGGGTGGGTCGCGATATCCGCGACAACCACGAGCGACCGGCTTCGGTGCTGGTCAACCAGTTGCGTGATCACATCGATCGCGGCTGGTCCGTCGGCGGCCAAGACGATGACAAGGGTGATGACCAAGATGCAGGCAAGGCATCCTCCACGCTGACGATTGAGCACCCGCTACAGCCGTTCAGCCGCGACTACTTCGCCCCGGAACGCCCCGAGCTGTTCAGTTACGCCAGCGAATGGCACGAGGTTCACGACGCACGCGAGTCAGCTTCGCCTCCATCCCCCCCCGGGGACCCGGACGAGTCGCATCCCCCCTCGCTGGCCGACCTTGCCCAGCTTCTGAAAAAACCCTGGCGCGTCTATCTCGGTCGCCACCTTGATGTGCCACCGCGCCGACAGATCAGCCTGCCGGAAGACGACGAGCCGTTCGCGCTCGATGCCCTGGGTGAATCGCAGCTCAGCGCCCACCTGCTCGATCGCGTGGTCACCCGGCTTTCCCGCGAGCCGGTGGAAACGCTAACCCCCGAGATCCTCGAGCAACGGCTACCCGAGTGGGTTGACGGTGCCCTTCAGCACATCGCCGGGTCCGGCCAATTACCCCTGCCGCCGTTCGATGAGTCGCTGCGCCGCGAACATGGCGAGGCCGTCGGTCGGCAGCTCAAGACGTGGGCAGCCTTTCAGACCCGCTACCCCGAGACCCTGGCGGGATTCCACCCGGACGACCGACTCTCGACGGAGGATGACGAATTGCTGACCGGCGAGATCAACGATATCCGTGTCGGTGGCGACGGTGCGGTCCGTCTCAAGCTCGTTCCGGGCGCCTTGCACAAGGGCAAGGAACTGAAATGGCATCGCCTCGTCGGCGAATGGCCCTACCACCTCGCTGCCCAGCTCTCCGGCCGGCCGGTAACCACCTTTCTGATCAGCGAATCCGATGCGCACAAGGAGACGCTCAGCGAACGGCCAGTCGCGATGCAGCCATTGGCGCCGGAAGAGGCCCGTGAACACCTGATGGCATTGATCGCCAGCTGGCACCATGCCTGCCGAGCACCATTGCCGGCCGAGCCACGCACCCAGATCGCCTGGCTGACGGCCAAGGACGATTTCAAACGCCGAGGTGTAGCCCGGGCGGCCTTCGAGGGCAGCGCCCAGTACGATGCCGACCTGACGCGATTGTGGCCCGAGTTCAACACCCTCGCGGCCCAGCCGGATTTCGATGTGATCGCGCAAACCATCTACCTGCCGTTGGCCAAGGCCACCCGCGGCGAACACCAGAAAGGCCTGTTGACCGAGGGAGAGGCATGAACCAACTCGACCCGATCACCTTTCCCCTGCAAGGCAGCCGCCTGATCGAGGCCAGCGCCGGCACCGGCAAGACCTTCACCATTTCCCTGCTCTACCTGAGACTGGTTCTGGGCCATCGCGCCCCTGACCGGCGGGATGCCCGGCCACTCACCCCGCCGGAGATCCTGGTCAGCACGTTTACCGAGGCGGCGGTCGCCGAACTGCGCGATCGGATTCGCAGCCGCCTGCAGCAAGCCGCATGGTTGTTTGCCGGCACCCAGACACCGGCGGAGGTCGATCCACCACTGAGCAAGCTCTACGAGGAGTTCAGCGAAACCGAACGCCCTCAGGGGGCCTTTCTGCTGCAACGTGCCGCGGAGTGGATGGACGAAGCGGCCATCTTCACCATCCACGGCTTCTGCCAGCGCATGCTGCGCGAGCACGCCTTCCACAGCGGTGCCCTGTTCGAGCAGGAGCTAGTCACCGATCTCGATCCGGTGATTGGTGACGCCATCCGGGATTTCTGGCGCACCCATGGCTATCCGCTGGCACAAACCGATGAGCGGCTTGCCCAGCAATTCGCGCGGCTCGTGGAGACCCCGGGCAAGCTCAAGCAGCAGGTCAGGGATTTGATCAAGCGCGACGGCAGCCCGCTCGCCATCGGTGATGTGACGGCCGCCTCCTCTGCCGACCTGCCGACCCCGGCCGAGTTGCTCGACCGCCTGACAGGCGATCAGAAACGCAGCGAGGCGGCCGAGGGCCGCGCCCGGAGTGCCTGGCTTGCCGATACCGGGGCACTTCACACGCTCTGGCATGGCGTGCGCGAGGGGTTGAACAAGACCAGCCACCCCGAGAAAGAGACGAGCGAGGAATTACAGGCATGGCTGGGCCACATCGATGCCTGGGCCGCCGGGGAGGGAACACTTAGCGACACCGACCGCAGGAAGCTCGCCGTACCGAAGACGAAAAAGGACCACGAGCCGCCAGTGCATCCCGCGCTGGATGCGATCGCCGACTGGAAGGAGGCGCTGGAAGGACTCGATCGCCACACAAAGGAAATCAAACCGATGATCCAGGGGTTCGCCGCCCTGTGGATCCGCGAACGCATCGCACACCTGCTCGCAGCGAGCCGGGCCATGGGTTTCGACGACATGCTGATCCAGATGCGAGACGCGGTCGATTCGACGCGCAATCCGAATGCCCGGGGCATGATCGAGGCGGTTCGCGCGCAGTACCCGGTGGCCCTGATCGACGAGTTCCAGGACACCGACCCTCTGCAGTACGCGATCTTCTCGGCCATCTACCCGCTGGGCGAGGAGCCGCCGGAGTCGGACGAACACGCCATCGTGCTGATCGGCGACCCCAAGCAGGCGATCTACAGTTTTCGCGGTGCCGACATCCACAGCTACCTCACCGCCCGTCGAGCGACGCAGGGGCGACATGCCAGCCTGCCCTGCAACTTCCGTTCGACCGAGGCGCTGGTCGGGGCCGTCAATCACCTGTTTTCCATCGCCGACCAACATTCCGATGGGGCCTTTCGCTTTCCGGCCCAAGGCGCGGGTGAGGGCGAGGAAAGTCGCTCGCCACTCCCCTTCGAGCCGGTCCAGGCCAAGGGGCGCAACAACCGCCTGGTCGACGAGCGTCGCAACGGCGAGGTACCGGCACTGACCCTGTGGACCTCGCCACCGGAGGACCCATGGACGAGCGGTGTCTTTCGCGAACAACTGGCGGTTCGCGCGGCCGGCGAGATCGCCGCGATGCTCAATGCCGGCCAGGCGGGCACCTGCGGCTTTGAAAGCGACAACGGACCACGGCTCGGTATCGCGCCACGCGACATTGCCGTGCTGGTACGCAAGCAGGAGGAAGGCAAGTTGATGCGCCGGGTGCTGGCCGATTTCGGTGTGCCGGCGGTGTTCCTGTCGGAACGCTCATCGGTGTTCGATTCGACCGAGGCCGCTGACGTGCTGGTCTGGCTGGAGGCACTGGCCGAGCCGTCCCGCAGCGATCGCATCCGCCAGGCGGTCGCGACGGCCAGCGTGGCCTTGTCGCTGGACGAACTGGAAGCGATCCTGCGTGACGAAACGCGCTTTGACGCCATCTGCCAGCGATTCCACGAATGGCACCACATCTGGCAATCACAGGGGGTGCTCGCCGCGGTCATGGGCCTGTTGCACCATTTCGCCATCCCGGCCCGTCTGCTGGCGGCGGATGAGCGCCAGAACCGCCGCGGCGAACGCCGTTTGACCAACCTGCTGCATCTGGCCGAATGGCTGCAACAGACGGATCAGGACGTCGACGGCGAAACCGCCCTGATCCATCGGCTGCACCTGGCCGTGACCGAGGGCGCGACCGAGCAGGAGATCCGCCTGGAGCAGGACAGTGCCATGGTGCGGATCGTGACCATCCATGGCTCCAAGGGCCTTCAGTATCCGGTCGTATTCCTGCCGTTCATCGCCCTGCTCGGCACGGAAAAACCCAAGTCCGGTGAGCCCGCGCGTCGCCATCGTGACGATGGAACCGTCTGGGAAATGGCGCCCGACAAGGAGGCAACGGATTTCGCGGCGCAGGAATCCATTGCCGAATCCATCCGCCTGTTCTACGTTGCGATGACCCGGGCCGAGCACGCCTGTGTGCTCGGGGCCGGCCCGGTCAAGTTCGGCAACACCAAGACGTTCAATCCCGGCATGAGTGCCTTCGGTCAGTTTCTTGGCTTCCAGCCGGGCGAGACCTGTGAACGCCCCGCCTATCTCGAACGGCTCGCCCGATGGGCCGAGCATCCCGCGATCGAGATCGAGGCCGTGCCCGAACCCCGCGATCCGGCGACTCACCGTTTCACCCCGCCACCGGAACCGGAACTCCTTGGGCCGCGCCAACCGCAGTTCGGCGCCTTCGAGCCGTGGTGGATCTCGAGCTTCTCCGCGCTCACCGCCTCGGTCGGACATTCCACCCCGCTGCCCGCCCCGGAGGCCGCACGCGACGAGGTCCGCCTCGAGACGCAAAATGCGCCTGAAAACCCCACCGCCGACAATCCGCCCACTCGCTCGCCGGAGGGCATCCACGCCCTGCCACGTGGCGCGCAGATCGGCACCCTGCTGCATGACCTGATCGAGGCGATCGCCCACGAGGGGTTTTCCCGCTACGCCAACCACCCCGAAAAGGTCCGTCGGTTGCTGGCCCAAACCGCCCATCCCGGACTGCGCGCGCTCGACGACGGGCAGGTCGAGGTGGTCGCCAGGCTGCTCGACACCCTGCTTACGACCCGCTGGCAGACTCCCGGTAACGGCGAGCTACTCGCACTCGCCGAGCAGTCGCACTACCAGGCGGAAATGGAATTCTGGTTCGCGGTGGAGGGAGCCGATCTGGGCCGGCTCGACCGCCTGGTGCGTGAACACGTCGCCCCGGGGCAGGATCGCCCCTCCATCTCCGGTCAGGCCATCAACGGCATGCTCAAGGGCTTCATCGACCTGACCGTCGAGCATGAGGGGCGCTATTACCTGATCGACTGGAAATCCAACTGGCTGGGGCCTGACCAAGCGGCCTATACCCCCGAGGCACTGGAACACGCCATCCTTGATTCACGATACGACTTGCAGTTCGTGCTCTACCTGGTTGCCCTGCATCGGCATTTGTCCGACCGCTTGCCCGGCTACGACTACGACCGCCATGTCGGTGGTGCCGCCTACGTCTTCCTTCGGGGCATCCGGTCGGCCTCCGATACACCGGACAACGCCGGTATCTACACCTGTCGCCCTCCCCGGGAACTGATCGAGGCGCTCGATACGCTCTTTACCGGAGACGAGGAGGCCGTGGCATGAGCCGACACCCTGCCCTGGCCGATAACGTCTCACTGCACGCCCTGCTCGATCGCTGGGTAGCCGCCGGGTGGTTGCGACCCATTGACCGGGCGGTTGCCGGTTTCCTCGCCCGGCGCGCGCCCGATAGCGCACCGCTGGTCCAGCTGGCCGCGGTCTTGGCTAGCCACCAGAGTGGCAGCGGGCATGTCTGCCTGGATCTGGCCGCGGTGCGGGATAATCCGGATTTCACGCTCCGCATGCCACCGGCAGAACCCACAGGGAAAGCCCAACGGGAGGCCGCCACTCCGGCAGCCGTGCTTGCCGGCATCGACCTGGCGGACTGGCAGCGGGCGTTGGCCAAGCACCGGGCGGTACACACCCTGCAATGGCAGCAGAATGAGGAGGATCACGAGGGACGGCCCTTGGTACTGGTCGAGGCGGATCGCCCGCAGCTCTACCTGCGTCGATACTGGCAGGTCGAAGGCCGCGTGGCCGAGGGGCTCGCCAAGCGTGATGCGGCCGACCAGCCGTCCCCACAGAGCGTGCGCCCGGTGTTGGATGCCCTCTATCCCGCGAGTGACGATACCCAGACGACCGACTGGCAGAAGATCGCCTGCGCGCTGGCGGCATACCAGCCGTTTTCGATCATCACCGGCGGGCCGGGTACCGGCAAGACCACCACGGTGGTCCGGCTGTTGGCGGCGTTGACGTCGCTGCACTTGGGCCGCGAAAACGGCTCGTCCCTGCCGCGAATCGCCCTGTGTGCGCCGACCGGCAAGGCCGCCGCGCGGTTGGCCGAGTCCATCGGCGAGAAGGTGCGCGAGATCGCGGCCATTCGCGCCGACAACTTTGACGTGGAGCACTGGCCGGCCGTGGCCGCACACCTGCCCGAGGAGGTGCAGACCATCCACCGCCTGATCGGCACGCGCCCGCTGGCGGAAAAACCTCGGCATCACCGCGACAACCCGCTCGATCTGGACATCGTGGTGGTCGACGAGGCCTCGATGGTCGGCATGGAATTGATGGGACAACTGGTCGAGGCCCTGCCCGAGCGTTGTCGACTGGTGATGCTAGGTGACAAGGACCAGCTCGCCTCGGTCGAGGCCGGTGCCGTGCTAGGTGAGCTCTGTCGACACGCCGATAGCGGGGATTACCCCGAGGCACTACGCGACTACCTGCAGGCGGCCAGCGGCCAGCCGGTTCCGACCCATGCCTCCGACACGGGGGCATCGGCGGATCGGGCGGATCCCGTCCAGGCACACATTGCCACACTGCGCGTCTCCCATCGCTTCGGCCAGGACAGCGCCATCGGTGCCCTGGCGCGTGCCGTGAATCGCGGTGACGTCGCGGGGGCGATTCAAATTCTCGAAGGCGCCGATGGCGAGCCGGCCATCAGCGAGGTCGACTGGTTGCTCGACCGTCCCGACGCAGATCACTCCGACCCAGTCGCCGCCCGGGTGATCGAGGGACTGCGCCCCTGGCTGTCGATGATCGCCGCGCAGCCGGACGGCTTCGACCCGGATTCGCCCGAGGACGAGGCCACGATAGTCGAGCTATTCCGTCGGCATAACGATTTCCAGCTCCTGTGCGCCCTGCGCCGCGGCCCCGCCGGAGTCGAGGGCCTCAATGCGCGGGTGCAGGAATGGCTTTCACGAGAGGGTCTCTTGCCCGCCACCGAGCGCATCGGGCGGTCCACCGCCTGGTACCCGGGACGTCCGGTGATCGTGACCCGCAACGATGCCCAACTGGATCTCGCGAATGGCGACATGGGACTCACCCTGCCGGCTCGTCTGGACAACGGCGACGTCGGGCTGCGCGTGGTCTTCCCGGCCGAACCCGACGCCGGCCGCTCCGGACGGCACTTCCACTGGGTCAGTCCCACGCGCCTGTCCGAGGTCGAAACGGCATTCGCGCTGACCGTTCACAAGTCGCAGGGCTCGGAATTCACTCGGGTCGCCATGGTCATGCCCGAACACAGCAACCCGATCCTGACCCGCGAATTGCTCTACACGGCCATTACGCGAGCGAAACAACGGTTTACCCTGGTCTCGCCGATTCGAGCGGGCGACGAGCCCGACTCACAGGCCCGGGCCGTGCTCAAGAGCGCGATCACAAGTGTCACCCGCCGATCCGGCAACCTGCGCGAGCGGTTGGTCCAGCGCCTGCGCGCCCTCCCGCATTGAGGACATGGAGTGGCGCCAAAGCGGATGAGCCATTAGGCTAGCCCCACACTTACGCCCGGTTTAACGCCATGCGCCTGACACAGGATGATCGCGGCCGCCAATTCGTGATCCGCGACTTTTCCGATTCTCACGTGACGGTCAACGACCAGGAGCTTCGGCAGACCTTTCTGCTGACACCCGAATCGCTGGACCCCGATGTGTCGGTGGACGATCTGGACGCCCTGTCGGAACAGGGTGAATCCCTGCTGCTGCGCGACGACCCGGAAGTGATCATCATCGGCACCGGCAACCGCACCCGCATGGGTCCGCCTGCTCTTTCGGCCGCCCTGATGCGCCGCGGGGTGGGCATCGAGTACATGGACACGGCGGCGGCCCTGCGCACCTATACCGTGCTCGCCTCGGAGCTGCGACGGGTGAGCCTGCTGGTGCTCTTCTGACGTACTCCCCGACTTCTTTTCCACGTTCGTCTACACAAAGATCCCCGAATGACTGAAACCCTGATCCCCGGCAAGGAAGCGCCGCTCGAAGACACCATCGCCCGCGTCCAGAACCGACTGACCGAACTCGGCTTCGACATCGAGCCCAGCCTGTGGCGCAACCCCCTCCCCAACTGCTGGTCGGTGCACATCAAGGATCGAGGATGCCCCGCACTGTTCACCAACGGCAAGGGCGCGACCCGCGAGGCGGCGTTGGCCTCCGCGCTGGGCGAGTTCGTCGAACGGCTGGCCTCGCAATACTTTTTTGCCGACTTCCACTGGCATCACGAGCTCGCCAGCGTCGATGGTGGCACCCTGCACGATCCGACCGAGCGCTGGTTTACCCTCGAACGCCCGGGCGAACGCCCTGACGGGTTGCTCGACGACCGACTGTGGAGCTTCTACGGAGGCGACACGCTCGAGTCCACCGCCGACTGGGCGGATCTCAACAGTGGCGAGACCGACCGGATCTGCGCCCTGCCCTTCGTGCGCCAACGCGACGGGGCCACGATCTACTTCCCGGTCAATGTCGTCGGCAATCTCTACGTCTCCAACGGACTCTCGGCCGGCAACACGCTGGCCGAAACCCACACCCAGGGTCTTTCGGAAGTCTTCGAACGCTCGGTCAAGGAACAGATCATCACCGAGGGCATCGCCCTGCCGGAGATCCCGACCGAGGTCATGGAACGCTTCCCGGCCAGCCTTGCCTCCCTCGAAGCGCTGAACGAGTCGGGTTTCGCGGCGCGTGCCTTCGATGCCTCGCTGGGCGGGCGATTCCCGGTGATCTGCGTGCTGCTCTACGACCCGCAGACCGGTGGCGTGTTCGCGTCCTTTGGCGCCCACCCGCGCTTCGACGTCGCGCTCGAGCGCACGCTCACCGAGCTGGTCCAGGGCCGCGATCTCGACGACCTGCACGCCTTCCCGGCACCGACGGCCGACCAGGAGCTCGCCGCCGATCCGGACAACATTGAGCTGCACTTCATCGACTCCTCCGGCATCCTGCCGTGGCAGATGCTGCGCGACGAGCCGGACTATCCGTTCACCCCGTGGGGCATGGACGCAGCGGACGTCGCCGACATGACCCGTCACGAACAAAACGTGGAATACGAAAAGGCGCTGATCGCCACGTTCCACGAGCTGGGCCATGACGTCTACATCGCCGATTTCGGGCACCTGGGACTGCCGGCCTGCCGGATCCTGGTGCCGGATGTCTCCGAGATCTACCCGGTCGAGGAACTGATCGAGCGAAACAACAACCAGGGCCTGAGGCTGTTGCCCTTCTTCCAACGGCTCGACCGACTCACTCCCGATGAAAGCGGGGCGTTTGCCGAGGCCATCGCCGACCTTGCCCTCGATCCGCTCACCCCGGTGAGCGACGTCATCGGCCTGTGCGCTGGACCGGAATCCGTCTGGGCCGGCACCCGCATCGGCGAGATCGAGGTGCTGGCCCGCCTGCATGCCGACTCGATCAACCCACGGGAGCCCGAGGAAATCGGCATGGATATCGACTGGCTCGCCAGTGTCCCGCCGCTGCCCCAACAACGGCAGCAGCGCTACCGGGCAGCCCAGGTGCTGTGGCAACTGCAACAGGAGGCGGGCCTGACGGCGCAAGCGACCCGCCAGTCGCTTGCCGCCCTGTTCCCGGGTGACCTGGTCGAGGAAGCCGGTCAGGTACTGGCCGGGCAATGGGGCTATCATCCGCTGACGGCTCTGGAACCGGGCTTTCGCAACGAACCCCGCCACACGGCACTGATCGAGGCCTACCGGCGCGCCTATCAGGCAAAACTGGATCGAAGCAACTGAGCAGGGAGCACGGAACGCGCATGGATGCCACTATCTGCCCGAGCATCATCGATCGCACCGGTTCGGTCGTGGTCGGCCAGCGCCCGGCCATTCGAAAGGCACTGACCTGCATCCTCGCTGGCGGTCACCTGTTGATCGAGGACCTGCCGGGGCTGGGCAAGACCACCCTCGCCCACACGCTGGCCCAGGTGCTCGGCCTGTCGTTCAAGCGACTGCAGTTCACCGCCGACATGCTGCCGGCGGACGTGGTGGGCAGCTCGATCTTCCAGCCCGGCGGCACGGGCGCCCCCTCGGGTTTTCGTTTCATGCCCGGGCCGGTCTTCACCCAGATGCTGCTGGCCGACGAGATCAACCGCGCCCCGCCCAAGGTACAGAGCGCGCTGCTCGAAGCCATGGAAGAACGCCAGGTCTCAGTCGACGGCAAGCGCTACCCGTTGCCGGCGGTTTTCTTTGTGATCGCCACTCAGAACCCGCTCGACCAGGCGGGCACCTACCCCCTGCCCGAATCCCAACTCGATCGGTTCGCCATGGTGATCCGTCTGGGCTACCCGGATGCAGATACCGAGCGCGAGATGCTGCTTTCCGGTGGAGGACGCGCGCACCTGGCCGAGGTCGAACCGATCGTCGATGCCGAGGGACTGCAACGACTGCGGGCGGAGACGGCCCGCGTGCATGTCGCCACGCGGATTGCCGGCTACGTCCAGTCGCTGCTGGCGGCCAGCCGCGAGGCGCCGGAGTTCCGCGTGGGGCTCTCGCCACGGGCGGGTCTGATGTTGCTGAATCTGGCCCGTGCCTGGGCCTTGATCGATCAGCGAGATCACGTCCTCCCCGACGATGTCCAGGCGGTGTTGCCGGACCTGGTCAACCACCGCGTCGGTCTGGACGGGCACGACGGCCGTGATGCCGCCGATCTGCTGCTGGAACGCGTGCCAACGCCGTAGACCGTTCGTTCCTTGTGTCCCAGCAAACGCTCTCATCTCTGCAGATCCGTCCGCGCCGTTTCGGACTGGGCCTGGCGGTCATTACGGTTGCCATGCTGCTCGCGGCGATCAACTACGGCAACAACCTGATCTTCCTGATCGCCTTCATGATGATCGCGCTGATGATCAACAGCGCCTGGCAGGGGTGGCGCGCCCTGTCCGCAGTGCAAGCGCGCGTCATCCCACCCGGCATGCGCCCGGCCGGTGAACCAGGCTCGCTGTCCGTCGAGTTCACTAGCCAGGCACCCCTGCCGCCTTTGCGGGTCGACGCCGGCCTTGAGGAAATCGCCGCCCATACCGCCCTTTCCCCGCCGGGAGCCACGATCGTTGCAATAACCCTCCCCGGCGAACCGCGGGGCTACCTGCCTCTCCCGGAAATGACCCTCGAGACGCCCTATCCGCTCGGGCTCTGGACCGTCCGGCGGCGGTTCTCTCCGGGAATCGGCCAGTGGGTTCATCCTGCCCCGATCGAAGGTATCGACCGGGCCCAATGGACAGAAAACGACGAATCAGGGGACCAGGCGAGCCTGGAGGGCGACCCGACGCGCCTGCGCAGCTATCACCCCGGCGATCCGATTCGCCATATCGTCTTCCGTCACTACGCCAAGACCGGCCAACTGTTGACCCGTCACCCGGAGGCGGACAGCGAACACCCCAACCCCGAACTCGTCGATTACGAAACATTCGCCGGGCCACGCGAAACACGGCTTTCGGCCATGACCGCGCGCCTGATGGACCTCAATCGTGATCAACGGCCGTGGGTGCTGCGCCTGCCCGGGGAGGACGATCTCGCCGCATCGGCGACATCGAACCTCGCCCAGTGCTACCAGACCGCATTGCAGCGATTGGCGCGGTTTGGTCGTGAGCGCGATGACCAGGGCTTCGACCATGTGGCCCCTGGGGAGATCGACTGATGGCGGTGGCGCGGCTCGATCCGCTGCTCTGGCTGGTGCTGGTCGGCTCGATCGGTCTGTTGTTGCCACATTTGCCGTGGGCGGTGCTGCCGATCGTCGTCGCGGCATTCGCCTGGCGGCGCATGCATGAAGTCAGCGGCCTGGCCTTGCCGCCGCGCTGGCTGTTGCTGCTCCTTGCCGCGGCGAGCACCGCAATGGTCGTCCTGCATTTTCATGCGCTGTGGGGCCGCGATGCCGGGGTGGCCCTGCTGGTCGTCGCCGCCGGCCTCAAGTTGTTGGAAACCCGCGAGGCGCGCGACCAGTACGGCGTTCTGCTGCTGGCGTTCTTCCTGCTGATCAGCGTGCTGCTGTTCGACCAGGCGATCGTGATTTTCTCCCTGGTCATGGTCCTGTTCTGGCTGCTGGTGGGCGCCTGGATGGGGATCAGCCAGCCGGCCGGTCCGACGGGACACCACCTCGGCCAACGCCTGCGAGAGGCCGCGCGACTGCTGCTGCTCGGCCTGCCATTCACCCTGATCCTCTTTGCCCTGTTCCCCCGCCCACCTGGTGCCCTTTGGGGCGTTCAACAGCCGGGTGGTCAGGCGCAGACCGGGTTGTCCGAACAGATGCGTCCCGGGCAATTCGACCAACTCGCCGAAGATCCGAGCCCCGCGTTCCGGGTACGTTTCGACGACACCCCGATCCCGCCGGTAGATCGCTACTGGCGCGTGTTCGTGATGAGCGGCTTTGCCGAAGACGATCCGGAGAGCTGGACCGCCGACCCGGTGGCCGGTACGCCGCGCCTGGAAACACTGGACGACTCGCGACTGACCTACCAGATCACCCTGGAGCCGACCGACGCCCGTCAATTGCCCAGCCTTGTCGCCGCGATCGACACACCCGCCAGGAGCCGGGTCGACGGCAATCTCGTGGTGCAGCGCGAACGCCCGGTCGACGATCGGCTGCGGTATCGAATGACCTCGGCACTCGAATACCGACTCGACGTCGGTACCCTGCCCCGCTTTCGGCGCCAGCAATACCTCGCCCTGGGCGGCCTCAATCCCTTGCTCGCCGATCTGGCCCAAGACTGGCGCGATCAACCGCCTGCTCAACGCATCGAGCGGGCCCTGGCCTACTTCCGCGAACAACCCTTCGAGTACACCCGCTCGCCGGGGCGACGGGAGGGTGCGGATCGGGCCGATACCTTCCTGTTCGAGACGCAACGCGGTTACTGCGCGGACTATGCCGATGCGTTCGTGCGCCTGATGCGCGCCGCCGACGTGCCGGCCCGTGTGGTCACCGGTTACCAGGGCGGTGAATTCAACGGCGACTATCTCGTCATTCGCCAGTCCGATGCGCATGCCTGGGCGGAGGTGTGGACCGAGGCCGATGGCTGGCAACGCGTCGATCCCACGGCGGCGGTCGCGCCCGAACGCATCGAGGACGGTATCGCTCGATCGTCGGCCGATGATGCCAGCCTGCCAGATACCATTCGCCGTCAGGAAGGTTCGTTCGGTCGGCAAATGCGGTTACTGGCCGAGCAGATGGACAACCGCTGGAACCAATACGTGCTCGGCTATGACGGACGGCTGCAACAGGAATGGCTGGGCAAACTGGGGCTGGCGATGAACCATCCCGTCTGGTCGGCGCTGTGGGCCCTGGCCGTCGCGGTGCTGGCATGGTGGGGACTGCTCGTGCTTCTCGCCCGTCAGGAGCGGCGACGCCTGGCGGGCAGCGAGGCCGAATATCTCTGGACCCGACTCCAGGAGGATCTGGCACGGCTTGGCGTTCACCGAGGCAACCCGGAATCCGAGCGGGCGCTGCTTCGCCGTGCCGCAAACGCCCTTCCCTTCGCCGCCGAGGACCTGCGTCGAGTCGGGCAGTTACTGGAAGCGACCCGATACGCGCGCTCCCCGAGCCGACGTCAGTCGGCACTGCTGACGACGCGGTTGGCCAACCTGCATCGGCGACTGTTCTGGCGCGGCCGTTGGTCACGGCGGCGGCCAGGAAAACCATCCGGAGGGCACCAGGACTAGCACCTCGCCCAGCCTTAGTGTTATACAATAACAATTTGCCAGTCGATTCCCTCGGGAGTGCCGCTCATGATCCTTGACCGTTCGCCGCTTCCCCGCCTGCTTGCATCACGACTCGTCGCTACCGGTCTCGCCCTGGCCGGCATGTTCCTGTCCCTTAACGTCCAGGCGGCCGCCCTGAACGTGGCCGTTTCCATCCCGCCACAGGCACATTTCGTCGAGACCATCGGCGGTGAACATGTCGACGTGCAGGTCATGGTCCCGGCCAACGCCGAGCCGGTCACCTACGAGCCGACGCCACGACAGATGACGGCCCTGTCCCGCGCCGAGCTGTACTTCTCCATTGGCGTACCCTTCGAAAAGGGTTGGCTGCCACGATTCCGTTCCGCCAACCCCGAGATGACCGTCGTCGACACCGTCGCGACCATCCAGCGCCGGGCGATGGTCGCCCATTCGGGACACGATCATGACGAACACGATCACCATGCCCCCGATGAGACTGTCCGTGATCCGCACGTCTGGCTGTCCCCACCCCTGGTGCGCCTGCAAGCCGAAACGATTCGCGATGCGCTAATCAAGGCCGCACCCGAGCGATCTGCCGACTTCCATCGCGGATTTCGCCAACTGGCCGAACAGATCAATCGCCTGGACAATGCCATTCTCGACGCCCTGAGCGGTATTGATCCGGACGCGCGCCGCTTCCTGGTGTTCCACCCGGCCTTCGGCTATTTCGGCGCGAGCTATGGACTCGAGCAGATGCCCATCGAGATCGAGGGCAAGGAACCTGGTCCGCGGGAACTGGCGCGCATCATCGAGGAGGCGCGCGACCATCGCATTCGGGTAATCTTCATCGAACCCCAGTTCGCCCAGGGTGCGGCCCGTACCATTGCACGGGAGATCGGCGGCGAGGTATTGACACTCGACCCGCTGGCGCGGGACTGGCCTGCCGGCATGCGGGCGATTGCCGCGACGCTTGTCGAGGCGCTCGCACCGTCAACGCCGGCGACCGATACCAACCACGAAGACGAGCACTGATCCTCCCCATGACGGCATCCGATCCCGATTCCGCCGCGATCGTCCTGGAAAACGTGAGTTTCCATTTCGATCGCGAGCCCATCCTCGAAGCGATCGATCTGGTGATTCCACACGGGGCATTCACCGTGATCGTGGGGCCCAACGGGGGCGGCAAGACGACCCTGCTCCACCTGATCCTCGGCCTTTACCGGCCGGATGCCGGCTCGGTGCGGGTGTTCGGCGACAAGCCCGGCCGGCACCCGGAGCGAATCGGCTACGTCCCGCAGCACGGCAACCTCGCGCCGGGTTTCCCCGCCACCGTGGAACAGGTTGTCCTGATGGGTCTGCCGCACGGCCGGCGCCACGGGCCAGGATTTCACACCGATGAGCGCGACTGCGCGCGGCAGGCGCTGGAACGGACCGGCATCCTGGAACTGGCTGAACGGCCCTTCGGTTCACTCTCGGGCGGACAGCGGCAACGGGTATTGATCGCGCGCGCCCTGATTACCGAGCCCGAACTCTTGCTGCTCGACGAGCCGTTTTCCAATATCGACCCTTACGGCCGCGCCTGCATTCACGAAACCCTCGAAGACCTCGGCGGCACGCTCACCCGGGTGATGGTTAGCCATGACCTCGGCATCACCCGGCAGGCCGTCTCGCAGGTACTCGCAGTCAACCGTTGGCTGGTCAGCGGCGAAGGGCCGGCCATCACCGAGGAGATGCTGGGACTGATGTACGGCCAGCACGGCGCGGATTGCCCGATGGGACACGCCGCCTTGAACTCGCACCTGCCCTCCCAGCCGACATCCGCCAGTCACGGAAGAGACACGCAATGAGCCTGATGGAACTGCTTGGGCAAGGCTTCGTCCAGCATGCGCTGATTGCCGCGGTTCTGGTCAGCATTGCGGCCGGCATCGTCGGTGCACTGGTGGTGGTCAACCGGCTGGTATTCATGACCGGCGGTATCGCCCACACCGCCTATGGCGGCGTAGGCACCGCCATCTTCCTCGGCCTGCCGGTACTGCCGGTCACCGGGCTGTTCACCGCGGGTGCGGCGCTCTTGCTGGGCGCACTCACACGGCGGCGGCGGGAGCGCACCGACACCTTGATCGGGGTGATCTGGGCGGCGGGCATGGCCTTCGGCCTGATCCTGGTAGAACTCACGCCGGGCTATCAGGCGGGGCTGATGACCTACCTGTTCGGCTCGATCCTCACCGTCGCCACCGTCGACCTCTGGCTGATGGCCGGCATCGATGCCGTGATCCTGGGCCTGGCGCTCTACTACTACCGCGACCTACTCTCGTTCTCCTTCGACCCCGTCTATGCCCGCACGCGCGGCATTCCCGTTACCGGGCTTTACTTCATGCTGCTGCTACTGGTCGCCGAAACCGTGGTCATGATGATCCAGGTGGTCGGACTGCTGCTGGTGATTGCCCTTCTGACCCTGCCCCCCTACCTGGCGCAGCGCTATACGCACACGCTCGGCGGGATGATGGTGCTCTCGGCGGTCTTCAGTCTCTTGTTCTGCCTGGCCGGCCTGTATGCCAGTTATTGGTTCGATGTCGGCTCGGGGCCTGCAATCATCGCGACGGCCTGTGTGATTTACCTTGTCGTCGTGGGCATCGAGCGACTTGCCCACGCCGGACGACGCTGACATGAGTACGACATCCCCAGGATTCGAGACCCGGCTGCTTCTTGAGAAATACCAGGTTGTTGTCTACCTCATCGCCGTGGCTGCGGGAGTAGGCATCGGCCTGACAAACCCACCCACGGGAGACTGGCTCGACTGGCTGATCTGGCCGCTGTTAACCGCCTTGCTTTACGTCACCTTTACCCAGACCCACCTGGGAGCCATCGGCCAGGCGTTCGGCGATCGCCGGTTTCTGACCGTGATGCTGGCGGTCAACTTCCTGCTGGTGCCGTTGCTCGTCTGGGGCCTGACACGGGTGTTCGTCGATGACCCCGTGCTCGCCCTCGGCGTATTCCTGGTCCTGCTGGTGCCCTGCACCGACTGGTTCATCAGCTTCTCGCAACTGGGCCGGGCCGACGTGCCGCGCGCGATCGCCGCCACCCCGTTGCTGCTGCTCGCCCAGATCCTGCTCCTGCCCGTCTACCTGTGGGCGTTTACCGCAAGCGACATCCGGGCCGACCTACCGATCGGCAGCATGATCGGCGCGTTCGTCTTGATCATCCTCCTTCCCCTACTGGCGGGCTGGCTCACCGACATCGGCGAACGACGCCGCCCGACCGGGCCGCGCTGGACCGAGCGGCTCGCCTGGCTGCCGGTGCCGCTGCTGGCCGTGGTGCTTCTCGTGATCATGGTCGGCCACGCCCCGCGGCTAACGGGCGAGCTCGCCATGCTCTGGCCGGTCGCGCTCGTCTTCGTGCTCTATGTTCTGATCGTGCCCTGGATCGCCGAGATGGCCGGACGGTTGGCAAACCTGCCGGTTCACGCACGGCGCACCGTCGCCTTCAGCGCCGGCAGTCGAAACTCCTTCATGGTCCTGCCGATTGCCCTCGCCCTGCCGGGATTCCTGCAACCCGCCGTGACCGTGATCATCCTGCAGTCGCTGATCGAACTGGTCGGGCTGATCGCCTATACCCGGGTCATCCCCAGTGTCATTCGCTGAGATTCGCCCGCTCGACGGTGCGCGCGGAATTACCGGGCGCCGCCACGGTCGAACCCTATCGATCCGAAAATTGAAGGGAGCCGCGCTTGAAACGATTGATCCACTCGCTGCTTGTCGTCGGCCTCGCTGCCGGTATCCACACGACCGCCATGGCCGATGGCACGGCCGTGTTTCAGACCGCCGATGCGTCCATGCCGTCGCTGACGTTCAGTTGGCAAACCCCCGAACGCAGTCGCCTGGACACACCCAACGAAACCGCCCATGTGCTGGCCATCGACGGCAAGGCTTGGGGCGTGGCGAAGGTCGCCGGGCATCCGGTAACAATGGATCTCGATCAACTCGCCACACTGCTGGGGCAGCAAAATGCCCTCTCGAGGCTCGGTCCGGACGCGGTCGTGCCCAGCCAGATCACGTCACTGGAACCGACCGGGCAACGCGAGACGATCGCCGGGGTCGACGGCGAACGCTACCGGGTAAGTTGGGTAGACAGTGAAGGACAGGCTCGCATCGATGAGGCCGTGCTGACGGAGGACCCGCTGGTCAAGGAAATGCAACTCGCCCTGTTGGGCGGCATGACCCGGGCGATTGCCCGTGGCACGGGCGTGACTGGCCATGAGGCCGCGGAACAGGAGCTCAAGCGTCGCGGCCTGGCCGTGCTGCGCTTCGGTGACGACTTCCGCCTCGAGTCCATTTCGGATGCCCGCCAGCCCGATGAGAGATTCGCCATGCCAAGCAAACCGGTCGACCTGCAACAGATCATGCGTGGGGTAATGGGTAACTGACGGAAGGTTATCGGCGCCCGAGCCTCAACAAGGCGACACATGGCCGGCATTCAGTCGGTGTCTGAATGGCCCGGCGTGGCGATCCGGGCGGCGACCGCGTGGTGGGCTCGCCGCGCAATCTCGCTGCGGGTGTCGTCCGACTTTGGATAGATCGGCTCGAGCACGTCGATGTGCGCCTCGAGCCCCTCGGAGGAAAGCACCCGCCACAACGATGGCCAGAGCTTTTCGTTGCCGATAAACGCCGGCGCCGTGGTGCGCTGCCCTTCGGAGTCGAAATAACGCAAGGCGATCGGCACCACCGGACGTTCCATCTGCACGGCGGGTCCGAGCAACCGGGCGTGGAATCGGCGCACCATGTGTCCGTCAGTGGTGGTGCCTTCGGCAAACACCACGATCTGCCGACCATGCTGAAGGCCGCTTGCCACCGCCTCGCTGGCCGCTTCGCTCCCCCGACCACGCTCGATGAACTCCGTGCCGCTGAGCTTGGCCAGCCGACCGATCACCGGCCAGCGACGAATCTCGCTCTTGGCAAGAAACACCGTTCCGTCGCAGAGCCCGCCCAGCAATGGAATATCCAGCCAGCTGACGTGATTGGGGAGCCACAAACTTCCCCCAGGTGGCAAGTCGGACAGCCTGTCCAGCCCATGGACGCGCACCTGCACCCCGAGCAACGGTGCGGCCCCACCCAGCCAGGCCCTTGCCTGCTCGAGACGAACCGCTTCGTCCAACTGGGCAAATCGCCGGGTCCGCCACAGTCCCTTGACGAAGTAGCGCGCCAAACGCACACCGCGAGTCAGTCCACGCAGGGCGCATCGCATGCCGACGTCAGTGCCCCCGCGCGGCGGTTTCGGCCCGGGCAACGGCCGCAACGGCCGCCTGCGCGTACTGGGCCCCGGATACAAAGGTCAGGATGGCGGCGATCATCAGCAGCCAGTAGCCGATGAGGTAGACATCGATCACGCCGAACAGGGGGAAGTAGTAGAGCAGGAACAGGATGGCGAACATCTGTGCCGTCGTCTTGAGCTTGCCCAGAGACGACACCTTGACCGCCGCACTGATGCCGCGACTGGCCATCCACTCACGCAGGGCCGAGACGAAGACCTCGCGGCCGATGATCACCGCCGTGGCAATCACGATCGGCAGATCGCCGTCACTGAACACCAGTAGGACCAGCGCCACGGTCACGATCAGCTTGTCCGCCACCGGATCGAGAAAGGCACCGAAGGCCGATTGCTGGTTCCAGCGACGGGCCAGATAGCCGTCGAGAAAGTCGGTCAGCGAGGCCAGACCGAAGATCCAGGCTGACGCCGGACGCGCGAACTCGGCAGGAGTGAACAGGAACACCACCACCATCAACGGGATGGCGGCGATTCGCAGCCAGGTAAGCGTCATCGGCAGATTCATGCGATTGCCTCCCGGCGCGGTGGCCAGGTCGCGATGACCTCATTCGATTCCGGGGTGAAACGCTCCAGGGTCAGACCGTCACCCTCAAGCGAGACCAGCCAGCCCGCCTCGCCCCAATCCCCGGTCACCACCCGTGGCCGACCATCGCCAAGACGATGGATCGCGGGGCGATGGGTATGCCCGTGGATCAGTCCATCGGTACCGGTCCGCTCGAGTATCTCGTCGACCGCCGCGGCGTTCACGTCCATGATGTCCTCCGGCTTGCTCGACGAGGCCGTGCGGCTCTTGTTGCGCAGGTCCTCGGCAATCGCGATGCGCTCGGGCAAAGATCGGGAGAGGAAATCACGCACGAAGGCCGGATCACGCAACTGGGCGCGCATGGCCTGGTAAGCGGCATCATCGATGCAGAGCTCGTCACCGTGGGTGAGCAACCAGCGACGCCCGCCCTGCTCGAGCACCGTCTGATCGGGCAGTTGCGTCGCGCCAATCCGCTCGAGCAACTGGCGGCCGACCAGGAAATCCCGGTTGCCCGGCTGGAAGTACACCGCGGCCGTCAGATCGGCAAAGCGCTCGAGCCGCTCGGCAATCTCGGGGGCAATGGGCTGATCGTCACCGATCCAGTAATCGAACAGATCACCGAGCAGATAGACCGCCTCGGCATGCTCGGCACGTTCGAGAAAGGTGTCGAGCAGCACCAGCGTGTGAGGCTCGGGTTTCGCCAGGTGCAGGTCAGCGATGATCAGCGTTTCGGCCATGACCGGGCACGTCTCCCAGAGTGGTCAGTCGAGTGGTGTCAGTCGGGTCGAGTCGATCAGTCGATGCGCTCGGCCTTGTCGATCAGCACGTCATCGACCGGCACATCCTGGTGACGGTAGCGCGAACCGGTCTGCAGCGTAGCCATCTTGTCGACCACCTCCATGCCGTCGATTACTTCGCCGAACACGGCATAACCCCAACCCTGCGGGGTCTCGGAGGAGAAATCCAGGAAGGCGTTGTCAGCCAGGTTGATGAAGAACTGGCTGGTGGCCGAATTCGGATCCGGGGTGCGCGCCATCGACAGCGTGCCGCGCTTGTTCTTCAGGCCGTTGTTGGCCTCGTTTTCGATCGGTGCGCGAGTGGGCTTTTGCTCCATCTCCGGCGTCAGACCGCCACCCTGGACGACGAAGCCCGGAATCACGCGGTGGAAGGTCGTGCCCGCGAAATGGCCCGAGTCGACATAGGCAAGGATGTTTTCCACCGTCTTGGGAGCCTTGTCGTCATACAGGCCGATCGTGATGTCGCCTAGCCGTGTGGAGAAGCGGATCTTGCTCTTGATGTCACTCATGCGTTTTATCTCGTCTGTCGGGGCCGTTAAACTAACGCCTTTCCCGAAAGCCTGGCTTTCAGAAAACACGCCATTTCCAATGCAGAACAGTCTAACGACCTTCGACCCGGAATCGTAGCCAACATGCTCACAATCTATGACAGCGCCGCCCGCGCCAAGCGCGAGTTCACCCCGATCCGTCCCGGCCACGTCGGGATCTACGTATGCGGGATGACGGTCTACGATCGCTGCCACATCGGTCATGCCCGGGTGCTGGTCGTCTTCGACATGGTGGTGCGCTACCTCAAGGAACGCGGTTTCGACGTCAACTACGTCCGCAACATCACCGACATCGACGACAAGATCATCGCCCGCGCCGCCGAGAACGCCGAGTCCATCGAATCGCTGACCAACCGTTTCATCGAGCTGATGCATCGCGACGCCGAGGCGCTGGGCTGCCTGCCGCCGACCTCGCAGCCGCGCGCGACCGAGAACGTCGACGAGATGATCGCGATGATCACGACGCTGATCGACCGTGGCAACGCCTACCGCGCCGACAACGGTGACGTCTATTTCGACGTCTCGACCTTCGATCGCTACGGCTCGCTTTCCGGACGCGACCCGGAGGACCTGCGCGCCGGATCCCGCGTGGCCGTCGACGAGGCCAAGGACGATCCGCTCGACTTCGTACTGTGGAAGCACGCCAAGGCCGGCGAGCCGCAATGGGACGCACCCTTCGGGCCGGGCCGGCCCGGCTGGCACATCGAATGCTCAGCAATGTCCACCGAGGCGCTGGGCACCACCTTCGACATCCACGGGGGTGGTCACGACCTGATGTTCCCGCACCACGAGAACGAGATCGCGCAGAGCGAATGCGCCACTGGCTGCCACTTCGTCAACTACTGGATGCACAACGGTTTCGTGCGGGTCGACGACGAGAAGATGTCCAAGTCGCTGGGCAACTTCTTTACCATCGAGGAAGTGACCCAGCGCTATCACCCCGAGGTGGTGCGCCTGTTCATCCTCTCGAGCCACTACCGCAGCCCGCTCAACTACTCGGACCAGCACCTGGACGCCGCCCAGGCCAGCCTGTCGCGCTGGTACAGCGCGCTGAAGAAGGTGCCGGCCAATGCCGAGCCGATCGCCGAGGTCATGGATGCCTTCCATGACGCCATGGACGACGATTTCAACACCCCCAAGGCCATCGCCCTGATCCACGAGCAATTGAGCCTGGTGCACAAGATCGGCGAATCCGACAAGGAAGCCGCCGCCCCGCACGCGGCCACCATCAATGCCATGGGCGCGATCCTCAACCTGGGTCAACTCGACCCGGATGTCTTCCTCCACTGGAGTGCCGAAGGCGATCGCGAGGACACCCTCGACGATGCCGACATCAACCAGTTGATCGCTCAACGCGCCGAGGCCCGCGCCTCACGCAACTTCGAGGAATCCGATCGTATCCGCGACCTGTTGCTCGACAATGGCATCACCCTCGAGGACGGACCGCAGGGCACTACCTGGCGCCGCCAATAAGTCATTGCCGAACGCGCACCAACGGGAAGCACTTGTGTTTTCCCGATTGATCAATAGCTTGAACATACCTTTTCATCCACGGCTGCCACTCGCGGCGGCCGCTGTCAGCGAGCATCCATGAGCACACCGAACATCATCCGTCCCGAAGGCTGGCTGTATCACCTGTCGCACACCGACCTTGACGGCTATGGCGCGCAGTACATGGTCGATCAGACCGACCAGCGCTGTCATTTCTTCAATGCCGATTACCGTGACATCAACAACGCCATCGACGACATCGTCGCTCGCATCATCAAGGCCGGCGAGCCGGCGGGTCTGCTGATCACCGACCTCAACCTGACACTCGATCAGGCCAAGGCCCTCGACAAGCGCATCGGCAAGATGAAGGTGCCGGTCGAGCTGCAGTTGCTTGATCACCACGCCACCGGCGCCGACTGCGCCGAGGCTTATCCCTGGTACCACCTCGACACCGACCGCTGCGCGAGCCTGCTGACCTTCGAGGCGGTCGCCGACCAGCTGGACGAGACCAAGCGGGAACTGATGCGCCAGCGGGCCGAGTTCATTGACGTCGGCGATCGCTGGCTGCGCGACCACGACGATTTCCGCCGGGCGATCTACCTGATCGGTCTGGTGATGCAGGACGATCACCTCGCCCCGCCCCTCAAGGACCTGAAGCGCGCCTACCGCTTCCACGTGATGGAGGCGTTCTTCCGTTCCCACGAGTCGGGCGAATCACTGGAGGCGTTCGAGCGCAATCTGTTCGAGGTGCGCAAGGCCTTTCTCAAGGGGCGGGTGGAAAAACGCATCTTCAACGACGAAAACCTGCCGCTCAACGACAAGTTCCACATGCTCTCGGCTTCGGTGTTGGATGAGGACTTCGTCCCGGTACTCGAAATCGAGGGTGTGCGTACGGGCGTGTTCTTCAACTGGCCGCACGACGTCTGGCGCGGCGTGATCATGGACATGATGGAAGTCCGAGGCCAGATCGACATGGCAATGGGCATACGCGGCAATGGCCGTCTTTCCCTGCGCGCCAATCCGGGCGTCAACGCTGGTGAAATTTCCGCACGGTACTTCGGTGGCGGCGGCCATCCCGGTGCGGCCGGTGGTGAGCTCAAGGACAACCGCCTGCGCGATCTGGCCCACGCGGTCAGCGCCATCCAGAAGACGCTCGCTGCCGGCGAGCGATGAGCACGCCGATCATCACCCGGCCCGGCTTTTTGGCCCTCGAGGCCGAGCTGGACCGTCTCTGGCGAGTCGAACGACGCGAGGTGGTCCAGGCGGTTTCCGAGGCCGCCGCGCTGGGTGACCGATCGGAGAACGCCGAGTACATCTACGGCAAGAAGCGCCTGCGCGAGATCGACCGGCGCATCCGCTACCTGCAAAAACGCCTGCCGAACCTCAAGGTCGTCGACCGGGCCCCGGATGACACCGACAAGGTGTACTTCGCGGCCTTCGTCGAGATGGAATGCGAGACCCAGTCCCTCGAACGCACCCTGCGCCTGGTCGGGCCCGACGAACTTGATCCCTCGCGCGGCTGGATTAGCATCGACTCCCCGGTGGCCCGAAAGCTGATCGGTCGCCGTCCCGGTGACGTCGTGAGGCTGCCCGCCGGCGAGGACAAGGGCCACCTGCCCTGGGAAATCGTCGACATCCGCTACGACTGAGTCCCTATCCCACACTGCATGCAAGCGGTCATCCGGTCGCGCGGCAATGGGAATGGCCATTGGTAATTCCAACCGGATTTCCCTAGGCTTGAATCCCTCGACGGCACCGGTGAGATGCGGCCGGTCGCCAATTCCCCCATCGCCATCATTGCCGGCTACCGGCCGCCCACCCACTCGTTGAGCTAATGGCCACCATGCACGATCTCGACTACCTGAGACTGCTTCAGGCCGCTGTGGAACAGTCGTTTGACGCCGTGGTGATTACCACGGCCCAACTCGATCGCCCCGGCCCGCAGATCGTCTATGCCAACCCGGCCTTCCTGTCGATGACCGGCTATCCGCTTGAGGAGGTCCTCGGCGAGACGCCACGCCTGTTCCAGGGCAAGGCCACCAACCGTCCGATGCTCGACCGGCTGCGGACCACGTTGGCGGCCGGAGAACGGTTCTCGGCGCGCAGCGTGAATTACCGCAAGGACGGCACCGCCTACGACGTCGAATGGAGCATTTCGCCGGTGCGCGACGAGGCCGGCACCGTAACCCACTTCGTTTCTGTCCAACGCGACATCAGCGTGGAAACCCGTGAGCACGAGCGCCGCCAGATGCTGGTCTACGCGCTGGATGCCAGCAGTGACAGCGTGGTAATCACCGATCGAGACAACCACATCCTCGACGTCAATCGCGCCTTCGAGGAACACACCGGCTACAGCCGTGAGGAAGTGCGTGGCAGGAATCCCCGCATGCTCCAGTCCGGCATGCATGACCGCAGCTTCTATCAACGCCTCTGGGACACCCTCGATCGCGGTGATGTCTTTCGTGACACCTTCATCGACAAGCAGAAGAACGGCCAGCTGCTCCACATGGAAGAGACCATCACGCCGGTCCGGGACGCACGTGGCGATCTGACCGGCTACGTGTCCATCGGCAAGGACATCACTGATCGCGTGCGTGCCGAGGATGAACTCAAGCGACTGGCGACCACCGACATGCTGACCGGCCTGATCAACCGGATGCATTTCGAAAAGATCCTTGCCCACGAACATGAGCGGGTGCAGCGCTACGGTCACCCGGCCGCGCTGATCATGATCGACATCGATCGCTTCAAGCAGATCAACGACCAGTTCGGTCATCCTTGCGGAGATGCCGTGTTGACGCGCTTCGCTCGCCTGGTCAGCGACCACATTCGCACCACGGACAGCTTCGCTCGCTGGGGCGGCGAGGAGTTCATGCTGATCACGCCCGACACCGACGAACACGCCGCGACGCTCCTGGCCGACAAACTGCGCTGCCGTGTCCATGACGCCGAATTCCCCGAAGTTGGCCGCGTTACGGCAAGTTTCGGCGTGGTGGCCCTGGAGCCTGACTCGACGCCGGAACAATCCGTGCAACTCGCCGACCAACGACTCTATCTCGCCAAGCAACAGGGGCGCGACCGGGTAGTCGGCCCGAGAAGTACCTGACGATTCCAGGAGACCTAGCCATGAATCCTTCCGCAACCGCTGCCTACCCCTCCCGCCTCGGCGAGCTCGAGACCGTCGAGCTGGTCTCTCCCCACGGGCGGGCCACGGTCTCCTGCTTCGGGGCAACCGTGGTCGATTACCGGGATAGCGACGGCAACGAGGTGCTGTGGTTGAGCCCGAGCTCCCGACTGGATGGCAGTCGCCCCGTCCGCGGCGGCATCCCGGTGTGCTGGCCCTGGTTTGGCGCCCACCCCAGCGATTCGTCGTTGAGTGCCCACGGTTTCGTCCGACACATGACCTGGCAGGTCGAACGCTTGAGCCACGATGAAGACCAGGCCCTCGCGGTATTCACCATCAGCGATGACGAGACCACCCGGCGCATCTGGCCGCATGCCTTTAACCTGACACTCACGGTCATCCTCGACGACCGTCTGCATCTCGAACTGACTGCGGAAAACCGTAGCGATCAGGAATGGGCACTCTCCGAGGCACTGCACAGCTATTTCCGCGTTGAGGATGCTCGCGGCATTCGCGTCGACGGCCTGAAAGGCCTGACCTACTGGGACAAGCAGGAGGGCGGCACCCGCGGGATCCAGTCGGACCCGCTGCAGATTCACCCTCCAATCGACCGGGTGTACTTCCAACACCTGGGCGAGGCGGTAATAAACGGTCCGCGGCGACGCATTCATATCGAAAAGACCGGGAGCGCCAGCACCGTGGTCTGGAACCCCGGCCCCGACGGGGCGCGGAGCTTTGATGACATCCCCGATGAGGCCTGGTGCGAGATGCTTTGCGTGGAAACGGGCAACGCCATCGACAATCGCTACCCACTCCGCCCCGGCGAGCGCCACACACTCTCCACGACGATTCATACCGAGAAGACCACCGGCAACCCGTAATGCCGGCGCCCGAAGGGCGGCGCGCGTTCGAACGCGGCCTGTCCCGGGTTGAGCCGCTGGACTCCACCCTCCCTACCTGACAGATAAGGCAAGCGCGACCAACGCGATAGGGTCATTTATCGACGGTGCCCTGCGCCTCGCTCGATGTCCCATTAGCGGCGAGACGGGGCTGCTTTCGGGACGCATCGAGGATGCCCGCAGGCCGTTTTTGCCCCGCAAAACCGCAATAGTTGCGATCCTAGCGCCAGGATTCGAACTGTTTAGGCTACTCGAAGCAAAAAACTTTCAGCGGTCAAACGAGGCTAAATGTGCGCTACGTCGGGGAAAACGTCGCCTTTATCGCCATGCGTCGCTCTCCCCGCGCTTGAGACAGCATCACGAATCGCATTTTTTGCGAAAAAACTATGGTTTGTTGAGGCGAACGCGGGATAATGCGTTCCGGGAAAACGAAAGAACGCTTTCCCGAGAGGAATCGGATAAGGACTCCTCAATTGCACCAGGCTCGAACCCCGCAGGACCACAGATTGAATTTTCCAGTTTGTATTACCCCGCTACGATTTGCAGTTCTCTGACGCTTTTGCAGTCCTTCAGCATCCCCTCGTTTTCATTCAAATATATGCACATGCATAGCATCAGAGGTATCCATCATGGCTACAGGCACCGTTAAGTGGTTTAGTGACGAAAAAGGCTTTGGCTTCATCGCTCCTTCCGACGGCTCCAAGGACGTTTTCGTCCATCACAGCGCCATTCAGGGCGGCGGCTTCAAGTCGCTGGCCGAAGGCCAGACCGTCACCTTCGAAGTCGAGCAAGGCCAGAAGGGTCCGGCCGCGGTAAACGTCCAGATCTAATCTGGACCCAACCCGGTCGATAGCAAAACCCCGCCTCGTGCGGGGTTTTTTCGTTGTCAGGTGCAAAACATTTCCGGTGCGCCCACCGTAGCCAACCGCTTGCCGGTACGATACTGGCCATGATTCGTCCCGTCCCCCTTATCGTCCTCGCCCAACTGTTTGGCACGTCGCTCTGGTTCAGTGCCAACGGGGTTGGCGATGCGCTGATGCGCGACTGGGCTCTTTCACCGGCGGACCTCGGCATGCTCACCGCCGCGGTGCAGTTGGGCTTTATCCTGGGCACCCTGTTGTTCGCCGTCTCCGGACTGGCTGACCGATTCGCCGCAAGCCGGGTATTCCTGGTCTCGGCAATCACGGGCGCCATTGCCAATCTCGCGCTGGCCTGGCTTGCGCAGGACTTGGCGGCGGCAACGCTCTACCGGTTTCTCACCGGATTCGCCCTGGCCGGCATCTATCCGGTGGGCATGAAGCTGATCGTCAGCTGGGCGCCGAAGCGTCGCGGCGAGGCTCTGGCCTGGCTGGTCGGCATGCTGACGCTGGGAACGGCCACACCGCATCTTCTACAAGGTTTAAGCCTGGGGCTGGCCTGGCCGTGGGTGATCACGTTTGCCTCGGGCCTGGCGTTGCTGGGCGGCATGGTGATCGCATGGCTCGGCGACGGGCCGCATCTCAAGCGCTCAACGCGGTTGCAATGGGGTGGCGTCTTCCGGGCCTTCGGCCAACCGGGATTCCGCGCCGCGGCACTGGGCTATTTCGGCCACATGTGGGAGCTTTACGCCTTCTGGGTACTCGTCCCCCTATTTATTGGAGGGCTTTACCCGGAAGGCTCGACAACGACGCTCTCCCTGCTCGCCTTTGCGGTGATCGGAATCGGTGCCATCGGCTGCGTCGCGGCGGGCCGCCTCAGCCGCCACCTCGGTAGCGCCCGGGTTGCCGTGGCTGCGCTCACCATCTCCGGCGGGCTCTGCCTGTTCTATCCCTGGCTCGCCGAACTTTCGGCTGGCCTGGCCCTGGTGGCCTTGTTGATCTGGGGTGTTGCAGTAATTGCCGACTCGGCCCAGTTCTCGGCGCTTGCCAGCCGCCATGCCCCGGCCGATGGGGTTGCTAGCGCGCTTGCGATCATGAACAGCATCGGTTTTGGCTTGAGTGCCCTGGCCATCCCGATCACCACCAGTCTTTGGCAAGACCTCGGCGCGCACGTGAGCTGGCTGCTATTGCCCGGCGCCGTTGTGGGCGTGGTAGCAATGCGCCCCTTACTCGGTGCTCGATCGCCTGCCAAAACCCGGGCGTCATAACAACGCCCACACGATTACTCCGACACTGGCCCCGGTCAGCGCAAAGGCAAACAGCGCGATCAAGCCGTCACGCGCGATTAATGCAAGACCGAAAAGGGTGAGGGTCAGCCCGGCGGCGTTGGCCGAAAACGGGATGAACTCCATGAGCGGCATCATCAGGGAAACGAGCATGGCCAAAAGGGCCACCCCGTAACTCGCCCCACCATTGACGAGAAACATCAACCGAGGACGCAGAAAGCGATCCGTGAATCGTGCCGTGGGCATCATCCAGACCACCACCTTGTGCAGGGTCTGTCGGCGGATCTGGCGTTCAAGCAAAAACGACGGCAGCCAGAAATGATCACGCCCCAGCATCAACTGCAGGGCAATGAGGAACACGAAAATACCGATCAGTGTCGGCACGCCGGGTATGTCGCCGATCAGCGGCGCGACCGTGATCAGGCCGGCCAGGAGAAGCATTGGCCCGAACGAGCGTCGGCCCACGATGTCCAGTACGCGCCCCAGCCGAATCGAACCACCATCCTCACGGATATTGGCCAACAACTGCAGCAGCTCGACGAGCCCCTCGGGCTCCTTGGCCACGACATCCGTGGCATCTGATTCGTGCTGAGATGAATTGGACATTGCTGCCACCTACCTTTGAACCACGTCGGTACCTATCCCGGCCCCTGAAATGGGGGTCTCCCCGAACCAGGAACCTTAGACGGCCTGGCTGCCGATCGTACCGGCAAGACGCAGCGCCAGCGGGCATTTGTTGTAAACTTGAACCCATCTTTTCACCCGGGGCCCTGCCCCGGGTTTGCCATTGGCGCGGCATTCTCTCCGACCCGACAAACGGGCTTTGGTTTCGCCGAGACAGCCACCTGCGGATCCCGAGGTTGACCATCCATGATCTTCCGCTTTCCCATCGTCATTATCGACGAGGACTTTCGCTCCGAAAACGTTTCCGGCCTGGGCATTCGCGCGCTCGCCGAGGCGATCCGTGCCGAGGGCGAGGAGGTACTGGGGGTCACCAGCTACGTGGACCTGGCCGCCTTCGCGCAGCAGCAGGCACGGGTGTCGGCCTTCGTCATCTCCATCGATGACGAGGAATTCCACGGCGGCAACGCATCGGTGGATGAATCGCTGGAGGTCATCGTCCAGCTGCGCAACTTCATCCAGGAGATTCGCTTTCGCAACGCCGACATCCCAATCTTCCTATACGGTGAAACGCGGACCAGCCGGCACTTGCCCAACGACGTGCTCAAGGAGCTTCACGGCTTCATCCACATGTTCGAGGACACGCCCGAGTTCGTCGCTCGCCACGTCATCCGCGAGGCGCGCAGTTATCTCAACTCGCTCGCCCCGCCCTTCTTTCGCGCACTGACCGGCTACGCTGCCGACGGCTCGTACTCCTGGCACTGCCCGGGGCATTCCGGCGGAGTGGCCTTCCTAAAAAGCCCGGTCGGTCAGATGTTCCACCAGTTCTTTGGTGAGAACCTGCTGCGTGCCGATGTCTGCAACGCCGTCGAGGAATTGGGCCAGCTGCTCGATCATACCGGCCCGGTCGCCGCCTCCGAGCGCAATGCCGCGCGTATCTTCAATGCCGACCATCTCTTTTTCGTCACCAACGGCACCTCGACCTCCAACCGCATGGTCTGGAACTCGAACGTCGCGCCGGGTGACGTGGTGGTGGTCGATCGCAACTGTCACAAGTCGATCCTGCACTCGATCATTCTCACCGGCGCCATCCCGGTCTTCCTGATGCCAACGCGCAACCACTACGGCATCATCGGCCCGATCCCGCGCCGGGAGTTCTCCAAGGAGAACATCAAGAAGAAAATCGCCGAACACCCGTTCGCCGGCAAGGCCGAAGATCAGCAGCCCAAGATCCTGACCATCACCCAGTCGACCTATGACGGCATTCTCTACAACGTCGAGGAGATCAAGGACGAGCTCGACGGGTTCGTCGAGGTCCTGCACTTCGACGAGGCCTGGCTGCCGCACGCCGCCTTCCACGACTTCTACGGCGACTACCACGCCATCGGTGCCGACCGGCGTCGCTGCGAGGACTCGGTGATCTACTCCACCCAGTCGACCCACAAGCTGCTAGCGGGACTGTCACAGGCCTCCCAGGTGCTGGTGCAGGACTGCAAGCAGGAGCGCTTCGACCAAGACGTCTTCAACGAGGCCTACCTGATGCACTCCTCGACCTCGCCGCAGTACGCGATCATCGCCTCCTGCGACGTGGCCGCCTCGATGATGGAGCCGCCGGGCGGTACCGCGCTGGTCGAGGAATCCATATTCGAGGCGATGGACTTCCGCCGGGCCATGCAGAAGGTGGATGCCGAGTACGGCGACGATTGGTGGTTCAAGGTCTGGGGCCCGGACTCGATTCCAGAAGAAGGCATCGGCACGCGCGATGACTGGATGCTGCACGAGGACGACCGATGGCACGGCTTCGGCCAGGTGCCGACCGGCTTCAACATGCTCGACCCGATCAAGGCGACCATCATCACGCCGGGGCTGGACGTGGACGGCGATTTCCACGACTGGGGCATCCCGGCGGCAATCGTCACCCGCTATCTGGCCGAGCATGGCGTGGTGGTCGAGAAGGCCGGTCTCTACAGCTTCTTCATCATGTTCACCATCGGCATCACCAAGGGCCGCTGGAACACCCTGCTGACCGCGTTGCAGCAGTTCAAGGACGAGTACCAGCGCAACCAGCCCCTGTGGCGCATCATGCCCGAGTTCGTCAACAAGCATCCGCGCTATGAACGGGTGGGTCTGCGTGATCTGTGCGAAAAGCTCCACGCGGTCTACCGGGAGCACGATGTCGCCAAGTTGACCACCGAGATGTATCTCTCGGATATCCAGCCGGCCATGCGCCCGGCGGATGCCTGGTCGAAGATGGCGAGAAAGCAGATCGACCGTGTGCCGATCGATGAACTCGAGGGACGGGTCACCGCGTCACTGGTGACGCCCTACCCGCCGGGGATTCCCCTCCTGGTCCCGGGCGAGCGCTTCAATGCCCGCATCGTGGAGTACTTGAAGTTCGTTCGCCACTTCAACAAACAGGTACCGGGGTTTGAAACCGATGTGCACGGTCTCGTGGCCGAGGAAACGGAAGAGGGCCTTCGCTACTTTATCGACTGCGTTAGAACCGACTGACTGAGACATGTGGCACGCCTTATTCACGTCGCCGACATTAGAAACCGAGCGACCGTCTCATAACGCCACAAGTCCCGTAACAGCCAACGCGCTAACCGTCAGCAGATAAACCACGCCAAGAACGACGAACAGGCCATCGACCGCAACCAGCGCCAGACCGAACGTGACCAAAGCGAGTCCCGCCGCCGTCACCGAGAATGGCACCAACTCCATTACCGGCATGACGAGCCCCAACAACAGACAGACGCCAGCGACGACCATCGCACCGCTGTCAGAGGCGAGCATGGTTAATCGCGGTCGCAGCCACCAATCGATGAATCGCGCTGGCCGATCAAGCCAACGAAGTGCAGTCCTGAGGCGGTCACTGGAGATGTGTCGATTGAGCAGCCAACGAGGTAAACAAAAAGACTCCCGCCCCCACAGCATTTGCAAGGATATGAGCGCGAGGCCGATCCCCGACACCGTCGCCAAGCCCGGCACGCCACTCAGGGGCGAGACTAGTATCACGCCGATCAAGAGAAGGACCGGGCCGAACGAACGGGTCCCTAGTGCATCCATGATCGTGGCGAGATAGACCTCGTCACGGACGGACGCCACCTCGGCGATCCGCTGCAGCAGATCTCCCAGGTTGCGCGGTGTTTCGTCAAGTGCCAGTTCCTGGCCCGGCAGCGGTCGGTCTTCGTTCTGCGGCATCACCGCTCCCCCGTGAACGTGGTTACCGCAACCTAAGACCACTCCCGAGCAGGCGGGTTCGCAACATACGCCAAGCAAAACGAGAAATCGCGCCGTGCGTCGCATCATCCAGCCACCCGTAGGCCGTGCCCGCGGCCACGGCCAGACCCAGTGTTCGCCACGGATGATGCTGCACGCCGGCCGCAACCGGTAGCCAAAGCATCTCGGCGTCACTTTGCAGGCGTCGACTGCTGTCTTGCAGGGCCAGCTTGGCCCAGTGCAAGTCCTCTGAGGGTGAGAGGTCGCGCCGAGTAACCGTGTCAGGCTCGAGGTGGTGCAAACGCGCGCGCTGCTCGAGCCGCCGGGCGCCGGTTGTCACCGCAACCATCGGTAGGCCCAGATACCCAACACGGCCGCTATCAGCAGGCTCACGGAGGCAATCACCGCAAAACCACCGGCCGCCCCCCAAAACGGGGCAACCCAATGGTAGATCGCGGCGAGCACCAACCCGATGGCAACCACCGCCAACAGGCCAACGACGCCCAGCATCACGACAGCGGCCGCGACGCGGCCGACTTGTCGGCGGAGCACCCGCCCCTCAGCCTCGACCAGATTGGTCAGGGCGAGGACGTAATCGGTCAGCGCTTTCAGTGTCGGCCTCCGTCGATCAGCTTGGCGATGACAAACCCGACGCCGAAAGCGGCAACCACCGAGGTCAACGGGTGGCGACCGACCAGTTGCTCGGCCTCCTCAACGCGCTTATCGCCGTACTGTCGCGCATGCTCGTAACCGCGGTTCAGGGTGTCCAGGCCTTCATCGAAGGCGTCCTTGACCTCGTCGCGTGCTCGGCCGGCGCCATGCCGCACACGGGACTCACCCTGCTCCTTGACGGCCTTGAGCAGGTCGCCCATGTCGCCACGCAGTTTCGCCAGATCGGCCTTGACCGCTTCCAGTTCGGCGTTGCTGTCTTTCTGTGGTGCCTGTGCCATGTCGCGAATCCTCTTGATAATAAAGTCCAACTCTCCGTTAGAGAGTAGTCGTCGGTTTGGGCGAATCCAAGCCGGGCTCACCTGGACCCATCTGGGGGACAACGGCAGCAGCACGGGGTTCCATTAACTCGGGCCCAATCGTTATACCGGGCACCATCGCTGCCTTCGTGCCCACCAGCCATTGCAGATCGTGCGGGAAGAAGATATAACCTATTGTTCTCAATGGATCCCCGCCCTCGCCCATGACGCCGATCGCCGCCTCATTGCCCAGCCTGCCGCCTGCCCCGCCGTTCGTGCCGGGCGGGTCGGCTGGCGCGACACCAAGCGGCACCGGGCCAGCCGACAAACCGCAAGGGTCGTCGGCAAGCACCGAAACACCCTCGATTGCCGGGCGCGAGCGCGAGGCGGGACGGCCGCAACGCTCGCCCGCGGCGACCGACGCGGCCTCGATCGAGGAGCAACGCATGCTGACGGACCTCAAGGCCCGTGATCGCGAGGTGCGTGCCCATGAGAGTGCGCATCGTGCGGCCGGTGGCGACCTTGTGCGCGGTGGCTCCTACGATTACCAACAGGGACCGGACGGTAAACGCTACGCGGTTGGCGGCGACGTCCAGATCGATACCACGCCCGTCCCGGACGATCCGCGAGCAACCGCGGAGAAGATGTCGCAGGTGATCCGCGCTGCCCTGGCCCCGGCCGAACCGTCACCTACCGATCTCGCCGTGGCCGCGCAGGCAACGGCCGAACGTAACCGTGCCCAAGCCGAGTCACGCACTGACACCGGCGCCGAAGGCGACGAGGACCGCTCATCCGCAACCAGCGAGTCCAGCGACGCGGCCACCGCCTATCGCCGCACCGCCGAGCAAGCAGTGCCGGGCTCGAACCTCAATGCGGTGGCCTGAGCCAGCCCGCCATTTGATCCGAACGCGGCCGGCCTGTCTCGCTGCCGATGCGATCGCGCACCGGCCTCAACGGCCTCATCCCATCAACAAGTACTTGGTCTCCAGGTACTCGTCCAATCCCTCGGCCGCACCCTCGCGACCCAGGCCCGATGCCTTGACCCCACCGAAGGGCGCGGCGGCATTGGACACCAGCCCCGTGTTGATCCCGATCATGCCTGCCTCGATCGACTCGGCTACCCGCCAGACCCGATGCACGTTCTCGCTGTAGAAATAGGCTGCCAGGCCGAAAGGCGTATCGTTCGCCATCTCGATCGCCTCCGACTCGTCTGTGAAGCGTGACACGGCAACCAGTGGGCCGAAGGTTTCCTCCCGCATGACCAGCATCGACTGGCGGATTTCCGTCAGCAGGGTCGGTAACACGTAATTCTCGCCGCGGGGATCACGCCGGCCGCCGCTAACCAGCGTGGCACCCTGCGCCATCGCATCCTCGACCTGCGCCAGCACCTTGTCGGCGGCTGCCTTGTCGATCAGCGGGGTCACGTCGGAATCGGGGTGCATGCCGTCACCCAGCTGCAGGCCCTCGATCCGGTCCTTCAGCCGGCCGACAAACGCATCGTATACGCCATCCTGGACATAGAAGCGGTTGACGCACACACAGGTCTGGCCGGTGTTCCGGAATTTGGCGGCAATCGCGCCATCCACGGCGGCGTCGAGGTCGGCATCGTCGAAGACGAGAAACGGTGCATTGCCCCCCAGTTCCAGGGAAATCTTCTGCACGTTCCCGGCCGCCTGGCGCATCAGGGCGCCGCCGACCTCGGTGGAACCGGTGAACGAAATCTTGCGCACGATCGGGTTGGCCGTCATTTCGGTGGCAATCTCGCTGGCCGAACCGGTCAACACGTTGAACACCCCGGCCGGCATCCCCGCCTGTTCCGAGAGCACTGCCAACGCCAGGGCGGAAAACGGCGTGGCGCTGGCCGGCTTGACTATGATCGGACAACCGGCCGCGAGCGCCGCGGCGGCCTTGCGGGTGATCATCGAGGAAGGAAAATTCCAGGGCGTGATCGCCGCACAGACGCCGATCGGTTGTCGAATCACCACGATCTGTTGCCCGGCCTTGGCTGGCGGAATGGTTCGCCCATACGCACGCCGAGCCTCCTCTGCGAACCACTTGAGAAACGAGGCCGCGTAGCGGATCTCGCCGGCCGACTCGGCCAACGGCTTGCCCTGCTCGATCGTCATGATCCGCGCCAGCGCCTGTTCATGCTCCAGCATCAGCTCGTACCAGCGGTACAGAATCGCGCCACGCGCCTCGGCGGTCTGCTCCCGCCAGGCCGGCCAGGCCCGGTTGGCCGCCTCGACCGCCTGCCGGGTGTGCTCGCCTCCCAGCCGGGGGACCGTGCCAATCTGCGCCCCGTTGGCGGGGTTGGTAACCGCCTGTCGTTCCGTATTCTCGGGTGCAATCCATTGCCCGTCGATAAAGCAGGCCTCGCGGAACAACGGATCACCGGCAAGCGATGCAATCAGATCGTCGTTCATGGTCGTCTCCCTTCAGACCGTGGGGTTCGGGTAGCGGGCGTCGATCGCATCGATCGCGTCGAGCAGTTCCGACGAGAGTGACACATCCGCCGCGGCGATGTTTTCCTCCAGCTGGCGCAGCGTGGTGGCACCGATAATGGTGGCAGCCACCTCGGGGCGACGTAGGGTGAAGGCGATCGCCATCTGCGCCGGAGACAGACCGTGTTCCCGAGCCAGATCGACGTAGGCGCGCGTGGCAGCGGCGGCATTGGGCTTTTCGTAACGCTGGCCGAAATCCGGGAATCGCGTGATTCGCCCCGGGGCAGAGGGATCGTCCAGGTACTTGCCTGTCAGGTGACCGAAGGCCAGCGGACTGTAGGGCAACAGCGCCACATCGAGTTCGTTGCAGACCTCGGCCAGGCCACCGGTTTCGAAGGTCCGGTTCATCAGGTGGTAGGCATTCTGTACCGAGGTGACGATCGGCAGGCCATGCCGGCGCGCGGCCTCAACGAAAGCCATCACGCCATAGGGCGTCTCGTTCGACAACCCCAAGTAACGGACCTTGCCGGCCTCGACCTGCTCGCCGAGCGCCCGCAACTGGGCATCGATCGATTCGCTCTCCCAACGTTCGTCGGGATCGTAATAGACCTGGCCAAACTTGGGGACGTACCGATCGGGCCAATGAATCTGGTAGAGATCGACGTAGTCACTCTGCAATCGTTGCAGACTGTCATCGATGGCCTGCCCAACCTGCTCTCGCGTCACGCGGGGGCCACCACGGACATGATTGAGGCTGGCACGCCCTGCCCCGGTAATCTTGGTGGCGATGATCAGTTCGTCACGCCGCTGCTTGCGCAGCCACGAACCGACGTACGCTTCCGTCCGCCCCTGTGTCTCCGCACGCGGAGGCACCGGGTACATCTCGGCGGTGTCGATGAAATTGATCCCGGAGGCGACCGCGTGGTCGAGTTGTTCGTGTGCCTCGGCCTCCGTGTTCTGCTCGCCAAAGGTCATGGTGCCGAGGCAGATCTCGCTCACCTTGAGGCCACTGTTGCCCAGTCGTCGGTATTCCATCGTTACTCCAAGCGCTTTAGTCTGTGATGCCGCTCCGGGTGAGCGGCCGCGTGTTGCAAGACATGTCTTCAAGCCCGGCTCATTGGGCCCAGCCAATGCAGCCACACGAATACAGCCCAGTAGAGTAGCCGAGATGACAGACGTTTCCAGTCAGGTCGCCGCCGCACACCTCGAGTTGATCGAGGCCGTGAGCAGCGCACTAACCTTGCCCGAGGCCACGCCGACGGCGGGCACAGCCGCGATGCTGGCAATCGATCGGTACCGGGAGGACGGCTGGAGCGCTTTGGCCGAGGCCCTCAAGAGACGCCTGACTGGACGGACGGTCGACGAGTCAACGCTCGATGACGAAGATCGCATGATCCTCGCGGCGATCGACCGGGCCAAGGATGAGCCCCGGTGGTTGCACCACGTCGCTGAACAGGCCGAAGTCGAAGCCGCCGAACAGATTGCCGCCCTGATCCTCGCCGCCACCTGGGGGGAGCGCGACGCCCTGGCGGCCTTGAACGAGATGCGCGAAGCGGCTCGGGCGGCCGGCATTCAGGGCTCGACGGCGCATGCCTTCGTTGCCATCGTGGAAGGCGAACGACGGCTTGACGCACTCATCGAGAGCCACGAGAACGCCCAGGCGGGATTGGTCGAACGCACCCTGGTGGCACTGACCCAACGTGAACAGGGCCAGGGCTGAAGCCGGGAAAGGGAATGGCCAACCGGCCCCATCCGTCTTCCCCGCCGCGGCCGCGTACGCGCGGCCGACCCAGCCGGCGATAACTAGTCCAGAATCGTTGCCTCGGATCGCAACTGTCCGCTGACCTGGCACATCAACTCGTAGCTGATGGTGCCGGCAGCCTGCGCCACCTGGTCGATCGGCAATCCGCTTCCCCAGCACTCCACCTCGTCACCCACCTGCGCCTCGATACCACGCAGATCCACCGTGACCAGGTCCATCGAGACCCGTCCGATCACCTGGCTGCGCTGGCCATTGACCAGGATCGGTGTGCCATCGGGCGCGTGGCGCGGATATCCATCTCCATAGCCGACCGACGCCAGTCCCACCGGCATCGACTCCGGGGCCACAAAACGCCCCCCATAGCCAATGGGCTCGCCGCGCGGGACCTGGCGCACGGCCACCAGAACCGTCTTGAGGGTCATGGCGGCCTGCAGACGATACTGGGCCGCCTCGCCGAAAATGAACGGGTTGCCGCCATAAAGCATGATGCCCGGGCGCACCCAGTCGCCACCCGCCGTGCTCGCGCCCAGCAGTGCTGCGGAATTGCACAGGCTCGTCTCACCCGACCAGTCTCGGCCAACGGCACGAAACGTCTCGATTTGCTCGTCGGTGGCCGAACCATTCGGCTCGTCGGCCCGGGCAAAATGAGTCATCAGGCCGATCGTTCCCCCGACCGCCGGACTGACCGACAACCGATCGCGGGCTGATTGCACCTGCTCGGGCACCAACCCCTCACGATGCATCCCGGTGTCCACCTTGATCCACGCTCGAATGCGTCCGGCCGGTAAAGACGGGGCGTGGCTTTCCAAGAGATCGAGTTGCGCCATCTCGTGAAAGACCAGATCGAGCGAACGGGCAGCCGCCGCTTCCAGTTCCTCGGTGGTCAGCGCGCCCTGAAGGACCAAAATCCGTTCGGACAGCCCCGCCTCCCGCAGCGCGATGCCCTCCCCCGGCGTCGCCACGGCCAGCCCGTCGGTCTCGGCCTTAGAGAACGCCCGCGCGGCCGTGAGAAGCCCGTGGCCGTAGCCGTCGGCCTTGACCGCGGCGAAGATCGATCGTGTGCCGGCGGCATCCCGCGCCACTTCGAGGTTGTGTCGCATCGCCCGGGTATCGATCAGCAATCGCGCGCGCCGCATCACCGGTAGGCTTCCGGAACGCTCTCAGGGCTGATGAAGTCCTCGAACCGGGTATTCTGACCGCGGAAGGTCATCGGCACCGTGCCCACCGGGCCGTTACGTTGCTTGCCGATGATGATCTCGGCCATGCCCTTCTTCTCGGTATCCGGCTCGTAGACCTCTTCCCGGTAGATGAACATGATGATGTCGGCATCCTGCTCGATCGCGCCCGATTCGCGCAGGTCGGACATGACGGGGCGCTTGTTGGGTCGTTGCTCGAGCGAACGGTTGAGCTGGGAGAGCGCGATCACCGGCACGTTGAGCTCCTTGGCCACCGCCTTGAGTGAGCGCGAGATCTCCGAGATCTCGGTGGTCCGGTTCTCCTTGGAGCCCGGCACCTGCATCAGCTGGAGATAGTCGACCACGATCAGGCCAAGGTCCTCTTCCCGTGCGAGCCGCCGCGCACGCGAACGCAGATCGGACGGCGAAAGCGCCGGCGTATCGTCAATGAAGATCTTGGTCTGGCTCAGTTGGCCCACCGCCCCGGAAATCCGATGCCAGTCACTGTCTTCCAGACGACCGGTACGCACCTTGGTCTGATCGATCCGGCCCAGCGACGACAGCATCCGCACGGCAAGCTGGTCGCCCGGCATTTCCATCGAGAAGACGGCAACGGCCTTCTTGCTGTACAAGGCCACGTTCTCGGCGATGTTCATCGAGAAGGTGGTTTTTCCCATCGAGGGGCGCCCGGCGACGATCACCAGATCCCCCTTGCCCAACCCGGTGGTCATGTCGTCGAGGTCGCTGAAACCGGTACTAAGCCCAGTCACCTCGCCCTTGTTTTCGTAAAGCTCGGCGATGCGGTCCATGGCCACGGTCAACAGATCCGTGATGCTCTGAAAGCCGCGCCGGGTCCGCGACCCTTCGTCGGCAATGGCAAAGATCTGCTTTTCCGCCAGTTCCAGCACGTCGTAAGCGGTCTGCCCTTCGGTCTGGTAACTCTTGCGGGAGATCTCGGTACCGACCTCGATCAACTGGCGCAGTAGCGAGTGCTCACGGATGATCTCGGCATAGGCGGCAATATTGGCTGCACTGGGAACCGAATCGACCAGGGCCGCCAGGTAATCGTTCCCGCCGATGTCCTCAAGTTTTTCCAGCGTCTTGAGGCGCTCGGAAACCACCATCGCGTCGAAGGGTTGGCTGCGTTCGGCCAACTCTCCGATCACCTGGAATATCAACCGATGGTCGTGGAAATAGAAATCCGGGGCCGCGAGCTTGTCACCCACCTGCTCGAAGGCGAGCGGATCGAGCATCAGCCCACCGAGCACGGCCTGCTCGGCCTCCTGGGAATGCGGTGGCACCCGCAAGGCCAACGGTGAGCCCACCGTGGAATTCGCGCTGCGACGGGGTTTGGGCTTGTCGGAATCGTAGTCCGGGAGTGACATGTATCTCGTGTACCAGAGGGTGTGACGGCGCAAGGGGACATCCGACCACGGTCGTCATGGCGGCCGGTTGGGACTCCCCCGATGGAAGGGTCGATGATACGCCCTGCGTCCGACGTTGACCACGCGGATCGAGGCCGGTTCCCTGATCCCAAAGCGGCACATTTTCTCTTTGCTGTGGGCAAAAGAAAGGCCCGCGCCTCAATGAGGGCGGGCCTTGCCGTACTGTCGGCGGCGCTCTCACGGGCGCTAGGCGACCGTGAGGACCGATCGACCGGATTACTGCTCCGGAACGACCACGACGTTGATTTCGACGTCGACTTCCGAGTGCAGGTGGAGCTGAATCGGGAACTCACCCAGCGCGCGCAGGGCACCTTCCGGCATCCGCACTTCACGCTTCTCCATCTCGACACCGAATGCTTCGTTGACCGCGTCAGCGATTTCATCGGTACCAACCGAGCCGAACAGCTTGCCCTCAGCGCCGGCCTTGACCGGGATGGTGACGCTGGCTTCTTCACCAATCTTGGCGGCACGGGCCTGGGCGGCAGCCAGCTCATCGGCGGCCTTCTTCTCGAGCTCGGCGCGGCGCGCTTCGAACTCTTCCATGTTGGCCTTGGTGGCCGGCTTGGCCTTGCCGTACGGGATCAGGAAATTACGGGCGTAACCCGGGCGGACGCGGACCACGTCGCCCAGCGAGCCGAGGTTCTCGACCTTACTCAACAGAATTACTTGCATGGATATTGACTCCTAGACGCTCGGGACGGACGCGATCAGTGACGGTCGGTGTACGACAGCAGGGCCAGGAAGCGCGCACGCTTGATGGCGGTCTGCAGCTGACGCTGATAACGGGCGTTGGTACCGGTCACACGGCTCGGCACGATCTTGCCGGTTTCGGTGACGTACTGACGCAGGGTGTCAATGTCCTTGTAGTCGATGTGCTTCACGCCCTCGGCGGTGAAACGGCAAAAACGCTTGCGACGGAAAAAACGGGCCATGGATCAAACCTCTTGAAACTTATTCGCTGGAGTCGTCGGACTTCTTGTCGTCGTCACGACGCTCTTCGCGCTTGTTGTCATCGTCACGACGGCGCGGACGGCGCTCGGCCTCGCGCTCCTGCATCATCGGGGAGGCTTCGGTGTAGGCCTCGTCGCAACGGATGGTCATGTGGCGCAGAACGGCGTCGTTGAACTTGAACGCTTCCTCGAGCTCGGCCAGGGCTTCCTGGTCGGTCTCGACGTTCAGCATGACGTAGTGCGCCTTGACCAGTTTCTTGATCGGGTAGGCCAGTTGACGGCGACCCCAGTCCTCAAGGCGATGGACCGTGCCCTGCGCAGCTTCGATGATGCCGCGGTAGCGCTCGATCATGGCCGGGACCTGGTCGCTCTGGTCCGGATGGACCATGAAGACGATTTCGTAATGACGCATGGATCAAAACTCCTGTGGATTGAAGGCAGCCTGCCGCATGCGGAACGGTCAGGCAGGAGAAACAAGCGGCGGATTCTACGGCCATTCAACGGCCACATCAAGGGCTATCATCTGATTATCCTCGACGCCTCGTCCCCATCATGAGACAGCAACCGACATGCCCTACCCACCCCGCGCGACGAACGGATCCACCCCAGCGAAGGCATTCCTGATCGCCTTCGTCATGGCCGGCCTTGCCGGTCACATAAATAGCGTCATGCTGATGGCCTTCGGCCTGCCGGTCAGCCAGATGACCGGCATGGCTTCCCACCTGAGTGAAGGAATGGCGCTGGCCGACCCGATGGTGATGTTCACCGCCGTGATCATCCTGTCCGGATTCATCGGTGGGGCCACCCTCTCGGGGCTATTGATCGGACGAAGGCCATTCCCGGAAAGCTCACGGTATGCCTGGGCCCTCGGGCTGGAATCGTTGCTCCTGGCGACCGCCGTCATCGGCGTCGTTCTCGGTCAAGCCATCGCTGCCCTGGCGGCAGCCGCGATTGCCTGTGGCCTGCAGAACGCATTGGTGGCCAGTTACCGAGGCCTGCTGATACGCACCACTCACGTCACCGGCATCGCCACCGATCTCGGCGTGTACCTGGCACGGCTGATCCGTCGACGGGCCTGGTCATGGCAAGGGTGGCTTTTGCTGACGCTACTCGGGGGTTATGTCACCGGCGGGAGCGTGGCGGTGTTCGCTCAGGGGCCGCTGGGGACCACCAATAACCTGCTCATTCCAACCGCCGCCACTGCCACGATCGCCGTTTTTGACACCCTGTATCAACGCCAGCGGCGAAAGGCCATCAACCACTGATCACGACAAAGGCAAGTGCGTAGGCACGTTCGTCGCTGACCGACAAGTCGACCGACAACCCGCCCATCCGTTCGAAACGGTCACGTGCCTTGCCGTCGAGCAAGACGCTCGGGCGACCGTACTCGTCATGCCCGGTCTGGATATCGACCAAGCGCAAGCCATCCCGAAACCCAGTGCCCAGGGCCTTGGCGACGGCCTCCTTGGTCGCAAAGCGCTTGGCGATCCACGGGGCTGCGTTGCGTTCCGGCACCCGTTCACGCTCCACCGGACCGAGGACACGTTCCACCAGCCGCGTGCCGTGGCGTCCGAGTGCCGCCTCGATACGAGCGATCTCAACCAGGTCGGTGCCGATCCCCAGAATCATGTAAGCAGTGTCCGGCCCAATCCGTGTCAGCCTGCGGAACGACCGAAGCGGGCCGCGTGCATCAGCGTCTTCATCTCGCGCACGGCCGCCGGCAAGCCGGAAAACACCGACTGGGCGATGATGGCGTGGCCGATATTGAGCTCTTCGATCTGCTCGATCGCCGCGATCGCCGCCACGTTGTGATAATGCAGCCCGTGGCCGGCATTGACTGCCAGGCCGACGTCGGCAGCATCACGGGCGCATTGGCGGATCAGTTCAAGCTGCTCGGCGACGGCGTGATCATCGGTCGCATCGGCGTAATGACCGGTGTGAATCTCGATCACCGGCGCCTCGCAGGCCACGGCCGCGTCGATCTGTCGCGGGTCCGCATCGACGAACAGAGACACGCGAATGCCGGCCTCGCCCATCCGGTCACAGGCCGCGTGGATGCGGTCGATCTGACCGGCCACGTCCAGGCCACCCTCGGTTGTGAGTTCCTCGCGCCGCTCGGGTACCAGGCAGACGTCGTGGGGGCGAAGCAGGCAGGCCAGCTCGATCATCTCGTCGGTTGCCGCCATCTCGAGGTTCATGCGGGTCTGCAGCAGGTCACGGAGGGTTGCCACGTCATGATCCTGGATGTGTCGACGATCCTCGCGCAGGTGCAGGGTAATGCTGTCGGCCCCCGACTGCTCCGCGAGCAAGGCGGCATGCACCGGATCGGGATAGCGCGTCCCGCGCGCCTGACGCAGGGTCGCGACGTGATCGATATTCAGACCGAGCAAGGGATATTGGGCGGTGACGCGATTGGTCATGGTCTTCGATTTCCGGAGTTCGTGTGAGCGTTGAGCGGGTCGAGCCTGGGTAGCATTTATCTTGGTCGAACAGTCTAGGGCCTGAGAGTATCGCCTGCATCGGGTCCCCGAGCCGAATCCCCGGCACTTGGCCACAGCCTTCGCGACAGAAAGGGCGCGGAGCCGACATGCGGCGCCAGCAGGCCCTGCATCAGGTCCCGTGCCCGGCGCCGGTCATCGGCCTCGGCCAGCGCCTCGTCACGGGCAATCGCACGCAGGAGGCGGCCCGAGACGGCATTCGCCCCGTTGCCAGGCACAATACCGCCCTGCAGGCCGACGCGATATTGCCGTTCCGGCTCGATCGGTAGGCCGTTGGCCGCCTGCTCCCAGTCAAGACCGGCGCCGAGGTGTTCCAGCAAGCGACGCTCGAACCGACGCACCACCACGGAAACCGGCATTTCAGGCGAATCGAGCATGGCCAGGCTTTTCCAGTAGTCGAGAAACAGGCCCGGCATCGCCTCTTCCGGACGCAGTGCCCGAAGGATGAGCTCATGCAGGTAGAAGGCCGCTGCCAACGATTGGCCATGTAGGAAACGCAGCCCCTCGACGGGTTCGGCACCGGTCAGTATTGGCCAGCCCCCTCGCCCGGCCGTCTCCACCTCGAGACAGACGAAATTGGGCGGCCGCTGACTGCCGCGTTTCTTGACCCGACGCCCCCCATTCTGGCGCATGCGCACCCAGCCGCGGGTGTCGGTCAACCAGTCGAGCAGTAGGCCGTGTTCCTTGAATGGTCGCGCGTGGAGCAGAAAGCCGCGCATGGCGTCACCCGCCCTTGCCAACGGGCCCGGTCGGCCTCATTCGGGCAACTGGTACCCGAGCGCGGCCACGGAGCGTTCATCGTCCGCCCAGTCGTCGGCCACCTTCACCCAGAGATCGAGCATCACGCGCTTGTCGAGCAGGTGCTCGATCGCCTCGCGCGCCTGTTGCCCCACGATCTTCAGGCGGGAGCCACGATTGCCAATCACGATGCCCTTCTGACCGGCGCGCGCCACATAAATGACCGCCCCGATGGTGACCAGGCGATCGGTCTCCTCGAAACGCTCGATCATCACGGTCGTCTGGTAGGGCAACTCGTCGTGCAGGGAGCGGGCCAGTTTCTCGCGGATGATCTCCGCGGTCATGAAGCGTACCGGCGCGGTCGTCACCTGGTCCTCGTCGTAACCTATCGGCCCTTCGGGCAGGTACGAGAACACCAGGTCCAGCAGGCCGTCGAGGCCACGCTGGCGTCGGGCACTCATCGGGTAGACCTCGGCGAAATCGCCCTTGTCGCCGATCCTGGCCAGAAACGGCAGCAGTTCGGTCTTGTCGTTGACCAGGTCGACCTTGTTGACCACCAGCACCACCGGCGCCTCGACATGCGAGAGCAGACGGAGCACGGCCTCGTCCTCGGCACCGAACTGCCCCGCCTGGACCATGAACAGGATCAGGTCGACGCCCTCGAGCGCGCTACGCGCCGTGCGATTGAGTTGACGATTGAGGGCATCCCGGCCGCCCTCGTGGAGCCCCGGCGTGTCGATCAGCACAATCTGGCCGCGCGGCTCGGTGATAATGCCGGTGATCCGATGACGGGTTGTCTGCGGCTTGGGCGCGGTGATCGAGACCTTTTGCCCCACCAGTCGGTTGACCAGGGTGGACTTGCCAACATTGGGGCGACCGACGATCGCCACGTGACCAAAACGGGGCGATGAAGTCATGTCTGGCTCTCCGATGGGGCGTTGTTGCCGTGACGCTCCTGGAGCGTCTTGAGCATCCGGCGTGCGGCCGTCTGTTCGGCACGACGACGCGACGATCCACTTGCGCGGGTCGCGAACGGATCGTCACGGAAATTGACCCGACAGGCGACTTCAAAAGTCTGCTTGTGGGCCTGACCGGTCTGTTCGATCACCTCGTATTCGGGTAATGGCTGCCGGTCGCGTTGCAGGTATTCCTGCAATTGTGTCTTGGCATCCTTGAGCTGTTGGGCGTCCGGCAGCGAGGTCAACTCGTCCTGGAACAGCGACTGGACCCAGTCGTGGGCCGGTGTGAATCCTTGGTCGAGGTACAACGCCCCAATGATTGCTTCAAGCGCGTCGGCGAGGATCGAATCCCGGCGATGACCACCACTCTTCAACTCGCCCGATCCCATGACCAGGTAGTCCCCCAAACCGATGCGGCGCGCGACCTGAGCCAGGGTCTCCTCGCGCACCACCGAGGCACGCAGACGGGAAAGCGCCCCCTCGGTTGCTTCTGGCTTGTGGCGGTAGAGGTAGTCCGAGATGGCGAGATTGAGGATCGAATCGCCCAAGAATTCCAGGCGTTCGTTGTTCAGCTTCCCGGACGAGCGATGACGCAGCGCCTGCCCGAGCAGGTCGGCATTATCGAAAGACAACCCAAGCGATTGCGCCAGGGCGTCGGGATCACGGATAAGGGGATTGGAACTTTTAGTTACTGACACGGGTCTGATGTTTGAACTCGGCGACGAGCGAGAGATTGCCGAACAGGGTGGCACGCCCGTCGTAGTTGTAGGTAACGCTGTAGCCGCCCGTGACCGGTCGAATCTCGAATTCCTTCGAGTCGAAGCGATCATCAACTTCGTTGATGTCCAGCTGCTTGTCGATCGTGCGGCGGATCTCAGCCGGACTGCCCGCGGACGCTTCCTCGAGACCCTTGAAGATGCTGGTCAACTTCTGGTCGGCGATGTAAAGCGGCACAACCTGCATCACGACCAGGGCGGAGAAACCCAGCACGATCGCGGCGATGATCAACCCCACCAGCGACATGCCGCCCTGACGAGTGGCGCCTGCGGCTCGGCCGTTCAGCTGCCCACGGAATTGTCCCTTCGAAACGCTGTTGTCCATTTCCTTCATCCTCGTCTTGCCCGCCGGTAGGAACGGGGCATTCCCTCGTTTGACGTCAATCGGCATCGACGGTGTCGATCGAGCGGCCGATGCGCCCGGTGTCGAAACCACCATCCTGCCAGTTCCAGTGCAGCCAGATCATAACCGCTTTGCCCACCAGATTCGATTCGGGCACGGTGCCCCAGAAGCGGCTGTCGTTGCTGTGATTGCGGTTGTCACCCATGACGAAATACTGCCCCTCCGGAACGGTCCACTCCGCCGCACCCAGGCGACGGTCGGTATCCATCAGGATTTGGTGCGGACCGCCGTCCGGCAGGGTCTCGATTGCGGTGGTCAGGCCCGCATGCTTGAGATTGGCGTCACCGTCGTATCGCCCGGTTGTCTCCAGTGACACTTCCTCGCCGTTAATCCACAACCGCTGATCGTCGACCCGGACCGAATCCCCGGGCAAACCGACGATGCGCTTGATGTAATCGACTTCGGGCTGCTCGGGATAACGGAAAACGGCGACATCGCCACGCTCGGGCTCGCCAATCGGTAACACCTTGGTGTTGACCACCGGCAGGCGCAGGCCGTAGGTGAACTTGTTGACCAGGATGAAATCACCCACCAGCAAGGTGGGCATCATCGATCCCGACGGGATACGGAACGGCTCGAACAGGAACGAGCGGATTACCAGCACTGCCAGCAGGATCGGAAAGAACGACTTGGCGTAGTCGACCAGCAGTGGCTCGTGGTCCTTGGCCGCCCCGCCGTCGATACCCGCCTCGGCACCCAGATGTTCCGCCTCGGAAGACAACCGGGCACGACGCCGGGGCCGGAAGACCAATCGATCGATCAGCCAGATCAGACCACTGACGAAGGTGGCCACCACCAAGAGAAGTTCAAAATCCACGACGTGCTCCGCGTTGGGTCAATCGGGTCGCTCGTGGCGACAATCAGTTCTTGTTGTCCATCTGCAAGACGGCGAGGAACGCCTCCTGGGGCACCTCGACCTTGCCGATGTTCTTCATCCGCTTCTTGCCGGCCTTCTGCTTTTCGATCAGCTTCTTCTTGCGCGAGACATCACCGCCGTAGCACTTGGCCAACACGTTCTTGCGCAGCGCCTTAACGTTGGTCCGCGCGATGATCTTGCCGCCGATGGCCGCCTGCAGTGCCACCTCGAACATCTGCTGCGGGATGAGCTCCTTGAGCTTCTCCACCAGCTCGCGGCCCCGCTGCTCGGCCTTGTCGCGGTGCACGATCAACGAGAGCGAGTCGACCGCCTCACCGTTGATCAGGATGTCCATCTTGACCAGGCGCGCCGCCTCGAAACGGTCCAGGTGGTAATCGAAGGAGGCATAGCCGCGCGAAACCGACTTCAGGCGATCGAAGAAGTCGAGCACCACCTCGGCCATCGGTAGATCGAAGATCAGAGTGACCTGATTGCCGGAATACAGCATGTTCTTCTGCACGCCGCGCTTTTCCATGCACAGGTTGAGTACCGGTCCGACATAGTCCTGCGGGCAGAGAATGTGCGCCTCGATGATCGGCTCGCGGATCTCGTTGATCAGCGTCGGTTCCGGCAACTGCGAGGGATTGTGGATCTGGTAGGTCGTGCCGTCCTTTTCCTCGATCTCGAAGATGACCGTCGGCGCGGTGGTGATCAGATCGATGTCGTATTCACGTTCGAGCCGCTCCTGGATGATCTCCATGTGCAGGAGCCCCAGAAAGCCGCAGCGGAAACCGAATCCCAGCGCGGTCGAGACTTCCGGCTCAAAATGCAGCGCCGCGTCGTTCAGGCGCAGCTTGCGCAGTGCCTCGCGCAGGTCGTCGTAGTGATCGGCCTCTACCGGGTAAAGACCGGAGAAGACCCGCGGCTGCATCTCCTTGAAGCCCGGCAGCGGGCCATCGGCCGGATTCTCGGCGTCGGTCAGGGTGTCCCCCACCTTGGCCGAATCGATATCCTTGATACCCGCGATGACGAAGCCTACCTCGCCGGCGAATAGCCCGTCGCGGGCCAGCGTCTTGGGGGTGAACACGCCCGTCTTGTCGACGGTGAACACGTCGCCCGTGCCCATGGCCTTGATCTTCGCCTTGGGCCGAATCGCCCCGTCGATGACGCGCACCAACGCGACCACGCCGACGTAGTTGTCAAACCACGAATCCACGATCAGCGCCTTGAGCGGGCCGTCCTCGTTGCCTTCTGGCGGCGGGATCTGCTCGATCAGGCGCTCGACCACCTCGTCGACGCCCTCGCCCGTCTTGGCCGAGCAGGTCACGGCGTTCTGTGCCTCGATGCCGATGATGTCTTCGATCTCGGCCTTGACCCGATCGGGTTCGGCGGCCGGCAAGTCAATCTTGTTGAGCACCGGCACGACTTCAAGTCCAAGGTCGATCGCTGTGTAACAGTTGGCGACCGACTGGGCCTCGACGCCCTGCGAGGCATCCACCACCAGCAATGCCCCTTCACAGGCAGCAAGCGAACGCGACACCTCGTAGGAGAAGTCCACGTGCCCGGGCGTGTCGATGAAGTTCAGGCGATAGGTCTCACCGTCGCGGGAGTGATAGTCCAGCGAGACGCTCTGCGCCTTGATGGTGATACCGCGCTCGCGCTCGATATCCATGGAATCGAGCACCTGCGCGCTCATCTCGCGCTCTTCCAGGCCTTCACAGCGCTGGATGATGCGATCGGCCAGGGTCGACTTGCCGTGGTCAATGTGCGCAATGATCGAGAAATTGCGAATCCGGGAGAGTCGCTCGGACGCCATAGAGGTTTAACTTTCGGTTCGTGGGGAAAGCCCCGCGGGCAACGAAAACGCGCCGCGAGAAGAGCCGCACAGTATATAGGGCGAGGGATCGGGCTGCACGAATCCGGCGCCACCCTGGCCTAACTGAATGCCTCTTGCGCCGGGCAGATGCACGAGGCGCGGAGGGGTACCGGATTCGTGTAGGCCCTTCCCCGGAGCCCGCAGAGTCAGCGCGACTGATGCGGGTTGCCCGAAAAGGCGGGCATGAAGAAACGTTGTTTGCCATCACGTTCGACCAGGAACAGCACGAGATCGTTGCCCTTACCGCTGCGGTTGTGCGCGATGCGAGCGATCTCTCGATACGCCTCGGACAGCGTCCCCACGGGCTGGCGATCGATCGAGATCAACCGATCCCCCGGCATCAGTCCGGCGAGGGACGCGGGCCCCTTCGGATCAAGCTCACCGATACGCACCCCGCCTTCTTCCAGTGGCCGCAGGATCATGCCGAGGGTCTCGATCACGACCAGTTCCGGCTCTTCCGAAGACTCCGGGATGGTGGTATCCGACTGCGCCTCCTCCGGTTCGGGAAGCGAGGCCAACGTGATCTCCACATCACGCGTCTCCCCGTCGCTCCAAACCTCCAGGGATGCCTCGGAACCCGGCGGCAACGATCCCAACGCTTCGGTCAGGTCGGCGCCATCTTTGATAGGAATGCCATTGACCGCGAGGATGATGTCCCCTGCCACAATCGACGAGTCGGCCGCCGGCGAGCCCTCGACGATACGCACCACCTCGGCGCCACGAGCCTCATCAAGGCCCAGGCGGTCGGCAAGCTGACGATTAACACCGCGCACCTCGACGCCGACGTAACCCCGCTTGACCTCACCGTTCTGTTTTATCTGACGGATCACGTCGACGACGTAGTTGATCGGGATGGCGAACGAGATGCCGTTGAAGGCGCCGGATTCGGTGAATATCTGGGCATTGATGCCGACCACCTGCCCGCTCGTGTTGAATAGCGGACCGCCCGAATTGCCCGGATTGATGGCGACATCGCTTTGAATGAAGGGCACATAGGGCTGGTTTGCTTGACCGGGAAGATGCCGACCCAGCCCACTAATGACCCCGGCGGTCACGGTCTGGTCGAACCCGTAGGGCGAACCGATAGCCAGCGCCCATTGCCCAGGGCGCACCGCATCCGAATCGCCGAGCGAGACCGCCGGCAGGCTATCGGCCTCCACCTTGAGCAGCGCGATATCGCCAATACCGTCAACACCCACCACGTCGGCAACCAGCTCGCGACCATCGCTCAAGCGCACGAACACCTTGTTTGCCCCATCAATCACATGGGCGTTGGTGACGACGTGGCCATCCTCGCTGAGGATAAAGCCCGACCCATCGTTTTCCTGTGGCAACAAAGGTCCGGGCAACTCATCCGCGCGCTCCCCAAACAGGCCGCGCATCCAGTCGTGACGGCTGTCACCGCCCTCCCCCTGTTCAGACAGGGAAGGCAGGCTGCTGACGCTGGTGATGTTAACGACAGACGAGGCATTGGCCTCCACCAACTCGGTGAAGTCCGGCAAGCCAGTCACCTGCTCGGGTGGGCGCTGATCCTCGGGATCCGTGCAACCCATCATCCACAGCGGCGATAACAGAACGAGCGTGAGTACCCGCGGGAACCTCGTAAGGCGCGGAAAGATCATTCGGAGTGAATGCATCGGGAAACGACCGGGGAAACGTGAAAGACGGGAACTCGGGGCCGCGCGGCGGCAATGCCGCATGCTAAGCCACATGGCGGATGCGCAAGGTTACTCCGAATAAGCGCCAAGAAAAATCAATCCGTTACGACGCCTTATTCGGTGACTCGTCGGCCTGACGAAGCGTGATCTCGTGCAGCACGGGGAAGAATGCCCCGGAGCGGGCCTGACGTTGTTGGCGGCCACGCACGAACAGCAAGGCGCCGGCCAATCCGGTAATTGCGCCCAGAACCGTCAAGCCTTCCCGCGCAAAAAGCATCTCGGTCAACAGCGCGCCCACGAGGAGGCCGACAAGCGGAGCGAGATAGAGCCACAACGATGCCGTCAGCACCGCTCGTTGCGATAGCGCGATCACCACGTGGTCGCCCACCGACAATGCTTCTTCTGTCGGCAAATAGAGCCGATGGCGGGGCAAACGAAACAGCCGTTGGAACACACTGACGCCACAGCCACGACCTTCGCGGCAATTGGCGCAACCGCTCTGGCCTTCCGACTCGAGCCAGGCGCCACCAGCCTCCACGGCGACAACCCGTGCCGCCTCGAGCACAGGCTGGTCAATCGCCGCCCGTTCCTGATCCATTATTCACCCGAGCCGGGCTCGACGTGTTCCGTACCCGCCGAGGCCACGTCACGCACCGTGTTTTCGACCAGGGATTCGACAGTTGCCGAGGGCACGTCGCCCATGGCGGTAATGCGCACGTTGTCGACACTGCGCGCGGCCATCGTCATGCCCTGGTCGGTACGTGTCACCTGTTGCGCAGCGTCGCTATCGCGTTTCTCCACGAAAACCGAAGCCGTTGCTAACCCATCGGTGATCACCATGTGCTCGAAATACTGGCCAGTGACCGGGTTACGCCGCCAACTACGCGAGCTGATTGTGTAGCCGGTCGGCAACGGATCAACAACCCAGCCACTCTGGCGGATGGGTGCCTGCTCTACGGGCTCGCCACCCAGCTCGATCTGCTCGAAATCTTCCTCGAGCCCCGCGAGCAGTTGGTCCTGGAACGTCAGTTCCACCGAGTCCAACGATTCGACCTGCGTGAACTGGTTATGCTCGATCGGACGACCGCGCTCATCGTAGATGCTCATGCGGAGCAGCAATGGCTCCTGGTCGCCAATGCAGAGCTTGTACCCGTATCGATAATCATCGCGCGGCACGACGGCCATCATGTTGCAGGTCATTCCGGCCACGCGACTGCCACCCAGATCGATCAAGCGGTAATCATCCTCGAGTTGATCGATGGATTCGAAACGCTCGCCGGAAAGTCGGCTGTTGATGTTGGGATAGTCGCCCAACATCACCTGACGGCGCTCCGGCCACAAACAGGCGCATCGTTCGCCCAGTCGGCGGATCTCCCGGACTTCACCGTTCTCGGCAACCAACAGTTCGACACGCTTGCCATCAATCTGGCGGTGCACCACTCGCATCAGGTCGATCTGGTCGCCACGGACGTGAATGAACCGGCCCCCGTAGGTGCGGCTGGCCATGGCCTCAACCATCGATCGCACACGGTCACGCAGGGTTTCCGTGTCGGTTTGGCCGGCGCCCTCCGCCGGGGTTTCCAGGCTGCTGACCCCTTCCTGCTCGGCGGGAAGGGCCTTGAGCAGTGGTTCCGCCCTGGCGGGCGCACAGCAGAAGGCCACCCCCGCCAAAGCGAGAGTGGCCAACGAGAATGGCTTGCTAAAAGGCAACCGCAATGCTTGCATCACGCCTCGCTTACTTCCGGTCAAAGGTCGTGGCCCGCGCCTCGGGGCCGGTGGTGCCGAATTCGGGCGACGCCATACGGTAATGGGTCACCACGTAGGGGTCCGGACCGGCCCCGCTACGCCCCGTCGCCCAATCGGGAAGCTTGGAGCCGTTACTCGGCGCCGTGGAGACTTGAACAACACCACTTTGCTGAGCCTTGGCCGCAAGCGCTGCCGGCGAGGCATCCTCAGGCAATTGTTGCGCGTTGAGTGACGCCATGACGGCACGATCGTTATCCGTCTCGCCCTCGGCCTGCATGGGCGTCTCTACGTCAACTGCCGAGCGCTCCCCGGTTGACAGAGTCAAGCCAACGGCTGTCACCGCGGCGAACAGCGAGGCAGCCATGGCCCCCTGCCAGACGCGGCGGGACTGCCAGTTGCGAGCGGTGGGCAACGAGACAACCTTGCCGCCGCCCGGACGTTCGGCATCCGGAATCTCGTCAAGGCGCGCGTTGATCGAATCAAGCAGATCACGCGTGACCAGCGGCTCGCCGCGCAGCCGGCTACCGATCAGATCGTAGTCGCGGGTATGCGAGCGAACGCCGTCGACATCGGCCAACAGTGCGTCGATTTCTCGCTCGCCCGCCTGCCATTCATCGTCCCACCAGTCGGAAACGGTGTCCCGAAGGGTTGTTGGATCGTTTGCTTGCCGTTGTTTCATCACAGTTGCCACCTAAATTAACCGCCTTTGAACGGTTCAATCGACTGTTCAATGGCTTCACGGGCGCGGAAAATCCTCGACCGTACCGTCCCGATCGGGCAGTCCATGACCGCCGCGATCTCGTCGTAACTGAGCCCTTCCATCTCTCGCAGCGTCAAGGCGGTGCGCAGGTCCTCGGGCAGTTCGGAGATAGCCCGATCAATGGCCCCCTTGAGTTCCTCGGTCGCTGCGAGCGCGTCAGGCGTTCCGCCATCACGCAACGCTTCGGGCTCCATCATTGGTTCGTCTGACTCGTCCGATCCGCCGGAGTTCAACGAAACCATGTAACCGCCCCTCGCATCCGAGGCAAGCTGGTTCTTGGCGGTGTTGACGGCAATGCGATAGATCCAAGTGTAGAACGCGCTGTCCCCCCGAAAACGCTCCAGTGCCCGGTAGGCCTTGATGAAGGTTTCCTGAGACAGATCAAATACTTGCTCGGGATCGCGAATGTAACGCGCAATCAGACGCTGCACGCGATGTTGATATTTCAGGACCAGGAGATCGAAGGCTCGCCGGTCGCCCTTGCGGGCGCGGGCCACTAGGGCCTTGTCGTTCTCCTCGGCGCTCATTTTCGTATCCGGTCCTACCTTGCGTACAAATCGTTAATTTAAGAGAGGTGAAGTTGCGGCATTTCGGGCGACACGGTTGGGTTGGTTTGTCAGCCAACCTCGGTCGCCTTCAAGACCCCGCGTCTGATCAGGCAATGCCCGCCCCCGCCCGAGGCGCCTAAGCACGTATACTCGCCGGGCGGTATTGTACCGAAAAACCACGCTTGAGACATATACCGCAGGCCGTATCCGCATGGCCCACGGAAAGAGGACTCGTAAGCCTTCATGAGCGATCAAAACGACAGCAGCACCCTTCAGAGCGACATCCTGATCATTGGTTCGGGAGCGGCCGGCCTGGCCATGGCCCTGCGGCTCCCAGAGAACCTGCGGGTGCTGGTGCTCAGCAAGGCGGAATTGGTCGGGGGAAGCACACCCTGGGCACAGGGCGGAATCGCCGCGGCCCTTGGTGGCCCCCAGGACATCGATCAACACATCGAGGACACCATAAAGGCCGGCGCCGGCCTGCCCGAGCGCGAGGTGGTCGAACGGGTGGTACGTGCCGGCCCGGAACAGATCGAGTGGCTCAAGTCACTGGATATGCCCTTCAGTCACGATCACGATGACCCAGAACGCCTCCACCTGACACGCGAGGGCGGCCACAGCCAGCGCCGCGTCGCCCATGCCGCCGATCACACCGGCCGCTCCCTGATGGAAACGCTGGTCAGCGCCGTCCGCGCCCGCAAGAATGTCACCGTACTCGAGCACCACAACGCCGTCGACCTGATCACCGCTCGTCGGCTGGGCGAGACACGAGACGCCTGCCTGGGCGCCTACGTACTCGACATCAAAAATGATCGGGTGATCACAGTGCGGGCTCGGCATACGGCCCTCGCCACGGGCGGTGCCGCAAAGGCGTACCTGTTCACCACCAATCCCGACGGCGCCACCGGCGACGGCATCGCGATGGGGTGGCGTGCGGGCTGCCGGGTCTCGAACATGGAATTCATCCAGTTCCACCCCACCTGCCTGTACGAGCCGCGCGCCAAATCCTTTCTGATCAGCGAAGCGGTGCGCGGTGAAGGCGGCGTGCTGCTGCGACCGGATGGCACTCGATTCATGCCCGAGCACCACCCTGACGCCGAACTGGCGCCGCGTGACATCGTCGCCCGGGCCATCGATGCCGAGATCAAGCGGCTGGGCATCGATTGCGTTTACCTGGACATCAGCTTCAAGGGACGCGAGTTCATCGAGACCCACTTCCCGATGATCCACGCCCGCTGCCTAGAGTTCGGCTACGACATGACCCGTGAGCCGCTGCCAGTCGTCCCGGCCGCCCACTACACCTGTGGCGGGGTGATGGTCGACAAACACGGGCGCACCGACATCGAGAACCTCTACGCCATCGGCGAAACCGCCCATACCGGCCTGCACGGGGCCAATCGACTGGCCAGCAACTCGCTGCTTGAATGCCTCGTCTTCGCCCAAGCTGCCGCTGAACGCATTGCCGAAGCCCCGGAAGCGGCCGTTCGCGAGCACCCGACCATCCCCGCCTGGGACGAAAGCCAGGTCACCGATCCGGACGAGGCCGTGGTGGTCACCCACAACTGGGACGAACTGCGGCGCAGCATGTGGAGCTATGTCGGGATCGTGCGCACCACCAAACGCCTGTACCGCGCCCGGGACCGCATCAACCTCCTGCGCCGCGAGATACACGACTACTACGCGCATTTCCGTGTCAGCAACAATCTGATCGAACTGCGCAACCTGGTGGAAGTCGCCGACCTGATCGTCCGCTCAGCACTCACGCGCCACGAAAGCCGTGGACTGCATTTCAGCAAGGATTTCCCGCAAACCAACCCTCGGGCCGAGCACTTCAACACCGTGCTAGTCCCACCTCCGGCACGCCCCTACCCAAGCGTCCGCGATCGTCACCACGGCACACCGCTGCAAGGCTGACGCACACCCTCCTACAAAAAAAGCCAGGCACATGCCTGGCTTTCGTGTTTCCGGTCGGGCTCGTCCCGACCGGTCAAGTCAAACGGCTTACTGACCGTATTCGATCACCGCACGGCGGTTCTTCGACCAGGCGGATTCGCCACTGCCGTCCACGGCCGGGCTCTCTTCACCGTAGCTGACGGTATCGATCTGGCTCGAGGAAACGCCGTAGGAGAGCAGCACGTCACGAACGGCATTGGCACGCTTTTCACCCAGCGCGATGTTGTACTCGCGGCTGCCACGCTCATCGGTGTGACCTTCGATTACCACTTCGCGATTGCCGTTTTCCTTGAGGAAATCGGCATTGGCTTGCAGCATGCCCTGATACTGGCCGGCAACCGAGTACTCGTCGAAGCCGAAGTAGACGACGCGCTCACGCTCGGCCGGCTGACCTTCGTACATCTGGGATTCGCTCATACCGCCATCGCCATACATGCCGGTGCTTTGTGCGCCATCGGCGGAATCGGCGCCGTCCCCGGCACCCGCCCCCGAATCCGGCGTGGAGCTACACGCCGAGAGGACCACGGCCAGTGCACCGACAGAAGCAAGATAGGACCAACGCATAATTCGATCTCCTTGAATTGGGATACTTCAGTCAACACGAGACTGAGAAAAACAATAGCACAGCACCCGACCGGCAAAACCGTATCGAGTTGCTGCGCTGTGACTTGGAACACAGCAATCCGGTTCCCACGCCACGCGGCCTTTTTGCTTTAGCGCCACACGGCGTGTTGTATATCCACAACAACAGATGCCCGGCTTGACACCAACCGGCTCGATCGCGGAAGATGCGCGGGCTTCGGAGGGTTGGCAGAGCGGTTGAATGCACCGGTCTTGAAAACCGGCAAGGGTTAATAGCCCTTCCAGGGTTCGAATCCCTGACCCTCCGCCACCAGATCGGACGAATGAGACACCTCCGGGTGTCTTTTTTGTTTTTGAGCTAGCCCACGCCGCCACCGTCGGTGGATTCTCGATCCAGGGATTGGGTCGAAGCACGCTGGACATCGGTGAAAGGCGCTTACAGGAAGGAACGCATGCAGGCACTGGAACTCATCCGCACCGGCATTGCCGAGAACACGGATATCGACCCCGCCACCGTGACCCCGTCGAGCCGGCTCGATGAGCTCGGCGTCGATTCGTTCACCCTGCTCGAATTGATCTTTACGCTCGAGGAACAAATGGAAATCGAACTGGGAAGCGACGTCGGCACGCCGGAGACTGTCCAGGACCTGATCGACATCCTCCAGCCCCATTTGCCCACCAATGGCTGAATCCCGCCGCCAGGCACGGGTCGTCGTTACCGGCCTTTCGATTCTCGACCCGCTCGGCGGTGACACGAATGCAGTATTCGAACGCGCCGTGGCCGGCCAGTCCAGCGTTCGCCTGTTTCCCTACGGCGACGAGGCGATCGGCGGCTCTACGCCGGCCGTCCACTTCGACCCGATCGACTTCGAGGCGCGGCTCGGCAAGACCACCTGCCGCAGCACCGATCCCTTCGCACGCCTGGCCCTGCTAGCCACCGAGGAGGCCTGGCAACAGGCACAATTGACGCGACCGGCCAAGGAACCCGATCCGCGCGCCGGGGTCCACTGGGGAACCGCGCTCGGGGGCATCAACACCTTCGAGAGTGGCTATCGCGCCTTTTGGAAGGAGGGACGCAAGCGACTCTCGCCGATGTCCGTGGTCATGGGCATGAACAACGCCGCCGCCTCGCAGATCGGTATCCGCTACGGGCTGGGCGGACGGTCCGTGACCCATAGCGTCGCCTGTGCCTCGGCCGCCATCGCCATCGGCGAGGCCTACGAGCGCATCCGTGACCGTGAAATGGACCTGATGGTCGCCGGTGGCTCTGATCTGCCACTCGGCGTCGGGGTACTGCGGGCCTGGGATGCAATGCACATGCTCGCCCCGGGCGACGAGAGCAGTGCCCACCGGGCCTGCCTGCCATTTCACCCGGATCGCCGCGGACTGGTGCTTGCCGAAGGCGCGGCCTGCCTAGTACTCGAATCGCTGGAACACGCCCAGCGCCGGGGGGCACCGATCCTGGCCGAGCTGGCCGGCTACGGTGCCTCGAACGACGCCAACCACGTCGTCCGCCCGGACCACCGCGGTCAGGTTCGGGCCATCCGGGCGGCACTGGCCGATGCCGAGCTTGCCCCCGATGCGGTTGGCTACATCAACGCGCACGGCACCGCCACGACGGAGGGCGATGCCATCGAGGTGCGCGCCATCCGCGAGGCCTTTGGTGACCGTTGCGCCGAACGGTTGCCGGTCAGCGCGACCAAGGCCGTCCATGGCCACGCGATGGGCGCAACCGGTGCAATCGAGGCGGCACTGACCGTCCTGGCGCTGCAACAGGGTAAACTCCCGCCGACCGCGCATCTGGATCGGCTTGATTCCGCCTGCGAGGGGGTCGATCACGTACGCGGCACGGCGCGTGAGGCCCCTGACATCCGGGCGGCGCTGTCGAACTCGTTCGCATTCGGCGGCACCAATGCCGTGCTGGCCTTTGCGTGCCCCGACGGCTGACGTGCCGCGCCCCTTTTTATCACCGACAGACCGACTCAAACGATGACCGAAAGCCACGACAACACCATCGATGCCCTGATCCCCGAGGTTGCCGCCGAACTGGTGGTGGCCCTGAACCTCGACGAGACGCCCGAGGAAATCGATCCCGACGAACCATTGTTCGGCGACGGGCTGGGTCTCGATTCCATCGACGTGCTGGAAATCGCCCTGGTCGTCTCGCGGCGCTACGGATTGAACCTGCGCTCCGACGACGACCGAAACGAGCAGATATTCGCCTCGCTGCGTGACCTATGCCGCTTCATCGCCGAGAACCGGACCAAGTAAGCGGCGACTGTGCCGCCACGCGACTCCGTGGCTGGCTGATCGGCGCCATGGTGGCGCTCAACGTCGTGTTCGCCCATCTGTTCGCCGGGCAGGATCAGGTCTCGCTCGCCCAGGCGGCATTGGCCGTCGGCCCGCTGGGCATCGTCGCACTGATCCTTGTTCTTCCTCGCTTGAACCGAATCGGCGGCCTGATTGGGCTCGTCGGGCTATCGCTGCTGGTGCTGGGTACCGCGACCGTCCTGCACGACCGGGTTTCGCTGCTCTACCTGTTGCAACATCTGGCGGTCCACATTGCACTGGCCGCCTTTTTCCTAACCAGCCTGCAATCAGGCCGGGTCCCCGCCTGCACGCGTTTCGCCGAACAGGTCCACGACGCCATGACGCCGGCACTGAATCGCTACACCCGGCAAGTCACCTGGGCATGGGGGCTGTTCTTTGTCATCAATGGCGCCTTCTCGGTGGCATTGATGGCCCTTGCCGGGCCGGCCATCTGGGCCGACTACGCCGTCTACGCCACCTTCCCGCTGGTCGCCCTGATGTTCGTGCTGGAGTACCTGGTGCGACTTGGGGTACTGCCGCGCGAGGATCTTTCCAGCCCTTGGAGTGCGGTCATCGCCTACCGCCGCCACGTTCGTGAACGCGCCGAACGACGGAGCCAGCCATGATCGACGCCACGTCCGACTCCATCCCGCTGGCCCCGGATGGCAACCTCCACCGGGTGTTACTGCTGGACGGCGACAACCCCTGGACGGTTGCCGACGTGTTGGCCACCGCACGAGAACTACAGCAAGCACTCGGCGCCCTGCCCGGCCCGGTCACGCATCTGATCAACCTTGCGGGCCGCCGCGACCAGTTCCTGGTAGGTCTCGTCGCCGGCATCCTCGGCGCACAGGTGAGCCTCATGCCCTCGACCCGCAGTCGTGGCGCGATCGAGGACCTACTTGCCGACCATCCGGATACCGTGATCCTCCACGACAGTGACCAGTCGCTCGAACCGGTCCTGGCCGCCTGTGGCCCACACCTGACGATCCCGCCCTTGCGCAGGGCGAAACCGCCATCCGAGGGGGTTGCCGAGGTCCCGCGCATCGCCGCCGACCAACTGGTCGCACGGGTATTCACCTCGGGCACCACCGGCAAGCCCAAGGGGCATGACAAGCACTGGGGTCGACTAGTCGCGAACGCCCAGGTTGCGGGCAGTGCCCTCACCACCCGAAATCGCGACGCGATCAAGGCGAACCACGGCCAATTCGACGGCATCCACCTGCTCGGGACAGTGCCGTCCCAGCACATGTACGGCTTCGAGTCGCTGATCCTCGCCGCGCTCTGTGGCGGCGCCACCCTGTCCGTCGATCAACCCTTTTTCCCCGGTGATATCGCCGCCTCGCTGGCCCGATTGCCATCGCCGCGCATGCTGGTGACCACGCCCTACCACCTGCATCACCTACTTGCCTCGGAATGTGCCCTGCCACCCTGCGAATACATCCTCTGTGCCACGGCACCACTCGATCCCGGGCTTGCCACCCAGGCCGAACAGACCTTGGGCGGGGTACTCCAGGAGATCTACGGTTCGACCGAGACGGGCCAGATTGCCGTGCGCCAACCAACCGAAGGCGCCGACTGGCAACTGATGGACGGTGTTCGCCTCGAGGAAACGGCCAGTGGCGAGGTGATCGCCTCGGGTGGACATGTCGAACACCCGGTTTCCTTGGCAGATTGCATCGAAGTGATGAATGAGGGCCGCTTCCGACTGATCGGCCGCCTTGCCAATCAGGTCAACATTGCCGGGAAACGCAGTTCAATCGAGTATCTGAACGCCACCCTGCAGGCGATCGACGGCGTGGAGGACGGCGTGTTCTTTCGTCCACGCTCGACCGGCTCCGATGGTCGGCAACCCGAGCGTTTGGCTGCGGTGGTGCGTGGACCGGGACTGACCGCCGACTCGATTCGCCGCGCCCTGCGGGAACGACTCGACCCCGTCTTCCTGCCCCGCCCCCTCTTGCTCGTCGAGCAGATGCCGGTCAATGCCACCGGCAAAATCACGCGCGATGCCCTCGATTCCCTGTTGACGGACAGCAACGATTCCGACCACCAACGACGGGATGCGAGCTGATGAACCATCCTAGCCAATTCCTGGCCGAATGGACGCCGTCATCGCAGTCACATGTGTTCGCCGGGCATTTCCCGGAAAACCCCCTCCTTCCCGGCAGCATGCTCCTCGACTGGGCCGTGTCGGCATGGGCCAACGCCAATCAACATAGCGTCGCCGATTGCTCCGTGCGCCAGGCGCGCTTTCTCGCCCCTGCCCGCCCGGACGTGCCGCTCCAACTCGAACAGCAAACTGCCCGCCGAAACCGCACACGTTTGCAGATCCTGGCAATGCCCAGCGACGGTGAGGCCTATGTCGTGCTGGACGCACTGCTCGACTCACCCGGTCACGGTGGCGTGGAGGAGAGTCCGTGAACGAGCCGGAGGCCGAATCCAACCAGTGGCATGCACGCCGGGAACGGGGCCACCCGGCGCTGATCCGGTTGATGGCGTTCCTCTCACGTTGGGCCGGCCGGCGTGCGACTCGACTGCTGCTCGCCCCCATCAGCCTCTACTTCCTGCTGTTCGTCCCGGCCGCCCGGCGCGCCAGCCGGGATTTTCTGCGCCAGGTCCACGGCCGACCGCCGCGCCTGCCCGAGATCTACCGGCACTTCCATGCGTTTGCCAGCACGATCCACGACCGGGTGTTCTTCCTCAGCGGACGCTTCGATGCGTTCGAGATCGAGGTGGAGGGCGGTGAGTGTTTCGAGCCCCCGGAGTCAGCGATCCTCGTCGGGGCGCATTTCGGCAGCTTCGACGTCCTGCGCGCCATGGGTCGTGTCGAGCGCGATTTGCCCATCAGCATGATGATGTACCCGGAGAACGCCCGGAAGATCCAGCGCGTGCTGGCCGCCATCAACCCGGAGCGGGCGCGAGACATCATCCCGCTCGGGCGGATCGACTCGATGCTCGAGGCGGGCGCCCGTCTTGACCAAGGGGAACTGATTGGCATGCTTGCCGATCGTAGCCTCGATGGGGATCCGATGGGCACGCGGCCGTTTTTCGGTCGACCGGCGCGTTTTGCCGCCGGCCCCTTTCGAATGGCCGCGATACTCCGCCAGCGACTGTTGTTCATGGCCGGCATCTACCTGGGCGGCAACCGCTACCGGATTCACTTCGAGCCGCTGGCTGATTTTCGCCAGGTGTCGCGGCGTGAACGCTCGAAGGCCGTCGAAGCCGCCATGGATCGCTATGTCGAACGCCTCGAGGCGCTGGTGCGTGAGCACCCCGAGAACTGGTTCAATTTCTTCGATTTCTGGGCAGGCGCCCGGGACACGCCGTCATGGGAAACCGGCTCGCAGCGAACCGACTCACCATCCCGGAGGGCAAACCGCGAACCGACCACCCAAGCTTCACCCGAGGAGCGATCATGACCCTGTCGATCTTCCGACGTTTCGCCGTCCTGCTCCTGTTAAGCCTGCCACTACCGACGTACGCCATCGACATCGAGGAGCTCGCGGCCGCTCTGGCCGAGCGTGGCGCCGACAGCACGGAATACCAGCAGACGCGGTATCTCGGCATCCTCGACGAGCCACTGGAATCCAGCGGCCGTCTCTCTTTCGAGCCCCCCGATCGTCTCGTTCAGGAACAACGTGAACCCGAGGCCCGCACCCTCACGCTCGACGGCGAGCAACTGACATTCGAGGCCGACGGTCGACGACGCGTCGTGGAACTGGATGACTCCCCCGAGGGCGCAGCGCTGGCCGACAGCCTGCGCGGTATCCTCAATGGTCGGGTCGACGTGCTGCGCGAGGACTACGAGTTGGTGCTGCACCAACGATCGGGCGATGGCTGGCGATTGAACCTGTTGCCGCTACGCGACGAGTTGGCCGACCGTATTCGCCGCATCGAGGTCATCGGACAGATCGACGCGGGTATCGCCAATGTCGAGCGGTTGACGCTGGAATTCGCCAACGGCGATCGCAGCGTGATGCGGCTCGACCAGCATCGGGAAGATGAGCCGGATGACGAGCCAGCGTCACCATGAGCTTGCGTCTCAAGCATTCACTGACCCTCGGTCTGTGGCTGACGGTCGTGTTGCTGGCCATCTATTCGATCACCCAGACCCGCTTCACGGCGGACATGTCTGCCTTCCTGCCGGCCTCGCCCAGCCCGGAGCAACAGCTGCTGGTGGATCAGCTCCAGCAAGGCGCGGTCTCGCGCACCTTCCTCGTCGGGATCGAGGGCGGGACCGATGAGCAGCGTGCCGAGGCCAGTCGGCAACTGCATGCCAACCTGGTCGATGACCCCGCCTTCGCCGCCATACAGAACGGCGATCGGGCCCACCAGGAGCAGGCCCGCCAGTTCCTGTTCGAGCACCGCTATCTCCTGAGCCCGGCCGTCGATACCGAGCGGTTCTCCGTCGAGGGGCTGACCAGCGCCATTGGCAAGTCGATCCGCGACCTCAACTCGCCGCTGGGCGACGTCACCCGCGAGCTCTTCCCGCGCGATCCCACGGGTGAAATGCTGGCGCTGCTCGACCGACACGATTCAGGCAGCGGCCCGGCTCGGTGCTGTGGCGTCTGGTCGTCTTCCGATCGGTCGACCATGCTGCTCGTCGCGCAGGCCAGTGCGTCTGGCTCCGACACCGACGGGCTCGCCCGTGCCTCCCAACGCATCAAGGACACATTCGACACCATCCGCGACGACGTTGACCCGTCCCTGCATCTCGCGATCGCCGGTTCACCGATGTTTGCCATCGAGGCACGCGACCGCATCAAGGCCGAGGTCACCCTGTTCACGACCATCAGCGTGATCCTGGTGACCCTGGTGCTGCTGCTCGCCTATCGCTCGCTGCCCGTGCTGCTGGCCGGGTTGTTGCCGGTCGGCAGCGGGGTGGCGGTCGGCATTGCGATGGTCGGATTGGGCTTCGACGAGGTCCACGGCATCACGATCGGTTTTGGTACCGCCCTGATGGGCGAGGCGATCGACTACAGCATCTACTACTTCGTCCAGTCACGGCAGGCAGGCATGGATAGCGACGGGCAACGGGCGGGACAACGTGCCTGGCTCCGCGACTACTGGCCCACCGTGCGCCTCGGGCTGATCACCTCGTTGATCGGTTTCGCCGCCCTGCTCTTCTCGGGCTTCCCGGGGTTGATGCAGATCGGTCTCTACGCGATGACCGGCCTGCTGACCGCGGCGTTGGTCACGCGCTACGTTCTGCCGATCCTGGGGCCCCGGCTGCCCCGCGCGGACATTGCCGGGCTGGGCCGACGGCTCGAGCGTCCGGTCGCCGGAATGCGGCGATTGCGCCCCGTTGCCGTGCTGATCGGCGGATTGGCCGTGGTCGTGCTCGTCTTCCAGCAGGACGGCTTCTGGCGAGATACGCTTTCCGGGCTGGCCCCGATCGACCCCGCACTCGAGGCCACCGACACCCGCCTGCGCGTGGAACTCGGCTCCCCGAGCCCCCGCCATCTGGTCGTGGTAAAGGGCGAGGACAGGGAGGTCGCACTACGCGCGGCCGAACGCGTCACCTCGATACTGGATCAGCAGGTCGAGGCTGGCCTGCTCGCCGGTTATCGCTCGCCTACCGAGACGCTGCCCTCGCTGGCAACGCAGCGCGCGCGCCAAACGGCCCTGCCGGCTCGCGAGGAACTGGAGCAACGCCTTGAGCAGGCACTGGCCGACCTGCCGGTATCGCCCAATCGGCTGCAAGGCTTCATCGATGACGTGGCGCGCCAGAAAAAGGCGGCGGCGATGGAACTGGCGGATCTCGAGGGCACGCCCCTCTGGCTCGCGGTCGCCGGGCAGTTGCCATCCGATGCCGCGGCGGGTCAAGCCGTGGCGGTCATCACCCTGCACACCGACGACACCAGCCCGCAGGAAATGGCGTCGCTGCGCGAGGCGATCGCCCCGGTCGAATCCGCCGTGCTCATCGACCTGCTCACGGAGTCGAACCGGCTCTACGCTCGCTACCTCAACACCACGCTTGTCGTGTCCCTCGCGGGCGCCGCAGCGATCGTCCTGCTGCTCCTGATCGTCCAGGCGAATCCTCGGCGCACGTTGCGCACGCTGCTGCCGATCACGCTTGCGGTCCTGCTGGTGGTGGCGGGGCACGCACTGTTTGGCGGGCAACTGACCCTGCTGCACCTGGTTGGCCTGCTGCTGGTCGCGGCAATCGGCTCGAACTACGCCCTGTTCTTCCAGCCGCCACCAGGCCAGAGCAACGGGCTGGACGCGCGCACCCTTGCGTCATTGACCCTGGCAACGACCACCACCGTCTGTGCCTTTGGTGTACTGGCATTCTCGTCGGTACCCGTGCTGCAGGCCATCGGGGCCACGGTAGCGCCGGGGGCGCTTGCCGCCTGGCTGCTGGCCGCGATCTTCGCCACCCCTGCCGCCCGCCCGTTACCTGACATGACAGGACAAACCTGAGGTATGCACCCATGCCGACCGATCTGACCAGCCTTGATGGCCCGGCCATCTGCAAACGCCTGCCGCATCACGGTGATGTCTGCCAGATCGAGCGAATCGTGAGCGCTGATGAAACCCGACTCATCGCCGAGACCCGGGCCCATCAGCGGGATGACAATCCCCTGTGCGTGGGCGGTCAGCTAGGAGCCTTTGCTGGCGTGGAGATGGCCGGGCAGGCGATGGCCCTGCACCTGGCGCTGCAGTCCAACGACAACGCACCAGCCGGAGAAGGCATGATCACGCGCGCCAAAAGCCTGAACCCGCGCGTGGAACGGCTCGATGAGCTAGTCGGTCCATTACAAATCACCGTGACCTGCGAGGCGCACGCCGGAGAGATGGCGCGCTACGGGTTCACCCTGGCGCATGAAGGCGCGGTGATACTCGAGGGAGGCCTGTCCGTCTGGCTGACGAACGGCATTTGATGGGCCGGCCGGTCAGAGACGGTCGGGTTCGAAATCGGTCAGGTCATACCCGGCCGCGCTGATCGTATCGAGCCACCGATCAAGGCACTCGGCGGTCAGTTCGCGAATGTCGTGGAAGATCAGCACCACCGGTCGGCCTGATTGGGCGGCCAGTCGCCGCTCGCGATCGAGACGAGTCAAAAGCGTACGGCCGACATCGTCGCAGTCGGCACGCGGGTCGGCATCGCCGGTGGTCAAACCGCCAAGGTCGGCAAATCCGGTCTGCGCAGTCGCCGCACGCCAAGCGGAGGTCCGTATCAGGTAAGGCGCGCGTGCCAGGCGTGCCACCTGCCCCCGCCAGGCGGGCACCACGGCATCCGCCACCCGCTCCCATTCCCGCAGTTGCGCGATCACACGACGCCGGTTTCGATACCAGGGCCAGCGTGGCCAGAAGTGGGTCGCGCCGTGATTGCCCAGCCAGTGCCCCTCCTCGACGATCCGGCGTGCCAGATCGGGGTGGCGATCGAGGCTCCCCTTCTCGGTCCAGATCTCGTAGGGTGCGAACAGCAGCCGGCGGGCCCACCAGCCCGGCGGATTGCGCGCAAGCGTGAAGAACGCCGCGCGTAACGGGACGTCAGCCCCATCACCACGCCGGGCCAGCACGTCGAGGACCCGCTCGGTCGTTCCGGGCCGCGGGCCGTCATCGAAACTGAGCATGACGGGATAGCCGCCGACCCCACCCTTGATTGGCTTCATGGCCGCATCATGGCGTGAATCGCCCCGGACTCACGTCATGCCACCATCAACGGCGATCACCTGCCCGGTGACATAGGCCGCGCCCTCGCCGGCCAGAAAACCGACCACCTCGGCGACCTCTTCCGGTCGACCGGCCCGGCGCATGGGGATGTGATCCTTGATGCCAGCGGCCGCGGCCGAGCCCTCGCTCATAGGCGACTCGATCAGGCCTGGCGCGACGGCGTTGACCAGCACCCCTCGCGAGGCCACCTCCCGGGATAATGCACGGGTCGCACCGATCAGCCCTGCCTTGGCCGCCGAATAATTACTTTGGCCGCGATTGCCGATCAGGCCACTGACGGAGGCGATATTGATCACCCGTCCCCAGCGCGTGCGGATCATGGGCAGCAGCACCGGCTGGGTCACGTGGTGAAAGCCGTTGAGCGAGACATCCACCACCGCGCGCCAGCGTGCCGCGGACATCCCCGCCAGCGGGCCGTCATCGTGCATGCCGGCGTTATTAACCAGCACTTGCACCGGGCGCTCGGCGAGGATCGGGGCCAGGACCGCCTCGACGGCCTCCGGGTCGGTCACATCGAAAATGACCACCTCGGCCTCAGCCCCCGCGGCACGCAACTCCACGGCCAGCTCCCCGACGCGTTCGGCGTTGCGGTTGGCGTGCAACAGCAAATCGAAGCCATCGGCGGCGAGCCGTCGGGCGATGGCCGCCCCGATCGCCCCACTGGCACCGGTGACCAGGGCCAGTTTTCTTGGCACCGATTCCTTGTTAGTCATGGGCTTGCTTTCATCACTTGGGTTGATAGCTCAGGTTGAAACCACTGGTCTCGTCGAGTGCCAACGCGAACTTGCGTGGCTCGCCCCGGACCATGGCCTCCAGCAATGGCAGGAGCCGACCGGCGGGGACTTCCCGGCGCAGCCTTTCCCAGGCCGGATCGGCCATACCGGGATCACTTGGATCGGTTATGGCGGCCAGTCCGAGATGCAATTGGTCGGCATCGCCTTCCCGTGCCGGCTGGATGACCAGGGCGATGGCAAGGGGCTCCGAGATCGGCTCGGCCTGATGCATCGGCTCGGGGAACGGTAGGTCGTAAACGACCAGCAACACCGGTCGGTTCCCGAGGGTGGCCTGCATCCCCGCCTCGAGGAGCCCGACCGCGGCCGTCTCGTTGTGAGCGGCGATGGCGGTCGCGGGTTCCTGCGCGCCCACCGAAATCGACCAGTAGCCCGAGGCCGCGTTGTGCACGGAATTGTGAAAGCGAATCGGCGAGATCATGCGCTCTGTCTCGGCCAGCGAGGCGCAACTGTGGGTGAGTACCTCGGTATCACCGGTGGACGAGGCAAATACCATCGGCAACGTGGCCGGATCGAGGCCGGCGGCCTCGACGGCGTCCCAGCAGGCCGTCATCGCCAGGCGCGTGCTCTTGCCGGCACGGCGCCGCTCGGTGCGGGGCAGTCGATCGGCCTTCAGCGCCCGCCCTAGCTCGTCGAGCGGCATGTGACCCGGCTCGCGGCCGTTTCGCAAGGCGTCTGCCGCCTCGTCCCAGTCCGCGAGCGCGGCGCCGACAAAGCCGATGCCGCTGATCGAGAGCTTCATGCGTTGTCCTCCGACCGACCGAACAACAGGCTGCAATTGTTCCCGCCGAACCCGAACGAGTTGGTCATCACCCGGGCCGGGGGCTGGTCACGGTTCTCCACAAGGTAGTCGGCCGTGAAGGCCGGATCGACGTGCTCGGTGTTGAGCGTACCGGGCATGAAACCGTGTTCGATGGCAAGCGCCCCGGTTACCAGTCCTGTGATGCCCGCCGCGCCGAGCGTGTGACCCGTCCATCCCTTGGTCGACGAGCACGCCTGTCCCGGGCCGAACACCGACTCCAGCGCACGGTCCTCGGCGGCATCGTTTACCCGGCTGGCCGTGCCATGCAGATTGACGTAATCCACCGATTCCGGAGAAAGCGAGGCGGCATCCAGGGCGCGCCGCATCGCCAGTTCCGCCCCCAGTCCCTCGGGGTGCGGCGAGGACATGTGATGGGCATCGACGCTCTCGCCGACCCCGAACAGGCAAAGCGCTGCCTCGCCGCGGTCGGCCTCGACCAAGGCGAACCCGGCCGCCTCGCCGATGGAGATGCCATCCCGGGCCACATCCCCCGGCCGACACGGCCCGCTTGAGGTCAACTCGAGCGAGGCGAACCCGTACAAGGTGGTCAGACAGAGACTGTCGACGCCACCAACCACGACCGCATCGCACATCCCGGTGGCAATCAGGCGTTGCGCGCTGGCAAACACCTTGCCGCTGGACGAGCAGGCCGTGGACACGGCATAGATCGGCCCCTTGAGGCCCAGGCGCTCACGCACGTACCGGGGGGCGGAAGACAATTCGTGTGTGGTCGCGTAGTGCAGCGGACTGGGCAGCGCCCCGGTTTCCGGGTCGCGCTCGCGAAAGGCCAGTTCGGTATGCAGTATCCCCGAGGTGCTGGTGCCGAGAACCACGCCGATCCGCTCGGCACCGTGGCGCTGGACTGCCGCTGCAACCGCTTCGACGAACCCGTCCTGGTATAGACCCAGTTCGGCGAGCCGATTGTTGCGGCAGTCATAGTCGGACAGGTCACGCGGGAGGGAGACCGATTCGAGATCCGCCACCCGGCCGATCCAGGTGGGCAGATCGACATCGAGGAAGTCGCAGGGCGCCAGCGCACCACGCCGATCACGCAGCGCATCCAGCAAGGCACCCTGACCCGGCCCGGCCGCGGTGGTGGCGGTCAGGGCCGTGATGCCGAGTCGGGGGAAGGTTGGGGACAACGCCGCACGGACTGACGACGCGCTCATGGATCCACCTCTGGCGATCGGTCAATGGAGGACAGGCTCTGGGCTTGCTCGGCCCGCGCCCCGACCGGGTGTCGCACCGAGAGCCTGTTCGCTGAGAGCCAGGCGAAGGCGGTGGCCAACATCGCGCCGCCCAGCACATCCCAGAACACATGCTGCCCAATGGCCAGGGTCGAATAAACGATGCCCAGCGCCCAGAGCGCCGAGAGTCCGCGCCAGAAGGCAGGCATGCCGATCGCCCGGATCAGGCGATCCATCCAGAAGGCACTGAACAGGGCGGTGGCGACATGCAGGGAGGGAAACGCATTGCCGCTGCTGTCGACGGCGGCCAAAAAGGCAAAGGCCGGCTCGCCCGCCCACAGCCCCGGATCACGCTCGATGCTGGTAGGAAACGCGAGAAACACCGCCAGGCCTGCCAGACACAACCCGCCGATCGCCACCCCGTAACGCACCAGCGTCACCCGGTCCGGCATCAGGGCCGGGACGAGGGAGACGTACAACCACAGCGAGGCATACAGGTAGAAGAAAATCGGCTGGAACAACACCTGACGGTCGACCCAGGTTTCAGGCATGACCCGGGGGTCGTCCAACGGCGAGTTGAGCAGGTGAAAGTAGGCGATGAAGAACAGGGTCATCAGCACGGTGGTGCCCAGCCCCTTCAGGAGCCAGCAGCAAGCGAGCCGCCGAAGCACCTCCCGCCACCATGCGTCCCCACCCGTCACTGCGCCGTCACCTCCTCTGTCGTCCGATACCACCCTGATTTCGCTCCCGGCGTGTGCGCTAATGGGAAACTCTGCACGATTCGATGGCGTCTCTGGCTCGCGGGTTTGTTCGCCATCAAGGCGCCGGGCCGAAGGCGGGCTCGTTGCCCGTCGAGGGACGGCAACGCCGAGTGCGGGCAAACCGGCGAGCCCCGTCCGGGCGGGCCTCCAAGGGCCCATCTGCGCCGTTGCAGCCCTTGTAAAGGGCGACGGCCCTTCACGGCGGACTGCGCCTTGCATCTGGGCCCTTGGAAGTCCCGCAGAGACGTCATCGAAGGGTGCAGGGTTTCCCTGAGTGCGCGCGACTATCGCACGCCCTTACCCGCGCATTCAAGCGACCGCCATTTTCTGAGTCTCCTTTGAGACGTCGAACAAGGACGTGCCGGGCCGGGCAACGGCAGGGGAATCGTTGGCCAGCCCATCGAAGTTGACGCGACCTGCCCGGACTCCGATCATATCGCCCCGCCGCCAAGGCCGTCCGGAGTTGACCGGCCGACGTGAGCCCCGAACCACCGAACACCGCCACGAAGGCCGACCGCATGCACGCCCAGGACACGACCTCCTCCGCCAACCACTCGCCTACTGATGCCGAACACGCCCAGCGCCCCCCCGCGGGCGGCTATTGCGACGTGTTCGTCGTCGGCGGTGGTCCGGGCGGCTCGACCCTGTCGACCCTACTGGCGCGCAAGGGGCATGACGTGGTGATGGTCGAAAAGGAACACCACCCGCGGTTTCATATCGGCGAATCACTGCTGCCGGCGAACCTCGAGCTATTCGAGACCCTGGGCGTGGCAGACGAGATCGCCGAGATCGGCATCGACAAGTGGGGGGCCGAGTTCGTCTCGCCGGAGCACGATCACACCCAGCATTACAATTTCGGCGAGGCCTGGGACAAGTCCATGCCCAAGGCCTACGAGGTCGAGCGTGCCGAGTTCGACCGCATCCTGTTTCGCAATGCCGAGCGCAACGAGGTGCGTACCTTCGAGGGCACCAAGGTAATCGACATCGACTTTCACGACGCCGCGCGCAGCGACGATCAGGGGCGCGAGTACCACGCGACGATCACCACCCAGGATGACACCGGCACACAGCAGACATGGCACACGGCCTTCGTTGCCGATGCCACCGGGCGCGACACCTTCCTCGCCAACCGCCATGACTGGAAGCGCCGCAGCCGCAAGCACAACAGCGCGGCCGTGTTCGGCCATTTCCGCAACGCCGTACGCAACCCGGGCAAGACCGAGGGCAACATCACTCTGTTCTGGTTCGACCACGGCTGGTTCTGGTTCATCCCGCTCAAAAACGGCGTCACCAGCGTGGGCATGGTCACCTGGCCTTACCACATGAAATCGCGCCAGGGCCGCTCGCTCGAGCAGTTTCTGCTCGACAACATCGACACGGTCCCGGAACTCAAGCGCCGACTGTCGCAGGCATCCCTGGTGCGCGACGTGCAGGCGACCGGCAATTTTTCCTACTCGGCCGACCGCAGCCACGGCAAGCGCTTCATCCTGGTGGGCGATGCCTTCATGTTCATCGACCCGGTCTTTTCCAGCGGCGTGTTTCTCGCCATGCAGAGCGGCGCGTTCGGCAGCGAGGCGATTGATACGGTATTGCGCGAGCCGGCGCAGGCCGAACAGGCCTTGACCCGCTACGACCGGCAGGTGCGCCGGGGCCCGAAAGAGTTCTCCTGGTTCATCTATCGCATCACCAAGCCGGTCATGCGCGATCTGTTCATGGCACCGCGCAACTTCTTCCGCGTCAAGGAAGCCCTGATCTCGCTGCTCGCGGCCGACATCCATCGCGGCACCCCCATCTGGCCATCGATCCGGATACTGAAGGGGATCTACTACCTCACCTCGCTCGCACGACTCCGCCGGGCGGTCGGTGACTGGCGCGCCCATCGCCGCAAGGTCCGCCCACTGACCAGCGAAACCGACCTGCGGTGATGATGGCCGACCAACCGACATGCACCATGCCACCCGAGTCCCCTGAACGACAATTGGGGGCGCTTGGCACGCCCGGCAGCCATCCGGAGGAGTTAAGGGGGTGCCTCGGCACCTTGCCGCTGGCCGTGCTTGACGGCAATGTCGATGACCTGCTGGAAGGATTCCTTGCCCCGGGGCCTGTGACCACCCGGCACCACGCCGGCGAATGCCTGGCCCGCGCCGAGGGTTGGCTGTTCGGCAGCATCCCGCTCGATGAAACCGACGGGCTCATCCACGCGACCGAGACCGCGTACCGACAACTGTTCGCCCGTCTGCATGGCGAGAACACGCCCCACCTTTGGCGGGTCTGGCACTACGTACCCGCCATCAACGCCATCGACACAGCCACCGGACTCGAGCGTTACCGCCTGTTCAACCTGGGGCGGGCAAACGCCTTCGAATGGGCCAATCAGGGGCCAGCCCAGTCCGCGCCGGCCGCCTGTGCGTTGGGTAGTCCCCGCGACACCACTGGCCGGGTGATCTACCTAGCCGCCGACACGCCGGCCGAGCGGATCGAGAACCCGCGCCAGGTCAGTGCCTGGGATTACCCCGAACGCTACGGCCCGAAAAGCCCGCTGTTCGCGCGGGCAGCGCTGGCTCGGGGCAAACGGCATGACTGGCTGTTTATCTCGGGTACCGCCTCGATCGTCGGCCACGAGACCCGTCACCAGGGTGACGTCGTCACCCAGACTCGGGAGACGATTGCCAACCTCGAGGCCGTGCTACAGGAGGCCAACGGCAAACGACGACCGAGTGAGTCCCAATTCGCCTGGGATAATGGCAGCCTGCTGCGGGTCTACCTGCGCCATCCCGAGCACCTGCCCCTTGTCCGTGACCAGATCGACCATTGGCTCGATAGTCGCGCGAGACGGGTTTATTTGCAGGCTGATATCTGCCGCACAGACCTGCTGGTGGAAATCGAGGCGACCTTGCGCCAGACCCGGTCCGGGGCCGAGGCAGCCCGGGATGCATGGCCGGAATTGTGAACACGCGTCTGATCAAGATCTTGCGCGCAGTGCACCGACCAATCGCCGGGCTACTGGGACACGGCGGGCTGGCCCTGCTACTCATCGGTTGGTTGCCGATTGCACTGGTCATCGTCGTCTTGCCGCGGCCTACCCGCAGAGCGGCGGCGCGCCGGCTGATCCACCACGCCATGCAGGCCTACCGAGTGTGGCTCACGCTGATTGGTGTCCTGCGCATCGACAGCCGCACGCTCGACACACTCCGGGATGCCCCCGCGGGGGTGATCGTGGCCAACCACCCCTCGCTGCTCGATGCCCTGATCGTCCTCTCGCATGCACCCAATGTCGTCTGCGTGATGCGCGCCGGCCTGTTACGCAATCCCATGTTCGCCCTGCCCGCTCGACTTGCCGGCTACCTGCCCAACGACCACCCAGTCGAGATGATGCTCGGCGCGCGCGAAGCCATCCGAAACGGCTGCCACGTATTGCTGTTCCCGGAGGGTTCGCGTACCCCTTCCGGCACCGAAAAGGCGACCGGCCCGTTCCACCCGGCGCCGTTCATGCTCGCCAGTCGGGCGGGAGCCCCGCTGCACGCCTTCGTGTTTCGATACGATCGGCCCTTGCTCACCAAGGAGCTACCGGTGTGGCAATTACCGCCACTTCCCGTCCACCTGCACGTTGATGCCCTGACAAACGTGCCAGACGCAACGGGCGATCATGGCCCCCACCAGGCGGCCCGCGACTGGCGGCAGTGCTTCGAGCGACAACTCGGTACGCCATGAACTCCTCCGTCACCCCCTCTATGCGACCACTGATCCTGATCCCCTGCTACGACCCGGGCCCACGGATCGAAACCACGGTGCGTGATGCCCTGGCTCACGTCGAAGGACTTCCGGTCTGGGTGGTCGATGATGGCAGTGGGCGAGCAACCCGCGAGCGACTGGCTCGATTGGCCACGGAATACGAGCGGGTGCAGGTGCTCCACCATGAAACAAACCAGGGCAAGGGCGCCGCGATTCTTACCGGCATCCGGGCGGCACAACAAGCGGGCTTCACCCACGCCCTGACCCTGGACGCCGACGGTCAGCACCCGTCCGAGCGCATTCCCGCCTTCATCGCCGCCGCTGAGGAACAGGCCGATGCCCTGATCCTGGGCCGGCCGGTGTTCTCGGCCGATGCCCCGGCGCTACGGGTCCACGGACGCAAGGTCTCGAATTTCTGGGCCAATCTGGAAACGGTCTGGGCGGGGATCGGGGATTCGCTGTTCGGCATGCGCGTGTACCCGATCGATGACCTGATCGCGGAGATGGAAGGCACGCGCTGGATGCGACGCTTTGATTTCGATCCCGAGGCCGCCGTGCGCCTGGTCTGGCGTGGGGTCACCCCGGTCAACGTCGATGCCCCGGTGCAATACTTCGATGCCGAGCACAACGGCGTGTCGCACTTTCGCTACGGACGGGACAACCGTTTGCTGATCTGGATGCACCTGCGGCTGCTCGCCGGCTGGTTGCCGCGGCTACCGACACTCCTCCTACGTCGCCTACGAATGAAACGACGTTAAACGGAGTATAGACAGACACCTGCGAGGTTTATCTCGACAACAAATTAGGTATTATGGCCCACGTCCCCGGTGGGTTCACGCAAGGCCATCAACTCGGCCATCGCACCCGACTCGTGGTCCGATCGCCGTTCGAGCCCGGCAATCACGCCGCCGCGGTCGGCAGCCGTCTTGTTCTGCCCCAGCTTCTCGATACCCTCGATCCGATCGGGCAGCAACTCGATGCCCACGATCGCCGCCTTCATCCCGGCGATCTGCTTATCCGGCAGGTGATCCCAGTCGAACGGATCGCCCCCGATCCGCTCCTGGTGCGTGTCGATCAGGTCATGCAGGTGACGGTCGAGCCAGCCCGTATCTCCTTCACCGGCGAGTCGGACCGTGCCGCGCACATGAACCGCCTGGTAGTTCCAGGTCGGCACGCTGGTGTCGTGGGCATCCACGTACCAGCGGGGAGAGACATAGGCATCCGGGCCGGTGAAGATCAGTATCGCCTGAGTCTCCCGGCCATCGGCCAGTGCCTGGGCCACCGGGTTCGCCCGGGCCAGGTGCGACTCAAACCGCCATTGCTCGGGCCGACAGGTCTCGCCAAAACGAAGAAAGGGCAAATGCACGCATCGCATCTGCCCTTCATTGGCCAGCACCAGCGCGGCGAACGGGTGGCTTGCCACCACGTCGGCCAGTACCGCCGGGTCGTCCTGGCGGAAGGCCGGCGGGATGTAGGTCCCGGCCGTCACCGGCTTACTTCACGCCGATCTGCGAGAGATCGCGCACCGCGCCCAGCGAGGCCGAGGTGGTCAACGCCGCGTAGGCCTTGAGCGCCTGGCTGACGTAGCGCTCGCGGTTGACCGGCTTGTACGCGTCATCACCCCGTTCGATCATCTTCTCGCGACGGTGGGCCATGTCGGCATCGCTGATGTCGAGATGAATCGTGCGCTCGGGGATGTCGATCACGATGGTGTCGCCCTCCTCGACCAGCGCGATCTCGCCCCCGGAGGCCGCCTCCGGCGAGGCATGACCGATCGACAGCCCCGACGTGCCGCCGGAGAAACGCCCGTCGGTCAGCAGCGCACAATCCTTGCCCAGCCCCTTGGACTTCAAGTAACTGGTCGGGTAGAGCATTTCCTGCATCCCCGGCCCGCCCTTGGGGCCTTCGTACTGGATTACCACCACGTCGCCCGCCACGATCCGGTCACCCAGGATCGCCTCGACGGCGGCATCTTGCGACTCGAAGACACGCGCGCGGCCAGTGAACTTGAGGATGGATTCGTCCACGCCGGCCGTCTTGACGATGCAGCCATCGCGGGCGATGTTGCCAAAGAGCACGGCCAGACCGCCGTCCTTCGAATAGGCGTGTTCGTAGTCGCGAATACAGCCCTTGGCCCGGTCGATGTCCAGGCTCGGCCAGCGCGTGTCCTGCGAGAACGCCGTCTGGGTGGGGATACCGGCCGGGCCGGCCAAGTAACGGCTCTTGGCCTCCTCGCACACCGTCTCGCGCGCGATATCCCAGCGGTCAAGGCCTTCCTTCACGGTCTTGCTATGCACGGTCGGGATGTCGTTGTGCAGCAAACCGGCACGATCGAGCTCGCCCAGGATCGCCATCACGCCACCGGCCCGGTGCACGTCCTCCATGTGGTACTGCGCCGTGCTCGGCGCGACCTTGCACAGATGCGGGATCTTGCGGCTCATGTGGTCGATGTCCGTCATGTCGAACTCGACCTCACCCTCGCGGGCCGCGGCCAGCAGGTGCAGCACCGTGTTGGTCGAACCGCCCATCGCGATGTCGAGCGCCATGGCGTTCTCGAAGGCCTCTCGTGTGGCGATCGAGCGCGGCAGCACGTCAGCCGCGTCGTTCTCGTAGTACTCCTTGGCCAGCCGCACGATCTGGCGGCCGGCCTCGAGGAACAGCTCGCGGCGATCGGCGTGCGTGGCCAGCAACGAGCCATTGCCCGGCAGCGACAGGCCCAGCGCCTCGGTGAGGCAGTTCATCGAGTTGGCCGTAAACATGCCCGAGCACGACCCACAGGTCGGACAGGCCGACCGCTCGATCTGAGCGAGCGTCTCGTCGGAAACCGAGTCGTCGGCCGCCTTGACCATCGCATCGACCAGGTCGAGCTTGATCACCTCATCGGAATCCGGTGACAGGCGGGTCTTGCCCGCCTCCATAGGTCCGCCGGAGACGAACACCACCGGGATGTTCAGCCGCATGGCGGCGTTGAGCATACCCGGGGTGATCTTGTCGCAGTTGGAGATGCACACCAGCGCGTCGGCGCAGTGGGCATTAACCATGTACTCGACCGAGTCGGCGATGATGTCGCGGCTGGGCAGCGAATAGAGCATGCCGCCGTGACCCATCGCGATGCCGTCATCCACGGCGATGGTGTTGAATTCCTTGGCGATCCCGCCTGCCTTCTCCACCTCGCGTGCCACGAGCTGACCCATGTCCTTGAGATGGACATGCCCCGGCACGAACTGGGTAAATGAGTTGGCGATCGCAATGATCGGCTTGCCGAAATCGTCGTCCTTCACGCCCGTCGCGCGCCACAGGGCGCGGGCACCGGCCATGTTGCGGCCGTGGGTGGTGGTCTTGGAACGATAAGCGGGCATGGATCGGGTCTCCGAAAAACGGTGGGTCGTCTGTTAGGGGAAACTCTGCACGAATACCATGCCACTCTGGCCTGTCGAGCCGTTCGTGATCAAGGCGCGTGGTCGCCGGCGTGCCGGTGGCTACGTCAAGACGACGCAACGCGGAGCACGGGCGGCTCAACAGGCCCCGCAGGGCGCGCCTTGAGCCGGGCATCTGCTGCGTTGTCGTCCTTGGAAAGGGAATCACCCTTCCGCGGCGGACGAACGCCTTGCATCTGCCCGGCTCAAGGCGCGCAGAGCGGTATGGCATTCGTGCAGAGTTTCCCCTATTCGATGATGTCGACCAGCGCGCCTTCCCGGACGCGGTCGAACAGGGTAATCACGTCGGCATTGGTCATGCGCACGCAGCCATGCGAGGCGGGACGGCCGATCCGCCCTTCCTCCGGGGTACCGTGGATATAGATGTAGCGCTGCTTGGAATCGACGTCTCCGCCCTGGTTGACGCCGGGCTCCAAGCCTTGAAGCCAGAGGATGCGAGAGGTGACGTCGTCGCGGGCGGCGCGCTCGTCCGGCCCCTGGAGTATCTCGGCCAGTTCACCGGTCGGCTGACGGCCACGGAAGATCATGCCGCGCTGCGCGTCGGCGCCGATCTTTTCGTCGACTCGATGCAGTCCCAGCGGGGTCTGCAGGCTGCCTTCCCGGTTGCCGGTGCCCCGTTCGGCGGTCGACACCGGGAAACTGCCGACCAGTTCTCCGGACTCGAACAGGTAGAGGCGCTGGCTGGACACATCCACGACCAGGGCCTGCTCCACCGGTTCGGCCGCAGCGGCGAGCCGTTCGGCCATGGCCGCGGCCGAGCGCAGCACGCGATCGGGTACTGTCGTCTCTTGAGCGCTCATCGACGAACCCTCAGCGGTTGAGGCAAGCGCGGCAACCGGGCCGATTCCCATCATGCCGATCAGGGCAAACCAGAAGGCCGCAAGCCACCGACGCGGCAGACGGTTACTGGTCATTGTAAAGACCGACGGAAACGATATCGCGAGATCGGCGTGATGCCCCGGCTGCCCCGTTGGCCCTGTCACGCTCGCTGTCGGCACGATTGCTCGCCAGGTTGTCGAGGTAATCGCCGTCAATGTCGTTGGTGACGTAATCGCCGGTGAAGCAGGAGCAATCGAACTGATCCAGTGTCGGGTTGCCCAGACGCACGGCTTCCTTGAGGTCCTCGAGGTCCTGGTAGATCAGATCATCGGCTCCGATCGCGTCGCGAATCGCCTCGACGTCGCGGTTGTGGGCGACAAATTCGTTCGCCGCCGGCATGTCGATGCCGTAGACGTTCGGGTAGCGCACCGCCGGCGCCGCCGACGCCATGAAGACCTTCTTGGCACCGGCCTCGCGAGCCATGCGGATGATCTCGCTGGAGGTGGTGCCGCGCACGATCGAATCGTCGACCAACAGCACGTTCTTGCCACGGAACTCCAGGTCGATCGCGTTGAGCTTCTGGCGAACCGAGCGTTTGCGCTTGGCCTGCCCCGGCATGATGAACGTCCGCGCGATGTAACGGTTCTTGACGAAGCCCTCGCGGTACTTGAGGTTGAGATTGACCGCGATCTCGAGCGCCGCCGTTCGACTGGTATCAGGGATCGGTATCACCACGTCGATATCGTGATGGGCCCAATCGCGCTGAATCTTCTCGGCCAGCATCTCGCCCATGCGCATGCGCGCCCGGTACACCGACACGTCGTCGATGATCGAATCGGGGCGTGCCAGATAGACGTACTCGAAGATGCAACTGGCGTAGTGCGGGTCATCGGCGCACTGGCGCAAGGTCACCTCGCCCTCGCGAGAGATGTAGATGGCCTCGCCGGGGGCCAGGTCACGCACCAGCTCGAATTCACCGGCCTCGATGGCCACCGACTCGGAGGCGATCATGTACTCGGTGCCGTTTTCCGTCTCGCGCTTGCCGTAACAGACCGGGCGGATACCGCGCGGGTCACGGAAGGCGAACACGCCCTCGCCCACGATCAGGCCGATCACGGCGTAGGCGCCCCGGGCGCGGCGATGCACGTTGGTGATCGCGGCGAACACGTCATCGGCGGACGGCCGTGTCTTGGCAACCGCCCCCAACTCGTGGGCGAAGACGTTGAGTAGCACTTCGGAATCGGAGTTCGTGTTGAGGTGGCGCCGATCCTCGGCAACCACCGCCGCGCGCAGCTCGTCGACGTTGGTGAGGTTGCCGTTGTGCCCCATCGCGATGCCGAAGGGCGCGTTGACATAGAACGGCTGGGCCTCGGCAGAGGAATCACAGCCGGCCGTCGGGTAACGGACGTGACCGATCCCCATGTTGCCCATCAGCTGGCGCATGTGACGAGTGTGGAAGACGTCCTTGACCAGACCGTTTTCCTTGCGGAGAAAAAGCCGTTCCTCGTCACAGGTGAGGATGCCCGCCGCATCCTGACCACGGTGCTGCAGGACGGTCAACCCGTCATACAACGCCTGATTGACCGGCGATTTCGCCACCATCCCAATAATGCCGCACATGCGTCAAACCACCTCGGTATGTAACCGTGCAAAAAGTCGAAAAGCCTCGGCTCGGGCCGTCCTGCCCGAGGCCGAAACGGCGACGCCGGAGCGGTCGGTCGACCGTTCCGGCGCAGTTCGGGAAATCCCCGAAGGCGACACGCATCCCGCACGCCACCGTGTTGTTGAAGAAGTCGCTGTCACCACTGCACGTTGCGGGCAACGTCCGCCGGCATGACTGCCAGCAGCCACTCGGCCACCACCTGGAAGTGCGGTATCAGCGTCGAGGCCTGCCACCATGCTTCCTGTGGCAAGGCGGTGAACCCGCCCAACAGCAGCAGCCCGGCGACGATCAGCACGCCGCGCAACAGGCCGAAGACCATGCCCACCGACCGATCCGTACCCGAAAGGCCGGTGGTTTCCACCAGTTTCGAGATCGCCCAGTTGATGATCCCACCCAGGATCAGAACCACGACGAACAGGGCCACGAAGGCGATCGCCACGCGCGCCGAGGGAATGTCCACCGCCTCGGGCACCAGCACGGCCGCGGTTTGCGAGAATGCCAGGGCAATACCGAAGGCGGCCAGCCAGGTGACCAGCGAGATCACCTCCTTGACGAAACCTCGCACCAGCGCGATCGCCGTGGAGATCAGGACAATTGCCAGCAATATCCAGTCGACCATCGTCATGGCTGCCTCCTTGCCTTACTCCTCACGCCGCTCCCGGGGCGAGTCACTTGGTCATCACCAGACCGTCCCGGCCGATGCGCTGGCGCAACCGTTCGGTTGCCTCGCTTGCCAGATCACGAGTGGCATACGGGCCGACACGCACCCGCCAGACAGTGCCCTGCTCGGAGAACAGCGGCGTGACCGACACATCGAACCCCGAGGATTCGACCGACTTGGCCAAGGCGCGCGCATTCCGCTCGTCGGAAAAACTGCCCAACTGGACCACGAATTCCCCGCTGGCCGAGCTTTCCGGGAGATTCTCGCCGGACGACGCCGAGTCGGTCTCCGTCTCGGTCTCTTCCGGCTGCTCCGATGGCTCGTCGTCTTCGGCAGCCTTACCGTCCGCTGGTCCCGACTCAGACGGTGAGTCCTCACGATCCTCACTGGAGGTCTGGTCACTGGAGGCGTCGGAGTCGGCGGATGTTGCTTGATCCGCGCCCTCCCGGTTCTCCCCGGCCGCGGAAGCGACCTCCACCTCGGCCTCGTTCAGGGAAGACGCCGCCGGCTCGGCCGGCGACGCGGTCGTGTCGGCTCCTTCGCGAGCCTCGATTGGCGTCTGATCCGGAAACAGCGACGTCGGCGGGTTTTCTAGCGGCTCGCCCGTATCCGCCGGTGGTTGGGGCACCTCGATCCCGTCCGTGCCTTCGACCTTGGGTTTTTCGGGCGCCGACTGCACCCTCAGGCTGTCGATGCCACTGCCATCGAGCCACAGGGGCAACAGCAAGACGGCCAGCGCCACCACCACCGAGGCCCCCACCAGTCGTTGGCGGAAGCGCGATTCGGTCCAGCTTGATTCGGTTTGCTCAGCCACGGCGTCCTCTTTGCAACGGGGGCGGCACGACTACTTGGCGTCAATGCCCCACATTCTCTCGCGTATCCAGTCGTGCCCGCAATGGACCGACTACGTGGAACGAACCAAACACCAGGATTTCGTCCCCCTCCCGGGCCTCGGCAAGCGCGACATTATACGCACCGGCCAGATCGGCTTCACGGTGCACGGTTCTCACGCCGGCTTGATCGAGGGCCGCCTCGATCCGACCGACATCCGCCGCCCGTGGTTCCTTGAGCGGGGCAACCCACCAGGCATCGAAACAGGCGGCCAATGTCTCCACTATCGCTTCGATCGGCTTGTCATCCAGTGCCGAAAACACCGCCAGTCGACGACCGACCGGTTTCTCGACCAGCGCGGCGGCGAGCGTCCGCGCCGCCTCGACATTATGGGCCACGTCGAAGATCACCGTTCGCCCGTGGTCGACAAATCGCTCCAAGCGACCCGGCAATCGCACCGTCGCCAACCCCTCGCGGACGGCCTCATCCGGGATGGCAAGCGGGCTGCGCGGGTGTTGCAGCAACACAACGACGCCCGCGGCGTTATTCCACTGGTGACGCCCCATGAGCGCGGGCCGTGGCAGGCAGACGGTCCGCCCGTCTCGCTCCAGCCCGAACACAGGTACCGTCCCGGTCGCCGACAACGGGCAGGTCGACGAGACGGAAAAATCCTCACCCAGACACAGCAGATCGGCGCCAATCCTTGCAGCCGCCACCCGGATCGCCTCTACGGGTTCCGGATCGACATACACCGCCGGCTGATTGGGGCGCAGGATGCCCGCCTTCTCGAGGGCGATCGCCTCGCGCCCCTCGCCCAACCAGTCCTGATGATCGAGCCCGATCGCGGTGATCAGGGCAAGATCGGCATCCAGGGCATTGACCGCATCCAGGCGACCGCCCAGTCCGACCTCAAGAACCCAGACGTCGACGCCCGCCTCGGCAAACACCAGAAACGCCGCCACGGTGAGCCACTCGAAGTAGGTCAACGCGGCGCTGTCAGGGTGCGCCTCGATGCGTTCGAAGGCGCGAACCAAAGCGGCGGACTCGACCATCTCACCGTCGATCAAAAAGCGTTCACGTACATCCACCAGGTGCGGCGAGGTGTAACTGCCCACCCGGTATCCCGCGGCACGGCAGATGGCCGATGCCATCATTACGCTCGAGCCCTTACCGTTGGTGCCGGCCACGGTAATCACGCAGGCCGGAGACCGGTTACCCAGCAGGTCGTGCGTTATCCGTCGGCAACGCTCGACCCCCGGCTCGATCCGGTTCGGGTCGCGCTGCAACAGGACCTCGAGCCAGTCATCGACCGTGCGGGTCACGTCCTCGGGCCCCGAGACTTGCCCAACGGGATGGCTGGTATGAAACGAGTCGCCGTCACGAAGCCGCGCGGTTCGTCTCGCGAGGCAGGTCCTTCTTCTGCAGGTTGGCGACCAGCAGGGCCACGGTTTGCGGCAGCTCGTCGCGGGGCACGATCATGTCGATCGCGCCGTGCTCGAGCAGGAATTCACTGCGTTGGAAGCCCTCGGGCAGGGTTTCGCGTACGGTCTGCTCGATCACGCGCGGGCCGGCGAACCCGATCAGGGCATTCGGTTCGGCGATCTGCACGTCGCCCAGCATGGCCAGCGAGGCGGAGACACCGCCCATGGTCGGGTCGGTCAGCACCACGATGAACGGCAGCTGCTTTTTCGACAGGCGGGTCAGTGCCGCCGAGGTCTTGGCCATCTGCATCAGCGAGAACAGCGCTTCCTGCATGCGTGCGCCACCCGAGGCGGTGAACACCACCAGCGCACAGCGGTTCTGGATGGCCGCCTCGACGGCCCGGACGAATTTCTCGCCGACCACCGAGCCCATCGAACCGCCCATGAACGCAAAGTTGAAGGCTGCGGCGATCACCGGCACGCCATCGGTGCTGCCGCGCATCACCACCAACGCATCGTTCTCGCCGGTCTTCTTCTGGCTCGCGCTGATGCGATCGCGGTACTTCTTCTGGTCACGGAATTTCAACATGTCCACCGGAGAGATATCGGTGAACAATTCCTCGCGCCCGGTCGGATCGAGAAAGGCATCCAGCCTTGCGCGCACGGCGATGCGCATGTGATGGCCGCACTTGGGGCAGACCTCGAGGTTGCGACGCAGCTCCTCGCGGTAGAGCACGGCATCGCAGCCGTCGCACTTGACCCACAATCCCTCCGGCACACCGCGCTTGCCGGTGCTCTCCGTTCGGATGCGTGATGGAATCAGTTTGTCCAGCCAGCTCATGCTCGAACTCTCCCAGGATGATGTCGTTCTCGGACCGCACCACCGCAGTCCTCGCGGTGGATCGGCCTCGCGTATGTGTCGTTATTGCCGTGCGCTTTCCACGGCCGAGCGCAACTCGGCGAGAAAGGCACGCACCGTCTCCAACCCCTGGGCATTCATGCCGCCGGCCGCCGAGGCCTGTTCGTGGATCAATCGGACGATGGCGCTCCCGACGATCACCGCATCCGCCACGCGGCCGACCTGTCCAGCGGTCTCGGCATCGCGGATACCGAACCCGACACCCACCGGCAACGCGCAGGCCTCGCGAACGCCTTTGACCTGTGCAGCGAGCGCATCGGTGTCCAGGTTGGCCGCCCCGGTGACGCCCTTGAGCGAGACGTAATAGACGAAGCCCGAGCCCTTGCTCGCCACTTCGCGGGTGCGCGCCGCGCTCGTGGTCGGCGCGAGCAGGAAGATCGGTGCCATGCCCCTCTCGCCCATCGCCGCGGACATCTCGTCGGCCTCTTCCGGCGGCAGATCGACCGTCAGCACACCGTCCACGCCGGCTGACGCCGCCTTGTCGACGAAGGCGGCCACACCCATCGCCTCGATCGGATTCTGGTAGCCCATCAGCACCACCGGCGTCTCGGCATCACGTTGCCGGAACTCGGCCACCAGATCGATCACGCCGCGCAGACCCAGTCCTGACTTCAGGGCGCGTTCGTGCGCGGCCTGGATGACCGGGCCATCGGCCATGGGATCGGAGAACGGCACGCCGATTTCAATGGCATCCGCCCCGCCCTCGACCATCGCGTGCATCAGCTCGATGGTGGCCTGGGCATCCGGGTCGCCGGCGGTGATGTAGGGGATCAGTGCCGCGCGGTTCTCGCCCTTGAGTCGCTCGAATAGGGAGGCCAGGCGGCTTGCGGGTTGCTTGGTCGTCTCGCTCACAGTTCGATCCCCTCGAGCTTTGCCACGGTATTGATGTCCTTGTCGCCCCGGCCGGACAGGTTGACCAGGATGCGCTGCCCGCCGCGCGCCTCGGCCAGCAGGCGGGCGTGGGCGACGGCGTGGGCCGATTCGATCGCCGGGATGATCCCCTCGCAGCGCATGGTGTCGTGGAAGGCCGCCATGGCCTGGTCATCGGTGATCGCGGCGTAGTGAACGCGGCCGATATCCTTGAGCCAGGAATGCTCCGGCCCCACGCCGGGGTAGTCGAGGCCGGCGGAGATCGAGTGCGTGCCGATGATCTGGCCGTTCTCGTCTTCCATCAGGTAGGTGCGGTTGCCGTGCAGCACGCCCGGGCGGCCGGCGGTCAGCGGGGCGGCGTGGCGGCCGGACTCGAGGCCTTCGCCACCGGCCTCCGAGCCGTGCAACTCCACCGAGTCGTCGGCGAGGAACGCGTGGAAGATGCCCATCGCGTTCGAGCCACCGCCCACACAGGCAACTACCTGGTCGGGCAGTTCACCGGTCTTCTCGAGCATCTGGGCACGGGCCTCTCGGCCGATCACCGACTGAAAGTCGCGCACCATCAGCGGGTACGGATGCGGACCGGCGACGGTACCGATGATGTAGAAGGTGTCATCGACGTTGGTTACCCAGTCGCGCATCGCCTCGTTGAGGGCATCCTTGAGCGTGCGCGTCCCGGAATCCACCGGCACGACCTTCGCGCCCAGCAGGCGCATGCGGAAGACGTTCGGGGCCTGGCGCTGGATGTCGTCGGCGCCCATGTAGACCACGCACTCGATGCCCAACCGCGCGGCCACGGTGGCCGTGGCCACGCCGTGCTGCCCGGCACCGGTCTCGGCGATGATGCGGGTCTTGCCCATCCGCTTGGCCAGCAGGGCCTGACCCAGCGCATTGTTGATCTTGTGCGCGCCGGTGTGGTTGAGGTCCTCGCGCTTGAGCCAGATCTCCGCGCCGTAAAGCTCGGACAGGCGCTTGGCGTGGTAGAGGGCAGTCGGCCGACCGACGTAGTCACGCAGGTCCGATTCGAACTCCTCGATGAAGCCCGGGTCGTTGCGATATTTCTCGTAGGCGGCGGTCAGCTCCTCGATCGGCCCCATGAGGGTTTCGGCGACGTAACGGCCCCCGTAATCCCCGAAACGACCGCGTTGGTCCGGGAAGCTCGCGTAATCGACTGGCGCGCCGGTCGCCTTAACGTTGGTTTCGGGCATGGCCCACCCCTCGCATGAATGCATGAATTTTGTCGGCCGACTTGATGCCCGGCGCCTCCTCGACCCCACTGGAGACATCGACGGCGTAAGGCGACAGCGTGCTGATCGCGTCGGTCACGTTATCCGGAGACAGCCCGCCCGCCAGGATCCAGGGTCGGCGGTCCCGGCCGCTGTCCCGCGGCCAGCGGCTCCAGTCGAAGGTATGGCCGGTGCCACCCAGGCCGCTGACAGCGTGACTGTCGATCAGAAAGCCGCGTGCCGTGTGATGCTCCTGCATGATCCGCCGGCGCGCCTCGTCGTCCAGGTCGGCACTGACCGCCTTGATGTAGGGGCGACCGAATTGCCGGCAGAAACGCCCGGTCTCGCTGCCATGAAACTGCAGCAGATCCGGGCCGACCTGGTCGATTACCGTCTCGACCCAGTCCACGCTCGGATCGGCAAATAGGGCCACCGTCTGCACGAAGGCCGGCACTCGGGCAACCAGGTCACGCGCCGTCTCGACGCGAATCGAGCGCCGACTGGCCGGCACGAACACGAAGCCCAGCGCATCGGCTCCGGCGGCGACCGCTGCTTCGACATCGGCCAGACGCGTAATTCCGCAGATCTTTACCCGTGTGCGGCTGCTGTCCACCGGTTTGTCGGCCCTCGTGAGAAAGATGACTTAAGAAAGATAATTGGGGCCGCGGATTCTAGCAGGATTCCCGAGGGCTCTCGACTCCCCCGCGGGCCCGCATCGACTTCCCAACATGGGGAAACGAGTCCGTTTGACCTCAGCCCACCTGCTCGAACAGCGGCCGGCGTGGCCGGGTGGGCAGATCGAAAGCCGCCGGATAGTCGACCCCGGTCAGGTACAACCCATCGGCCGGGGCGGTGATGCCCGCCGCCTCGCGATGGCAGGCCGCCAGCGCCTCGCTGATCCACTCGACGGGACGCTCGCCCGTCCCGACGGCAAACAGGCTGCCGACGATGTTTCTGACCATGTGGTGCAGGAACGCATTCGCGCGCACGTCAATGAACAGGTAGTCGCCCTGGCGGGTGACATCGACGCGTTCTACGGTGCGCACCGGGGAATGCGCCTGGCAGTCCTTGCCGCGGAAGCTGGAGAAATCGTGTTCACCCAGCAGGCGGTCGGCGGCGGCCTGCATGAGCGACTCGTCCAGGGGGCGATACCACCAGCTCAGCCGCCCCGAAGAGATCGCCGGCCGCGTGGATCGGTTGATCAGGCAGTAGCGGTACTCGCGCGCCGTGGCGGAGAACCGGGCATGAAAGGTCTCGTCCACTTCCTGCACCCACAGGGCGGTTATATCGCGCGGCAGGTGCTGCATCGTGCCCATCTGCCAGCCGTAGACCGGTCGTTCGACCTCGACGTCGAAATGGATCACCTGCCCGGTGGCATGCACGCCACGATCGGTGCGCCCGGCACAGACCACCTCGACCGGGCCGTCGGCCACACGGCTGATCGCCCGCTCGACGCGCTCCTGCACGGAATCGCTGTGCGACTGACGTTGCCAGCCGTGATAGCGCCCGCCGTCGTACTCGACCCCCATGGCCAATCGCATGCCCCACTCCCCTCGAATTGCTTTCGCTCAAGCCCGACCGTTAGGACAGGAAGCGCGATGATACCGATTAACCCAACGGCCGCCACGCAGGCATGACCCATGCTCTATAAGTATCTCGCAACGTACTGATAGAAAAGGCAGGCACGAATCCGCGTGCTAGCATCCAATCGATAGGGATAACTACGCGGGTTTCATATATTAGCGTTTACTGATATTGTGCGCGCTGCCCGTGAGGGATCGACCGGAAATGGGCCCGTCCAGCGGCTCATGTCATCGACCTTAACGGGAACGCGAACGATGTCTTCGGACTCTCCGCAACCGCATTCAAGGACACGCAGCATGGCGCGCAGCAACCACTCTCTGGGTTCAACGAGCGAATACGGCATCTCATCGGCTCGCCTCCCCAACCCGGCCCGGCCGCAGCGATTGCTCTCGGCCGCCATCATCCTGGCCCTGTCCGTCAGCGGCCACGCGATGGCCAACGAAGGCGAGTCGATCGCCTTCACCGCCGACACCCCGGCGACCGACAGCCAGCAAGCACTGACGCTTCCCTTCGACGCGGCAGTGGAACGCACGCTCAGCCAGAATGCCGCCGTGGATCTTTCCCAGGCGCGAATCGCCGAGGCGCGCGCGGCAATCGAACAAGCCAACGGCAACCTTCTGCCCACGCTGGACCTGTCGTTCGGCGTGATGGGGTCGAACAACCCGCTGAACGTCTTCGGCATGAAACTGCAGCAGGAGCAGGCCAACTTCAACGATTTCGGCGCCGGCGAATTCTTCCAAAAGTTCAATGAAGGTGACCTAGACGGTGCCTTGGCAACCGAACCGGACAACCTCAACGATCCCGGCTGGCACCACAACTTCCAGACCTCGCTGAAGCTTTCCATCCCGATCTACAACGGCGGCAAGATCCGGGAGATGCGTACCCAGGCCCAGGCGCTGCTGCAGGCCGCACAGTCGGGCGACGAGGCAGCGCGCCAGCAACTGGTACTGCATACCGTCGAGGCCTACGCGGGCATCAATACCGCCGAGGCCTTCGTCGAGGTCGCCAGCCAGGCACAGGAAGCGGCCACCTCCTTCCGTGATCTGTCGCAGAAGCTCTATGACGAGGGTGTGGTCACCAAGGCCGACCTGCTCAAGGCCAAGGTCAATCTCGGCGAGCGCGAACTCGATATCGAGAATGCGCGCAACCAGGCCGCCAACGCCGCCGATGGCCTCAAGGTACTCACCGGCATCGACACCCGTCAGGACATCGAGCTCAACGAGGCGATCGACGTCTCCCTGCCCGAGACCACGCTGGACGAGGCACGCCAACTGGCCCTGTCCAACAACCCGCGCATCCAGGCACTGCGTGGCCGCATTGCCGCGGCTCGCGCCGAGGTCGACGTGGCTCGGGCGGACTACAAGCCGCAGTTCAACCTGATGGCACAGCAGGACTTCAACGACGAATCGCTGGGTCTACGCAATGACAGCTACACCGTCGGCGGCGTGCTCACCTGGCGGGTGTTCGACTTCGGCGCCCGCTCCGGCAAGGTCGATCGGGCCCAGGCGAAGGTCGACGCCAGTCTCGCCGAGCGCCAGCAGGCCCTCGACAAGCTGATCGGCCAGGTTGGCAAGGTCTGGCGCGAAGCCAATATGGCGGAAAAGCGCGTCGAGGTGCGTCGACTGGCCATCAACCAGAGCGAGGAGGCTGTGCGCCTGGAGGAACTGCGTTACCAGCAGGGCCTGGCGACCATGACCGAGTTGCTCGCCGCGCAGACCGAGCTGGACAACGCCCGTGCCGAACTGATCCGCGCCCGTTTCCAACGCACCATGCAGCGCGCCGCCCTGTGGCTGGCGCTGGGCGAACTCGGTCCCGAGCGGGTCGAGTCCGTCCGCGCCGATGGCGTGAAGGCGGCACTCGACACCTCCGAATCCTGATCGGTCGGCAGGCCCGGCCGCGGTTCCTATTGCGATCCAACGAACGAGATCCATCGATGATGCAGCAAGCGACACACTCCTTCTTCCCGGTCATGGACCACCGACTTGCCCGCCGGCTGGTCGCCCCCCTGTTCGCCGGCCTCTTGCTGGCGGGCTGTGGTGGTGAACCGACCGAGCAACCACCGGCTGGTGGCGAAACCGAGATCCAGGCCGACTGGGTCACCGTGGACGCGGGCCAGGTCGACGACACGGCGCTCTTCCCCGGCACGGTGATCGCAAGCGACCAGTCGCCGATCGCCTCGCGGATGATGGGTTACGTGCGCGAGATCAACGTGCGCGAGGGCGAAACCGTCGAGAAGGATCAGCCGTTGCTCACCATCGACCAGAGCGACGTCGACACGCAGATCCGTCAGGCCGAAGCGGCACTGGCGAAGGCCCGTTCCGGACTGGCGAATGCGCGCAGCAACTACGAACGGTTCCAGCGGCTATACGAGCAGAACGCCGTGCCCAAGCAGCAGTTCGAGCAGATGCGCACGGCCTACGAGGTGGCCCAGGGGGATTTCCAGGCCGCGCAGGCCGCGGTCGAACAGGCGCAATCGCAGGTCAATTACGCCCAGATCCGCGCCCCGTTTGCCGGGACCATCGTCCAGCGCATGGTCGATCCCGGCCAGCTGGCCACCCCCGGCCAGCCATTGCTGATGCTGATGGGCAGCGGCGATCGCGAGGTGCAGGTCGAGGTGGATGACCAGGCCTTTGCGCGGCTTTCCGAAGGCGACACACTCGACGTGGGCTACCGCGACAACGACGGCAACCCGGCGACCTTCTCCGCCGAGGTGCTGCGCCTGGTTTCGGCCGCCGACCCGATCACCCGCACCCACACAGTCAAGCTGAGCGTGCCGTCCGACCTGTCCCTGACGCCGGGCAATTTCGTCACCGTCAGCGTGGTGCTCGACCAGAAGGCAGCGATCCTGGTACCCAAGGAGGCCATTCACGACCGCGGCGGCATGCAGGGCGTGTTCGTGCTCGACGACCTGGACCGCGCCCGGTTCCGCCTGGTCCGCGTGGGCCAGGAGCGTGCCGGCGAGGTGGTCGTGCTGGCCGGCCTGAACGACGGTGATCGCGTGATCACCACGGCCCAGGGTCGACTGGCCAACGGGACCAAGGTCGTATCGAGCAATGCAAGCGAGGGTGATGCATCGTCATGAACCAGACGACCAACGCCAAGGAGCCGAAGCTGAATCTTGCCGGCCGGCTGGCCAACAGCTTTCTCTATTCCAAGATCACCGCGCTGATCATGATCGCCATCACCCTGTTCGGCCTGATGGCGGTGCTGATCACCCCGCGCCTGTACAACCCGGAAATCGTGGTTCCCGGCGCGCAGATCTTCGTGCAACGACCGGGCAACGACGCCGCCCAGATCGAAGACCAGGTGGTCAAGCCGCTCGAGGCGCTGATGGCGCGTCTCAAGGGTGTCGAGCACACCTACGGGGTGGCGATGGACGACCTGGGGATGGTCACCGTGCAGTTCGAGGTGGGTAGCGACGAGGAGGCTAGCCTGCTGCGCCTGTACAACGAGATCTCGCGCAACCTCGACCGCCTGCCGCCCAATACCAGCATGCCGCTGGTCAAGAGCATCGGCATCACCGACGTGCCGATCATGAGCCTGACCTTGAGCTCCGAGGAGCTCGACAGCACCCAATTGCGCGAGGTGGGCCAGCGCCTGCTCGAGCAGGTCCAGAACGTGCCCGAGGTGGGTGCCAGCGACGTGATCGGCGGTCACCGCCGCGTACTGGCGATCGACATCGACCCACAACGCCTGGCGGCCGCCGGCGTGCCGATGAGCCGGCTGAGCGAGATGCTCAAGGGCGCGAACGTCGTCCTGCCGGGCGGCGCCCTGACCAACGACAACCAGGAAATCCGCCTGCGTACCGACGCGGCCTTCACCGGCCCGGAAGACCTGGAGAACCTGGTCATCGGTCAGCACGAGCAGCGGCCGATCTACCTCGCCCAGGTCGCCGATATCTCCTACACGCCCGAGGAGAACGACCAGTACACCACCCACGCCTTCGGTCCGGCCAACGACATGGGCAAGCTTGCCGGCGACCCCACGGCGGCGGTGACCGTCACCGTGGGCAAGCGCGCCGGGGCCAACGCGGTCACGGTCGCCGCGGCGGTCAAGGAAAAGCTGGCGGTCATCGAGCGCGAATTGCTGCCCGAACAGGTGGATCTGACCATCACGCGCGACTACGGTGATCGGGCGGATGACGCGGTCAATACCCTGATCGAGCACCTCGGTGTGGCCGTGCTGGTGGTCCTGATCATCCTGTTCTTCTTCCTCGGCTGGCGCGAGGCATTGATCGTCACCCTGACCGTGCCGTTGACGCTGTTCGTCGTCCTGGGCGTGGGCTGGATCTTCGGTCAGACCATCAACCGCATCTCGCTGTTCGGCCTGATCCTGTCGTTGGGGCTGCTGGTGGATGCCGCGATCGTGGTGATCGAGAACATCCACCGCCATCTGCACGAGGGCAAGGAGCCGTCATTCGCGGATCTTCTGGTGCGGGCGACCAACGAGATCGGCAACCCGACCAACATCGCGACGCTGGCCGTCATCCTGGCGTTTGTGCCGATGGCGTTCGTGTCGGGGATGATGGGGCCGTTCATGCTGCCGATCCCAATCAACGTCTCGGTGGCGATGATCGCCTCGCTGATTCTCGCCTACATCATCGTCCCGTGGACGGCGTACCGCTGGCTGGGCTCGAAGGCCCGCAAGGCGCTCGCCAAGCGCGAAACCCTCGAGGGCGACCCGCACCACGAGGACTGGCTGATGCGCAACTACAAGCGCATTGCCAAGCCGTTGCTCGGTTCGAGGATGTTTTCGCTGGCCTTCCTGCTGTTCGTCCTCGGCCTGATGATCGCCTCGATGCTGATGCCGGCGTGGCAGTTCGTGCGCGACTCGGGCATGAACGGCCCGCTTTCGCCGGCCGGCGTGAGCCTCAAGATGCTGCCCGAGGGCAACGTCGACACCTTCCTGCTCGAGGTCAACACCCCGGAAGGCACGGCCACGGAGCGCACGTCGCTGGTCGCCGACGCGGTAGGCAACGTCGTCTCGCAGAACCAGTACGTGACCGACTACCAGACGTACGTCGGACGCACGGGTCCGCTGACCTTCGCCGGTATGGTCCGTGGCGACATGATGCGCCAAGCCCCCAACATGGCACAGATCCGCGTCAATCTGGTCGATCGACACCATCGCCCCGTGACCAGCGAAGTCGCCATGGAGATGTGGAAACAGCTCGAACCGGTGCGTCAGCAATACATGGACTCCGGCATCAAGCTGTTCCTGACCCCGCCCGGTCCACCGGTGCGTGCGCAAGTGCTCGCCCGCATCCACGGGCCGGACTACGAGACCCTGCGCGACATCGCAAGCCAGGTGCGTGAGCGCTTCGACGACGTCTACGGCATGATCAACGTCGACGACTCGATTACCGCCGATGCGCCGGAATACCGGATCGAGGTCAACCAGACCAAGGCGCTGCAGTCGGGCATCGCCCCGGCACAGATCGCCAAGGTGGTCCACGAGTACGTCAACGGCCAGACGCTCGGCACGGTGCACGACACCGACACCTCCGAGCCGGTCAACATCGTGTTGCGCCTCGATCAGGCCAATCGCGCCTGGATCCGCCAGATCCGTGACCTGACCGTCACCAATCCCGACGGCAAGGCCGTGAAGATCGGCAACCTGGTCGATATCCGCGAGGGCACGGTCACCAAGCCGATCATGGATCGCGACCAGCACCCGGTGGTCTTCGTCCAGGGCGACCTGCTCGGTTCGAGCCCCGTCTACGCCACGCTGACGCTCAACAAGTGGCTCAACGAGATGGAGCTCGACGACAACGTCGAGATCAGCACCGGCAACCTGGGCTTCGTCGACAGCCAGCCGGATGACCTCAAGGGCTATGAGGTCCTCTGGGGCGGTGACATGCGACTGACACTCGACGTCTTCCGCGACCTGGGGGCGGCCTTCATCGTCGCGCTGGTGTTCATCTACCTGCTGCTGGTCGCCTACTACCAGTCGTTCATGCTGCCGGTGATCGTGATGGGCGCGATCCCGCTGACCCTGGTGGGCATCTTCCCGGGCCACTGGCTGTTCGACATGCCGTTCAACGCCACCTCGATGATCGGTTTTATCGCGCTGGCGGGGATCGTGGTGCGCAACTCGTTGCTGCTGATCGACTTCATCCTCGACTATCGCCAGCAGGGGTACGGCCTGAAGGAGTCTGTGCTCGAGGCGGGCGCGGTGCGCTTCCGCCCGATCCTGCTCACCGCGCTGGCGATCATGTTCGGCTCGGCGATCATGATCACCGATCCGGTCTTCGGCGGGCTGGCCGTCTCGCTGATCTTCGGCACCTTCGCCTCGACCATGCTGACGCTGCTGGTAATCCCGATCATGTACTACTTCTGGCAGCTCGATCAGCAGATCAAGGCCGAGAAGAAGGCACGCAAGGCCGCCTGACGGCCAGGCATGCGCCGAGACCAACCGCGACCCGCCGATCTGGCCAGTCGCGGTTTTTTTTGTCTACGCTTAAGCCTCCGTTAAACACCCGCAAGCGATCCAACCGATGGCCGAACATCCGCTGACTCCGCGGCACGCCGACCTGTTCGAGCGCGCCGTCGTCGATACCAACGCCCTGCCCTGGGTACAGTCCCCGGAGCCGACCGTCGAGCGCAAGCTGATCGAACGCGAGGGCGGCGACGGCACGCGCGCGACCAGCCTGGTGCGCTTCGCCCCCGGGGCGAGCTTTCCCGAGCACGTCCATCACGGCGGAGAGGAGTTCCTAGTGCTGGAGGGGGCGTTCTGCGATGAAAGCGGCTGCTTCCCCGCCGGTCACTACGTGCGCAATCCACCCGGATCTCGCCACAGTCCGAGCGCGCCGAATGGTTGCGTGATCCTGGTAAAGCTCCACCACCTCGACTCGCGTGAGGACGAACAGGTGGTGGTGGACACCCACGCCACGCCCTGGCAACCAGGTCTGGTCGAAGGTCTGGAGGTCATGCCGCTGGCCGGCTTCGAGGGCGAGCACACCGCCCTGGTGCGATGGGCGCCGGGCACGCATTTCAAACCGCACCATCACTTTGGCGGGGAGGAGATCTTCGTGCTGGAAGGGACGTTCGCCGACGAGTACGGTCGCTATCCCGCCGGGACCTGGCTACGCAACCCCCACTGGAGCCTTCACCAGCCCTACTCGGAAACCGGCTGCACCATCTGGGTCAAGACCGGTCATCTGCCGATTCCCGATGCCTGGTATCGCGAGGCCCAACAAGCCCGGTAACGACCGTCAGTCCTTGGCCGAAGGCAACGGCGTGGTGGTTGCGGCAAGCGATGCCCCCTGGGCGGCGAGCCGTGTCATCAGCTGGTCGACCAGCGATTGCGCGCCCTTGGCGTAGCTTTCCGCATTATTGGCTTCGAGGTCGATGGTTTCATTGAAGATCATCGCCTCGACCAGTTGTCGCTCGGCGGCCCGATACCAACTGCAGGCCACCTTCATCTGCACCTGCCCGGACTGCGTCATCGCCGCACCGGGCTCGAGCTGATGTTCCAGACGCTGGATTTCGCAGTACAGGCTCAGATCGGACGGTACGCGCGCCCCACCTCGGACCACGGTCCTCACCCAGGGCTGGGTCGACAGGGTCTCGTCAATGATCTCGTTGAGCATCACACCGGGCGGACTGGCCCAGCGGTTGTCGCGGTAATAGGCGAGCGACTGACGTTCGCGGCTATAGGCCATGTCCCGTCGGTCGATTGCACTGGCGGCACGCGTTTCAATCAGGCGGACGATCACCGGATCACTGACGTCGGTCCCCTCTACCACGGGGGCGGGCGCAACCAGCCGCCATTGCTGCGGCTCCCCGCCCCGTTCCGGCAAGACGGCGCAACCACCCAACAGCAGCACAAACCCGAGCGTCACCAGCAACCGCATCGAAATGTTTTCCATTTTATTTTCAATGACCTGATTCATCTTCCTTCCATCCTGGTTCGGCTCGAGAGAGGCACTCATCGGCTCGCCTCGCCGGGGCCCGGAGTGCGCTGATCACCACCGAAGATCGCCCGCGACGGGTCATCATCCAGCGTCGAGGTAAAGTCACTCAGTCGGCGCGACAAATCCCGAAGATCCCGAATCAGCAGACTGATATCGGGCAGCGTCTGGCGCGAAATCTCGTCGGCGGCCCGTTCGCCCGCCTGGCTGAAGCCGACCGTCACCTCGGCTGCGGTGGCTACCCGGTCGGCCGTCTCGTCAAACGTATCCATGGTCACCGAGAACTTGCCGATCGCCTGGTCAAGGGAGTCCATGGTGCCGTCGGCCCGGGCGAGCAGGCGCTCGCCGTGCTCGGTCAGCTCCGCCGTGTTCTCCGCGGTACGCGATGCGTTGTTCAACAGGGACCGGAGCGTCTCCCGCTCCTCGGCGAGCGTGCTGGTGATCTGGTCAAGGTTTTTGGCGGTGCGTTCGACCGCCTGCAGGTTCTCCTTGCTCAGCAACCGGTCGATCCGTTCGCTGACAGCGACCAGCCGCACCATGGTGTCGTTGAGTCCGCCTTCGAGCTTGGAAAATAGCGACGGCTCGTAGGGAATCACCGGGCAGCAGGCGTTCGGGGCGGCCGGGAGATCTTCGTCGGCCGAGCCGCCCTTGAGGTTGAGCACGCTCAGGCCGGTGACGCCCTGCGGTTGCAACTGGGCGCTGGTATCGGCCCGAATGGGCACGGTCTGATCGATCAACAGCCGGATCCGGATGTTGTCCGGGTTGCGCCGATCGATGCGGATTTCATCCACGTAGCCGACGTCCACCCCGTGGTAGTAGACGCGGCTGTCGCTATTCAGACCGGAAACGCTGTCGGTGGCGTAGACCACATACGGGTTGTACTGACGAGACGAACCGCCGCTGTAAAGCCACCAGGCGGTCAACACCGACGCGCCGAGCAGCAACACGACGAACAACCCCACGATGCTGTAATTGACCTTTGATTCCATGACCGTGCCCTAGGCGCTCCCCCGGCTCGTTCCCGGCTGACTCGTTCCGAGTTTCGCATATTCCGCGGATCGACTACCTTGAAAATAGGCAACTAGCTCCGGCTCGTCGCGTTGCGCCAGCTCGGCCGCCGGGGCGAACGCGAGCACGCGCTTTCTGGCCAGAAAGGCCACCACATCCGAACCACGCCAGATCGAATCGAGATCATGGGTGGCCTGAATGACGGTCAGGCCCAGGGAATCGGTCAACTCGCGGATAAGATCATCGAAACCCGCCGCGGCGATCGGATCGAGCCCCGAGGTGGGCTCATCCAGGATCAACAGGCGCGGATCGAGCGCCAGCGCGCGAGCCAGGGCCGCACGCTTGACCATGCCCCCCGACAGTTCGGCCGGGTACTTGCCGGCACTATCGGCAGGTAGCCCGGCCAGGAGCACCTTGCTCATCGCCAGTTCCTCGAGCCAGTGCCCCCGAACCGATGTGTGTTCACGCAGCGGCAGCATGACGTTTTCCAGCACCGTCAGGGCAGTGAACAACGCACCCCCCTGAAACAACAGGCCTATCCGCCGTCGAAGGTCGCGTTGGGCGCGCTCGCCCACCGCGAGGGCATCCTCACCGAACAACTCCAGTTGGCCTGCATCCGGGCGGCGGAGCATGGACAGGGTGCGTAGCAGGACCGTCTTGCCGGTTCCCGATCCGCCGACCAGCGCGGTGATCCGTCCCGGTGGAAGCTCAAGGCTCAGGCCGTCATGGACGCACTCGTCGCCAAAGCAGTTTCGAATGCCGCTCAGACGCGCGATTGGCGCCATGGATTCGTTCTGAGCTGGGCTGTGGGACGCGGAAACCATCGCCAGTCAGTACCCCATCAGGTTGAAGAGCACGGAGAACCCGGCATCCAGCACGATGACCAGGAAGGTCGCTTGCACCACGCTGACCGTCGTCGCCCGCCCGACGGCCAGCGCGCTGCCCGCCACCCGCATGCCCTGCATGCACCCGATCAGCGCAATCGCGATGGCGAATACCGGCGTCTTGATCAGACCGAGCATCAGCGTGGTCAAGTCGACCACCTCCGGCAACCGATCGAAGTAGACGGCAAAACTCACCTCGAAGCGGTAGGCCGCGACCACTGCCCCGCCCAACAACCCCAGCAGGTTGGCGAACACCGTCAACAGGGGCAGCACCACCATCAAGGCGATGATCTTGGGCAGGATGAGCATGTCGAACGGCGATATGCCGATGGATCGCAGCGCGTCGATCTCCTCGGTAATCCGCATCGTGCCCAGTTGCGCGGTGTACGAGGACCCCGTCCGCCCGGCGACGATGATCGCCGTCAACAACGGTCCCATCTCGCGCAGCGTGATGATGGCGACCAGGTTGACGATCAGGATGTTGGCGCCGAAATCGGCCAGGGTCGCACCTGCCTGGTAGGCCATCACCATCCCGACCAGGAACGAGAGCAGGCCGACAATACCGAGTGCACGCAACCCGGCCGCCTCGATCTCGGCCACCACCTCGCGCCAACGAATGCGCCAGGGAAAAGCGATCAACTTGCCGCCACGCACCACCAGTTCGCCGATAAACGCGAGAAAGGCGTTGCCCTCGGTGAACTTGGCGACGGTCGCCCGGCCGATTCCCGCCAACACGCCCTCGCGCGGCGGCCGCGGCGTCTTGGGTGGCGGCAGACGCCCCTTGAGCAACTCGATCACATTGCGCTGCCTCTGAGGCAACGCCTCCAGATCCACCGCCGCACCGCCCTGCTCCATTCCGTCGACGATCCGGGCGAGCCTCAGTGCACCGGCACTGTCGAGCGCATCGATCTCACCGCCAACCCGAATCGTCTTGCCCCTCGCGGCCGAGTCGCCGAATCCGGCGGGTAGCGACCGATCGATTGTCGAAAGGGTCTCGGACTGCGCCAGGGTCCATTCGCCGGCCAACTGCAGGTGCCACACGTCGTTATCGCCCCGATCGAGGGCGATACGCGGCGGCACGTTCACGGAAGATCCATTTTCTGTCATGAACCGGGCGATCTCGGCAGATTGTTCGGACGGAGAATACCGGCAGCCTAGGCGCTGCTCGCCCCCAACCGGAGCCCTCGCCCCGCCTAGGCAATCGATGCAAACGCGAACAACTGTATTGCCCAAGCGTAGGCGCAAAGCGCCCCACTCGTCTATTCGTCTTGGCAAGGTCTCCACCGCGCACCTCATCGCAAGGCAGTTGCGTCGGTCGGATCAGACGAACCTGATAGAATGCCGGGCCTTTTATTGGCGGCTGCCGCGCGTCTTGACCACGCCGGCAAACGCAACCCACGCGGATAACCGCGACACGAGGAGATGCCCATGGAAAAACAGCGCTTGCAGAAGGTCCTCGCGGCCATGGGGCTGGGCTCGCGTCGCAAGATCGAGAACTGGATTGCCGAGGGCGCGGTCCGCGTCAACGGTCAGACCGCGACACTGGGCGACCAGGCCGGGCCCGGCGACATCATCGAGATGGGTGAGCGACGCATCCAGGTACCCGACGTGCGACCGGTGCGCCGGGTGCTGATCTACCACAAGCCCGAGGGGCAGATCACCGCCAACCACGACCCCCAGGGCCGACCGACGGTCGCCGAAAACCTGCCGCCGATCCGCGAGGGTCGCTGGATCACGGTCGGTCGACTCGACTTCAACACCAGCGGCCTGCTGCTGGTAACCAACGACGGCGAGCTGGCCAATCGGCTGATGCACCCGAGCTACGGCATCGAGCGCACCTACGCCGTACGCGTGTTCGGCGGCCTGAGTGACGAACAGCAGAAACAACTGCTCGAAAGGGTCGAACTCGACGACGGACCGGCCAGCTTCAAGCGCCTGGTCGATGCCGGCGGCCAGGGGCAGAACCACTGGTACCACGTCACCTTGCACGAGGGCCGCAACCGCGAGGTGCGCCGCATGATCGAGTCCGTCAATGGGGCGGTATCCAGGCTCATCCGCATCAGCTACGCCGGGGTCACCCTGCCGCCGCGTCTGCGGCCCGGCAAGGTCCAGGAACTCGAACCCGACGTCCAGGGTGCGCTGGCCGAACTGGTGGGCCTCAAGGCCGAGACCCGGCAGAAGACGCTGGGACGCCACGACGCACGCCGCGCCCACAAGCCGTTCAAGGCCGGTCAGTCGGTGCGTGACAGCAAGCGCGCGCAACCCCGCCGTGGCGGGGGCGGCAAGAGTGCCGGCCCGGTCGGGCATTCGCTCAAGCGCGAAACGACCATCAAGCCGGCCACCTCGCGACGCAAGGGCGGCGGGGCAGCCAATCGCCGGCGCGGCACGAGCCGCTGAGGCGAGAGGCCCTCGCCCAAAAGCGCTCGCCGCATTCGGGCTTGAAGGCAACGCGCCCGCCACCAATACTGGGGAGACCATGCAAGAAAACAGCTCGCTGACCAACCAGCTCCTGATCGCCATGCCCAACCTGGAGGATCCCAACTTCAGTCACAGCGTGACGTACATCTGCGAAGACAACGACGAGGGCGTGATGGGTATCACCATCAACCGCCCGCTGGAGCTCGACCTCGGCGACATCCTCGACCACATGAGCATCACCTGCACCGACCCCGACGTACGGAGCCGGCAGGTGTTCATGGGCGGCCCGATTGCCCTCGAGCGGGGCTTCGTCCTGCACGCCCCCCACGGCGGCTGGGAATCCACGCTCGAGGTGACCGACCGCATCGGTCTGACCACCTCGAAGGACATCCTCCAGGCGTTGGCCGACGGGGCGGGCCCCAAGCAGGCCATCGTCGCGCTTGGCTATTCCGGCTGGAGCCGCGAGCAAATGGATCGCGAGATCGCCGAAAACAGCTGGCTCAATGTCGAGGCCACCGAGGAAATACTGTTCGATCAGCCGGTCGAGGAGCGTTGGACGACCGCGGCCAGCCAACTTGGCATCGACATCAACCTGCTCTCCGGCGAGGCCGGTCACGCCTGATGACTGCCACGGAGCCTGCCTCACCAGCGCCCGGCTCCCAGGCCGACTCCATGCCCGGCTCCCTGGCACTGGGCTTCGACTACGGCGAATGGCGTATCGGGCTGGCCGTGGGCGACCGGCGCCTTGCTAGTGGCCGTCCGCTCACCACCCTGCACAATCGCAACGCCGACCAGATTGACTGGACGGCGATCGAGGCCCTCGTCTCGGAGTGGCAGCCCGATGCGCTGGTGCTCGGCTGGCCGATCGATGACGCGGGACGCTGCTACCCGCAGGCCGCCGCCATCCGCCGCTTCGGCAATCGTCTGCGCGAACGCTACCACCTGCCGGTATTCATCGTTGATGAACGCATGAGCTCCGAGCAGGCCACCGAGCGTCTGGTCAAGCGCCGCGGGCGCCGTGCCGTCGAACGCGATCAGGGTCAGATCGACGCCATGGCCGCCGCGGTCATTCTTGATACCTTCTTTGCCCAGTCGACGCCGCGCCTGATCGAGACCGTCACCAAGGCCGAGGTCACGCAAAACCTGGTCGGCTCTCCCGCTACGTCACGGCATTGATACAATTCGATCCCATCAATCTCACCCGGACTCCCCTGCGATGACACAGACCGACCGCCTGTTGCCCGTCAACGAGGCCATCGACCGGCTCGAGGCCCGGATCCGCTCGGATCAGCAGGATGGCACTCTGGTGGATCCACTGATCGTGGGTATTCACACCGGCGGGGTCTGGGTGGCCGATGCCCTGCACCGCGCACTGGGCTGCCAGGAGCCGCTGGGCCGGTTGAACATCACCTTCTATCGTGATGATTTCAATACACTCGGCCTGCATCCTCAGGTCAGCCCTTCGGACCTGTCGGTGGATGTCGACGGCCGCGATATCATCCTGGTCGACGACGTGCTGTTTACGGGTCGCACGGTGCGTGCGGCGATGAACGAGCTGTTCGACTACGGCCGACCACGCCGGATCGCCCTGGCGGTGCTCTACCAGCGCGACGGTCGTGAGCTGCCGATCTGCGCCGACTGGGCCGGTCAAGAGTTGACGCTCGGCCCCGACGAACAGATCCACGTCGACGGGCCGGACCCGATGACCGCCCGACTCGTCACCAGCAAGGAGAGCTGAGCGCCATGGCCGTGAAATTCGTCCGCCCGAAGATCCCGAAGTTTGCCCCGGATCCCTGGGCAATCCAGTTCGATGAACAAGGCCACCTGCGCCACCTGCTGACAATCGAGGGACTCGGGCCGCAGTGGATCACGCGCATTCTCGATACCGCCGAGGGCTTCGTCTCGGTCACCGATCGCGAGATCAAGAAGGTGCCGCTGCTGCGCGGGCGGACCGTGGTCAACCTGTTCTTCGAGTCGTCGACCCGCACCCGTACCACCTTCGAGCTTGCCGCCAAGCGCCTCTCCGCCGACGTGCTCAACCTCAATCTAGCCACCTCGGCGACCAAGAAGGGCGAAAGCCTGCTCGACACCCTGCGCAATATCGAGGCGATGCAGGCCGACATGTTCGTCGTCCGCCACGAGCAGTCCGGTGCAGCCCACTTCATCGCCCGCCACGTCGCCCCGCACGTCTCGGTACTCAATGCCGGCGACGGATGGCACTCGCACCCGACCCAGGCCCTGCTCGACGCCTTCACCATCCGTCGGCACAAGGGCGATTTCACGCCGCTTCGGGTGGCGATCGTCGGCGACATCCGCCACTCCCGGGTGGCCCGCTCGCAGATGCACGTGCTCAACTCGCTCAATGTGGGTGAACTGCGCGTGATCGCCCCGCGTACCCTGCTCCCCACCGACGTCGAGAAGCTCGGCGTGCGCGTATTCCACGACATGCGTGAAGGGCTCAAGGACGTCGACGTGATCATCATGCTTCGCCTGCAACGCGAACGAATGGAGGCGGGCCTGCTGCCCAGCGAAGAGGAGTTCTACCGCCTTTACGGTCTGACCGAGGAGAAACTCGCCTGGGCCAAGCCCGACGCGATGGTCATGCATCCGGGCCCGGCCAACCGAGGCGTGGAAATCGAATCGTCGGTGGCCGACGGGCCGCAGTCGGTGATTCTCGAGCAGGTATCCAACGGCATCGGCGTGCGCATGGCGGTGATGAGTCTGTGCATGAGCGCCAACCGGGGAGACAACACATGAAGGACGCACCGGAAAACCTCGGCATCGATCACGACCCGGTGCGCCACCCGGAGGGATGTCGTCCCGGTATCGATTGCGATCGTTGGGTGATCCGCGGCGCGCGGCTGCGTGATCCATCCAATGGACTCGACACCACCACCGACATCTACCTTGGCGATGGCCGCATCGTCGGTATCGGCGAGGCACCCGGCGACTGGCCGACAGACACCGCTGAACATGTCTGTGCCGAGGGCCAATGGCTGATTCCCGGCGTCATCGACGGCTGGGCGCGCCTGCGCGAGCCGGGTCATGAACACAAGGCCACCATCGCCACCGAGAGCGCCGCCGCCGTGGCCGGCGGGATCACCACGGTGGTCATGCCGCCCGATACCGTTCCCGTACTCGATACCGTCGCGGTCGCGCGCTACATCAAGCGCCGCGCCCAGCTGGCCGGTCGCGCCCGCGTGGTTGCCATCGGCGCGATGACCCAGCAACTGGGCGGTGAGCTGCTCGCCGAAATGGCGGCACTGGACGCCGGTGGCTGCGTCGCGATCTCGAATGCCCACTACCCATTCCAGGACCTGCGCCTGATGCGGCGGGCACTGGAGTACGCCGCGACCTTCGATCTGCAGGTACTGCTCCAGCCGCTGGACCCCTCGCTCTCCGCACGGGGCTGCGCACATGATGGCGCCGTGGCCACCCGCCTCGGCCTACCGGGCCTGCCGGTCTCCGCCGAGACCGCGCCGCTGGCGCAACTGATCGCCATGATCAGCGAGACCGGCGCGCGAGTGCACGTGCCGCAGCTATCCTCTACCGCCGCCCTCAAGTTGATCGAGCGGGCGAAGGCCGATGGCCTGCCGATCACCGCAGGCGTCTCGGCCCACCATCTCTGGCTCACCGAGATGGACACCGACGCGCTCGATCCCAACGCCCACGTCATCCCGCCGCTACGGACCATTCGCGATCGCGATGCGCTGCGCCGGGGGCTTGCCGAGGGCCTGATCGACACCGTTGTCTCGGATCATCAGCCGCACGAACCGGATGCCAAGCTCGCCCCCTTCCCGGAGACCGAGCCCGGCATCTCGGGGCTCGAGACCCTGCTGCCGCTGGTGTTGAAGCTGGTCGAGGAAGGCGTGATCGGTTTCGAGCGCGCCATCGATGCGCTGACGACGCGCCCGGCCGCGCTGTTTGGTCTGTCCGATGCCGGCTCGATCGCCGTGGGCCAGCGTGCCGATCTCACCCTGGTCGATCCAGATGCGATGTGGAGCCTCGGCTCGGTCGGCCTGGCGAGCGCCGGCGAGAACACGCCGTTTACGGGCTGGGACTTCGCCCACCAGGTAGAGACCACCTGGGTCAATGGTCGGCGGGTATTCCTGCGCGAGCAGTGAGTTCGAAGGCGGCGCTCAGCCTTCGCCGTCCAGCAACCGGCGAATGATCTCGCCGGCGACCACGTGGCCGAACAGGTTGGGCAGGTAGCTGATGGTGCCGTTGACCGCGCGCGGCTGACTGCCATCGTCGGTCGGCTGATGCGGGGCGGGCTTGCGCGGCGCTTCGGTCGAGTAGACCACCGGGAAGTCCACCGGGGCGCCCGCCTTTCTCAGCTTGCGCCGCAGCACCGCCCCCAACCCACAGCCGTGCACCTGATCGAGCCGCCCGACCTGCATCCGGCGCGGATCCAGACGATTACCCGCTCCCAGGGCGGTAAACGTGCCTCGCCCCTGCTCGCGCGCCACGGCCAGCAACCTCGCCTTGACCGCGATCGAGTCGATGCAGTCGGCGACGAAATCCGGTTGATGCCGGTCAAGGAATACCTCCACCCCAGAGACGTCGAGAAAGTCCGCGCTGGGTACCAGTTCAATGTCGTCGCGAATCGAGGCCAGCCGCTCCACCGCTACTTCCGCCTTGCCACGCCCGAGCACCTCGCGGGTGGATAGCAACTGGCGATTGAGGTTTGAAGCAGCGAACGTGTCGTGATCCAGCAGGATCAATCGCCCTACCCCGGCGCGGGCCAACGACTCGGCAGCCGCGCCGCCCACGCCACCCAATCCGGCGACCAGCACGGTCGCGGCACGCAGGCGTTGCAGACCCTCCTCTCCGATAAGCAGTTCGGTACGTTCGTCGACGGGATTGATGGCAGTCACGTTGGCTCGGTCCGGTTGTCGTGTGGCGGTTGGAGAATTACGGGGCAGCATTGTAGCCAAGCCGGTTCTTGAACAGTCGCCGGGTGTTTCGATTGACGCGCTCGAGCAATTCCTCCGGCTCCATACCGCGCAATTCGGCCAGGCTGTCCAGATTCTCGGGCAGGTAGCCGGGCAGATTGCGCTCGCCGCGATGCGCGTGCCCGGGCTGGTTGGGGGCATCGGTCTCCAGCACCAGTGCATCAAGCGGGAGCTCACGCATCATCCGGTGCATGCGATGGGCACCGGGGTGCGTGATCGCCCCGCCCACGCCGAGGTAAAAACCCTGCTCGATGAAGCCTTGGGCCTGCTGGTGCGAGCCGGTGAACCCGTGCACCACCCCGCCGGCGTGACGATGGCGTCGCAGCCAGTACAACAATCGATCGGCGGACTTGCGCTCATGCAGGATCACCGGCAGGCCTCGCTCGCCGGCCCAGTCGAGCTGGGCGGTGAACAGCGCGTTCTGCACGTCGGCATCCAGACCCGGTTGGGCGAAATCCAGGCCGATCTCCCCCACCGCGATGGGACGCTCGGCCGACTGCCACTGATGCTCCAGACCCGCCAGGGCCTGATCAATATCCACCCGATCACTCCACCAGGGATGCGTGCCGAACGCCCCCCAGGCAGACACGCCCACGGCGCGGGCCTGCGCCATGGCCCGACACTGATCGTTAAAGTCGACGGGAGACACCCCCACCGCCACGATTCCGGTTACCCCGTTGGCAAGCGCGTGCCGGACCACCTCGTCGAGATCGTCGGCAAACGCGGCCGCTTCCAGGTGACAATGGGTATCAATCCGCTCCACGCTGCGTCTCCTATCTGCCATTGAGTTGAGATCAGGGCTCAAGAATACGGCCAGTCGGTCGATGATAAAGATAACCGTCAGACACGGGCGAACCGGATAACCGCCGGCATCAGGCGGTCGCCCCGGCCAGCCAACCTGGACGAGTCGAACGCCCCGCGCAAACGGGATCGGGGACGCCGAAGGCAATGCTATCGTTTGGCTTGTCCGTTTTGTTCGTGGCGGTTGTTGTTTTCGCCTGTTTGCTGCGGGCGCCCTTGTTTCCGGCATCACCGATCCTCGAGGACCGAGCCCTTTGAATCCCAGCACGCTACTCGGCATGTTCTCCGGCCTGGCCATCGTGGTCGCGGCCATTGGCCTCTCCGCCGAGGATCCGGCCAACTTCCTCAATCTGCCGGGCCTGTTGCTGGTCGTCGGCGGCACGATGGCGGCGACGCTGGTCAGCTACCCGCTGCACGAGGTGCTGCGCGTCTTTCGCGTGTTCGGCATCGTGCTCAAGAACGAACGACTCTACGCCGAGCGCGACATCAACGAGCTGGTCGAGGTGTCCAAGCTCAAGTTCCAGGGCCAGATCAGCCGGGCGGACGAGAAACTCAACCGGATCAAGAACCCGTTTCTGCGCTCGGGCATGCAAATGGTGCTCGACGGGGCGTCCTCGGAGGATCTGATCACCCTGATGCAGTGGCGCATTTCCCGCATGCGCGCCCGCGAACGGGCCGAGGCACAGATCTTCCGCACCATGGCGACCTTCGCGCCGGCCTTCGGCATGCTCGGCACCCTGCTCGGGCTGATCAATATGCTGTCGGCGATGGATGCCGACCAGTTCGGCGCCATCGGCACCAACATGGCGCTGGCCCTGATCACCACCCTGTACGGCATCCTGCTGTCGAACATGCTGTTCAAGCCGATCGCGCTGAAGCTCGAGCGGCGTACCGAGCAACGCGTGATGCTGATGAACATGATGGTCGAGGGCGTGCTGCTAATGCAGGAAGATCGCTCGCCGGCCTTCATCCGGGAGACGCTCGGCTCGTTCCTTGCGCAGAGCGAGGATGAGCTACGTGACGGTGACCGGCAACGCAGTCGGGCCAAGGATCGATCCAACGGCCGGAGCGAAAGCCCACGACGTCGTCCGAGACAGGCCAGCGAGTGAACAGCGTGAGCGCCGACCCCAGCGCACAGGAACTCGAACTCCAGGAGGCTCGGGTTGCCGCGGCCGCCCGTGATGGGGGGCGGCCATGGAGCGAGGGCTGGGAGCCCGACGTCCGCCAGGTCGAGGACGATCAGAACTACTGGCTGTTGACCATGGTCGACCTGATGACCCTGCTGCTGACGCTGTTCGTCCTGCTCGCCGCCTACGCCTATCAGCACAAGGCACAGAATCCGATCGAGCCGGGCAGTGGCATGCAGAACAACCAGCCAGCGAACACGGATCGGCCAGCGGCCAGCGACGCCACCGGGGATACCGACCCACCCGAGATAATCATTGGAGGCGACAAACCGAACCCGGATGCCCGCACCGCCAGCGGGGATGCCCTGATCGGCGAGCGCCACGAGCAACTGTTCGCTGAACCCGGCGATGCCGAGTCTCACCAGGAAGCACCGGAGCCGACGTCCGGCACGGCCATGGACGCCGATGGCAGTGGGGCATCCGCCCAAGGACAAAACCATTCGGGTGAGCAGGCCCGAGCCCTGGCCGGGCAGTTCGAGGACATGGGTGACGACGTCGAGGTCTCGACAATCGCCGATCGGGTGCAATTGCGGGTCAAGGACAATATCCTCTTCCCCACCGGCGAGGCCGGTCTGTCAGGCGCTGGCCGTCACCTGCTCGCGCGACTCGCCGAACGCCTCGAGGGCAGCGACTATCGCATCACCGTCGAGGGCCACACCGACAATCGCCCCATTCAGACCTGGCGCTACCCCTCCAACTGGGAGTTGTCGGCGGCGAGGGCCGCGGCGGTGGTACGCGAATTGATCGATGCCGGCATCCGCCCCCGCCGACTGCACGCGGTCGGGCTGGCCGACACGCAACCCATCACCGGCAACGACACCGCCACCGGCCGCGCCGAGAACCGCCGAGTGGATCTGGTGCTGGAGCTGCCCGCCAACGAGGAGGACGCACGATGACCGATGCCCGCCCGACCGCTACGGATTGGCGCCTGCACCCGCGCCTGAAAGCCGACAGTTTTCCGGTAATCAATCATGGACGGCTGCAGTTCCGACTGATCAACGACCGGCGCTTTGTCTGGACCCTGATCGTGCCGATGTGTCCCCACGCCGAGCAGCTACATCAGCTCCCGCCAGACTGGCGCAACGAGGCGCTTGACGGCCTTCAGGCCTTGAGCGAGACCCTCGAACGCCTCTACCAGCCGGAGCGGCTCAACGTCGGCGCGATCGGCAACCTCGTTGACCAGCTCCATCTGCACTGTGTGGTCCGCTTTGACGACGATCCGGCTTGGCCGGGTGTGGTCTGGGGCGCCGGCGAGCGCGAACCGATGGAACCGATCGAGTTGCTCGCCCGAATCCAACCGATCGCCGCTGGACTCGGGGATGCCCTTGCGCGAAACTCTGCGCACGCCGTGTAAGCCCACGACGACGGACAAATCTTCTCGGACTCAGGACGACCCGAATGCGACTGCTCCCCCTGCCGCTGCAATTCCTCCTCTTCATCCTCGCCCAGTTGGCTCTCAGTGCCGGCCTGGTTTTCTACCTGGGCAATCTGGCCCAGTCGAACGTCGAGACCTTCGCCGAGGCCAGTCACGGCTTCGTCGAGACGCACAAGTCGATCGAGCAGATCCGTAACGAGTACGCGGGCATCGCCGCCAAGGTCGAACGGGAGGTCGCCGGCTTCGCACCGGGGGCGCGCCGCGATGTCTCGAACCTGCGCACCGAACTCACCCAGATCGCCTCCGCGATTCGAGGCAGCGTGGCCCTCGCCCCGCTGCGGGAAAACCACCCCGGCGCCATCAACCGGCTCGCCGATTCGGTCGAAACCCAGGCACGCAGCCTCGTCGAGGCCAACCAGAACGTCGCCGCGGCGCCACGTGACGAGATAGCGCGCATTCAGACTCGGCTGGCCGAACAGCGAGCCGCGATCATGACCGACGGATTCGGTGGGCTGATCGACGCGGCCAACGATGAACTCGAGGAGACCATGCGGGCCATCCGGAGCGCCAATGCCGCGGTCACCGACAATTACCAACTCGTCCTGATCGTGTTCGTCGCCCTGCAGGCCCTGCTGCTCATGCTGGTGCTCTGGCTGACGAACCGGCAAATCCGTCAGCTGGCCGAGATCACCGAGCGCATCGTCGCCGGCCAACAGGCCAGCGCCGGTGCCCAGCAGAAGCGTCGCGACCAGTTGGGGCGGATTGCGCGGGCGGTACAGCAGTTCCGCAGCTCGCTGGTCAGCCTGTCGAATTCCCGCGAGCAACTCCAGGCGATGCTCAAGAAGCACGACAAGGAATCCCTGAGTCGCCGGCGCGCCGAGGACTCACTGGCCCTGACTGCCTCGGTCTTCGACGAGGTGCAGGAGGCGGTGCTGGTCACCGACATTCAGGGTTTCGTCAGCCGTGCCAACCCGGCGGCTGAATTGTTGCTCGAAATGAGCACGACAAAACTGGCCGAACGCCCCCTGCTCGAGATCCTGCTCGCCCAGCCCAGCCACGTGGTCGCACCGATCTGGAAGCACGTCCTGGAAAAGGGCGAGTGGCGCAGCGAAATCGAGTTCACCCGCCCGGAGGACGACAAGGCACTGATCGCGCTGGTGTCCATCCGGCTGGTCGGCGAACCGCGGGAGAAACGTGGCCACGTGATCGTGGTGATCAACGATCACACCGAGATCCGTGCCCGCGAGAACGAGGTCCTCGCGCTGGCCCGCCAGGACCGGGTCACCGACCGGCTCAACCGCGGCTACTTCGTTCAGCAGGTCGACACCCAGATTCAGACTCATCCGGACCAACCATTCGCCCTGGTCGCGCTGGGCCTGGACGGCTTCACGGCGTTCAACGAGGCCCTGGGCCGACGCTTCGGTGACCGTATCCTGCGGGTCATGGGCGATCGCCTGGCCGAGATCACCGACCCACGCGCCCTGCTCGCACGCATCGACGGTGACGAATTCGCCTTCCTGGTCTTCGCCGACAATGCCGCCGAGCTCGAATCGCGGGTCGACGAGGCGATGCGCCAGGCCCACGCCCACCTCACCCAACGCGTGGAATTGGCCGGATACCGCCTGGATATCCGCGCCAGCGTCACCTCGGCGCAGTTCCCGGCCGAGGGTCAGACCGCCGAGGAATTGCTGCGCATTACCGATAACGGCCTCTCGCAGGCCAAAGCCGAGGGCGGCAACCGCATCATCGGCCACGCCCAAGGCCATACGCATGCCGCAAAACGGCGTTTCGAGCTGACCCAGGCGCTTGGCAAGGCGCTCGGCAATCGCGAGATGCGGGTGCACTACCAGCCGCAGGTGTCACTGGCCAGTGGCACGCTGGTGGGCTTCGAGGCCCTGATGCGCTGGCGCTATCGTGGCGACTGGATCTCGCCGGCGGAATTCATTCCCCTGGCCGAGGAGCACAACCTGATCGGCGAGTTCACCGAATGGGCGCTCAACCACGCCTGTCGGCGCGTCGCCGACTGGCAGCGTCAGGCGGGCCAGGAACTCACCATCTCGATCAACGTCCCCCCGCAGCTATTGTTGCTCGACAAGGTCGACGAACGCCTGATCCAGTTGGCCAAGACCGCCGGCCTGCCGACCTCGTCGATCGTGCTCGAGATCACCGAAAGCGACTTCGGCTCCGACCCGACCCTGCTGGCCGAGCGACTCCACCAGTTGGCGATGCACGGCTTTGCCATCGCCATCGACGACTTCGGCACCGGCCATTCCTCGCTCGCCTACCTCAACAATCTGCCGATCTCGAAGCTCAAGATCGACAAGCAGTTCGTCGACGAAATCGAGCGCAGCGAGGATGCCCGCAAGCTGCTCGAGTCGATCCTCGCGATGGCCGAGAAGCTCGAGTTCGAGGTCGTAATCGAGGGCGTCGAAACCCCACAGCAATTGGTCGAGTTGCGAAAGTTCGGCAGTCGCCTGCAGATTCAGGGCTTCGTCTTCTCACGGCCCTTCGACGAGGACTACTGGGACGGCGAGTTCATGCACGGCAATATCCCCAGCTACCCGGTACCCGAGATCCAACCAAGCCGTCAGACCGACTGAGACTGGACCCACTTTCCACAAAAAACGCCCGCCGATGCCTTCTGCACCAGCGGGCGTTTTTGATTGCCCGTGAGCGTGGGCTGGGAGAAGAATCCTCAGTCAACTCGATGGCCTGTCGATACCATCGGGCATCGTTTCAGTCACCCATATTCAATGCGCCTCGTCCCAACTCTCGCCGATGCCGATACCCACTTCCAGCGGCACCCGTAGCTCGGCGGCGGCGATCATGGTGGCCTCGATCTCGTTGGCCAGCGACTCGGCCTCAGCGGCCGGCACTTCGAAGATCAGCTCGTCGTGCACCTGGATGATCATCCGGGCCCGACCGGGCAGCACCACGTTCTCGTGCAGGGCCAACATCGCCCGCTTGATGATATCGGCGGCCGTTCCCTGCATCGGGGCGTTGATCGCGGTGCGCTCGGCATACTGGCGTCGTTGGCCATTGCGGCTCTTGAGTTCGGGCAGGTACAGGCGCCGGCCGAAGACGGTCTCGACAAAGCCACGTTCGTGGGCCTGCCGGCGCGTGTCGTCCATGTAGCGCGCCACGCCGGGATAACGAGCGAAGTAGCGATCGATGTAATCCTGCGCCTCGGTCCGCCCCACCCCAATCTGGCGCGCCAGCCCGAAGGCCGACATGCCGTAGATCAGGCCGAAGTTAATCGCCTTGGCGGCACGACGCTGCTCGTCCGAGACCTCGCCGCCATCGGCGAACACCTCGCGGGCGGTGGCCCGGTGGATGTCCTCGCCGTGCTCGAAAGCCGACAGCAATCCCTCGTCACCCGACAGGTGCGCCATGATCCGCAGTTCGATCTGCGAGTAATCTGCCGAAATCAGCTTGTGACCGGGCGTGGCGACGAACGCCTTGCGGATGCGCCGGCCCTCCTCGGTACGCACCGGGATGTTCTGCAGGTTGGGATTCGAGGATGACAGGCGCCCGGTGGCGGTCACCGCCTGGTGGAACATGCTGTGCACCCGCCCCGTCGTGGGGTCGATGCGCTCGGGCAGGCGGTCGATGTAGGTGCTCTTGAGCTTGGTCAGGCCACGGTAATCGAGGATCAGTTGGGCGAGCGGATGCTCGTCGACCAGCGCTGAGAGCGCCTCCTCGTTGGTCGACGGCTCGCCCTTGGGCGTCTTGACCTTCACCGGCAGCCCCATGCGCTCGTAGAGGATGGCCTTGAGCTGCTTGGTCGAACCAAGATTGAAGGTCTCGCCGGCGATCTCCTGGGCCTGGGCTTCGATCGCGGCGATTCGTGCGGCGATCGCCTCGCCCTGGCGCGCCAACTGCTCGCTGTCGATCGCCACGCCGGCACGCTCCATGTTGAACAGCACCGGCACGAGTGGCCGCTCGATCCCCTCGTAGACCGTCATCAGGGTGGGCACCTCGGCCAGCTGTGCGCGCAATCGGTCGGCCAATTGGAGGGTAATGTCCGCATCCTCGGCGGCATACGGGCCGGCCACGTCGATCTCGATCTGGTCGAAGGTCAGTTGCTTGGCACCCTTGCCGGCGATCTCCTCGAAGGTAGTGGTCTGGTGCGACAGCTCGCGGGAGGCGAGCGTGTCCATGTCGTGGCGCGAGGCGGTCGGATCGAGCACGTAGGACTCGAGCATGCTGTCGTCGACCAGCCCGCGCAGGGTGATGCCGTGATTGGCGAGCGCGTGCATGTCGAACTTGGCGTTCTGCAGGATCTTGGTGGGTCGATCGTCTTCCAGCCAGGGGGTGAGCCGGGCGAGCACCGTGTCGCGATCCAATTGCGGCTCGATGCGTTCCCCGTGGGCATCGACGTGCGCGAACGGCACGTAGATGGCCTCGTGCGGATCGACCGCGAACGACAGCCCGACCACCGCCATCTGCATCGGCTCGAGCGAATTGGTCTCGGTGTCGAAGGCCACGCGCGGGGCCGCCTCGATCCGCGTGATCCAGGCATCCAGCGTGTCGAGATCGGTCACCGTGTGGTACTCGACCTCGGGGCGTTCGGCCGTCTCCGCGACCGAGTTGCCCTCTTCTAGCCCTTGCTCGCCGAACCAGCGGCGCAGCGAGTTGAGTCCGTAGCGATCGGCCAATGCCAGGCCGGTCTGGACGTCCGCCGGCTCGATCACCAACTCGTTGAGGGTTACCGGCAACTCGCAATCGGTGCGGATGGTCACCAGTTCGCGGCTGGTGGGCAGGAACTCGAGCGAATCGCGGAACGACTGTCCCACCTTGCCCTTTAGCTCCTCGGCATGAGCGATGATCTCGTCGAGCGAGCCGTACTGGTTGATCCACTTGGTGGCCGTCTTGGGGCCACAACCCGGGACGCCGGGGATGTTGTCGACCTTGTCGCCGACCAGCGCGAGAAAATCGATGAACTGTGCCGGGGTGATGCCGTACTTTTCCTCGACGGCCGCGACGTCGGTGGTCTTGTTGCTCATGGTGTTGACCAGCGTCACGCTGGGGGCCACCAGCTGGGCGAAATCCTTGTCGGCGGTCGCGACGATCACCTCCTCGTCGTTCTCGCGCGCCTCGTGCATCAGGGTGCCGATGACGTCGTCGGCCTCGACCCCCTCGATGCACAGGAGCGGAAAACCCAACGCCCGAACCAGTGCATGCACCGGCTCGATCTGCACCCGCAGGTCGTCGGGCAACGGCGGCCGGTGAGCCTTGTAGTCGGGATAAATGTCGTCGCGAAAGGTCTTCCCCGGGGCGTCGAACACCACCGCCATGTGGCTGGGATCGGCCTCGCGCCGCATCTTGAGGAGCATGTTGACCACGCCGTGGATGGCGCCGGTGGGCGTGCCATCGGGCGCGGTGAGCGGCGGGAGGGCGTGGAAGGCGCGAAACAGGAAGGAACTGCCATCGACGAGAATCACGGGTCCGTTGCGGTCGGACATGGTAGGATTTGCCCCTTTTGTATTCCGTGGATATCAGGCCGGTACTATGCCACAGACAGCCCCGTCACCGACGGGTCGGCACCGACTGAAACCCCACTGAACTCCGGTGGAAACACCCCGGGAACACCTCGGCTTCACGCGGTCTTGCATGAGTAGAAAGCTACCCAATCACCCGACCCGGCTGGATCAGCAACAGCGGCTCTCGCAGGAGTCGTGGAAAGTCTTCCAGATCATGGCCGAGTTCGTCCACGGCTACGAGACGCTCGCCAGCATCGAGCCGGCCGTCAGCATCTTCGGTTCGGCGCGGTACAAGGAAGACAATCCCTGGTACGGCCTGACTGTCGAGGTGGCGCAGAAGCTCTCCAACGCCGGTTTCTCGGTGATCTCCGGAGGTGGGCCGGGCATCATGGAGGCGGCCAACAAGGGCGCTCAGGCCGGAGGCGCACCCAGCGTGGGTCTGAACATCGCCCTGCCCCACGAGCAGAACGACAACGACTACCAGGATGTCTCGCTGCATTTCCAGCACTTCTTCGCCCGCAAGGTGATGTTCGTCAAGCACGCCTCGGCCTACGTGGTGATGCCGGGCGGCTTCGGCACCCTCGACGAGCTGGCCGAGATCCTCACCCTGGTGCAGACCGGCAAGTCCAGGCGGATTCCGATCGTCCTGCTGGGCAGCACGTTCTGGCAGGGACTGATCGACTGGTTCGGCGACCAGCTATTGGGCGAGAAGACCATCGCCGCCGAGGACATGGACCTCTTTACCCTGTGCGACACGGCCGACGAGGCGGTGGACGCGATCTTCGATTTCTACCGCAACCGCGGTGTCACGGCGACCGAGGAAGAGCAGCAGAAGCTGCTCGATCTCTGAGCCGACACAACGAAATCCGGGCAAACCCAAGCAACGAACGAGACCGTCATGTCGGTTTTTACCAAGGTCGATACCGAACAACTCGCCACCTTCCTGACCCGGTTTGACCGGGGCGAGTTGGTCGAACACCGGGGCATCGCCGCCGGGATCGAGAACACCAACTACTTCGTCACCACAACCGGCGGCCATTTTGTGCTGACCCTGTTCGAGAATCACGGCGCCGACGAGCTGCCGTTCTTTCTCGACCTGATGGCCTACCTCGCCGAACACGACATCCCCACGGCCCACCCGATACCAACCCGTGACGGGGCCTACCTGACCGAACTCAACGGCAAGCCGGCTGCCCTGGTCCAGCGACTGACGGGCGCGTCGCTCGACCACCCGGACACGGCTGCCTGCGCCGAGATCGGACGGACCCTGGCGCGCTTTCACCGCGTCTCTGCCGATTTCCCGGAATATCGCGCGCCTGATCGGGATCTTGCCTGGGCCGAGGATGTCGCCCGACAACTGCACAGCAAGGCCACCGACGACGACCTTGAGCTGCTCGACGACGAGATCGCCTTTCAACAGGGCCAGTCGCGCGCCGGGCTGCCGAAGGGCGCGATCCACGCCGATCTGTTCCGCGACAACGCCCTGTTCGACGCGGGACAGCTCACCGGCATCATCGATCTGTACTACGCCTGCACCGACGTGTTCGCCTACGATCTCGCGGTGACGCTCAACGACTGGTGCGTGGACGAGCAGGGTCAGTCGCGTGCCGCCGAACGCGATGCGCTCCTGGCGGGCTATCTCGCCGAACGCCCCTTCACCGGGGCCGAACAGGCGGCCTGGCCGGGTCTGTTGCGCGCCGCAGCGCTGCGCTTCTGGGTCTCGCGCATGCAGGATCAATACTTCCCGCGAGCCGGCGAGATGACCTACATCAAGGACCCGACGCCATTCCGCCGCATCCTCGAGGCGCACCGCGCCGCCGGCACCGCAACCGGCAAGTGGATCGAGACCAACCAGCCCGCACAGGTGCGCTGATGAGCCAATCGGATACATACAGCCGGCTGAGCCGACTGGTCGACCGACTCGACCGGGTCAATGAATGGACCGGGCGACTGGTCGCCTGGCTTGGCCTGGTCCTGACCCTGACCGTCTTCGGCGTGGTGGCGCTGCGCTACGGCCTATCGGACAGCAACCAGTGGCTGTCCGAGTCGATCACCTACTGGTTCGCGCTGATGTTCATGCTGGGCATGGGCTACACCTACCGCCACGACGGCCACGTGCGCGTGGACGTGCTCTCGCGCACCGCCCGGCCGAAGACCCGCGCCTGGATCGAGATCATCGGCGTCGTGCTCCTGCTCTGGCCGGTCTGCCTATTCATCGGCATCAGCAGCCTCGAGTACGTCGGCAACAGTTGGGCCATGCGCGAGGGCTCGCCCGAGCCCGGTGGCATCCCGCTGCTGTATCTTTTGAAGACCCTGCTGATCCTCATGCCCGCCCTGCTCTTCTGGCAGGGGCTGGTCGAACTGCTGCGACACGTCGCCGTGCTGCGCAACGAGCAGCCCACCGAACCCGAGCACGGCTCGATCAAGGAGGGCATGTAAGGCATGGAATGGCTACTGCTCCTGATGGTGCTGACCATCTTCGCCGCGCTGATGAGCGGCTTCCCGGTCGCCTTCGTGCTCGCCGGCGTCTCACTGGTCTTCGCCGGCATCGGCACGCTGATCGGCGTCTTCGACCACGGCCTGATGAGCGCGATGCCCAACCGCCTGTTCGGCATCATGCTCAACCAGACGCTGGTGGCCGTGCCGCTGTTCGTGCTGATGGGCGTGCTGCTGGAAAAGGCGCGCGTCGCCGATGATCTCCTGGAGAACATGAGCGCGCTGTTCGGCCGGCGACCCGGCGGACTGGGGCTATCGATGATGCTGGTCGGCGCGATCCTCGCGGCCAGCACCGGCATCGTCGGGGCGACCGTCGTTACCCTGGGCCTGATCGCCCTGCCCGTCATGCTGCGCCGCGGTTACGACCCCCGCCTGGCCTCGGGCTCGGTGGCCGCCGCCGGCACGCTCGGCCAGATCATCCCGCCGTCGATCATCCTCGTGCTGCTGGGCGACCAGCTCGCCAACGCCTACACCCAGGCGCAGCTCGAGCAAGGCATCTTCTCGCCCGAGACCGTGGCGGTAAGCGATCTATTCAGCGGCGCCCTGATCCCCGGCCTGATCCTGGTGAGCGCCTACGCCGCCTACATCCTGTTCGTCGCCTGGCGCCAGCCCGAGCGGGTGCCGGGACTCACCGAGGCGGAACTGGCCGAGCGACCACCGATCAGCCGGCTGCTGATCGCGCTGGCTCCACCGATCGCTTTGATCGTGCTTGTGCTCGGCTCAATCATGAGCGGCATCGCCACGCCGACCGAGGCGGCCGCCGTTGGCGCGGTTGGCGCCCTGCTGCTCGCCTTGGCGAAGCGACGCCTGACCTTCCCCGTGCTGCACGAGAGCCTGACCGCCACCCTGCGAGTAACCGCGATGGTGTTCATGATCTTCATCGGCGCCTCGATCTTCTCGCTGGTCTTCCGCGGGTTCGGCGGCGACGAAATGGTTCATGACCTGCTCTCGGGCCTGCCAGGGGGCGCGATGACCGCCCTGCTGATCGTCATGGTGATCGTCTTCCTGCTCGGCTTCATGCTCGACTTCATCGAGATCACCTTCGTGGTGGTACCGATCGTCGCCCCCGTCCTGCTGATGATGGGCATCGACCCGATCTGGCTGGGCGTCTTGCTCGCGGTAAACCTGCAGACGAGCTTCCTCACCCCGCCGTTCGGCTTCTCTCTGTTCTACTTGCGCGGGGCGGCACCGGCCAGCATTCGCACCGCCCAGATCTATCGCGGGGTCCTGCCGTTCATCGCCATCCAGATAGCCGTGCTGGCCCTGCTCGTGATCTTCCCGGACATCGTCACCTGGCTGCCCGAGACCCTTGACGTCCGCACACCCTGACCTGCCAACGCAAACCGCGTCTGCAGCGCGTCTTGCACCGATCGAGCTGGTCGGACGCGACCAGCGCCTGCCGATCGAGTTTCCCCTGGCGCTCGCGCCGATGGCCGGCATTTCCGATCGCCCCTTTCGTCAGCTGTGCTTCGATCAGGGCGCGGGGTTGGTGGTCAACGAAATGATCAGCTGCAAGCCAGAGCTGCGGAACACGCGCAAGAGCGAACAACGCCGCATACGCACCGACGACCCGGAGCCGCGGGCCGTCCAGCTTCTGGGCAACGAGCCCCATGATCTTGCCGAGGCCGCGCGTCAGGCCTACCGCGACGGCGCGCAACTGATCGACCTCAACCTGGGCTGCCCGGCCAAGAAGGTCTGCCGCAAGGCGGCCGGTTCGGCCCTGATGGCCGAGCCCGATACGGTCGCCCGACTGCTCGAGGCGACGGTCAATGCCGTGCCCTGCCCGGTCACGCTCAAGATGCGTACCGGACCGGACGAGACATGGCGCAATGCCCCCGAAATCGCCCGGATCGCCGAGGAGTCGGGCATCGCCATGCTCTCGATTCACGGTCGCACGCGGGCGCAGAAGTACCTCGGCGAGGCGGAATACGACACCATCGCGCAGGTGGTCGCCGAACGCCGCATCCCGGTGCTGGCCAACGGCGATATCGACTCGGTGAACCGGGCCTTGGCGGTGCTGGAAAAGACCGGTGCGGCCGGGCTGATGATCGGTCGTGCTGCCTTCGGTCGCCCGTGGCTATTCGCCCAGTTGCGTGCCGCGCTGGAAGGCCGCGACGTTCCGCGCGGCCCGGCACCGACCGAGATCATGGGCTTTGTGCGCGAGCAATTCGAGAATATTTATCGCCATTACGGAAATGTGATGGGCGTGCGCATCGCGAGGAAGCACTGGGGGTGGTATTCTTCGCAGCTACCGATTGACGAAGGGACGCGCAAGAAGTTCAACCGTCTGGAGACCATCGAGTCCCAGCGCCGGTGGCTTGACCGGCGGGAGGCCGAGCTTCGCAGCGTATCGAGACCGTCCGCCAACGTGAGCGCCTGAACGGCCAGCGGAACGCTCGATCGAGGAGACACGGGACGACCACGGAGTGATCCGTTCGTCCCGGCGTCTCGTGGTCCTGTCCGCCCCTCATGCCGCGTTGTTGAAAAGAATAATGACCTACTCATCCAGCACCGCCACCTCCCAGCCCAACGTGTCGTCGCTCAACGGCAGCGCCCGTCGTGCGGCCGAATGTCACCAAGACGTGCACGAGACCATCATCGACGCGCTCGACATCCTCTGGGATGCCTTCGAGGAAGACCAGCCCAGCAACCTCTATCAGCTGGTCATGGGTCAGGTGGAGCGCCCCCTGCTCGCCCGCGTGCTGGAACGCTGCGATCACAACCAGAGCCGGGCCGCCGCCTGCCTGGGCATCAACCGCAGCACACTGCGAAAAAAACTGCGCGACCACGACCTGATCTGAGCCTCGGCATCAGCCTCACCCCCGCCCTTTCCCGCGCTCCGGCACACGCGCTCAACGGACGCGTTTTCCGACCTCCCCGTACCCACCTGTTGCATCGCTGCAAAGCCCGCGCCCTTGCGCGCCCCGGCGCGATGAACAATTTGCTTTGACCGACCGAAAAAACGCGGTATAACGCGCCGGAAATCGGCTGGTCATCCCCGCGGACGGGTCGCCGGCTCGGGAAACGAACCCGGGACCCATGATGGCCTGTAGGACTTGGCCATGACCGTCGATCGATACCAACGCGACCTCGCTCGATGGTCGCCTTGAACGTGTTGATCAGGCAGGTACATCATGAGCAAAGAAAACGACTACCAAGATATCGACGACTGGGACGATACCGACGTCGAAGACGACGAGCAGAACAACGACTCCCTGCTCGACAGCATCAAGGGTACAAAGGATGCCCGGCGCCGACTTGACGACCTCCTTGAGGAACGCCGACTGCGGGCGCAGATGACCGACGAGTTCTGACCCCCCCTTCCAAACCAGCGGAGCCAACGCATGCGGGAGACTCCCGGCCATCAAGTCCATCTCGCGGACCGACGGGTGCTGGCCATCGGTCTGGTCAGTGGCCTGGTCGCGGTCATGCTGGCCGCGCTGGCCGCGCACGGCCCGATGGCGCCGACCAAACTGGACGCCCAACGGCAGGTGGACACCGCCATCATGCTGCACTTCGTGCACACCCTAGCACTGATGCTGATGGCCCACTGGGCTGCCCCAGCGCGCTGGCGACTGACCATCGCGGGGCTCTGGCTGATCGGCATCATCCTGTTCAGTGGCAGCCTCTACGCCCTGACCCTGTTCAACCAACCCTGGCCCGGGGCGATCACGCCCATTGGCGGGCTATTTCTGATGCTCGGCTGGATCGGCTGGCTGACCGGCCTGCTGGCCGTCAAGCGGCCCGAGTTCGATTAGGTAACGACAAAGGCCGCCCGCCCCCGCCACGATGGCAGGGAGACGCGACGGCCTTTTGTGGGGGGCGCAAGGTCTGGCCCCGATGACACAAGAACTAACCGACTGGCCCCTACTTGTTTACGTAGAAGTGTTGGCGGAAATCGTTCCGGAAACTCGCGTGACAATCGAGGCAGGTGGCCTGCAGGTCAGCAAACGCCCGTATGACCTCTCGGCCATCACCGATATCCGCCACGTCGGCGAGCGTCGCCGCCGACTCGTGGGCCGCGTGGTCGGCTTTCTGGAACTCGGCACGACGATCCCCGGCAAACGCCATGATGCGCTTGCGCTCCTCGGCGGGCGGGCGCGGGTGTTCCGCGATGGCCCGCGCTTCCTTGGCCACCCACTCCCAGTCTTCGTGGTTGATCGCCTTCACGATCTGCTCAGTGTGCTCGCCCAGCTTCTCCATGGTTTCGTGGAATTCGTGCACGCCGCTGGAATCGTGTTCGTCCTCGCTGGCCTGCGCCGGCCCCAATGCCAGCCCCAGGGCCAGCAACACGGCCATCAGGCCCGCGACCGTCTTATCGATACGTCCTTTCATCTGGTCACCTCCACTCATTGTCTTCAACCACGACACAGGTGATCATATGCCAATTCAATTACCTACGTGCCGCGTGATTTGCCGCAGGCTGCGTACAAGACCGGATTGCGGTACCATCCGCGTTTTTGCGCCAGGAATACCATGTCCCAATCGACCTTCGAATACGACGATCTGATTCGCTGCGCCAAAGGCGAAATGTTCGGGCCCGGCAACGCGCAACTGCCGCTGCCGCCGATGCTGATGTTCGATCGCATCAACCTGATCACCGACGAGGGTGGCGAATACGGCAAGGGCGAGATGCAGGCGGAACTCAAGATCCACCCGGATCTCTGGTTCTTTGCCTGCCATTTCGAAGGCGACCCGGTCATGCCGGGCTGCCTGGGCCTGGACGCCATGTGGCAGTTGGTCGGCTTCTTCCTCGGCTGGAGCGGCGGCAAGGGCCACGGACGCGCATTGGGCGTCGGTGATGTAAAATTCTCGGGACAGGTCTTGCCGAGAAACAAGAAGGTTGAATACCGTGTGCAGATGAAGCGCGTCATCATGCGCAAGCTCACGATGGGCATTGCCGATGCGCAGATGCTCTGCGACGGCGTCGTCATCTACGAAGCCAAAGATCTTCGGGTAGGACTGTTTACCAGCACAGAAGCACTTTCGGAGTAACCACTCAATGCGCCGAGTCGTCATCACCGGCATGGGCATCGTGTCCAGCCTGGGCAACAACTGCAAAGAGGTGCTCGCCTCGCTTCAGGAAGGTCGTTCGGGCATCGAACGCAACCCCGAGCAGGTCGAGCACGGTTTTCGCTCGCACGTCGCCGGGACGCTCAAGATCGATCCGGCCGAGCATATCGATCGCAAGCTGCTGCGCTTCATGGGCTCGGCAGCCGCCTACAACTACCTCGCGATGAAAGAGGCGATCGAGCAAGCCGGCCTGACCGAAGAGCAGGTCTCCAACCCGCGCGCCGGTCTGATTACCGGCTCTGGCGGCTCTTCCTGCGAGAACATCGTCGCCACCGCCGATATCGCCCGGGAAAAAGGCATCAAGCGGGTCGGTCCGTACATGGTCACCCGCACCATGGGCTCGACCACCTCGGCCTGCCTGGCCACGCCGTTCAAGATCAAGGGCATCAACTACTCGATCAGCTCGGCCTGCTCGACCTCCGCGCACTGCATCGGTGCCGGCGTCGAGCAGATCCAGTTCGGCAAGCAGGACGTGATCTTCGCCGGTGGCGGCGAGGAGCTGCACTGGTCACTGTCGGCGATGTTCGATGCCATGGGCGCCCTGTCCTCGAACTTCAATGACACGCCGGACAAGGCCTCGCGTCCCTACGACGTGGACCGCGACGGCTTCGTCATCGCCGGTGGCGGCGGCATGGTCGTCCTCGAGTCGCTCGAGCACGCCCAGGCCCGCGGCGCGACTATCCTCGCCGAGGTCACCGGCTACGGCGCCACCTCCGACGGCTACGACATGGTCCAACCGTCCGGCGAAGGCGCGGTGCGCTGCATGCAGCAGGCACTCGCGACGGTCGAGGCACCGATCGACTACGTCAACGCGCACGGCACCTCCACCAAGGTCGGTGACCTGCGCGAACTGCAGGCGATGACCGAGGTGTTCGGCGAGCACCAGCCGATCGTCACCTCGACCAAGTCGCTCTCCGGCCACGCGCTGGGCGCCGCCGGCGTTCACGAGGCGATCTACTCGCTACTGATGATGCAAAACGACTTCGTCGCGGCCTCGGCCAACGTCGAGACGCTCGAGCCGGACGCCGAAAACGCCAACATCGCCACGAAGAAGCTCGAAGGCAAGCGGCTCAACACCGTCCTTTCCAACAGCTTCGGTTTCGGCGGCACCAACGCCTCGTTGGTGATGCAGCGCTTCGAGGGCTGATCCACGCCCAGCCGTGGACGGCCCCGGTTTGCACGGAGGCCCATGCAGCCAGCCATCCCGGACAACGAAGGCGAACGACTCGAGGCCCTGCGGGGCCTCAATATCCTCGATACGCCACCCGAGGCGTCGTTCGACGATCTCACTCACATTGCCCGTTACATCGCTGGCACCCCGCTCGCGCTGATCGGTCTGATCGATGCGGACCGCGAGTGGTTCAAGTCGGTCGACCGCGCCACCCTCAGGGACGCCGAGCGGGACCACACCTTCTGCGCCCACGCGATCCTCACGCCTGACCGCCCCACCTACGTACCCGACGCCCGCAAGGACCCTCGCTTCGCCGACAATCCCAATGTCGTCGCTGTCGAGCCGCCGACCCTCTTCTACTACGGCGCGCCCCTGGTCACTGCCGACGGCCTGCCGCTCGGCACGCTGTGCGTGGTCGATCACCAACCACGCACGCTCGACATCGAACAGCGCGAGGCACTGGATGCCCTTGCCCGGCAGGTGATGCGCCTAATCGTACTGGGGCAGCGCGAACAACAGCTGCACCGCGAGCAAGAGGCGCGCGAGGTCATCCTGGCCCACCTCGAGCATCGCAACCAGGAACTGGAGGCGTTGGCCGGCGAACTGCGCGTGCGGGCCGATACCGACAAGCTCTCACGCCTGGGCAACCGGTCGGCCTTCGACGCGCGCCTGGAGGAAGACCTGGTGCTGACCCGCGACCACGAGAGTCCACTGTCGCTGGTGCTGCTTGATCTCGATCGCTTCAAGCCCTGCAACGATCGATTCGGCCACCAGGTCGGCGACCGGGTGATTCGCACCTTCGCCGACATCCTGCGGTCGGTCTCGCGTCCCACCGATTTCATCGCCCGTTACGGTGGTGACGAGTTTGCGATCATCCTGCCGTTGGCGGACCGTCGGGCGGCAACCGAGGTGGCCAAACGAGTTCTCGATGCCGTGGAACGGGCCGACTTCTCCCCCTGCGACACCCGCACCAGCGTTGGCGTCGCCAGCCTGGAGCCGCCCCGACGTGAGGACAGAGGAGACGACTTGCTACGTGAGGCCGATCAGGCCCTCTATGCCGCCAAGGCGGCCGGCCGAGGCTGCATCGCCGTCTGCGATGGCCAGTCCGACGATATCCACGTAATCAAACGCCCTGAGAGCGAATCCGGCTGACCGGCGGTCATCCGCCTGCATTCAGATAACCGGCACGGTCGATCACGCCGGTCGAGCCGTTCAGGCCATCAGCGCACTGTCGATCAACTGACGGGTGTACTCATGCCCGGGGGAATCGAGCAACTCCCCGGTCGGGCCCGATTCGATCACCTCGCCCTCGAGCATCACGATCACCCGGTGGGCCAATGCACGCACCACGGCCAGATCGTGGGTAATCAACAGGTAGGTGAGATCGTGTTCGGCCTGCAGGTCCCGCAACAGCCGCAATACCTGTAACTGCACGGCCGCATCCAGTGCGCTGGTCGGCTCGTCGAGGATCAGTACCTTGGGCTTGAGGATCAGGGCACGGGCGATGGCGATCCGCTGGCGCTGCCCGCCGGAGAACTCGTGTGGATAACGCGACATCACCGCCGGGTCGAGCCCCACTTCCTCAAGCACCCGCTCGATGCGTCGGCGCCGCTCGACGCGCGTGAGCCCCGCCTCGTGGACATCCAGACCCTCACCGACGATCTGGGCGATGTTCATGCGAGGCGAGAGCGCGCCGTAAGGATCCTGGAACACCACCTGCAGATCACGACGGAACGCACGGAACTGCTTTTCACTCAAGCCGTCGACCCGGCGGCCGGCCAGCCAAACCGCCCCCTCGGCCCCATCCATCAATTGCAACAATGACAGTGCAAGCGTGGTCTTTCCTGATCCGGATTCGCCCACCACGCCCAGCGTCTGACCGGCATGCAACGCAAGGTCGATGCCCTTGAGTATCTCGCTGCGCGTATCGGGCCCGAACCAGCGCCGTTTGCCGACCGTCACCCCCAATCCCTCACAGCGCATTCTCTCGACGGCGTCCTCCTCGATCGGCCCGATCATGGGGGCCACCTGGCGCGCCTCCAGCAAGGTCTGGGTGTAACGGTCCTTGGGTCGGGCAAAGATCGCGTCGGTGGGACCGGACTCGATGATGCGACCATCACGCATCACCATCACACGATCGGCATAGCGCCGCACCACCGGCAGATCATGGGTAATCAGCAGCAAACTCATGCCCATCCGCTGCTGCAACTCGACCAGCAGGTCCATGATGGTCTTGCGCAGACCGGCATCCAGCGCGGTGGTCGGTTCGTCGGCGATCACGAGGCTGGGATTGCAGGCGATGGCCATCGCGATCATCGCTCGTTGACGTTGCCCGCCGGAGAGTTGATGGGGCAAGGCCCGCATGACGCGCTCCGGTTGGGGGAGTCGAACCTGTTCGAGCAGTTCCCGAACCCGTCGACGCAGCGCATCTCCTCGGAGTCCCAGATGCCTTACCAGTACCTCGGCAATCTGTGCGCCAATCGTCTTTAGCGGGTTCAAGGCGGTCATCGGCTCCTGGAAGATCATGCCGACGCGCGCCCCCCGGAGTGCCCGGATCGCCGGCATGCTCATGGCCAGCACGTTCTCACCCTCGAAGCGGATCTCGCCACGAGTTTCCATCCCGGCGGCATCGAACAGCCTCAGGATCGACAACGCCGTCACCGTCTTGCCGGAGCCCGACTCGCCGACCAGGGCCACCCGCTCGCCGGAACGCAGTGAGAAGGACACGTCGTGAACGATTGTCGTGCCGTCAACGGACACATGCAGACGATCCATCTCGAGTATCGCGCGGGGGTCGCTCTCTATGGTCCGGTTGGGCTCGGCCTCGGCCATCGGTTCTCCTCGAATCCGGTCAGTGTTCATGCCTCGCCACTCGGGACGAGATGCCGAGGAAACCATAAAGCAAATTGCGCCGGAACGTGAGTCCTGGAGCGCCCGGAGCTTGCCAGAAAAGAAAAACCCCGGTCGGGGGCGGCCGGGGTTAGGGGTTCGTGAGCGGCAAGGACAATCAGTTCCTCATGCCACCGCCCCCACCAGCACCGCCACCGTTGTCACGGCGACGCTCGTAGGAGGGGTCCGAGTCGCGGATCTGTTCTTGCATCTGTTCCTGACGCTCCTGCTGGATACGCTGACGCTCACCGGCCGAGTCGGCATCATGCATGCGCTGGCGCTGCTCCTCTCGGTAGCCATCGTTCCGCATGGGATTGTCGCTGTTCGGGCCCATGCCCTGTCCCTGGTTCATTCCCGGACCGCCGTCAGGCCCCATGCCCTGTCCGGCACCGCCTCGCGCCGGCGGCTCGGGCAGATCGACGCCCTGGTCACGGGCTCGCTGTTGCATCTGCTCGTGATGTTCAACCCGGATACGTTCCTGCTCCTCGGCGCTTTGCGCCGACTGCATGCGCTGCCGGTATTCAAGGCGTTCCTCCTGGGTCATCAGCTCGCTGCCGTAGATCGGCGCGGGATCCGTCTCCTGGGCCCCCGCGACCATGGGCACTGATAGACCGAGGCTCAGGGCCGCCGCGACCGCGACGGCCGAAATTTTTGAGCGTTTCGTACTCATAAAGCGTGTCCTCCTCGACGTGAGGTACTCGAGGGAACGACTCCCTCACACGCAAAGATAGCCAACCAATACGGGTCATGCCGGCGGATTGTCGTCTATTTTCACCGAACGGTGTTCCGCCAGACCAGCGAGGTTCGACACGACATGCGCGCCACCATGACCGCGACGAGGTTTATCCGTCTCCGACCAGTCGTCCCTCTGGTTGCGCTCGCCACCCTCTTGCTCGCCGTGCCGGCACTGCATGCCCAGGACACGGAGGCCGAGTGGGAGGCGGCGTGGGCGGAAGCCGAAGAGCGGGAACGCGAAAACCAGCGCCTGCTGGAAAAGGCCCAAAACGTCAACGAAGGCGATCTCGTCTTCCTCCAACAGGACCCTGCCCCCGACTCGGCACGAATGGAGAAACGCCTCGAACTGGACCAAAAAAGCCTTACCGATGGCTGGGCCCGCATGCACCAGTGCCATCACAATCTCGACCCTGCCCCGGCCGTGCAGATCGTTTATAACGACGAGCGCACGCGCGACATCCGCATCACCCGTCGTGACGGCGTCGGCCAGGCCGAGGTCGATGGCCCCAGTGTTCAGATGAGGGACATAGAGCGGGGCGCGAGTGTCTGCGTGGAGGCGCAAGCGCTCGCCATCCTGCCCCACCCGGACAAGGCGGGTTACGTGGTCGAGAACGGCCCCTTCATGCGGCGTTTTCTCGACGGCTATTACCCCATGCAGGTCCGCCTTGAGGTGCGCTGGCCGGAGGGGATGCTCGCGTTCGAGGAAAGCTCCCCACCGGCACAACCCGGCTTGGCGATCGAGGCGAACGACCATGGCGTGACCCTCAAGGCGCACTTCGAGGGTCGGCTTGAATCCCGCCTGCATCTCGTCCGCGACGCGGCAACACCTTGAGGATCGATAAAGAAAGCAACCGCTTAAAGAAGGCGGCCGGTACCAAAAGGATCGGAATGCAGCAATCATTCCGGTAGACTTGCGCGTTTTGCCATGACAGATCCCCTCGCGTATTCCCCATCCCCTGCCGCCACCGGTTCCGATCCCTTCCCGGATCAGGAGCAGGCGCCGGTCTGGTCGGTGGAAATCATCGCCCCACCTGGCCTGGAAACGGCACTGGCCGAAGAACTGCGCCACCTGACCGGCGAGCCGATCAGCGATCGGCCGTTCGGGGCGAGCGCCGACCTGCCGGTCGAGGCGGTCTACCGCGTGCTCGCCGACAGCCTGATCGCCGGGCGCGTCTACCTGCCCGTCGCGCGGGGGCCGGCCTCACAGGCCGACGAACTCTACGATCTCGCCGACTCGGTCGACTGGACCGTGCATCTGGCCGCCACCGACAGCCTCTCGATCACGGCAACCGGCGGCAACGAGGCCCTTAGACACACCGGTTTCATCGCCACCCGGGTCAAGGATGCGGTCGTCGACCAGTTGCGGGCGGCAACGGGCCAACGCCCCGACATCGACAGCGAAACCCCGGGCCTGCGCCTGCATTGCCATGTTTCCGGCAACGGTCAGGCCAGTCTCGCCATCGAGCTGTCCAACGGCTCGCTGCATCGGCGCGGCTACCGGGTCGACGGCGGCGAGGCTCCCCTGCGCGAGAATCTGGCCGCCGGTCTGTTGTGGCGGGCGCGCTGGCCGCAGGTCGCGAGCCTCGGTGGCGGGCTGTTCGACCCGATGTGCGGCTCGGGCACCTTCCTGGTCGAGGCCGCCCTGTCGCTCTGGGGCATGCCTGCCGCGATGCGCCAACGACGACTGGGCTCGCCGGCGTGGAAGGGTCATGTGCCGACCGCCCGCGATGCGATCCTAGAGGATGCCCCGCGCGGTTGGCTCGACAACCCGCCGGCTCGAGGCTCGCTCACCATGGTCGGCCAGGATCGCGATCCACTGCAGCTTGCCGCCGCACACGCGAATATCGAGTCGGCCGGGCTCGGCGAGGCGATCGAGCTGATCCATGCCGACAGCTTCCGCTCGCCCTGCCCGTCCGAACTTAAAGCCGTCGACACTGGCCTGCTGATCAGCAACGTGCCGTTCGGCCAGCGCATCGACGCATCACAGGACCAGGCCGAGTGGACCGCCCTGTGCTCGCGCTGGGTGGAAGGCCTGCCCGGTTGGTACTGGGGCATCCTGCGTGCAGCCGAAAGCGAATTGACCTGGCCGCTGCGTTTCGAGAAGCGCGTGATGGTGCTCCACGGGGGTGTCGAGGTGGAGTTCCTGCGCGGACAGTTCTCCGAGAAAAGCCTGCGGCGGCCCGCCGGACCGCATGCCCTGGCCGGTCGACTGATCGAGCAGGGCCGGCGTGGCGAATACGATGCCGCCGACTTCGCCAATCGCCTGGCCAAGAACTGGAAACAGCGCAAGTCGCTGATCAAGCAGGGTGACAATGCCCTGCGCATCTACGATGCCGATCTGCCCGACTTCAAGCTCGCCGTGGATTGGTACCGCACCGAGGACAACCAGACCTGGCTGGACATCCAGGAATACCAGGCACCGAAACAGATCGATCCGCAGAAGGCGCGGACCCGCCTGGCGGCCGCCACGGCCATCGCGGTCGACACCCTAGGTGTCGATCCTGAATGTGTCGTGGTGCGCCAGCGCGCTCGGCAGTCGGGTCGACAGCAGTACGGTCGACTCGGCGGGGAACACATCGAACGCATCTTGCGCGAGCGCGACACCCGGTTGCTGATCAACTTCACCGACTACCTCGATGTCGGCCTGTTCATCGATCACCGGCTGGTGCGCGATCGCCTGGCCGAGCTGTCACGCGGCAAGCGGCTGCTGAACCTGTTCTGCTATACCGCCAGCGCCTCGGTACGCGCCGCCGTCGCCGGGGCGCAGGCCACCACCTCGGTGGACCTTTCCAATACCTACCTCGACTGGGCCGAGCGCAACTTCGAACTCAATGGCATCGCCCTCAATGGTCAACACCAGTTGCTCCGCGCGGACGTGCTGCGCTGGCTCGACCACCGGCCGCCGGCCGCGGAACGCTTTGACGTGATCTTTCTCGACCCACCATCCTTCTCCAATTCCAAGTCGATGGACGACACGCTCGACATCCAGCGGGATCACCCGGATCTGATCGCGGCCTGCATGCCCCACCTCGCCCCGGGTGGCGTACTTGTCTTTTCAAACAACCGCAAAGGGTTTACATTGCACCCTTCCATCGAGAAGCGATTCCAAATCGATGATATTTCGAGAAAAACACTGCCCAAGGATTTCGCACGCACCCCGGAGCGGCGTTTTGTCTGTGAAATCCGGCGTCCCTGAGCGCCATGGCGACGTCAACGGGCGGGGCCTCCGGGCCAGTAACGCGGGTGAGAGCCGGCCGAGTGACGCCGGCCAAATGACGGCCCGGCGTTGGTTTCCATCCACCCTGTTGAGCTGGGCCGGACTGGGGCTGGTCCTCACCCTGGCCAGTGGGTGCGCCACCCAACCCAGTCATAAGCCGAACAGCAGCGAGCAAGCCAGCAAGGCCAAGGAAGCAGCCGAGGTGCTCGATCAGGCGCAGCGACGCAGCAACCTGCCCTACGACCCACTCGAAACCATCGACACCCTGTCCGGCATGCATCCGCGCGCCATCGAGGCCGTCATCCAGGCCGTCTCCCAACTGGGCACGCCCTATCGCTGGGGTGGTGGGTCCACCGAGAACGGCTTCGATTGCAGCGGCCTGACCCAACACGCCTACCAGGCGGCAAGCATTGAGCTGCCTCGCACCTCCGCCGAGCAGTACCGTGCCACCAAGCGCATCGAGCGCGAGGCGCTACGCCCCGGCGATCTGGTGTTTTTCCGATTGAACGGCAACCGGATCGATCATGTCGGCATCTACGTCGGTGGCGATCGCTTCATCCATGCCCCTTCCAGCGGCAAGTCCGTCTCATTCGCGAGCCTCGACAACGTGTTCTGGTCAGGCAAGTACGTGGGCGGGGGACGCGCTGCCGAGGCCAATGAGCTACAGTTGGCAGGAAACCGGCCCGAGTAATTCTGAGGCGGCCTGCCGGCACGACGCGGCTTTTGGTCTGCACCAGTCAAGCAGAGCGGATAATCCGGAAACGGATTTTGACGGGCCATCGAGCCAACGCCCGGGTCGCATTCGGAAGGACCACGACGCCCCACAGGGAGGGCTTCTGCCATGGAACGAAGGCAGTTTCTCGTCACCGGGGCACTCGCCCCGCTCGCCGCCCTGCTCGGCTGTGAGGCCCGCGAGCCGTTGTTGCGCATCTCCGGCATCACCTGGGTCGGCTACGAGCCCCTGTTCCTCGCCCGCGAACTCGACCTGCTTCCCCCCGAGCGGATCCGGCTAATCGAGTCCCCCTCCAATACCAACAGCCTGATGCAGCTGGCCTCCGGCGAAGTCGAGGCGGCTACGCTTACCCTCGATGAATTCATTCTCGCTCGTGCCGGCGGCATACCGGTACGCATCGCGCTGGTCTTCGACACCTCCCAGGGGGCCGATGTCATCATGGCCCGTCCGGGCATCGACCGGCTAGAGGATCTGGCCGGTCGACGGATCGGGGTGGAAGACACGGCCGCCGGCGCCCTCATGCTGCGAAAGTCGCTCGAGGCAGCCGGTCTGACACCCGACGACGTCACCCGGGTACCGGTGATCGGCGGCGGCCAGATGGATGCCTACCGGCACGGCGAGGTCGACGCGGTGATCAGCTACGAGCCTTTCGCCTCGCGTCTGGTCGCACTCGGGGCGAACCGGCTCTACGACAGCAGTGCCTTTCCCGGGTTGATTGTCGACGTGCTGGCCGTCAGTGAAACGGCCATCGACCACCAGCACACGACACTCACCGACCTGCTGACGGCCTACTTCGAGGCCCTGGCCGTGGTGAAATCGAGCCCGGGGCGAGCGCACCGCCTCATGGCACCGCGATTGGGGCTGACCGTCGAGGAAACCGCGGAGGCCTACGGGGGCATCGCCCTGCTGAGCCTGACCGACAATCATGCCTGGCTGGAGCCACCCGCCGCCCCGCTGCGAGAGGCGGCACGGACCGTCGCCGAAATCATGCAATCCAACGCCCTGATCGAGCAGATCCCCGACCTGTCCGATCTCGCCACGGCTCGTTTCCTGCCGGAGGGGCCATGAAACTGCCGCGCCTGTCCTTGCGACTGATGGTCCCACTGGGACTTGGCCTGCTGTTCCTCCTGATCACGGCCGTCTCGCTGGTCAATGGCATCCACAATCGCTCGGCCATCTTCCTCGCCGATTCGAGCCAGCGCTTGCTCGGCTACACGACTGAGATTGCCCGCACGATCGAACAGGGTGGGCTGGAACAATCCGGCATCCTGAATGCACGCGTGAGCAGCATCCTGACCGATCCGCGCGTCGACATGCTGATTGCCGTTGGCCCCGATCGCGAGGTCCTGGTCTCCCCAAACCGGACTTGGCAAGGCAAGTCGGTCGATGACCTGCTGGCCGATCTCAATCCCGGCACGTTTGGCCAACGACAGGACCAGCGCCTGCCTTACCTCGAGCACTTGGACGAGGACGAAACGCTCCGTGCGCTGCAATCGTTCGAGTTGCCCGGCCTGTCCGACCGCCCGCGCTCGGAGAGTCGCGGCGTGGTCTGTGTACGCATGGACCTGACGGCCTCGCTCGCCCGCATCCGCAACGAGGCGATCCTCGCGCGCCTGCCGGAGGCCGGCGTGATGCTGCTGATCATCCTGCTCACCGCCTGGGTGCTCAACTCGCAGATCACCCGGCCACTGGGACGACTGCGGCGGGCAGCAATGCGCCTGCGCCAGGGTGATCACGACGTGCGCCTGCCCGAGCGGGGCTGCAGCGAGATTGCCGAGGTCGCTCAAGGCTTCAACTCAATGACGTGTGCGATCGCCGAGGCGCGCGACCGATTGCTCGAAAGCGAACAGCGTCTGGCGGTCACTCTCGACTCGATCGGCGATGGCCTGATCGCGACCGATCTCGACGGCCATATCACGCTGATGAACCCGGTGGCCGAGCGGCTCACCGGTTGGTCGCGCGAGGAGGCGATCGGCAAACCCATCGAGGCGGTGTTCGTGATTTGCCAGACCGATGACAACCGGCCGATCGCGATCCCCATCCGCCGAGTACTGGCCGAAGGCACCCTGGTCGGACTGGCAAACCACACCGTCCTCACCGACCGCAGCGGCAATCGGTACCACATCGCCGACAGCGCCGCGCCGATCCAGCATGACGACGGCTCGCTGGTGGGGGTCGTGCTCGTCTTCCATGACGTGAGCGCGGAATATCGGTTGCGCGACGCGCTTGCCGAGAGCGAACAGCACTTTCGCACACTTGCCGACAACGGCCAGACACTGATCTGGACGGCCGACCTGGAGGGCAAACGCGACTACGTCAACCGCCCCTGGCTGGCCTTCACCGGCCTGTCCCAATCCGTGGCGCTCGGAGACGGCTGGCAGCGCGCCGTGCATCCCGACGACCTGCCGGCATTGCAGCAGACCATTGCCTCCGCCTACGAGAGACGCACCCCGTTCACGCGCGAGTATCGATTACGCCATCACAGCGGCGAATACCGCTGGTTGCTGGCCAAGGGCACACCGCGTTTCAACAGCCGGGGCGAGTTCGTGGGCGTCATGGGGCAATGCGTCGACGTCACGGCGGACAAGGAAACCGCCGCCCAGCTCGAACGACTGGCCTATCACGACGGGTTAACCGACCTGCCCAACCGCGCCCTGCTGCTCGATCGGGTCGATCAGGCTATCCGACAACGCAAACGCCATGGTGGTGTCGGCGCGTTGCTCTTCGTTGACCTGGACGAATTCAAACAGATCAACGACCTGTACGGTCACGCGCGCGGCGACCAGGTCCTGATGGAGGTCGCGCAACGCCTGTCCGGCCTGGTCCGCGATACCGACACGGTGGCCCGGCTGGGTGGCGACGAATTCCTGGTGCTCGTTCCCGAAATGGCGCACGACATCCATGGGGCGCGTCACAGCGCGACGGCGCTGGCCGACAAGCTGCGCCATGCCATGGAACAACCGTTCGAGTTCGAGGACTTCCGCCACCTGGCAACCGCCAGCGTGGGCCTGACCTTGTTCGCCGGCAAGGTCGACAACGCGGAGGAACTGGTCCGCGAGGCGGATATCGCGATGTATCAGGCCAAGCGCGCCGGCCGGAACAACCTGGTCAACTTCGAGTCGGGCATGGTCGAGTCGGTGACCCGCCGCTATCGAATGGAACAGGAACTCAAGCAGGCGCTGGAACGTGGCGAATTCGAGCTGCACCTGCAATCCCAGGTGGACCGCGACGAGGTGGTGGTCGGCGCCGAGGTGCTGTTGCGCTGGCGTCATCCGGTGCGCGGGCTGGTCTCGCCAGCGGAATTCATCGCGCTGGCCGAGGAATCCGGGCAGATCATCGCCATCGGCGAATGGGTGCTGCACGAGGCCTGCCACCTGCTGCATGGGCTCGAGCAATCCACACCGCCCGGCCAGCGACATCTCAACATCTCGGTGAATGTCAGCCCGCGCCAGTTCCGCACGCCCGACTTCGTCGATCAGGTGAGACAGACCATTGAGCAAACCGGCATCGATCCGGCCCACCTGATGATCGAGATCACCGAGAACTTGCTGGTCAGCCACGCCTCCGAGGCCATCGAACGCATGCGCGCGTTGGCCGAATTGGGCCTGACGTTCTCGATCGACGACTTCGGTACCGGCTATTCCTCGTTCGCCTATCTCAAGCGCCTGCCCCTGAACGAGATCAAGCTGGACAAGAGCTTCGTCGACGACGTCCCCGGCAGCCCGGGTGACACCGCCATGGTCGAGGCCATCCTCGCCATGGCCGCACGCCTTGGCATCGACGTGGTCGCCGAGGGCGTGGAGACCTGCGAGCAGTTCGACTACCTCAAGGCAAACGACTGCACACGGTTCCAGGGTTTCTGCTTTGCCCGCCCCGTCCCGGCACGCCGTTGGATCGAGGAACAGCTGGACGCCATGGAGCGCCGCTCAGCGCGCTGATGACCGGCACGGTTGCGCAATACGCCACCGGAAAACCCGCCCCACGTTATCCGGTTGTCAGGAGTCCGATGAAGCTTCGCTGGATATCGGCGCCGTCCAGTCCACCGCCACGTCACCGTCAACGAACCGAATGGTCAACGGCAATCGCCCGGTCGCACTACCCAGCCGCTCGACCTCCGCGGCCCGCTTGACCAACACGCCGGAACCATCGCTTCGGACCTCACCACGGGTTTCGATCAGGGCATACCCCCGTTGCTGGACCTGACGCGGGCCAAGTGCCTCGAGCTGACGGGACAGGCCGGCAAGCCGGGTACGCTCTTCACGCAGTCGCCGCTCGAGGCCCTGGGGATCAAGCCGCGTGGCATCAAGACGGACTCGCCAGCGAGGCAACAGCCGCTCTCGGCTCACCAGCAGGCGCCGGGAGAGCGTGGCAACCCGCTCACGCTCGGCGGAGTTGATTGCGGCAATGCATCGATACAACCGGCTTGCCGGCCCCACCAGTTGTTCCCTGAGCCCCTCGAGGCGACGCCGAGGATGCGCCCCTTCCAGGCGTCGGCGTAAACCATGGGCACGTTCACGCCCTTGGGCGACGCGACGCTCGATACCGTGTCGCAGTGGTGACTTCAATCCAGCCAGTCGATAACGACCGAGACGTAGCCGCTCGACCGGACCGGCACGATCGAGGCGCCGCGTCAGCCCGTCCAGGCGTTGCGACTCGGCCTGCAGCCGCCCCTCCCAGCGCAGACGGGCCCGATCGGCAAACCGCCCCACATGTTGGCGCATGTCGCTCGTCGTGATGGGTGTGGTCAGTTCAGCGGCCCCCGTGGGGGTGGCCGCCCGGCGGTCGGCCACCAGGTCGCAGAGCGTGGTGTCGGTCTCGTGACCGACCCCACTGATCACCGGCACCGGGCAGTCATACAAGGCACGCACCAGCGTCTCGTCATTGAAGGACCAGAGGTCCGACAACGACCCTCCGCCACGCACGATCAACGCCACATCGAAGACATCACTAGTTAGCTGCGACACGGCCTGGCGCAACTCGCCGGCCGACTCGCTTCCCTGCACCCGCACCGGGAACAACGTGACCCGCGCCAGCGGAAAGCGCCGCGCCAAGGTGACGTGCACGTCATGGATTGCCGCACCGGTGTCCGACGAGATCACGGCGATATGTCGCGGCAGCTCCGGTGTTGGTCGCTTGTGCTCTGGCGCGAACAGCCCCTCGGTCAGCAGGCGCTGCTTGAGTCGTTCGAACTCGGCGGCCAGGCGCCCCTCACCGGCCGGCGCGATCGACTGGACAATCAGCTGGTAGGCACCTCGTTCGGTGTAGATACCCAGCCGCCCGGTCGCGACCACCTCTTCGCCCTCGCGTAGTGGATGGGCGCAGCGTTGTGCGTTGCCGCGAAAAAAGGCGCAACGCAACTGCGACCGATCATCCTTGAGTGCGAAGTAGTGATGCCCTGACGCCGCCCGCTTGTGCTCACTGATCTCGCCGACCACCTCGACCAGGCCGAACACCTGGCCGAGCAGATCACCGGCCTGCTTGTTGATCTGGGTGACCGACAGGGCGGTCGATCCGGTGGGAGATGACATGGGCACAATCCGTGATCAAGAAAAAAGACGGGGACTCGAGTCAGCCCCGAAGTACAGCACGAAAAAGGCCGCGAACAACGCTCGCGGCCCGGGAATGCTTGCTGTTTCTAGCGGTCGGCCAACCCGCCAGGGCTGGCCGGGACCATCAAGCCTTTACCAGGTCTTGTACGGACCGGCTTCCTGCTCGGCCCACTGCTTCTCGGCCAGTGCCTGCAGCTCCTTGATGTACTCGGCCTTCTCGATGGCCTTGTCGTACTCGCCCTTCTTGGCCAGCTTGTCGGCTTCGCCGAACAAGGCGCTCTTCGGGTGCGGGCTCCACGGCGCGTAGCCTTTCTCTTGAACGGCTTCAACGGCGGCTTGGGCTTCTTGCTTGGCCTTCTCGTAATCTGCTTCGCTGGCGGCGTTGGCCATGCCAACCGAACCGATCAGGGCAAAGCCCGCTGCTGCGGCAACAACGCGTGCTGTTTTAATCATTATTTACTGCCTCCTAGGTGGTTTGCTCTGGTAGCGAGTCCGACTTTAGCGCAATCAAAGTCGGGATGCCAACAACGCCCCTTTATGGCCCCAAAACCGCATCCGAATGCTCCCGGTGAGGGACACCGAGCCATCCGGACATTTACCCGTCGGGCGCAGGCCACTATAATTGCGCGGACACTTTCTACCATCCGCAAGAGTCCCCCAACCATGCGAATCCTCGAGGAAGGTCTCACCTTCGACGACGTGTTGCTCATTCCGGCCCGCTCCTCGGTGCTGCCCCGGGACGTGTCACTTGTCACGCACCTGACCCGTAATATCCAAATCAATATCCCGCTGATCTCCTCGGCGATGGACACGGTCACCGAGGCGCGCCTCGCGATTGCGCTTGCCCAGGAAGGGGGCATGGGGATCATCCACAAGAACATGACGGCCACGCAGCAGGCCGAGCATGTCCGCCGGGTGAAGAAACACGAATCGGGTGTCATCAAGGACCCGATCACGGTCACCCCGGACACCAGCATTCGCGACGTGCTCAAGATCACGCGCGATCACTCCATCAGTGGCGTGCCCGTGGTCAGCGAAGGCCACCTCGTCGGCATCGTCACCAGTCGCGATCTGCGCTTCGAACAGAATCTCGACCAGGCGGTGGCCAACATCATGACCGGCAAGGAGCAGTTGGTGACCGTCAAGGAAGGCGCCAACCGCAAGGAAGTCGAGGCCCTGCTGCACAAGCACCGCATCGAGAAGGTGCTGGTGGTCAACGATGACTTCGAGCTGCGCGGCATGATCACCGTCAAGGACATCCAGAAGTCCACCGACTACCCCAATGCCTGCAAGGACGCCTCCGGGCAACTGCGCGTTGGCGCGGCCGTCGGCACCGGCGGTGACACGGAGGAGCGCATCGAGGCGCTGGTCGCCGCCGGCGTGGACGTGATCGTGGTCGACACCGCACATGGTCACAGCAAGGGCGTGATCGACCGGGTGGCCTGGATCAAGGGCCGCTACCCGCAGGTGGAGGTGATCGGCGGCAACATCGCCACCGGCCAGGCCGCCCTCGAGCTGGTAGAGGCCGGCGCGGACGCGGTCAAGGTCGGTATCGGCCCGGGTTCGATCTGCACCACCCGCATCGTCGCTGGCGTGGGCGTACCGCAGGTCACCGCCATTTCCAACGTGGCCGAGGCGCTCAAGGGCACGGACGTGCCGCTGATTGCCGACGGCGGCGTACGTTTCTCCGGCGACTTCGCCAAGGCCATGGCCGCCGGTGCCCACTCGGTGATGGTCGGCTCGATGCTGGCAGGCACCGAGGAGTCACCCGGCGAGGTCGAGCTGTTCCAAGGCCGCTCCTATAAGTCGTACCGGGGCATGGGCTCGCTCGGGGCGATGCAGCAGGGGTCCTCGGATCGCTACTTCCAGGCGGAGACCACCGCCGAGAAGCTGGTACCGGAAGGCATCGAGGGCCGCGTGCCCTACAAGGGCTCGCTGGTCGCCATCGTCCACCAGATGATCGGCGGCCTGCGCGCCTCGATGGGCTACGTCGGCGCCAAGGACATCGACACCATGCGTAAGCAGCCGCAGTTCGTGCGCATCACGAATGCCGGCATGCTCGAATCGCATGTCCACAACGTGTCGATCACCAAGGAGAGCCCGAACTACCGGGTGTAAAACCAGTGCCGCGCCCCTGCCGGGGCGCCTCGTTTGCCATCGACCCGGCCCTGCCTGCCGGGTCGACTTGTTACAGGGCCAAGCTGCCCTTGCCTGAAAAACACGGACCTCACGATGACCGCTTCCTCGACCATCCCGCATCCCGACATCCACGCCGAGCGCATCCTGATCCTGGATTTCGGCTCACAGTACACGCAACTGATCGCTCGGCGCGTGCGCGAGTCACGGGTGTATTGTGAAATCCACTCCTGGGATGTCGACAACGCCTTCGTTCGTGACTTCAACCCCACTGGCATCATCCTCTCCGGCGGCCCCGAATCGGTCATCGACCCGCAAAACGCGCCCTGCGCCCCCGAGCTGGTGTTCACTCTGGGCGTACCGGTACTGGGCATCTGCTACGGCATGCAAACCATGGCCGCCCAGCTGGGCGGCAAGGTCGAGAACGCCAGCCACCAGGAATTCGGCTTTGCCAAGGTGCGCGCCCGTGGCCATACCGCGCTGTTGAAGGACATCGAGGACGAGGTCACCGAGGAAGGCTTCGGGCTGCTGGACGTCTGGATGAGCCATGGCGATCACGTGGTTGACCTGCCCGAGGGCTTCAAACTGATGGCCTCCTCGGACAACGCGCCGATCGCCGGCATGGCCGACGAGTCGCGCAACTTCTTCGGCGTGCAGTTCCATCCCGAGGTCACCCACACCCGCCAGGGCGCGCGCATCATCGAGCGCTTCGTCCGCGAGATTTGTGACACGCAAGGGCTGTGGCGCTCGGACGCGATCATCGAGACCATGATCGACCAGGTCCGCGAGCAGGTCGGGGACGAGGAAGTCATCCTCGGCCTGTCCGGCGGCGTGGACTCATCGGTGGTCGCCGCCCTGCTCCACCGCGCCATCGGCGACCAACTCACCTGCATCTTCGTCGACAACGGTCTGCTGCGCGAGGGTGAAGGCGACCAGGTGATGCGCACCTTCGCCGAGCACCTGGGCGTGCGTGTCATCCGTGTCGACGCCGAGGACCAATTCCTTTCGCGGCTGGCCGGCGAGGCCGACCCCGAGAAGAAGCGCAAGATCATCGGCAACACCTTCATCGACATCTTCGATGACGAGGCCGGTAAGCGCGAGAACGCGCAATGGCTCGCCCAGGGCACCATCTACCCCGACGTGATCGAGTCGGCCGGCTCGAAGACCGGCAAGGCCCACGTGATCAAGTCACATCACAACGTCGGCGGCCTGCCCGAGCACATGAAACTCGGCCTGGTCGAGCCGCTGCGCGAGCTGTTCAAGGACGAGGTCCGCCAGATCGGCCTGGAACTCGGCCTGCCCAGCGAGATGATCATGCGACACCCCTTCCCCGGCCCGGGCCTCGGTGTGCGCATCCTCGGCGAGGTCAAGCACGAATACGCCGAGCTGCTGCGCCGCGCCGATGCCATCTTCATCCACGAGCTGCGCGAGGCCGGCCTTTACGACCAGGTCTCGCAGGCCTTCGCCGTGTTCCTGCCGGTCCGCTCCGTGGGCGTGATGGGCGATGGTCGTCGCTACGACTACGTCGTCGCCCTGCGCGCGGTCGAGACCATCGACTTCATGACCGCCCGCTGGGCACGCCTGCCCTACGAGTTCCTGGAAAAGGTCTCGCTGCGCATCGTCAACGAGGTCCGCGGCATCTCGCGGGTGGTCTACGACGTCACCGGCAAGCCGCCCGGCACCATCGAGTGGGAATGACGCCCGCTCGCCGCCAGCCCTGACTCCATGAGCGGCCACGACCGCAAACAGATGCAGGCCTGCCTTGCCCTGGCTCGACAGTCGATCGAGCTGGGCGAGGTGCCGGTCGGCGCCATCGTGGTCGACGCGAACGGAGCCACCATCGGCCGCGGGCACAACCGCCCCGTCGCCCTGCACGACCCGAGCGCACACGCCGAGATACTGGCCATGCGCGAGGCCGGGCGGCATCTGGCCAACTATCGCCTCGACGACTGCACTCTCTACGTCACCCTCGAGCCCTGCCCCATGTGCCTGGCTGCGGCCTCGCACGCCCGCGTCGCACGGATCGTCTACGCCGCCCCGGACCCGCGCGGCGGTGCCTGCGGCTCTGCCATCGACCTCAATCGGGCCGACTGGCATCACTTTCGTCCCGTGATCGACACCGGCCCCTGCGAGACCGAGGCGGCCGAACTCCTCACCGAGTTCTTCCGCGAACGACGCTGAGGGGAGAATCCCCCGCCTTGACGCGGAGCAACCGCGTACAATGCACACCCCTTTTCAGCCTTCAGCTTCAAGCTCCGACCCCTATGCCCCTTCTGACCGTCGAAAACCTGCAATTCGCCATCGGCGACCGCAAGCTACTGGACCACGCCAACCTCACCATCGAGCGCGGCGACAAGCTGGCGCTGATCGGTCGCAACGGCGAAGGCAAGTCCACCTTCCTCAAGATGCTGGCCGGCATTCAGCGAGCCGACGACGGCCAGATTCGCCTCGAACCCGGCTCACAGGTCGCCTACCTGCCGCAGGACCCGCATCTCGATACCGACGAGACGGTCTACTCCGTGGTCGCCTCGGGCCTGGGTGACCTGCACGACGTGCTCACCGAGTACCACGAACTGGCGCAGAACGCGGACAGCGATGCCGCACTCGATCGCCTGTCCGTTCTCCAGCACGAACTGGAAACCCGCGACGGCTGGATGGCCGGGCAGAAGGTCGACGAGGTCATGACGCGGTTGGGCCTGGATGCCGATGCCTCTGTGCGCGGGCTGTCCGGTGGGGAACGCCGCCGCGTCCTGCTCGGCCAGGCGCTGGTGATCGAGCCCGAGCTGTTGCTGCTCGACGAGCCCACCAACCACCTCGACATCGCCGGGATCGAATGGCTGGAGGACCTCGTCCGCAATTTCACCGGCGCCGTGGTCTTCATCACGCACGATCGCGCCTTCCTCAAGCGGCTGGCCAACGGCATCATCGAGCTCGACCGCGGTCACCTGACCAGCTGGCCGGGCGACTACGACAACTACCTGCGGCGGGTCGAGGAGCGAGCCAATGCCGAGGCGCAGGAGAACGCGCGCTTCGACAAGACGCTCGCCCAGGAGGAGGTCTGGATCCGTCAGGGTGTCAAGGCGCGGCGTACCCGCAACGAGGGGCGTGTCCGCAACCTGGAAAAACTGCGCGCCGAGCGCGCCGCCCGACGAGACAAGGCCGGGCGCGTGGCCCTGTCGACCGACTCCGGCCGCACCTCCGGCAAGATCATCGCCGAGATACAGGACGCCAGCGTGGCCTTCGGCGACAAGACCGTCATCCGCGATCTGACCACCACGATCCTGCGGGGCGATCGAGTGGGACTGGTCGGCCCCAACGGCGCAGGCAAGTCCACCCTGATCAAGCTGATCCTAGGCCAGATCGAACCGACCTCGGGCAGCATCAAGCGCGGCTCGCAGTTGGAAATCGCCTACTTCGACCAGCACCGTGCCCAGTTGCGCGACAACTGGACCGCCATCGAGAACCTCTGCGACGGTGGCGACCGCCTCGACGTCCGGGGCAGTAACGTCCACGGCATCGGCTACCTGCAACAGTTCCTGTTCACCCCGGAACGGGCCCGCACGCGGGTCGAATTGCTGTCCGGCGGTGAGCGCAACCGCCTGCTGCTGGCCAAACTGTTCGCCAAGCCGGCCAACCTGCTGGTACTCGACGAACCCACCAACGATCTCGATCTCGAGACCCTCGAGGTGCTCGAGCAGGCGCTGTCGGATTACGACGGCACCCTGCTGCTGGTCAGCCACGACCGGGCGTTTCTCGACAACGTCGTCACCGGCCTGCTGGTCTTCAAGGGCGATGGCGAGATCGAGGAAGTCATCGGCGGCTACGAGGACTACCTCGACCAGGTAGCGCAAGGCGCGGCCCGGTCCAACCCGGCTGCCACAACGGCTCAGAAAGGCCCCCAAAAGGCCGGCGCAAACGCGAAACCGGCCGGAGACAAGCCGAAAAAGGCGAAAAAGCGCTCCTACAAGGTCCAGCGCGAGCTCGACGCCCTGCCCGCCCGCATCGAGGCGCTGGAGGCTGAACAGGCCGACTTGCAGACCACCATCAACGATCCCGCCTTCTACCAGGGCGATCCCGCCGAGGTCGAACGCACGCTGGCCCGCGTCACCGAGCTCGAGCAGGAACTCGAAGCGGTTCTCGACCGCTGGATGGAACTCGAGGGCGACTGAGAAACGCCCTCCAATGGACGACGGAGGGTTGGTTGGTTAGGCTCCCGCCCCTTTTGTGACCCTCGGACCGGACCGGCCAACGCGTGAAGCCGCGCCGGAGAATCGTTTGAGTACGAACTAATACCTCAGCAAATAACTGAGGTTAAAGTTTCCAGCGCATCGGCCGATTTCACGGGTCCCGACTCATCCATCTGCCCCGAGCCAGACCACGCGGAGCCAACCATGCCTGCCCTCTTCAAGAACCTGACCATCGGCGCCCGACTCGCCCTCGGCTTTGCCCTGGTCATCGTCTTTATCGCCGCCCTGATCATCCCTCTGGTGATCACCGAATTCTCGGCCACCATCAAGCAGGCCCAGCAACGTGAGTTGCGCGGGCTGTTCGAAAGCGCACAGGCCGAGATCAGCGCCGAGGGGCGTCTGGCCGAGGCGTTGAGCACGGCAGTTTCGCGCATTCCGGATATCGAACAGGCGATGGCCGAGCAGGATCGGGAGCGGATCAGCACGATGACCCTGCCGATGTTCGCCCCGATGCGCGAGGACTACGGCGCGCGCCAGTTCCAGTTCCACCTGCCGCCGGCTACCTCCTTCTTCCGCGCCCACAAGCCGGAGAAGTTCGGTGACGACCTCTCCAGTTTCCGCAAGACCGTCCTGGCGACCAACAATGAAAGCAAGCGCGTTCGAGGCCTGGAGCGCGGCGTGGCCGGACTCGGCATGCGCGGCATCGCACCGATCCGCTACCAGGGCGAGCACCAGGGCAGCGTCGAATTCGGCATGAGCTTCGGTCAGCCATTCTTCGACAAGTTCAAGACCGGCTACGGCGTGGACATCGGCCTGTACCTGGAAACCGACAGCGGCGGCTTCGAGGCCTTCGGCTCGACCCTCGGCCAGCCAAGCGCGCTCGCGGCCGACCAGCTGCGTGCCGCCAAGAGCGACACCACGATCTGGGAGCACGCGCTCGACGAGACGCCGATGGTGACCTACGCCCACACCATCGCGGATTTCTCGGGTAACCCGGTGGGCGTGCTTGCCGTGAGCATGGATCGCAGCGAGTACGTTGAGCGCCAGGCCGCGGCCCGCAACAAGGTCATCTCCGTGATGGCCGTGGCGATCGCCATCGCCGCGCTGATCGGTTTCCTGATCACTCGTAGCATCACACGGCCGCTGCGTCGGACCGTCCAGGCGATGGACGATATCTCCAAGGGTGACGGCGATCTCACTCAGCGCCTCGACGAGAGCGGTCGCGACGAGATCACTGACCTGTCCGCCGCGTTCAACCGCTTTGCCGCCAAGATGCGCGACTCGATCCACGAAGTCGCGAACTCGACCGGCCAGCTCTCGGCCTCCGCCGAGGAACTCTCGCAGATCACCGCGGACACCAACGAGGGCGTGCAGAAGCAGCGCCAAGAGACCGAGATGGTCGCCTCGGCCATGAACGAGATGACCAGCACGGTCCAGGACATCGCCCAGAACGCCTCGGGCGCCGCCGATGCCGCGCAGAATGCCGACGAGGAGGCCAAGGACGGTCAGCGCGTGGTCAACGAGACGATCAACCATGTCGCCGCGCTGGCCGACGAAATCGAGGAGGCCGGCGCGATCATCGGTAACCTCGAGACCGCCAGCGAGAAGATCAGCACGGTGGTCGATGTCATCCGCGAGATCGCCGAGCAGACCAACCTGCTGGCCCTCAACGCCGCGATCGAGGCGGCCCGGGCCGGCGAGCACGGCCGTGGCTTTGCCGTGGTGGCCGAAGAAGTCCGTTCGCTGGCAAGCAAGACGCAGGCCTCTACCCTGGAGATCCGCGAGATGGTCGAGAGCATCCAGGGTGGCTCCAAGCAGGCTGTCGGCGCCATGCAGAGCAGCCAGGTGCATGCCCGCAAGACCGCCGATCAGGCCCGCGAGGCCGGCCAGTCACTGGTGACCATCACCCGCGCGATCGAGACGATCACCGACATGAACCACCAGATCGCCTCGGCCGCCGAGGAACAGGGCCAGGTGGCCGAGGAGATCAACCGCAACGTCTCCAACATCAACGAGGCCGCCTCCCAGACCGCCGAGGGCGGTGCGCAGACCTCAACGGCGAGCCACGAACTGGCACGACTGGCCTCGCAGCTGCAGGCACTGGTGAACCAGTTCAAGACCTGAACGGCGACCGGTTGAGATCAACGAGCCCCGCACCCATCGGTCGCGGGGCTTTTTATTGGCGCCTCGCCGGAACTCAATCGGAGGCGGCTTGCTCGGCCCGCACCCGGGCGCGGATGAACTCGCTGTGCGGCACGTAAAGCAGATCGGCTATCTGACGGATGATCGATTCCTCGAGATGGTGCTTGCCGGCATCGGCGTAGGCCACGCGCCAGAGTGTCTCGACCACCTGTCGCTTCTGATTCTGGCCGAGTTGCTCGTTGAGCACCCGCACGAACGGGAAGAATCCGGTCGAATCATCCACCTCGGCCGCAGCGTGACGCACCAGTTCATCGGCTTGATCCGCCCCCATAGCAAAATCGTCGATCAGGGTGCGGCGAATCACGCCGAGCTCACCCTCGGCGACGTCGAAATCCGCCCGCGCCACCTCCATCAACAGGATGGCCACCGCCGCATCGACACGTGTCTCCCGGGTGGTCTCGGTGGTCGACTGGTCAGGGAAGAACAACGATTGCAGTGTCTTGAGCATCCGGGGCCTCGATCATTGGCTCGAAACTGGTTTCGCGTGCGACCAGCGTAGTCGCTTGCCGTTCCGCTCGCCGCGCTCGGTTAGACTTCGTCCCCAATGAAACGCCTGCTCCCCAAACGATCTACACAAACACGCGTCAGCCGCCTCGACCACCCAATGGGCGAGGTCCGGGTGCAGCGCAAATCCATTCGACACCTCTACCTGCGGCTCGATCCGGCGGATGGTTCGCTGCGGGTCAACGCCCCACGCCGAGTCAGCGACCGCGCGGTGCGGGCGTTTGTCACCAGCCGGGCCGGCTGGATCGAGGAACAGCGCCGCAAGCTGGCCAATCGACCGCCCGTCATCACCGAGGGTCAACTCCCGAATCGACTCCACCTGTTCGGCGAGGAACACGCGCTTGTCTGGCACGACGACTCGACACCCCGGGGGCAAGTGCGGCGGGAGCCCGGCACCATCCATGTCCGCAGCGCCGGGATCGATCAGGCGCAGGCGCTGCTGCGCGAGCACTGCCGGCAGGAATTCAAACGCGTACTCGACCACCGCGTCCCTCATTGGGCCGATCACATGGCGCTGACCCGGCCCGAGACCCGCATCCGGCGCATGCGATCACGCTGGGGCACCTGCAACATCCAGGCGCGGCGCATCTGGCTCAACCTCGAGCTGGTGCGCCTGCCGGTCGCGGCAATCGACCTGGTGATCGTCCACGAACTGGCGCACCTGGTCGAGCGCGGCCACAACGCCCGATTCTACGGCGTGATGGATCATGCCTATCCCGACTGGCGCCGCTGGGAGCCCACCCTGACCGAGTACGGCATCATCGGCCTGTAGGCCGGTAGCGTGCGCTAGACTCTCGATCCCGACAACGATCAGACGACAGGCGAGCGAAACGATGTGTGGCATTTGCGGATGGCTGGAAACCGGCGGACGTGACGGCAACCTGACCGCGGTACGGCGGATGATGAGCCGGCTGGAACGGCGTGGGCCCGACCACGAGGGCAGCTTCTCCGACGGCCCGCTGGCCTTCGGTCACCGGCGCCTGTCGATCCTGGATCTCTCCTTCCACGGCCACCAGCCGATGGTCGACCGCGAGCGTGGGCTGGCGATCGTCTTCAACGGCACGATCTACAACCACCCGCAACTGCGCGAGGAACTGCAGTCGCTCGGGCATCGTTTCGCCTCCACCGGCGACACCGAGGTGATCCTTGCCGCCTTCCGCGAGTGGGGCCCGGATGGTGTGGCACGCCTCGACGGCATGTTCGCCTTCGCGATCTGGGACATGCGCGACGAATCGCTGTTCCTGTTCCGCGACCGCCAGGGCATCAAGCCGCTCTATCACACCGTCGGCGAGGGTCCGCTGCGCTTTGCCTCGAGCCTTCCAGCCCTGCTGGCCGCGGGCAACGTCGACACCGATTTTGACCCCACCGCCCTGCACCACCAGTTCACCCTGCACGCCGTGGTGCCGGCGCCGCGCACCATTTTCCGCGGGGTGAACAAGCTGCCGCCCGGCCACTGGATGCGGGTCGATCGCAACGGCAACCGCCAGTTGCAACGCTACTGGGCCATCGATACCGCCGAGGACCACGACGTCCCGGCCGACGAGTGGCCGGAGCTGATCCACGAGCGACTGCTGGATGCCGTGCGAAAGCGCTTGGCCATCAGCGACGTGCCGGTGGGCGTACTGCTTTCCGGTGGTCTGGATTCCTCGTTGATCGTCGCCCTGGCCCACGAGGCGGGCGTGACCCCGAAGACCTTCACCATCGGCTTCGAGGACCAGCCCGAGGAAAAGGGCAGCGAGTTCGAGTACGCCGACCCGGTCGCCGAGCGCTACCGGACCGAGCACTTCCGCTTTCACGTGCCCAACGAGCAGGTGCTCACCCGCCTGCCCGAGGCGGTGCGCGAGATGAACGAGCCGATGTTCGGCCAGGACGCGGTGGCCTTCTACCTGCTCTCCGAGCAGGTCGCACGCGAGGTCAAGGTGGTGCTCTCCGGCCAGGGCGCCGACGAGGTCTTTGGCGGCTACTTCTGGTACCCGAAGATGGCGGAGACAGAAGGTTCCGACCTGGAGCGCTTCGCGCCGTACTACTTCGACCGCAGCCACGAGGAACTGATGGCGATGGTCACCGAGCGCTTCCGCGGGCCGGATGCGACCAGCGAGCTGGTAAAGAAGGGACTGGCGGGGGCCGGCGGCGGGTCGTTCGCCAACCGCGTGCTGGGTTTCGATGCCAGCACCCTGATCGTCGACGACCCGGTCAAGCGCGTCGACAACATGACTATGGCCTGGGGGCTGGAGGCGCGCGTGCCCTTCCTCGACACCGCCCTGGTCGAGGCGGCCATGCGCGTGCCGGCGGAACACAAGCTCGCGCAGGGTGGCAAGGGCATCCTCAAGCGCATCGCCCGCGGGCGCATTCCGGATACGGTCATCGACCGGCCCAAGGGCTACTTCCCGGTGCCGGCGCTCAAGTTCGTGCGCGGCCCGTTCCTGGAGTTCATGCGCGAGATCCTCACTTCGGACACCGCGCGCGCCCGCGGACTGTTCGAGCCGGCCTACGTGGAGAAGCTGCTCGCCGAACCCGATCGTCACTTCACCCGCCTGCAAGGGGCGAAGATCTGGCACCTGGCAGTCTTCGAACTCTGGCTGCAACAGCAGGGTATTTAAGGAAGGTCTGTACGCCCCGCCAGGGAACCTTTACGCCTGTCGATTGCCTCACTATCCAGCTTTATGGGCAATCAAATCGCGGCGGTACAGACCGTCGTTGGATTGCGTTAGAGTCAATATCAGGAAACGCTGAACTGACTCAGCCCAACCGACTCAATGGACCGAGCCCCATGCCAGACGACGCCGTGACCGAGCCCGACCCCATCGATCTGCCCGACTGGGACACGGGCCCCCGCGACTGGCCGATGGCGGCCTCCTCGCTGCGGGCGACCGTCGATGCCCCCACCGCTCGCCGCGCAACGCGACTGGCCGACCTGCAGAGCCAGGTTCGCTGCCTGATTCAGCGTGCCCGCCACCAAAAGCTGCGCGTGCTGCTGGGGGTGCTCAACCGCATCGATCAGGAAATCGCGCGTGAACACGCGCAGGGATCGGCCGACCTATCAAGGCTCAATCGACTGATCCGCTACTTCGATCGCCTGGTCCAGCACCTGCAAAAGACGCAGGACGACACCCCGGAGGCCATCGCGCTCTACACCGGCAGCACCGACGTCCCCGAAGTGCTGGAAGATTCCCTGCGGCGCAGCGGATTCGGCGCCCATCCGATCAACCTGGAAAACCCCGATCCGGCCCTGCTGGAGCACACGGGCTTATTGATTTATCTCGCGCAGGACGATGCCGATCACGAGCGCGAATTCAGCCAACTTGCCGACCTGAAAAAGCGCATGTCCGCCTGCGCCCAGTCACTGATGATCAGTCAGCGCGACGACTTCGCCATCCGCGCGGCCGCCGTGCGTGCCGGCATCGACCACGTGATCACCTACCCGATCGACTCCGCGCGCCTCAATACCTTGCTGACCGGGGCACGCGCCTACGAATGCGACGACGAGCAGATCACCGTGCTGCTGGTCGACGACATGGCCACCGCGGGCATGTACTGGCGCAAGCAGTTCGCCCGTGCCAATGTCCGCCTGCTGTTCGAGACCCGCCCCCAGGCCGCCTTCGATGCGGCGATCACCGAACAGCCGGACGTGATCCTGCTGGATCTCTACATGCCGGAGATGGACGGCGTGGACCTCGCGCGCATCTTCCGCGAGCACCCACAGCTCTCGGACGTACCGATCCTGTTCATGTCCACCGAGGAACGCGACCAGCATCGACTGGAGGCCAAGCTCCAGGGCGGCGACGATTTCCTCAACAAGTCGATCGCCGGCGACGATTTGATCCGCATGGTGCGCTACCGCGCGCAACGTTACCGCCAGGCACGTGCCGAGCGTCGCACCGACTCGCTCACCGGGCTGCTTAACCACCGCGCGATCACCAACCTGGTCGACAGCGAGCTCGACCGCGCCATCCGTCAGGAACAACCGCTGTCGGTCGTGATGATCGACATCGACAACTTCAAGAGCATCAACGACACCCACGGCCACCCGAGTGGCGACCGCGTCATCCGCCGCCTCTCGACCCTGCTGAACACCCGCCTGCGCAAGTACGACGGCGTGGGCCGCTACGGCGGCGAGGAGTTCCTGGTCGTCCTGCCGGCCACCGAGATTGATGCGGCCGTGGAGCTGATCGACCGGCTGCGCGAGCAGTTCGCCGAGATCGCCGTGACCACCGAGGCCGGCGACACCATCCACTGCCAGTTCAGCGCCGGTGTGGCGGGTTACCCGGAACACATCACGCCGCAAGAGATAATCAACGCCGCCGACGGCGCGCTCTACAGCGCCAAGCAGGCCGGCCGCAACCAGGTAAAGGCGCGCCACTACGAAGACTAGTGCGCCCTGCCTGTCGGGCCGCGCCCGTGCAAGCCTTGCCAAATCGGTACGAATTTGGTCCCATATAAAGTCATTCGGTCCGCCGGTTCATCGACGGGCCACCAGACACCGACTTAGACGGGAGACCATCACCATGGATGCTCTTGAGCGCATCGACCAGTTCGTCAAAGAAAACCCGATCCTGATCTTCATGAAGGGCACGCCGCAGTTCCCGACCTGCGGCTTTTCCAGCCGTACCGCCGAGGCAATGAAGGCCTGCGGCGTGCCGTTCGGCTACGTCAACGTGATGGCCGACCCGGAGATCATGCAGGCCCTGCCGAGCTACCAGGACTGGCCGACCTTCCCGCAGGTCTACGTCAATGGCGAGCTGATCGGCGGCGCGGACATCACCATCGAGATGTACGAGCGTGGTGAATTGAAGCCGCTGTTCGAAGAGGCGGCGGCCAAGGCAGAGGCCGACAAGGGCGAATAACCCGCAAGGCAAACATCGATCGATCATCGACCCGGCCCAACAGGCCGGGTTTTTTTATTGGCTGCGGCCCGAATAAGGCTTTGATACCAGACACACCCGCAGGCGCGTCAGGTGTTCTCGGCAAGATCGTCGGGACGCGCCCCGACACCGTGACGCTCTTCCTGCGACCGCTGTGGCGTCGTATCGCCGTCCCCGCGACTCGACTCTCCGCTCGACCCGCCATCGGCCAGCTCTCGCTCGAGCACCACCCGTGAGCGCGGCAAGTATCGCCCGTCCTCGAGTTCCTGCAGGAAGCGAATCAGTCCTTCACGTACCTTGCAACGAAGGTACCAGGCGGCCAACCCGTCGGTCGCACTCACCAATGCCCGCACCTCAAGTGTCCAGTCGCGACAGTCGGTGACCAGGACGCTGGCCACCTCGCCGTCGTGGTTCTCGTCATCCTTGACCAACTCGGCCAGCTTCTCCCGGATCGCATCAATCGGCGCGGTGTAATCGAGATACAGGTAAACCTCGCCATAGACGTTCAGGTCGCCATCCTCACTGGCATACGAGTAGTTGTAGATCGGCTCGTCGATCAACATCGTCGACGGCACGGTCAGTCGACGCAGGTCCCATATACGGATCACCGCGTAGGTATAGGTGATGTTCTCGATGTACCCCCATTCGCCCTTGAAAATCACCAGGTCGCCGATGCGCATCGGCTGGGTGAGCGCCACCTGCAGCCCGGCAAACAGACTGGCGATGCTGCGTTGGGCACCGATACCGATGAGCAGACTGATCAGGCCGGCCGAGGCAAGCAACGAGAGCCCCAGCGAGGCAAACCAGTCGAAGGTCGACAACGCGACAATCACACCGACGAAAAAGATCACACCGATCAGCGTCCGACTGAGCACCGTCATCTTGGTGTTGTAGGTGCGGGCAAGAAAGATGCTGCTGTCCTCCAGCCGTCGCAGCTTGCTCTGCCCGTAGGTGGAAAAGAACATGCGCACCACGTTGATCAGCAGCCAGGTCACCGAGCCGGCCACGCCGACGAAAACGAGCGACTCGTAAAACGACTGCGCCGGAGCAGGCAACAGGATCAGCGGCTCAAACAACGACCCCGCCAGCAGGAAGAAGACCAGAGACAGGAACGCAAAGCCGACATAACGCCGCAGATAAGGCATCCAGTCAGTCACCACATCATTCGGCAACAAGCGCCTTGCGAGACGCAACACCGCCCAGCGAATCAGCAAGGCCAGGATCGCGCTGAGCGCCACGCCGAAGGCCGCCAGTCCCAGCCGGAACACGTTGCTTTCCAGCACCTCGTACTTGATCCGGTAGAACGGCAACATGGAGACAATCTTCCCCATGCCCGTGTTGTCGTACAGAACGTCCGTCCCGGCGACGGTTTCCGCATCGAACCACCAGCGCGCGCCCTCGTCGGTAACCGTGCGCACGAGACGCACCGGCACCTGCTCTCCCGCCACCTCGAACTCCGCCAACAGGATCGAGTCTCGGGGAGACCGTTCCTCCTCACGTTCCTTTTCACGCAATCCGTCGCCATTGTTCGGCAATACGTCCTCCCGCAATTGCAGTCGCTGGCGCAGCACGTAGGTCAACTTGCCGGCGGCGTCCTCCATCTCGGCCTGCGTCATGTCGCCGGGTACTTGCAGTGATTTGGCAGCCTGTCGATAGTCAGCACTGCCCGCCGCCGCAATCAGGTTCATCAGGGTGCCACGTGGCGTGCTGAGATCCCCGATCGCTGACGAGCGCAGGTCCCCGTCCGGTTCGTAGAGGCGCGAGTCGAGATTCGGCTCCGGCGTCTCGTCGTCATCATCCGTCGCGGCGGCGCTGGACGAGCCTGCCCCCGGCGTCAACGCGCTGCTGGTAGCCGCTCCCAGTGGCGTGGCCAGCACCAGAAGCCCCACTACCATCAGGCCCCGCCAAGACGGTAGTCGCGACCGGATCGGATAATGGGCGAATCGAGGCCAGCGGCGCATGGGAAGATACGACTCGAATCCGTGGACCATTGCTAGCTCCATTTGCCATTGACCAATGACGCGGGCGCGCGCCTCACTCAACATAGCAGCCATCCCATCGTCGCGTCGGCCACCTCAATAGTCGGAGACGCACAATAGTTCGGGACAAAGCGCTCCCGGAACGGTAGAATGACCGATTACTCGGGATTTACCGCTTTGTGTCGCCTTGCGATACACCGCGCCCCCGGGTTTCCGCCGAGCCACGAGCCCGCCAAAGAGCCCCGGACCATCTCCGGAGCGCTCCGATGTGAGGGCCCAGCGCCCGCCTGTCCCCCGCGGCCCCTGCCGCCTGTTGTTGAGATATCCATGTCCGATACCCCCGCTACCGAGCAACCCTCGGTTCGCTTTGCCGATCTCGATCTGAGCCCTGCCATCCAGCAGGCGATCCAGGACGTCGGCTACGAAACCCCCTCCCCGATCCAGGCGCAGAGCATCCCGCCGCTGCTGGAAGGCCGCGACCTGATCGGCATGGCCCAGACGGGCACCGGCAAGACCGCCGCGTTCGCGCTGCCGTTGTTGAGCCGCATCGATACCAGCATTCGCGCCCCGCAGATGCTGGTCCTCGCCCCGACCCGCGAACTGGCCATCCAGGTCGCCGAGGCGATGGCCAACTACGCCCGCCACATTCCCGACTTCCACATCGCCCCGATCTACGGCGGACAGGCCATGTTCCAGCAGCGCAAGCTGCTGCAGCGCGGCGTACACGTGGTCGTCGGCACCCCGGGCCGCATCCAGGATCACCTGCGTCGTGGCACGCTCCAGTTCGACCAGATCCGCATGGTCGTCCTCGACGAGGCCGACGAGATGCTGCGGATGGGCTTTATCGACGACGTCGACGCGATCCTCGCCGAGGTCCCCGCCGAGCGCCAGGTTGCCCTGTTCTCGGCGACCATGCCCGAGCCGATCCGTCGCATCGCCCAGCGTCACCTGCGCAACCCGCAGGAAATCAAGATCAAGAACAGCACCAGCACCGTCTCGGCGATTCGCCAGCGGTTCTGGCCGGTCTCGGGCATGCACAAGCCCGACGCGCTGACCCGCATCCTCGAGGTCGAGGACTTCGACGCCGCGATCATCTTCGTGCGCACGCGTCAGGCCACCAACGACCTGGCCGAGCGCCTGCAGGCACGGGGCCACTCTGCCGCGGCCCTGTCGGGTGAAATGGGCCAGGCCGAGCGCGAAAAGACGGTCGAGAAGCTCAAGAACGGGCAACTCGACATGATCGTCGCCACCGATGTCGCCGCCCGCGGCCTCGACGTGCCGCGCATCAGCCACGTCATCAACTACGACATCCCCTACGACACCGAGGCCTACGTCCACCGCATCGGCCGTACCGGCCGTGCCGGGCGCTCGGGCGAGGCGATCCTGTTCGTCACCCCGCGTGAAAAGCGCATGCTCAAGGCCATCGAGCGGGCCACGCGCCAGCCGATCGAGCAGATGCGTCTGCCGAGCGCGACCGACATCGCCAGCAAGCGCAGCTCACAGCTCAAGGACCAGATCACCGAGGTGCGCGAGGCCGAGGAACTGACACCGTTCGTCGAGATGTTGAACGACTACCAGAACGAGCACGACATCGAGATGGCCGAGGTGGCCGCCGCACTGGCCTTCCTGCTGCAAAAAGATCGCCCGGTGATCGCCGAGCAGATCAAGGAAATGGCCCCGCCGCCGGCCATGCAGGAGCGTGACAGCGGCCCGCGCGACGATTCCGACAAGATCCGCTATCGCATCAATGTCGGCCGCGAGCACGGCGTCACGCCGGGCAACATCGTCGGCGCGCTGACCAACGAGGGCGGCATCAACGGCAAGCAGATCGGTGCGATCGAGATCGAGCAGGATCACAGCTTCGTCGACCTGCCCGGCGGCATGCCCGACCGCCTGGTCCAGCAGATGAGCAACATCCATCTGTTCGGCATCAAACTCGGCCTGCAGGCGATCGGCCCAGCACCCGCCGGCCGACCGCGCCGCAAACCCCGCGGCCCTGGCGGCCCGGGTGGTCACCCCGGCAAGGGGCGCCCGCCGCGTCGCAATTTCGACCGTCGATAAGGAATTCGACCATCGATAAAGAAAATGGCCGCCCTCGGGCGGCCATTTTGCGTTTGGGCCGTCACGTGCATTGTAGGAGCGGCTTCAGCCGCGAAACCAGAACGAATTGCCACATGAATATTTCGCGCCTGAAGCCGCTCCTACGGGATCCGAGAGCTCGAACGTCACCCGAAGAAGCAGGCGTTGGGATCCTCGTCGATTTCCTGCAGCAGCACATCCAGCCGCGTCGACTCCGGAAACGGCGTGTACCGATGCCATCTCAAATCGGTCCGCTTCCAGTAAAGCTTCCAGACATCACGTGACTTCACATACACCAAACGGGCGAATTCCTCCTCGATACGGTGCCCCCGCATCGACCGGCGCCGCTCGAACAACTCGACGGCCTGGTTATCCAGCCGATAACCGATATCGATCTGCGGGCGAATGTCCGGCGGCGGTCGACGCGCATCGACAAACTCGCCGACCTGTTTCTCGATGCGGCGTTGGTCCAGTTCACTCAGGGCCATAGACGCCTCGAAAAATCGTCGTGAGCCGCTCGAGTGCAAGGAGCCGCCGAACGAGCGACGAGACATATCGAATCGATAGGCGAGAAGCGAGTGACCACGCGACGCCGCAATCGGGTGGCGCAACAGGTATCTCGAGGCGCCTGCATGTCAGTTCTTTTCGTGGCGCCAGTGGGGATCACCCAGGTCCAGTTCGACCTCGCTGAGGTGCTGGCCGCGAAAATCCACGTGCCCCCTATAACGATCAAATCCGCTGCGCGAGAAATCGAAGCCAAACCGACGCGTGATCAGCGGCCAACCCCGGTCGTCTCGCCCCAGCCCGACTCGGCGCAGGCTCACGCTCTGATCGAGCAATTGCACGTCCGCCTTCTCGGTCGCCTGGCGCGCCAACGAGAGCGCACGCCGACGGAACCGATCGTGCTGAACCCAGACGCCGACAGCAGCCAGCACCAGGATCAAGATGAATACGTCCCCAAGGGTCCACATTGATGTCAGTCGTCCTTTATCGAATCGGTACCGCCAACGGGGCATGCGCGCAACGCGCGAGCGCCGCCGGCACCCCGTTCGGCGGCTTGCCTTTGTACCACAGTTGCGCTACCTTTCGCTGCCCTGCCGGGGTGGCGGAATTGGTAGACGCAGCGGATTCAAAATCCGCCGATGGAAACATCGTGTCGGTTCGAGTCCGACCCTCGGCACCAGAACACAATGACGAATTGGCGACATCCGCGGATGTCGCCTTTTTCGTTTCTACCTTCTTGATGACGACATCTCTGCGCACTCGAGCCTGGTCCGTGCTTGAATAAGAGCAAGGCCATTTCTAGCGGCAAGGGAGAATCATCATGATGCGGCTGTCCTTTCACGGAGCGAACCGGGGCGTGACCGGCTCCTGTCACCTGCTGGAGCTCGACGGGCTCAAGGTGTTGGTCGACTGCGGCCTCTTCCAGGGCGGACGAGAGATCGACGAGGAGAACGCCGCGGAATTCGGCTTCGACCCGCGCGAGATCGACATCCTGCTCCTGACCCATGCGCACCTCGATCACTGCGGGCGGATTCCGCTTCTGGTCAAGCGCGGCTTTACCGGCGAGATCATCGCCACGCCGGCCACCCGTGAGCTCGCGCGCGTGATTCTGCTGGACGCCGCTCACCTGCAGGAGGAAGAGGCCGAACGCAACGCCCGCAAGGCCAAGCGGCGAGGGAAGCGGGCCGAGGCTCCCCTGTACGGCGAGCTCGACGCGCTCAACGCCATGGACCTGTTCGGTCGCCGGGCGCATTACGAGCAACCCTTGGACCTGGCAACCGGTGTCACCGCCACCTTCTATGACGCCGGACACATACTGGGTTCGGCCAGTATCCGCCTGAGCTACCGCGACGGCGATCAGGACAAGGCCATCATCTTCTCCGGTGACATCGGCAGCAGCGACAGGCCGATGCTGCGCGATCCGCATGTGCCGCCCGCGGCGGAAACCGTGGTCATGGAGACCACCTATGGCGATCGCGACCACAAGCCGCTGGGTCCGTCGATCGAGGAGTTCTACGAGGCCATTAACGAGACCATGGCACGCGGCGGCAATGTCATCATCCCCACCTTCGCACTCGAACGCGCCCAGGAGCTGCTCTACCACCTGCGGGAAGGCGTGGAATCAGGCACCCTGCCGAGAACACTGCAAGTCTTCCTCGACTCGCCGATGGCAATCTCGGCAACCGAGATCTTCCGGCATCACCCGGAGGGCTATGACGAAGAGGCGCAGGCACTGTTCGCCCAAGACATCGATCCGTTCTGGCTGCCCGGGGTGCACTTCACCCGCGAGACGGCCGACTCGATGGCCCTCAACCGGCTGTCTGGCGGCGCGGTAATCATGGCCGGGTCGGGCATGTGTACCGGCGGCCGCGTGCGCCACCACCTGCGCCACAACCTCTGGAAACGCGAAGCGAGCGTGATCTTCGTCGGTTTCGCGGCACCCGGCACCCTCGCCCGCCGGATCATCGACAGCGGCAAGCAGGAAGACAAAAAAGCACAGGTTCGTCTGTTCGGCGACGACATCCCCGTCAACGCCCACATCTACACCATCAACGGCTTCTCCGCCCACGCCGACCGGGACGAGCTACTCGCCTGGCACGGCGCCATCAAGCCCGAGCGCACCATCCTGGTACACGGTGAAGAAAAGGCGATGGAAGCATTTGCCGAGGCATTGCACGGCACGAAGGTGCTAATGCCGGAACAGGGGGAGTACATCGACCTCTGACCGATCCACCGACGCGTGACCGCTTACTGCCCCTTGGAACATTTCGCGCCTGAAGGTGCCCCTAAGCGCTCTTCCACCGTAGGAGCGCCTTCAGGCGCGAAACCAAGACCTACCGCCGCCCGCGAATCAAACAAACCGAGACCGCAACTCCCCGATCGCCTCACAGCTCACCACCACCTCATCCCCAGGCCTTAGATAGACCGGCGGCTCGTGCCCCGCTCCCACGCCGGAGGGCGTCCCAGTAGCGATGATGTCCCCGGGCATCAAAGTCACGTACCGAGAAATGGTGGCAATGACCTCGGGCACCGAGAAGATCATCTGACTGATCGACGCATCCTGACGCAACTCGCCATTCACCTCCGTCTTCAAGCGCCAGTCGCGGATATTGCCGGCCGCTTGTTCCGTAACCACAACCGGGCCCATCGGGGCATATCCATCAATGCTCTTGCCCAGAAACCACTGCACGTGCCGCCCCTGGAGGTCGCGGGACGAGACATCATTGATCAGCGTGTAACCAAACACGTAATCGCGGGCATCGCGTTCATCGATATACCGGCCGCCCGTGCCAATAATGACCGCCAGCTCACCCTCATAATCGGTGGTTTCCGTCGGGTCGGCCGATATATCCACCAATCCGTCAGGCCGATTGATCGTGGTCGTCGCCTTGGAGAAGACAATCGGGTGACTCGGGATCGAGCCGTACCCCAGCGCCTTTACCTCGTTGACGTGGTCGGCGTAGTTCTTCCCCACACAGAGAATGTCGCGTGGCGGGATCGGGACCGGGGCCTCGAGACGCACGTCGGAGAGTGAGCGCCGCGGGCCCTGCTCGATCAACTCGGGCAACCGATCCTTCCAGACATCCCACTCCTCGATCAACCCCAGCATCGAATCGGGAAATCCTCGGGTATCCGACAACTCCACGATAGAGGCACGATCCAACCACGCCCCTACGCGCGATTCACCGTCGATCGAATACGTCAGCAGCTTCATTGGCCCTCCTGAAATGGCATCAACCGTCATACCAACCCTAGCGGAATGACCCCGGGAATGCTCCTGGCAACGGGCTGCTCCCGCTTTATCGCCGGCGGGTACTACTCCAAGAGGACAATTTAAGAATTCAGCGCAGGAATCGCCCAGATCCCTCCCCTATCGAAAATGCCCCTCTCGCTTGCGACAAAGCAACGATTCCCGGCAGGCCACAGCGGACAGACACCCCCTCCATCGGGGCGAACAAAGGGCGAGGACCGGAAACACCCTCCCCTCTCAAGCAACGCCATAACCCTCGCCAAAGCAGGGTTTTATCCAACCCTTTACCCAGGACGTGATTGAGAACGACCGGTGGCACCGAGAGCCAACCAGCCACCTCCACCCCCAACCTTTCGTCGCGAAAACAACACCTCGCCTTCCGGCCAACATCACCTCTGATGTTCACAACCACTTTCCCAACTGCCCGTCGTAGCCTTCAAAAAATCAACACACACGCTTTCTTATCAATTGCTTATCAAGTTGACACCACCTCCGCGCATCAGCGCCCTCTAATATAAGCAAATCGATTCATAAGCAAAGGTAGGAATTTTTAATCAACACTTAATGTTTTTGAATGGGCAAATTACCGATTTCTGATACGTTGACTGCCGTCACTGATCCGGGCGGGTCGCTGCAGACGGCCACAAGGACAACTTCGGCAAGGACAAGCCGATCCCGATCAACGTGCTCTGCATGCCGACAGTGATGTCGGCGACATGGATTTGATAACAACAATTTCAGGCAATGGAATTGACGACAGGAGAGGAAAGAGGAATGACCTTCAAAAGGACCCTACTAGCAGCAGCCGTAACCGGCGCCGTACTTGCCACGGGCACCGCACACGCCACCAACGGCTACTTCTCGCACGGCTACGGCGTGAAGAGCATGGGCATGGCAGGTGGCGGCGTCGCCTTCGCCAACGACAACGCCATGGTGATCGCCACCAACCCGGCTGGCATTACCGATGTCAGCAGCCAGGCGCACGGCGACTTGTCCTGGTTCAAGCCCGTTCGTGGCTACGACTTCCGCACCGACTTCTCGCCGATGGGCGGCCCGGTAATGTCCGGCTCCGGTGACAGCGACAGCGAGAACTTCTTCATCCCGAGCTTGGCCTTCAATTACAAGATGAGTGAAAGGGATGCGGTTGGTCTGGCCATCTACGGCAATGGCGGTATGAACACCGACTACCCCGCAACCGACAGCAACTACCTCTACAGCCCGATGGGCGGCCCGGGACCGGAGTCTGGCCCGTACGGCGCTGGTGCAGCCGGCGTCGACCTCGAGCAGATGTTCATCACCCCGACGTACGCCCGTAAGTTCATGGGCGACAAGCTGTCGCTGGGCGTCAGCGCAGTCATTGCTCGACAGAAGTTCTCCGCCAAGGGGTTGGACGCGTTTGATAACCCGGTCTACTCCACGGACCCAGGTTATGTCACCGGCAACGGTCACGACAGCGCTTGGGGCTTCGGTGGAAAAGTGGGTGTCACATTCAAGCCAAATGAATTCATCACCTTGGGTGCAAGCTACCAGTCCAAGATCGACATGGACGAGTTTGACGACTACTCAGGCCTATTCGCTGAAGGTGGTGATTTCGATATCCCGGCGACCTGGACCGTTGGCCTAGCCGCTCATGTCCATGATGACGTCACCCTGACCTTTGACTACCAGCGCATCAACTACGAGGACGTAAAAGCGATCTCCAACCCGTCCACCTCCTACCTGATGGACTCCATGATGGGTGAACCGGAGAAGCGACTGGGTGGTGAGAACGGCGCCGGCTTTGGGTGGAGCGACGTGGATGTACTCAAACTGGGCGTCCAGTGGCAAGCTACGCCGAAGCTTCAGCTGCGTGCCGGCTGGAACCATGGCGACAACCCGATCAGCTCGGAGGACGCGCTGTTCAACACCATCGCGCCGGGCGTGGTCGAAAACCACTACACCGCCGGCTTCAGCTACGCGTTCAACAAAAACCACGAGCTGCACGGCGCGTTCATGTACGCCCCGGAAGTCGAAGTTCACGGTGATAACCCGCTGTTCGCTGCTCAAGGTATCGACCAGCAGCTCACCATTCGCATGAAGCAGTACGAGGCAACCGTAGGCTACACCTACAAGTTCTAAGCCTTTACCGTTTCAAATCAAAACCGCCTACGGGCGGTTTTTTTGTGGCTACGTTTCGTCAAATACAAAAAAGCCGGGCGATTTGCCCGGCTTTCGTCGTTCTGGCCGTAGAACCTTGCTTACTTGGCCGCAGTGTAGCGCTTGACCACTTCGTCCCAGTTAACCACGTCCCAGAAGGCATTGACGTAGTCCGGGCGACGGTTCTGGTAGCGCAGGTAGTAGGCGTGCTCCCAGACGTCGAGGCCCAGGATCGGGCTGCCTTTCACTTCAGCGATGTCCATCGCCGGGTTGTCCTGGTTCGGCGTGGAGGTGACCTGCAGCTTGCCGCTACCATCAACGACCAGCCAGGCCCAACCGGAACCGAAACGCGTGAGCGCGGCATTGTTGAACTTCTCGACGAAGTCGTCGAAGGAGCCGAAGGACGAGGCAATATCATCCGCCAGCGCACCGCTCGGCTTGCCACCACCGTTCGGCGACATCAGTTTCCAGAACAGGTCGTGGTTGTAGTGCCCGCCACCGTTGTTGCGCACCGCGGTCGGCAGCTTGGAGATGTTCGCCATGATCTCGTCGATGGACTTCTCGTCCCACTCGGAGTCCTTGATGGCGTCGTTCAGCTTGGTGACGTAGGTGTTGTGGTGCTTGGTGTGGTGCAGCTCCATCGTCTGTGCGTCGATGGACTTTTCCAGGTCACCGTAGCCATACGGCAGATCAGGCAGTTGAAAAGCCATATCAAGATCTCCTTCTTGGTTGCTCAAACAAAAGGATGACCTCCGGCACATCACCGGAGGAATCGAAAGATGTGAAGAAGGATAGCAGGCCAAAAGCGCCGCTGTGAGCATAGCCACCAGAAAAACCCACTATATGACTGCGTTTTAGTCGCCGACTCGTCCGGCATCGAGCCGAAACCAACCGCTCAACCGTCATCCCCACGGAAGTGGGGATCCATCAAACGAAGCTAGCCGAACACTAGTCTGGGTTCCCGCGTGCGCGGGAATGTCTTGAGGATTTAAACGCTGCACAGCCAGACGAAGCCTTGACCACGTCAGTCCCGTTCCTGCCAACAATGATCTTCAATCCGTTCGTGCGGTTTGTAACCACTCACCAATTGAGCCAACTGCGCCCGCACAGCCTCGAGATCATGGTGTTCCATGTCCTTCTGCAAACGCGACAGGCACTTTTCGAAGGTTCGCCAACGCAGGCAGTCCTCACTGGCGCGCATGATCCGCGGGTGTTCGGTGCCACTCACCGCCTCACCGATCAGCAGCTCCTCAAACAGCTTCTCGCCAGGGCGGAGACCAGAGTAGGTAATCTCGATATCGCCATCCGGGTGTTCCGCGTCCCGCACTTCCAGCCCGCTTAGATGCACCATACGGCGGGCAAGGTGATCGATCTTCACCGGTTCGCCCATGTCCAACACGAACACGTCACCGCCCTCGCCCATGCTGCCGGCCTGGATGACCAGCTGCACGGCTTCGGGGATGGTCATGAAATAGCGGGTGATGTCCGGATGCGTCACGGTGATCGGACCGCCATCGGCAATCTGTCGACGAAACAGCGGCACCACCGAACCACTCGACCCCAGCACGTTGCCGAAACGCACCATGCTGAATGTCGTGGCCGCATACTCGGGCTGCAATGCCTGCAACGCCATTTCCGCCAAGCGCTTGCTCGCGCCCATCACGTTGGTGGGGCGCACGGCCTTGTCCGTGGAGATCAACACGAAATGGCTCACGCCGGCGGTTGCCGACACCCGTGCGGCAATCAACGTCCCCAACGCGTTATTGGAAAGCCCTTCGATGGGATTGTGCTCGACCAGCGGCACGTGCTTGTAGGCCGCCGCGTGGTAGACGGTATCGATGGAAAAATGGTCGAACAGCCGTTTGAGGCGGCGTTCGTCGAGCACGCTGCCCAACGCTGCGATTAACTCGACCGAATCGTTGGCCACGGACGGGATTCGTCGCAATTCCTGATCGATCTGATAAAGCCCGTACTCGGAGACCTCGAACAGGATCAGCCGTGCCGCCCCCTGATCGACCACCTGCCGGCACAGCTCCGAGCCGATCGACCCACCGGCGCCGGTCACCAGTACGGTCTTGCCCGCGATGCATTTACCCAATAGTTCCGGGCGTGGCGGCACCGGTTCCCTACCCAACAGATCCTCGATATCGACCTCGCGCACCTGATCCAGGGTCGCCTTGCCTGACAGGATGTCCTCGATACCCGGCACCGTGCGCACATGGAACGGCAGGGGCTCGAGGAAATTCAGGATCGAACGTCGGGTCGCCGCATCCGCTGACGGCACGGAAAGCAGGATCGATTGCACCCCCATCCGCTCAAGAAGTAGGGTCAGTCCCGGCTTTTTCGGATCGACCACCCGCAAGCCATCGATCTCGCGCCCATGCAGATCCTCGGCATCATCGAGGAACACGACCGGTTCATAGTCGGTACCTTTGCTGAGCATTCCCACGACTTGCTGGCCACTAGCACCCGCCCCATAAATCGCCACCCGTTCACGGCCCTTGCTGCCTGGAACAGCACCGAGCACACGCCGCGCCAGAAAGCGCGAACCACCAACCAGCACAAACAACAAAAGGCCATAAATAACAAAGGTCGACCGCGGCAACTCCGCCTGCGGGTGAAGCAAGAGGATGGCCAAAAGCACCAGCGTCGAGCCAGCTACGCCCATCGCAATCTGCTCGAAGGCCTTCCAGCCCAGAAAGCGCATCACCGCGCGGTAAAGCCCGAGCCGAACGAACACGAGAATGGTGAAGGCCACCAGACCCACAAAGGCCAGAGCGGCCCGATTGAAATCCGTGAACCACTCGCCATAGCGCAACGACAACGCCGCCCAGAGCGCGAAGGGGATCAAGAACAGGTCGAGCGCCACCATCAACCCGCGCTTGTAGATGGACGGCAGTTCACGGAGGAGTTGTTTGAAACGTGCGATCGACGTCACTGATGTGTCTTCCGAGAGATAAAGAGAAAGTGCACGCCGCGGTTATATGTGCGCGCTCATAGAAAAGGGGATTCTGTCACATCCGGCAAAGGGTGACTCACGAAACCGGCCTCTATCCCAGCCGTGGGCCTGAGAAGGCCAACCCACATAGCAACCACGCCGAGGTCTAGAGCCAACCCCTGTGGGTCGGGCTTCAGCCCGACGATCCGCCTGTCAGGATGGCTGGCGAAATGCCTGATCGAAACAGGGACCAATCCAACAAGCTGTCTGGTGATGCCCACCCCTCCACACCTGGCACGGCCCCAAATCGCGTCATCCCCGCGAAAGCGGGGATCCTGAATCCGAGGTCACCAGCCACTCCGATATGGATTTCCGCCTGCGCGGGAACGTGACCCGCGCTTGTCGAGGCACGTACCCCCCCGAATTCACCGAGCCGCTTGCGCCATAACCTCATCAAGCACCCCGCAGGTTTGCTCAACTTCCTCGTCGGTCAGCGTCGGGTGGCACAAGAACATGAGGCTGGTCTCGCCCAACTCGTGCGCAACCGGCAAGGGCTTGTCCGGGCGCCAACCGGTCCCGTCAAAGGCCTTTTCCAGATAAACCTCGGAACAGGATCCGCTCATACAGGGCACACCCTCGGCTTGAATGGCCTGCATGATCCGGTCGCGATCCCAGCCGGGCTTCAATGCCTCCGGCTCGACGAACACATAGCACTTGTAGGCAGCGTGACCGATCTCGTCAGGAATGCTCGGCACCCGCACGCCCTCGCACTGCCTTGCAGCTTCCCATATCCGCCCGGCATGCGCTCGTCGGGTCGCCGTCCACTCCGGCATCCGCGCAAGCTGGATACGCCCGATAGCCGACTGCATCTCCGTCAACCGCCAGTTGGTACCGAACGACTCATGCAGCCAACGGAAACCCGGCGGGTGTTCGCGCTCATAGACTGCCTCCCAACTCTTGCCATGATCCTTGTAGGCCCACATGTGCTTCCACAAGTGTCGGTCATTCGTGGTGACCATGCCGCCTTCCCCGCCGGTGCTCATGATCTTGTCCTGGCAGAACGACCAGGCGCCGACATGGCCGATGGAGCCCACGCTTTGCCCCTTGTACGTCGCCCCATGTGCCTGGGCGCAATCCTCAATCACGTAGAGATTGTGCTCCTCGGCCAGCGCCATCAATCCGTCCATCTCGCAGGGCCAGCCGGCCAGGTGAACCGCCATGATCGCCCGCGTGCGCGGTGTGATCTTCTCCGCCACCGTCTCAAGCGTGATGTTCTGTGACTCACGATCTACGTCCGCAAAGACAGGCACCGCTCCAGCCGTGACGATGCTCGAGACCGAGGCGAGGAACGTCCGCGAAGTGACGATCACTTCGTCTCCCTCGCCGACCCCCAGCCCCTTGAGCGCCAAATCCAGCGCAACGGTCCCGTTGGCTACGGCAATTGCATGAGCGGTCTCAGCAAAAGCCGCGAACTCACGCTCAAACTCGCGACCCTCGTGTCCCGTCCAATAATTAACCTTGTTGGAAAGCAGCACACGCTGCACCGCTTCGGCTTCCTCCTGAGTGAAAGACGGCCAAGGCGAAAAAGGTCCGTTCAACATATGTAAACCAAAAATAGAAGCGGCGACGGAACCGTCGCCGGTAAACTTTACGAAGCAGGTCTAGCCGGCACCCCGATTACCGTGGTTCCGGGTTCGACGTCCTTGACGACAGCCGCGCCGGCCCCGATCACGGCATCAGCACCGATACGCACCCCTTGGCGGACACAAGCGCCCACACCGAACCAGGCACACTCTCCACTGATAACATCACCGGAGATAGCCACGCCAGGACACACATGAACCCCGTCTGCCAATCGGCAGTCGTGATCCACACTTGCATTCGTGTTGACGATACAGGCGGCGCCGAGAGACGCAGCTGCTTGAATCACGGCGCCGGCCATGATCACTGACCCTTGCTCAACCGAACTCGACTCACTGACCACTGCGGTGGGATGAATTACGCTCACCACCTTGGCACCTGCGTCGACAAGAGCGCGAGTTTTGTCCAGACGCACACGGTTATTACCAATCGCGACAATCACTCCGTCGAACTCAGCGGCCGACCGGACCATTGCCGCTGCATCCCCGACCACCGGGTGATGCCTCACGAACCGTTTTCCCATCCACGCGTCGTCGAAAAAAACGATCTCGGACCAGCCGGCGACTCTAGCCGTTTCGGCGACTACCTTGCCATGGCCACTCGCACCAAGCACAGCCAATTTCACTCGTCATTCCCTCGAAAACGATCGGCGGTCACGTGTCCTTCTCCCGAGACACCCTCACGCGATACCACCTTTTTTACGGTCAACAGCAGTATCTTCAAATCCAACCAGAAGGACCGGTTGTCCACGTACCAGACATCGAGCTTGAACTTCTGATCCCAGGAAACAGCATTCCGCCCATTGACCTGAGCCCACCCCGTCACCCCGGGCCTCACCTCGTGCCGTCGCATCTGCTCGGCGTTGTACAAAGGCAAGTATTCCATCAGCAACGGTCTTGGACCGACCAAGCTCATCTCACCTTTGAGCACGTTCCACAACTCGGGAAGCTCATCGAGACTCGTGGAACGCAAAAAAAGACCCAAACGCGTCATGCGCTGTTCGTCCGGCAACGGGGTACCAGATTCGTCGAAAAGGTCACGCATGGTGCGGAACTTGACCATCTCGAACGGCTTACCATCCAACCCAGGGCGCGTTTGGCGAAAGAACACCGGGGTGCCCAAACGCCAACGGATGAGGGCAATCAGGACAACAATTACCGGCGACAAGCCGATCAACAAGAACACCGAGACAACAACATCAAACAGTCTTTTCATTCGTCGCCTCTTCGATCACTGCCCCTAGCCGACTAGCCAGTGCGTCAAATTCATGGTTCTCGAGGGCATACTTCCGACCAGCGCGTCCCATAGCCGCGCGCTCATCCGCTGACACACTCTCAAGCTTGAGGATCGCATCAGCAACGGCCTTCGAATCTTCGGCAGGAACGGTCAACCCACAGCGAGACTCCGCAACAGGGTCACAGGAGCCAGAAAAAGAATGAAGGATCGGCTTCCCTGAGAACAAATACTCGGGAAGCTTGTTGGCACCAATTCCGAAGCGATACAGCGTCTCATCCCTCCACCCGATGTAACACACATCGAAATGCTGCAAAATCGACTGAACCTGGGTCTTGGGGATCGGGTCAATAAAGGTGACATTTTCAAGTCCCAACCGCTTTGCCTGGGCCTCAAGTGCTGACTTCTCTTTCCCGCCGCCCACGAGAACAAACGCGACATCGCCATGCTGCTTCAACTGGCAAGCCGCATCTAACAGGACGTCCAGAGCGTTCGCGACACCGAGCGTTCCGGTATACCCAACGACGAACTTCCCCAACGGCAACTGTGCCACGGTTCGCTCCGACAAAGGCTCCGGCGCGGAAACCTCAGCCATCGAAAAGCCATTCGGCACCCAGGCAAACTTTCTCGGATTCATACCGCGGGCCTGCATGTGTTCGACCGCGTTTCGGAGATTCGAAATCACCCGGTCCGCGTCCCGATAGGCCTTGTCCTCGATCCACTGCAAGAACCGCATGAATGGATGATGGCGTGAGTAGCCACCCACTTGCATCAGTGTCAGCGGCCAGATATCGCGCACCTCAAAGATGAGAGGCACCCGGAAGCGCTTGGCCAAACGCTGTGCACCAAGAAAGCCAACCAGCCCGGGCGATGAATAAAGCACCACGTCGGGCGCATGTGGAATTACGCGCGGCAGCTTCAACAACTTCCACGCAAACCGAAACCAGTTGGCGACTCGCTTTTTGGAGTGGGCATCCGGGTAGTGCGGCATACGCAGCCACACCATATGAAAGCCGTCTGCTTCCTCCAGCGTGATGTCCCCCGTGGTCTCAGGCTCCTGCCGCAAGAGATGCGTGAAACTCGCCGCAATCACATAAACCCCATGCCCTTGGGCAGCTAACTCCCGCGCTAAGTTATAGTGCCGACCAGCGTATCCAGTTGAGGGAGAGGACGCGTACTGATTGATGATCCAAATCGTTCGTGAGGTCATGCAGACGCACCGGATCCATGAAGCAACTGCCCGACAATTCGCTCGGGTTTTTCGTTCCCACCGTAGAGCTCACCGTCATCACCTTCGCCAAGGTGCCGGTGCCGTTTTGCTGCCTCTACGACCGGAACAACGTCCGCCGCAAAAAATTCGTTGGCGCCAATCTCGACCAACTCGGCCTGGTCGATGGGCAACGCACCCGCTGAAAATATGGCCAGCAATCGAGCAGCCAGACGCCCTGAAACAAACAAAATCATAAACACACTCCGAAGTGTTTACAAAAAAGGAACTAGAACTTTTCCGAGATGCGGGCGCTCATTTGAGCCAATGATTCCATCATTCCGTTAGACCACCTTGTTTCGACTAACGGATGGCGCCGACGGGTTGATGTGTCTGAATAAACACTCAATTCAGACGAACTCAACGGGAACGAATCAATCAATCTTTCATATTGATACGATACTCTTTCATCGCCCAGCAAGGCCCACCACCCAAATGCAAAGGTCCCGGATAATCCATATGGTCCATATCCTTGCAGCACGCCTTTGTGCGATGCGTATTTCCAGCGAAACCAACCGTTATGTCCGTCCATATAATTATTTAGCAATGGAATTGTGCCTTGATTAGGCGCCAACACCTCAGAAAGAAATTGATGAACCAAGCCGTCCTGCAACCGAAGAATCAACCCCGTTTCTTTACCGATCGAGAGCTCAGCTGATCTCAACCAGGATGGATAGCGATGAGCGTGACTGGAATCAATTACGGCATCCTCAAGGGGTTGAGGAGGAAGAGGTTCTCCGTCCATCGATACCGGCTGACGGTAGTATCTGGAGTACGCAAAATCCCGATGATCATCCCATCGCCCGACATCTATCAACCATCCATCCCCTTGCCATTCCACACGCTCCGTGAACACGCGAAGGAAAAATTCCTTTGCTTGCGCGCATCCCAATCCACACTCTCCCAGCTTACCCGCTCTGGAAAATAGGCCATACAGGTCCAATCCTAGTGTCATGGCGAAATAATCTTCGTCAAAGATTACGTTGTAATACGAGCGTTCCAGCACATCATTAGTCGTGGCAAGTTTCCACTCGATACGCTCGCTAATGCCGGCAAATGGCTCCCGGCCCCATAGCCAGGCAGGTTCCGCTGACCAGTACCGGTTGAACTCGTCAAGAACCCAGCCAGCTGCATCTACATCGTCTTCCAGTACCAAATAGCGAGCCACCAGGTGAAGGTGCTGCAACCAGTTCAACCGCCCGAGGTCGACCTTATCGGCCTTTACCGCTTTCTCGAGCCGGTCAACGTAGTCAGCAAAACAGCCTTTCAAAGTGGGATTGTCGAAAGCGTAAGAGTACTCAAGCGGGATCATGAGCATATGAGCTGCATCATATGCATCCCGCTCCGACCACAACGGATCTGCGAGGTAATTGCACCAAAGTTCAGTGATTCCGGGTCCCAGCACATCTTCGCGGGAGGCGATTGGACCTTCGAACTGATCGGTTGCGCTGGTCTGATCACACCCAACAGAAAACATCATTACAACGCAGAAAAAAGCAAGTCTTTTCACTGGCCAGTTACCATTTCTTTGTAAAGCGCAACCAGCTTGCGCTCTTCATGCGACCAATTAAAGCGGTCCTCGACGGCCGCACGCCCCCGCTGCCCCATTCTTTCGGCTTCCTGCGGGTGCTCGTTTACCCAGTCGATCGCCTCAGCAATCGCCTCAGGGTCCAGCGGATCCACCAGAAGTCCGCAGCCTGCTCCATCGATGATGGACCGCCACAACGGGAAGTCCGAGGCAATTACTGGTAGCCCAGCAGCCATGTACTCGAACATCTTGACCGGCAATGCATCCGGATAATTTTTGGTCGGATGCAATACCACTAGACCCGCCCGAACATTCCCCAATACTTCGGCAATGTCTTCACGCCCCATCCAACCATGTGCCACGACGCGGCTCCAACCCTCTGTAGCGCAGACTTCATCTTCCAGAACCGTAGGGGTAAAGGTACCCCCAAGCTGCAACCGAACGTGATCGTCTTTAACGCGACCAATGGCCTTCACCATTTCTCGCGCACCGCGTGCGGCCGTAATCCCACCCACGTAGGCAACATGCGTGGGCCTAGCAGCAAATGGGGTGAATTGCGGGAGGACCAGTTCCGCCAACACAGGGAAGTTCTGGACAATCACCGTCTTTTGCGCCGGGAAGCGACGCGCAATTGTCGGCGTAGCCGCGACTATCCCATCGAACAACTTGGCCGCAGACCACTCTAGTCCCTCGACCAACACCGCCACGGGCCGACGTATCCACGGGTGAAGCCAGTGCTTTCCCAAGATCTGCCGCGGCACGTCTTCATGCACGTCATAGATGACCTTGATCCCGGACAACTTCAACAACATCCCAATCGGGATTAACTCAGGGTCATGAAAGTGCGCGACGGACGGCCGCGCATCCAGCACCGCACGGTACATCCGCCAGGCCCCTTTCGTCATGCGAGCCAGACGACCACCAGACGGCACCCCTGTATCAACGACATCGATGCCACGAGCCTCATCTCGCTCGTTGCCCTTATCGTCCTGGACATAAAGCGCCACCGACTCCTCAAGAGCCCCGGCCAATGACGCAACCTGTTTGATCCGGATGCGCGTATCAGAACGAGGATGAACTGTTGTGAAATGGATCAACATGACGCTTTTCTTTTAAAATTACAAAGCATTCTGGCTCCATGCCTGTTATTCACGAGTACCCCTGTCTCAATCTCCGTACGCTTACTCCTCAGCAGGAACAAAGACAAGAAGCCAACACCAATACCATGAGTCAGCAGGGCTGTAGGAAGATCCGCACTAAGCAGCAACGACCGACTCGGAACAATAAGCACGGCAACCGCCACCCACACCGGAATACCTTGCGCAGAAACACTGTCTATCAATTTGAACAAGAAGCCGGCCAATACTGAATAAAAAATTATTCCAAGCACGCCCGCGTGCATGAACCCGGTAGACAGGAAGGTGTTATTTACATGGGACTCAGTCCCTCGCGCCTCTCCGATAAGCTCCGGATACCCAATATGATACGGGTATTCAACTAGGGATGAAAGGATCGAGTTGGACCAATAGACGTGCTGATTAACTGAGAAGAACGAGTAATAGTCAAACGTATTGTCAGCAACAACGAAAAACACCCGACGCACGAATAAACTCGCTGGATATCCGGAATCAAAAAGCACGTACAAAAGCAAAGTGGCAACAACCACCCCGCTCATCGCAATGGGCACAACACTTAACGCACGAGTTTTACGGAACCATACCCATAAGAACAGAACGAGAAACGGAAAAAATAGAACCGATTTGTGAGCACTCACACCAAACCAAAACACATGGAGCGCAAACACCAGAGCTGCCAACCAGTACACTCGCTTCCAGAGGGCAATTGCCAAAAGCGCTGGCCCAAAGATCTTGTATGCCCAAGTATTCGCATATCCCATGAAACCTTGGTTGATGACAGCTCCCACATCGCGGCGGTATTCATATACTTCACTCAAGTCCAGATTCAAGTATGCAACACCGCCTGAAACTATCAGCCAGATAGTAACCAGACCCGCACCTACGCCGAGCCCCACATAGGCAATAAAAGGTCCCTCCTTCAACAGTGGAAACCGGATTAACGCGCCTCTTCGAATCGCGTCAATGATTACGTAGCCGAGTAGCACTATATACAAATGTTCACGCGACTGATCCGCCAATCCGTAAAAAATTAACAACGGCGCCATCAATCCAAACAGAAGGAAATTCATAAAATAGTCAGACGGCCGCGCCAAACACCGAGGCGCTAGGATCAACAGCAGGACAAACAGCAGAAGCCCTTCAAAATATTTTACCCAAGCTGGCTCGTAACCAAACCCAGAGTACGCGTGCACCGGACTTACATATATCCGATATCCAAAATCGAGCATTGCCCACAGGAAAAGGCCACTAAAAACAAACCAGCCTCGGCTCTCAAGAGATAGAAGGAGATGCTTACCACGCATTACTAACCACCCGGCCCGATCTGGAAAGCAAAAAGAACACGAGGCCAACAGCCACGCCATACCCAACCATAGTCGCCCCGGCAATTCCCATAACGGCAACCATCTCATCCTCAATCACATACGCGGCACCCAACGCACCGACCTTCATGGCGCCGATCAACAAATGAACAAGGAAATTGAAAATTTGCCCTTCAATTGCCATCAGAACCATTGAAAGTGGCGAATAGAGAAATTGAACGAACAACCCTGCGATCAACCAACTGGCGTAAACACCAGCATCTCGCCAGTCTTCTCCGAAAACAGCTGCGAAGATTGGTTCGGCGTAGAAAAAAATCACAAGTGTTGGGGGCAGGCCGATAATTGCCATAACGAGTAGCAACTGAAAACACCGTTGGCGCGCCTTCCCGGCTGCCAGCAGGTTCCTCATGTCACCGTAAAGCACTTGAGCTACGGCTTGACTGACCATGGTCATGGGAGTAGCCAGTATCCGGTCCGCCAGGTAGTAAAAACCGGCGACAACAGGACTGAACAACACCGCCAACAGGAAATTGGGAAGCTGGACGCTGGCAGTGTTCACGACCGCCGCTGGCACGTCATACATCGGAAACCGTCGATGTCTGCGGATAAGTGCTTTGGACCGTAATGGCCGGGAAATCGCATCCTTGGTCCACGTCACGAGGCCGAGATTACTGGACAGGCTCCTGACCCCGGCGCTCTGACCGATCGCGTGACCAATCACTAACCCCCACACACCCAATCCGGCCAAGCCACCGAGCACTTGTGCTGTGGCATTGGCGAGGCTCTGACTGATGCGCGTCTTCGCAATTCTTCGGAAATCTCGACGACGAACCGCCCAAAACTTGAGTGCCTTGTAGGTGCCTGCGACGAGAATAACAATCGGTAACAACCACAGGACACTGGCCAGGGCCGGGGTTTCCGTCCATGTCGCTATCCGCTCCCCGAGCAGGAACACCACAACCACCATGATCAACGCGGTAGTTACATTGATCATCAGAGCAATGATCAGGAGGGTTTCTGCGTCCCGTTCGTGTCGAGGCAGTGGGATGGCTAACTCATAGCGCAAGCTGGAGGCAACCAGAACGACACTCATGACCGCGCCGAAGACCGCAAAGACGCCGAAATCGCTTGGGGTGTACAGGCGTGTAAGCAGCGGGACGACCGCAAGCAGAATTAATTGCCCGGCGGCGTTTGCCGATGTCAGTACAGCGACACCGCGCAGGAAGCGGCTATTCATTCCCCGCTGAATTAGCGCCTTGGCACGGATCATCAGAGACTTACGTATCCGTGAGGCTTGTCGGAAAGCCCTAACTTGCTAATTGTCCAAGCGTATTTGCAGGAGACGGCGCTCTTTCCACGCTGGGATTCTCGAGCTCCCGAAATCATTTGGGGCGATCTACCAAAGCGCGAACCAGCGCCTGCTGTTGCTCGGCCGCCAAGTACGGATGCATGGGCAGACTAATAACTTTCATCGCTGCCATATCGCCCTCGGGCAGCGATACCGATTCGTCGCTCACGGCCGGCTGCTTGTTGAGCGGAATCGGGTAGTGGACGGCTGTGGGAATGCCGGCTTCCTTAAGCGCCGATTGCACCGCATCCCGATCGGGAACGCGGATGGTGTACTGCGCCCAGGCGCTGGTGTTGTGTTCCTTGATGACGGGAGTTTGGCCACGGAAAGCACGGAGGGCCTCGGACGGAATTTCTGTCAGTGAATTTCCGTGAACGTCCGTGGCCGACAACAGCTTGTTGTATCTAGCCGCCGCCTCGTTTCGTAGGTCAAGTTCCTCTTCCAGAATCTCCAGCTTGGGGAGCAGGATGGCGGCTTGCAGGGTATCCAGCCGGCTGTTCACGCCTACGCGCAGGTGGTGATAGCGGCGGTCCTGGCCGTGGCGAGCGATCTGGCGTAGTTTTGTGGCCAGTTCATCGTCGTTGGTGAACAGGGCTCCGCCGTCACCGTAAGCACCCAACGGTTTGCTTGGAAAGAAGCTGGTGGTGCCAATGGTGGTCAGATTGCAGGAGCGTTCGCCCTTGTAGGTGGCGCCGAAGCTTTGCGCACCGTCCTCGATCACCGGTATGCCGTGCTTTTCCGCAATCGCATTGATTTCGTCGAAGTCGGCACACTGGCCGTACAGCGAAACCGGAATGATTGCGCGTGTCTTCGACGTAATCGCGGCTTCAATCTTTTCCGGGTCCATGTTGTAGGTCACGGGATCGATGTCGACATAGACCGGCTTCGCGCCAAGGACGGCGGGTGTTTCCGCAGTAGCGATGTATGAGAACCCAGGAACAATCACCTCGTCGCCAGGACCGACGCCGACGGCCATCTGGGCGATCTGCAGGGCATCGGTGCCGTTGGCGCACGAGATGCAGTACTTCGCACCGGTGAAGTCGGCGAGCTTTTCTTCCAGCTCGGCCACTTCCGGGCCGAGGATGTACTTGCCGTGAGCGAGCACCCGCTGGATGTTTGCGTCGATCTTGTCCTTGATGCGCGCCTGCTGCGCGGCGAGGTCGATGAACTGCATAGTGTTTGGTCTTCGTTTTGGTCTCACGCAAAGGCGCTAAGACGCTAAGGGTCGGGGTTCCACCTGTATGGGCGGGCAGCGCATCCCTGCCGCACCCGCTGTTGTTCTTTATCTTGGTAACTACGCACCTTAGCGAGAGTCACTCAGCCGTTACTTGACCACCGGAGAGCTTATAACGCTTGCCCGTGTGCTCACAGACTGCCTCGCCATCCCCTTTCAGAGGCAGGTCGAGGCGTTCGCCGTATTCGCTCATCCAGCCGATCTGTTTCGCGGGCACGCCGACCATCAGGGCGTAGTCGGGTACGTCGCGGTTGACGACGGCACCGGCACCGACAAAGGCGTAGCGTCCGACGGTGACGCCGCAGACGATGGTGCAGTTTGCGCCCAGGGTCGCGCCCTGCTTAACCAGCGTGGGACGGTACTCGTCCTTGCGCGATACGGCGGAACGCGGGTTGTAGACGTTGGTGAAGACCATGCTTGGCCCGCAAAAGACGTCGTCCTCAAGGGTGACGTCGTCGTACACCGAGACGTTGTTCTGCACCTTGACGTTGTCACCAATCTCGACGCGGTTGCCGACGAATACGTTCTGGCCGAACGAGCACTTCTGCCCGATACGGGCCCCGCCACAGACGTGCACCCAGTGCCAGATGCGGGTGCCCTCGCCTATGGTGGCGCCTTCATCGACGATGGCGGTTTCGTGTACTTGGTAGTTCATAGTTTTATGGTCTCTCGCTAAGGCGCGGAGGCGCTAAGCTTGTGAGAATCTGGCGCGACTGCTATGTCTCACGGCAAGTCTGATGAGTTGATGATGCGGGTTAGGCCCTGCTTGAGCAGTGGGGCACCGAAGTTGATCAGTAGACCCAGCCGCCTGTTCGATAACCTCAGGTATGTCAGCAACTGTTTCTTGTGAACTGCCTGCACCTGCTCCACGGACTTCAGCTCCACGATCACCTTCCCGTCCACTATCAGGTCCGCGCGGAACGCGTCGGGAATTTCCAGTCTCTGGTAACGGATGCCAATCGGCACCTGCACATCCACTTGACACCCCCGCGCGCCCAGCTCGTATGCGAGGACGGATTCGTAAACCGACTCGAGCAACCCCGGACCCGTCTCCACATGGACCTTGTAAGCCGCATCAACAATCTCTCGCGCAATCCGATTCTCTTGTTCCATTCGCCATCCTCTTCCTTGAGGACTTAGTGACTTAGCGCCTTTGCGTGAGCTTCAATACTCCAACGGCAGGGAGATGGTCTTCCGGTCGCGGGCGGAGAGGTAAGCGGCAATGAGAAGTTCAAGCGACTTGAGGCCTTCTCGGCCGTCGGTCTCGGGCTCGGCGTCGCCCCGCAGGGTATCGATGACGTTCTTGTAGTACAGCGGATGCCCGAAGCCGTAGACGGAGGTGGTTTCGTAGTTGGCCTTGAGCACATCCTCGTCGTAGTCGCGCGGCTCGTCGAATTCCCAGTGCTCGATCTCGTTCACGGCCACACCACCAACCTTGACCGTGCCCTTTTCGCCGAGGATGGTGATGGAGCCTTCCAGGTTCTTCGGGTAGGTGAGCATGGTTACCGACATGGAGCCTAGGGCGCCCGTCCGCCAGCGCACGTTCAACACGCCCGAATCTTCCACCTCGATATCCCGACCGAGTGTGCCAGTCATGGCCTGCACATCAGCGATGGGACCGATCAGCCAATCAAAGAGGTCGACGTAGTGGCTGGCCTGGTTCATGAACGCGCCGCCATCCAGCTCCCAGGTGCCACGCCACTTGCTCGCATCGTAGTACTCCTGCGGGCGGGTCCAGAAGACGTTCAAATGGACCATATTGATACGTCCGAAGCGCTTCTCCTGCACCGCGCGCTTGAGTAACTGCAGGGTGCTGTTGCGCCGATTCTGCTTGACCACGAACATTCGAACACGTGCCTCATCGCAGGCCTTGACCATACGCATACCGTCGGACCAGCGTGTGGCCATCGGCTTTTCGGTCATGACATTGACCTTGTAGCGCGCTGCCAACTCGGCCTGATCTGGATGAATGCCGCTGGGCGTGCACAGGGCAACCAGATCGATGTCTTCCGACTCGAGCATGGTTTCCATGTTGCCGTAGCCCGGCACGCCGTACTTATCGGCATGCTCATCCAAGGTGGCTTTGTCCGTGTCGCACACCGCTACCAGTTCCAGGTTATCGGCGTGCTTTTCGATCGAGCCGAAGTGATTGCGGGAGATGCGGCCACAGCCGACGATGGCGATGCGGATCTTTCGGTCGGTTATCGTTTCAAACATTGGGTCTTGTCTTTGTTGGTGGATTCAGGAGTCTTCCAATACGGTGGACGGCTAGACGCACGATGCGTATCGCCGTCAGAACGCGGTGCGCAGCAAACTTGCCGGGTTACGGCTTCGCGCCTGAAGGCGCTCCTACGGAAAACGATAGGTAGGAGCGGCTTTAGCCGCGAAATCCCGGCCATTTTTTCACAAACGCCCGTCGCTTTCGTGGCGCTCCAACACGTGCTTGATATCGTAAACCAGCCCGCCATTTCGGGTGAGCGAGCGAATACCTTCCGCGCCCATCTCAACGAACTGATTGTGAGCAACGGCGATCACGACGGCGTCATAATCCTTTTTCTCGGGTTTCTCCACGAGAGAAATGCCATATTCATCACAGGCCTCGTCCGGGTCTGCCCAGGGGTCATGGACGTGGACATTGACGTTGTAGTCACGTAATTCACGAATCACATCGATCACGCGGGTGTTGCGCAGGTCGGGGCAGTTTTCCTTGAAGGTGAGCCCTAGGATCAGCACCTTGGAATCGACGACCTGTACCCGTTTCCGGGTCATCAATTGCACTATCTGTGCAGCGACGTATTCACCCATGCCGTCGTTGGTGCGGCGGCCGGCGAGAATCATTTCAGGGTGGTAACCAATTTCCTGGGCCTTCTGGGTCAGGTAGTAAGGGTCGACGCCGATGCAGTGGCCGCCGACCAGACCCGGCTTGAAGGGCAGGAAGTTCCATTTGGTGGCGGCGGCCTCGAGTACCGCCTGGGTGTCGACGCCCATCTTGTTGAACAGCATGGCCAGTTCATTGACCAACGCGATGTTCACGTCCCGCTGGGTATTCTCGATCACCTTGGCGGCTTCGGCGACGCGGATGGCCGGGGCCAGATGCGTGCCGGCGTGGATAACGCGCCGATAAAGCGCATCGATGAACTTGGCGGCTTCGGGCGTGGAGCCCGAGGTCACCTTCATGATGTCCGCGACGCGGTGTTCCTTGTCTCCCGGGTTGATTCGCTCGGGGCTGTAACCGGCAAAGAAGTCCTGGTTGAACGTCAGGCCGCTGGTCTGTTCAAGCACCGGCACGCAGTCGTCCTCGGTAGCGCCGGGGTAGACAGTGGATTCGTAGATGACCACATCGCCCTTCTTCAGCACTTGGCCGACTGTCTTCGAGGCAGCAATGAGCGGGCTTAAATCGGGGCGCTTGTATCGATCGATGGGTGTGGGAACGGTGACGATGAAGACATTGCAGTCGGCAATGTCTTCCACGCGGTCGGTGAAGGAAAGCTGGGTTGCCTCGGCCAGTTCGTCCGGCTCGACCTCACGTGTGTGGTCGACACCGTTTTTAAGCTCAGCGATGCGCTTGGCGTTGATATCGAAACCGGTCACGGGTTGGACACGGCCAAAAGCCACGGCCAGCGGCAGACCGACGTAGCCGAGGCCAACCATGGCGATCTTGACGTCTTTGGGCGGGTTAAACTTGTTGATTGTCGTCATGATGTGTCGTTTTGTTAATTAATCTTCAGCGTCGAGCTCGTCGTGCAGGCGCTCTCGGGCGGCGGCAATGAAGTTGACCATCAAGGCGGCGAATAGCCCGGCAAATAAGCCGAGGATGGCGCCCAAGGCCACGATCAACTTACCGGAAACACCCTCGTCTAGATCGCGTTGCTGACCAAGCTCAACCAGGCGACCACTGGCGAGCGAGGACTTTTCCAGCTCCGCTGAAAGCAGGTCTGCCTTCACTTTCGAAATCTCGAGAGAAATGTCCGCGAGGTCGCCGTCCGTCTGGGCCAGTGATTCCGCCAAAGATTCGGCGTTGGCGAGGCGGGTTTCCAGCATCTCGATGCGCCGATCCAGTTTCTCTCGCAAATCGTCAACCTCACTCTCGACCAGGCCGGCGATCCGTTCGATGATCGATTCATGCAGCGTTTCGACACGTTTTGCTTCGTTCTCGGTTGCTTGCGTCTCCAGCACGATAAGTGACGTGCTTTTGGGATGGTCCAGCCCAATCTCCAGCTCTCGCCAGCTTTCCGAAGACTTGGCCTGACGGTCTTCCTTCAAGGACTTGGGAACAAACACCCGTTCGGTGAGCTCCATCACCGAGCTCGGTCCGATGATGTAATGGTCATTACCATTTTCATCGACGCTCTTGGGAAGGCTGTAGATCGACGCGTATGAAGAGGCTTTTATACCGTCACCCCGGGCAAAGGCATAGAGAGCGGCCAACACCATAATAATCAACGCCACAACCACCACCGTCCACTTGCGCCGCCACAGGGCAAGGGCCAGATCCACCAGATCAATCTCATCGTCAAATCGCGGCGGATTGGTGGTACGCGGCTGGCTGGGCCGGATTTCGTTCATCGATTCATCCTTTTTCATACAGATTTAGTTATTCCACCGTGACCGACTTGGCCAGGTTGCGCGGCTGGTCGACGTCCGTGCCCTTGAGTACAGCCACGTGGTAGGCCAGCAACTGCAACGGGATATTGAAGATGATCGGGGCACTGATTCGCCCTACATGCGATGTAACCGGCAGCACATGGGTGAAGTCCGCCGAGTGCAGTCCGGCACGTTCGTCAGCGAATACGAACAACTCGGCTCCACGCGCAGTCACCTCGGCAATGTTCGACTTCAGCTTGTCGAGCAGCTCGTTCTGCGGGGCGATGGTGATCACCGGCATGGTCTCATCGATCAGTGCCAGTGGCCCGTGCTTTAGCTCGCCCGCCGGGTAGGCTTCCGCGTGGATGTAGCTGATTTCCTTGAGCTTGAGCGCCCCTTCCATGGCGATGGGGTACATCGGGCCACGTCCGAGGAACAGGGCGTGTTCCTTTTCCACCAGCAGTTCGGCCAGCTCACGGACGCGGTCACCGTGATCCAGGGCGTCCTGGATACGGCCGGGCACCTTCTCCAGCCCGGCGACGATGCGTTGCTCTTCGGCTTCTTCCATGCGGCCGCTGGCGCGCCCAACGGCGAGCAGCAACAGGGCCAGCGAAACGAGCTGCGTGGAGAAGGCCTTGGTGGAGGCCACCGAAATCTCGGGGCCGGCGCGGGTCATCAGCACCAGGTCCGACTCGCGTACCAGCGAAGATTCCGGAGCGTTGCAGATGGCCAGCACCGGACGCTTCGGGTCCTCGCGCTTGAGCATACGGATGGCGGCGAGGGTATCGGCCGTCTCGCCGGACTGAGACAGCGCCACAATTAGGGTATTGGGGCTGACCACCGGGTTGCGGTAGTGGAATTCGGAGGCCACCTCTACAGCACAGGGAACGCGGAGGATATCCTCGAACCAATAACGCGCCACCATGCCGGCGTGATAGCTGGTGCCGCAGGCGATGATCTGCACACGCTCAACCGAGGCGAACATCTCGTCCGCGCCCACCCCGAACGCCGCCGGCAGAATGTGGCCGTGGGCGATGCGCCCTTCGAGGGTGTCGGCAATCGCCTGAGGTTGCTCGTGGATTTCCTTGAGCATGAAATGGCGAAAGCGCCCACGGTCGGCGCTTTCCGCCCGCTGGGCGGATTGGCGTACCGGGCGTTCGACGGCGTTGCCCGCCGCATCCGTGACGGCGAGCGTCTCGCGGGTGATGACCGCCCGGTCACCCTCTTCCAGGTAGATGAACGATTGGGTGACCGGTAGCAGCGCGAGCGCATCCGAGGCGGCGAAGTGCTCGCCGATCCCTACACCGATGACCAGCGGGCTTCCCTGACGGGCGACGAACAATGTCTCGGGGGCATCGGTGATGATTACCGCCAGTGCAAACGCGCCCTGAAGACGATCGACGGCGGCATGGAAGGCGGCCTCAGGCGACAGACCGAGTCCGAGTTGGTGATGGATGAGGTGGGCAATGACCTCGGTATCGGTATCCGAGGCGAAGGTGCAGCCGCTATCGACCAATTCGGCCTTGAGAGTCGCGAAGTTCTCGATAATGCCGTTATGCACCACCGCCACCCGGCCGTGTTCGCAATTGGGCGCGAGATGCGGGTGGGCATTGCGCTCGACCGGCACACCGTGGGTCGCCCATCGGGTATGAGCGATGCCGAGCTGACCGGTGATGGGGGTGGCTTCAAGTTTCTCCGCAAGGGCGGCGACCTTGCCCACGGCACGCGCCGAGGCCAGCCCCTGCTCTTCATCCAGCAACGCCACGCCGGCCGAGTCGTAGCCGCGGTATTCCAGGCGACGCAATCCTTCCAGGAGGATGGGCCCCACCTGCCGTTCGGCTACCGCTGCGACGATTCCGCACATGAATCCGTTTCCCGTTTAACTCGGATTGATTAGCGCGGGATTGTATCTCAATGAGGTGGCTCTGAGGGGGGATTTTAGGCCAGAAGGTCTTCTCTGGTGAGCAATGAGCAGTCGAGCGGAAGGCCTCGAGAGACTCGTCGGGTAGAGCCCGATTCGGCCGCGAGTGCCGGTCGCGAGTTCGTCATCCCCGGGACAACGGGGATCCGGAGCCGCGTTTGGTGGCTTCGTGCTCTGGATTCCCGCTTTCGCGGGAATGACGGGGGCGCCGAGGAATGCAAGGCTACAGCGCAATCCACGGAGCCTCGACCGCTTCAGCCGCTTCAGCCGCTTCAGCCGCTTCAGCCGCTTCAGCCGCTTCAGTATGAAAGATACTGGTTCACAGGTGTTTAAAAGCTGATCGGGGCAACACCGTCTCGACACACAGTTCAAGGCGCTTTCGACCGAGAAAGCTATCGGCAACGGAGCGGCAGCCTAATTGTCAGACGTGGTCCGGCTGCACTGGATGACATCAACGGGGCGCTGCCGAGGATGCGGTTGTACCGACTCTCACTCAATCATTGAAGGTCCGCACATCGCCGAACGACGGGGCATGGGCGTCCTTGACGGAGAGCAATGGCTGGCCCTGGATCGGCCAATCAATACCGAGTTCAGCGTCGTCCCAGCGGATACTGGCCTCGCAACCAGGGGCGTAGAAATCCGTACACTTGTACTGGACCTCGGCCACATCGCTGGCCGCCAGAAAGCCATGGGCAAAGCCAGGTGGAATCCAGATCTGGCACCGGTTGTCGGCCGAGAGCGTTTGACCCACCCACTGGCCGAAGGTCGGTGAGTTCGTGCGGACGTCCACGGCCACGTCGAATACTTCGCCTACCGTTACGCGCACCAGTTTGCCTTGGGCATGCGGCGGACGTTGGAAATGCAGGCCACGCAAGGTGCCCCGGACTGAGAGGCTGTGGTTGTCCTGGACGAAGGTGACGGGATAGCCGACGGCCTCTTCAAAGGCCTTCTGGTTGTAGCTCTCATAGAAAAAACCACGTTCGTCCTCGAACACATGCGGCTCGATGAGCATGACGTCGGGGATGGCGAGGGGAGTAGATTGCATGGTGTGTTTGTGGTGTTCTGGTCGTTGCGATATTGGATTGCGGTTCATGCGGTTGAAGGCGGCCCTACGGCTTTCCTTTCCCTTGCCGGAGCGCCTTCAGGCGCGACCCGGCGGCGGTAGACGTCCTTCGCGGCTAAAGCCGGTCCAACGGTTCTTTCTTCCTTTGTAGGAGCGCCTTTAGGCGCGAACAGCGGCGTGCCCTTATTCTTCGCGGCTGAAGCCGCTCCTACAGTTGGTTTCAGAAGACGGTTTCGTTGAGTAGGCGTTTCAGGTACTGGCCGTACCCGCTCTTGAGCAACGGTGAGGCAAGCTCTTCGAGTTGTTCCCTTCCGATCCAGCCCTTACGGAACGCGATCTCCTCCGGGCAGGCCACCTTCAGCCCCTGTCGTTGCTCGAGCGTGGCGATGAACTGACCGGCATCCAACAGCGACTCGTGAGTACCGGTGTCGAGCCAGGCGTAACCGCGCCCCATGATCTCGACGTTGAGCTTGCCGGCATCCATGTAGCCACAGTTGATGTCCGTTATCTCCAGTTCGCCGCGCGCCGACGGCTCGAGGGCCTTGGCCATCTCGATCACGTCGTTGTCGTAGAAATAGAGACCGGTCACTGCGTAGTTCGATTTCGGCTTCTTGGGCTTTTCCTCCAGCGAAAGCACCTTGCCGTGCGCATCGAACTCGGCCACGCCGTAACGCTCCGGGTCATGAACGTGGTAGGCGAACACCGTAGCACCGTGCTCGCGAGCCACGGCCTTGCCCAGAAAGTCATCGAAGTGGTGGCCATAGAAGATGTTGTCACCCAGCACCAACGCACACGGATCGTTGCCGATGAACTCCTCTCCGATCAGGAATGCCTGGGCCAGACCATCCGGTGAGGGCTGGACGGCGTACTGGAGGTTGAGTCCCCACTGTTCACCACTACCGAGCAGTTGCTCGAAGCGAGGCGTGTCCTGAGGCGTGGAGATAATGAGGATGTCGCGGATACCCGCCAGCATGAGTGTGCTCAGCGGGTAATAGATGAGCGGCTTGTCGTACACGGGAAGCAGCTGCTTGCTCACCGACAACGTCGCCGGATGCAGCCGCGTTCCCGCGCCGCCCGCCAGGATGATGCCTTTTCGCTTCATCAGGATCCGTTTTCCTTCGTGATCTGGTCGACCACCCGATCGACGTCAATGGTCCAATCAGGAAAGTGCAGGTCTAGCGCCTCTTCGAGGCCGCTCGAGTCCATGCACGAGTTCGCCGGGCGGGTTGCCGGCGTCGGGAAGTCCGCTGTGCCAATCGCATGAATGTCGGAGCCACGAAGTCGCAGCTTCCGCCCATTGGCGATCGCACGCTCAACGACTCGGCAGGCCAGGCCGTGCCAGGTTGTCGCGCCGCTCGCGGTGAGGTGATAGATCCCGGTTGAAAATTCATCCTTTCGTAATCCCGCTAGTGCAAGCGAGGTGACGTCGGCGATCAGCGCCGCCGAAGTTGGCGCACCAATCTGATCGGCTACCACTTTCAACTCCTCACGTTCCGAGGCCAACCGCAGAATGGTCTTGATGAAGTTCTGCCCACGCGCGGAATACACCCAGCTCGTGCGGAAAATCAGGTGGCGGCAACCGCTTTCTTGCAACGCAATTTCGCCGGCTCGTTTTGTGCGCCCATAGGCGTTTTGCGGATTGGTCGAATCAGTTGGCTGGTAAGCACCTTGCTTTGAGCCGTCGAACACGTAGTCCGTGGAGTAGTGCACTACCAACGCGCCCGTATCGTTGGCATACGCAGCCATCTCTGCCACGGACTCCGCATTGACCGCCCTGGCGAGACCTTCTTCCTTTTCCGCCTTATCGACCGCGGTATAAGCCGCCGCGTTGACGATGATGTCGGGCCGCTCGTGGGACAATCGCGGCCGCATAAGTTCCGGCACAGCCAGGTTGAGCTGCTCGCGACCAAGTGCCACCACATCACCATGCGAGAGCAAGGTGCGCGAAAGCTCGCGCCCCACCTGTCCGTTCGCGCCGAGCAGCAAGATCTTCATGCCCGGGCCCCGAGCCTCTCGCCTCGGTAACTGCCGTCCTGCACACGGCGGCACCAGTCGAGGTTATCCAGGTACCAGGCCACGGTCTTGCGCAGGCCGCTCTCAAAAGTTTCCTCAGGTGCCCATCCGAGTTCCCGCTCGATCTTCCCGGCGTCGATGGCATAGCGCAGATCGTGACCCGGGCGGTCCGCGACGAACGTAATCAAGCTGGACGCGGGACGTGTGAGGCCATAGGAGGCAGGCCTCATCTCGTCTACCAACTCACAGATGGCGTGGACCACGTCAATGTTGCGCTTCTCGTTGTGACCACCGATGTTGTAGGTCTCAGCGATCTCGCCATGAGTCAGCACGGTGTACAGCGCCCGGGCATGATCCTCCACGTAGAGCCAATCGCGCACCTGCTCACCCTTGCCGTAGACCGGCAATGGCTTGCCTTCCAGGGCATTGAGGATCATCAACGGCACCAGCTTTTCCGGGAAGTGGTAGGGGCCATAGTTGTTGGAGCAATTGGTCATCAGCGTCGGTAACCCGTAGGTACGCTGCCAGGCCCGCACCAGGTGATCCGAACTGGCCTTGGATGCCGAGTACGGCGAGCTGGGCGCATAAGGCGTTTGCTCGGAAAACAGCCCTTTTTGGCCGTCGAGATCACCGTAGACTTCATCCGAGGAGACGTGATGGAACCGGAAACGCTCCCTGCCCGAGTCGCCCAACTCGTTCCAGTAGGCTCGCGCGACTTCCAGCAGGGTGTACGTCCCGATGATGTTGGTCTCGATGAACGCCGCCGGCCCGTCAATGGATCGGTCCACATGGCTTTCCGCCGCCAGGTGCATGACCGCGTCGGGGCGATGCCGGAAGAACACATCCGCCAGCGCAGCCCGGTCAACGATGTCGACCTGCTCGAACCGGTAGCGGGGATCGTCGGCAACCGATGCCAGCGACTCCAGATTGCCGGCATAGGTAAGCTTGTCGACGTTCACCACCTCGTCGGCGGTGTTGGCGATGATGTGGCGGACGACCGCCGAACCGATGAAACCGGCGCCGCCCGTTACGAGAATCTTCATGTGACGATCACGGGTTTTACGTCCTGTGGACTTCAAGCTCACCGCTTCAACAGGGAACAAATCAGGCTTGACGGGCTAGAACTCAGTGTCAGAGCCCAGTTTGGGGTTGGAGTTCAGTCCAACGTTCGACCGCAGGGCCGACCTTATCTCGAGCACCTTGCCCTGAGTCCTTGTCCATCCGCCCTCCAAGGTCGGATTGTCGGGCTGAAGCCCGACCCACGGGGTCTGGTAACTTAGTGAATTGGATCTCAGTCCAACAGTCGGCCTCAAGGCCTACTCAGAGCCATATCGCATCCCAGTTCGGACAGTCTGCAAGACGCTCGGTCAACTCGGCACGTCGGGCTGAAGCCCGACCCACGGGCATGAGGCCCGCCTTGCGGTGTGGGTTGGACTTCAGTCCAACAGTCGGCCTCTAGGCCGACTCACAGCCATATCGCATCCCAATGCGGGTAGTCGGCGAGACGCTCGGCCAGGCCAGCGCGCAATGGATTGGCGACGATGTAGCGCGCGACAGCAACGCGATTTTCTTCCGATCTCAGCGCTCGATCGTGGTATCCGGGCTGCCAGAGCCGACCGGTGCGGCCGAGTGATCCATTGATGCGCCGTGCACTGGAGCCGCGAACTGACCGCATCACGGCGGGCAGAGACATCTGCCTGAGTCGCAACAACGCATGAAAGTGATCCGGCATCACCACGAAGGCGAGCCATTCGGCTTGTGCCGTCTCATGGGATGCGCGGAAAACTTGTATCAGTAGTCGGGCGACGTCGAACGATTCAAGGTCCGGCTTGCGCTTATCGGTTACCGCCGTAATCAGGTATTCCCGACCGGGTTCGGAGTACCGTCCGCGAAGGAGATCGGTATAGCTCATCATTCATCGTCCCTGATGAATGGCAAAAAAAGGTGTTGGCTCGTCTGCCGAGCTTAGGCCCCGTCGTGGTCTCAAGTCATGTAGGCGAACAGACTCTACAAACCACTCAGATCCAGAAAACCATCCGCCCGAACGAGCGGATTGTCGGGCTGAAGTCCAACCCACAGGGTCCCTCGCCTCATCGAACGAGCGATTGTGGGTTGGACTTCAGTCCAACAATCGGCTCAACGACCACCCCATTTAGCCCGCCTTTCGTGCCGCTTGTCGCGTGGGCGGGATCGTTGATATTTCGCGGCTAAAGCCGCGCCTACAGGCAACAGGATGTTTGTCAGCCACCGACGGGCAACGCCGTCTCGACGAAGAGCTTGAGGCGCTTTCGGCCGCGGAAGCTGTCGGCGACGGGGCGGTAGGCGATCTGCCAGTGGCGGCCGGGGGGTAGTGGATCGGGGGCGCGGAACCAGATGGCGTCGACGGGGCGGGCGTTGGGGTGGTCGAGAAGGCGTACCGACAGGCGCCAGTGCTTGCCGTCTTTCAGGGCGGTTTTCTCGAGCACCTCGAAAGCGTTGTCGAACAGTGGTTCGGGAAAGCCGGTGCCCCAGGGTCCGTGGTGGTCGAGGGCGTCGATGAAGTCGAGGTGGAGGTCGGCGGCGTCGAGCGGGCCATCGGTGATCACTTCGCGACCGTCGGGGAGCCGCTCGTGGTGGCGTTCGAGAACCTGCGTGAAGGCCTGGCGGAAGGCGTCGAGTCGGGAGCGCTCGAGTGACAGCCCGGCGGCCATGGCGTGTCCGCCGAAGCCGTCGATCAGCCCGGGGTGTCTCGCGTCGATCTCGACCAGCAGGTCGCGCAGGTGGATGCCCGAAATCGAGCGGCCCGAGCCCTTGAGCCGACCGTCATTGGTACCGACCTCGGCCGGGGCGAAGACGAACACGGGGCGCGCCCAGCGGGTCTTCAGGCGCCCGGCGACGATACCGATCACGCCGGGGTGAAAGCCCGGATCGAAGCGCACCCAGTCAGCCGGGTCTGACGGCGGCGTATCGCCCTGCCCGGCCATCGCCCGATCCAGGTCGGCGGCGACGGTGTCGAGCATGTTGGCCTCGACGTCGCGACGTTGCCGGTTGATCTGATCGAGCGTGCCAGCCAGCCGGCGGGCCTCGGCCGCATCATCGGCGAGCAGGCATTCGACCCCCAGCCTCATGTTCTCCAGTCGCCCGGCGGCGTTGAGTCGTGGGCCGATGGCAAAACCCAGATCGCTGGATCGCGCCTCGCGCGGGTCCCGCCCGGCGACGGCAAACAGCGCGAGTATCCCTGGCGCGCAGGCGTGGGAGCGGATGCGAGCCATGCCCTGGGCGACCAGGCGCCGGTTGTTGTCATCGAGTTCGACCACGTCGGCGATGGTGCCCAGGGCGACCAGATCCAGCCAGTTGGCGAGATTGGGCCGCTGCCGCGTAGCGAACCAGCCGCGCCGATCGAGTTCGCCACGCACGGCGGCCAGCAGATAGAAGGCCACGCCAACGCCCGCCAGCGCGGTTGATCCGAAGTCGGCATCGGTGCGGTTGGGATTGACAATGGCATCAGCGGCGGGGAGCGTCTCGCCCGGCAGGTGATGGTCGGTGACCACCACGCGCGACCCGGCGGCCTTGGCGGCGGCGACCCCGTCGTGGGCGCTGATGCCGTTGTCGACCGTGAGGATCAACGCCGGCGGCGCGTCGAGTTCGTCGAGCAACGCCGGACTCAGGCCGTAGCCATGGCGCTGGCGATCGGGGATCAGGAAGTCGACCCGCTCGGCCCCCATGGCACGCAGGCCGCGAAGGCACAGGGCCGTAGCGGTCGCGCCGTCGGCATCGAAGTCGCCGACGATCAGGATGGATTCGTGGCGCTCAATGGCATCGCTGACCAGTCGCGCCGCTTCATCGAGGTCCGGCAGGCCGGCCGGCGGGAGGACCGCCTGCAAGCGATGATCGAGTTGCGCGGCCTGTGTGATCCCACGCGCGGCGAGCACGCGGGCCAAGCGGGGGTTGAGATGCCCCAAGGCGTCGCTGGGTTCGGGCGCCTGCCGCCGGCGGATGCTCGCTACGCCCAGCAGGCGAGCTACCTTGGGGTTCGCCTTTGCCGCAGAGGTCATCGCCCCACCCGCTGGAGCAGCCGTCGCCACGCACGTTTCAGCGACGATTCCGGATGCCATACCCCACCCTGGCCATCGTCCAGGCGAACCCGCACGCCCGGCCACTCGGTCTCCAATCGTTCAAGCCAGGCATCGATGCGGGCCAGTTCCTGCTGGAAACCGCCGACGTCACCTTCGAGCCGACACCACGCCGCTTCGGTCAGCAGCACGCGCACGGGCCGGCCGGCACGAATCGCCTCGCTTGCCGCACCCACTTCGTCGCCCTGCCACACGCTGGCATCGCACTCGGCGACCACGGCGGGCGAGTCGGTCAGGACCAATCGCTCCCCGGCTGATGGTGACGGTATTTCATCGGACAGGGCACTCAGCCCGTGCGGCCAGAAGCTGCTCAGGATGGGTTGCCCTTGCGCGGCGCGGCGGTCGTTGAGCGGATGCGGGTAGAGCCACATCTGCAGCTCGGTCAGCCATTGGCGCAGCACGGGGTCGCTGCGCTCCTCGTTAAGGAACACCCCGGCATTGCGGTTCAACAGGCAGGCCAGCGGCGCCCCGCCTCGATGGAAGGCCGCATTTGCCGGGCCGATCCCGTCCGGGCGCAACTGGGCCAGCAGGTAAAGCTGACGACCGATGCGAACGGCTTGCATGCCATCGTCGGCAAGCCACGGACTGAGGTCATCGAGCAGGCCATCGAGCTCGGCTTCGCTCAAGGCGAGAAAACGCGGGCCGAGCACGATGGCATGGTCGGTCTCGGGCTTCAGGTGAACAGGATCGAAACACAGCAGCCGCGCGAAACCCTGCGTGCGCCAGTCGGCGGCTTGCTCGGTAAACCCGGCCCGCGTGCCGCCGGAAAGACACCAGTCGCCCAGCGCGCGAGCCAGCGCGTAGCCCGGGCTCGTGATGCCAGATGGCGCGGCGCCTTCCACGGCCGCCAGCGCGAGCGTATCGGGATCGTCGCAGACCACCTCGGGAGAGCCGTCATCGGTCGACGCACCGCGTTGAAAGCGGCCATCGAGCAGATGGGCCAGGCGGGAAACGTCCGTCTCGGAACCCTCCAGCCCCCCTTTGGGCCAGGTCCAGATGGGACGGGAAAAGCCGCTCTGGTCATCGCCCGGTGCATCGAGCGGCTCAAGGCCCAATACACCCAGCTCGACATCAACGACCCGCCGCGTCACGCCCGGTCACCCGACAAGCCGTTGTCCAAGCCATTATCCAGGCCGAGCAACCGCCGGCCACGATGGTTGTGGCGGATGGAGAGCATGGCGGCGTATTCGGTTTCCACGTGTGCAATCGCCGCCATCGGCGCATTGAGCACCCAGGCACAGGCGACCCGCATGACGATCGCGTGCGACAACACCAGCACGGACTGGCCAGCGTGATTGGTTTCCAGGCGGGCCAGCCCGCGCGTGACGCGCTCGAAGAAATCGGCCATCGGCTCGCTGCCGGGCGGGCGGCCGTCGACCGGATCGGCGAGAAAGGCCGCGTGCTGTTCGGGATAGCGCTCGGGGATTTCGGCATGTCGCAAGCCCTCCCAGGGGCCGAAGCCGATCTCGCGCAGGTCGGGGTCGACGACCAGCTCCAGCCCGCGACGCTCGGCGACGGAGGCGGCAAAGGCGCGGCAGCGGCGCATCGGCGAGGTGGCGATGACGTCCCAGTCGGCTTCGCCACGTGCCTCGATCATCGTCAGGCGACGCTCGAGTTGCTGCCAGCCGAGTTCACTCAACGGATCGTCGACGGCGTCGCCACGAAAGCGGCGGCCGCCGACGGGTTCGCCGTGGCGGATCAGATCGAGTCGGGTGGTCTGGGAGGTCATGGACGCTCGCGGTTCGAATTCGAGGCGGGATTCTATCAGTCACACTGCACGCAGAGCGGGATGGCATGCGTGCAGTGTTCCCTTTGGGATGGGAGAGACAAGCGCCGTTCGCCGCGGTCCTGTGGCCTCGCGACAAACGGTGACCGACGGCGGGCGCCGTCGGTCGGGAAAAGGCTACCCGACGAGTGTCACTTCTTGCCGGCTACCAGCATGACCAGCCCAACCACCGCACTCACGCCACCGGCAATCCAGTAGATCATCGTGTTGTCGGTGTACTCGCCGGTGAATGCCTCGGAGAGCTGGTCTTCCAGGCCTTGTGATGCCTGGTAGCCAAAAAAGAGGAGGATGAGACCGAGCACAAGCAAGGCGAGGCCGATAATCTGCTGCGTTTTCATGATGATTACTCCTAGTGTGGGGAAACTGGTTCAAGTGTAGGCGGTCACCCCAACCGTTGCTTGGGCATCCCAACCCACACAAGGGCAGCATGTGCGTGCCCTACCACCGTGGCAAGTCACCGTGGCAAGCGGCCAGCCGGGTATCCGATCACGGCACCCAGCCAATCATGGTGAGCACGGCCACCAGGGCCAATCCGAACAACAAGGCGCGCAGCACGATGGCATGGGCGGCTCGATACCAGGCGCGCTGGTCGGCGAGGCAAGCGTTTTCGTCGAGGCACTCGTCGGCCCGTTCGACATCGATGACCGCGTGACCCACCCGGGCGATCAGCCCGATCGAGCCTGCCTCCCAGCCATCCATGGCGCCGTGTTCGCGGCCCAAAGCCGGATCGCCCCGCCAGGCATTCACCCCACGTTGGAACGACCCCGCCAGGAGCATCAGCACAGTGAACACCGGGGCTGCCGGCAGGACGAGCAGTGCATGCGTCTTTTTCTGCCAGCGATGCAGCCACGCGACCTTCGCCCCCTCGACAACCCCCGGGTCGTTCTCCTGGGCGAGCCATTCGGTCAATCGATAGAAGAGCGCGCCGGCCGGGCCAAGCAGGACGAACCAGAACAGCACCAGGAACCATTCCCTGAACGCCAGCACGATAATGCGCTCGCCGGTCTGACGGGTGGTCGCCGCGGCCGGATCGACCGGTGTACCGTCGAACAGCACCTTGCGTGCAGATTCGACGGTTTCCTGATCATCGCGACCGGCCGCATCCAGCAACTGTCGGTTGATCTCCGAGGTGTTGCGCGGCGTGATCACCAGTAAAAGCACGACCAGCGACACCACCCAGCCGATCCAACCGTCACCGCCCGCCCCCAGCAAGATCAGCAAGGCCACCGGCAAAAGCAACCAGACGATCAGGCGCGCGGCCGTCGAGCCGATCATTCCAGCCAACGTGTCGAACACCTCGATCGTGGCGCGATGCGGCCAACGATCGGCACGCCAGCGCCGGAAGAATTCCAGAAACCGATCGATGGCGACGACGAGGATCAGGACCAGGAGTTTCATCGCGTGGATGCCCCAACGTGTAATGAATAGGAACGGGATGTCATGCGTTAGCGACCCCCTCGGGCAATCGGGATGCCAGGTGCCCCCAGTCGAACGCCGGGCCCGGGTCGGTCTTTCGCCCTGCGGCGATATGGCTATGACCGCGCACCGCGTGCACCGTTGGATAGGCGGATTTGATCGCGGCCAGCACCTTGCCGAGCACTTCGTATTGCACCGCCGTGTAGGGGTCGGTGTCGGTGCCCTCGAGCTCGATGCCGATGGAAAAGTCGTTGCAGCGCATCCGCTCGCCGAAGCGCGACTGCCCCGCATGCCAGGCGCGCCGGTCGAAGGGCACGAATTGCGTGACCGAACCGTCACGATAGATCACGACGTGGGCGGACACACGCAGATCGCGGATCTCTTCGAAATACGGGTGTTCGGCCGGATCAAGGCAATTGGTAAAAAACCGCTCGATGGCCGTGCCACCGAACTCGCCCGGCGGCAGTGACATGCCGTGGATCACCACCAGTTCGATCCGCTCGTCGCGGGGACGCTGATCGTGATTTGGTGACAGGACATAGCGGGCGCTGTCGAGGCGATGGGTGGCAGGGTCAATATTCATTGCGGGCACCTCGAAAACCTACTGCGCAGTCCGATTGCGGCGTCACGTGCTCGTTCGCTCCTACCGATTTGCTTGGAGCAAATCGGGACGCGCTCACCGCGCCCGAAGGGAGCGGGCCATGGACGGCCCGCTTCTGCCTATCCAATTGATATGTCTCGTCACTCACTGCGCGGTTCCTTGCACTCGAATCTGCTCGCTACGGTTTTGCGAGGCGCCCTTGGGAAAATTAGTTTTCCGACCACTTGAGACCGGCGGCCGGCCAGTGGGCCGATGACCATCGGCTCGCGGCCTGATGACTCCAGCCCTTGCCGCCCAGGTGGGCGCAGAGGCCTTGTAACGCAACGTCGATCGACGCCTCGCGCACGGCCTGCCGGTCGCCGGGGAAACGAAAGCGGGTGGCGAAGGTGCTCAGGTCGGCTTGGGTGGCATCGGATTGAGCCAATGAGCGATAGCTCCAACCGATCCAAACGGTGCCGACCGGCTTGGTCTCGCTGCCACCGCCCGGGCCGGCCACGCCGCTGATGGCCACCGCATAGTCGACATCCGCCCGCTCGATCGCCCCGCGCGCCATCGCCGTGACCACCTCGCCCGACACCGCGCCCACCTCGGCAAACAGGGAGGGCGGCACGCCAAGCTCGCGCTGCTTGGCCCGGTTGCTGTAGGTGACCCAGCCGCCCTCGAACCAGGCCGAGCTGCCGGCCTGTTCGGTGAGATTAGCCGCCAACAGCCCGCCCGTGCAGGATTCGGCCACGGCCAGACGCAGGCCGCGCGACGTCAGTGCCTCGCCCAAACACCGGATGCGTGGGCGCCGTTCCAGACCACCCTCGGTCATCGAGTCAATACCGTTCCATGCCGGCGGTCGCTGCGGGGATTGCGCGTCGTCTTGCTCGGCCATCCTGCTTGCCCTTCCCTCGTGCCGCCGGCCGATCCCGAATCAATCCGAGGCCGGGGTTTTGGTTACAATGCCGCGCATGACGAAACCGACATCGCCCCACCCCGTCCAGATCTCGGAGACGGCCGGAGAGACAGGCGCCCTCAGCGCGCATACGCCCATGATGCAGCAGTTTCTCGGGATCAAACAAGATTACCCGGACGTGCTGCTGTTCTACCGGATGGGCGACTTCTACGAGCTGTTTTTCGAGGACGCCCGCCACGCAGCGAGGCTGCTCGATCTGAACCTAACCCAGCGCGGCACGTCGGCCGGCGAGCCCATCCCGATGGCCGGTGTACCGGTGCATGCCTACGAGTCGTATCTGGCGCGTCTGCTCAAGGCCGGCGAGTCGGTCGCCATCTGCGAACAGGTCGGCGACGTGCAGGCCAAGGGGCCGATGAAGCGCGAAGTGGTCAAGGTGGTCACCCCGGGCACGGTCACCGACGAGGCGTTGCTTGAGCAGCGCCAGGCGCACCGCCTGGTCGCGGTGGCACGCAGCCGTTCGCGTGGTCGCGAATACGTTGGTCTGGCCCATCTGGACCTCTCCAGCGGGCGTTTTGCCATCATGGCGCCCAACGGGCCCGACGAACTGGCCACCGAGCTCGCCCGCGTCGACCCGCGCGAGCTGCTGCTGCCCGAGGGGCTGCGCATCGAGGCGTTGACCGATGGCCTGTTTCGCGCCGAGGGATTCAGCCGGGAACGCCCGGTCTGGCACTTCTCGAGCGAGACGGCCACCGAGCGGTTGTGCGCCCAGTTCGGCACCCGCGATCTCGCCGGCTTCGGCATCCATGCCGACAACCGCCAGGCATTGGATGCGGCACTGGGTGCGGCCGGCGCGTTGTGGCAGTACGTCAACGACACACAAAAGACGCACCTGGGCCACATCGATGGCCTGGCCGTGGAGCAGACCAATGACGCCCTGCTGCTCGACGTGCATACCCGCCGCCACCTGGAGCTGTTCGAGGACAGCCAGGGGCGACCGGATGGCGCCCTGATCGGCCTTCTAGATCGGACCGCCACCGGCATGGGCGCGCGCCGCCTGCGCGAATGGCTGGCCCGCCCGCTGCGCGACCACGATCAGCTCGCCGCCCGGCACCAGGCAATCGGCGAATTGCGCGAGCGCGACCTGCCGGCCGCACTCTTCGACGCCCTGCGACAGGTCAACGACATCGAGCGGATCACCACGCGCATCGTCCTGGGCACGGCACGCCCACGCGATCTGGCCGCCCTACGCGACTCGCTGCACCAGCTACCCTCGTTGACCGCCACGCTGGCCGCGTGTGACCAGCCGCTGCTGACCACACTGATCGACGAGCTGGCCGATCTGCCCGAGGTGTGCGAATTGCTGGATGCCGCGATTGCCGAAAAGCCCTCGGTCTGGCTGCGCGACGGCGGGGTGATTGCGAGCGGCTTCGACGAGGAACTCGACCGCCTGCGCGGGCTGTCCGAACGCGCCGACACCACGCTCACCGCCATGGAAGAGGATGCGCGGCGCCAGTCGGGCATCGACAACCTCAAACTCGCCTACAACCGGGTCCACGGCTACTACTTCGAGGTGCCGCGCAGCCAGTCGGCACGCATGCCGGAGACCTTCACCCGTCGCCAGACGCTCAAGTCCGTCGAGCGCTACACCAACGACACCCTTAAGACCTTCGAGCAGGAAGTGCTCACCGCACGCGACCGGTCGCTGGCCCGCGAGCGCGAATGCTTCGAGGGGCTGCTAGTCACCCTGGCCGGGCACCAGGGCGAGCTGCGCCGTCGGGCCAATGCCCTGGCGGACCTCGACACCCTGGCCGCGCTGGCCGACGTCGCCGAACGCCACGGCTGGAACGCACCGAGCTTTCGCAAGGCACTGGGCGTGGACATCCGCCAGGGGCGCCACCCGGTGGTCGAGGCCAACAGCGAGGCGGTCTTCGTGCCCAACGATGCCGAGCTGGCACCCGACCGGCGCATGCTGCTGATCACCGGCCCGAACATGGGCGGCAAGTCGACTTACATGCGCCAGACCGCGTTGATCGTGCTGCTGGCCCACGCCGGGGCGCACGTGCCGGCCGAGGGGGCCGAGATCGGGCCGATCGATCGCATCTTCACCCGCATCGGCGCCTCCGATGATCTGGCCTCCGGTCGCTCGACCTTCATGGTGGAGATGACCGAGACCGCCGAGATCCTGCATCACGCCACCGAGCGCTCGTTGGTACTTATCGACGAGATCGGCCGCGGGACGTCGACCTTCGACGGCCTCGCGCTGGCCTGGGCAGTCGCCGAGCACCTGTTGCAGAAAAACCGCGCGATGACGCTGTTCGCCACCCACTATTTCGAGCTGACCACCCTGTCCGAGCAGTTCGAGACGCTGATCAACGTGCACCTTGAGGCCATCACGCACAACGGCGAGCTGGTGTTCCTGCATGGCGTGAAGGACGGTCCAGCCAACCAGAGCTACGGCATCGACGTGGCCCGCCTGGCCGGCTTGCCGCGCCCCACCATTCGTCGGGCGCGCGGGCTGCTGGAGAAACTCGAGTGGCAGTCGCATGCCGGGGGCGAGGTGCCGCAGATGGACCTGTTCGCGGCGGAAGGACCGGCCGAGCTCACCGAACCCGAGCCCGACCCGTTGCTCGAGGCGATCGACGCACTCGATCCGGACGAGCTCTCCCCCCGGGCGGCACTCGATCTACTTTACGAATGGAAGGCTAACCGTCAGGAATGACGCCGGCGATCAACGCCGGTAGACGTGCCGACGATGGCCGATCTTGACCACGGTGACGATCAATTCGTCATCGACGATCTCGTACAGAATTCGATAATTGCCCTGGCGAACGCGGTATCGCTCCTGTCCAGATAGCTTCTCGCTCCCTGATGGCCGCGGATCGTCCGCGAGCGCTGCCACCCGACGGAGAATCCGCTCGACATCAGGGCGAGGTATGGGGCGGAGATCACGCGTAACCGATTGGCGAAAACAAAGCTTATAGCTTGCCATGCGCCTTCAAGTCCTCGAGCAGCGCTTCATAGGTGATCGTGGGCTCGGCAACTCGCTCGTCAAACGAGGCGAGGTCCTCCTGATCCTCCGCCAGAGCCGCCTTGACCGCGTCGTTGACGATGTCGGAAATTGAGCGGTGGGACTGTGCGGCCTTCAATCGCAGGGCCTGATGCAATTGCGCATCGAAGTAAATGGTGGAGCGTTTCGTCTCAGTGGTCATGCTCGGCTCCCAGTGGCTGCGTTGAGCGAAGTCACCAGTATATCAGCGTCATGACGTCATGACGCTATCCCGAGACAAGCCGGATCAGCAACGGCCACCGGTCCCCCTTGCCTTCCCCGGTATAATGGCCCCATGGAACATTCCACCGATCGTCCCCAGGTTTCACTGACTGTTGCCGGCATTGCCCGCCGAGACGACGAGTACCTGATCGTCGAGGAACGGATCCGCGGCCAGCGCTACCTCAATCAGCCGGCCGGCCACGTCGAGCCGGGCGAAACCCTGCTCGAGGCGGTGATCCGCGAGGTGCGCGAGGAGAGCCGCTTTGCCTTCGAGCCGACCGAACTGCTGGGGCTGTACCATGACAACCCGCACCAGGGCCGGCGCGTGTTGCGGGTGGCGATCATCGGCGAGATCAACGAGGCCCCGGACGACGAGCCGCTGGACGATGGCATCCTCGCCGCGCACTTCATGAGCCGCGCGGCGCTCGAGCGCACCACCATTCCGCATCGCTCCCCGTTCGTCACCGCCGCCATCCGCGACTTCGAACAGGGGCGCCGCTATCCCCTCGACCTGCTGCACTCGATCCGATGACTGATACCCGTTTCGTCAATCTGATTCCCCCGGCCCCGGCCGATGCGCCGCGCATCATGGTGGGCATGTCCGGTGGCGTGGATTCCTCGGTGGCCGCCCTGCTCCTCAAGCAGGCCGGCTATCGCGTCGAGGGCCTGTTCATGAAGAACTGGGAGGGTGACGACGACGAGGATTTCTGCGCCGCCAAGGACGACATGCTCGATGCCATGGCGGTGGCCGACAAGCTCGGTATCGAGTTCCATTTCGTCAATTTCGCCGGCGAGTACTGGGACCGGGTCTTCGAGCACTTCCTGGCCGAATACCAGGCCGGGCGCACGCCCAACCCGGACATCCTCTGTAACCGCGAGATCAAGTTCCGCGCCTTTCTCGACCACGCCCGGGCGCTGGGAGCGGATGCGATCGCCACCGGTCACTACGTGCGACGGCTCGACGACGAGACCGGCGTGCACCTGGCGTGCGGCGTCGATGCGAACAAGGACCAGAGCTACTTCCTGCACGCGCTCTCCCGCGACCAGGTCGGCTCGGCCTACTTCCCGGTCGGTGAGCTGGAAAAGCCGCGTGTTCGCGAGATCGCCGCTGCCCACGATCTGATCACGGCGGACAAGAAGGATTCGACCGGCATCTGTTTCATCGGCGAGCGTCGATTCGCCGATTTCCTCAAGACCTACCTGCCCGCCCAGCCGGGCCCGATCGAGACCCTCGAGGGCGAGTCGCTGGGCACCCATCAGGGCCTGATGTACCACACCATCGGTCAGCGCCAGGGGCTAGGGATAGGCGGCACGAGGACCCATGGCGATGCGCCCTGGTACGTGGTGGGCAAGGATCTCGAGACCAACACGCTGCTGGTCGTTCAGGGAAAGAACCACCCAGCCCTGTTCGCCGACCGGCTCGAGGCCGAGCAGGTCCACTGGATCGAGCCGCCACCGACCGACCGGCCACTGACCGCCAAGATCCGCTACCGGCAACCCGACCAGGCAGTCAGCATCGAGCAGACGGGCGATCGCCTGATCGCCACCTTCGATGAGCCGCAACGCGCGATTACCCCCGGCCAGTCGGTGGTGTTCTATGATGGCCCCATCTGCCTGGGTGGCGCGGTGATTACCCGCGCCCTGCCCCGGGACTGATCATCAATCCAACCGATTCGGGACGCATGCCACAAGATACCGACGACCAATTGATCGCCATGGCCGGCATGACCCAGGCCGTCCAGTTGATCCAGACGCTGGCCTACGAAGGCCGCGTGGCGGACAGCCAAGCGCTGGAGGCGAGCATCGGCTCGCTGTTCGCCTTCGACGCCCCCGACACGGCCAGCATCTACGGCGGGCTCTCGGGGGTACGTTTTGGCATGACGCGACTGACCGAAATGCTGGCCGGCAACTCGCGCGCACAGCGTGATCTCGAGTTGACCCGCTACCTGGTCACGCTGTTTGCCGTGACCAAGGCATTCCGTCGCGATGACGAGATGGCGGGGAAATTATTTTCCCGCCTGGAGGAACTCAAGCCCGCCTTCGATCAACACGGTGCCGACAGCGGCCTGATGGCCGATCTGAACAACCTCTATCGCAGCACCCTGAGCAACCTGCCACAGAAATTCGTCATCAACGGCGAGAAGCATCACCTCGAGGACATGGCGATCTCCGCGTCGGTCCGCGGCCTGCTGCTTGCCGGGGTGCGTGCGACCATTCTGTTCGACCAGGTGGGTGGTAGGCGCTGGCGCCTGCTGTTCCAGCGCGGCAAGTACCTGGCGCGCGCCGAGGAATTGGTGCGACGCCTCTGAACCGCCCGCCAACCGGCCATCTTCCTCACAGGATCACGCCATGCCCCAACAGCTGCTCCGGACGCTCACCGAACGCCATGCAGACGATCCGGTCGGCACGTTGGTCGCCATCATCGACTGGTTGCGTCCCGGCTCGGACGAGGATGCCTCGGCGGCCATCGAACGCATCGAGCAACTGCAGGTAGCGCTCGAGGCAGACTCCACGATGCAGGAGGCCCTTCATGAGCGCCTTGGGGACTGGCTCGACCAGGCGCGCTTCTTTCAGATCCTCGCCGGACTGGGACTGTTCTCGCGACGCGGCTTCCTGCGGGAGCTGGGTCAGCGGGTCTACGAGCGCCTGAATCCCGCGCCGGCCGATCCGATGAGCGTGCGTGACGTGTTCTACCTCGCGTTCCACGAGACCGATGACCCCGAGTGGGTGGCGCAGGTGCCGCCGCCCTGCTGGGGGCGGCTGATGCGAACACTCTGGCCGTGGTCGCCGGACGAGGCGGGCCAGAAAGGCAGGGACCGGCTGACCCGCGAGACACTGTACGCCGTCGAGATGCTGGCCATCTGGATCGCGGCCGAGGAATTCGAGCCCGACATCCTGCGACTCGACCCGAGCATGGCCACCCGCGATTCGAGTTTCATTGCCCTGCAACGTGAGGTCGGCGCCTACGTGCGTGACTACGTCGGCTGGATGGACGGCAAGCTCGAGGACTTCCACGATGATGCCCACATCCGCGTGTTGCTCGAACAATGCAGCGAGGAGGTCGAACGCCTGCACCGGCGCGCGGTCACGCGCGGGACCAGCATCTCGTTGACCCACCTACTCGAGCGCCTCGGCCAGACCATCGCCCGGATCGAACGACTGCTCGACATCCTTGACCCCAAGGCATGTGAGCAATGCAACGAGCGGGCGACCGCCCTGTTCACCGAACTGGTCGAGGCCAGTTCCGAACGCCACGGCATCCGCCCGCTGATCCGCCGCAGCGTGCGCCAACTGGCGCGCAGCGTCACCGAGAACGCCAGTGACAAGGGCGAGCACTACATCGCCGGCGACCGCCCCGCCTATTTCCGCATGTTGGCCTCGGGGCTGGCCGGCGGGCTAGTCATCGCCGTCATGGCCCTGCTCAAGATCCACATCCTTGAGAGCGGCTTTGCGCGCCTGCCCGAAACCGTGCTGGTCAGTCTCAATTACGGGCTGGGTTTCGTCCTGATCCACATCCTGCACGGGACGGTGGCCACAAAGCAGCCGGCCATGACAGCCGCGAGCATCGCCGAGCAGGTCGAGCAAGGCGAACACGGTCGCGCCAACCCCCGCAAGCTCGCGAATCTCCTGCTGCGCGTGGGACGCACCCAGTTCGTCGCCATCGCCGGCAACGTCATCGCCGCCCTCTCGCTTGCCTTCCTGATCGCCTGGTTGTGGCAACAACAGACCGGCAGCTCGCTGATCACCAGCGAACGGGCGGATTACATCCTGGCGGGAATCAATCCCGTGAGCGGTTTGGCCCTGTTCTACGCCGCCATCGCCGGCGTCTGGTTGTTCCTGTCGGGCCTGATCGCGGGGTTCTTCGACAACCGTGCCGCGTACCTGGGACTCGAGGCGAGGCTGCGCGAGCATCCGCTGCTTCAACGGGTGCTGCCGCAAGGCGCCCGCCATCGTCTAGCTACCTACATCGATGGCCATTACGGCGCCCTGATCAGTAACTTCGCCTTCGGCATCATGCTCGGCTCCACCGGCTACGTGGGCTACCTGCTCGGCCTGCCACTCGACATCCGCCACGTAGCCTTTTCCTCGGCGGACCTGGGCTACGCGATGTCGCACGAATTCGCCGGACCACTCACGTTCGCCCTGTTGCTGGGCTTCGTGCTGCTGATCGGCGCGGTCAACCTCACCGTGAGCTTCGCCCTAGCCCTCAACGTCGCCCTGCGGGCGCGCGGCACCCGCATCGCCAAGCCGATGAACCTCGTGCGGGCCTACTGGCAACTGCTCCGGCAGCAGCCGGCAAGCCTGATCTATCCGCCGGCCGCGCCTGCCGAGACCGCATCCAACGACAACGAGTCAGAGGCAACGGCCGACCACGAGCCCCGCGATCAATCCACAGGGCGCCACTGACCGGGCGAAAGACAACCCGCCCTCCTCACCCAATGACCAGCGGGAGGAACACGCCCCGGCCTCGCTCCACGCCAATCGTGGCAACGTGTCATCACTTAGATAACGGGCACAAAAAAACGCCAGTGAGCCATGCTCGACTGGCGGTTTTTTCGTGGCGAGACACCCCTTCGGGTTGCGAGTTGGGTCAGGCCTGTAGGTATTTCCGCAACTGGTACTGCCAGATGAAGCCGATCACCGAGAAGACAGCAAAAATCGACGTAGCTATGGCCCAGAATTCCCAGCCCTTGGGTTCGATACCGCCAATCGAGTATTCGAGGTAGATACCGACTCCCATGCCGATGGCAAAGTAGACCAGCCATTCGACGATCCGCCACCAGAACGACTTCTGGCGACCCGGTTCGGCCACCGGGATCACCAGGAACAGTCGCTGGTTGATGAAAGGCAGATTCGCCAGAACGAACAGGCCGATCAGGTAGCTCGCGATAATCCAGTCGGCAATCATGTGGGCCTCGTTTCGGTGGCGTGTGGCAAGTGTGGGTTTAGAGCCCGAAGGCCCCAGCCGTCAGTGCAGTCAGGCCGGTCGGATACAGGCCGAAGATCAGCATCGAGGCACCGCTGAGGATCAGCACCCCCCGCACGTTGACGTCGGCCTGGATTGGGCTGGTGTCTTCCGGCTGGTCGAAGTAGACCATCTTGACCGCACGCAGGTAGTAGAACGCACCGATCACCGCGGTGACCACGGCAAAGGTGGCAAGCCACCACAAGCCCACGCCGACGATCGACTGCAGCACGGCAAGCTTCGCCCAGAAACCGAAGGTGAACGGGATACCGGCCATCGAGAACATCAGCAGCAGGAAGACGAATGCCATCACCGGGCTGCGATCGTTCAGCCCCTTGAGGTCATCCATGCTCTCGGCCTCGAAGCCCTGGCGTGCGAGCAGCAGGATGATACCGAAGCCACCGATGGTCATTACCGCGTAGGCGATGGTGTAGAACAGCGCCGCGGCGTAGCCCTCATTGGTGCCAGCCAGCACGCCCAGCAGGATGAAACCGACGTGACCGATGGTGGAATATGTCAGCATCCGCTTGAAACTGGTCTGCGCGATGGCGACCACGTTGCCAATCGCCATCGACAGCATCGCCACCACAATCAGCATCGGCTGCCAATCGTAGAACAACGGCCCCATGCCATCGACCAGCAGGCGCATCACCAGGGCCAGCGCAGCGACCTTCGGCGCGGCAGCCAGATACAGTGTCACCGCCGTGGGTGCGCCCTCGTAGACATCCGGCAACCACATGTGGAACGGGGCGATGCCCATCTTGAACACCGCGCCGACCACGATCAGCACCACGGCGGCCTTGAGCGCCATCGAGTCCTCGCCGGCGGCCACCGACTCGGCGATCGCGGTCAGGGTCAGGTCACCGGTGACGCCGTAGAGCAACGACATACCGTAGAGCAGGATGCCCGAGGCGAGCGCGCCGAGCACGAAGTACTTCATCGCCGCCTCGGAGGCGCGGCCGTCGTCGCGCTTGAACGCGGTCATGGCGTACAGCGCCAGCGACATCAGCTCGAGGCCGAGATAAAGCAGCAGCAGGTGATTCGAGGAAATGGTGATCATCATCCCCAGCACGCCGAACAGGCCGAGCATGTAGTACTCGCCCTTGTCGATGCCGCGCTGGCGCAGGTAGGTGCGCGAGATGACGAACACCGCGGCGACCAGCACGTAGACCACCAGCTTCATCAGGTCGGCCATCGGGTCGTTGACCACCATCTCCCCGAAGCTCATGCGCACGCTGTCGTCCATCTGCACCAGTGTGATCACGAACAGCGCGACCAGGGTGAGGATCGAGAGCACGAAGCTCACCGTCGGCCCGCGCTTGGGCAGGAACGGATCGACGAGCAAGATCAGGCACGCCATCGCCGCGAGGACGATTTCGGGAAGGACCGGTTGCAGGTTCAGAGAGGCGAGTGTCATAGGGAACGTCTTACAACTTGGTGGTCAGCGCCTGTTGCGCCAGATTCTCGATCGAGGCGTGCATGACCTCGACCAGCGGGTTCGGCCAGACGCCGATCAGCACGATCAGGAACGCGAGCACGCCTAGCACCCAGGCCTCGCGGAAATTGAGATCCTGGAGGGTCTTGACGCCCTCGTTCTTGACCTCGCCGAAGATCACGCGCTTGACCATCCACAGGGTGTAGGCCGCGCCGATGATTAGCGTCAGCGCCGCGGCGAGGGCGATCCAGAAGTTGGCCTTGAACGCGGCGAGGATGACCATGAACTCGCCGACGAAGCCCGAGGTGCCTGGCAGACCGACATTGGCCATGGCGAACAGCACCACCAGCGCGCCGAACCACGGCATGGTGTTGACCACCCCGCCGTAGGCCGAGATGTCGCGGGTGTGCAGCCGGTCGTACAGCACGCCGATCGAGAGGAACATCGCCGCCGAGATCAGGCCGTGCGAGATCATCTGCACCATCGCGCCCTCGAGCGCCAGGGTCACGCCACTAGCCGACGCGTTGTCCGGGTTGGCGACAATCATGTAGATCACGAACAGGCCCAGGGTGACGAAGCCCATGTGCGAGATCGACGAGTAGGCGACCAGTTTCTTCATGTCCGACTGGACCATCGCCACCAGGCCGATGTAGACGATCGCGATCAGCGACAGCGCGATCATCAGCCAGTCGAGCGTCGCCGCCGCGTCCGGCGTCATCGGCAGCGAGAAGCGCAGAAAGCCGTAGCCACCGATCTTGAGCATAATCGCCGCCAGGATGACCGAGCCGCCGGTGGGCGCCTCGACGTGCGCATCCGGCAACCAGGTATGTACCGGCCACATCGGGATCTTCACCGCGAAGGCGATCAGGAAGGCCAGGAAGATCAGGATCTGCTCGGTCAGTGTCAGCGGCAACTCGTGCAGCACGGGAATGGCGAAGCTACCGGCCTGGAAGTACATGTAGATCAGCGCGACCAGCATGAACACCGAGCCGAGGAAGGTATACAAGAAGAACTTGATCGTCGCGTAGACCCGCTGCGGGCCACCCCAGATACCGATGATGATGAACATCGGGATGAGCATGCCTTCGAAGAAGAAGTAGAAGACGATGGCATCCATTGCGGCGAAGGTGCCGTTCATCATGCCTTCCATGATCAGGAAGGCGGCCAGGTACTGGTGGGCCTTTTCCTTGATCACTTCCCAGGCGGCCACCACCACGAGGATGGTGGTGAAGGTGGTCAGCACGATCAGCGGCATGGAGATGCCGTCGACGCCCAACGCATAGTTGATGCCGAAGGCCGGGATCCACGGCAGATGCTCGACGAACTGCATCGCGGCGGTCTGCGTGTTGAATCCGACGATCAGGCCGAGGCTGATCACGAAGACCACGACGGAGACGATCAGCGCGAACCAGCGCGCCGAGGCGGCACGCCGTTCGCCGAACAGCATGACGGCAAGGCCTGCCGCGATCGGCAACCAGACGAGCAGGCTCAGTATGGGCCAGGAGGTCAGCATCGAACCGTTTTCCTTCGCTTGTTATCGGTTTGGGCGTTACGCGCCAATGAACACGATCCAGGTCATCAGCCCGATCAGGCCGAGGATCATGACGAACGCGTAATGGTAGAGGTAGCCGGTCTGGATCAGGCGCCAGGTGCGGGCCATGTAACCCACGAATGCGGCCGTGCCATTGACCAGCCAGCCGTCGATCGCCCGCAGGTCGGCGCCCTGCCACAACCCACGGCCCAGCAGCCGCGAGCCGCCGGCGATGACGGTGTTGTTGAAGCTGTCGAAACCGTAGCCTTCCTCGAGAATCCGCTTGGGCCAGGCGAACACGCGGGCGAACAGCGGCGGCAATACATTCGGCATACCCAGGTACATGATCGCCGCACCCGCCACGCCGGCGAGCGCCATCCAGACCACCGGCGTGGTCCAGCCGTAGAGGAACATGCCCCACGCGCCCTTGAACTGGTCTTCCAGCGTCGCCATCGCCCCGTGGGTGGCCAGTACGCGGATCGAGTCATCGAAGTAGGCACCGAACAGCATCGGCTCGACCACCAGAAAACCAATGATCAGTGACGGCACGGCCAGCAGCACCAGCGGCACGGTGACCACCTTGGGCGATTCCTTGGCGTGCGAGGCCGTATGGGCGTCCATCCGCGACTCGCCGAAGAACACCAGGAACAGCATGCGGAAGGTGTAGAACGCGGTCACGAACACGCCGATGAACAGCGCCCAGTAGGCAAACTCTGCCCCGGGTAGCTCGGAGGCCGCCACGGCGTAGATGATCGACTCCTTGGAGTAGAACCCGGAGGTGCCCGGGAAGCCGATCAGCGCCAGTGCCCCGATAAAGAAGGTCGCAAAGGTGATCGGCAGCTTCTTCGCCAGCCCGCCCATCTTGCGCATGTCCTGCTCGTGGTGGAGCGCGATGATCACCGAGCCGGCCGCGAGGAACAGCAGCGCCTTGAAGAAGGCATGGGTCATCAGGTGGAACAGCGCCGGGCTGTAGGCCGACACGCCCAGCGCGGCAGTCATGAAGCCGAGCTGCGAGAGCGTCGAGTAGGCAATCACGCGCTTGATGTCGTGCTGGACGATACCCAGCAGGCCCATGAAGATCGCGGTCACCGCGCCGATCACCAGAATGAACGACAGCGCCGCATCGGATAGTTCGAACAGCGGCGAGAAGCGCGCCACCATGAAGATGCCGGCGGTCACCATGGTGGCCGCGTGGATCAGCGCCGAGATCGGCGTGGGGCCTTCCATGGAATCCGGTAGCCACACGTGCAGCGGCACCTGTGCCGATTTGCCCATCGCGCCGATGAACAGCAGGATCGCGATCACGCTGATCAGCGACCACTCGACGCCCGGCCAGTACTCGACCGTGATGTCGGCCAGCTCGGGCAGGCGCTCGAACACGGTCGCGTAGTGCAACGAGTCGGTGTAGGCGAGGATCGCGGCGATGCCGAGCAAAAAGCCGAAGTCGCCCACCCGGTTAACGAGGAAGGCCTTGAGGTTGGCGAAGATCGCCGACTCGCGCTTGTACCAGAAGCCGATCAGCAGGTACGAGACCAGGCCGACCGCTTCCCAGCCGAAGAACAACTGCAGCAGGTTGTTCGACATCACCAGCATCAGCATCGAGAAGGTGAACAGCGAGATGTAGCTGAAAAAGCGCTGGTAGCCGGGATCATCGTGCATGTAGCCGATGGTGTAGATGTGAACCATCAGCGACACGGCGGTGACCACCACCATCATCATCACGGTGAGGTTATCGACCAGAAAGCCGATATTGAATTCGAACAGGTCCGAGGCGATCCAGGTGTAGACGGTGCCGTCGAACGTCCCCAGCCCGCCGAAGACGTGCATGTAGAAGGCGTACACCGAGGCGGCCAGCGCGATCGCCACGCCGATGATCGTGACCCAGTGGGCGCCGGACCGACCGATCTGTCGTCCGAACAGGCCCGCAATGATCGAGGCGATCAGCGGGGCAAGTACGACGGCAAGATAAACCTTTTCCATTGAATCAGCCCTTCATCTCGGTCAGGTCTTCGACGTTGATCGTGCGTCGATTGCGGAACAGCGTCACCAGGATCGCCAGACCGATCGCCGCCTCGGCCGCGGCGACGGTCAGGACGAAGAACACGAACGCCTGGCCGTCGATATCGCCGGAGAAGTGCGAGAACGCCACGAAGTTCACGTTGACCGCCAGAAGCATCAGCTCGATGGCCATCAGAAGCACGAGCACGTTCTTGCGGTTGAGGAAGATGCCGGCGACGCTGATCGAGAACAGCAGACCGCCGAAGATCAGGAACTCGGACAAGCTGATCATGACGTTTCCTTATCCTGGTTGGCGTTGGAGTCGCCCGCGACATCGCCACGGCGGGTCTTGTCGGCATCCAGCTCGGCAATGCGAACGCGATCCTCGGCACGCACGCGCACCTGCGCGTCGATGTCCTGGTAGTGGACGCCCGGGCGACGACGATGGGCGAGCGCGATCGCCGCGACAATGGCGACCAGCAGGATGAACGCCGCGATCTCGAACGGATAGACGAACTTGGTGTACAGCACCTGGCCGATCGCGAGCGTATTGCCCGCGTCCGCCGGGGCCGGCTCCGGTGACGGGTAGATATCCAGGCCGAAGCTCGCCGGGCCGAGGATCAGTGCCAGCTCGATGATCATCACCAGCGCGACGAACACGCCCACCGGCAGATTACGGATGAAGCCCTCGCGCAGCGGCGCGATATTCACATCGAGCATCATCACCACGAACAGGAACAGCACCATCACCGCCCCGACGTAGACCAGCAGCAGCACGATGCCGAGGAATTCCGCTTCCATCAGGATCCAGATCAGCGCGGTCGAGAAGAACGTCAGCACCAGGTAAAGGGCGGCATGCACCGGGTTCTTGACCGTCACCACCCGGATGGCGGCAAGCACCGCGACCGAAGCGAATACGTAGAAAAGGATCTGATAGAGCGACATGACTATCCTTCTGCTGGGAGCGGGCGTCCGCCCCTGAGCCGGTTGACCGTTGTTTCGTTCGTTGTTCCAGGTGCCGGGCGTCGTGCCACGACGGGACGGGACGTTACCACGACCACCGCCCGCCGGCACGTCACCCCGTACCGATTACACCTGATCGAGAGCCGTTACCGGTAGGCCGCGTCCGCCAGGCGGTCCGCCGCAATCTGCGGTTCGAGGCGATCACCAATCTCGAGGAGCTTGTCCTTGGTCATGATGTTCTCGCCACGATTCTCGAAGTGGTACTCGTAAACCCTTGTCTCGACGATGGAATCCACCGGGCAGGCCTCTTCGCAAAAGCCGCAGTAGATGCACTTGAACAGGTCGATGTCGTAGCGCGTGGTCCGGCGCGTGCCATCCTCGCGCTGTTCGGATTCGATGGTGATGGCCAGCGCCGGGCAGACCGCCTCGCAGAGCTTGCAGGCAATGCAGCGCTCCTCACCGTTGGCGTAGCGACGCAGTGCGTGCAGGCCACGGAAACGAGGCGACTGAGGTGTCTTCTCCTCCGGGTACTGCACGGTGTACTTGTGGCCGAAGAAGTACTTGCCGGTCACCGACATGCCGAGGAACAGTTCCCACAGGAACCAGGTCTTGAAAAAATGCTTGATCGCGTTCATCGCAGGAACCTCTTAGAACCAAGGACCGACTTCGAAGTAGAAGAACGCGCCTTCCACCGCGATCCAGAGGATCGTCACCGGAATGAAGACCTTCCAGCCGAGACGCATGATCTGGTCGTAACGGAAACGCGGGAACGTCGCGCGGAACCAGATGAAGACGAACAGCAGGAACGAGATCTTGAGCAGGAACCAGACGATGCCCGGCACGAAGGCGAACACCGGCTCGAGGAACGTGCCCTGGAACGGCGACAGCCAGCCACCCAGGAACATGACCGCGGTCAGCGCCGAGATCAGGATCATGCTGGCATATTCGGCGAGCATGAACAGCGCGAAGGCAATGCCCGAATACTCGACGTGGAAGCCCGCGACGATTTCCGATTCACCCTCGGAGATATCGAACGGTGCGCGGTTGGTCTCGGCCACGCCGGAGACGAAGTAGACCACGAACATCGGCAGCAGCGGCAGCCAGTACCAGTGCAGGATGCTGCCCTCCTGGCCGCGCACGATCTCGGAGAGGTTCAGACTGCCGGCCACCATCAACACACCGACCAGCGCAAAGCCCATCGCCAGCTCGTAGGCAACCTTGTGCGCCGCCGAGCGCATGCCGCCGAGCAGCGCGTACTTGGAGTTCGAGGCCCAGCCGGCAAGGATCACGCCATAGACGCCCGCCGCACCGATCGCGAGCACGTACAGCAGACCCGCGTTGATGTCGGCCAGTACCCAGCCGTCGTCAAACGGGATGACCGCCCAGGCCACCAGCGCGGCGACCAGGATCAGGACCGGCGCGAGATAGAAGATGAACTTGTTGGCGACCGTCGGCGTGATCACCTCCTTGAACATCAATTTGAATACGTCGGCGAACGGCTGGAACATCCCGCGCGGCCCGACCCGGTTGGGGCCGATGCGCACGTGCATGTAACCGATCACCTTGCGCTCGGCGAGCGTCAGGTAGGCGACCGCGACCACGATCGGCAGGACGATCACCAGCGTGAGCAGCAGGTGAACGACGAAGTACTGCCACGACGGCGACATCCAGCCGATAACCGGCGAGAGCCATTCGGTGATCATGCCGCGACCTCCACATGAATTTCGACCTTGCCGGCGCGCGGCGCCAGTTCACCGGCATACACGCCGCTGAACACGACGACGCTGCCCGGTGTGACGCGCGGATCGACGCGGATCGGCAACTCGACGCGCACGCCGTCCTGCTCGATCGCCGCAGTCATGTCGTCTGCCCAGCCCTCGCGCTCGGCATCGGCCGGATTGACCAGCACATGGTGCTGCATCTCGGTCTTTTCTGTCGCCTGCAGCGGAGCGGCCCGCCGGATGACCGGGTCGATGCCGTACATCGCCACCGGCGCAACCCGCTGATAGCCGCCCTGCCCGGCCTTGGTCGGCAATTCGTAGCGCGCCTCGGCGAGCGACGCGGTCTTGTTCTCGAGCGCCACTTCCTGGCAATGCGTTTGGATCTCGCGACGCACCTCGGTGACCGCCATGTAGTCAAAGCCGTTGAGGTCGAGCAGATTGCCCAGCACCCGCAGGATCTTCCAGGCCGGGCGCGACTCGCCCAGCGCCCGGACCGCGCCGTTGACCGACTGCCACCGCCCTTCGCCGTTGACCCAGGTGCCGGCCGTTTCGACCGCGGTGCCCATGGGCAACAGCACGCCGGCGTAACGCTTCATCGCCGGGGTGACGTAACTGGTGATGGCGACCACGCAACCGGCCTGTTCCAGCCGATCGATGGCGGCCTGACCGGCGGCCGAATCGAATTCCGGCTCGATGCCCTGCAGGATCATCGCCTCGCAGGGTTCGGCCAGCATGTCGGCGGCGTTGCGGCCGTGCCCGACGGCATCGGCACCACCGGCGGCACGGTGAGGCACCGCGCCGGCTAGCCAGGCGCCGGCGGCGTTGCCACCCTGCGCGACGATGCCCAGCTGGACGCCGGTGAGTCGCGCCAGCTCGGCGGCCACGGCGCGCAGCGCGGCGAATTCGGGGGCGTTCTGTGCCACGGCACCCAGGAAGATCGCGCCCTTCTCGGCGTCCTTGAGTTCGGCGACGATCGCGGCGGCGTCATCCATCCGGGCGACCGGGTGGTCGGACAGATTGGACGGGATCTCGCCACCGGCGGCCTTGAGCAGTGCCAGCAGGCTGCCGAGCTCGCCGCCTTCGGCCACCTGGCTCGGGGCCTGGCGCGCCGGGAAGGTCAGATCCTGCTGGTAGGGATGGATCAGGGTGATCCGCGCCTGGTTGTTCAATGCAGTCTGGCGCAGGCGGTGCGCGAACAGCGGGACCTCTTCGCGTACCGCCATGCCGACGGTCACAGCCGCGTTCAGATCCGCGATCGCCGGGATGTCCATGCCCAGCCACGGCATGACCGGGTCGTCGGCGTCACCGGAGAAGTCGGTCTGGCGCAGACGGTGATCGATGTTGTTCGAGCCCATGCCACGGACGATGCGCGCGGTCAGGTACTGCTCCTCGAGGCTCGCGTTGGCCGAGATCAGCGCGCCGAGTGATGCCGGCCCCTGTTGGTTGACGATCTCCTGGATGCCCTGGGCGGCAGCCTCGAGTGCTTCTTCCCAGCTCGTGGCAACCCACTCGCCATCGCGCTTGACCATCGGCCGGGTCAGACGGTCGTCGGTGAACAGGCCGGTGTAGGCGTAACGATCGCGGTCGGCGATCCAGGTCTCGTTGACCGCGTCGTTGTCGCGCGGAACGGTGCGCATCACCCGCCCTTCGCGGGTGTGGATGTAGAGGTTCGAGCCGAAGGCATCGTGCGTGGACAGGTGCTTGTGCTGCACCAGTTCCCAGGGACGATGCGTGTAGCGCGACGGCTTGGCCGTCAGCGCGCCGACCGGGCACAGGTCGATGACGTTCCCGGACAGCTCGGAGGTCACACTCTTGGAGATGTAGGTACCGATCTCCATCTGATCGGTACGACCGGTCGCGCCCAGCTCCTTCAGGCCCGCGATCTCCTCGCCGAACCGCACGCAACGGGTGCAGTGAATGCAGCGGGTCATGTCGGTCGCGATCAGCGGACCGATGTCCTTGTCCTTGACCACGCGCTTGGCCTCGGAGTACTGACCGACGCCCTCGCCGTAGCCCATGGCCACGTCCTGGAGCTCGCACTCGCCACCCTGATCGCAGATCGGGCAGTCGAGCGGGTGGTTGATCAGCAGGAACTCCATCGTCGAGCGCTGGGCGCTGATCGCCTTGGGGCTGCGCGTGGAGACCTTCATGCCCTCGGAAATCGGCGTCGAACAGGCCGGCAGCGGCTTGGGCGCGCGCTCGACCTCCACCAGGCACATGCGGCAGTTGGCCGCGATCGACAGCTTGCGGTGATAACAGAAGCGCGGGATGTTGATCCCCGCCTTGTCCGTCACCTCGATCAGCATGTCCCCCGGGTTGCCCTGGAGGGTCATGCCGTCGACTTCAAAGGTAATCTGCTCGTCACTCATACCTGGAAACCTGATTGCACGGCCGGCCTTAGGCCGCCTGGGATGCGCGGTCGACCATGCTGTGGCCGTGCTTGATGTAGTACTCGAATTCCGGCCGGAAGTGCTTGATAAAGCTCCGAACCGGCGTGGCAGCGGCATCGCCGAACGCGCAGATGGTGCGCCCCTCGATCTTGCTCGCCACGTCGTCGAGACGGTCGAGATCCTCGAGCGTGCCCTTGCCGTCGATGATCCGGTTGAGCATGCGGAACAGCCAGCCGGTACCTTCGCGGCACGGCGTGCACTGGCCACAGGATTCCTTGTAATAGAACTGCGCCACGCGACGCAGCGCCTTGACCATGCAGGTGTCCTCGTCCATGACAATCAACCCGCCCGAGCCCAGGAACGTGCCCGACTTGGCGATCGAGTCGTAATCCATGTTGGTCTCGAGCATGATCTCGCCCGGGATGACCGGCGACGAGGTGCCGCCGGGAATCACGGCCTTGCACTTCTTGCCACCGCGCATGCCTCCGGCCATTTCCAGCAGGTCGGCGAACGGCGTTCCCATCGGGATCTCGAACACGCCCGGCTTGTTGACGTGCCCCGAGACCGACCAGATCTTCACCCCGCCGCTGTTGGGCACGCCCAGATCCGCGAACCACTGGCCGCCGTTGCGCATGATCGCCGGCACGGACGACAGCGTCTCGGTGTTGTTGACCGTGGTCGGCCGACCGTACAGGCCGAAGTTGGCCGGGAACGGCGGCTTGAAGCGTGGCTGGCCCTTCTTGCCCTCGAGCGATTCGAGCAGCGCGGTCTCCTCGCCACAGATGTACGCGCCGGCACCGAGCGAACCGTAGAGGTCGAAGTCGATCCCGGACCCCTGGATGTTCTCGCCCAGCACGCCGTATTCGTAGGCTTCGCGCACGGCCTGTTCGAAGCGTTCGAACACCAGGTCCGAGAACTCGCCGCGCATGTAGTTGTAGCCCTTGGTCGCGCCGATGGAGTAACCGGCGATCGCCATGCCCTCGACCAGTGCATGCGGGTTGTTCATCAGGATCTGGCGATCCTTGAAGGTGCCCGGCTCGGACTCGTCCGAGTTGCAGACGATGTACTTCTGCCCCGGGGCGTTACGCGGCATGAACGACCACTTGAGCCCGGTCGGGAAGCCGGCGCCGCCGCGGCCACGCAGATTCGAGGTCTTGACCTCCTCGATGATCAGCGCGGGGTCGGTCTTTTCCTCGAGGATCTTCTTCCAGGCCTGGTAGCCGCCGGAGGCGAGGTAGGCCTCCAACGACCACGGCTGCTCGTGTTCGAGCGTGGCGAAGCAGACCGGGGTGGAACTGACGTAATTGAAACTCATGGCGTCAATCCAGCTTGTCGAGAATCTCGTCCACCTTCTCGGGTGTCAGATTCTCGTAGTAAACGTGATCGACCTGCATCATCGGACCGCCGCCGCAGGCCGCGAGGCACTCTTCTTCCTTCTTGAGCAGGATCCGGCCGTCGGGCGTCGACTCGCCGGTCTTGATCCCGAGCTTCTTCTCGCAGTGCTCGACGATCTCGTCGGAACCCATCAGCGAGCAGGCAATGTTGGTGCAGACCGAGACGTGATGGCGCCCGCAGGGCTTGGTCTCGATCATGGAATAGAACGAGGCGACCTCGTAGACCGAGATCGGCTCCATCCCGAGGTACTCGGCGATCGCGTCCATCAGATCGACGGTGACGTGACCGTCGTTCTGGTGCTGCGCAATCCGCAGCGCGGCCAGCGAGGCGGACTGCTTCTGGTCCTCGGGGTAGCGCGCGAGCCAGCCGTCGATTTCCTCGCGGCTGTGATCGGTCAACAGGTGGAGTTTGCTCTCGGTCATCAGCGGTCGACCTCTCCGAATACGATGTCCTGGGTGCCGATGATCGCCACGACGTCGGCCAGCATGTGGCCGCGTGACATCTCGTCGAGACCCGACAGGTGGGCAAAGCCCGGCGCACGAATCTTGAGGCGGTACGGCTTGTTGGCCCCGTCGGAAACCAGGTAGATACCGAACTCGCCCTTGGGGTGTTCCACGGCCGCGTAGGCCTCGCCCTTGGGCAGGGTGTAGCCCTCGGTGAACAGCTTGAAGTGGTGGATCAGCGACTCCATGTCCGCCTTCACCTCCTCGCGGCGCGGCGGCGCGACCTTGTGGTCGTCGACCATCACCGGCCCGGGATTCTTGCGCAGCCAGTCGATGCACTGGCGGATGATGCGGTTGGACTGGCGCATCTCCTCGACGCGCACCAGGTAACGGTCGTAGCAATCACCGTTCTTGCCCACCGGGATGTCGAAGTCGAGCTGGTCATAGACGGCATAGGGCTGGTGCTTGCGCAGGTCCCACTCGACGCCGGAGCCGCGCAGCATCGGGCCGGTAAAGCCCATCTGCAGCGCCCGCTCCTTGCTGACGATGCCAATGTCGACCGTCCGCTGCTTCCAGATACGGTTGTCGGTCAGCAGGGTCTCGTACTCGTCGACGTACTTCGGGAAACGCTCGGTGAAGTCCTCGAGGAAGTCGAGCAGCGAGCCCTGGCGCGCCTCGTTCATGCGATTGACTTCACGCTCGCTGTGCCACTTGGATGCCTGGTACTTGGGCATCGAGTCCGGCAGGTCGCGCGCGACACCGCCCGGGCGGTAGTAGGTGGCGTGCAGGCGGGCACCCGAGACCGCCTCGTAGCAGTCCATCAGGTCCTCGCGCTCGCGGAAGGCGTACAGGAACACCGCCATCGCACCGATGTCGAGCGCATGTGCGCCCAGCCACAGCAGGTGATTCAGGATGCGGGTGATCTCGTCGAACATCACCCGGATGTACTGGGCGCGCTCGGGGATCTCCAGATCCAGCAACTGCTCGATGGCGCGCACGTAGGCGTGCTCGTTACACATCATCGAGACGTAGTCGAGCCGGTCCATGTAACCGATCGACTGGTTGTAGGGCTTGCTCTCGGCGAGCTTCTCGGTCGCGCGGTGCAGCAGACCGATATGCGGGTCGGCACGAACGACGGTCTCGCCGTCCATCTCGAGCACCAGGCGCAGCACGCCGTGGGCCGACGGGTGCTGGGGACCGAAATTCAGGGTGTAGTTGGCGATTTCCGGCATCTATCAGCCCTCGTCGAGGTCAATGTAGCGGCTGTCGTCACGGTGCACCTTCGGCACCAGCACACGAGGCTCGATCGAAACCGGCTCGTAGACCACCCGCTGCTTCTCGTCGTCGTAACGCACCTCGACATGCCCGATCAGCGGGAAGTCCTTGCGGAACGGATGGCCGACGAAGCCGTAGTCCGTCAGGATTCGCCGCAGGTCCGGGTGGCCGTCGAACAGGATGCCGAACAGGTCGAACGCCTCGCGCTCGAACCAGTTCAGACCGGCCCACACCGACACCACCGACGGCACCGCCGGGGCCTCGTCGTCCAGGCAATAGACCCGCACACGCAGGCGCCAGTTGTGGGTGTACGAAAGCAGGTGGGCGACCACGGCAAAGCGCGGTCGGCCCAGGTCACCCAGGTCCGGCTCGTCGCCGAACTTGAGCCAGCCGCTGGTATTCGGCTCGACACCGCGGCTGTAACCGGTGTAGGAAACCGTCTCTTCACCGGCCCATTCATCGCGACCGTACTCGAGGTAGTCGACGCCGCACAGATCGACGCACTGCTCGAAACGCGTCGCCTCGCTCGACTCGAGCCGCTCGGCGACTTCGCGCCAGTGCTTGGCCTCGACCTGGATGGTGAGCTCACCACGGTCGAAGGTCTGATCGACGATGTACTCGCCGATGGTTTCCTTGAGGGCCGTTTGCAGGTTCATGAATGAGGCTACCCCTGTGCTTGCCGGTACCCGTCAGGCACGCGCAATGGTGTTGGTGCGACGGATCTTGTTCTGCAACTGGATGATTCCGTACAAGAGTGCCTCGGCCGTCGGCGGGCACCCGGGCACGTAGATGTCGACCGGCACGATCCGATCACAACCACGCACCACGGAATAGGAGTAGTGGTAGTAGCCCCCACCATTGGCGCAGGAGCCCATGGAAATCACCCAGCGCGGCTCGGCCATCTGGTCGTAGACCTTGCGCAGTGCGGGGGCCATCTTGTTGACCAGGGTGCCGGCCACGATCATCACGTCGGACTGACGCGGACTCGGGCGGAACACCACGCCGAAGCGATCGAGGTCGTAACGGGCCGCGCCGGCATGCATCATCTCGACGGCACAGCAGGCCAGGCCGAAGGTCATCGGCCAGAGCGAGCCGGTGCGGGCCCAGTTGATCAGCTTGTCGGCCGACGTGGTGACGAAGCCCTTCTCAAGAACGCCTTCTACTCCCATTCCAGCGCCCCCTTCTTCCACTCGTAAATGAAGCCGATCACGAGCACGCCCAGAAAAATGGCCATGGCCGCGAGCCCGAAGCCGCCGATGTCCTCGAGCGCAACGGCCCAGGGAAACAGGAAGGCGATCTCCAGATCGAAGATGATGAACAGGATGGCGACCAGGTAGTAGCGGATGTCGAACTTCATGCGCGCGTCCTCGAAGGGCGCGAAACCGCACTCGTACGCATCCAGCTTGGCCGCATCCGGCCGGTTGGGTGCCAACACCTGACCAATGACCAGAAGACCCAGGGAGAACAGGGTGGCCACACCGAAGAAGATCAGGATGGGAATGTAGCCTTCAAGCATCTGACACCCTCTTGCTCGAAACCCGGCCGGGTCGATCCCGGCCGATTTTTTCTGCGCGTTCGACCGCCTTGCGCGCACCGGGAGAAATCACCACGGGAACGTACAAGAATAACGAATCGAACCGGAAAAGTGTGTTTGGTGCGGACGGTGGGACTCGAACCCACACGGCTTTCGCCACTACCCCCTCAAGATAGCGTGTCTACCAGTTCCACCACGTCCGCTTTGGTTGTCACCGGATCATCGCTTGATCCGGTCGTAACGGCGTTTGACTGCCGTTACTGTCCGGGCACATCCGACGGCGATTGGGTGCTGCCGTCTTCCTGCCCAGAGGGTGCCGCCGAGTTCGAGGATGGGACGTCGGTCGGCGTGCCTGCCGGCTTGTCGGACGGGGTGCGTCCGTCTTGCTCTGGCGCGTTTCCACTCTCGGAAACGGGTGCAGAATCTACCACGCTCGAGGGCTCCTGGGAAGTGTTAATCACGTAGGCAAGCAACAAACTGGTGCCAAAAAAGGCCACCACCATCCACCCAGTCACTTTCTGCAGGGTGTTTGCCGGCCCACGCGCCCCATGAACGGTGCCAGACGCGCCCGAACCGAACGCAGCGCCGGCATCCGCGCCCTTGCCATGCTGGATCAACACAAGCCCGATCAGGGCCAGACCCAGCAGCACGTGGATGATGATTACGAATGTGGTCATTACTTACCTACCGTGTCCGCCGCGGCGCGGCAGATTCCCAGAAAGTCCTCGGCCTTGAGCGACGCCCCGCCGATCAGGCCGCCGTCGATGTCCGGCTGTGCGAGCAGATCGGCCGCGTTGCCGGGTTTCATCGAGCCGCCGTACTGAATGCGCACCGACTGGGCGATGCCCGCGTCGTGGTCGGCCAACTGACCGCGAATGAACGCGTGAACGGCCTGTGCCTGCTCCGGCGAGGCCGTCCGGCCGGTGCCGATCGCCCAGACGGGCTCGTAGGCAATCACGATCCGATCAAAGGCCTGGATGCCGTTGCCACTAATCACGGCGGCCAGCTGACGACGCACCACCGCCTCGGTTTCGTCTGCTTCGCGCTCTTCAAGTGTCTCGCCGACGCAGAGGATCGGTGTGAGCCCGGCGGCCAGCGCGGCCTTGACCTTGGCGCTGACAATCTCGTCGGTCTCGCCGTACATGGCGCGACGCTCGGAGTGACCGATGATCACGTAACGCGCCCCCACGTCGGCCAGCATCGGCGCGGCGACTTCGCCGGTAAACGCGCCATTGTCGTGTTCGGAACAGTTCTGCGCGCCGACATCCAACGCGGTGGATTCAGCCAGCCGGGCGACTTGCGGCACAAAGACGAACGGCGGGCAGACGGCAACATCGATGCCTTCGAGCTGCGGCATGCCGTCAAGCAGGCCCAGCACCAGCGACTCGTTGTCGGCCAGCGCGCCATTGAGCTTCCAGTTTCCTACGACGATCGGTTTACGCATCCGATGGTTCCACTTGAAATGTTCGAGAGTCAGTTATCGAAATCGGTTGCCCCGGCGCGCGGCGACGCGAGTTGCGCGCACCGCCCCGGGAAACGGGCGACAAGACTACTTGGCCGCCCCCCATAAATCAATCCGCCCGGGGCGTGCGCGACAGCATGGCGACCGCCTCGGCGGCGATGCCCTCACCCCGTCCGGTAAAGCCGAGTTTCTCCGAGGTCGTCGCCTTGACGTTTACCTGCTCGGTCGACCAGCCGCCGGCCGCCGCGATCGACTCACGCATGGGGTTGATCCACGGCGCAAGCTTCGGTGCCTGCGCAATCACGGTCGCATCGACATTAACCAGCTGCCAACCGCCCTGCTCGAGCAGCTCGACCACCCGGCGCAGCAAGTCCCGGCTGTCGGCCCCCGCCCAGACAGGGTCCGTGTCCGGAAAATGCCGGCCGATATCGCCGAGCCCTGCCCCGCCCAACAAGGCATCGCAGATCGCATGCAGCAGGACGTCACCGTCGGAATGCGCCCGAAAGCCTCGTTCAAAGGGAATGCGGCAACCGCCGATCCAGAGGTGATCGCCCGGCTCGAAGGCATGCACGTCGAAGCCGTGACCGATACGCAGCGAGAAGGGATCAATCATCGAGCACCCCCTGCCGCCGGAGGATCGCCCGGGCAATGCCGAGATCCTCCGGGTGGGTAATCTTGAGGTTGTCCGTGCCGGCGTCCACGGCCAGCGGCGACAGGCCCAGGCGTTCGAGCGCCGAGGCCTCGTCGGTGATCTCCGCCCCTGCCGCCAGGCCCTGCTCGATCGCCTCGAGCAGCACGCCCACCGGGAACAGCTGCGGGGTCAAGGCATGGCGCAGTACGCGGCGGTCAATGGTCTCCACCACCCGACCCTCCGCGTCGACACGCTTGATGGTGTCGCGCACAGGCGCGGTCAACAATGCGCCGTCCGGGTAGCGAGCGGCAGAAAGCAGGCGGCGCAGGTCCCCCGGTGCCACGCAAGGCCGCGCGGCGTCATGCACCATCACCCACTCCCCCAGCCCATCGGCCGGTTCGTGCCGCTGGCCGGGCGAGAGACTCGCCCAGCGATCACGAAACAGGGCCAGTCCGTTGCGCACGCTCAACGCCCGCGTGGCACCGCCATCGACGCGATGGATCGGCACGCCGGCCACGTGCAACGCCTGCAGTGTGCCTTCGGGGACCTGCTCGCCGGTGACCAGCACCACCCCGGCCAGTCCCGGCAGATCGGCAAACCGCGACAGGGTCACCTCCAGCACGGAACGCTCGCCCAGGCTCAGGTACTGCTTGGGTGTCTCGCTCCCCATGCGACGGCCGAAGCCGGCCGCGGGCACGACCAGCCACCAGCGTCCGGCCTCAGCCGGAGTCGCCGCGGCGGGCGGCAAGGTGGTGGCGGCGACGTTCATCGCCCTACTCGACCTGACAGTGCACAAACCTCGACGGACACGGGGAAACGCAACGACCGTGATCGATTCATCGATGCATCACTCGCCGATCGAGGGAGACGTCACGCGGGTCGGGTCCACCGCGGGCGGGGTGATGGTATCGGGGCGAACCCCTTCGACCACCTGGTAGAAACGCTCGTCCTCGCGAACCAGGCCCAACGTCAGCCGCGCCTGTGCCTCGACGGCATCCACGCCCTCCCGCAGGCTGCCCACCTCGGCCGCCAGGGTCTCGTTACGCCGCTCTAGACGGGTCTGTTCGGCCTGCAAGGACTCCAGGCGCTCCTGCTTGGCATTCACCTCGCCCACGGAGGCCTCGCTGAACCAGACCCGCCATTGCAGACCGGCGACCATCAACAAGAGAATGACGGTCAGCAGGCGCACAAGACGCTCCATTCCGTCGATGGCACCGCATTCACCACGTCCCGAGAGGGTTCGCTGCACGGCACCGATGGAATGAAAGGCATCTGGTCAGTGCGTCCCGAAGGCCTAAGCCGAGGCCTTACTGACCGAAGGCCGCACGACCCGGGAAGCGAGCCTTGTCGCCAAGACGCTCCTCGATACGCAGCAGCTGGTTGTACTTGGCGATCCGGTCGGAGCGCGACAGCGAGCCGGTCTTGATCTGGCCGGCGTTGGTCGCCACGGCGAGATCGGCGATGGTGGTGTCCTCGGTCTCGCCGGAACGGTGAGAGACGACGTTGGTGTAGCCGTTCTCCTGCGCCAGGCGCATGGCTGCCAGGGTCTCGGTCAGGGTGCCGATCTGGTTGACCTTCACCAGCATGGAGTTGGCGATCTTGCGCTCGATGCCTTCGCGCAGGATCTTCTCGTTGGTGACGAACAGATCGTCGCCGACCAGCTGGCACTTGTCGCCCAGTCGCTCGGTCAAGAGCGCCCAGCCGTCCCAGTCGTCCTCGGCCATGCCATCCTCGATCGAGAGGATCGGATACTTCTCGACCCATTCGGCCAGCAGGTCGACCATGCCGGCGGCATCCAGGGTGCGGTTCTCACCGCTCAGGACGTACTTGCCGTCCTTGATGTATTCGGAGCTCGCCGCGTCCAGACCGAGGAACACGTCCTTGCCCGGGGTGTAGCCGGCCTTCTCGATCGCTTCCATGATCGCCTCGATCGCCGCCTCGTTGGACGGCAGATCGGGGGCGAAGCCGCCCTCGTCGCCGACGGCGGTGGACAGACCGCGCGCGGCCAGCACCTGCTTCAGGGCATGAAATACCTCGACGCCGTAGCGCAGGGCCTCGGAGAAGCTCGGCGCGCCGGCCGGGATGATCATGAACTCCTGCATGTCGATGGAGTTGTCGGCGTGCTCGCCGCCGTTGATGATGTTCATCATCGGCACCGGCAGGGTCACGGCCGCCTCGCCACCGAGGTAGGAGAACAGCGGCTCGCCGCGCTCGAGCGCACCCGCCTGCGCGGCGGCCAGCGAGACGGCGAGGATGGCGTTCGCACCCAGACGCGACTTGTTCTCGGTGCCATCGAGCTCGATCATCTTGTTGTCGATGTCGGCCAGCGAGTGCACGTTCATGCCCTTGACGGCGTCATTGATCTCACCGTTGACGTTGGCGACCGCACGGGTCACGCCCTTGCCGAGGAACCGGCTCTTGTCGCCGTCACGCAGCTCGATCGCCTCGCGGGCGCCGGTGGAGGCGCCGGAGGGTACGATCGCCCGGCCCACGATACCGCCGGCCAGATGAACCTCGGCCTCGACGGTCGGGTTGCCGCGTGAATCGATGACTTCGCGTGCGTGCACTCGCTCAATGGCTGCCATGCAGTGTTCTCCTGACTATATGTTCGATTTGGATCGGATGCGGACCGGCGCCTTTCGCGCCCGGCCCTGTATTCGTTTGTCGGCCGCCCTGCCGTTTGGGGACGGCACTCGTTCGACTCAGTCCGTCAGACCCAGCCGCGCGTTCTCCGGGAAGCCCGAGGCCTTGACCGTACGATCGAGCGTGGTCAGCGTCAGCAGCAGGTCGGCCATCTCGTCGAGCGGCCAGGCATTCGGCCCGTCGGAAAGCGCCTTGGCCGGGTCCGGGTGCGTTTCCATGAACAGGCCCGACACACCGGCCGCCACCGCGGCGCGCGCCAGCACCGGCACGAATTCGCGCTGACCGCCCGACGCCTTGCCCTGTCCGCCCGGCTGTTGGACCGAGTGGGTAGCATCGAAAACCACCGGCGCGCCGGTCTGGCGCATGATCGCCAGGCCGCGCATGTCGGAAACCAGCGTGTTGTAGCCGAAGGACACGCCGCGCTCGCAGACCATCACCTGGTCGTTGCCAACCGCACGGGCCTTCTCGACCACGTTGGCCATGTCCCAGGGCGCGAGGAACTGGCCCTTCTTGATGTTCACCGGCTTGCCCTGGCGGGCGACGTTCTGGATGAAATTCGTCTGACGGCAGAGGAAGGCCGGCGTCTGCAGCACGTCGACCACCGACGCGACCTCCTCCAGCGGCGTGTCCTCGTGGACGTCGGTCAGCACCGGCAGACCGAATTCGCGCTTGACGTCCTCGAGGATCGCCAGCCCCTTCTCCAGCCCCGGCCCACGGAAGCTTTCCGTGGAGGAACGGTTCGCCTTGTCGAAGGAACTCTTGTAGATCAGCCGGATACCGGCGGTTTCTGCCATTTCCTTCAAGCGACCGGCCGTTTCCTGCGCCAGGTCGGCCGACTCGATCACGCAGGGGCCGGCGATCAGGAACAGCGGCTGGTCCAGTCCGACCTCGAAATCCAAGAGCTTCATCGTCATGCGTCGTCCAGGGCCTCGGCCTTGCCCACTCGTTGGGCATGGGCCGCGTTGACAAAGGCGACGAACAGCGGATGGCCGTCGCGCGGCGTGGAACGGAATTCCGGGTGGAACTGGCAGGCGAAGAAGAACGGGTGATCCGGCAACTCCACCGTCTCGACCAGCTCGTTCTCCGCCGACCAGCCGGCGAATACCAGCCCGGCCTCGGAGAGCGCCTTCTGGTAACCGTTGTTGAATTCGTAGCGATGGCGATGCCGCTCGCTGATCTCGCCCTGCCCGTAGATGCGGTGTGCCAGCGTGCCCGGCTCGATGCGGCAGCGTTGCGCGCCCAGGCGCATGGTGCCGCCCATGTCGACGTCCTCGCCCCGCTCGATGAGGTTGCCCTCCTCGTCGCGCCATTCGGTGATCAGCGCGATCACCGGATTCTCCGTGTCGCGATCGAATTCGGTCGAGTGAGCACCCTCGAGGCCGGCGACGTGGCGGGCGTATTCGATCACGGCCACCTGCATCCCAAGGCAGATGCCCAGGTAGGGCTTGCCGGACTCGCGAGCAAAGCGAACCGCCGCGATCTTGCCCTCGACCCCGCGCGAACCGAAGCCGCCGGGGACCAGGATCGCGTCCATGCCCTCGAGACGGGACACGCCGTCGTGCTCGAAGGACTCGGAGTCGAAGTAATGGATGTTCACCCGCGTGCGGGTCTGGATACCGGCGTGCAGCAGCGCCTCGTTGACGCTCTTGTAGGCATCCACGAGGTCGACGTACTTGCCTACCATCGCGATATCGACGATGCGGTCGGGCTTGGTCTGCGCCTCGACTACCCGGTCCCACTCGGTGAGATCCGCCGGCCCGGCACTCAAGTGCAGCTTGCGCAGGACCGTCTCGTCGAGCTTCTGAGCGTGCAGCAGGCGCGGAATACGGTAGATCGTGTCGGCATCGATCGACGAGATTACCGCGTCGTGTTCGACATTGGTGAACAGGGCGATCTTGCGTCGCTCCTCTTCCGGCAGCGGCACCTCGGCGCGACAGACGAGGATGTCTGGCTGGATGCCGATCGAGCGCAACTCCTTGACCGAGTGCTGCGTAGGCTTGGTCTTGACCTCGCCGGCCGCCTTGATGAACGGTACCAGCGTCAAGTGCATGAAGATGGCACGATCACGGCCCATCTCTACGCCCAGCTGACGGATTGCCTCGAGGAACGGCAGGGATTCGATATCGCCGACGGTGCCGCCGATTTCGATCAATGCGACGTCGTAGCCCTTGGAGCCCTCGACCACCCGACGCTTGATCTCGTCGGTGACGTGCGGGATGACCTGGACGGTGCCACCCAAATAGTCGCCACGCCGCTCACGACGGATGACGGTCTCGTAGACCCGCCCGGTGGTGAAATTGTTGCGTCGACCGACCGGGGAGCGCACGAAGCGCTCGTAGTGACCCAGATCGAGATCCGTCTCCGCGCCGTCGTCGGTGACGAACACCTCGCCGTGCTGGAAGGGACTCATCGTGCCCGGGTCGACGTTGATGTAGGGATCGAGCTTCATCAGCGTCACGCGCAGCCCGCGCGATTCGAGCAGCGCGCCCAGCGAGGCGGCGGCGATTCCCTTGCCCAGTGACGAGACGACCCCACCGGTAACGAAGACGAACTTGGTCATTAACGAACCATTTCCAGACGAAGTAAAAGGCGGGCCGACGGGCCCCGTTTCAAGGGCGGAATGGTACCGCAAACGCCCTGCAGCGGCAATCTATCCGCCCAGCCCGAGATGCGCCGCGGCCCGCCCGCGCCGGCGCGCAACCGCCGGCCAGGGCCGGCGACGCTCCCCCACCCCAATCCGAATCAGCGGGATGGCCAAAACGCCCGAGTAATGCGACCATACGGATGTTTAATTCCCATGACAGCCGGCACCAGCCCATGACCCAATCTTCCGATCCGGTCCAGCAACGCGAAGACGAAATCACTCGTCTGGTATTCGACGTCTCCAGGCTGTGGCGCGTGCAGGTCAACGACACCTTAAGCGAATTCGATCTGACCGCCTCGGCCTGGGCCGTCTTGCGCATCCTGCGTGACGAGGGCGAAGGCCGCACGCAGAAGGAACTCGCCGGCGAACTGGCCATCGAAGGGCCAACGCTGGTCAAACTGCTCGATGGCCTGGAAAAAGGCAACTGGATCGAGCGGCGGATCTCCGAATCGGACCGTCGCGCCAAGACCATCTGGCTCAAGCCCGACGCCCATGCACGCATCGAGGCCGCCGACCAGGCCCTCGCTCGCTTCCGCCACCGGGTGCTCGGTGAGTTGACCGACGAGGAGAAACGCGACTACATGACACTGAGCCGCAAGGTGCGGGACCTGCTCAAGAGTCTTTGAGTGACGCGGCACAACGGTCGCCGCCATTCACGGGCAACGCCGGTGAGCCGCCAAGCCGACGTCTGACGAGGCCAGAATGCCACGCAAGTTCTTTCGTCGACTGACACCCAATCGCCAGCGGATCGTTAACCAGCCGTTCCTGCGCCCGGTGGCGCAGTTCCTCGGCGATCCGAACCTCTGGCACCTCAACCGCCGCTCGGTTTCCGGCGGTGTCGCCCTCGGTCTGTTTCTCGCCTTCATTCCGCTGCCGGGCCAGATGCTGATCGCGGCCGTGGGGGCGATTGCCATGCGTGTCAACATCGCCCTGGCGGTCGCGCTCGTCTGGACCACCAACCCGGTCACCATCCCGCCCCTGCTTTGGCTTGCCTACCAGATCGGCGCCATGCTTACCGGCGCGGCACTGGCCCCGCCAACCGGCGAGATGAGCGTTGGTTATGCCATGAGCCAGTTGCCCGCAATCTGGCTGCCGCTGGGTGTCGGGCTGCTCACCCTGTCGTTCGTCAGCGCCCTGCTCGGCTTTACGATCATCCGCGTGCTCTGGCGCATCAATATCTCGATCCACAAGCGCCGTCGCCGCGCCCAGCGTTTTCTGCGTCTGCGCCAATCCCAGCGCGACTCGCGCAAGCACTGACCCCGCGCCTCCCCTCCTTGCAGGGGCTCTACGTTATACTCCCGCTCAAAAGGAAGGTCCGCAGGAATAGCCAATGCCTCTGGCTTACCGGCTTGTTCGCCATCAAGGCGCCGATTCGAAGTCGGGCTCATTGCCCGGCGAGGATCGGCAACACCGAGGGCGGGCAAGCCGGCAGGCCCCGTAGGGCGGGTCGCCAGGCACCCACCTGCGGTGTTGCAGCGCTTGCCAATGACTACGGCCATTGAACGGCGCACTGCGCCTTGCATCTGGACGCCTGGCGACCCACAGAGGCGTTGGCTATTCGTGCAGACCTTCCTTAATAATTCACCGCGCCGGCCGTGCGGCCTGCCCCGCCTGTGCAGGACGACGGCCCGGCCGATCCAGGACCGCGCGTCGCCCATGACTTCGATCGACCGAGACCACCCCGTTTTCGACCAGCTTCGTGACCTGATGCGCGAGCGCATCCTGGTGCTCGACGGCGCCATGGGCACCATGATCCAGAACGCGCAGCTCAACGAGGACGATTTCCGCGGCGAGCGCTTTGCCGACTGGCCGGTGGACCTCAAGGGCAACAACGACCTGCTGGTCCTGACGCGCCCGGACGTGATCGAGGACATCCATCGCCAGTACCTGGACGCCGGCGCGGACATCATCGAGGCGAACACCTTCTCGGCCACCCGCATCGCGATGGCCGACTACCAGATGGAAGAGCTGTCGCGCGAGATCAACGTGGTCGCCGCGCAGATCGCCCGGAAGGCCGCCGATGCCAAGACCGCCGAGACGCCAGACAAGCCGCGTTTCGTCGCCGGCATCCTCGGCCCGACCAACCGCACCGCCTCGATCTCGCCGGACGTCAACGACCCCGGCTACCGCAACACCAGCTTCGACGAACTGGTCGAGGCCTACCGCGAATCCGCGGAGGCCCTGCTCGAGGGCGGCGTCGACATCTTCCTGATCGAGACCATCTTCGACACGCTCAACGCCAAGGCGGCGGTATTCGCCCTCGAGGAACTGTTCGTCGATCGTGGCCAGCGCTGGCCGGTCATGATCTCGGGGACCATCACCGACGCCTCCGGCCGCACGCTGTCGGGCCAGACCACCGAGGCGTTCTACAACAGCCTGCGTCATGCCCGACCGTTGTCGATCGGGCTGAACTGCGCGCTGGGCCCCGACCTGTTGCGCCAGTACGTCGCCGAGCTCTCGCGCCTGAGCGAATACTTCGTCTCCGCGCACCCCAACGCCGGCCTGCCCAACGAACTGGGCGAATACGATCTCGAGGCCGACCCGATGGCCGCCTCGATCGGCGAATGGGCCGAGGCGGGCCTGCTCAACATCATCGGCGGCTGCTGCGGCACCACGCCCGCGCACACCGCCGAGATGGCTCGCCGGGTCGACGGCGTCGCGCCGCGCAAACCCGCCAAGCCGGAAATCGCCTGCCGCCTGTCCGGGCTCGAGCCATTCAACATCACCCCCGACTCGCTGTTCGTGAACATCGGCGAGCGCACCAATGTCACCGGCTCGGCGCGTTTCCGTCGCCTGATCAAGGAAGGTGACTACGACACGGCGCTGGACGTCGCGCGCCAGCAGGTCGAGAACGGTGCGCAGATGATCGACATCAACATGGACGAGGGTCTGATCGACGGCGTCGAGGCGATGCAGCGCTTTCTGAAGCTCGTGGCCGCCGAACCCGACATCTCGCGCGTGCCGATCATGATTGACTCCTCGAAGTTCGAGGTGATCGAGGCGGGCCTCAAGTGCGTGCAAGGCAAGGCGGTGGTCAACTCGATCTCCCTCAAGGAAGGCGAAGAGTCGTTCCTCGAGCAGGCGCGTACCGTCCAGCGATACGGGGCGGCCGCCGTGGTGATGGGCTTTGACGAGGACGGCCAGGCCGACAGCCTCGAGCGGCGCAAGGAAATCGCCCAGCGGGCCTATGACCTGCTGACCGGGATCGGCTTCCCGCCCGAGGACATCATCTTCGATCCGAACATCTTCGCCATCGCCACCGGCATCGAGGAGCACAACAACTACGCGGTCGACTTCATCGAGGGCACCCGCTGGATCAAGGAAAACCTGCCGCATGCGCTGGTCTCCGGCGGCGTCTCGAACGTGTCGTTCTCCTTCCGCGGCAACGAGCCGGTGCGCGAGGCGATTCACAGCGTGTTCCTCTACCACGCCACCCGGGCGGGCATGGACATGGGCATCGTCAACGCCGGCCAGCTCACCGTGGTCGACGAGATCCCCGAGGAACTGCGCGAGGCGGTCGAGGACATCGTGCTCAACCGCCGCAGTGATGCCACCGACCGCATGCTCGATCTGGCCGACAAGTACCGTGAATCCGGCGGCGAGAAATCCAGCGGCCCCAGCCTCGAATGGCGCGAGTGGCCGGTGGAAAAGCGCCTTGAGCATTCGCTGGTCAAGGGCATCGACGAGTACGTGGTCGAGGACACCGAGGAAGCGCGCCAGCGCGCCGAACTGCCGCTGCACGTGATCGAAGGCCCGCTGATGGACGGCATGAACGTCGTCGGTGACCTGTTCGGCGCCGGCAAGATGTTCCTGCCGCAGGTGGTCAAGTCCGCCCGCGTGATGAAAAAGGCCGTCGCCCACCTGCTGCCCTACATGGAAGAGGAAAGCTGCCAGGCGCAGTCGGCCGGCAAGGTGGTGATGGCCACCGTCAAGGGCGACGTGCATGACATCGGCAAGAACATCGTCGGCGTGGTGCTGCAATGCAACGGCTTCGAGATCGTCGACCTGGGTGTAATGGTGCCGGCGCAGAAGATCCTCGACACCGCCCGCGAGGAAAACGCCGACCTGATCGGCCTGTCCGGCCTGATCACCCCGTCGCTCGAGGAGATGACCAACGTCGCCAGCGAGATGCAGCGCCAGGGCTTCGACATCCCGCTGATGATCGGCGGGGCGACCACCTCCAAGCTGCACACCGCGCTCAAGATCAACCCGGTCTACGACCAGCCGGTGATCCACGTGCTCGACGCCTCACGCGCCGTGGGCGTGGCCAGCAAGCTGCTGGGCAAGAACAAACAGGCATTCGTCGACGAGGTCGAAGGCGAATACGCCAAGGTGGTCGAACGCCGCCAAGCCAACCAGAAGGAGGCCAAGCGCGTTTCCATCCAGCAGGCGCGAGACAATCGCCAGAAGGTGAACTTCGAGGACTACACCCCGGTCGCGCCGAAGCAGCCGGGTGTGCATGTCCTCGAGGACTACCCGCTCGAGATGATCGTCGAACGCATCGACTGGACGCCGTTCTTCCAGAGTTGGCAGTTGTTCGGCAAGTTCCCGGCCATCCTCGACGACGAGAAGGTGGGCACCGAGGCGACAAAGCTCTACGACGATGCCCGGGCCATGCTCAAGCAGATCGTCGAGGAGAAGTGGCTCACGGCCAACGCCGTCTACGGTTTCTGGCCGGCCGCTTCGATCGACGACGACATCCGCGTGTTCACCGACGAGACGCGTCAGGGTGTGCTCACCACCCTGCATCACATCCGTCAGCAGATGCCGCGCTCGGGCGGCAAGCCCAACCAGTGCCTGGCCGACTTCGTCGCGCCGACGGGCAGCAAGGTCAAGGACTGGATCGGCGGGTTCGCCGTCACCACGGGCCACGGCATTGAACCGCACGTCAAGCGCTTCGAGGAAGCGAACGACGACTACCACGCCATCCTGCTCCAATCGCTGGCCGACCGGCTGGCCGAGGCCTTCGCCGAGACATTGCACGAGCGCGTGCGCAAGGAATTCTGGGGCTACGCGGCCGACGAGGAGCTCTCCAACGACGAGCTGATCGCCGAGAAATATCAGGGCATCCGCCCCGCCCCCGGCTACCCCGCCTGTCCGGATCACACCGAAAAGGGATTGTTGTGGGAACTCTTGGCGCCCGAACGAATCGGAATGGAATTGACCGACTCGTACGCCATGCACCCGGGCGCTGCCGTATCGGGCTGGTATCTCGCCCATCCGGAGGCACGCTACTTCGGTGTGGGCCGCATCGGCCCGGATCAGGTCGACGACTACGCCCACCGCAAGGGCTGGAGCCGCGCCGAGGCCGAGAAGTGGCTCGCGCCAATCCTGGGGTACGAGCCGGATTGACCGTCACCCGCCTGCAAATGATCGCGGGAGTTGAGTTATCCCGCGAGCAGGCTGAGAATGGCAGGCGCGAGACGCGCCGACACACCCTCGACCCGCATCGGCATCCAATGGATCGGAACGCACCTCTGAAAATCTACGAGCAACCACTGAACGAACGGATCCGGGCCTGCCTCAGGCTCGACCACTTGTTCACCCGCATCGACCATCACCTGCAGAGCACCTCGCGGGACGACGCGCTTTGCACGGTGTTGCTGCTGCTCGAAGCCGCCGACGTCCTTTCGCGTATCGACATCAAGCGCGAACTGATCAAGGAACTCGAGCGCCAGCAGGCCCGCCTGATGAACGTGCCGGACTCGCCCGGCGTCGATCGCGACAAGCTCAATGCCCTGCTCGATCAGCAAAACGACCTGATCAAGGCGCTGCACGCCTACCACGCCCAGCCCGGCGCTCACCTGAAGACCCACGAGCTGTTGAACGCCGTGCGTCAGCGTGCCTCGATTCCCGGCGCCCTGTGCGAATTCGATATACCCGGGCTGCACTACTGGCTGAGCCTGCCGGACGCCGAGCGCCGCGAGGATATCGACACGTGGCTGGAGCCGTTTACCGACATCCGCCAAGCCAACGAACTGGTCATCAGCCTGATACGAAACAGCGTCGATACGATGTCGGTGGTCGCCGACGAGGGCTTCCTGCAGCAGAGCATCGAGAGCGCGACGCCCTATCAACTGCTGCGTGTGATGATCGACGACGACACCGTCTGCTATCCCGAGATCAGCGCCGGCAAGCACCGCTTTACCGTGCGTTTCATGACACTGGACCGCGAGAACGGCCATCCACGCCAGGTCCACGAAGACATCGAATTCCGCCTCGCCCTGTGCCGTTTGTGACACCCAGGCCATCCCTTCGCCGGCCGATAGGCCGGAAGGGAGCCAGGCCCATGCGAGGGCGAGCATGGCTTTACCATCGTCAGGACGAAAACCGAGCTCATCAATGACCGCAACCACCCGCAAGGCCGCCAGGACAGGCGCCCCGGCCCTCGACATCGACCAGCGCTCGCTGGCGCTCACCCATGTTCACCTGTACGAGACGCATCTGCTCAAGCTCACCCGCAGCCTGAGCGAGCGTTTCGGCAACCCCGGGGTCGGTGACGAGCGACAGCCTTGCGTGATCGATCTGGCGGCGATCGCGGACAGCGGCAAATGGATCGACTTCCCGGCCCTGGTGAGCCTGCTACGCAACTATCGCCTCGAACCGGTCGGCGTGGTCCACGGCAACGATCAACAAAAGACCCAGGCGCGCGGCGCCGACCTGCCGGTCTTCGACGACCAGGCGGTTGCCGACGCACCAGCGCAGGCTCAGCCTCAGAGCAAGCCGGAACCGGAACCCGCCGCCGAACCGGAACCCGTCAAGGCAGAGGAACCGGCACCACCTGCCGAGCCGGCATCACCCGCCCCGGCCGGCCCGGCCGGCCCGATCGCCCCGATGATCCTGCGCCACCCGGTCCGTTCCGGCACCGAGCTCTACGCCCAGGGTCAGGACATGGTGGTGATGAACACCGTCGGTGCCGGGGCACGCGTGGTGGCGGACGGATCGATCTACATCCACGGCGCGCTCAAGGGCACCGCCGCGGCCGGCGCCGGCAACCAGATCGAGGCGCGCATCTTCTGCGAGTCGTTCGAGCCGGAGATCATCGCCATCTGCGGCACCTTCCTCGATGGCGAGCAATTGGCGCGGCATCCGGCCTGGGGCAAGCGCGTGTTGGTTGAACTGGTCGATGGCCAGCTGATGGTCCATCCGTTTGACTGAACGCACACGTACGGTGCGAATGGAAGAATTTCACGGTCGTTGGGGAAGGCCCGCCTTTGTGGCACAGTCCGCCTCACCTCACGACCCCGCCCCGCGGGGCATGACGTCAACAATCTTTCGCGATTAGGGAGACAATCCGTGTCCAAAGTCCTGGTGGTAACCTCCGGCAAGGGCGGCGTTGGCAAGACGACGACCAGCGCCGCCATTTCGAGCGGCCTGGCCATGGCCGGCAAGAAGACCGTGGTGATCGACTTCGACGTCGGCCTGCGCAACCTCGATCTGATCATGGGCGTCGAGCGCCGCGTGGTCTACGACATCGTCAACGTCATCCAGGGTGAGGCGGGCCTGAACCAGGCCCTGATCCGCCACAAGGAAGTCGACAACCTCTACGTCCTGCCCGCCTCGCAAACCAAGGACAAGGACGCGCTGACCGAGGAAGGCGTCGGCAAGGTCCTTAACGACCTGCGCGAGGAAGGCTTTGACTACATCGTCTGCGATTCCCCGGCCGGCATCGAGCGTGGCGCGCAACTGGCGATGTACTACGCCGACGAGGCCATCGTGGTGTCCAACCCCGAGATCTCCTCGGTGCGTGACTCCGACCGCATGCTGGGCATCCTCGCCAGCAAATCACGCCGGGCGAAGGATGGCGAGACCGCCATCAAGGAGCACCTGCTGATCACCCGCTACGCCCCCGATCGCGTCGGCACCGGCGAGATGCTGTCGGTCGAGGACATGCTCGAGATCCTGGCCGTGCCTCTGTTGGGCGTGATCCCAGAATCCAACGCGGTGCTGCAGGCCTCCAACGCGGGCCGGCCGGTGATTCTCGACGAGAACACCGACGCCGGTCAGGCCTACCACGATGCCGTTGGTCGCCTGCTGGGCGAAGAGCGCCCAATGCGTTTCATCGAGACCGAAAAGAAGTCGCTTTTCGGTCGCCTGTTCGGCCGGAGTTAAGCCATGGGATTGCTGGATATCTTTCGTAACCGTTCACAGGACCCGTCGGCCAAGATGGCCAAGGAGCGTCTGCAGATCCTGATCGCGCACGAACGCGCCCAGGGTCAGCACATCACGCCGCATTACCTGCCCGAAATGCAAAAGGAAATCCTCGAGGTCATCCGCAAGTACGTCCACGTCGAGGACGATGCGGTGAAGTTCGAGGTCGAACACAACGAGCAGTTCGAGTTGTTCGAGCTCAACATCACCCTGCCTGAGAAGGGCGAAGGCAACGAGCGGTCCGACTGACCGCCCAACGCCGCTCTGAGCTCAACTCGTCCACCCCCGCCAGTCGGGGGTGTTTGTCGTTATGGGCCGGTAAAAAACATCTGTTGGCGCCAATGCGCGAGGGCCGCTAAGGTGCCAGGTTCGTTAATTCCGTAACCGTGGCACTTGTCGACAATGGATACGTTCGCAACGCTCATCGACGCTCTGTTTTCCCCGCTGTGGACGCCCGTGCTGGTGGGGGCGCTGATCGCCCTGCTCGCCTTCACTCAGCGCTGGCTGGTCGACCAGCCCCTCTCCTGCTCGACCGGCTTTGCCAACCTGGCGGGTTATCTCAGGCCCGGCACGGCACGCGACCCGCAGGACGACTGGCGGATCGTGTTCCTGCTGGGCATCGTCCTCGGCGGCCTGATCGCAGCCCTCACGGATGGTGCACCGGCCTGGCAAGGCACCGCCGCGGAGTTCGGCCGCTTCTATACCGCCCTGGTGCCCGAGTCCACGCTCGGCTCGGCGATCTGGTGGCTGGTCGGCGGTCTGCTGATCGGCCTTGGCGCGCGCCTGGCCGGCGGCTGCACCTCGGGCCATACCATTGCGGGGGTGGCCATGGGGGCACCGGCGAGCCTGGTGGCCTCGGCCGTCTTCTTTGCCGTCGCGGTGGGCACCGCCCAACTCGCCGCCTGGATGCTGGGGGTCTGAGCGATGATCAACCGACGCAACCTGCTGTTTCTTGCCTTCGGCACCACCTTTGGCTTCCTGCTCAGCCGGGCCGGTGCGACCAGCCCGGCGATCATCAGTGAGCTACTCCTGTTCGAGGACCTTCGCCTGCTGTGGGTGATCGCCACCGCCGTGGCCCTCGGTGCCGCGCTCACCTGGCTTGCCTGGCGTTTGGGCTGGCGCGCGCGCAACACCGGCGAGCCGATCTCGATTCAGCACAAGCCGTTCAAGCGTGGACTGATCGTCGGCGCGGTGCTGTTCGGGCTTGGCTGGGCCGGCACCGGGGTGTGCCCCGGCACCGCACTGGCGATGATCGGCGAGGGCAAGGGGTTCGCCCTGTGGGTGGTCGCCGGCATCCTGGTCGGATCGGGCGCCGGCAGCTGGATCAATCGCCGCCTCGAGCGAGGTTGAACCCGGCGATTCAATCGGTCAGGTGTTGCTGCGCGTACCAGCCGTTCTGCTTTTTCAGCATCATCGGGAAAAGCTCGTCAAAGCCCTCAGGCAGCGAGTCGCGGATCACCGGCTCGTCGACCAGTCGCTCGCCCCAGCGCATCACCGTCGGGATGGTATTCCAGTCGAGCAGTGATTCCGGCAGGGCGAACAGGCGCTGGAACAGCGGGGCGAACGAGGTGTCCACCAGCGAGAGCTCTTTTCCGACAAAGAATGGGGCGGGTGGCTTCTTTGCCAGCTGCCTCTCCAGGTGACCGAACAGCTTGGCCAGTTCGTCACGCTTGGCGGTACTGGCGGACTCCTCCGCGGCAGTGATCGCGCCGAACATCGCCATGATTCCCGCTGAACCCAGTTCGATCCAGGCCCGCTGCTGCGCGCGCTCCAGGGCATTGTCCGACAGCATGCGCTCGCCGAAGGACTCGTCGAGGAATTCGTTGATCACGGCCGACTCGAACAGCACCTCGCCATCGACCTTGAGCACCGGCACCTTGCCCAGCGGCGAGACCTCGTCGAACCAGCTCGGCAGGTCGTTGAGCTGGATGAAGGTGGTATCGAACGGCACGCCCTTGTGCTTGAGGGTGATCACCGAGCGCTGGACAAAGGGACAGAGCTTGAAGCTGATCAGTTCGAGTTGCATGATGCCTCCACATCGAAAAAACCGCGGGCGACACGCGTACGTCGTCCGAATTAGACCCGAATCGTAGCCTACCGGCCGCCGCTATTGCCGCAGTTAACGTGAAAAAAACTGACAAGAAACGTCATTCCACTTCCGCTTCGAATGCCCAGGACAGCCAACGGCTCGATACCTGGCTCTGGGCCGCGCGTTTCTTCAAGACCCGCCAGCTGGCCTCGACGGCCATCGACGGCGGCAAGATCGAGCTCAACGGCCAGGCCGTGACCAAGCGCGGCAAGTCGGTACGTCCCGGCGACCGGCTGACTATCGGCAAGGCCGGCATGCGGTTCGTGGTCGATGTGGAGGCACTCAATCCCAAACGCGGACCGGCCAGCGAGGCGGCGCTGCTCTACCGGGAGACACCGGAGAGCATCGAGAAGCGCCGGCTGGTCGCCGAGCAGCAGCGTGCCGAGCGCGAGCTCAACCCACACCACAAGCCGGCCAAGCAGGCGCGTGCCCTGCTGCGCGCCCTGCGCGGCAAGTCATTCTGAACCGATCGTGCCCGCGCAAGCCCGCCGGCGAACCACCGACTCGATGCCTATACTCCCGTACCGAAACCCGTAATACGAGGAGACTGCATGCGAGTCAGCGAGGCGATTGCAACCCGACGCGCCATCAAGCAATTCGACCCGGAACACCAATTATCCGAGGGCGATCAGGACCGGCTGATCGAACTGGCGATGCAGTCGCCAACCGCCTTCAACCTGCAACACTGGCGGTTCGTGGTGGTGCGCGATCCTGCGCGCCGCCAGGCGATCCGCGAGCTTGCATGGGACCAGGCCCAGGTGACCGACGCCTCGATGCTGGTGATCCTCACCGGCCGTCGTGACGTCTGGCAGGACGAGGCCGAACGCGTCTGGCGCGATGCCCCGGGCCGAAGTGCGCGAGATGATGGCCGGGGCGATCGATGCCTATTATCGTGACAAGCCGCAGGTCGAACGCGACGAGGTCATGCGCAGCTGCGGCATCGCCGGGCAGAGCCTGATGCTCGCGGCACGGGAAATGGGGCTCGATTCCTGCCCAATGGACGGCTTTGATTTCGAGGCCGTCGGCCGCCTGATCAACCTGCCCGATGATCACCTGATCTCGTTCATGGTCGCGATCGGCAAGAAGGCCGCCGACGTCTGGCCCCGGCCTGGACAGCTCTCGCTTGACGAGGTGCGCCATGTCGATGGATTCTGAACTTGTCGGTCACAGCGACCTCCAAGGGCTGGCAGCGCGAAACTGCCCCTTCACTTTTTCGAGTCTGACACTCATTCGCCGGGACGTTCCGGCATGACATGGAGAGCGACACATGAACGCACGTAATGCACTGATTGCCCTGATGATGGCTCTGGGTCTGACCGTGGCTGGCTGCGCCGAAGAGCAAGGTCCGGCAGAAGAGGCCGGCGAGCAGATCGACCAGACCATGGAAGAAGCGGGCGACGAGATCGAGGAGGCCACCGACGAGATGGGTGGCGACGCCGAAGAGGCGGGTGACGAAGTCGAGGAAGAGACCGACTACTGATCGGTTCACAACCCGGCATCAAAAGCCCCGGCAATGCCGGGGCTTTTTTGTGAGCGCCAGGACCAATACCGCCCCGCTAGAAAGGATGGAAACGGAACGACCACTAGAGGATTGAACCTTGCCCTGCCCGGTCGGCGATGCACTCGCAGTCAATCGGGAAGGGCCTGATCGATCACGTCGCGGTAATTGCGAATGCGGCGGACGTAGTGCACCGATTCGTATCCGCGTGCATAGCCGTACTTGGTCTGCGGGTAATAGCGCTTGTCGGCCTTCAACGGCAGCACCTCGCGCATCTCGGCCCAGGAATCCGGGTTGCGGCCGAGTTCACGAGCCAGCCGGCGTGCATCCAGCACGTGTGCGCGTCCCAGGTTGTAGCTGGCCAGGGCAAGGTAGGTGCGGTCCGGTTCGGGAATATCCTCCGGCAAGCGCGCACGACGATCAGCAAGGTAGCGCGCTCCACCGAGAATGGCCTCGCGCGGATCGAGCCGGTCCTCCACCCCCAGCGATTCGGCGGTCGGCCGGGTGAGCATCATGATGCCGCGCACCCCGGTGGGCGAGGTCGCCTGCGGGTCCCAATGCGATTCCTGGTAGGCCATCGCCGCGAGCAGTTCCACCGACAGACCGGTTTCCTCCGCGGCCTGCCGGAACTCGTCCAGGTAGCGTGGCAGCCGCTCGTCGAGCCGGCGATTGAGCGCCCGCAGGTCGACGAAATCGAATTCCCCGATGTGCACGTAATAGCGCTCGCGCATCTTGGCAACCGCCAGATCACCGGGATCACTCTCCCGCCAGTCTCGCGTGGCCTCGGCCAGATCCGCATGCAAGGCGGCGGCATACCAACCAACCGACTCGGACTGACCGAGGTTCATCGCCACCTCGAGATGCGGCCAGTATCGCCGCACCATGCGTACGATCGACGAATCGGCGACGGTACACCCCACCTCCCCGGTCGCCACCTGGGTCAGCAGCACCTCGCTGCTGCGCGATGGATCGGCGGCGAAGGTCAGATCCGGCACCGTGCGCGCCAGCTCCTCGAGACGCGCGACATAACTCGACTCGCCCGTCACCTGCAGATCCACCCCGGCCAGGCCTTCAATCGTGTTCGGCAAGGGCCGGTCGTCGCGATGGCAAACCACCTGCTGGACCACCTCGCCGTGCACCAGCCCCGGCTCGAACCGTTCGCTCCGCGCCGACAGATGCGTCAGCCCGGCCGCAGCGAGATGGGCTCGGCCGGTATCCAGTGCCTCGACCACCTCCGCGGTCGACTCATAAACCCGCCACTCCACCGTCCAGCCACGGCTGTCGGCAAAGGCGGTGACCAGGTCGTGCTCGGGACCGGTCGCCAACTGGTCACGTCCCAGGTAGCGAGTCGTGGGGCCGTTACGCGTCGCCACGACCAGCTGCTGCGTGTCGAACGGCGAGGACAGCACGACCTGTGGCGAGCGGTCGCTGCACCCGGAAAGGAGCAGCAACGCAGCGACAGGCATCATCCAGAGAAAAAGCGGCATGCAATGGATTCCACGTCGTGGGCGTGTATCTGGTAAATCGGATCAAGAACAAGAGTAACCCACCATCCCCCGAGGTTCGGCACCGACCGGCCACGGGACTACACTCCCGAACATGACGCGCGATCCCGACGGCCGGCACGACACCCCTCCCCCACCTCAGGGCCTCCCGGCCCCACGGCAGGCCGTTCTTCGGCGCGAGCTCGGGCCGGTGCTGCTGACACTCTATGGCCTGGGCACCATCCTCGGGGCCGGCATCTACGTGGTGATCGGCGAGGTGGCCGGTGCGGCCGGGCTGCTCACACCGTTTGCCTTCATCCTCGCCGCGCTGGTCGCCTCGCTCACGGCGCTGTCATTCAGCGAACTCACCGCGCGCATCCCGGAGGCCGGCGGGCCGATTGACTACGCGCGGCAGGCCTTTGGCCGACGGGGGCTGTGCATCGCCATCGGCTGGGGGCTGGTGGCCACCGGCACCGTTTCGGGGGCCACCATCCTGACCGGCTTCGAGCGCTATGCCTCGCTGTTCATTGATCTGCCCCGCGCCTGGACATTGATCATCGTCACCCTCGCACTGGGTGGTATCGCGATCGCGGGTATGCGCGAGAGCGCCTGGTTCATGGCCGCCACCACGCTACTGGGCATGGCCGGGCTGGGGTACGTGGTCTGGGTGGCTGCCCCGGCGATGGGGGATGCGCCGGTACGGCTGGCCGAATCGCTAAGCGGGCTCGAGTTCGGGATGGTCACTGGGCTGTTCCTGGGCGCCTTCCTCGCGTTCTACTCGTTCATCGGCTTCGAGGACATGGCCAACCTCGCCGAGGAGGTCCGCGACGCCCCGCGCACCATGCCACGCGCGATCGTCAGCGCCGTGGTGATCTCGCTCGTGGTCTACGCGCTGGTCGCCATCGCCGCAACCAGCGTACTCGCCCCGGATGATCTGGCCGGCGCCCACGCTCCGCTGGTGGCCGTGGTCGAGGCCATGGGGCACCCGGGCGTGCCGCTGGGCCTGATCAGCCTGTTCATCATCGTCAACGGCGCGCTGGGCCAGATCATCATGGCCACGCGCCTGCTCATGGATATGGGACGCGACCGGGCCGGGGCGCCGTCGGTGCTGGGCCGCGTGCATTCCCGCACCCATACCCCGATCGTCGCGACCCTCGCGGTGACCATCACCATCCTGCTACTGGCACTCTTCCTGCCACTGGCGACCTTGGCGAATCTCACCAGCGCGATCATGCTGGCCGTCTTCATCACGGTGAACGCCTCGCTGATCGTCCTCAAGCGTCGCGGCCAGCCAGAGGACGTGCCGAACGTTGCTCGGTGGATCCCCTGGGCGGGGATGCTGCTGTCCACCGGCGCCCTGATCACCCAGGGGATGCTCGCGGCGACCGGCGGCCCTGGCGGCTGAACTGGAGGCTAAACTCCCGGCAACGGCTACCCCATCCAACGAGGCGTCACCACGTGAAACCCCTTCTGGTGCTCGCACTGCTCGGTTCGGCCTTCCTTCTGGGCGGCTGTTCCCACGTCTCGCGTGTCGATGCAGACCACCTGACCGCGTTCGGCGAGCAACTCGAGCAGCCGGAGCAGTACATGTACTACCTGGTGCGCATCGACAACCGGGGCCGACCACCGGACGCCCTCCCCCCGCTCGCCATGCGCTTGCCCGACGCAGGCCGACCCATCGCGCTCGATGCACTCACCCCTAGCCTCACCGCGCGCTATCTGCCGGCCTTCGTGCCGCCACCGCAATGGCCCGACACGTGGAAGGAAAAGGCAAGCCGGCAAACCGCGTTCCAGGGAGGAGGCATCTACGTGCATTTCGAGGCGCAGGGACCGGCCTTCATCACCCTGTGCTCGCATTGCCACGGCGGCCGGCATTCGCCGGTCCTGTGCACGGCGGACGGTTCCGTCTGCCACCAACTGCCGGTCACGTACGAGGGGCTGGTCGAATTGATCGGGCCACCCGACCGGGTCCGACGTGTGCGTGAAGTGACGTGCTGAGTCCTCGCCGCCCACCGCCTAGTCCTGGTCGAGGCGGATGCCGCCAAAGAACAGCACACGGTCGAGCTCGGCATCGTCCAGTCGCAAGCCATGCTCGGCATTTAGCCGGGACACCGCCTCCTTGCGGGTTGCCGGCACGGGCTGCATGTCGCGCAGGAACTGGCCGACATCCTCGACCACCGCCCAGGGGTAGAGCATCCAGCGCCATTGCTCGATGGACTCGGCCACGAAGTCCGCCGGGCATTCCGTCACCTGCTTTTCATGCAATACCGCGGTACGAACCGAGGCCGGGTGGAGATCGTCCAGGTACGGGCGCAAGGCCTGCAAGGTCTTGCCACTGTCGTTGACATCATCGACCACCAGCACATTCTCGCCCTTGATCGGACCGCCGAGCGGCACGGTGACCCGCGCCTGCATCCCGGCGTGCGCGCCGGCCGCGTAATGCTGCACCTTGACGCTCACCAAACGCGAGACGCCCAGGAAATCGCAGACAAACCGGGCGGGCATGAACCCGCCACGGGCCACGGCGATCACGGTATCGGGTTGATAACCGCTCGAGCGCACCATCCGCGACAGGCGGTCGGCAGCGGCGACGACCTCCTCGACCGTGATGGCGTGGACGGGTAACGATTGGCGTCGAGTCATTCCGTTCCTCCCTGACTGCCCCTGTCTCGAAACTCGCCTAGACGAAACCTTGGGCGAGCACTTGGGCGATCGCCTGACCAACCGCCCGGCTGGCGATCACGCCTTCTTGACGAACTCGGACTTCAACTTCATCGGACCGAAGCCCTCGACCTTGCAGTCGATGTCGTGGTCGCCCTCGACGATGCGGATGTTCTTGACCTTGGTGCCCACCTTCACGACACCCGAGCCGCCCTTGAGCTTGAGATCCTTGATCACGGTCACCGTGTCGCCATCGGCCAGTGGGTTGCCGTTGGCATCCCGCGCGGCAGGTTCACCGGCCTCGCTCGATGATTCGGCCTCGCCGGACCACTCGTGGCCACACTCGGGGCAGACGAACAGCGTGCCGTCGTGGTAGGTGAAGGTCGAGCCGCACTCGGGGCAAGGGGGCATCTCACTCATTTCAGACTCCAACGCGCAAAGGACAGACAGGATACCCTGCCAACACCCCACGTGGGTCCGACACGCACGCCAGCTCGGGATGCCCTGCCGAACGTCACGGCATCAATTCCACGCCGAAGTAGCGAGCAACAAAGGTAAACAGCCAGAACGACACGACCGTGATCGCGGCGCTTGCCAGCATGGTGGGCCAGAAGCCGAGCCGCCCGAGAAGAAACGGAAAGGCCAGGAACATCGGCAGGGTCGGCACGACGTACCAGAAGGTGTACCAGGCGTGGTTGCTCACCTTCTCCTGCGAGCCGGTCTCGACCTGGAGCCAGATCAGCGCCAGGATCGTGACCAAGGGCAAGGCCGCGATCAGTGCCCCGAGCTTGTCGCTGCGTTTGGCCACCTCGGAAACCAGCACCACTACCCCGGCTGTCGTCAGGTACTTGAAAATCAACCAGGCCATGGGACCTCCTGTGGTTGCAGCAACCCACCCGCCCCACTGACGGGTTTGCGTGGGCCGATAATGCCATGTCGGTCACCATCCCACTCCACTCGACCAAGTGGCGGCATGCAACCCAGCGCAGCCCGAATGGACAGCACGCAACCGAGAATAGTGGCCTGCGGCGTTATTGCGGCCAGCCGGGTCTTGCCTTACAGTCCTCGAGGTGCCGACTGGCTAGGTTGGCCGAACTCCACAGCCTCGGGACTGCCCTTGATCCATCGACTGCGACAACGCATTGCCCAAGCCCGGCTTCTCGTCGGGCTGCTGTGCGTGGCCGTCATGCTGCAAGGGCTTGTCTTCGGTGCCTGGCATATTCACGCCTCGGGTGACCATGGCAATCTCGCCACACCGGCGCACATGGAACACGCGGAATCCCATCAGGCCAACCACGCCGACGCGGTAGAGATCGAGTCGCTCGCGCTGCTGAAGTTCTTCGGCGGTGGGCTTGCCCTGTTGGTCCTGGTGGCATTGCTTATCGTCCTGCCGCGCACCCAAGCCATCCGCCCACCGCTGGCCACCTACGCGCCTGGCTCATCGCTACTCAGGCTGCGCCCCCCGGAACGCGCCCCTCCCCTCGCCTGACAACTCCGCACCCTGATCGCACCACGCCAACCGTCGAGTGAAGCGACGCGTGGTTATCCGCCCCATAGCGGGCATTGATCCAGAGGAGTTCGTCATGCCATTGACGCCTCACCCGAGGTGGGTTCGCCCTACCCATCGCCCCTTGCTCGTGGGCAGCCTGTTGTTGCTCCTCCCGATGACGCTGCCGGCCGCCGACTGGACGCTCGAGCGCAGTGCCGAACGCGCACTGTCCGTCGCACCGGAAATCGACGCCGCCCGTGCCGAGCGTGATCGCCGTGCTGGTCTGGCCGAGGAGGCGGGCCGTTGGCCCAACCCCGATCTGGAGGTCAACTTCAGTGACGAACTCGGCATCCAGGACGGTTCGGGCGGCTGGTCGGTGAAGGAATACGTGATCCGCCAGCCCCTACCGATCGACGGGCGTATTGCGCACCGCGCAGACGCCGCCGGCAAGCGCGTCGAGGCGGCCGAGGCACAGCAACTCCAGCGCGCGCTCGCCATGGAACACCGCGCCGCCCTCGCCTTTCACCGGCTGCAATGGGCACAAGCGCGTATCGAGCAGGCCAAGAACCAGCAGGAATGGACCCAGCGCTTCGCGCACATCGGTGACCGCCGCGCCCGTGCAGGCGACCTGTCCGAACGCGAACGCCTGCGCTTGAACCTGTTGCATGCCGAGGCCCAGGCCGAGTTGGACGAGGCTCGCCAGGTGCGCAAGGCCGCGCTCGTTGACTACCGCGGTGTGCTCGCCATCGACAGGAAGACCCCCGTCTCCCTGGCCGAACTGAGCCGGCCCGACACGCCCCCGGCACTCGACACCCTGCGCGAGCGACTCGACCGCCACCCCACCCTGTACGCCGCTGCCCGACAGCTGGCCGCCGCACGCGCCGAGGTAAAGCAGGCACGGGCGGAGCGGCTGCCGGACCTGGCCGTCCGCATGGGACGCGAGCGCAGCTATATCAACGGCGGCAAGGAAACCACCAACCACATCGGCCTCCAGGTCGAATTACCCCTTTGGTCGCAGGGACGTGGTCGCGTCGATGCCAAGCAAAGCCAGGCCATCCGACAGGATGCCGAGCGTCACGTGACGAAGCGTGACCTCGGCATTCGTCTGGAACGCACCCATGCGCGCCTCTCCGGGGTGCTTGAGCACATCGACGAACACCGGACGGCCGTGCTGGCCCCGGCTGACGACGTGCTGTCGCAGACACGCCGAGGGTTCGAGCAGGGCGAGCTGAGCCTGACCGAACTGATCGACGCCGCCCAGGCCAACATTCGCGGCTCGCGGCGGTATATCGACCTGCTGCTCGAGGCGCGTGAACACGAATCCGACCTGCGTCTGGCCGCCGGCCTGATGCTCACGACCGATTACCCGGAGCAAGACCGATGAACCCGATTGCCATGCCCCACCGGCGGCTCTGGCTCGCCCTTGCGGCTGCCTTGAGTCTTCCCCTGTCCGGCTGTCTCGACGAACTCGGCCACGAACACGACGAGCAGGGCGAGCATGTCGAGGCGAGTAGCGAGGATACCGCCACGGACGAGCCGCCCATGCGCGCGGTCACGACCTGGTCGCGGGAACTCGAGCTGTTCATGGAGTTCCCCGCGCCGACCGCCGGCGAACCGGGCCAGTACATCACGCACCTCACCCACCTCAGCGAGTTCTCGCCCGTCATGTCCGGCCCGCTCCGTTACCGCTTCGAGCGCGACGACGGCCACGTCGAGGAACACGTTGCCGAGGCGATCGCCCGGGACGGCATCTTCCTGCCCGAGATCAGCGTCGAGAAACCGGGACACTATCAACTCGATCTGATCCTCGGCACGGGCGAGGACGCGCTCACCATCGAGGCCGGGCATGTCACCGTCACGGCGCCGGGCGAGGCCCGTGCCGCGGACGACGAGCATGGTCACGACCATGGCACCGAAGACCATGAGGACGGACATGGCGATGAGGCGGGTGATATCGCGTTCCTCAAGGAACAGCAATGGCGCATGGACTTTGCCGTGCGCCAAGCCTTCAGCGACTACATCACCGAGCGTCTGTCGGTGCCCGCGCGCATCGAGCCCCGACCGGGCCAGAGCGTCGAGGCCGCCACACCGGCCGGTGGCATGCTGGTTCCGCCGGAAAGTGGCGAGTGGAAACGCCCCGGCGACCGCGTCGAGGCCGGTGAGGCCCTGGCCCGCGTTCTGCCGTTGAGCGGAGCCGATGACGTCAGCCTGCTCGGTCTTGACCTGACCGAGGCGCGGGAACGGGTTTCCCTCGCCCGCGCCGAACGCGATCGCGTACAGGACCTGTACGAGGGTGGGGTCGTCTCGCAAAAACGCCTCGATCAGGCGCAGTCCGAATACCGCGTTGCGCAACAGGCACTGGAACGGGCCCGAACACGGCTCGGTCAGGTCGAAGGCGAGCGCGATCAGGCGGGTGCAGCAATCACCCTTCGCTCCCCGATCAGCGGGGTAATCACAGCCAGCCAACACGCGCCGGGCGAAATGGTCGCGGCCAACAAGACCGTGTTCTCCCTGCTCGACGACAGTCGCGTCTGGCTCAAGGCCATGGCTTACCCCGGCGACATGGCGCGGATCAAGCGCCCCGACAACGTCCTCGCACGCCAGGCCGGCAGCCAGTGGCAGAGGCTCGCTGGTGCGGAACTCGCCTACGTCGGCAGCCAGACCGAGGAAAACGGCACCGTGGCAGTGGTCTTCGACGTCCCCAACCCCGACGGTGAGCTGATCCCGGGCACGGCCTGGTCGGCGGCCTTTTCGATCGGCTCCGGGCAGATGGCCGTGGTCGTGCCGAAATCCGCGATTCTCGACGACGACGGCATCGAGGTGGTCATCGTCCAGCACGGCGGCGAGCGCTTCGAGCGCCGTCAGGTCAAGACCGGCATCCGCAGTGGCGACCGCGTGGCGATCACGGCCGGACTGCAACCGGGTGAGCGCGTGGTCACGCGAGGCGCCTACACCGTCCTGCTGGCCTCGCGAGGCGAACAGGACATCGGCCACGGCCACGCCCACTAAAGGAATCACGGGTCGAATCGGCAGCATCTCTGCGGGATCGCCAAGGGGTCGCACGCAAGGCGGGACCCGCCGTAAATGGCGAGGGCCTTCACAAGGACGGTGATCCCGCAGATGAGCCCTTGGCGACCCGCCCGAAAGGGGATTCCGGGTTGGCCCGTACTCGGCGTTGCAGGCGCTCGACGGGCAACAAGCCCGCCTTCGCGCCCGCTCCTTGATTACGAACCAACCCGAAAACCAGAGACGCCGACGATTCGGCCCGAGATTCCGTAACGGAGAACAAACATGTTGGACCGATTGATCAGCTGGTCACTGCAGAACCGTCTGTTGGTGGTGGCCGCCTCCGCCGTGTTGCTTGTCCTCGGTGTGATCACGGCACGCGATGTGCCCGTCGATGTATTCCCCGACCTCACCGCCCCGACAGTCACCGTGATGACCGAGGCACCGGGCCTGGCCGCCGAGGAAGTGGAACAGCAGGTCAGCTTCCCCATCGAGACGGCGATGAATGGCGCGACCGACGTCCGACGCCTGCGCTCGCAGTCGGTGCCGGGCTTCTCCATCGTCTGGGTGGAATTCGAGTGGGGCACGGACATCCTCGAATCGAGACAGATCGTCACCGAGCGACTCGATCAGGCCCGCGATGACCTGCCCCGGGCCGCCGGCGTGCCGCAACTCGGCCCGATCACCTCGATCATGGGCGAGATCGAGTTCTTCGGTGTCCGCGCCTCGGAAAACGGCGATCTCATGCAGGCCCGGGAGGTCGCCGACTGGTTACTCGAGCCCCAGTTGCTTGCCATCCCCGGCGTGGCGAACGTCACCGCCCTGGGGGGCGAGATTCGCGAATACCAGGTGCTGGTCTCGCCCGACCGCCTGCAGGAGATGAACATTGGTCTCGACCAGGTGCGCGAGGCGGCCTCCCGGTCGAACCGGAATGCCGGTGGCGGCTGGATCAGCGAGGGTGGCCAGGACTACGTGCTGCGCTTTCTCGGCCGCACGCAAAATGCCCCGGACATCGGTGAAGCCGTCATCACCGTCCGAGACGACGCACCGATTCGCATCCGGCATGTCGCCGAGGTACGCGAGGGTCCGGGCATCCCGATTGGCGATGGCGGGATCAACGGCGATCCGGGCGTTGTCGTCGCGGTATCCAAGCAACCCGGCGCCGACACCCTCGAACTGACCGAGCGTATCGGTCAGGTCCTGCAGCAGGCAGAGACCGACCTGCCGGAGGGTATCCACCTCGAGCCGGGATTGTTCCGCCAGGCGGATTTCATCTCCCGCGCCATCGACAACGTTGCCGTCGCCCTTCGGGATGGCGCGATCTTCGTCGTGGTGGTGTTGTTCGCCTTCCTGTTCAGTTTCCGCACCACGCTGATCTCCGTGCTCGCCATTCCGCTGTCGCTCGTGGTCGCCCTCATCGGGCTCAAGTGGATGGGCATCGGCATCAACACCATGACCCTCGGTGGCATGACCATCGCCATCGGCGCACTGGTCGACGACGCGATCATCTTCGTCGAGAACATCTACCGACGACTGCGCGAGAACGCCCATCGCGAGCAGCCCGCCCCGGCGGCCGGCGTGGTCTACCGCGCCTGCTCGGAAGTGCGCCAGTCGGTGGTCTTCTCGACGGCCATCATCATGCTGGTATTCGCCCCGCTGTTCTTCCTCCAGGGGGTCGAGGGGCGCCTGCTCGAGCCGCTGGGACTGGCCTACCTGTTCGCGATCGCCGCTTCCTTGCTGGTGGCGCTGACACTGACGCCGGTCCTGAGCCTGTGGTTGTTATCGAAGGACAAGGCCATGGGTGAAGAGAAAGACCCCCCGGTAATCCGCTTTGCCAAGCGGCTCTATACCCCGATCCTGAACGCCAGCCTGCGGTTCGCACCGGCCGTGTTGGGTTTCTCGGTGATCATGGTGGTGGCCACGCTGCTGGTGATCAGCCAGTTCGGTCGCTCGTTTCTGCCCGAATTCAACGAGGGCAGCCTCACCATCAAGGCGACCGCCCCGCCCGGCACCTCACTGGAGACCTCGGCGGCGATCGGCCGACAGCTCGAGGAGGTCCTGCTCGATTTCGAGGAGGTGGAAACCGTGGCCCGCAAGACGGGTCGTGCGGCCCTGGATGCCCATACCCAGGGACCCAACGCCTCCGAGCTCGAGGTGACGCTGGGTGAGCTCCCGCAAGGCAAAGAGGCGTTCATGGCCGACCTGCGCGGCGCGTTGAATGGCGTGCGCGGAGTCAACCTCAATATCGGCCAGCCGCTGTCGCATCGCATCGATCACATGCTCTCCGGCACCCGGGCGGCCATCGCGGTGAAAATCTTCGGCCCGTCGCTCGCCGAACTCCGGCAGCTGGGTGGTGAACTCGAATCCACGATGAAGGAGGTGGACGGTCTGGTCGACGTGGCCATGGAGCCGCTGCAAGCCGTGCCGCAACTGCGACTGCGTGCCGATCGCGAGGCCATCGCCCGCTACGGCATGACGGTGGAAGACGTTGCCCGGCTGGTGGAGACGGCCTACCGCGGCGAGGTCGTCTCGGAGGTATTCGAGGGCAATCGCCGCTTCGACCTGGTGGTGCGCTTCCATGACCAGGCCCGCGGGGATCGCCATGCGGTGGGTGACACGCTGATCGAGACACCCATCGGCGACATGGTGCCGCTGCGGGCATTGGCCAGACCGTCGTTCGAGCGCGGGCCGGGCACTATCCTGCGCGAGAATGCCCAGCGCCGACTCGTGGTCAGCGCCAATGTCGCCGGTCGCGACCTACGTGGCGCGGTCGAGGCCATCCAGGCGCGCGTCGACGCCGACATGACCCTGCCCGAGGACTACCGGATCGAGTACGGCGGCCAGTTCGAGGCCGAGGCCAATGCCACCCGCACCATCGGCTGGGTCTCGCTGGCCGTGCTCGCCGGCATCCTGCTTCTGCTGCAGATGGCCTTCCGCTCGCTGCGACTGGCGCTGTTGGTGATGGTCAATATCCCGCTGGCCCTGGTCGGGGGCGTGGCGGCCGTCTGGTTCATGGGCGGGACGATCACGGTGGCTGCACTCGTGGGTTTCATCACCCTGTTCGGCATCGCCATTCGTAACGGCATTCTGCTGATCAGCCGCTATCAGGCATTGGCGCGGGAAGGCATGACTGTCGACCAGGCGGTGGTCACCGGCTCGATGGAGCGACTTGCCCCCATCCTGATGACCGCCCTGACCGCCGGCCTGGCACTGATTCCGTTGGCGATGGGACTGGGCGAGACCGGGACCGAGATCCAGGCGCCGATGGCCGTGGTTATCCTCGGCGGGCTGATTACCTCGACCTTCCTGAACATGGTGGTGCTGCCGGCGCTCTACCGACTGGTAGCCAGTCGACGCACGGGGTAACGCCGGGGGCGTTGTGAGTCGCGCCGATCAGCGCTTCGAGCGCGACTTGAGTGCCAATGCAGCCTGGTTGCGCAGGGTGCGCAGGCTGTTGAGGTTGCCCTCGGTGAAGGCCGCGGCCGGGCCTTCAAGGTAGAACAGGCCGAACGGGGCGCGGTTGACGTGCAACGGGTAGACCATCGCCAGATCGCCGGCCCCACGGAACTGCCAGTCGAAGATGTCGTCGCTGGGCATCTTCGGGCGGTGGATGCTGCGATCCTCGCCCGACTGGAACACCTGAGCGAGTCGGCTGGTTTCCGCGAGCGGCACGGTCATGCGCGGCTTGAACTCGGCGAACGAGGCGCCCTGGCCCAGGCGGGGCACGAGCTTCCAGGCCTTTCGTTCGAGCATGTAGAGCACGGCCAGGTCCAGGCCCAGTCCCTCGTGCATCGCCTCGAGCATGCGCGCGAAGATCTGGCCGAGGGGCTCTTCCTCGGTCAACGCCTGGGTGGTCTGCTCGATGCAGGCAATCAGGCGCTCCGAGCGCTCCTCGGCTTGCGGGGCGCTCGAGACGCCCTCCTCCACCGGCATCGGCGTGTCCTGGTCGGCCTCCATGCGCTGCAGGAACGCCGGGCGCTCGGCCGAGGACAGGAGCTCCTCGTACTCGAGCATATGGTCACGCGCGGCGGCACTCGCCTCTTCGAAGACCGACGTCTCCACCTCGCAGCGGTGGGCAAGGTCCAGTGTGTCGCGGCGGATCGCATCGACCGATTCGCCGCGCGCGATCACCTCGGCCGAGGCGCGCGCCAGCTGCGCCAGTCGCAGCGCGCGCGCCTCCGGGGTCAGCCGGGTGATCTTGCCCGAGGCCCGCGCCGTGGTCAGGAACCGCCGCGCCGATTCCGGCAGGCCCCACTGGCGACAGACGTCACGCGCCAGCGCGACCGGCAGCACGCCGACCACCTTCTGGATCGCCGTGTCCTCGTCGAGCCCGTCCTCTCGGCGGGCCCGCTCGATCTCGGCCAGGTGCTCGGGGGCGTGGCGATAGACCAGCAACGCGCCGAAATCCTGGAACAGCGCGCAGAGGAACATCTCCTCGGCGGACAGACCGCCCAGCTCGCGGGCCAGCCCTTGGGCGAGGAAGGCCTGGTAGATCGCCTGCATGAAACGGCTTTGCAGCAATCGGCTATGCGCCTTGCTGTCGATCTGTTCGAACAGCGACAGCGCCAGCGCGGCGAGTCGCACCTCCTCGAAGCCCAGCACCGTCACCGCGCGGGTGACCGTGTTGATCTGCCCGCCCAGGTGCCGGTAATGCGCGGCATTGGCCAGGCGGAGGATGCGGTGGGTCAGCGCCGGGTCGCGCAGGATCAACGCGGAGAGATCGTTGGCCGAGGCCAGCTCGTCGTCGGTCAGGCGATAGGCTTCCTGCACCGTACGCGCGAACGCCGGGAAGTCCGGATTCTGCGCAATCCGTTTTATCAGGGTGGGGCGGAAGCTTTGTTTCACGTCTGGGGCGAGATCCCGGTGCGAGCATTTGAGCGGCGAGACTTTATCACGACGGCCAGGCCGACCGGCGGCTGGGAACGCGCTGCCATAACCCTTTTTCGGCGCCGATCAGCCAATCTTGAGGTAATCACCGCCATGTTCCTTGAGAAAGGCTAGAAACTCGCGGGCGATCACCGACAGGGCCTTGCCGCGCGGGTAGACTATGTTCCACTGGCGTTGCAGCGGAAAGCCCTCCACGTCCAGCTTGACCAGCGGTCCGGCCTCGCTTTCAAGATTGAGTGCGTGCTCGGAGACGACCGAGATACCCAGTTGCCCGACGACGGCGTGCTTGATCGACTCGGGCCCTTCCAACACCAGCCGCTGCCTGAGCTTCAGGCCATGCTGGGCGAAGTGTTCCTCGATCTTGTTGCGGATGCCCGACCCCGGCTCGCGCATGATGAACGGTTCCTCGGCGATCCGCTCCAGCGGAATCCGGCGCTCGCGTGCCAGCGGGTGGTCACGGTGGGCGATCACCACCAGCGGGTTGGGGGCGAACGGAATCAGTTCGAGATCCAGCCCGCTGTCGGGCACGTGACCGATGATGTAGAGGTCGGAAAGGTTGTCCTCGATGCGCTTGACGAGCGTGTCGCGGTTGGAAACCTTGAGCTCCATCTCGATGTCCGGGAACTGCTTGGCGAAATCCCCCATCGCCAGCGGCGCGAAGTACTTGGCCGTGGTGATCACCGACAGGCGCAGCCGGCCTTTCTTCAGCCCCTTGAGATCGTTGAGCGACATCTCGAGATTCGACAAGGTGTCGATCACGTCGCGACAGCCACGGGCGACCCGATTGCCGGCATCCGTGAGATAGATCTTGCGACCGATCTGCTCGAACAGCGGCATGCCGACCGTTTCCGAGAGGCTCTTGACCTGGGCCGACACCGTGGGCTGGGTCAGAAACAGCTCCTCGGCCGCCCGGGTAAAGCTCCCCAGCCGGGCAACCGCCTCGACGATCTCGATCTGTCGCAGGGTGGCCCGCCGCAGGAGATAACGCGCCTCTGATTGCCGGTTCTCGTTAGCCATCATCACCCCCCTTCCTGTTTCTCACCTCTCGCATAGATCGAATTCTATGCAACCCGGGCTCCAAGGTCGATCCGGTCGTCCTTCGGTGGCCTTCGTTGATTTCCGTGGCCCCCACCGGCTGCCGAGGCGGGGAGATCGATCGCTTGTATTGAAATTTTCGATCCATTCCATTCAACCCAGTCTATCCATAGATAAACCAACGGCAACCCATTGACTAGAACCAATACCATGACGAAACGCCGCCACGGCGGTCGTTGGAGCGAATTTTCACCCTCAAAACGGGCATTCATTGCCCCGAAGGCCCAGCGAAAATCTTGGCATAGACTAAAGCCAATGGGTTGCTTCGGAAATTCGTATTGGTGATCGATTTGGCTCGTCACTACCTTTCGTCCTGCCGGCGGGACCGCCCCGATTCCGCGAGCGGACCCGAACCACCAGCCTGACCGGAGGGAGACCATGAACGCATTGACCAACTGGCCGCTTGCCGGCGCCCTACTCGCCCTGATGCCGCTGCTACTGCTGGTCGCCGCGCTTCCAGGGACCACCGGGGGCGTCGAGACGGCACGTCGCTACCGCACGCGGGTTCGTTGGGCCTCGATCGGTGCGCTGGCGCTGGCCATCGCCGCGACCCTCGTCTTCCTGGCCGATGACCGTGCCTCCTTGACGCTCGCCGCCCTGCCGCTGCCCGGCGAAACCGGCGCACTGGCACTTTCGATCCAGGTCGACCAGCTCACGATGGCGCTGGCCGTACTGGTCGCGCTGGTCGTCACCCTGATCGCCCGCTACAGCGAGAAGTACCTCGACGGCGACCCGCAGCAGGCGCGCTTCTTCCGCCTGCTGGCCCTGACCGCCGGCTTCTTCCTGCTGGTCGTCATCTCGGCCAACCTTGCGCTGTTCACGCTGGCGATCATCCTGACCGGCTTCTCGCTGCACAAGCTGCTGCTGTTCTACCCCGACCGCCCCCGCGCGGTGATGGCAACGCACAAGAAATCCTTGTTCAGCCGCAGCGCGGACGCCTGCCTGGTGGGCGCCACCCTGCTGATCGGCCACCAGGTCGGCAGCCTGCAGTTCGACGCGATCGCCGAGTGGGCCCATGCCCAGGACGGCATGCCGATGGGGATGCACGTGGCGGCCTTCCTGATCGTGCTCGCCGCGATCCTCAAGAGCGCGCAGTTCCCGTTCCACGGTTGGCTGTTGCAGGTCATGGAGGCGCCCACGCCGGTCTCGGCCCTGATGCACGCGGGTGTCGTCTACAGCGGCGCGATCATCGTGCTGCGCACCAGCGAATTCCTCGCCGCCCAGGGCAGCGCGCTGTTCCTGCTCGCGATCGTCGGGCTGGCAACGCTGGTGATCGCCTCCCTAGTCATGCTCACGCAGACGGCCGTGAAGTCTTCGCTGGCCTGGTCGACCACCGGGCAACTCGGCTTCATGCTGCTCGAGCTGGGCCTGGGCCTGTTCGCCCTGGCCCTGCTGCACCTGGTCGGCCACTCGCTCTACAAGGCGCATGCCTTCCTCGCCGCCGGCAGCATCCCCGACCAGCTGCGCCAGCCGAAACCGGCAGCGCGCCGCCGCGTCGGCTTCGGCACCTGGGCGATCACAATCGCCGCGAGCCTCGCGTTGACCTCGGCACTGGCCGCCGTGCTCGGCCTGTCGGTGAGCCACGAACCGGCACTGATCGCCCTGATCGCGATCGTCGCCCTGGCCGTGGCCCAGCTGGTGCTCAAGGCGATCATCGTCGCGCCGGGCGCTGTAGGCATCGCGCGGGCCGCGGGGCTTGCCGCGATCATGGCCGCGGTCTACTTCGCGCTGCACGAAGCCTTCGTGATCCTGTTCGGGCCGACGGTCGCCGGGATCCCCGACACCCTGACGCCGGCCTACGGCCTGATGCTGGGGCTGACCACGATCAGCTTCCTGTTCCTCGCGTGGTTGCAGGGCCCCGGCCGCGATCACTTCAACGGCTCGGGCCGCAAGGGGCTGTTCGTCCACCTCTACAACGGGCTCTACGTCGACTTGCTGGTCGAGCGAGCCGCGCATCGCCTCTGGCCGCACAAGGTCGGTCAGCACCGGTCGCGCCATGACGCGCTCAAGGCGCAAACGCCCGTCACAACCACCCAATACTGATTCGCCGGATATCTACCGGGAGGACACTGCCATGACACTGGCAACGCAGCCCCAAAAGCACAACGCCCAGATGCCTGACCCGACCGGACGGCTCGACCTCGACCACGTCCGCGAGCTGGCCGACACGGCCGGGCGCAAGATCGCCCCGCTCTGGCCGCTGGACTCGTTCGTAGCGGTCAATCCCTACCTGGGCCTGATCGACCAGCCGTTCAGCGAGGCGGCCGGCTACCTCGGTGCGATCGCCGGCGAGCGCACGGTCATGGACCACGAGTGGTACGCCCAGCGCTGGCGCGACGGGCGACTGGCCCGCACGCACATCGAGCGCGCCGTCGAGCAACTGGGTCACCCGGTGGGCATCGAGACGGTGATCAAGGCACTCGAGGCCCCGCACCGGAGCAGCACGCCGATCCCCATGCTGGTCGAAATGCTCGACCGCCCGGGCGCGGCCCCGATCTCGATCTTCGTGGTCGACCAGATCAGCCATTTCCTCGCCGCCCACTTCGACCGCGGTCAGGCGATCTGGAGCGCCCCGGACGAGAGCGAATCGCTGTTCACCGCCTGGCGCGAGTACACCCTGATCGATCGCAGCGCCCGTGCTGCCGGCCTGGGCGAGGCGCGCCGCCACCTGAAGGCGGTGCCCAGCGACCCGATCGAGGCGATCTCCTGGGCGATCGAGACCCTGCAGCTGCCGGAATCGGTCCACGCCGACTACCTGTTCGCCGCGCTCAAGTCGATCAACGGCTGGGCGGCCTATTGCCGCTACCGCCTGTGGGGCGCCGAGCTGACCGGTGGCAGCAACGAGGACCTCACCGACCTGCTCGCCGTGCGGCTGGTCTGGGAGGCGCTCGCGCTCAAGGCCACCGACAGCGCCGCGATTCGTCGCGACTGGCAGCGCGAGATCGAACGCCATCACGAGGCGATCGCCGCCGCCGAGAACGAGGCGGTGATCGACGAGGTCATGCTCACGGCCACCGAGATCGCCTTCCGCGACCCGGTCATCCGGCATTTCCGTCACGCGAGCCCTGCCGAACGGACCGACGCGGCGCGCCCGCCGGTACAGGCTGCCTTCTGCATCGACGTGCGCTCGGAGGTCTTCCGTCGTCATCTGGAAACCAGCTTTCCGGGTGCCCGGACCATCGGCTTTGCCGGTTTCTTCGGCGTGCCGCTGGCCTACCAGCGCCTGGGCGAGTCGCAGTGCCGCACCCACACCCCGGTGCTCTTGAACCCGGGCGTGACCGTCGCGGATCGTGCCGAGGGTGGCGACCAGGCGGGCCAGGAACTGGCCGCGCGTCGTGAACAACGGATCGGCAACGGCCTGTCGTGGAAGCAGTTCAAGCTCTCGGCGGCCTCCTGCTTCACCTTCGTCGAGTCGGCCGGCCTGACCTACATCCCGAAGCTGATCGGCGACACGCTCGGCTGGCACACCCCGGCCCCGCCGCCGGACCAGGCCGGGCTGACCGACGAGGAGCGCGCCCGGATCCACCCGTCGCTCGCCTCCGAGGCCGACCTCGAGGCCCGCGTGGGCATGGCCGAGGGCATCCTGCGCGGCCTGGGCCTGACCGAGTCGATCGCGCCGATCGTGCTGCTGGCCGGCCACGGCAGCACCACGACCAACAACCCGCACCGCGCGGGCCTGGATTGTGGTGCCTGCGCCGGGCAGACCGGCGAGGTCAGCGCCCGGGTGGCCGCCGACCTGCTGAACGACCCGGCGATCCGCGACGGCCTGGTCGGGCGTGGCATCGAGATCCCCGCCGACACGCGTTTCGTCGCCGCGCTGCACGACACCACCACCGACGAGGTCGACCTGCTCGACCTCAACGAGGGGGCGGTTGATCGCGCGACGCTCGACGAACTGGGCCAGGCGCTGGTGCAGGCCGGTGACCTCACCCGCCTGGAGCGGCTGGTGACATTGCGCGAGAACCTGTCCGACAACCCGGCGGACCGGGAGGCCGCGCGCAAGGCCGTGGCCCATCGCGGGCGCGACTGGTCCGAGGTCCGCCCGGAATGGGGCCTGGCCGGCAACGCGGCCTTCATCGCCGCGCCGCGCGAGCGCACCCGCGACCTGGATCTGGGCGGCCGGTCGTTCCTGCACGACTACGACTGGCGCAAGGACGAGGGCTTCGGCGTGCTCGAGCTGATCCTCACGGCCCCGCTGGTGGTGGCGAGCTGGATCAACCTGCAGTACTACGGCTCGACGGTCGACAACGAGCGCCAGGGCTCGGGCAACAAGGTGCTGCACAACGTCGTCGGCGGCCTGGTCGGCGTGCTCGAGGGCAACGGCGGCGACCTGCGGGTGGGCCTGTCGATGCAGTCGCTGCACGACGGCGAGAACTGGCGCCACGAACCGCTGCGCCTGTCGGCCTTCGTGGAGGCGCCGGCCGAGGCGATCGACGACATCATCGCAGGCAACGAGACCCTGCAGCACCTGGTGGGCAATCGCTGGCTCACCCTGCTGCGTCTGACCGACGAGGGCGACGTGCAGCGCCGCCGCGGCCCGGGGGACTGGGTCAGCGAAGCGGCGTAAGCCCCTAGCGAAACTCTGCACCCAGAACGGCAAACGGCGCGGAATCATCCGCGCCGTTTTTTGTTCACGTCCCGGGCCTCGATGACTCAGTCCGCCACGCTGCCCCGTACCGGGGGCGACATGAACCGCCGCCACACCAGCCGCCAGGTCAGCGGCTCGCGGCGATTCCACGGCAGGAGCGAGACCAGGCGGGCCATGGTGCAGTAGCCCACCAGCACCTGCGCCCAGGTGCCGATCATGGGGATCCAGAACAGCCAGCGCATCGCCTCGGGCAACGCAACCAGCAGCAACAGCAGGTAGAAGAACCGCACCTGCACCGGGAAGGCGGTCAGGCGATCGGCGCGCAGGGCAAAATGCGCCAGGTTGATAACGGTCAGCCCCACGGCCAGCCACAGCCCCACCGGGTCGATCAACAGCCCGACACTCAGCAGCATGGCCGTCACCAACCAGTACCACCACCCGAGATCCTTCACGTCCAGCATCAGCATCGTCACTCTCCTTGTCATGGTTTTCGAGGCACGGCACGAGGGTAGCGGGCTTTTGATTAGCCGTCTATGCACTTGGACCAAAAGCGTTCACCGTTCGGGGAACTAATAGCCTGGCTACCTAGTCGCACTTGATCGGTCATCCGCCAACCACAACAAACAAGGAGTCCCACATGCGAATTACTCCCGGAACCATTGCCGTACTGGTCGCCGCGTTCGGCCTGCCCCATCACACCATGGCAGCAGACGCCACTCACTGGAGCTACGAGGGCGATGCCGGCCCGGACCAGTGGGCCTCGCTCGACCCGGCCTACTCGAGCTGTGGTGACGGCGTAAACCAGTCACCCATCGATGTAACTGCATCCTTGTCGGCGGATCAGTCAGCCCCGACATTTGACTACAGCGACGGCGGCACCCACCTCGTCAATAATGGTCACGCCATTCAGGTCGACTACCAGAAAGGCAGCACCCTTACGCTCGACGGACGGGACTTCCAGCTCAAACAGTTCCATTTCCATGCCCCGAGCGAGCACACCATTGATGGGAAACATTTCCCGCTGGAAGTGCATTTCGTCCATGCCGACCCGGACGGCAACCTAGCCGTCGTGGCCGCGCTGTTCGAGGAAGGAGAAGCCAACGACGCGCTCGAGCCGCTCGTGAAGAAGCTCCCCGGCTCGGCAGGCGAAGAGGTTGAGCTGGATGCCGCGTTCAACGCGGCCAAACTGCTACCTGCCGGAACCGAACATTATCGTTACAACGGTTCGCTGACCACGCCGCCCTGCAGCGAGGGTGTCCGCTGGGTGATCATGCAACAGCACCCCACCCTCTCCACCGAGCAGATCACGTCGTTCGAGAAGGCGATCGGCCAGGAAAACAACCGACCGGTTCAACCGATCAACGCACGGGTCCTGATCGACTGATCGTGTCGGCGAAGCCGATCCCGGTGGACGGATCGTCATCCGCCGGTCATCGAAAAAGGGCGCGTCTTGGACGCGCCCTTTTCACGTTCGGCTCGCGGGCCCGCCGCAAGCGGCCTTACCAGGATTTGTAGGGGAGGAACTTGCCGTTCATGGTGATCACGACGCGATCGCCGGCGGGGTTGACCTCGCGATCGATGTCGAGGGAAAAGTCGATCGCGCTCATGATCCCGTCGCCGAATTCCTCGTGGATCAGCTCCTTCATGGTCGAACCATAGACACCCACGATCTCGTAGAGGCGGTAGATGAGCGGGTCGGTCGGGACGGTCTGCTCCCAGGTCTTCATCGGGCAGGCTTCGATCGCGGCCTTGGCCTCGGTCGGCAGTTCGAGGATCGCGATCAGCTTGTCGGCGAACTCGGGCTTGAGGCTGTTCATGCCTAAACAGGCCGAGGTGACGAACGTCGGGGACAGACCGACGCCACTGGCGATATCGGCCCACGACAGGCCGAGCGCGGTCTTCTTTTCCAGGATCAGGTCGGTCAGTGCTTGCTTGGTCATCATGTGGGCATCTCCGTCAAGGGATATCGGGTTTGTCGTCGTGACCGTCAGGGCCACTGTCCCCTGTCGTTACAAGAAGCCTGCCAAGCAGCACTTATCCTTTTATTTCCGCTACTTACGCATTCCATCAACGCACTAACACACCGCCAACCGGACATTGTCCGCCCCACGCCGGCGAAAGCCCCGACATTGTCCGACAATGCCTGCCCCACCCTGGGGCAGCGCCATGCACCACCCCCTCCAAACGGCGCCACAACGACATTTCCGGTTATTGGCACAGCCTCTGCAATACAGGGGGCGACGACGGGATTCGTCCAGCGATATCCCGACCCACGTCCAAGCCAATCCAAAACCGGAGTGAATACCCATGAGCACAGCAACCGCCCAACCCGTCGCCCCGTCCTGCATCCGCCAGGCGATCAAGGAAATCGACGCCGACGGCCTCAAGGCACTGAGTGAAAAGGGCAAGGCCAACCCGGATGCAGTGGTCACGCTCAAGGCGAAGACCGTCTGCGAAGGCCGTTTCCGAAACCTGACCTACATCCGCGACCTCGATCCGGTGGTGGTCGACGAACCGCCGCACCTGCTGGGCGACGACACCGCTCCCAACCCCTCCGAGGCCACCCTAGCTGCGCTGGGCGCCTGCCTGGCGGTGGGCGTGCATGCCAACGCCACCGCCCGCCAGATCAAGATCAGCAAGCTCGAGCTGAACATGGAAGCGGACATCAACGTCACCGCCGTCTGGGGCACGGGTGACCTCGACGAATCGAAGCCGCTGGGCTTTACCGCCATCCGCGTTTACTTCGACGTCGAGACGGTCGATCCGATCAGCGACGAAGACCTGCAGGACCTGCTGGACACCGCCGAGAAGTGGTCACCGGTGGCCAACACCATGACCCGTCCGGTCGACCTCTCCTGCCATCTCGCCTGATCGCCGAGACGTCGTCCAATCGGCCCGGTCCGCCGGGCCTTCTACCGGAGGTGATCCCATGAATCTTGCCACCCACGACCCCGTGGCAGCCCGGCCCACGGCGGCCCCGCCCGACGTACCGGCGTTCCTGAAAACCGACGCGACGCCCGACCTCGACACGGTGATTCGCCGCGCATTGAAGCCCAAGGTGATCGCGATCGACCATGGCGAATACCCCGCCGACGTGTTGCACGAAATCGGTGCAGCCGGGGCCTATCGCCACCATCTCGCCTCACAGAACCCAGCCGGCATGGACATTGCCGCGGCCATCGACGACATGGACCGCATCTCGGCCGAATGCATGTCCACCGGCTTCATGACCTGGTGCCAGGACGCCGTGGCCTGGTATGTCGAGAATTCCGACAACCGCCACCTCAAGGACACCGTCCTGCCGAAGCTCGCCAGCGGCGAACTGCTCGGCGGCACCGCCCTGTCCAACCCGATGAAGTACTTCGCCGGCATCGAGGACATCCTGCTGCACGCCGAGGAGACCGCGGACGGTTTTATCGTCAATGGCCAACTGCCCTGGATCTCGAACCTGGGCGAATCGCACGTGTTCGGCTCGATCTTCCGCGTCGAGGGCGACAACCCGCGCGACGTGATGGCGCTGGTCCACACCGACACCCCCGGATTCGAGTTCCGGCAGCTGGCCGAGTTCTGCGGCATGGAAGGCACCGGCACCTACGCCCTGTTCTTCAAGGATGTCTTCATCCCCCACAACGAGATCATCGCCGACCCGGTCGGCCCGCTCCTCAATCGCATCAAGCCCGGCTTCGTCCTCTTGCAGGCAGGCATGGCCACCGGCGTGATCGAGGGCTGCATCCGCCTGTGCGAAGACGTCGAACCGCGCCTCGGCCACGTCAACTGCTACCTCGACGACCGCCCCGACGAACTGCGCGAGGCACTGGAAGACACCCGCGCGCTGGTCCGCGAACTGGCCCGGGACGTATACAACCCCGACCCGGCGTACTTCCGCCAGGTACTGGAACTGCGGCTGGCAGGCTCCGAGCTCGCCCTGCGCGCGGCCAACAGCGCGATGCTGCACACCGGCGCGAACGGCTACCTCGTCGATGCCCCGGCCCAACGCAAGCTGCGCGAGGCGTACTTCGTCGCGATCGTGACCCCGGCGATCAAGCATCTGCGCAAGGAAATCGAGGCACTGATCGATTAATCCCATGCCCCGCCCACGATCCAACAACCAGCAGGCGCTGTCATGACCGCGCCCCACGCGGGACGCACGCCGATCCTGCTCCTGGCCGGCAGCCTGCTTGCCTGGCTGTGCCTCGCCGCCATCGACGTGACCCGCCCCAAGGCAGAACCGCGCCCGTCGGCGCCCAATGAAGTAAACGAGACCAAGGTGACCCGCCATGAACACGCCTGAAGAAGACATCCGCTGGATCTGCACCGTGTGCGGCTGGATCTACGACGAGGACGAGGGCGACCCGGACAGCGGGCTGGCGCCCGGCACCCGCTTCGAGGACATCCCCGACGACTGGTACTGCCCGCTGTGCGGGGTGACCAAGGCCGACTTCATGCCCCTGCACGAATACGCCGCCCAGCGCGCCGCCCAGAACGACGCCCCTCGCCCTCGCACCGCACAAGGCGGCGTGGGCGGTCCGGACTCGGTGGTCATCGTCGGCGCCGGCATCGCCGGCTGGACCGTCGCCGAACAACTGCGTGCCCGCGATCCCGACCGCCCGATCACCCTGATCAGCAACGACGAAGCGGCCGCCTACACCAAGCCGGGCCTGTCGATGGCGATCAGCCAGGGACGCGCCCCCGAGGATCTCGTCGAGCAAAGCGGGCCGGCCAAGGCGGCCGAACTGGGCATCACCCTGCAACCGAACACCTCGGTGCTCGCACTGAACACCGACGGCAAGCGACTGCTGACCACCCGCGGCCCGGTCCACTACGGGGATCTGGTGCTCGCCCTCGGCGCCCGCCAGCGCTTTCGCGCCTTCGACGGCGATGCCGCCCATCGCATCACGCGGCTCAATCATCTCGCCGCCTACCAGCGTCTACGTGCTCGTCTCGACGGCGAACCGCGCCACGTCACCATCATCGGCGCCGGCCTGATCGGCGTGGAACTGGCCGAGGACCTGACCGCCGGCGGGCATCGCGTCACCGTGCTCGATCTCGGCGAACGCCCGCTCGACCGCCTGGCCCCCGCCCCGTTGGGCGACGAGCTGGGGCGGCATCTGGCGGCCAAGGGCGTCGACTTTCGCCCTGGCATCAGCCTCGCCCGCGTCGACCCGGCCGACGATCGCCTGAAGGTCACGCTGACCAACGGCGGGGAAATCCGCACCGACGAGGTGATCTCGGCGATGGGGCTGGTGCCCAACACCGATCTGGCCAACCGCGCCGGGCTGGTCACCAACCGCGGCATCCTCGCCTCGGCGCAAACCATGCAGACCAGCGACCCGCACGTCTATGCCGTCGGCGACTGCGCCGAGATCAAGGGGCGCAGCTATTTCTTCATCGAGCCGATCCGCCGCATGGCCACGACAGCAGCCGCGGCCCTGAATGGCGACTGTGAGCCATTCGAGCACCGTCCGGCCGCGATTCGCGTCAAGACCCCCAGTCTGCCGATCATGCTCTGCCCGCCCGACCGCCGGCTTGCCGACCTGGGCCGCTGGACCCTGCACACCGTGGCCGAGGGCCAGCGCAACGACTTCGTCAGCCGCGGCCAACTCGCCGGCTACGCCCTGGCCGGCAAGGCGGTCGGTGAGCACGAATCCCTTTACCGGCGCGTCGCGGGACGCACCGGCTAACCGCGGCCAACGCCGTTGACACAACCGCCGGGCCCAAAGCCCCAGGAACCACACAGGAGCAACACATGAGCAACCCCCTCATCGAACCGCAGGACCTGCAGGGACTACTCGGAACAACGGCCGTGGTGCCGATCGACACGCGCAGCCCCGAGGCCTACGCCGCCGGGCATCTGCCGGGGGCGATCAACATGCCGGAGATCTTCACCTTCCTCGCCACCTCCACCCCGGAAGGGCCAGGGAAACTCTGCACGATTCGATAGCGTCTCTGCGGGACCGCCAAGGGCCCAGTTGCAAGGCGCAGTCCGCCGTGAATGGCGCGGTCCTTCACAAGGACTGCAACGCCGCAAATGGGTCCTTGGCGGCCCGCCCGGATGGGGCTTGCGGGTTTGCCCGCACTCGGCGTTGCCGCCCCTCGCCGGGCAACAAGCCCGCCTTCGGCACGGCGCCTTGATTGCGAACAAACCCGCAAGCCAGAGGCGCCATCGAATCGTGCAGAGTTTCCCTACACGAACTCGAACAGCAGTTCAGCGACAAGTTCGGTGCCGCCGGGCTGGATGGGGAGAAGACCGCGGTGCTCTACGAGGATGCGATGGACACGGGCTTCGGCCAGTCCTGTCGCGGCCTGTTCCTGCTGGAGCATCTGGGCTACCCGAAGGACAAGATCTGCATCCTGCACGGCGGGTTCCAGGGCTGGGTGGCAGCAGACCTACCGGTCAGCACCGACACGCCCACCCCGGTGGCCGCCACCTTCCCGCTCGACAGTAGCGCCAGCGACGTCATGCTGGACAAGGACGACGTGCTCGCGGCCCTGGAGCGCGACGACGTGGTCCTGCTCGACGTGCGTGACGTCGACGAGTGGATCGCCGAGAGCTCCTCGCCCTACGGCAAGGATTTCTGCCCGCGCAAGGGGCGTCTGCCCGATGCCAAGTGGATCGAGTGGTATCACGGGAACCCCTGCACGGTTCGATAGCGTCTCTGCGGGACCTCCAAGGGCCCAGATGCAAGACGCAGTCCGTCGTGAAGGGCCGTCGCCCTTTACAAGGGCTGCAACGCCGCAGATGGGTCCTTGGAGGCCCGCCCGGATGGGGCTCGCGGGTTTGCCCGCACTCAGCGTTGCCGTCCCTCGACGGGCAATGAGCCCGTCTTCGGTCCGGCGCCTTGATTGCGAACAAACCCGCGAGCCAGAGACGCTATCGAACCGTGCAGGGGTTCCCTGATGAAGCCCGGCGAGGTGGCGCGCTTCAAGTCGCCGGCCGAGATTCGCGCCGAGTGCGACAGCGTCGGCATCTCGCCGGACTCGCAGGTGTTCCTGTACTGTTTCAAGGGTGCCCGGGCGTCGAATACGCTGGTCGCCCTGCGCGCGGCGGGCATCGAGAACGTGCGGCTGTACTTCGGCTCATGGAACGAGTGGTCGCGCGACCCGAGCCTGCCGATCGAGGAGGGCCTGCCGTTCGTGGCCTGACCTGACGTGCCCTGGCGGCGCCAACATATGTCAGTGGGGCCCGGCATGCCGGGCCTTTCTTCTGCGGGCCGAATGGACTCCCGCCCCAACCCACTCCCGGAGACGCCGCCGTGAGTTCGATTACGCTCTACGACTTTCCCCTGTCCGGCAACTGCCACAAGGTGCGATTGCTGCTCTCGATGCTCGACCTGGAGCACGAGCGCGTCCCCATCGACGTCGTCGCCGGGCAACCTGGCTCCCCGGAATACAAGCGCATCAGCCCGCGCGGCCAGGTGCCGTTCTTGGTCGATGGCGAGGTACGGATCTGGGATTCGATGGCGATTCTGGTGTACCTGGCTCGCCAATACGCCACAACCGACTGGCTCCCCGACGATCCGGCTGCCGAGGCGGTCGTGATGCAATGGCTGGCCGTGGCCGGCGACGAGCTGCTCTACGGTCTGGCCCGCGCCCGCGCCGTCTGGCGGCTCGGTTCACCCTTCAACCGGGAGCAGTGCCAGCGGGAGGGACGTGCCGGGTTGGGATTGATGGAGCAACGCCTCGAACAGGCCGAGTGGCTGGCCGCCGATCATCCCACCATCGCCGATCTCGCCTGCTACCCCTACGTGGCGCTGGCCGACGAAGCCGGCGTGTCACTGGCCCCCTACCCGGCAGTCGGCAAATGGATCACACGGGTCGAGGCCCTGCCCGGCTATGTGCCGTTGATCGAACAGGAAGACGATTCGGGTTGAATCGACCAATCGCCGCGGGGCCGTGAGTCGGTTAACTAGCCTGGATCAGCGTTCCTCGAGTCGCTGCTGCGCCCGCTCCTGCAGGGGGCCGGGGATCTCGGCAGCCCGACGCAGGGCATCCTCGGCTTCCTCCGTCCGGTCAAGCGAACGCAACACCAGCCCCAGGTTGAGCCAGGCGGCCGCGAACTCCGGGTCTGCGTCCACCGCATGGCGGAAGGCCCGGGCCGCCTCGCGCGGCTTGTCGGTGGCGGCCAGCGCATTGCCCAACCCGAACTGGGCCAGGGCAAGTTTGGGCTCACGATCCGCCAGCACCTGCCACGCAGGCAGCGACGTTTCCGCCCCCTGCACCGACTCGAACGCCGATATGGCCTTGGCGGACTCGCGATCCACGCCCGAGGCCGGCAATTCGCCCGGTGGCAAGGCGACGAAGGCCCAGCGATCCGACCGCGACCAGGTGGCATCAAAGCGCCCCATGGAAACGTCCATGCGTGGTGTCTCGCCGCTGTGAAGCACCAGACGTTCGTCGTCGAGGTCGTAACCAATCACCACCGCGTAGTGCCACATCGGCCACCACGGCAGGGACAGGTTCTGCAGCACGGCCACCGGCCGATCCGCCGCCACCTCCTGCAAGACGGCATCCAGCCGCCCCGGAATGACGAACGGAATCAGCCCGTGACGACGAACGGTGGCCAGCATTTCCGGCTGGACGCTGCCCTCGCGGCCGGGCAAGAACACCTGCGGGATCAGCTCGTCGACGCTGGCCGTCCGGCCACCCTGGTCGAGGACCATGGCCAATGTCGCGGGGCCACACTGGTAATCACGCTGCCCGTGAAACGGCACCTCCTCGATCAGATGTCGCTCCGGTACGGCCGAACGTGCGTCCTCGGACAGCGGCGGCGTCGTGGCGCAACCGTTCAGCAAGGCGGCCACCAGAAACAACAAAGCGCCCGACCAGCGGGCGCTTTTGATCGATCGATATCGCATGCTCGCGACGACTCGCTATCAGCGGGTGAACGGGAACACGTTGGTCAAGCCCAGCAGATCGGTGACCAGCAGGATCACGAACACCGCGAACAGGACGCCGACGACGCTACTGGCACCGGCAGGCATCTGGTCGAGACGTTCGTTCATCTCGCGCACCTCTTGATCGGACAGGGCGGCGACACGCTCCTCGACCTGTGCCGGATCGGCACCTTGGGCAATCAGCTGGTCACGCACCTCATCGCGGGACAGCAGCTCGACAATCCGCTCACGATCGGCGCTGGCCTGATCGGCGCTCACCGCTTCCTGGGTCGTGACCAGCCCATCGGCCACGGCCGACGGGGTAGCCATCGCCGGCATGCTGCCGACGGTGAAAGAGGCGATCACGAATGGGCTGACGATTCGGGCGACTCGTTTCATCACATTTCCCTCTGGTAGAAATCGACTTCACGCCGCAACCACGACGTGCCAGTTAGTCTAGACCGCTTTCGTGAAGTTCCACTCGCGACCACGACCTGGCCAACCGGGCGTCCTTACGCGCTCAAGTGCAGTTTATCGAGACGATAGCGGAACTGGCGGGTCGTCATGCCCAGTCGCCTGGCGGCCTGCGTCTTGTTGCCGCCCGTTTCCTGCAATGCCTGGAGCAACGACTCGGCCTCGTCCTCGCGCACCCACCGATAACTCCGCTCGGGGACCGTCGCGGGCGGGGATGATGCAGTGCCCCCCGGTCGCGGGCGGCCGGTTTCAGTCGCGCCCCAATCAGCCTGCGGTTCGGGGGCGTTCGGTGTGCCGCCGGCCTCGAGGTGATCGGTGACGTGCGATTCGTGGGTCAGGATCAGTTCGATATCCGCCACGGTGATCCAGCCGTTCTGTGCCACCAGCACCGCCCGCTTGATCACGTTCTCCAGTTGCCGGATATTGCCCGGCCAGTTGTAGGCCGCCAGCCGATCGAGCACGCCGGCCTCGAACGTGGCGTTGCGGTCGAACTCCTGGCTCGCGACCTGCAGGAAGTGCCGCGCGAGCAACTTCACGTCGCCGTCGCGCTCGCGCAGGGCCGGCAGGTGGATGGGAAAGACGTTGAGCCGGTAGAACAGGTCGATGCGAAAGCGCCCCTGGTTGACCGCCTCCTGCAGGTTCTTGTGGGTGGCGGCAATGATGCGTACATCCACGGGCACATCCCTGGTTCCACCCACCCGGTGGATGGTCTGTTTTTCCAGCACATGCAATAACTTGGACTGCAAATCGAAAGCCAAGTCTCCGATCTCATCGAGAAACAACGTGCCGCCGGAGGCGAGTTCGACGCTGCCCTTCTTGGCCGAGACCGCCCCGGTGAACGCGCCCTTCTCGTGACCGAACAGCTCGGATTCCAACAGTTGGTCGGGAATGGCCGCGCAGTTGATGGCGATGAACGGCCCGTCGCAGCGCGGGCTGGTCAGGTGCACCATGCGCGCAAAGCGCTCCTTGCCGGTGCCGGACTCGCCGTTTAGCAACACGGTAGCCTGGGTGGGCGAGACGTGCAGGGTCTGGCGAAAGGCCTGACGCAACGCCGGACTCTCGCCGAGGATGCCGTGACGTGCCTCCTGGTTGCTCGACAGGGCCTCGCGCAGGGATTCGTTCTCCTCCGCCAGCGCGGCGGTCTGCTCGCGGATCAGGTCGTCGACCTTGAGCACGCGCGCGATCAACGCGGCCATGATGCGCAGTAGCGTGATGTCCCGGTGCAACGGACGGTGGCGCTCACGAATGCGGTGCGCGCCGAGCACGCCCATCGGCTGATCCTCGTTGAGTATCGGCACGGCCAAAAAGGCCACCGTCTCGTGCGGCAGGGTGTCGCGCTCGACCGCGCGGGTCAGGTAGACCGGCTCCTCGTCAATGTCCTGGACCACCGCGACCTGCCCGGTGCGCATCACCCGCCCGGTCACGCCCTCGCCCACCCGGTAGCGTCCCCGCTCGCGCTCGTGGGACGACAGGCCGTAGGCGTAGCGAATCTCCATGAACTCGCCGCTGGCATCAAGCAATACCACCCGGCCACGGTTGAGCCCGGTGATCTGCGAGAGCAACCGCAGCATCCGGCCGATCACGGTGTCGGGGTCGTTCAAGTGCGAGAGCCATTGCGTGGCGTCGTGCACGACGAGCAGTTCAGCATCGGCACTGTCGGCACGGGCCGACGATTGAATGACTTGCGCGTGGGTCATGGGGCAACTCCGGGCGAATAGGTGACATTCCCGGAACTGCAAGAAGCAGGCCCATGACTGTGTCCGCCATTGGCGGGCATTGCGCGCCGATTCGGGCCCTATCGACGCACCAAGAGCGGGACCGATGCCGCGCCACCGCTCTTTCGTGGTGCGAAAATGCGTCATTTTCGGCTATTCAGCGCTGATCTGACGCAAACGGGCGGTCTGGCACGGCATCTGCAATCTCGAGGTCGTCACTCACCGACCCGAGAGCGAAACCATGTCCACATTCGATAACCCGTTCGATCCCGACAAGTCACTGCACCGCGGCTGCACCTGCGGCAAGCACGCCAACCAGGCCGATCACAACGCCGCGATCGCCGAGAGCGCCATGCCGACCGACGAGGAGGCAGCCCTCAACCGCGCGGTGGACTCGGCGGTGATGCGTTCGCTGTTCCCGGAAGATCACACCCGGCGCAACTTCCTCAAGGCCGTGGGCGTAAGCACGGCCATGGCCGCGGTCTCCACCTTCTTCCCGATGGCCGCCGCCCGGGCGGTCGCCGCCGATCCGGTCGGACCGCTGGAGAAAAAGAAGCTCAAGGTCGGCTTCATCCCGATCACCTGCGCCACGCCGATCATCATGGCCCACCCGATGGGCTTCTACGAGCGTGAAGGCCTGGACGTCGAAGTGGTCAAGACCGCCGGCTGGGCGCTGATCCGCGACAACGTCGCCAACGGCCAGCTCGACGCCTCGCACATGCTCTCGCCCATGCCGATCTCCGCCTCGCTCGGGGTCGGCGCGCGCCAGCAGGACACCTACGTCGCCACCATCCAGAACATCAATGGCCAGGCGATCACGATGCACAACAAGCACAAGGAGAATCGTGATCCGAGCAACTGGAAGGGCATGACCTTCGGCATCCCCTACGACCACTCGATGCACAACCTGTTGCTGCGCTACTACCTCGCCGAGCACGGCGTCGACCCGGACAAGGACGTCCAGCTCAAGGTGATCGCCCCGCCGGAGATGGTCGCCAACCTCAAGGCCGGCAACATCGACGGCTTCCTCGGCCCCGAGCCGTTCAACCAGCGCGCGGTCTACGAGGGCGCCGGCTTCATCCACGTGCTGTCGAAAGACCTCTGGGACGGCCACCCCTGCTGTGCCTTCGGTGCGACCAAGAGCTTCGTCGAGGAGAACCCCAACACCTTCTCCGCGCTGTTCCGCGCCATCGCCAGCGCCACGGTCTACGCGCACAAGAAGGAGAACCGCCCGGAGATCATCGAGGCGATCGCCCCGGCCAACTACCTCAACCAGCCGAAGATCGTGCTCGACCAGGTGATGACCGGCCGCTATGCAGATGGCCTGGGCAACATCATCGAGGAGCCGGAGCGTGCCGACTTCGACCCGTTCCCGTGGGAATCGATGGGCGTGTGGATCCTCACGCAGATGAAGCGCTGGGGCTACATCGAAGAGGAGATCGACTACGCCGACATCGCCGAGGAGATCTTCCGCGCAACCGACGCGCGCCAGCGTCTGGCCGAGATGGGCCTGCCGGCACCGGAGATCAACAGCAAGAAGCACATGATCATGGGCAAGGAATTCGACCCGGCGCGCCCGCAGGAATACCTCGAATCGTTCGAGATCGGGAGGGCCTAAGTCATGAGTCAGTCACTGCGCTTACGGGGTGGCATCGTCTCGATTCTCCTGCTGCTCGCCTTCATCGGCGCGTGGTGGGGGGCGACCCTGCCCACCCAGGTCGACCTCGGCGACATGGATCCCGAGTACGCCGCGATGATGGGGCTGGATACCGTCCAGGAATCCGACATCCCGACCCCGGGGGACATCGGCTCGGCGATCTGGACGCACCTGTCCGATCCGTTCTACGTCTCGGGCTCCAACGACATGGGCATCGGTATCCAGCTGGCCCATTCGCTCTGGCGGGTGCTCGCCGGCTTCGCGCTCGCCGCGCTGGTCGCCGTGCCGCTGGGCTTTCTGATCGGCATGTCGCCGTTGATGCACAAGGCACTCGACCCGTACATCCAGATCCTGAAACCCATCTCGCCGCTCGCCTGGATGCCGCTGGCCCTCTACATCATCCAGGACGCCTCGATCTCGTCGATCTTCGTGATCTTCATCTGCTCGATCTGGCCAATGATGGTGAATACCGCCTACGGGGTCGCCTCGGTCCGCGACGACTGGCTCGCCGTGGCCAAGACCCTCGAGGTCAGCCCAATCAAGAAGGCGTTCAAGGTGATCCTGCCGGCGGCGGCCCCCACGATCCTCACCGGCATGCGCATCTCGATGGGCATCGCCTGGCTGGTCATCGTCGCCGCGGAAATGCTCGTCGGCGGCACCGGTATCGGCTACTTCATCTGGAACGAGTGGAACAACCTCGATCTCGCCAACGTGATCTTCGCCATCCTCCTGATCGGCGTGGTCGGCATGATCCTCGACATGATCTTCGGCCTGCTTGGCAAGGCCGTCAGCTATAAGGAGGTCTGACCATGACTACCCCCGCATTCATCCAGGTCGACGGCCTGGAGAAGACCTTCCCCGCGCCGATGGGCCAGGAACCGGTCACGGTGTTCCAGAACCTCGACTTCGAGATCGAGAAAGGCGAGTTCGTCTGCCTGATCGGCCACTCCGGCTGCGGCAAGTCGACCATCCTCAACATCCTGGCCGGGCTGGATGCCGCGACCGACGGCTACGTCTTCATGGAAAACAAGGAAGTCACCGGACCGGGCCTCGACCGCGGCGTGGTCTTCCAGGGCCACGCCCTGATGCCCTGGCTGACGGTGCGCGAGAACGTCGCCTTCGCGGTGAAATCCCGCTTCAAGCGCCACTCCAAGGATGAGGTGAACGCGCAGGTGGAGAAGTACGTCGACATGGTTGGGCTGACCCCGGCGATCGACAAGAAGCCGCACCAGCTCTCCGGCGGGATGCGCCAGCGCGTCGGCATCGCCCGGGCCTTCGCCATCGAGCCGAAGATGCTTTTGATGGACGAGCCGTTCGGTGCGCTCGACGCCCTGACCCGCGGCGTGATCCAGGACGAGCTGCTGGCGATCTGCCAGGCCACCAACCAGACCGTCTTCATGATCACCCACGACGTCGACGAGGCGATCCTGCTGGCCGACAAGATCCTGCTGATGACCAACGGGCCGTTCGCCGAGGTGGCCGAATGCGCCTACAACCCGCTGAAAAAGCCGCGCTCACGCCAGGAAATGCACCACGACGAGCACTACTACCCGTTCCGCAACCACCTGATGGACTTCCTGGTCAACGGGCCGAGCACGCCCTACGCGGACAAGGCATCCGACGGCACGCCGCCGGCGATGGAGGAGGCGCCGCGCAGTGGGCCCCGACGGGTAGTCAACGCCTGATCCACGAGGACCCTTCGACCATCAACCATCCGGCCCCGGGAGCACAACCGGGCCCGGATTTTTTCGTGGTCACCTTGGTTTTTCAGCCCCCACGAACCGCGCGGGCAACGTCCTCGACCACCTGAAGATCCGCCTCGCGATAGACGATCAACCGCAGGTCGGTCAACGTGACGGGCTCGTAGCGGTCGATCTCCTCGAGGATCAGGCGCACCCCGGTGGCAAGATCAAAACCGGCCACCCCGCAGCCCAGCGGCGGGATCACCATTGAGCGACACCCCAGCCCATCGGCCTTGGCCAAGGTGTTGCGAACCGCCGCACGGATACTATGCTCCGTGGCGCGCCCATCGCCGTAATGCGGCATGGCCGCCGCGTGGATCACCCAGCGGGCGGGCAGATCGAAGCCTTGCGTGACGGCCACACCGCCCAGCGGGACCGGCCCCTGGGCCATCGCCGCCTCGTTGATCGGCCCGTTGGCGGCCTCGCGCAATGCCCCAGCCACGCCACTGCCCATGGCGAGTGACGTGCCGGCGGCATTGACCAGGCAATCGGCCGATTGCGTCACGATATTGCCCTGTATGATCGAGAAATCCATGCAGCACCTCCCGCGGCCGTCTCTCGGAACCCGAGCCTTGAGTCTGGACCCGGCGGCGGGAGTTTGAAACCGCCGCCGTTGGCGCAGGTCACACTTGTCCCAGCCATGCCCGCATGGCTGACCGTTCGTTCAACCCTTGGTAGCCCAAACGCATGCAACCCCGACGTTATCTCGCCGCCCTCCTACCCGTCGTGCTCTCCTCGCTTGCGCTGATTGCCGCCCCGATGGCGGCCGCGGGCAAGACGAGCGCCGCGGTCCACGAAACCACGCTCGACAATGGCCTCAAGGTCCTCGTCCTGCCGGACGAGCGGGCCCCGGTGGTCACGCACCAGATCTGGTACAAGGTCGGCTCGGTCGACGAACCGGGCGGGGTCACCGGAATTGCCCACATGTTCGAGCACATGATGTTCAAGGGCACGGAAAACCTCGGCCCCGGCGAGTTCTCGGACATTATCGCGCGCCTCGGTGGCGAGGAAAACGCGTTTACCGGCCGCGATTTTACCGGGTACTACCAGACCCTGTCGGCCGACGAACTGGAGACGGTGATGCGCTGGGAGGCCGATCGCATGGCCAACCTCGAGATCGATCCCGAGGAATTCGCCCGCGAGAAGGAAGTGGTCAAGGAGGAATGGCGCTCGCGCGTGCGCGACAACCCCAATGCCCGCCTCAACCAACTGCTCTACGCCACGGCGTTTACCAGCAGCGGCTATCACCATCCGGTCATCGGCTGGAAGACCGACATCGATGCCTACACCGTCGAGGACCTGCAACGCTGGTACCGCGAGCATTACGCGCCCAACAACGCCACCCTGATCGTGGTCGGCGACGTCGAGCCCGACGCAGTGGTCGACTTGGCCGAGCGCCACTACGGCCAGGTCGAGCAGCGCGACCTGGCCCCGGCCAAGCCTCGCGAGGAGATGGCCCAACACGGCCTCAAGCGGGCGAGCCTCAACATCCCCGCCAAGCTGCCGCACCTGACGATGGGCTACAAGGTCCCCTCGCTGGTCACCGCCGAGGATTCGGGTGCCGCCTACGCGCTCGCCGTCGTCTCCGGCATCCTCGCCGGCGATTCCGGGGCGCGCCTGAACAACGACCTGGTGCGCGCGGGCAAACTCTCTTCAGCCTCCACGCGCTACAACCTGAATGCCCGTGAAATGACCCTGTTCACCGTCGATGCCACTCCGCGCGACGGCCAGCCACTCGACGAGGTCGAGCGGTTGTTGCGTGAACAGATCGAACGGCTGAAGAACGAACCGGTCGAGAAAGAGGAACTCGAGCGCATCAAGGCCCAGGTGGTCGCCTCGGACGTCTACCAGCGTGACTCGTTGTTCTACCAGGGCATGAAGCTGGGCATGTACGAGACGGTGGGACTCGACTACCGACTGGCCGACCGCTTTGTGGAAGGCGTGCGAGCGGTCACCGTCGAGGACGTACAGGCCGTTGCGCGCAAGTATTTCCAAGACGATGGTCTGACCATCGCCACCCTCGACCCGGCGAGCGACAAGCCGACCACCCTGCCCAGCCCGACCGGAGGTATCGAACGTGTCCACTGATGCCCGCAACACCATTTGGCTGGCAATCCTCGCTGCCGGGGCCCTGCTTCTGTCAACCACCGCGCGTGCCGAGCCGGTCCTGCCGGTCGAGACCTGGCAGACCGACAACGGCGCCGACGTGCTGTTCTACCCCACCGACAGCCTGCCGATGGTCGACGCGCGGGTGATCTTCGATGCCGGCAGCGCACGCGACCCCGAAGGCAAAGGCGGCACGGCCAGCCTCACCGCCTCATTGCTCGAGGAAGGCACCAGCAAGCGGGATGCCAAGGCGATCGCCGATGGCTTCGCCCGCGTGGGTGCCGAGTTCTCCGCCAGCGCCAACCTCGAATCCACCGCCGTGCGCCTGCGCAGCCTGACCGAAGAGGATTGGCTCTGGCCGGCGGTCGAGCTGATGGCCGAGGTCATCGCCAAGCCGGCCTTCGAGGACGAGGACATCCAGCGTGAGCGTGAACAGCAGTTGCGCGGCATCCAGTCGCGCCAGCAATCCCCGCAGGCGGTTGCCAGCGACGCGTTGCGCAAGACCGCGTTTGGGAATCACCCCTACGCCCACCCCACCGACGGCACCCGCGAGTCGGTAGAGTCGATTGCCCCCTCGGATGTCCGTGCCTTCCACCAGCAGCGGTTCGTGGCCACCAACGCCACCGTGGTGATCGTCGGCGACCTGGACAGCGAGCAGGCGCGCCGCCTGGCGGGCACGCTCACCGAAAACCTGCCAACGGGCGAGGCCGCGCCTGCCCTGCCCGAGGTGGAGCCGCTCCAAGAGTCCGAAACAGTGCGCATCGACTTCCCCTCGGAGCAGTCGACGGTGCTGGTCGCACTCGACGGCATTCCACGCAAGCACCAGGACTACCTGCCGCTCTATGTGGGCAACCACATGCTGGGTGGCAGCGGCTTTGCCTCGCGGCTGATGTCCGAGCTGCGTGAGAAACGCGGACTGGCCTACAGCACCTATAGCTACCTGATGCCGCTGCGTGCCGGTGGACGGCTGGTCATGGGCATCCAGACGCGCAATGATCAGGTTGGGACGGCCCTGTCGTTGATGGATGAGGAGCTGTCACGTTTCATCGATGAAGGGCCGACCGACGAGGAACTGGCCGACAGTCAGGCAAATATCGTCGGCGGCTTTCCGATGCGGCTGAACAGCAACGACAAGATTATCGAGCAGATCGGTGCGCTGGCTTTCCTCGACCTGCCGCTGGATTACTTCGACGACTACACCGACCGGGTCGAGGCCGTGACGGCCGACGAGATCCGTCAGGCCTTCGAACGGCATGTCGAGCCGCAGAAACGGGTGGTGGTGATCGTCGGCCCCACGGCCGAGGAAACCGAGGTGGACGACGGGGCCGAATAACGCCTTGGGGAGGTCTGGACGAATAGCCAATGCCTCTGGCTTACCGGCTTGTTCGCCATCAAGGCGCCGATGCGAAGGCGGGCTCGTTGCCCGGCGAGGATCGGCAACACCGAAGGCGGGCAAGCCGGCAAGCCCCGCCGGGCGGGCCGCAGAGACGTTGGCTATTCGTCCAGACCTTCCTTTGGGAACTTGCGATAAACCTGACTATCAAACCGGTCATCGGTTGAACATCACGGGCTCACGATACAGCCAGGCAGCGCTTGGCAGGCCCGTGACATCACTCACAGGAGCAAGACCATGACCAAACGCATTCCTACGCTGCTCGCTGCCCTGATCCTGCCGGCCACCGCCGCGTTCGGCGGCGATCTTCACCGCGACGCCGCTATTGGCGGTGCGCTCGGCGGTGCACTGGGCGGTGTCGTCGGCGCTGAAGTCGGCGGCCGCGGAGGCGCGATCGTCGGTTCGGGCATCGGGGCGGCCGTCGGCACCGGCGTAACCACGCGCAACAGCCGTGATGATCGTTACTATCGCGACGATGGCCACCATGAGCGCTATCGCTATCGCGAGACCCACGGCCATGGGCACGGCCACGGGAATTTCTGTCCGCCGGGCCAGGCGAAGAAAGGCCGCTGCTAATCCCTCCCCTGACGACAAGAAGGCCACCGAGTGATCGGTGGCCTTCTTTCGTTTCTGGCTGACGCGCGCGATCGCGTCTGACGCTGCTTCCAACCCGCCGACGGCTGGACGTTGCGACTACGGTCCAAACTAGCCGTCCTCGTCCCTCTTGTACCGCTCCGCGGCGGGTTCGCGTGCTTCGTCCCGATGGCCATTGAGCACCTGTTTCGCCGGTGAAAGCAGCTTCAGGCTAGCGAAGGTGACGATCGAAAGCAGCAAGGCAATCTCGAAATGGTTCCAGGCCACGGCCACGCCGATCGCCCCGGTGGTCCAGAGACTGGCTGCCGTAGCCGTGCCCGTGGTGCGATTCTGGCTCTTGAGAATCGCGCCGCCACCGATGAAACCCATGCCGGTGATGATGCCCTCGAAAACGCGCGCCTCGGCGCCACTGGATTCGAGCACGTTGATGCCGAGCAGCATGTACGCGCAGCTGGCGACCGCCACGAGCGGAAACGTACGCAAACCGGCCGAGCGCGAGTGCGTCTCTCGCTCCAGAGCCACCGGCAAGGCCAGCACGTAGGCTGCTGCCATGTAGGTCAGGTTCGAGTAAACCGAGACCCAATCGATATCAAATGGCATCCGCGGGCTCCCTGGCGACGCGTCGACCACGACGTCGGCCTTGGCAATTTCCCGAAACCCACTCCCGGGTCATGTACAGCCCACTATCGCTGTGTCGGGGTCGGCTGGCCGCCGCATCAGAGGGATTCGGCCACATTCTTGGAGTGGCGCTCGAGGAGTTCGTCGGCGCGGTGCTTCTCGTCCTCGTCGCGTGCGTGGACCACCACCGTCCATCGGCCGTGCTCGCTGGCATCCTCGGCATCGGTGATCACCCGCTCGTGGTCCGGGCGGATCGAGACCAACCCCCCGCCGAGCATGCCGATTGCCCCGCCGACCACAGCGAAAACGCCAAAGACCCAGCCCGGACTTGTCGTGGCCCAATCCAAGCCGGCACCGACCAGAATCCCGGCCAGGATCAAACCGGCGACGGCGCCGATAACTCCCAATATGGCGTGTGAACGCAGGATCGTCGAGAAGATTGCGCCCGAATCTCTCTCGACCTTGCTTGACAGGTTTTGGTCATGCGGTTCGACCAGTTCGATCTGGTCCGAAGCGAAACCGGCCTTGGCGGCCAATGCATTGACCGCATCGCGGGCACGACCGGCATCGTTGAATACGGCGCTGACCTTATGGGGAAACTGTTCGCTGATGATCTCTGCCTGGGTCATGAACCACCTCCTTCTCGGGTGAACCGGCACATTTCAACCAGAAATGCACTTCTGTTCATGGGATTTGTAGAGGGGACCTTAGTTCACGGACCGGGAACTGGCATGCCAGAGGTGGGGCCCAATCGATGACCGCAGTCCCCACCGGCATCAATGTCGCTTGAAGCGGGTGACCAGCTCGTGAAGCTCGGCGGCGATGCGCTCGAGATCGTGGATCTTCTCCTCGGCGGAGGCCGACTGGCCGAGGCTGGAGCTGGCCAGATCGGAGATAGTGTGCACCTGCCGGTCGATCTCGCCGGACACGGTTGCCTGCTCCTCGACGGCCGCGGCCATCGAGGTGGCCATGTCCCGAATCTGCGCCACTGCCTCGGCCACGCCATTGAGCATTTCCTCCGACTCGCGCACGCGCTCGACCCCAGCGGTTGCCGCGTCGCGACCGCGCCGGGCAACGGCCACCGATTCCTCGGCCTGCTGCGTCAACGAACCGATGATCTCGTGGATGTCGCGGGTCGATTCCTGGGTCCGCCGTGCCAGGTCGCGCACTTCCTCGGCCACCACGGAAAAGCCACGGCCGTGCTCGCCGGCCCGGGCGGCCTCGATAGCGGCGTTCAGTGCCAGCAGGTTCGTCTGCTGGGCAATCTGATCGATGATGCCGGCGGCGCTGGCGATCGCCCCGGTCTGGTTCGACACCCCCTCGACCGACTCGCCGATGGCATTGACCGTCCCCTGCAGGTCGACAATCGACTGGCGGGTGCGGGTGGACAGGTGGCGCCCCTCCTCGACCAGTTCCTGGGAGCGGCTGGCCTCGTCCGCCGTGCGTTGGACGTGCTCGGAGACGTCGTTGATGGTGGTCGACATCTCGTGCATGGCCGCGGCGACCTGCTCGGTTTCCGCCTGCTGCCGCGCGATTTCGTCCTTGGCCTGGGTGGACAGTTCCAGACTCACCGAAGACTGGCGGCTGACCTGGTCGGAGGCATCCTCGATCCGGGTCAGCACCGTGATCATCCGCGCCTGCTCGCTCTTGATCGAGACCTTCAGGCGACCCAGCAAACCCGCCTCGTCGGTGTAGGAGTCGACCGCCAGCGGGTGGCTGAAGGCATTGGGCAACTGCTCGGTCAGGGCGGAAATCAGTTGCCGTTCACGCAGCCGCCCCATCGCCCCGAACACCAGCCCCGTGGCGGCCAATGCCCACAAGGCCGGCAGACCGTACCCACCGGCCCACAGTCCGGCCGAGCCGATCAGACCAACCAACCCGGTCACATCCTGGCCGTGCAGGCGGAAACGACGCGCCCGGTATCCCCGCTGGTTGATGCGCCGGTACAGCCGCTCGGCGCGCTGGATATCCTGGCGTGACGGGCAGGAGCGCACCGACTCGTAGCCGATTACCTCGCCGTGTTCGGTGATCGGCGTGACGTACGCATCGACCCAGTAGTAGTCGCCGTTCTTCGAGCGGTTCTTGACCAGGCCCATCCACGGCTGGCCGGCCTTGAGATGGTTCCACATCACCTCGAACGCCAACGGCGGCACGTCCGGGTGCCGCACGATGTTGTGCGGCTGACCGATCAGCTCGTCACGCGAATACCCGCTGATCGAGACGAACGCCTCGTTGCAATGCGTGATCCGCCCCTTGAGATCGGTGGTCGAGACCAGCCGCTCCCCGGGGGCGAAGGTACGTTCGGTATCGGTGACGGGTAGGTTATTTCGCATGAATCAGAGACTAAGATGGGGATGGGACGGAAGCCGGACGAGATGGGTCCATTCGCCCAGGTATCGACGTTTTCGAGCCTGCGAAGGAAAACTTTAGTGTTCTACGAGGATTTACCCCAACCGAACAAGGTTCACTATCGATAAGCAAGCAAACGATCTGCTCAAAGGGGCGCGATTGTGCCACCCAGGCTGGCCCGATGCACCGGTTTTCCGCTCAGCCGGAACCCCGCCTGCTCCCCCGCCTCCAACCAGTCAGGACATCCGTGCGACACCCCCATGACGGCAAGCCGGTATTCGTGAAATCATCGAGAGGCTCGATCCGCGGACAACCAGGGAGGATTCGCGATTGATCAAGGGAATGCCGATACGACAGACGGGGCTCGTCGCCCTGCTCGCCCTGCTGCTGACCGGGTGCGCCCTGCCCCCACTGGAAGGCCGTCACGTCAGCACCACCATCACGCCGGCCGACGCACGCGCCACCCCGCTGGGCGATGCCCTCGCCCCGCAGAAGGCCGCCAACCCGGGTCAGACCGGGGTGTACCTCCTGTCGGATCCGGTGATGACCTTCGCCGCCTGGACCCATCTGGCGCGCACCGCGCAGCGCAGTCTCGATGTGCAGTACTACATCTGGTACGCCGACCGCTCCGGCACCCTGTTGCTGCGCGAACTGCTGGATGCCGCCAACCGAGGGGTGCGCGTGCGGTTGCTGCTCGACGATCAGGGCACACGCCAGCTGGATGACCAACTCGCCGCCCTGCACGCCCATCCCAACATCGCCGTGCGCCTGTTCAATCCGTTCATGACTCGCGATGCGCGTTGGCTCGGCTTTCTCACCGACTTCGATCGGGCCAACCGTCGCATGCACAACAAGGTATTCATCGCCGACAACCAGGCCCTGATCAGCGGCGGACGCAATATCGGCGACAGCTATTTCGGTTCGACCGAGGGGTTCTTGTTCTCGGATCTCGACATACTCGGGGTGGGGCCAGTGGTCGACGAGGTCTCGCGCGGCTTTGATCAGTACTGGCAGAGCCGCTCGTCCTATCCGGCCGACCGTATCCTGCCCACCCCGAAAAACGACGCGGTGGCCGAAACCCTGGAAACGCTCGACTTCGAAGCGGACGCCATCGCCCTCGATCCCCAGGCTGGCGACCTGATGGTGGCGGTGCGCGAGAACTACGTCGTCAGCCAGCTGCTCAACGGAGAACTGGGCCTGGCCTGGGCACCCACCCGACTGGTCATCGACCCGCCTGCCAAGGGGCTGGGGGAACATGAACCGAATGACCTGCTGACCTTGTCGTTGCGTGAGCAATTGCGCACCCCACAGCAGTCGCTCGATATCATCTCCTCGTTCTTCGTTCCCACGCCGACACTTACCGACGACCTGATTGCCCTGGCGCGTCAGGGCGTGCGCGTGCGCGTGTTGACCAACTCGCTCGATGCCACCGACATGGCACCGGCGCATACCGGGTATGCCCGCTACCGCGTCGCGTTGCTCGAAGCCGGGGTAGAGCTATATGAAATGCGTCGCGTTGCCGACCAGGAACCGAAACCCGCAGACGCCGGCCCCTTCGGCAGTCCGGCGACCACCCTGCACGCCAAGGCCATCGTGATCGACGACGCGCAGGTGTTCATCGGGTCCTACAACGTCGATCCCCGTTCGGTGTTGCTCAACACCGAACTGGGTTTTGTCATCGACAGCCCGGATCTCGCCCGCGCGATCAGCCACACCTTCGGCATGCACGTACCCAAGACCACCTATCAGCTGGAACTGGAAGACGGCGAGATTCGGTGGATCGAGCGGACAGAAAACGAAATCACCCGGCACACGAGGGAGCCAGGCGCCGGACCAATCAAGCGCGCGGTAACGTGGTTCTTCTCGCTGATGCCGATCGAGTGGATGTTGTAACTGGACACACCGGGAGCCGCGCCCATCGCGCCAAGGGGTGAACCGATGCCCCCAGCCCCGGTAGCACCCGACCAGCTGCGCCCACTCTCCACACCCCGGTGAACACAACCTCCTCGTAAGAGCAGATCCGAGCACCACCGAGATCACGCTCGGTCGCCACCTGCCCATCGACAAACCGACCGGGGGAACCTCCTCGAGATCATTCCATTGCATTGCAATCTTTTTTGTGCAGAATGCGAACTGTTCTCGTTCCACTTGAGGTTTGCTTCATGACACGCATTACATTCTCGTTCGTTACTGCCGCCCTGCTCGCCGCCGGTACCGCACAGGCCGGCACCCAGACATTCGACCTGACCATCAAGGACCACCGCTTCCAGCCCGAGGCCGTCACCATCCCCGCCGGCGAGAAGGTCAAGCTGATGGTGCACAACCAGGACGCCACCCCGGAGGAGTTCGAAAGCTACGAGCTCAACCGCGAAAAGATCATTCCCGGCAACAGCAAGGCCGTGATCTTCATCGGTCCGCTCGAACCCGGCGAATACCCCTTCTTCGGCGAGTTCAACCAGGCCACCGCCCAGGGCCACGTGATCGCCGAGTAATCCCTCGCAGACACCTCACCCTCAGCAAACGCACAGGTGACGCATGTTCAGTACGGCAATCATCGTGTTCCGCGAAGTTCTCGAGGCGGCGCTGGTCGTCGCCGTCGTCCTCGCCGCCACGCAGGGGCTGGCCGGGCGTAGCCGCTGGATCGTCGGCGGCATTGCCGGTGGCCTCCTCGGCTCGTTCGTGGTCGCCGGCCTCACCCAGGAGATCTCGATGGCATTCGAGGGCGTCGGCCAGGAGCTGTTCAACGCCGCCATCCTCCTGACCGCCGTGGCGATGCTCGCCTGGCACAACATCTGGATGTCGCGGCACGCCAGCCAGTTGGTCACCCATCTCAGGCAGGTGGGGAGCAATGTCTCCAGCGGCCGACTGCCGATCTACTTCCTCGCCATGGCCGTGGGCCTGGCGGTACTACGCGAAGGCTCGGAAGTGGTGCTATTCACCCAGGGGATGGCCGCCGGCGGCAGTGACAACCTGTCGCTGCTTTGGGGCGGGGTTATCGGGCTGGGTGCCGGTCTGGCCCTCGGCGCACTGATCTACTTCGGTCTGGTGCGCATCCCCACTCGTCACCTGTTCACCGTCACCGGCTGGCTGATCCTGCTGCTCGCCGCCGGTATGGCCGCAAGTGCGGCGGGCTTTCTCGCCCAGGCCGGCTGGCTGCCGGTGCAGCATCCGCTCTGGAACAGCTCCGATCTGCTCTCGCAGCACTCAGTACCCGGCGAGATCCTGCACGTGCTGGTCGGCTACCAGGATCGCCCCACCGCCATCCAGCTCGCCTTCTATCTCACCACGCTGGTGCTGATCGCCGTCGGCATGGTGCTGTCGCGCCAACGGGGCACCAGCCATCGGCCGATAGTTTCATCAACCCACTGAAATTCGGGAATCCATCGTATGTGGAAAACGTCGCTTAGCGGCCTCGCCGCCATGACCACCCTCGCCTCCACCACCGCCTTTGCCGGCGTCGATAAGGTCTATGACCCCTATGTCGAGCAGGGCGAGGTCGAACTCGAACTCCGGGGCGTGCATGGCCTCGATTCGGGCGAGTACAAGACCAAGGTCGGCATCGGCTATGGCGTGACCTCGCGCTGGTTCGTCGAAGGCTACCTGATCGGCGAAAAGGAAGATGGCGATTTCGAGGTCGAGGAAGCCGAGATCGAGAACAAGTTCCAACTGACCGAGCAGGGCCAGTACTGGGCCGACTTCGGCCTGCTGGTCGAGCTGGAAAAGGCCTTCGACGAGGATGCCTGGGAAACGAAGGTCGGCCCGCTGGTACAGAAGCAGTTCGGCAAGATGGTCGCGACCGGCAACCTGCTGTTCGAGAAGAAATTCGGCGACGACGTCGCACAAAGTGATTGGGAGACGCTCGGCTCGGCCCAGCTGAAGTATCGGCTCAGCCCGACGCTCGAGCCGGGCATCGAGTACTACGGCAGCGAGGACACGCAGGCACTGGGCCCGGTTCTGATTGGCGCCAACCCCTTCGGCATGGAGCGCGTGAAATGGGAAGCCGGCCTGCTCTTCGGTCTGAACGACGAGACCGAGGACAGTATTCTGCGCTGGCAGATCGAATACGAGTTCTGACCGCCCATCCACGACCAGGACCCACGCAAGGGCCATCCATCTCGGATGGCCCTTTTTGTGTCCGGCGATATCTTTTCGGCCCACTTCACCGCTCGACAGGCAAGAGGCCGAAGGCCACGGGAGATTATCGACCGGGTTGAGAGATATGACTCCGCGAGGTGGAACAGACAGGGCATCGATCGGCCCGATCTCGCCGTAGCAGATAGTCGAGGTAGGCTTCACCGGGTGGACCGGTGATCCGCCGGCATGCGGCCCTCCCATTCCGTCAGCCAGTGGAACCACAAGCACGCTAAGCAGGTCCGCCGCGCACATCTGCTCGCTGACAGCTAATCACCCCTCCGGCCAACGAGCCAGCAGACGATAGGGACCGAGATGCCCATGCCGGCCCGACTCGACCAACGCCAACCGGTCGGCATACCAATGAATCGGCGTCTCGACCACCGACGAAACCGGCGGCCGGGTAAAACGGCGCAGGGTCACATGGGGGACGAACGCGCCGGCATCGGCAGGGACGCCGCAGGCCAGGCACAGGCCGCGCGCCTCGCTTGCGAGATGCTCGAGTTCCTCGGGCACCCGACTTGGACCCAGCCAGGTGACCCGCGGACCCGGGAAATACCCCAGGCGGTCAAGCAGGATCGGGACGGGTGAAAACGCCAGCGATTCCAGCCGTTCGGCCAGGCAATCGGCCACCTCGATACCGACGTTGCCGGGAAACGCGACGGTCAGGTGCAGGTGGGCGGCGGGTACGCCGCGACCGCCCGGCAATGAACGCGCCACGTGGTGCAGCGCCAGCCGCGTGGCCTCATCCGGCCAGAGCGCGAGGAAGACCCGTCTGACAGGGGGTGAACCCACATCCTTGCCACCACCCATCAGCGCATCATTCACGTGACGCGGCCATCAAGCTGCTTGCGCACCTCCGCGAGCAGCTCGTAGGAATGCACGCGGGCGTCGTGGTCGAAAGTCGAGTTGGTCACCATTAACTCATCGATGCCCGTGCGCGCGACAAACGCGGCGATCTCGTCACGGACCGTATCGACCGAGCCGATTGCCGAGCAGGCCATGGTCTGCTCGACCACCGAACGCTCGAGACGCCCCGAGCGTTCCCGGTAGCCCTCGATCGGCGGCGGGATCGGCCCGGGGCGCCCCTGGCGTAACGCCACGAAGGCCTGCTCCATCGAACTGGCGTGAAAGCGCGCCTCGGCATCCGTCTGGGCGACGTAGGCGTTGAATCCCGCCATGGCATAGGGCCGGTCGAGAAATCGCGAGGGACGGAAATGGCTGCGGTAATGCTCGATCGCGCGCTTTAGTTCACCGGGGGCGAAGTGCGAGGCAAACGCGTACGGCAGGCCGAGAGCGGCGGCAAGTTGCGCGCCGAACAGGCTCGAGCCGAGAATCCAGACAGGCACCTGGCTCCCGGCACCCGGAATGGCGCGCACCGTCTGGCCGGGCTCGGGTGGGTCGAACAGCGCCAGGATCTCGGCGACATCATCGGGGAAACGGTCGGGATGACTGGCCGACTCGCGCCGCAGGGCACGCGCCGTGGTCTGGTCGGTGCCCGGCGCGCGCCCCAATCCCAGGTCGATGCGACCTGGGAAGAAGGCATCCAGGGTGCCGAACTGCTCGGCGATCACCAGCGGCGAGTGATTCGGCAACATGATCCCGCCGGCACCGACCCGGATCGTTCGCGTGTTGGCGGCGACCTGGCCGATGACCACCGCGGTGGCAGCACTGGCGATGCCTGGCATGTTGTGGTGCTCGGCTAGCCAGTAACGTCGATAGCCCAGATCATCGGCTCGTTGCGCCAAGTCGACAGTGTGGGCCAATGCCTGGCCGGCATCCGAGTCTTCGGTGATGGGCGCGAGATCAAGAATGGAAAAAGGAATCATGGCGGGAGTGTAGCGGACCGACACCCGGCGACAGCGGATCGGCGATACATCGCCACGGCGCCCGCACACCTATTTAATCCCTACCGAAGCTGGCTGTCCTTCGATCCCCGGCGGTTGTAGGGCGAGGCCGTCTCCTGCGCCTCGTCGCGTTCGGCCTGGCAGACCACGCACAGTCGCACCCCCGGCACGGCGCGACGACGCGCCTCGGGAATCGGCTCACCGCACTCCTCGCACTCGGCCAGGCTTTCGCCTGCCGGAATTTCGCTGCGCACCCGTTGCAGGGCATCCTCGACCGTATCGTCGATCTGCGCCTGCTCGGCGCCGTCTTTCGCCCAGCCGCCAGCCATTGGCAATCTCCTCGTTTGTGGTCGACGCACGCCGACATCTCGAATGTTAGGACCAGCCTACTCCTCACTCGTTTCCCCATGGACGGAAGCCGCCCAAGCAAACAATCGGTATTGCGCATGGCAATCGTTCTCATGTAGATTCGCCACAGCGACACCCGTCGCGATCAAAGAATCGATCCATTTTTCGTCATCCAATCCGTGAGACCGCTTGCCATGACCCAAACCAAACGTGCCCGGCGCACACCCATCAATCGAGCGGTTCGGCACTGCCTGACCCTTTCCCTGCCCTGCCTCGCGCTCGGAACCGGAGTCATTCACGCCGCCGAGCAGTCAAACGACGCCGTCGTGCTCGATCAGGTGGTCGTCGAGGGAGGTGGGTTCTTCCAACCCACCGAGCAGACCGGGCAATACCGCGCCCCGGCCTCCTCGTCGGCGACCGGGCTGACGCTCACGCCGCGCGAGACCCCGCAATCGCTGTCCGTGATTACCAACCAGCAGCTGGAGGACTTCCAGCTCGACGACGTCAACAGCGCACTCGAATCCACCCCGGGTGTCACCGTCGAGCAGCCGGAAACCGATCGCACGTACTACACGTCGCGCGGCTTCACCATCCAGCGCTTCCAGATCGACGGCGTCGGCGCCCCCCTGCCCTACGACAACGTCCAGGGCGATATCGACACCGCCGTCTACGACCGCATCGAGGTGGTGCGCGGTGCCAACGGCCTGATGTCCGGTAGCGGCACGCCGTCGGCAACCGTCAACTTCATTCGCAAGCGCCCCACCGCCGAGACGCAGGCCTCGGCCAGCCTCTCGGCCGGGTCGTGGGATCGTCGCCGCATCGAAGGCGACGTCTCGGGTTCTCTGTTCGGCAGTGACCGGGTGCGCGGTCGCCTGGTGGTGGCCGCCGAAGAAGGCGATTCCTACCTCGACCGCCACGGACGCGAGCGCCAGGTCGCCTACGGCGTGATCGAGGCCGATCTCACCGAGTCCACCCTGCTGACCGCCGGTCACACCTGGCAGAACAACGACAGCGACAGCCCGCTCTGGGGCGCGTTGCCGATGTACTACGGCGATGGCTCGCCCACCAACTACGATCGTTCGGCCAGCTCCTCGCCCGAGTGGAGCTACTGGGACAACGAGGACCACCGCAGCTTCGTCGAAGTGCAGCAGTTCCTGCCCGGCGGCTGGGAGGCGACCCTGACGGGCAGCTACCTCAGCTCGGATTCCGACAGCGAGATCTTCTACCTCTACGACCCGGCCCAGCAGCTGCGTCCGGGCACCACGGAAGACCTGTCGATCATCATGGACAACTACCGTTACGAGAACGAGCAGTGGGTCGCCGACGCCCAGGCCAAGGGCCCCTTCGATCTGTTCGGCCGCGAGCACGAGGCCATGGTCGGCGTGAACTGGAGCCAGTCGGAGATCACCGATTACTCCGCCCGCCTCTACGAGACCAGCGACATCGACGTGCCACTCGACCAGTGGGACGGCAACTACTCGCGCCCGACCTTCGGCCCCTCCGACGGCGGCAGTGACTTCACCCAGGAGGAAAGCTCCATCTACGGCGCGACCCGCCTGAGCCTGACCGACCGGACAACCGCCATCTTCGGCGCGCGCGCCACCTGGCTGGAGAACAGCGGCGTGAGCTACACCGTGGCCCGCGAAAGCGAGTACGACGCCGAGATCGTCCCCTACGCCGGCCTGGTCTACGACCTCACGGACACGCTCTCGGCCTACGCGAGCTACACCGAGATCTTCGAGCCGCAGAACGAGGTGACGCAGAACTACCAGCCGCTGCCGCCGATCGAGGGACGCAGCTACGAGGTCGGACTCAAGGCCGCCCTGTTCGACGAGCGCGTGGATGCCACTGCCGCCGTGTTCCGCACCGAGCAGAACAACACGGCCACCCTCGCCGGCACATTCAGCAACCCGCGCCCCGGGTACTTCAACTACTACGAGGCGAGCGGCGACCTGACCAGCGAAGGCATCGAACTCACGCTGGCCGGCGAAATCCTGCCGGGCTGGCGCGCCAGCGGTGGCTACACCTACCTCGAGATCGAGGACAGCGACGGCGAACGGGCCCGTACCTTCATCCCGGAGCAGATGCTGCGCGCGCAGACCACCTACCAGCTGCCGTTCTGGCCGCAGATGACCGTCGGCGGCCAGATCCGCTGGCAGAGCGAAACCTTCCGCGACCAGCAGTACAACACCGGGCAGACCCGCCAGGACGACTACCTGGTCACCGACCTGATGGCGCGCTACGAGTTCTCGGACAACCTGAGCGCCTCGCTCAACGTCAACAACGTCGGCAACGAGAAGTACCTCAACAGCGTCGAGTACGACCAGGCGTTCTACGGCGAGCCTCGCAACGTCATGCTGACGCTCGACTGGAAGTACTGAGTCGGCAACACGTCCTCATGACCCCGAAGGCCCCGCCCCGTGCGGGGCTTTTTTTTGCGCTGCGTGCGGGTTCCCGAACCGATCTGCATGGCCAACCGTGACGGCGACACGCCGATTGCCGCAGCGGATTGCGGCGACGGATTACGGCGACGGGGGCCGTGACGGAGGCGGAAGGGTCATGCTTGGGAAAGTGGGGTGTTGAGTCGCGCCGCGATGCTCGACGGCGACTACCCCGTGGCCGACAGCCGATGGCACCTAGAAGCGGCGCAACGCCCAGAGGAAATAGGTCCCGCCGATCAGCGAGGCGACCAGGCCGGCGGGGATCTCGTGGGGGAACAGGATCTGCCGGCCGATCCAGTCGGCGAGAACCATCAGCCCCATGCCGATCAGGGCCGCGCCCAGCAGGTGGTCGCGAGCGCGGGACAGGCCCAACAGGCGGGCCATGTGGGGGGCGAGCAGCCCGATGAACGAGAGCGGGCCAATCACCAACGTCGCCGCGGCGGTCATCACGGCGGCAAGCACCAGCACCGCCAGTCGCCCGCCGGTCACCGGCACCCCGACTGCCCGGCTGACCGCGGCGCCCAGCGGAAAGACCTCCAGCCAGCGCGACAGCAGCAGCGCGACCACCAATGCCACGCCGGCCAGCGCGACTATCAGCAGGGCCTGCTCGAGACCGACATAGTAGGTCGAGCCCGACAGCCACGCCACGATCTGCTGGCCGCGCGGGTCGCTACCGGCCAGCACCAGCGCCCGGACCGCCTCGGCCAGCGCCATGATGGCCACCCCGGTCAACAGCAACCGCTCGGGCAGAAATCCGCTTCGCCGGTTGAGCACGATCAACAGGCTCAGGGCCGCCAAGGCCCCACCCACACCCAGCGCGGCAAGGATAGACGTGCTGGCCGCGGGCATCCAGACAATGCCGAGCAACAGGAAGATCGACACCCCGCCACTGATGCCAAGCACCTCGGGGCTGGCCATCGGGTTGCCGCTCAGGCGCTGCAGCAGGGTGCCGGCCACGGCAAGCAGCAGACCCGCACCGGCGGCCGCCAGCAGGCGCGGCAGGCGCCACTCCCAGACCGTCCAGGCACCGCTGACCCACGACCAGCCGTCGGCGAGATGGCCACTGAGCAGCGAGACCGCGGCCACCAACGGCATCAGCAGCGCCATGAGGAGCAAGCGGCGAGCCGGCCGATCCGCCCGTGGCCAGCCCGAGGTCATGGTTTCCGGCGGGGTCCGGCTGGCCAGGCGCAACCGAGGGATCAGCCAGAGCAGCAACGGGGCCCCCAGGGCCGCGGTCATCGCCCCGGTCGGGATCATGGTGGGCAACCAGGCAGCCAGGTGTTGGAGGGAGAGATCGGTCACCGCGAGCAGCAACGCCCCGATCAGCATCGACCAGACCACTCGGGATGCCAGTCGGTGCGCGCCCAACAGCCGGGCGATATTCGGCGCGGCCAGGCCGATGAAGCCGATCAGGCCCACGACGCTGACGGTCACCGCCGTGAGGAATACCGCCACCCCGAGCGCGGCCAGCCGCAGAAAGGCCAGGTTTACCCCCAGCGCACGCCCACTGGCATCGTCCAGTTCGAGCAGCCGCAGCGGGCGGAGCAGCAACCAGGCAATCACCAGCGCGATCGCCAAGCGTGGCAGCAGGAACGCGGCGTCGTGCCAACCGTCCTGCGCCAGCGACCCCGCCCCCCAGATCAGCAGGCCCTGGAGGGTCTCCTGGTTGAACAGCAGGAGCGCCATGGCCAGTGCGCCGAGATAGAGGTTGACCACCAGCCCGGCGAGCACGACCACCAGCGGCGCCAACCCGCGTCGCCAGGAGAGCAGGAACACTAGCCCCATCGCCAGCCCGCCGCCGGCCAAGGCCACCCACTCGGCACCCCACCCCATCAGCGCCGGGGCGAACAGGGTCGCCGCCATCAGGGCGAGATTCGCCCCGCCGGCGACGCCCAGGGTGGTCGGCGAGGCAAGCGGGTTGCGCAACACCTGCTGCATCAGCACGCCCGCCAGCGCCAGCCCGGCACCGGCGACCAGCGCGGTGATCAGGCGCGGCCACCAACCCAACGCCAATGCCCAGTCGCCAGCGGACACCGACGCACCGCCAAGATCCGGCCACCAGCTCGACCACGCAAACCCGCCGGTCTGCTGCTGCAGTTGCAAAACGGCCAACCCCACCAGGACGGCGAACAGCCCTGCGGTCACGCCGAGGGGCGCGGCAACCGACCGGGCCGGGATCTCAGTCCGCATTGAACGCCCCCAGCAGTTGCTCGGCAAACCGGCCGGCCGACGGCAGGCCACCGAAGCTCCAGACCGGCTCGAGCTCCAGTGGATCGCGATCCGCACCGTGAGTCAGTCGCTGCCAGAATGCGCTTTTCGACAAGGCACGCTCGACACCCACGGGATAGGGCTTGACCACCACGAGGCGCCCGTCGAGTCCAACCAGCTCCTCGAGCCCCACCAGGGCAAAGCCCCAGCGATTGGTGGCGCCGGTCCAGCCATTGTCGATGCCGAGTCGCTCCAGCACCGCGTGATACAGGCCGTTCTTGCCAAAGACCCGCACGTGACGTTCATCCATGAACTGGACCACGATCACCGCCGGCGGCTTGTCGGGCAGGCGATCGGCGATCTCGTCGAGACGGTCCTCCGTGCGCCGAATGAGGGCCTCGGCCTGCCCTTGGCGATGGGCGTATTCCCCCAGCTCGCGGGTGACACGCCGCAAGGCCGGCCAGGTGTCGACCCCGGGCCCGTAGAGCTCGAACACCTCGACCGGCGCGACAATCGACAGACGGCCTTCGAGGTTGGCGAACAGGGGCGAGAGGGCGATCCGGTCGGGGGCGATCGCGGCCAGCTGCTCGAGATTCGGTTGAGCCCGCAGGCCCAGGTCACGCACGGCGCCCGGCACGGCCGGCCGGGCGACCCAGGACGCGTAGCCGTCGAGTTGTGCGAGGCCCACCAGGCGGGCATCGATGGCGATCAAGGTCTCGGCAACCGTCCAGTCGAGGGTGGCGATGCGCGGGGCCGTGTCGGCAGCCCGTACGGACAATGCCGCCATCAGCAGTGGCAGCAACCACACGGCCAGCGGCCAGCGCCACCGTCGGCGGCCGGTTGGTGAGGACCGCATCACGGTTCAATCGACGATGGCGACGGGACGGGACTGTCCCGGTGGGGTGAGCACCTGCATGGACACGCCGTAGATGCTGCGCAGCGTGGCCGAGTCCATCAGCTGCCCCGGCGTGCCGCGCACCAGCAGTCCGCCGCCGTGCATCGCCACCAGCTGGTCGCAAAAGCGCGCGGCCATGTTGATGTCGTGCAGGACGATCACCACGCTCAGCCCCAACTCGTGCGACAGGCGACGAATCAGCTCGAGCACCTCGACCTGGTGGGCGATGTCGAGCGCCGAGAGCGGCTCGTCGAGCAGCAGGAAATCGCTTTCCTGCGCCAGCAGCATGGCAAGCCATACCCGCTGGCGCTCGCCCCCGGAAAGCGTGTCCACGGCGCGGTCGGCAAAGGCCTCGGTATCGGTCATGCGCAAGGCGGTGTCGACACGACGACGGTCGTCGGCGGTGAACCGCCCCAGCAGGCCGTGCCAGGGATACCGACCGAACCCCACCAGCTCGCGGGCCGTGAGGTGCCCGGTCGCCGGCGGGTGCTGCGGCAGGTAGGCAACGCGACGGGCGAAGGCCCGCGCCCCCCAGTCCGCGACCGGCACCCCCTCGAAACGTACCGTTCCCGACGAGGGCACCTGCTGGCCGGCCAGCAGCTTGAGCAGCGTCGACTTGCCCGAACCGTTATGACCGATCAGCCCGACCACCTCGCCCGGTGCGAAGGCGGCATCCACCGGCCCGAGCACCCGGGTGCCGCCGGCGACGAACGTGGCCGCGCTCACCTCGAACATCAGCGCCCCTCCCCGGCCGGCTTGCCCGACCGGCAGGCCAGGGGGCAATTCTCGCAGTAGTCGAGTTCATCCAGTCGATAGCGGATGCAGCAGACCCGGCGCAGTCGCTGGGGCTCGATTGAGCCCTCGTCAACGCGGTAGACCACCGGCCGGTACAGTCGATTGCGCCTGCCGGCCAGTCGCGGTGCTTCAAGAAACGCCCGAGCCTGGGCCAGCCGATCCGCACAGGTGACGGGATGCTCGGCCAGCCGCGTGAGCACATGCTCGACAAGATTGCCTGCATTGCTCCAGAACACGTTGACCGAAGCTCCGGAATGGCGAGCCAGAGTAGCCACCACGTCGTCGAGCTCCTCGCAAACCAATTGCGCCAACAGTCGATCGACGGGCTGACGTCGCACCGGGACAGTCGTCGAGCTGAGCCAAAGCCGCTCGGGGCGTCCATCCGGCGTAAAGCGCATCCCCCAGTCGGCCGACTGGCGAGGCAACGAATACCCATCCAGAACCATGACGGCGATGGTCGGTGATAGCCAGGCATGAAACAGCCACTTGGACCATTGCGAGGCGATCGCACGTCGATCGCCCCCTGGGTAGGCGGTGGCAAAACGATCCAGAAGTTCATCGACAACCGAGCCATTCCTAAGGGAGGCGCCGGACACGCTGCGGGGCCCCGCCAGATTCACCGGCTGAGGAATCTCCGCAAGCGAGCCGGAGAACATCAGGTCATCCGGGCGCAGGATGATGGAATGACCGGGCCGCCCCACGCGAACTGGCGGTTGCACCGAAATTGCCTGCATGTCGTTCTCCCACCGTTACGCCCGCGCGGCGGCTCGACGCCCCCGTGACTCGATTTCCGGATCGTATCGGATCGCCTATCTACATGCAAACCATTCGCATTACGGTTATCTATTGGACAAAGTCTTCACGGCCTCCCCCACATCCAGCCCGAGACGTGACCTCCCATCGATACCGGATCAGTCAAAAATGCAGTCGAAACACGCTCGCCTGCCTACACTTGAGCAAACCCGCGAGGAAGCTGCCGTGCCATGAACGCCATCACTCGCCACCCGGTCCGTTCGCTAGTCATCGTGCTCGCGGGAATCGTGGTGGGTCTAATCCTGCTTGCCATCGTCGCGGCACGGTTATGGTCCGCCGACGAATTGCGAGAGCGCGTCACGCAACTGGCAAGCGACCAGCTGGGCCTGCCGGTGCACGTCGATGGCGACGTCTCGTTACGGTTTTGGCCCCTCCCCACCCTCCACGCGACCGAGGTGAGGGTCGGGCCGGCACCCGGGTCGGGTGATGATCCGGTCGGCGAGCTCGAAGCGATCAGCCTGTCCATGCGCTGGTGGCCCCTGATCAGCGGTGACCTGGTACCGGAAACCTTGCGGCTGGATGCCCCGGTTGCGCGCCTGACGCCGGGCATCCTGGAGGCCTTGGCCGCGCGTGGCACGCCGACCGATACCGGACGTGGCGATCCGAACGAGCCGTTGGACCTGCGTATCCGCGATGGCGAGATCCATTGGCGCACACCGGCAGGCGATCGGGAGATGTCGATAAAAGGTCTCGACCTGGACCTCGACAACCTGCATTGGCAGAGGCCGGCTGAGGGAGAACACCTGCTGGCGCAGGCGTCGTTGAACCTGACGGCCTCCGCCGATGCCGTGCGCCTCAATACCCTGCACCTGTCAGACGTGACCCTGTCGGGGTCAGCGGAGGACGGTATGTTTGCCACGGACGACTGGCAAATGACATTCCTCGACAGCCGCGGAAAAGGGAACGCCACGCTGGATTTCCGCAACTCGCCGCCGAATGCCACGCTCGAGATTGCCTTCGACTCCCTGCAACTCGCCAACCTGCCGGAACAATGGGCGCCCGCCGGTAGTGTCTCCGGCAGCGCGGAACTGACCGCCTCGCTGACAAGCAAAGTGGAACCCGGCTCGGTGCCGCGCCACCTGCAGGGCGAGGTGAAGCTGAGCGGAAGGGACTTGCGACTGCGCGGCGTCGACCTGGACGCGGAACTGGCCGATTACCGGCGCATCCAGCGGTTCAGTCTCGTGGATGCGGGCGCGGTCATCTTCCTCGGCCCGGCCGCGTTGCTGGCAACCAAGGGGTCCGACTTCGTGCGCATGTTGGACGGGGCCCAGGACAAGCAGACCCAGGTGGTCCAACTGGTCTCCGACTGGACCATCAAGGAGGGTACTGCGCGGACCCGCGATGTCGCCCTGTCGACCACACGCAATCGTGTCGCGGCCCAGGCCTCGCTCGATCTGCCGTCGCGACGGATCAACCAGGCCACCGTGGCGGTCGTGGATCGGCAGGGCTGCCCGGTCGTGACGCAGGAGGTCCACGGCAGCTTCGATGCGCCCCAGGTCGAGGAACCCAACCTGATCGAAGCCCTTCTCGGCGCGCCGATCGGCCTGCTACAACGGGGACTGGCCGCGATTTCACGAGGCGATGAAAGCTGCGAGGTCTTCTATGCAGGCTCCGTGACCGCCCCATCGGATTGAGACACTACCGGCAGGCAACAAACACCATACTGACCCGTCACCGACCATGGCCGAGCCACGCTTTCTCTGCGATGAAATGCTGCAGCGACTGGGGCGCTGGCTGCGCGCTGCCGGCTTTGATACCGCCATCGCCACCCCGGGCAGCGAGGACCGTGCACTGGTCGCCCAGGCCAACGTCGAGAAACGCTGGCTGATCACCCGGGATCGGCACCTGGCCCGCTTTCGAAACGGCGACGGACGCATCGTGTTGCTCAACGCCAACGAGACCACCGAGCTTGCCGCCGAACTGACCGCTCGATTCGGGATCGATTGGCTGCACCAACCGTTCAGCCGCTGCCTGGACTGCAACACGCCCCTGCTCCCGGCGACGCCCGCCCAACTCGATCGCGTGCCGGAAACGGCCCTGGCCATCGCCCGGGAGGGCTGGTACTGCCCCACGTGCGAGAAGGTCCTCTGGCGAGGCAGCCACGTGCGCCGGATGCGCCACACGCTGGAGAATTTCGATCGCGGCGAGTGGCGTATCGCAAAGGACTGACCGACCGCGCCCGGTCAGGCGGCAGGCATTGGCGCCGACCGGGGCAGCTCAACGACAAACCGCGTCACCCCGTCGCCGGATTCCGCCCGAATCGTTCCGGAATGTGCACGAATCAACGCCTGGGTAATAGCGAGACCCAACCCCACGCCGGCGGTATCGTCCCGGCTGCGAGCGGGATCACCCCGGTAAAACCGATCGAACAGCCGCGGCAGTTCTTCGGCAGGGATGGCCGCGCCCTCGTTCTCGACCGTGAGCTCGACTGTCCCGTTCCGGTCACGGATGAACACCCCGACGTGACCGCCCGGCAGAGTGTGGCGCAGCGCATTGGACAGCAGGTTGCTCAGCGCCCGGCGCAGCATCAAACGATTACCGCGGATGGCGGCACGGCCCGACGCGCAAAGTGTCACCCCCTCCTCCTCGGCAAGGGCATCGTAAAATTCGAACAGGTCGGCGATTTCCTCGTCCAACCGAAGCTCCTGCGTGGAGGGGGTCGACATGCCGTTTTCCGCCTTGGCAAGAAACAGCATGTCACTGATCACCCGCGACAATCGATCCAGCTCCTCGGCGCTCGAGGCCAACACCTCCTGGTACTCGGCAGCACTGCGCGAACGGCTGAGGACAACCTGGGTCTGGGTGAGCAGGTTGCTGACCGGCGTGCGCATTTCATGGGCGAGATCCGAGGAGAAATTGGATAGCCGCCGAAAGGCCTCTTCGAGCCGGTCGAGCATGCAGTTGAGCTCATGCGCCAGCCCGGTCAGCTCACGGGGCACCGAATCCTCCGGCAACCGCTGGCTCAGCTGACTGGCCGTGACGGCGGCGGCGCGCTCCTGAATCAGTCGCAAGGGCGACAACCCGCGCCGGGCAGCCCACCAGCCCAGCAGCCCGCTGAACACGGTGGCAATCGGGATAAAGACAAAAAGGGTGCGGCTGTAGCGATCCATGAAGCGATCGTGGTGATCGATATTGATCGCGGCAGTCACGATCAGTGAATCAATGTCGGCCAGCTCCGGCTCGATCCGCTTGACCAGCCCCCGGTACCTAGACTCATCCGCCTGCCAGGAAATCACGCTGGGCGTTTTCCCCTCGGCCAACGCCCGAATCCTGTCGGCGGGAAAGGCGGTTTCCGTGGATGACAGCAACACGTTTCCGTCCGTCGTCTCGACAAACAACTGAAGCCCGGGATCGCTGCGAAACATTTCATCGACGGATTGCTGCAGGGCCGGGAGCTCCTCTTGTGCCGGCGGGCGCGACAGGAGACGTTCAAGCACCTCCACCTTGCTTTGGAGGATGCCGCGATCCATTTCCACGAAATGGCGTTCAACTGCGGCGTGCAGGACCCAGGCAAGCCCAATCAGCACCGCTGATGACACTAGGACAAATAGCAGTGTCAGGCGCGTCGTGAGGGAGGCCGGGTGCTTCATGCCGGCTCGGCCTCCATGACGTAGCCCATGCCACGGATGGTGCGAATGAGACGGGTATCGAACGGCTCGTCCACCTTTCGCCGCAACCGGCGTACCGCGACCTCGACCACGTTGGTATCGCTGTCGAAGTTCATGTCCCAGACCTGGGAGGCAATCAGGGAGCGGGGCAACACCTCCCCTTTGCGCCTCATGAACAACTCGAGCAAGGCGAATTCCTTGGCCGTCAGGTCAATGCGCTGACCCGCCCGGGTCGCCCGATGACCGAGCAGATCGAGCTCCAGGTCGGCCACTTGTAGCGTCGTGGGCTCCGGCTCGCCACGGCCACGACGCAGGAGGGTGCGCACGCGCGCCAGCAACTCCGAGAAGGCGAATGGCTTGATCAGGTAGTCGTCGGCCCCCAGATCGAGACCTCGCACACGATCCTCGACCCGGTCCTTCGCGGTCAGCAGCAGGATCGGCATGTCTCGACCGCCGCGGCGCAAGGTCTCTAATATCTGCCAGCCATCCATGCCCGGCAGCATGACGTCGAGCAGCATCAGGTCATAGGGCTCGGTGAGCGCCAGATGCAGACCCTCCACTCCGTCCCTCGACAGATCGACGGTATACCCCGCCTCGGTCAGTCCCTGCTGCAGGTACTGACCCGTCTTGCTCTCGTCCTCGACGATCAACACTTTCATTCGACAGCTCCCGAACAAACTGCGGTCATTCTGCCACCTGGCGAGATCTGGCCCACGAACATTACAAGGATGTAATCCGCAGGTCAGGCGCCTGACAGCTCCCCGGGCTACCTTCGTGAGCAAGTAGCCAGAAAAGTCATTCGGACAAGGCAACCCAAGGGAGCACTCAAATGGATCGACGTCGTTTCTTGAAGCACAGCGTCGCGGTGGCCGCTACGGCAAGCCTGGGCTCGATCACCGCCTACCCCGTCCAGGCGGCCAACCGCAACCGTCCCGTCTTGCCGATGCCCGAGCTCCTCGACGTCACCGAGAGCGGACGCCTGACACTCAATGCCCAGACCGGCAAAACGGCCTTTGCCGGCGGGTCGCCCTCGCCGACGCTCGGATACAACCAGGGCTACCTCGGCCCGTTCGTCCGGGCGCGTCAGGGCCAGGAGGTCGCCGTCCGGCTACAAAACGACCTCGACGAGCCATTGGCCACCCACTGGCACGGCCTGCTCATCCCGGGAGACGTCGATGGAGGTCCTCACCAGGCCATTGACCCCGGGGAGGTGTGGAAGCCGGTCCTGCCGATCGACCAGCCGGCGTCGACGGCCTGGTTTCACGCCCACACCTTCCCGCACACGGCCCGCCAGGTCTACGCGGGCCTGGCCGGGGTGTTTCAGGTCGACGATGGGCGTGATGCCGACCGGGGCGTGCCACACGAACACGGCGTCGATGACCTGACGCTGGTGATCCAGGACCGGCGCCTCGATGACGCAGGCCGCTTGGATTACCGGCTGAGCATGTTCGATCGCATGCACGGTTTCCAGGGAGACCGCCTGTTCGTCAACGGCGCGGAACAACCCCGCAGCCCGGTGCCTAACTCCATCGTCCGGTTACGCCTGCTCAACGGCTCGAATGCCCGCATCTTCCACCTGCGCTTCGAGGACGGGCGCCCGATGCATGTGATCGCGGGCGACGCCGGGTTCTGGCCCAAGCCGGTGGCCACCGACGAACTGCGCCTGTCACCGGGCGAACGCTTCGAGGTACTGGTGGATTTCCGCGACGGGCGCGAGGTGGCGCTGATCACCGGCCCGGATCAGAACCGGGGCGGCCCCGGCATGATGGGAATGATGAGCAACATCCGCTCGTTTGCCTCCGGGCTGGTCGAAGGCGACCAACGGGTGCTGTCGTTCCACCCCGATGGCCGCAAGGGCCGGGTCGATCGGCTCCCCGACGCCACGGGCGACTCCGCGCCATCGCGGCCGACGACCTTTGATCGTCGACGCCACTTACGCCTCGACATGATGCTCGGCGGCATGCCGATGATGCGGGGCATGATGGGTGACGGCTCCGGGCCCTCCATGGGCATCAATGGCCGGCCGTTCGATCCGCATCGCATCAACGAGGACATCGCGCTCGACACCATCGAGCACTGGACCATCGAGAGCGACATGCTGATGCACCCGTTCCACATCCATGGGGTGCATTTCCAGGTGCTCGCCGACGAGACGGGGCAATCGCCCCGGCTGGAAAATCGAGGCGCGAAGGACACCCTGCTGGTCGATGGCCGTGCCGAGATCGCGGTTCGTTTTACCCAGCCGGCCAGCCAGGACACGCCGTTCATGTACCACTGCCACATCCTGGAACACGAGGATGCCGGGATGATGGGACATTTCACCGTTTCCTGAACCGACTCACCGGCGGGTGGCGGGCCTCGGCTCAGCGTTATCAGGAGAGAAGAAAATGGGATGGGATCATTACATGGGATTTGGCGGAGGCTTCATGTGGGTCATCTGGATACTAGTCATCGCGGCGATCGTCTGGCTGGTCGTCGCCATGTCCAGGCAAGACCGTTCCTCAGGAGAGCCGTCTCCCCGGGAGATTCTCGATCGCCGCTACGCGCGAGGCGAGATCGACAAGGAGACCTACCAACGCATGAAGGACGAACTCGATTGAGCCCACCGGCCTCGACCACCCTAATCGGGGCCATTGCCTTGCGGGACGGCGGCACCAATCCCGACATCACCTGCTGCCCCACTCTCCCCTCTCCTCTAACCACGTCGTAGTCGTATAGGCCGACAACCAACCGCTGAACTGAAAGCCTCGGACAACCCCTAAAGATGACAAAACCGTAATCCCGCCGTCAGGTCCATGACAGCCCGGCTGCGTAAGGTCATGGGTATCGAAACAGGAACGTCACGGCACGCAATGTCGAAACCACGAGGAACTGACCGATGGCAATGAGACACGCGCTGATCACCTCGCTCTTGCTTCCCTTAACGGCCCTCGCCGCGGGTCAACACGCCGGCGGTCATGGGGATGCCGGGACGGCCACAGGCGAGCCGGGACAGATGGCCGAAGTCGATCGCCACATCGAAGTGCGGATGGACGACCAAATGCGATTCGAGCCGTCGTCGATCGACGTGCAAGCGGGCGAAACGGTGCGTTTCCGCGTAATCAACACCGGCGACCAACCCCACGAGATGGTCATCGGCTCGATCGAGGACCTGAAGGCTCACGCCGAAGAAATGCGACAGCACCCCGGCATGGCCCACGACGAACCAAACATGATCCAGCTCGATGCCGGCGAGTCAGGCGACCTGGTCTGGCGATTCACGCAGGCCGGACAGATCGACTTCGCCTGCCTGCTGCCCGGACACCTCGAGGCCGGCATGAAAGGCAGGATCGACGTGGCCCAATGAAACGCATTCCCCCTCAACCGTGCTTCTCGACGTAATCGGAGGAGATCCAATGAAGTCTAACAACACCCTAACCGCCGACGGGCTGTCCCGCCGCCGGTTCTTGCGCAACGCGACTTCCATGAGCGTCCTCGCCGCCCTCTACGGTGTGGGGGGCCTTCAGCCGGCCTTCGCCTGGCCCCGCAGTGGCAACCTCGAGGCCGAAAAACAGGCCGATGGGGATACCGACATCTTCAACTTGACCATCGACCGCACGCCGATGCCCATCGACGGCAAGGACGCGCGACCGATCACGGTCAACGGCACCGTGCCCGGCCCCCTGATCCGCCTCAAGGAAGGCCGGGACGTGCGCATCCGCGTGACCAACAACCTCGACGAGGACACCTCGATCCACTGGCACGGCATCCTTTTGCCGTTCGAGATGGACGGGGTGCCGGGCGTGACCTTCCCCGGCATCAAGCCCGGCGAGACCTTCGAATACCACTACCCCGTCCGCCAGAGCGGCACCTACTGGTATCACAGCCATTCCGGGCTCCAGGAGCAGGAAGGCCATTACGGCCCGCTGATCGTCGACCCGGCCGAACCCGAGCCGTTCGACTACGACCGTGAGTACGTGGTGATGCTCTCCGACTGGACCTTCGAGGACCCGCACGACGTCTTCCGCAAGCTCAAGGTCGCCGAGGGCTATTACAACTACCAGAAGCGCACGGTCCAGGACCTGCTCGAGGACATCAAGCGCAAGGGCTGGGAGCAGACCATGCGCGAGCGGGCCATGTGGGGCGAAATGCGCATGAGCTCTCGTGATCTGCTCGACGTGACCGGCAGCACCTACACCTACCTGCTCAACGGCCGCTCACCGGCCGACAACTGGACCGGCCTGTTCCAGCAAGGTGAAAAGGTGCGCCTGCGGGTCATCAACGGCTCGGCGATGAGCTTCTTCGACGTGCGCGTTCCCGGACTGAAGATGACCGTGGTGCAGGCCGATGGGCAGAACATCGAGCCCGTGCCGGTCGACGAATTCCGGATCGGCGTGGCCGAGACCTACGACGTGATCGTCGAACCGACCGAGGATCGCGCCTACACCATCTTCGCCGAGGCCATGGATCGCAGCGGGTATGCCGCCGCCACCCTGGCCACCCGGGAAGGTGAGCGCGGCGAGATCCCCGAGCGCCGCCCCATGCCCGAACGCGGCATGGAGTCGATGGGCATGGACCATGGAGACATGGATATGGACATGGACCACGGCGCCATGGACATGGGCCAGAACGACATGTCGGGCGACATGAACGGCGGCAAGGAAATGGCCTCCGACGCTAGCGACCCGCATGCCGGCCACGACATGAGCGGCGGTGGCCAGGCCATGAATGGCGCCGACTCGGCCGGCATGAAAGATGATTCCGGTGGCATGGACATGGCCGATGACGAGCCTTACGAGTGGCCACTCGCCGGCCGCAAGATCAACCACGGCCACGATGATCACGGCCCGGGCGCGGCCATGGTCGCCAGCAACCCGCAGAACCGCATGAGCGACCCCGGCATCGGTCTGGAAAGCACCGAGGATCACAAGGTCCTGGTTTATGACGACCTGCGGGCACTGGCCCCGTGGCCGGATGAGCGCGAACCGGAGCGCGAGATCGAGCTGCACCTGACCGGCAACATGGAGCGCTACATGTGGTCGTTCGACGGCAAGAAGTTCTCCGAGGTCGACGGCCCGATCCGTTTCCACCACAACGAGCGGCTGCGCCTGATCCTGGTCAACGACACCATGATGGACCACCCGATCCACCTCCACGGCATGTGGATGGAACTGGAAAACCGTCATGGCAAGTACCGGCCACGCAAGCACACCCTGTCGCTCAAGCCCGGCGAGATGGTCTCCGCGCAGATCACCCCGGAACACAAGGGCGACTGGGCCTTCCACTGCCATCTGCTCTATCACATGGACGCCGGCATGTTCCGTGTCGTGTCCGTGGCGTGAATCTCGGGAGAAAAAGACCAATGACTATGCAGAAGACGATCAAACACCCGACGCGATGGTTGGTTACCGCCTGCGCACTGGCCCTCGCCCCCGGATTGGCATGGGCCGATGGCCGGGGCGACTACGCCCGCGAACAGGGTTGGGATTCACCCGTCCCGGACATGCAGACAGGCGTGCTGCTATTCGACCGGCTGGAATACGCCGCCGGTGACGACGAGGACAGCGTCGACTGGGAGTTCAAGGGCTGGTACGGCGGCGACACCAACCGACTGGTGGTCAAGGGCGAAGGCGAACACGTCGTCTCCGGCGGCGACGGTGGCGAGATCGAAGCACTCGATCTCCTCTACGGCCGACTGATCGCCCCGTACTGGTCCGTGCAGGCCGGCGTCGGTTACCAACTCGAATACGGCCCCGGCCCGAATCATGACCGCGGCTTTGCGGTGGTGGGCCTGGAGGGCCTGGCGCCCTACTGGTTCGAAATCGACACCAGCCTGCGGGTCAGCGAAGACGGCGACGCCTCGGTCGACTTCGAGGCCGAGTACGACTTTCTGCTCACCCAGCGACTGGTCCTGCAGCCGCGTTTCGGCACCTCGTTCGCCTTCCAGGAGGTCGAGGAGTTCGGCGTCGGTCAGGGCGTCAACCACGTCAAGGCCGGCCTGCGACTGCGCTACGAGATCAAGCGCGAGTTCGCCCCCTACATCGGCGTGAGCTGGAAGAAGCAGCTGGGCGACACCGCCGACCTGGCCCGCGCGGAAGGCCACGACACCGACGACCTGCGGTTCGTTGCCGGCGTAAGGATGTGGTTCTAGCCAGCTCTTTCGCCCGGAAGAAAAACGCCCGGCAGGCCTAAGGTCGCCGGGCGTTCGTTTGTCGGCCCGCCAAACCCATCTGGCGCAAGCCACCTGATTTCACTCCCCTCCTCCCCCGGGTGCCGCTGTTACCGCGCTGCGTCGGATAAGGACGCACGACCGACTTGTTCAGCCTGGATTCAGGCACGGTTGATTCAATGCGCCGCATACCTTATCCGGAGATGGTCATGCGCCGCATACACACTGCCTTGCGATCCGCCTTGGCATTGCTCGCCTTGGCGGGGATGCTCCCTCCCGCACACGCCACACAAGCCTTGACCGTTGACGCCGAGCTGAGCGTCGCCGAGGTGACGGCGGCCACGCTGGCTCACAGCCCCGACAACGAACGGTTCGACGCGCAGCGCGTGCACGCTGATGCCCTGGACAAACGCGCCGGCATTCCGCTCGACGGGCCGCCCTCGCTGGGGTTTTCCCACCAGACCGACGCACTCGGCGGCGACACCGGCATGCGCGAATGGGAAACGTCGGTCGAGCTTCCCCTCCGCCGGCCCGGCCTGCAGTCGGCAGCCGAACGCCAGGCCGAGGATTACCTTGTGGCCGTCGAACAGCAGTCCGCCGCCTGGCGTCTGGAGATCGCGGGCCGGGTCCGAGGGCTGCTTGCCCGACTGGCCGAAGCCGACGAAGGCGTGACATTGGCCCGGCAGGCCCTCGATACCGCCGAGCAACTGCAAGCACAGGTGCAAAAGCGACTGGATCACGGTGACGTGCCGCGCACCCACCTGATCCTCGCCCAGGAGGAAACCCTGCAACGACAGGCCGAGTTGCGACAGGCGGAACTGGCCCTGGTCCAGGTTGCCGAGGAATACCGCCAGGTCACCGGCCTGAACGCTCGCCCCGCCGACTGGGCCGAGCCCCCCGCATCAGACGCCACGTTTGAACAGCACCCCACCCTCCTCGCCGCTCGAACCGATGTGCAGGTCGCCGAAGCCGACCGGGCGGTGGTCCGCGAACGCGGCCGATCGCAACCGACCGTGGGGATGAACATCCGCCGGGAAGAAAACGGCCGTGACTCGATCGACAGCGTGGGTATTTCTATTTCCCTGCCACTCCAATTCCAACGCCTGCGGGCCCCGCAGGAAGCAAGCGCCAACGTGAGCGTGGCCGATGCCCACTCGCAGGCCTCCCTGACCGAGCGCCGTCTGCGCCTGGCGGTCGTGCAGGCCGACGAGTCCCTCTCTGCCGCCCGCGAGGAACTGGAGCAGGCGCAGGTTCACCGCGAGCTGGCCGACGAAAGCCTCTCACTCGCCCGCCGGGCCTACTCGCTGGGCGAGATCGGGCTTTCCGACCTGCTTCGCGTTCAGGAACGCCAGCTTGCCGCACAGCGTCGCGCCGCAATGAGCCACGTCCGGCTGCAGCGCAGCATTGCCGAATACAACCAGGCCAAGGGGGTCATGCCGTGAATCGTCACATCAAGAAAGTGCTTCTCGCCGCCATGGGGGCCGCGCTGCTGTCCAGCCCGACCCTGCAGGCAGCGGATATCACCATGAGCGACTCCCAGGCCCGGGCACTGGGTATTGAAACCGCGGCGGTTCAGGCGGCCAGCAACGTCGCCGGACACGCCTACCCCGCCGAGACCCGGGTGCCGCCGGCCAACGAGACCGTGCTCGCCGCCCCGGTCGACGGCTTGATCCAGCAGGTCCGGGTCGCCGAAGGCGAGACCGTCACCCAAAACCAGCCGATCGCCAGCCTGCTGAGCCCGGGACTGGTCGGCTTGCAACGCGACTACCTCGAGGAACTCGCGTCCCACCGCGTGGCGGCACAGGCCCTGGAACGCGACCGGGCACTGGCGGAGGAGGGCATCATCGCCAAGCGCCGCCTCGATGAGAGCCGCGGCGCCTACAACCAGTCCGATGCCCGTCTTTCCGCCCTGCACCAGAGCCTGTCGCTTGCCGGGATGAGCGATGAGGCCATCGATCGGCTCGATCAGACCCGTCGTATCGATGCCGTGCTTGACCTCGTCGCCCCGCGGGACGGCACCGTGATGGAACAGATGGTCACCGCGGGCGAACGGGTCGACGCCGCCTCCGCCCTGGTCCGCATCAGCGCACTGGACACGCTCTGGCTGGAGGTCCGCCTGCCGACCGAACGCCTCGCCGACGTGCAACCCGGCGACCGGGTAACCGTCGTGGACGAAGCGATACAGGCGGAGGTGATCCTCGTCGGCAGCCGCATCGATCCGGATGACCAGACCGTCATGGTCCGGGCCCGTGTCGACGCGGTCGATGGCCGGCTGCGGCCGGGCCAATTCCTGCGCGTGCGCCTCGAGGGCGCGGACCAGGCAGGCCTGCTGCGGGTGCCGGGCAACGCCGTCATCCGCCAGGGAGAGGCATTCTTCATCTTCGTCGCGACCGACGGCGGCTTCGATGCCCTCCCGATCGAGCGGCTGGGCGAGGCCGATGGCCTGTTGACCATCCGGGTGAGCGACACGGGTGACCAGAGCCAGCTGTCGGCCGGTGACCAGGTGGCCGTGGATGGCGTGGCCGCCATCAAGGGGGCCTGGCAAGGCATGGGAGGCGACGAGTGATGCTTGCCTCCCTGATCCGTTTCTCGCTCACCCAGCGCCTGTTCATCCTGTTGCTGGTGGCCCTGATCGCGGGCCTGGGTACCCGCGCCTTTCTCAATCTCCCGATCGATGCCTTCCCGGACGTCTCGACGCCCCAGGTGAAGATCATCATCAAGGCCCCCGGCATGACGCCCGAGGAGGTCGAGCAGCGCATTACCGCCCCGGTCGAGGTGGAGATGCTGGGCATCCCCGACCAGGCGATGCTGCGCTCGGTGGCCAAGTACGGCCTGACCGACATCACCATCGACTTTGCCGAAGGCACCGACATCTACTGGGCACGGCAGCAGGTAGCCGAGCGTCTGAATGCCGTCTGGGCCGACCTGCCGCCCGATGCCACCGGCGGCATGGCGCCGATCACCACGCCGCTGGGCGAGATGTTCATGTTCACCATCGACGGCGGCGACCTGTCGCTGACCGAGCGGCGCTCGCTGCTCGACTGGGTGATCCGCCCGGCGCTGCGCACCGTGCCGGGCGTGGCCGAGGTGAACGCGCTGGGCGGCCACGTGCGCACCTTCGAGGTCACCCCCGACACGTCGAAGATGAGCGCCCGCGGCATCACCCTCGACCAATTGCGCACGGCCCTGTCGCGCAACAACCGCAACGATGGCGCCGGCCGCGTTCGCGATGGCGAGGAGGCCCTGCTGGTCCGCATCGAGGGCAGCGTCACGCAACTCGATGACCTGCGCGAAACCGTGGTGGCGATGACCCCGGGCGGTGCGCCCATCCACGTGGCGGACGTCGCCAGCGTGCAGATCGGCAGTCTCACCCGCTACGGGGCGGTCACCAAGGACGGCGAACAGGAGGCGGTGCAGGGGCTGGTGCTGGGCCTGCGCGGGGCGAATGCCCGCGAGGTGGTCGCCGGTGTGCAGGACAAGATCGACGAACTGTCCTCCACCCTGCCCGACGGCGTGACCATCAACGTCTTCTACAACCGCGGCAACCTGGTCGACCGGGCCGTGCATACCGTCACGAAGGCGCTGGAAGAAGCGATCATCCTGGTGCTGATCCTTCTGTTGGTCTTCCTCGGCAACCTGCGGGCCGCGATCACGGTCGCCCTGATCCTGCCGCTGGCCGCCCTGGTGACCTTCATCCTCATGGACCGGATGGGCATGTCGGCCAACCTGATGAGCCTCGGCGGGCTGGCGATCGCGATCGGCATGCTGGTCGACGCCGCCGTGGTGGTGGTCGAGAACATCGTCGCCCACCTGGCGCGGGAGAAGGAGGCCCGACGCCTGCCACGGCTGCACGTGATCTACCGCGCCGTGCGCGAGGTCGCCGCCCCGGTGACCGCCGGTATCCTGATCATCGTGATCGTCTTCCTGCCGCTGCTCACGTTGCAGGGGCTCGAGGGCAAGCTGTTCAAGCCGGTGGCCCTGACCATCGTCTTCGCCCTGGGAAGCTCGCTGCTGCTGTCCCTGACGGCCATTCCGGTGATCAGCTCGTATTTGCTGCGCAACGTGCCGCATGACGACCCCTGGCTGGTGCGCCAGTTGCACAAGGTCTACACCCCGGCACTCGGCTGGTCGCTGGCCCACCCGAAGGTCATCGGCATCGTCGCCGTGGCCGCCCTGGGCGCCACGGCCGCGGCCTACACGCAGATCGGCAAGATCTTCATGCCCACCATGGACGAGGGCGATGTCATCGTGCAGCTCGAGAAGCTGCCCTCCATTTCCCTGGAGCAATCGATCACCCTGGACAAGCGTTTCCAGAAGGCCCTGATCGAACGTGTGCCGGAAGTCACCGGCGTGATCGCCCGCACCGGCTCGGATGAGCTCGGGATGGACCCGATGGGGCTCAACGAGACGGACGGCTTCCTGGTCTTGAAACCGCGCGACCAATGGCGCTTCGAGACCAAGGAGGGACTGGTCGAGGCCATCCGCGAGGTACTGGCCGACTTCCCCGGCATGGCCCACGCCTTCACCCAGCCCATCGAAATGCGCGTCTCGGAAATGCTCACCGGGGTGCGTGGGGACCTGGCCATCAAGCTGTTCGGCCCCGACCTGGACGTCCTCAACGACAAGGCCCAACGCATTGCCGAGACCGTGCGCGGTGTCGACGGCGCCTCGGATGTCTTCTACAGCCGCAACGAGGGCGTGCAGTACCTCAAGGTCACGGCCGACCGACAGGCCGCCGGTCGCTTCGGGCTGGCCATCGAGGAACTGGAAACCCTGCTGCGGGCACAACTCGAGGGCAAGGACGTCGGCACCGTCTACGAGGGCATGCGTCGCACCCCGCTGATGATCCGCGGCAGCCGCGAGATCGCCAACTCGCCGGAGGCCCTGCGCGAGTTGCTCATCAGCCTGCCGGGCGGGCGCCGGGTGCCACTGACGGCGCTGGCCACCATCGACCGGGTCGAGGGCCCGGTACAGGTCGAGCGCGAGCTGGGTGAGCGGTTCGTCGTGGTGGCCGCGAACGTTGCCGGGCGTGACCTGGTGAGTTTCGTCGAGGACGCCCGCAGGGCGGTTGCCGAGGAGGTTTCCCTGGACACGGGGTATCGCCTTGCCTGGGGCGGACAGTTCGAGAACCAACAACGCGCGGCCAAGCGACTGGGACTGGTGGTGCCGGTCTCGGTCGGGCTGATCTTCCTGTTGCTGTTCACCACCTTTGGCTCGATCCGCCAGGCCATCCTGGTCCTGCTGAACATCCCGTTTGCCCTGATCGGCGGCGTGTTCGGCCTGTGGATCTCCGGCGAGTACCTGTCGGTGCCAGCCTCGGTGGGCTTCATCGCCCTCTTGGGCATCGCGGTGCTCAACGGCGTGGTGCTGGTGAGCTATTTCAACCAGTTGCGTGCCCTGGGCCTGTCATTGCATGACACCGTGGTCGAAGGTGCCAAGCGGCGCCTGCGCCCGGTGCTGATGACCGCCTCGATCGCCGCATTCGGCCTGATCCCGCTGCTGTTCGCGACGGGGCCCGGCTCGGAGATCCAGCGGCCGCTCGCTGCCGTCGTCATTGGTGGGCTGGTGACGTCCACCCTGCTGACCCTGGTCCTGCTGCCCATCCTCTACCGCCGCTTCGGTGAAGCATCACCCAAAGCCATCCCCACGGGAGCCGACTCATGAACATGCTGCTGACCCTGATAGCCCGCCCGGACGTCGAGGAAGTGGTGATCGACTGGCTGCTCGGTCGCGACGAGCTGTCCGGTTTTACCGGCGAGGCCGCCTGGGGCCACAGCCGGGATCACGGCCAGTTCAACCTGGTCGAACAGGTGACCGGCCGCCAGCGCCGCGCGGTGTTTCACCTGCAGATCGACTCGACCCAGGCCGACCCGTTGATCGCCGCCATGCGGGATGAACTCTCGGGCCTCGGTCTGCGATACTGGCTCGTCCCCCTGCTCGACAGCGGAGCGATCGAATGATCCAGGCACAGAACACGGCTCGGCCAGGCATCCTCTCCCGGTTGCGCGTGGTGCTGGTCGCGGCGGCCATGCTGCCCGCCCTGGCGCTCGTATCGCCGGCCGGGGCCGACCACAACCAGGTCTTCGAGTTGCACCAGCGCGGCGAAATCCTCTCGCTGGTCGAACTGATCGACCGGGCACAGACCATTCATCCCGGCCAGATGGTGGAGGCACGGCTCGACGAGAAGGACCTGGTCTACGAGATCACCGTCTACGGCGAGGACGACCTCTACCACGAGATGTACTTCGATGCCCGGGACGGACGCCTCCTCTCCGAGCACAAGGAGACCGAGGAGTCCTTTCGCTCCGATCACCACCACAATGGCGACTGATTGATGCGATTGCTGCTCGCCGAAGACGACGAATCGCTGGGCGCCGACCTGCAGGCCCGCCTGCGCGAGCAGGGTTATGCCGTCGACTGGGCACGCGATGGTGTCGAGGCCGCGTGGCTGGGCAGTGAAAACGTGCACGACCTGGTGGTGCTCGACATCGGCCTGCCCGGCAAGGATGGCCTGGCCGTGCTGCTTGAATGGCGCGAACGGGGACTGGACCTGCCGGTCTTGCTGCTCACCGCTCGGGATGCCTGGTTCGAGAAGGTCGAGGGCTTCGAGGCCGGGGCCGACGACTACCTCGCCAAGCCGTTTCACTTCGAGGAACTTTCCGCCCGACTGCGCGCCCTCTCGCGGCGGGCGAGCGAACACCCCGCCGACCTGATGAACTCGAGCGGTGGCCTTGCCCTCGACGAGTCCCGCCAGCAGGCCGTGGTCGACGGCAAGCCCGTGGAACTGACCGGCACGGAATTCCGCCTGCTGCGCTACTTCGTCCACCACGCGGGCCACGTGCTGTCGAAGGGACGGCTGGCCGAGCATCTCTACGAATTCGATGACGACCGGGACCCCAACGTCATCGAGGCCTACGTCACGCGCCTGCGTCGCAAGCTCGGCCGCGAATGGATCGAGACACGCCGCGGCCAGGGATACGTTTTCCATCGCGCGCCGGACAGACGGTCGTGAAACGGTTAAAGCCCCGCCATATCCAGACCCGCCTGACGCTCTGGCTACTGGCCAGCGTGCTGGTACTGGTCGCCCTGTTCTGGCTGGTCACCGCCCGCGCCCCGGTGGTGCTCACCGAGAGCTACGTCGTCGACCGGCTCGCCCATGACGCCGAGGTACTCGTACTCGGTGTCGACCCCACCACCGAGCCGCCCCGACTCGACTCGGCCTATGCCAACCCTATCTACGAGCGCCCCTACTCCGGGCACTATTACCAACTCGATGTCGGCGGCGACCCCTTGCGCTCGCGGTCACTGTGGGATTTCGACTTCCAGCCTGCCCAACTCGAGTCGCTCCCCGGCACCTACCACGCCACCGGCCCGGCGGAACAGCCGTTGCTCGTTTATGCCGATCGGATTCAGAAGGACGGCACCTGGATCGAGGTGCACGTGGCCGAGGACCTCTCGGCGCTGGGGGAGCGGATCGAGACCTTCCGCTGGCGTTTTTCCATCGTCACGCTGATCCTGCTCGGGATCATGCTCGTCGCGCAGCGGCTGATCGTCCGGGCAAGCCTGCGCCCGCTCGATCGAGTCCGGCGGGATTGCCGTCGCCTCGAGGCCGGCGAGATCGACCGGCTGGACGAGACCGTCCCGCCGGAGCTTCAGCCCATGGTCGAGGAGATCAACCACCTCCAGGACGCCATGCAACGACGCCTGTCGCGCTCACGCAAGGCGCTCGGCAACCTTGCCCACGCGCTGAAGACCCCGATCACGCTGATCGATCAGGTACTGCAACGCTCCCGTGAACGACTCCCCCCCGAGGATGTGGAAACACTGGCCGAAGGGCTCGCCCGCATGCGCCGGATCACCGACCGCGAGCTGCGTCAGGCCCGCATGGCCGGGGAACAACGTGGTGCCCACCGCTTCGACGTTGGCCGCGAAATCCCGCGGCTGCTCAATATGTTTCGCCACATCCACGGCGACATGACCTTCACCTCCCAGCTGGAGGTCCGCGATAGAACCCAACTCCCCGCCGATCACGAAGACATGTACGAGCTCTTCGGCAACCTGCTCGACAATGCCGCCAAGTGGGCCAACAGCGAAGTGCGCGTGACGGTCAACCAAACCCCCGATGGCTGGCTGATCCGGGTGGAAGACGACGGCCCCGGCGTGGCGGTCGATTCACTCCACGAACTGTCCCGCCGCGGCACACGCCTCGACGAATCCCGTGATGGCCATGGACTGGGGCTGGCGATCGTCCGCGAGATCGTCGAGCTTTACGGCGGCTCGCTCGCCTTTTCCCGTTCCGAGACGCTGGGCGGGCTTGAAGTGAAAATCCTGCTGCCCTGAAGGGTGGCTTTGACTCGGCCTCACCCCAGCGACCGACTCCGAGGGGTTGCGCAACCGCACCGATTTCGACTGAACAACGAATCGGCCCATTACCTCTCGCTCGAGCGGTCCACTTGCGACCAGTCCAGGCGAATATCCCAGTTGTACTGATGCTCCTCGGGCAGCGGTTGCTCGCTGGCGTCCACTTTCTCGATGACGTTTTCCGGCGGTACGACCGTTGCATCGCGTCCGTGGATGAAGCTCTGCTCCTCGACGATCACGCGATAGGCCTTGTTGAGCCGCAGGGCGCGCTCGGGTGACGGCGTGATCAGGGTATAGACGTCGGCCGCCTCGACCTTGTCGCGGTCCACCTCGCCGTCGTCGGTAAACCAGCGGGCCTGCATTTCCGGGTTGTTGCGGAACTCGCTGCCGCCACCGACCCGCTTGAAGTAGGTCAGGATCTCGCCGTCGACCTCGCCGACGTTCGGCGCATCCTTCATTCCCTTGAGATCAAGGTAACCCCAGCCATCGGCCCCGGTGACCTTGCGCGGGAAGGCAAACGTCTGGTCGATGGTCGCGCCGATGGTGCTGTGGCAGCCCATGCAGAAAAGCTGCTCTTCTTTCGTTTGCGGGCGCAGTTCGCCCTGCTTGTCCTCGATGAACCCGAGCACGAGCCAGCCGAAGTCGTTCTTCAGGCCGTGGCCGGTGTCGGCGAAGCCCGGTAGCACATCGGCATCTTGCTCGTCGCCGTGCTCCTCCTCGTGATCGCCGTCGTCATGGCCCTCTTCCGATCCCTCGTAGATCTCGCGCAGCTCGTCGCGATCATGGAAGGCAAGCTTCTTCATGTACCGCACTTCCTTCATGCGCGGCGTGGGCGTGATCTGGCCATCCTCGGTCACTCCGACATAGCGCACCGTGTGCAGGAACTGGGTGCCTGTGGGGTACAGCATGGATGCCACCGCCACTTCGCTGGCATCGCCGACGTAATGGTCGGGGCGCTGGATCCGCGTCACCAGAGTGCGCTCGCCATCCCCGTCGAGATCCGCACACACCGCGTTCTCGTCGACCGGCAGGGTCGTGATCTCGGGGAGATCCTTGATCGCGGCCTCCAGGATGGCGAGATTCGCGCGGTAGGCATCGACCGAATAATCGCCCTCGCCCGAACACTCGTTGGCCTGACGAAAGTGCTCCGGCAGGCGCAGCAAGACGTCGTCGGTCGAGCCGTTCGTGGGCCAGAAGGTGCTCGGCAGGGGCTTGTAGTTGAACGCCACCCAGCCACTGCCGTCGCGCGCGAACCCGTGTTCATCAAACGCCCCGCCGGCCAGGTGCAGGTCATCGAGGTCGGGGACGAACCCGTCCCAGCCCATCGACTCCAGACGCCCGGCCAGTGCCGAGTAGTTATCCTCGGCGATGTACTCGAGGATCTCCTCGTCGCTGATCGCCGCCACTTCATCGGAGCGATCGCGGAACAGGTTCGACCAGCGGTTGGTCATGGCGAAATCGGAGAAGTCGTACTCGGCCTGGAGCTTGGCATCCCGCATGTAGTTCGGGCGCTTCTCGTCCTCGTAGCTCTGGTGGCAAGTGAAGCAGGGATTGAAACGCTCTTCGGTGCGCGTGTAGCACTGGGGCGGGATGACCGCCTCGTGGTTCTCGACGCCGTCGAGCGACATACCGCTGGGTTCGTCACCGGCGAAGGCTGCCACGGATGAGGTCGCGAGAACGATCGCGAGAAACGGGCGGGAGAATGTCATCGGCAAGGCCTCCACGAGAAGAAAACATCACGCCGGCCGGTTGGCCCACGCCATTGGTTGATGCTGGCCCCAGCCTGGAAAAAATAGATAGCTGGGCTTATGTTAGCCGGCCTTGCCGATGAAATCGCGCTGAAGTCATGGACTTCGAGCGGACGGATACTCGCGCAGCACGACCGACTCTGGCGACAGATCACCGCCAGACTCGCAGGTGAGCTAATCGATAGCCCGAGCAACCCGCCACGTCTGCCACACGCAACGGACCAACCGTTTGCCTGAACGGCGGCGACCCCAGCCGCAACCACGTTGTCTGCCACAATGACAGGGAGACACGGATCCACCCGGGATGGCATGGCAATGACGTACCAAGCGCTGCAAAAAGGTGAGGTCAGGCTACTGGACGGTGCAACCGGCACCGAGCTTGAGAAACGTGGCGTGCCCATGAGCGTGGGCGCGTGGAGTGGCCCGGCCTCTCTCGAACACGGCGAGATCCTGGAACAGATCCACCGGGACTACATCGCTGTTGGTGCCGACATCATCACGGCGAATACCTACGCCACCTCGCGCGCGCTGCTTGAAATCGACGGCCTTGGCGAAAAGTTCGAGGAGATCAACCGGGCATCGGTCCGCGCCGCACTGCGGGCAAGGGAGCGCTGCCACCGGCCGGATGTGATGGTCGCCGGGTCGTTGTCACATCGGGGACCGATCGCCGAGGCATCGGCACGGCCGGACACGAATGCGGCCATCGGCCTCGCCGACATGGCTCGCGCGCTCCGCGAGCAGGCCCTGCTCCTTCGCGACGAAGGTTGCGATCTGCTCCTCCTCGAGATGATGTACGACCCGGCCCGAATGCCGCTCGTCTTCGAAGCGGCCGCCCAGACCGGCCTGCCCGTCTGGGCCGGATTCTCCGCCCGGCGCGGCGAGAACGGGCAGCTCCTCGGGTTCGGGCCCGGTGAGGATGTCCCATTCGCGAAAATCATCTCGATCCTGCACGACTGGGAAGTCGACGCGGCGGGCATCATGCACACGCCAGCGAATCTGGTCTCCGATGCCCTGGAAATCCTGCGCGCGACGTTCGACGGCCCGCTCATGGCCTACCCGGACTCGGGGTATTTCAAATCCCCTCATTGGCAGTTCGAGGACGTGATCGAGCCCCCCGAACTGCGCCGGTATGCCGAAACATGGATCGAAGAAGGCGCGCAGGTCCTGGGTGGCTGTTGCGGCCTGTCACCCGAGCACATAGCGGCGCTCGCGCCATTGAAGAGAGCGCCCCTCGCGGGCGGGTGATGGATTCCGACACCCAGCCCTCACCGGCGCAACAAAAAAACCCGGAACGACGATGGTTCCGGGTTTGAGACAGTGCGTCGTGTGACGCGTGTCAGGCCGCCTGGAGTGGCTGTGACGGGCCGAAGTACTCATAGTGGCGTCGATCTTCGGGCACACCCAAATCGGCCAGGGCGTTCTCGACTGCACTCATGAATGGCGCCGGCCCCACGAAGTAGCAACGGGTCTCGCTGCCGGGTAGATAGCGGGCGAGCAAATCCCGATCGATGCGGCCGGCGTGATCACCGCCGCCACCCTGGTCGTAGATCGTGACCGTCTGCAACTGCTCAGGATGCCCTTCCCGCAAAGAGGCGATTTCCTCGGCAAAGGCATGATGGTCCGCATCGATGGCGGCATGGATGTAGACCACCTTGCGTCCATCGGCCAGGGCCTGCCGTGCCAGCGGCAGCATCGGTGTCTGCCCCACACCACCGCTGACCAGCAGCAAGGGCTCACTGCCCTTCTGCAGCGTGAGGTCGCCCGCCGGCGGTAGCAGCTCGAGCGTGTCTCCGACGGTCATTGCATCATGCAGGTGACGACTGGCGGTGCCGTTGGGATCACGCTTGACGGAGATGCGGTAATAGCGACCGTTGGGCTCCTCCGACAGGCTGTAGTGCCGGTAGACCGGCTCGCCATCAATCGTCAGCCGAACGCCGATGAACTGCCCCGGCTGGAAGTCGGCCACGGTTCCGCCATCCTCGGGCTCAAGCACGAACGAGCGAATGACCGCACTCTCCTGATTGGTTGCGGCAATGCGAAACCGGCGTGTCCCGCGCCAGCCACCAGGCTTGCCGGCAAAGGCCGCGTAGTGCGCATCTTCCTGCTCGATCAGGAAATCGGCGAGTTCCCAGTAAAGCGCACCCCAGGCATCCGCAATCTCGGGGGTGATCGCTTCTCCCAGCACGTCGCCAATCGCCGCCATCAGGCACTCACCGACAATCGGGTACTGGTCGGCACGGATGCCAAGAGAGACATGCTTGCTGACCACCACGGCCATCTTGTCGCCCACCAATTCCGGGTGCTTGCGCATCTGCACGTAGGCGACCACGGCAGCGGCCAGGGCGCGGGGTTGTTGGCCGCTCTTCTGATTGGCTTCGTTGAACAGCGGCTTGACGTCCGGGTAACGCTGGAACATCAACGGGTAAAACCGTTTCGTGATCTCGTCGATGTGCTCGGCCACTACCGGGGCAGTGGCCTCGATCAGGCTTTCCTGGTCTTTCGTCAGCATGGTCTAGCTCCTGGTCGGATTGAATCGTCTACCCCTTCACTGAGCAAGCAGCGTGCCTACCCCACTGATCGACGCTTAATCCTCGAAAATGGCGCCACCACGCCATCTCTCCCGTTCGTCGCCGTCATGCAGCCAATCGAATCAATGTTTTTTCGACATCGAACAACAATGTTCCAATGACACGGTCGATGTTAAGATAACAATCCATGATGACCGAATTCCTGCATTCCCTGCGTGAACTCCTTGCCCGATTGGCCGATGGCGACGATGACCAGGCGCTGAGCCAACACTGGCAATCGATACTGCAGGCGCTGGTCGGGGACTATCCCGCCGACGCCAGCACCCTGATGGTGATGGACGATGGCATCCTGCGCCCCGTCGCCGTTCTCGGCCTCAACGACGAGGTTCGCGGGCGGGAATTCACACTCGGCGAACACCCCCGGCTTGCCGCCATCGCCGCCCACCCGGGCGTCTGCCGCTTCCCCCCGGATACGGACCTTCCCGACCCGTTCGACGGCCTGCTGGACGAGCAACTCAGTCACGTGCACGACTGCGTCGGCGTGGCATTGAAGGACGATCGTCGCCTGACGGGCATCCTGACGCTCGACGCGCTCGGCCCCGGCGATCTAGACAACCTCAACGAAGGCGAGCTTCAGGCGGCCGCCGAACTCCTCGCCACCTGTCTGCGCGTGGCGAAACGGCTCAGCGCCACGCGCTCGATGCTCAGCGAAGCGCTGGATGACGGCCACCACCAGCCCTCCCTGCATGAATGGGGCAGCCCGGTCATGCGCGAGCTGATGGGCTCGGTGAAGCTGGTGGCCCCCACGGACATGAACGTCCTGCTGACCGGCGAGACCGGGGTGGGCAAAGAGCACGTCGTTCGCGCCCTGCATGATCGATCCCAACGCCGAAACGGCCCCCTGGTGCACGTCAACTGCGCCGCCCTGCCCGAGAGCCTGATCGAGAGCGCCCTGTTCGGCCACCGCCGTGGCGCCTTTTCCGGCGCCATGAACGACCACCGCGGACACTTCGCCATGGCGGACGGCGGCACCCTGATGCTCGACGAGGTCGGCGAATTGCCGCTGTCGCTGCAACCCAAGCTGTTGCGGGTGCTTCAGGAAGGCGAGATTCAACCGCTGGGGAGCGAGCGGGTGCAGCCCGTAGATGTGCGCGTCGTCGCCGTGACCAACCGTGATCTGATCACCGAGGTAAAGGCCGGACGCTTTCGCGAGGATCTCTATCATCGGCTGGGTGTTTTCCCGCTACGGGTTCCACCCCTGCGTGAACGGCTCGAGGACATCCCGCTGCTGGCCGGACACTTTCTCGAGGAAAACCGCATTCGCCTGGGCGTAGCCAACCTGCGACTGGAGCCAGAGGCCGAGCGGGCCCTGCTGCAATGGGACTGGCCAGGCAACGTCCGGGAACTCGAGCACGTGCTTGCCCGGGGCGCACTGCGCGCACTGGGCGAGGCCGACGCCTTCTCTGCCGAAGAACAGCGCCGAGCCGTCATCCGCATCCACGACCGGCACCTGGACCTGTCCCGCGAGCGCTCAGCGAGCGACCCAAAGCCCGTCGGCACTCAGGCATCAACCGACCATTGTCCGGAAGCACTCAGCCTGCGCGAGGCCACCAACGCGTTCCAACGAGACACCATTCTGCGCACCCTGTCATCCCAGAATGGCAACTGGGCCGCCACGGCACGCCAGCTCGACATGGACCCCGGCAACCTGCACCGCATGGCCGCAAGGCTCGGAGTCAAGCCCAGACAGGGCAGTTGAGATCGGTCTCAAAGCCCCCGCATTCGGGACCATCATCCCGTGGGGATGGAGCGCTCTTTGGACTGACACTTGAGCAACTGATGCAGCTGTCGTGATCGCCAAGACATCCTTGTCGAACTCCAGCAGAAAAGGCATTTCATCTCTTCCACCGCCAAGCGACAGAGACCCCTCCGCGTTGGGTTCATCAATCGGTCACTGAAGCGATTCACTGTTAACGTACCGAAAACAGCTCAGCGCCCACTCACCGGCGCCATACCTCCGAGATCCAATTGCAACGACAGGCTCAATCCATGCGAAACGTAACGGCAAGAGAACTCGCGGCGTGGCTCGATGACGAGACAAGCGCTGACCCCCTGCTACTCGATGTGCGAGAGCCGTGGGAGCACCAGACCTGTCATATCGACGGCTCACGGATGATGCCGATGAACACGGTTCCGGCCAACGTCGCGCATTTGGAGCGAGATAGGCCGATCGTGTGCATTTGCCATCATGGCATGCGCAGCATGCAGGTTGCCCGGTTCCTGGAACAGCAGGGATTCACCGACGTGATCAACCTCACCGGCGGAGTCGATGCCTGGGCAGCGCAAGTCGATCGCAGCATGCCCACCTATTGACGGTTGCCTGCCAGTCGACACGGGGAGGCAGGAAACCGGAACCTCTCCCCGCGTAGGCCATCTCCTGGCTCGACTTGTCACTCGGAAAGGCAACACACGACGAGTACCGACGTCACCCCGCCTGTCCGGCCAAAAACAGCGATAACCCTACTCGCCCCACGTAACCCGCCGTTCGTCACCAAGTACACCCGGGAATACGCATGACCCCAAAACAGACCCAACAAGAGAACCAGGAAAACTTACCCGAAAAGCACTCTGCCATCTCAAGTCTTGAGGAACTCGCCAACGTCGTCGACTACTCCCTGATGAGAACGCTGAAACGCGATCCGGATGCGAGGACCAATGGCATCGACCACGCACCCAGACAGGTCTTCTCCGGGCATTACGTCCCCGTCAAACCGACCCCGATCGAAAACCCGGAATACGTCGCCCACGGTCGAGCGCTTTTCCGTGACCTGGGCTTCGACGACAGCCTGGCGCGATCCGACGGTTTCGTCCGCCTGTTCTCCGGCGACCTGTCCGTCGTCCCCGAGACGATGAGCCATGTCGGCTGGGCCTCTGGCTACGCCCTGTCCATCTATGGCACGGAGTTCGACCGCCAGTGCCCGTTTCAGACCGGCAATGGCTACGGCGACGGTCGAGCCCTTTCCATACTCGAGGTCGTGACAAGGGGCCAGCGATGGGAGATGCAACTGAAAGGCGCCGGTCGCACGCCCTACTGCCGGGGCGCGGATGGCCGGGCGGTCCTGCGCTCCAGCGTTCGCGAATTTCTCGCCCAGGAGCACATGCACGCCCTCGGAATACCCACATCGCGGTCACTAAGCCTGTACGTATCGAAAACCGAAACGGTCGATCGACCCTGGTACTCCGAGGGCAGCGAGGCCATGAATCCCGACACCCTGGTACGGGAACCGGTTGCCATCTCCACCCGCGTGGCGCCCTCCTTCATCCGGGTCGGCCAGCTCGAGCTGTTCAGCCGACGCGCCCGCAAGCAGGCTCACCCGACAGCCAGGGAAGAACTGAAAGCGCTCGTCTCGCACCTGATTGACCGGGAATACGCCGAGGACGTTGATCGAGAAGCGGGGGTTCGCGAGCAAATGATTTCGCTCGCGCTCGCGTTCCGAGACCGGCTCACCTCGCTGGTTGCCGACTGGATTCGGGTGGGCTACTGCCAGGGCAACTTCAACAGTGACAACTGCGCGGCCGGGGGCTTCACGCTCGACTACGGCCCGTTCGGGTTTATCGAAGCCTTCGACCTGTACTTTCAACCCTGGACGGGCGGCGGACGTCATTTTTGTTTTTCCAACCAGCCCGCCGCCGCGGAACGCAACTTCCGCACGTTCTGCACGACCCTGCGCCCACTACTCGACGACGATCCGGAGGCCATCGAGCAACTGGACGCGATTCAGGACGACTTCGCCAAGGTGATGGGCGAAAAACTGGAACGGATGTGGGCCAGCAAACTGGGCCTGGCGTCGGTCGATGCCGAGTTGTTTGCCGAACTGCAAACGCTGATGACCACCACCCCGGTGGATTACACCCTCTTCTTCCATGAGCTTTCGAACGTCCCCGACAGCATCGAGCCGCTCAAGAAGAGCTTCTATGCCGATCTCGATGCCGCGGACGTTTCAAGCAAACCGTCTGTACAGAACAGCCGCGCGACCAGCGAGCGCTGGTCCGAATGGCTGGCCAAGTGGCGATCGCTCGCCGGTGTCGACGACAACAAGTCCGCAACCGAGTTGGCCCAAGCGCGCGACGACATCTCCAAGGCCATGAAACGGGTCAACCCGAAGTACACCTTGAGAGAGTGGTTCCTCGTACCCGCGTACCAAAAAGCGGCGGCCGGCGACTATTCGGCAATCAGGGAACTCCAGGAGGTAATGACGCAGCCATACGCCGAGCAATCAGAAGCGGTGGAAGAAAAGTACTACCGGCTCAAGCCGTCATCTTTGTTCCACGTCGGTGGCGTTTCCCATTACAGCTGCTCGTCCTGAGATATCACGAATATTAAGAGTGAGCAACGAATCAAGCTCGAGGCGGCCGAGCGGGCGACCAAAAGGAAATAACAGTCCTAGAGAACGTACTCGCCCGCCACATCACCGCCGTAGAGGGCCTTGATAGAGGTAGCGCTGTCGATTGCCGACCGCACTGAAGACTCTTTCAGGTCGAGTACACGAAATCCATCACCAACCTTAGCCACCGCGTCTATTCGGCGGAATGTTTCTCCATAGGTTGCGGCATATTGTGCGAGTCCCCTCAGTTTCGGGATCGAGTCACTGAACTGCGTTCCATGCGGATCAATGATGTCGGCAACAATTGAGCCATCCGGAAGCTTTGCGAAAATGATGAAATCAGGACGCAGAATTCTGACATCACCGTCCTCTTCGTAGGTCACGCCTAGAGAATCCTGGCTGGCTCGAGAGGGGTTGCGATACCAGGCGATCGTATCCGGGCGCTTCAGCTCAGCGGACAAAACTTCCTCTTCCCATGAGTTGAAGTCTTCTGGGAACATACCGTCCGCACCACATAGCAGATGATGCTCGAAGCGCGGCAGTTGTTTCTCCGTCCCGTCAGCTTCACGAATGGTAGTCGGCTGCATCCACGATGCCGGTTTGGCAAGATCTACATCAAGAGGATGCACACTCATCTCGCGTATCTGGCGGTAGACCTCCTGACGTTCGTCGGAGAGGCTCTTGATCTGAACGCGGTATTCCGTAAGCCACTGGTTCGCAAGACTTTCGGCTTCTGCCTCCAGATAACCCTTCACTTCCGGCACCAGTCCGAGGGCGGCGACCGTGACGCGAGCCTCGATTAGCGCGGCTTCAAGATCACCTTGGTCGCCCTTCGCCATCGCAAGAGCTTCGCTGTAGGACGTTGCGAGATCTGGGCTGATGGCACGCCCAGCCCGCCGATATGCGTCGTCGATCACGGCGAAGTCTGCGGCCTCAAGAAAGTCGTTGAATGACATCTCCTGGGTCTTAAGATCCGTCTTGAGGCTCTTCCCTTCAACTGTGAGAACGGCTTTTCGCGCGTTCTCAATTTCCGTTTTGTAACGCTCCTGCGCGCCGTTGAGCACTTTGTGCATGTCGGCATGGGCCTTCTTACCGGCCCCGGGAAGCAGTCCATCAGCCGCAAGTTCGTGCGCTAGCGATGTAAGCCGCTTGACCGGCTTCGCCTGCCTCTTCGGAAGAGATTGCGAAGGGAGTGAGAGCAGCTTGTCCCATACAACCTCCGGAATTGTCGGGTTCGGCTTCATCTCGTCCGGATTGATCAACACTCGCCGGCCAGGGAGCTCTTCGCCCCCGTCCCCGCCAGACATGAGCGCCTTTGCAACATCCTTGACGGACTGGGTGTCGAAGAAAGGCAACAGGCAGTCCACAGCGTTTAGGCGTTCATTGCCAGGAATCCGCCGTGCAAGCGGAGTGCGCACCATTCGACCCAGAAGCTGCGTGATATGGGTTCTGTCTTTGGCGGGTCGGAACGACACCATCACCTCTGCCCGAGGACAGTCCCAGCCAGTGCTGATGGCATCCTTCGCGATCAACACGCGCACCCAGGTCGATTCCTGTACGCGCTCCGGGGAAATATAGGGGATCGAGTAGCTACCGAAGGTCTGAGTCTTATGGTCCCCAAATACGTGGGCCACGGCGTCATTAGCAAGTTCGGGCCAGCGTTCGTAGATCGTATCGAGAGCGCGTCCAATCTCGCCGTGGTCTGGTGAGTTCGGCACCTGCAGGACCATCAGCGGTGCCACGGTGTCCGCGTCATCCTGTTGCTTGGCGTACTCACCCCAGGCGGCCGTAATCTCTTTAAGCTTATCGGTGCCGCGCCGCACCAGCACTGTGTCGAACTGTCCTACCTCGTTCGGTACGTCCAGGATGATCGTATCCTTTAGAAGACCCGAGGTCTGCACCTTGGCAGAATCTACCACCACATTCGGGAGCGTGGCGCGGCTGTGCATGTCGGCCATCGCGGTGTTGAAGCGCTCGACCGTTGCTGAGATCCCGAGGACGATTGGGATGCCGGGTACCGAGCCGGCCCCATTGATCAGTCGTTTGACGATGGTGGGCTTCTCGCCACTACCGTTCCCACTTGAAGCCTTCATGCCGCGGTGCGCTTCGTCCAGCACGAGATAGAGGGTCAGATGCGGATCTTCGATGGTGTTCTGGATGGTGTCCCAGATGGTGAACGCGCGCATGTCGGGCATGACCGTCTGACGACCGTCCATCTCATGGCCGCGCACTAGAAGGCTTGACTTGCTCAACTTCTGCGTATTCAGGAAATACACTTTCCCCGCCTCTAACTTTTCGCGGTTAAAGGTATTCTGAACAATGACTAGATCGGACAATGTCAGCCGGTCCGACGCTTCGCGCAACCGGAATTGCGACTGAGCATTCAGCGCTGGATCGTCGCTGAACCAGATTACGACGGCACCGGGATCGGGCTCGAAATCAAAATTGTCGTCACCGTGAAAGAGGGCCTCGAATACAGCCGCAGCCATAACAGTCTTACCGGCACCAGTGGTCGCGGTGAGCGAGAATGCATGGCGGTCGCCATCTTCGTGCCAGCGCTTCGCAGCCTTGCGGAGGTTGGTGAGCACGCCTTTGACGGCATCTTCCTGATAATCTTTGAGCGTGAACTTCATGGGTTAACGCCCCATAGAAAAGCGGAAATTGGATAGGTACGACTCGTAGAGGCGAATCGGCTCAACCGAGTCGGGCAATCTGCGTCCGACGGATTGGAAGCGACGATCGTCGTCGGTAACGATGAAGGCCATGCGAAGCGCCTCGCGCGATTCGACTGCGGCGCAGAAATCCGCTGAGCGATCCAAATCGATAAGGAGGCCATAGGTGTCGCCGATTGCCCAACCCTGCTCGGGCAACTCGTCAATCCGGCTCCCCTCTGCCCCAGCGCGCATCCATAGGAGAGGTGCTATGCGCTTGAAGGCGAGGTTGTGATGAACCGAAATTGGTGTCTCGTAGGTCAGGGTGAAGAACTCCGCGTTCTCTTCGAATCCCTCGGCCATCGGGAACTCGTCGGTGAATTTATAGTCGCCGTTGATGTATTCACCTTCGGGTGTCTTTCCCGTGATCACTGCCCTGATACGTGGCTTCGTGATGTAGTCGCAGATACCCCACTGCTCCCAATCGGGATCGCCGGGACGTTTACCCTCAAGGCATAGCGCCTTTTGCTCAGCGGCAGCCACTTCATTGTTAGTGACGGAAATGCACTGTCGATGCCCACCATCCTGGTGATTTAATCGCATCACGGCGTGAGCCGTAGTGCCGGACCCACTGAAAAAGTCCAGAATTGTTGCCGATGGCTTGTTCGCAACAAAGAGTCGAAGGCAATCCTCGACTGCATAGATACTCTTGGGGAAAGGAAATTTTCGGCCGGGAAGCAGGGACCTTAGAATAGAAGTCCCATATGCCCCCGCTTCATGACTCTTAAATTTCCATGCCGTCGTCGGTCGGGAGGATTTCCCACTCGGGTCAACCACAATCCATGAACCGTCTTCCCTCTTACCTACTTTCTCTAGAACTCCCTGTGCGATCTTTTTGACATTTGGTGCGGTTAGGTACGAAAAAATAAATGGTTGGAGCTCAGATTTTTCGTTCCTCGAAACACGGACATACCCATTATCAATTGCTTTCCGCAAGCTAGGTCCCGTCAAACCCCAGTTCATCTCCATCTGATCTTCTTCTCTGATGGGGAAAACTTTTGTGCACCCATCTAGATCTGGTGCCTGGTTGCGATCTACGCCATGAGGAAGCGGTGCCCCAATCTTGGCAATCTTTCCCGTCTCGTTGTCCACATAAATCGGATAGAATTGGGAAGGCCCACCTTTCTTGGTTCCACGCGCAGACTCAACGTCCGTTCTTCTGAGGTACCGCCACCGGACTTCTACGGCATTTCCGTCGCCAACCTTATTTGGAACACCAGCGTTGCCCAACAGGACAAAGAAAATATATTCGTCTGTTCTGGAGAACTCGTTAACTCGTCCTGTTCCCTTCGGGTTAATCACCGAAGAGATCATCTGGATTTTCGCTTCGGGAAAGATCTGTTCTAGTAGCAAGCCAAGGCGAAGAACTTCCTTTTCATCAATGGTGACAATCAGAACACTTTCGTTCGGGTTGAGGAGTGGTTTTGAAATAAGTAGCCGTCGCTCCATCATGGCAAGCCATTTGGAGTGACGGTACAGGTCTTCGCCTTCAACGTAGTCGTTGTTGTACTTCCAATCGCGCGCGCCGGTGTTATACGGCGGATCGATGTAGATCGCGTCGATCCTCCCCCGATGCGTGTAGGTTAGGGCCTCCAGAACATGGAAGTTCTCGCCGTTGATCACAGTGTGATACGGCTTGTCACCACCGCGCTCGACCTTCCCGGTACTGATGAGCCCCGGGTAGATGTGGTCTCGGAATTCCGCCACCACAACCAAGTCTTCGGTTGCCCTGGCGGCAGTCTCAGGCTCCCCGGCGTCGATGAGAGTGAGGTGCGCGGTTCGCTTGCCGTCCGCCTCGTCGATCCGGAGCACCTTCCACAAACGTTGGTCGCCTTTCTCTGTGGACCCGCGCGCCGGCAGGATCCGCACTTTGTCGCCCCAGCGGATCGGCCGCTCTGGCAATTCCACGCTCTCGGGGCGATGCCGCTCGAAGTTGAGGCCGAACGCACGCCGCGACGCCAGGGCTTTGAATTCACGCTCCAGCTCGTCTCCAAGCGCTCGATCCTTCGTCTTCGTCCGTGCGATCAGATCGGTTAGTCGCGACACGAACAAACCCCTTATTTATCCATTAGATGAAGACACCAACCCCGAACCCAGCATCCGAATGAGTTTGCAACTCAATGGCCTCCGCCGCCTGGAACCAAGCGGGCCATTCGGCCCGAGAGGCAACATCGACGGAAGGACCGCCCATACGGAGCATCGCCACAGGCGCGTGCGAAGCATAGTTATCTGGCTTTGCAGCGCCCGATAGTACCCGGAAGTGGCGCAAAAGCTCAGTTTGCACCCACTCAAGGCACATTGCATCCAGACGGATGTCGTGGTCTTCAACAGGTTTTTATTAACCAGCGAACAGTATCAAACCGGACGCTATGAAGGACAGCGGCCAGCAAAGACAAAAGACAGGAGTGTATTGATGGCCGTTGGTTCAGGGGGACATGTCTGCCCATAGCCACAATCAAATTCGGAGTTGACACCCCACCAAGAGGCGGTAGAATGCGCTCCCACTGAACGACAGGCGCGTAGCTCAGTTGGTTAGAGCACCACCTTGACATGGTGGGGGTCGTTGGTTCGAATCCAATCGCGCCTACCAACATTGAAAGCCCGGCAGCATCATGCTCGCCGGGCTTTTTCGTGTTCGACTGGCGAACCAGTCGGTGGTTGTCGACGGGCCCTTGCCCCAAGCACAGATGACCAGCCTCTTCCGGTGGGCACACAGGAGCCAAGGCAGCCGCCGTCAAAACGACGTCTGGAACCAGCCGATCGCCCTCCCCGGCCGCACCCTGCTCTGGTATGATTCCGGCCCTAAAATCACCGCTACCCGGGTGCGCCACGACGGTCCATGCTGTCCGCACCCTTCGACCCACACGGATGCAAACGCGGGCTTTGGTAGGGCCCGCCACTGGCATCCCAAGTGCTTTTCAGGAGGGCACATGCCGACTATCACGCTACCCGACGGCAGTCAGCGCACGTTCGACCACCCGGTTTCACTCGCCGAGATTGCCTCCGACATCGGTCCGGGGCTGGCCAAGGCCGCCGTCGCCGGCAAGATCGACGGCAAGCTCGTTGATCTGTCGCGCACCGTCGAGAATGACGCGGACATCGCCATCGTCACGGCGAAGGACCAGGAGGGCGTCGAGATCATCCGCCACTCCACCGCCCACCTGATGGCCCAAGCGGTCAAGCAGCTCTACCCCGAGGCGCAGGTCACCATCGGCCCGGTTATCGACCAGGGCTTCTACTACGACTTCGCCTTCGATCGGCCCTTCAACGACGAGGACCTTGAGAAGATCGAGACCCGCATGCGCGAGCTGGCCAGCGAGGGCGACGAGCTCGAGCGCCGCGTGATGGAGCGCGACGATGCCGTGCGCTTCTTCAAGGACCTGGGCGAGGACTACAAGGTCGAGATCATCAAGGACATCCCGGGCGAGCAAGAGCTCTCCATCTACACCCAGGGGGACTTCACCGATCTCTGCCGCGGTCCGCACGTGCCACACACCAACAAGCTCAAGGCCTTCAAGCTGTTGAAGGTGGCCGGTGCCTACTGGCGCGGCGACTCGGACAACGAGATGCTCACCCGCGTCTACGGGACGGCGTTCGCCAGCGACAAGGAGCTAAAGCGCTACCTCAAGCAGCGCGAGGAGGCCGAGAAGCGCGATCACCGTCGTCTGGGCAAGCAGCTGGATCTCTTCCACTTCCAGGAAGAGGCGCCGGGCCTGGTGTTCTGGCACCCGCGCGGCTGGGCGATCTGGCAGGTGATCGAGTCGTACATGCGTGACGTCTACAAGCGCTCGGGCTACGCGGAGATCAAGTGCCCGCAGATCCTGGACGTGTCCCTGTGGAAGAAGTCAGGCCACTGGGACAACTACCAGGAAAACATGTTCTTCACCGAGTCGGAGAAGCGCACCTACGCGGTCAAGCCGATGAACTGCCCGGGCCACGTCCAGGTGTTCAACCACGGCCTGCACAGCTACCGCGACCTGCCGATCCGCTACGGCGAGTTCGGCTCCTGCCACCGCAACGAGCCCTCGGGCGCGCTGCACGGCATCCTGCGCGTGCGCGGCTTCACCCAGGACGACGGCCACATCTTCTGCACCGAAAAGCAGATCGAGCCGGAAGTGCGTGCCTTCCACGGCCAGGCACTGGAGGTCTACGAGACCTTCGGCTTTACCGACGTGCAGGTGAAGATCGCCACCCGCCCGGACAAGCGCATGGGCGCGGACGAGGTCTGGGACGAGGCGGAAGAAGCCCTGCGTTCGGCCCTGCGTGCCGCCAATGTGGAGTGGGAAGAACTGCCGGGTGAAGGCGCCTTCTACGGGCCGAAGATCGAATATCACTTGAGTGATGCCATCGGCCGGACCTGGCAGCTGGGCACCATCCAGGTCGATTTCATGATGCCCGAGCGACTGGGCGCGACCTACATCGACGAGCACAGCGAGCGCCAGCATCCGGTCATGCTGCACCGCGCGATCGTCGGCTCGATGGAGCGCTTCATCGGCATCCTGATCGAGCACCACGCTGGACAGATGCCGCTGTGGCTCGCCCCGACGCAGGCCGTGACCATGGGCATCACCGACAAGCACGCCGAGTACGTCGACCAGGTCGCCGAGCGCCTCAAGGCCGCCGGACTGCGGGCGCAGGCCGATCTGCGCAACGAGAAGGTCGGCTTCAAGATCCGCGAGCACACGCTTGAGCGCGTGCCCTACCTGCTGGTCGCCGGCGACCGCGAGATCGATGCCGATTCGGTTTCGGTGCGCACCCGATCGGGCGAGGATCTGGGTTCGATCAAGGTCGACGAGTTGATCGAGCGCCTCAAGGGCGAGATAAGCGAGCATCGTTAAGCCAAGAGGCAAGCCCGTTAAAACGGGCGGTGGTTGGCAACCACCGCAACTTGTGTGCTAATTTTCGCAACATCGCCCCGGGCCGACGGCTTTTCGGGGTACTATTCGGTTCAAACCTGACTGGAGGGTACGAACATCGCTCAACAACGCGGAGCGGGTCGCAGCAACAGCAACGACCCCAGGATCAATGATCAAATCAACGTTCGGGAAGTCCGATTGGTCGACGAAAACGGCGAACAGGTCGGAGTCGTCCCCACGGATGAGGCAATGAGCCGTGCTCAGGACGCCGCCTTGGACTTGGTAGAGGTCTCGCCGACCGCCAAACCGCCCGTCTGCAAGATCATGGACTTCGGTAAGTTCAAGTATCAGCAGAGCAAGAAGGCAAACGAGGCGAAGAAGAAGCAGAAGCAGATCGAGATCAAGGAAGTGAAATTCCGTCCCGGCACGGAAGATCACGACTACCAGGTCAAGCTGCGTAACGCGACTCGCTTCCTGGAGGCCGGCGACAAGGTGAAGATCACCCTGCGCTTCCGCGGCCGAGAGATGGCCCACCGGGACCTCGGCGCCGAACTGCTCTCCCGTATCGAGGGAGATCTGTCGGAGCTGGCAGCCGTCGAGCAAAAGCCGCGCATGGAGGGCCGTCAGGCCACCATGGTGATGGCTCCACGCGCGAACCGGTAGCGCACGTCCGCTCGCCTCCGGGCGACTGACCTGCGAACGACCCCGTCGCATTGCGGCGGGGTTTTTTTACATCACCCCCACCGGCCCTCGTGCCGGTGTTCATGCGGAGCGACTCTCATGGACAAGCCACGTATCGTCATCACCGAACTGGATCTCGAACGTCTGGAAAAACTGCTCGACCAGACACCGGCCGACACCTTTCCCGGCAAGGCAGACCTCGCCCGGGAACTGGATCGCGCCGATGTCGTCGATCCGCACGCGATCCCGCCAAACACGGTCACCATGAACTCCACCGTCCGGTTCCGCGTCATGTCCTCCGATGAGGAATTCCGCCTGACGCTGGTCTACCCGAAGAACGTGGCCGAGGATGGCAGCACGATCTCGATCCTCGCACCCATCGGCAGCGCCCTCATCGGGCTGTCGGAGGGCGACGAAATGGAGTGGCCTCGCCCCGGTGGCGGTACGCTTCAGGTGCGCATCGAGGAAGTGGTCTACCAACCCGAGCGCGCGGGCGAATACCACCGATGAAGGGAAGCAACGGGACCCAGCGGCCTTGCAAAGACAGCCTGGAAAGGCAAAACCTGCCGAGGCCCGACCGACACCCCGTTCATTGACCCTTGGAGCCCGCCCACTCGGCGGGTTTCTTGTTTGCCGGATGCGTGCAGACCGTCCCTACAAAGAATCTCCGACGGTGTCTGATCCCTCCGACCGCCGCCCGAGCGCAGCGATGAAATCGGCGTGGAATCGGGCCGCCTCGGCCACCGCGGCACGGCCCTCGTCCGCGGGCAGCACGTTGATCCCATCCACCATGTGGCCGGCGAGCGCCCGGATGGTGGCATGCGCGCAATCCGACAAAGCCTGCGCGTTGTAGCCCCCCTCGAGCATCATCACCAGTCGATCGTCGCAAAGCTCGTGCGCCAGCGCGCACATGTGCTGCGTCAGCGCGGCAAAGCCGGTGTCGTCCATGGTGCAGGTCTGGTCCAGGTAGTGGCAGTCAAATCCGGCGGATATCAGGATGAGCTCGGGCCGGAACGCCCGTGCCGCCGGGCGCACCACCTGATCGAACACATCGAGCAGTGTCGCGTTGCCACTCCCCCGTGGATACGGGACGTTCAGGTGATAGCCCAGCCCGGCCCCGGTGCCGGTTTCAGCCAGCGTGCCGGTGCCGGGGTAGAACGGGGCCTCGCAGTGGCTGTCGACGACCAGCACGTCGGGCTGGTCGTAGAATATCTCCTGGGTACCGTTGCCATGGTGCATGTCCCAGTCCCAGATCATCACCCGGCGATAGCCCAGTACCTCCCGTGCATGCATGGCGGCCACGGCGATGTTGTTGTACAGGCAAAAGCCCCGGGCGTGATCGGTCGAGGCGTGATGCCCCGGCGGGCGCACGATGCAGAACGCATGACGACCGTCACCGCTGGCAATGGCCTCGATGGCGCTGATGCCGGCGCCGGCAGCCAGTCTCGCCGCGACAACGCTTTCGGGGGATACCGCGGTCGTGTCCTGTGCCAGCCAGCCCGAACCACCGACAAGCGATTCGATATAGGCCAGATGCTCGACCGTATGAACTCGCTGGAGTTGGGCGTGTGTCGCTTGCACCGGGGTCCGCCAGCCTTGGCCGTCGACAGGTTCGGCATGCAGCCGCTCGACAATCGCCGTCAACCGTTCCGGACGCTCGGGGTAGGCGTAGGTTTCCAGGCTGGCCTCGGGATACTGGTGAGCGATCATCGCCTTGACGGCATCGCTCCATTCCGGGTGGTTAGTGTCCCAGCCTGACGGCTCGTGGCCGAGCATGCGCGCGTCGTAGTAAATCAGCACGGCCTTCCTCATCACAACAAGACTCCGGAAGAAGATGGCTTTGTGCCACTCCGGTAGCTCAGCACAAGGCTGGAATAGCCCCAAGGCGCAACACACCCCAGCCGGGATGGCAGTCAAGCATAGTCCCTTGCCCTGTGTTTCACGCCCATCCGTGCAACCCATTCTGCATCGGTCTGCCACATCGGCGCGTTGTCCGCCGCCTTTGACGGGCGACCGCAAACCTCGTGTTTTTCATGGAAGGATTGCGATCACGACCGCTCTCCGGTATTCTCATGCGCCGTTTCGCCGCCCCGGGAACTCTCGTGGGCAGGCAACGGTGAAATCGTCCGCGCACGTTAAACACTCCGACGTGGCCGGATATCCAAAAACAAACCTGAACTGGAGTTGATCATGCCCAAGATCAAGACTAATCGCGGGGCCGCCAAGCGGTTCAAGATTACCGCGGGCGGCGTAAAGCGTCGTCAGTCGCACCTGCGTCACATCCTCACGAAGAAATCGTCGAAGCGGAAGCGTCAGCTCGGTTCGCCGGCCTACGTTCACGAGGCCGATGTCCAGCTCGTCGAGCGCATGATGCCCTACGGCAAGAAGTGAGGAGATAGACCATGGCACGAGTTAAGCGTGGCGTTACCGCCCATGCCAAGCACAAGAAAGTCCTGAACAAGGCGAAGGGTTACTACGGTGCCCGTTCGCGCACCTACCGCTCTGCCAAGCAGGCGGTCATCAAGGCCGGTCAGTACGCCTATCGTGACCGTCGCGCGAAGAAGCGCGTGTTCCGCGGCCTGTGGATCACTCGCATCAACGCCGAGGCACGCAACAACGGCCTGTCTTACAGCCGCATGATGGATGGCCTGAACAAGGCCAACGTCGAGGTCGACCGCAAGGTCCTCGCCGACATCGCGGTGCACGACAAGCCGGGCTTTGCCGCCCTGGCCGAGAAAGCCAAGGCTGCCCTGGCAGGCTGATCCGGACCGATCACGGATTGCGGACGGTCACTGGCCGCTCGCCCGGATTCCCGAAAGGCGCCTCACGGCGCCTTTTTTCGTTGAAGGCATTGATTTTATTAGGCTTTACGCCACAATAACGCCCTTCGCCAGATGCCGGTTCCAACGGCATCCGGCAAAGGGTGGCTAAGCAACTGGAAGGAGCGTTTAAGCGGTGAGCAACTCCCTGGACACCTTGGAGACCGACGCACTGGCGCGCATCGAGGCGGCCGACAGTCTCGACGCACTCGAGGCCCTGCGGGTGGAATACACCGGCAAGAAAGGGTCGATCACGGCCCAGATGAAGACCCTCGGCCAGCTCGACCCCGAAGAGCGCAAGACGCAGGGCGCGGCCATCAACGCGGTCAAGGACCGGGTCATCGGCGCGCTCAAGGGCCGTCGGGAGACCCTGCAGGCCGAGGCGCTGGCCGCCAAGCTCAGTGCTGAGACCATTGATGTCACCCTGCCCGGCCGTCGCCGCCCGCCCGGTGCCAAGCACCCGGTCACGCAGATCACCGAGCGCGTCTCCGCCATCTTCCAGGCAATGGGCTTTCGCGTCGCCGAAGGCCCGGAGATCGAGGACGACTGGCACAACTTCACCGCCCTGAACATCCCCGAGAGCCACCCCGCCCGGGCGATGCACGACACCTTCTACTTCGACGCCAACCACCTGCTGCGCACCCACACCTCGCCGGTGCAAATCCGCGCCATGCAGGAATCCAAGCCGCCGCTGAAGGTGATCGCCCCCGGTCGCGTGTACCGCTGCGACTCGGACATGACGCACTCGCCGATGTTCCACCAGATCGAGGTCCTCTACCTCGACGAGAACGTGCGCTTCACCGACCTGCGCGCCACGCTGGAGACCTTCCTCGCCGCCCTGTTCGAGCGCGAGGACTTGGCCGTCCGCCTGCGCCCGTCGTTCTTCCCGTTCACCGAGCCGTCCGCGGAAGTCGACATCCAGTGCGTCCACTGCGGCGGCGAGGGCTGCCGCGTGTGCAAGAAGACCGGCTGGATCGAGGTGCTGGGTGCCGGCATGGTCCACCCCAACGTGCTGCGCTCGGTCAATCTGGACCCGGCCGAGGTGAGCGGTTTCGCCATCGGCATGGGCGTCGAGCGCCTGGCGATGCTCCGCTACGGGGTCGACGACCTGCGCGCGTTCTTCGAGAACGACCTGCGCTTCCTGCGCCAATTCCAGTAAACCCGATTCCCGTCGAGCCGGTATGACCGGCCGACCCACCGATTTGTGCCCGGCCCCGCATCGTCGCGGCGGCCGACCGGACCAAGGCCCGAGGACCTGACACCCGATGCTTTTTTCCGAGAACTGGCTGAGAACCTGGATTGACCCGCAGGTCGATACCGAGGAGCTGGCCCACCGCCTGACCATGGCCGGCCTCGAGGTCGATGCCATCGAGCCCGCCGCCCCGGCCTTCGACAACGTCGTCGTCGCCGAGGTCAAGACCGTGCGTCCGCACCCGGACGCCGACAAGCTGCGTGTGACCGAGGTGTTCGATGGCGAGACCACCTGGCAGGTCGTCTGCGGTGCGCCCAACGTCCGCGAGGGCATGCGTGCACCGCTGGCCCGGGTGGGCGCCACCCTGCCCGGCGGCATGAAGATCAAGAAGGCCAAGCTGCGCGGCGAGCCGTCCCACGGCATGCTCTGCGGCGCCGACGAGCTGGGCCTGGCAAGCTCCCGCGACGGCCTGCTCGAACTGCCCGACGATGCGCCGGTGGGTGCGGACCTGCGCGAGTGGCTGGATCTCGACGACGCCGTGATCGAGCTCGGGATAACCCCCAACCGCGGTGATGTCCTGTCGATCGCGGGCCTGGCCCAGGAATGCAGCGCCCTGTTCGACGCCACGCTTACCGCACCGGACACCCAGGCGCCCACGTCAGCCACCGACTCGAACCGCGCGGCAGCGATCGAGGCTGCCGATGCCTGCCCGGTCTATCTCACCCAGGTGATCGAGGATATCCCGGCCCGTGACGATACCGACCTGCTGATCGCCGAGCGCCTGCGCCGCGCCGGCGTCTCGACGGTCGAGCCGATCGTCGATCTCCTGAACTACGTCATGCTCGAGACCGGCCAGCCGATGCACGCCTTCGACGGCGACAAGCTCGACGGCGACATCCGCGTGCGCTGGGCGAAGGCCGGCGAGAAAATGGTGGGATTGAACGAGCAGGAACTGGCCCTCGAGGACGACTGCCTGGTGGTGGCCGATGCCGGCAACCCGATCGCGCTGGCGGGCATTATCGGCAGCGCCCCCTCGGGGGTCTCAGGCGAGACTCGCCGCATCGTGCTGGAATCCGCCCACTTCACCCCTGAGGCGGTCGCCGGTCGCGCTCGCCGCTTTGGCCTGACCACCGATGCCGCCTTCCGCTTCGAGCGTGGCGTCGACCCGGGCCTGCCGCGCCAGGCAATCGACCGGGCCGCCCAGCTAATCACCGAGATGCTCGGCGGCAAGGCCGGGCCGGTGGTCGAAGCGAGCGGCGGTCGCGAACTGACGACCCCGGCCGCGATCACGCTCGACATGGAATGGGCCGAGCGACGCCTCGGCCTGCCGGTCGCCACCGAGCGTGCCGCCGACCTGCTTACCCGGCTGGGCTGCGATGTCACTCGTGATGCCGACGTGCTCTCCGTGGTGCCGCCGACCCGCCGCTTCGATCTGGCCATCCCCGAGGACCTGCTCGAGGAACTGGCGCGCCTGATCGGCTACGACAACTTCCGCGCGCCGATCACGCGCATGACCCCGGAGATCGGCCTGCCGGCGGCGACCACCAACACCACCACGCGCATCGGCGATCTCATGGCCGACCGTGGCTACTTCGAGGCGATCACCTACAGCTTCGTCGACCGCGATCTGGATGCGGTGATCACCCCGGGCACCCCCGCCATCGAACTGGCGAACCCGATCGCCTCGCAGATGGCGGTGATGCGCCAGAGCCTCTGGCCGGGCCTGCTCGAGGCCGTGGCCCACAACCAGAAACGCCAACAGCCGGCGATCCGCCTGTTCGAGACCGGCCACCGCTTCGCCGGTTCGACCGCCGCAGCCGCGCGGGAATCAAGCGAACTGGCCTTCGTTGCCGCCGGCCACGCGGCCCCCGAGCAATGGGGACAGGCCACGCGAACCGTCGACTTCTATGACATCAAGGGCGACCTCGAGGATCTGCTCGAAGGACTCGGCCTGAAAGACGCGCTCTCCTTCCATCCCGGCGAGCACCCCGCACTGCACCCGGGCCAGGCCGCCGAGATTCGGATCGACGGCCAGCCGGTCGGTCAAATCGGCGCGCTGCACCCGGACACGCTCAAGACCTTCGATCTGAAGGGGCCGGTCTTTGCCGCCCGTCTGTCACTTGAGGGCATTGCCGAGCGCCCCCTGCCGCAGAGTGCACCGCTGTCGAAGTTTCCGCGCATCCGCCGGGATCTCGCGCTGGTCACCCCGACCACGCTTGCCTTCGACGAGCTGGCCGCTGCCATCCGCGCCGCCGGCGGGGCATTCCTGCGCGATGTCGAGCCCTTCGACCGCTACGTGGGTGAGGGTGTGGCCGACGGCCAGCAGTCGCTTGCAGTGAAGCTCGTGTTCCAGAATGACGAGCGCACTCTCACCGACGACGAAATTACCGATACAATCAATCACATACTCGAGAACCTCCGCCAGCACGATGTCGAGCTGCGCGGTTGACTTGAACCCGGGAACCGATTTACATGGCTCTTACGAAAGCGGATCTGGTAGAAACGCTGCATAACGAACTTGGCCTCAACAAGCGTGAGGCAAAGGACTTCGTCGATCTCTTCTTCGAGGAGATGCGGCAGGTGCTGGAATCGGGCGAGGACATCAAGCTCTCCGGCTTCGGCAATTTCCAGTTGCGGGACAAGAACGAACGCCCCGGGCGCAACCCGCGCACCGGGGAGATGATTCCCGTCACCGCCCGCCGGGTGGTGACCTTCCGCGCCGGCCAGAAACTCAAGTCGCTGGTGGAAGCTTATGACGGCCCAGAGCAAGACTGAATTCACCTTCCCGCCGATCCCCAGCAAGCGGTACTTCACCATTGGGGAAGTCGGCGAGCTCTGTGACGTCAAGTCGCACGTGCTGCGTTACTGGGAGCAGGAATTCGAACCGCTCAAGCCGATCAAGCGCCGCGGCAACCGCCGCTACTACCAACGCCACGACATCGAGCTGATCCGCCTGATCCGCACCCTGCTCTACGATCAGGGTTTCACCATCGCCGGCGCCCGCCAGCAGCTTGCCGCCCTGCCCAAGGCCTCCTCGCGCGAGTCCTCCAGTGCGCTGGAAGCCGTGCGCGACATGCGCGAACGCATCAGCCAGAGTGGCGGCAACCTGCTGGCGCTCGACCCGCAAGGGGAAACCCGGCCAGACAACGAAACCACACCGGCCACTCCACCCCCCGAAGCCCCCGTTCCCAGCGGCCGGCAGCTCGACCTGCGCGAGATCCGACTCGGCCTCGAGGCCCTGGTCGACGAACTCACCCCCTACTGCGGCAAACGCGACCCGGACCAGTAAGCCAACCTAAGTCGACTCAAGCCGCGATATGCACGCGGCCCGCCCGCGGCTCCGGCTCGCGGCGGCGTTCGACGAAGTGACGCAGGTAGCGCGCCTGCAGGTCCGCACTTTCCAGCAGGATGAACAGGTCGGCACAGCCGAACGCCGGATCCCAGCACGGCTCTCCCCCGACCGTCGCCCCCAGGCGCATGTAGGCCTTCAGCAGTGGCGGCAGGCGGGTCGATGGCATGCTGACCGGCGGCTCATCGAGGGCCGGCAGTGGACGACGCGGGCGCACGCGCCGCTCGGCAGGTGCCAGGTGGCGATTGAGCAGGCTGTCGGTGATCGCCCGGGCGGTTGCCCCACCATCGTCCATGGGAATCGAGGCGCAGCCGATCAGGTAGCCGAAGCGGTTGTCCGCCATGAACCGGGCCAGCCCCGCCCAAAGGGCAGCGATCGTGCCACCCCGACGCCAGTCGGGATGCACGCAGGTCCGCCCAATCTCCATGACCCGTCCGGGCAGTTTGCGGATCCCGGCAAGATCGAATTCCTGCTCGGAATAGAACCCGCCGGTCAGGCAGGCCTGGGTGTCGGTCAGCACCCGGGTGCAGGCCACCAGCGCACCGCGGCGATCCCGCACCATCAGGTGATGACAGTGCGGATCGAACGCGTCGCGCTCCAGGCCATCATGCCCCGGCGGGATCCTCGCCCCCATCTCCTCGACGAACACCCGGTACCGCAGTCGGTAGCAGGCCTCGCGCTCCGCCCCAGTGGTGGCAAAGGCCACCGTCAGCCCACCCGATTCATTCAGCCGGTCACGCCGGCTTCCCTCGTCTCGCTGCATAGATCGTCTCCCCTGGCGTTTGATACTGATCGCAGGGTGGCGAGGCCAGTTGGCAGCGTGGTGACGAAACGATGTCGATCCGATGACCGGATGACAGTCGCTGGCAATTTGCGCCGGAATTGCTTACGCGAACTGCAGAAGCAACTGATCCGGATCGGCCTCGGGAGGCAGGCAGGCCGTGCCGCGACAGATGTACGCCAACCCGGAGCCGCCCTGGGGCAACGGCTTGTCGGGCAGCAAGTCATCACTGCCACTGGCGATCACGGTGATGCCGCGGCGACGCAACGTGGCGATCGCCGTCTGCCAGGCCGTCATCTCCCGGGCCTTGATTACCACCACCGTCGCGGGCTGGTGGAAGCGTCGCAGGGCGGCAAGCAGCCGCGTGTGGGCCTGCGGTGCACGTTCGATCGACCCGGCGGCGGCCTTGAAGATTGCCTCCGCGATGTCGAGCCAGTCGGTCCGGCCCAGGGCATAACCCAGCCGGGTAAGCACATCGGCCAGCACCGCGTTGCCGGCCGGCTGGGCGTCGTCGGTGAACACGACCAGCCCCGCCACCGGTGCCCCGTGACCGGCATGGCTGAGCCGGAAGGCACCACTGCCATCAGTGAACCGCTCGGTGATCGTGCCGATGATCTCCTCGATGCGGGCCAGCCGCTCGGCGTCGGGTACGCGAAAAAAGGCTTCGGTCTGGGCCTCCAGCAGCAAGGCAAGATCGTCGAGAAAGGCCGGCACCGACGGGCGCCCGTCAAGATAGCCGGTCGGCAGGTCGGCCACGGCGGTGGCCGCGGGTACCAGCCGATCGAGCAGGTCGAGGCCCTTGGTTGTCCAGTCGTCTCGCCCGAGCCGATTGCCGGCCCGCAGGAACCCGGTGGCCAGCAAGGCATTGAGTCCCAGCAGGGACTTGTCGTCACGCTTGGGCTGCGGACGGGCATCGCGTCGTGCCAGCAGGGCACGACGGAGGGGTTCGGCCAGTGGCCGCACCTGCTCCACGCTTCTAGCACGGCGCACCGCGGCCAGATGCCACTTGCCCTCGAAGTTCGCCGGGTGGTCGAGCCCGTACTCGCCCAGAAACCCCTCGATGGTGTCGGCATCGAGTCCGGCTAATTCCAGCACCTCGCGCGCCTCATCGGGCTTCCAGAGGTAGGTGGCGCCCTCCTCGCCCTGGGTATCGGCATCCAGGCTCGCAGCGAAGGTGCCGTCGGCCAGGCGCATGCGCTCGAGGAAGTGGTCGATGCTGCGTTCGAGCAGCGACTCGATCACGGCGCGTCGACCGTCCGATTCGCCTCCCAGGACGGCAAAGCGCGACAGGGTGTCCGGTAACTGGGCGTTGTCGACGAGCATCTTCTCGAAGTGGGGGATGGTCCAGTCGGCATCGACGCAGTACCGGAAGATGCCGCCGTCGAGGTGGTCGAACAGCCCGCCGTCGAGCAAGGCCGCCACGGCGTGATCCAAGGGGCCTTGCCCGTCGTCACCGCGAGCGGCCGCCTCGTCGAGCAGAAAGTCGAGCATGGGCAATTGCGGGAATTTCGGTGCACCACCCAGTCCGCCGTGCTTGTCATCCAGCGCTCCATCCAGCCGTGCCCGCGCGGCATGGGCGATCGACACCCGCGGCAGGTCGGCACCCCCGGGGGGCGTTGCGCTGAGCGCCCGGTGGACCGCCATGCCCTGCTCTCGCGTCTGGTCACGCTTTTCCCGGTAGACGCTGTGCACCCGCTCGAGCAGATCGGCAAAGCCGGGCATGCCGAAGCGCGGCTTTGCCGGAAAGTAGGTACCGATGAAAAACGGCGTCAGGTCATCCGGGTTGAGAAAGGCGGTCAGGGGCCAGCCGCCCCCGCGCTGGTTCAGGAGTGCATGCGCCGTCTGGAAGGTCTTGTCCAGATCGGGGCGCTCCTCGCGATCGACCTTGATATTGACGAAATGCCGATTCATCACCGCCGCGATTTCCGGATCGGAGAAGCTCTCGCGCGCCATGACATGGCACCAATGGCAAGCGGCGTAGCCGATCGACAGCAGGATCGGTCGGTCCTCGTCGCGGGCACGACTCAGGGCCTCGTCGTTCCAGGCATACCACTCGACCGGGTTATCGGCGTGGGCCTGGAGGTAAGGGCTTGTCGATTCCAGCAGGCGCGGATTGCTCATCGGATCGCTCCATTGAGGCGACGGATGGACGTCGCGAAACGGGGCCAACGATACTGGTAGACTCACCCGACTTTCACAACCGACACAACCGACGCCCCCATGGATTATCCCGCCATCGACCCCGTCGCCCTGCAGATCGGCCCCCTGGCCATTCACTGGTACGGGCTGATGTACCTGTTCGGCTTTGCCGGCGCCTGGGCGCTGGCCCGCCTGCGCGCCCGTCGTCCCGACTGGCCGATCGAGCCGGTGCAGGTCGACGATCTGCTTTTCTACAGTGCGCTGGGGGTAATTGCCGGCGGGCGCATCGGCTACATGCTGTTCTACCAACCGGGGCAGCTGATCGACTCGCCCCTGTCGCTGTTCGCGCTCTGGGACGGCGGCATGAGCTTCCATGGCGGACTGCTGGGCGTACTGGTCGCCATGGCACTGTATGCCCGGCGACAGGGACTGGCCTTCTTCACGGTCACCGATTTCATCGCCCCGCTGGTCCCCATCGGCCTGTTCTTCGGCCGGATCGGCAATTTCATCAACGCCGAACTGTGGGGCAGCCCTACCGCCCTGCCGTGGGGCATGGTGTTCCCCGGTGGCGGCCCCGAGCTGCGACACCCCTCGATGCTCTACGAGGCGTTCCTCGAAGGGCTGGTGCTGTTCGTCCTGCTGTGGGTGTTCTCGATGAAACCCCGGCCGCGCATGGCCGTCTCCGGGCTGTTCCTCACCGGCTACGGCACGTTCCGCTTCGCGGTGGAGTTCGTACGCGAGCCCGATGCCCACATCGGCTATCTCGCCGGCGACTGGCTGACCATGGGTCATGTGCTGTCCGCGCCCATGATTCTGGCCGGCATCGCCCTGCTGATCTGGGCCTATCGCCGCGGTATCATGGACCGCCCCGCTGACACCCAACCGACCGCGAGACCCGAATGAAGGCCTATCTCGACCTGATGCAGCACGTCCTCGACCACGGCGTGGATCGCGACGATCGCACCGGCACCGGCACGCGCAGCGTTTTCGGCCACCAGATGCGCTTCGACCTCTCGAAGGGTTTCCCCGCCCTGACCACCAAGAAGCTGCACCTGCGCTCGATCATCCACGAGCTGTTGTGGTTCATCAGCGGCGACACCAACGTGCGCTACCTGCAGGACAATGGCGTGCGCATCTGGAACGAGTGGGCCGACGAAAACGGTGACCTGGGCCCGGTCTACGGCGCGCAGTGGCGCTCCTGGCCGACGCGCGACGGCGGCACCATCGACCAGCTCGGCCAGGTGATCGAGCAGATCAAGACCAACCCGGACTCGCGCCGGCTGATCGTCACGGCCTGGAACCCGGCCGACGTGCCCGAGATGGCCCTGCCACCCTGCCACCTGCTGTTCCAGTTCTATGTGGCCAACGGCCGGCTCTCCTGCCAGCTCTACCAGCGCAGCGCCGATATCTTCCTCGGCGTGCCGTTCAATATCGCCAGCTACGCGCTGTTGACGATGATGATCGCGCAGGTCTGCGATCTCGAGCCGGGCGAGTTCGTCCACACGCTGGGTGACGCGCACCTCTATCACAACCACCTCGACCAGGCGCGCGAGCAACTGACCCGGGAGCCACGCGACCAGCCGATCATGCGCATCAACCCCGATCGCCGCACGATCGACGAGTTCGTCTTCGACGATTTTGAGCTGACCGATTACGACCCGCACCCGCACATCAAGGCCAAGGTCGCCGTGTAACAAGGTCGCCGTCCGACGACGTCGGCCTCGCGTCAGAACGGGCGGATAGAGGTGAACCGCCCCCACGTTTGGGCTAGACTGCCGGGTCGGTCCCACTCAATCACCATGCCGCGAGGCAGGAAACCGCATGCGCGTCAGTCTTATCGCCGCGATGGCCCGCAACCAGGTCATCGGTCGCAACAACCAGCTCCCCTGGCGGCTGCCGGCCGATCTCAAGCACTTCAAGCAGCTGACCATGGGCAAGCCCCTGATCATGGGGCGCAAGACCTACGAGTCGATCGGCAAACCGCTGCCCGGCCGGACCAACATCGTGGTCACCCGCGACGAGGGCTTCGCCGCCGAGGGCGTGATCGTGGTGCATTCGCTCAATGCCGCCCTGGCCGAGGCCGAGAAGCACCTCGACGAGAGCGAGGAGGCCATGGTGATGGGTGGGGCGAACATCTATTACCAGTACCTGCCCCGGGCCGACCGGATGTACCTGACGCTGGTGGAAGTCGAGGTCGCGGGCGACGCGCATTTCCCGGTGTACGTCCCCGACGAGTGGGAGCTGACCGAGGCCACGCGCCACGACCCGGACGATCGCAACCCCTACGCCTACCAGTTCCTGGTGTTCGATCGCATTCCGGCCTGAATTTCGGCCGGCCTTGCCGGTCTGACCTGATCCACGACATCAACTATCATCCGGTGAAGGGATTCCCGATCACGGCGGCGGTGCGCGGCACCCCGCCGGAACCGCCAACTCCGGAGTCCGCATGACCCAGCCGTCCCTCGATCTGCGCGACGAATTCGACTACCAGCCCGAGCTGATCGCCCGGCTGGTCGACGTCTACGAGATCGCCAACAACCATCGCTGGATCTACGCCAGCGTGATCGCCCTGACCGGCGCCTTCTTCATGCTGCAATGGTCGCTGCTGGCCGACACGGCGCAATACGGGCATCCATGGGTGGGCGTGCCCCTGATTGCCATGGCCGTCTGGCTCGCGCTGGCACCGGCGGCAACCGTCGCCAAGTGGGTGGCCCTGCCGGCCCATTTCAGCCGCGACTACCTCTCCTACCGCGACATCCACTGGATGCAGCAGATGACCGAGCGCCACCCGGTGCTGGTCACCAGCGCCGAGCCTTTCCTGAACGCGCGCGAACCCGTTCCGGTTGGCGCGTTGCGGGAATTCTGGGCGCCGCTGGTGCGCGAGGAAGAGCGCCAGAAGCGCTAGTCTCACTGCTTCTTAGGAAGACGCACCTGCCGCTCGGCCTGCTCCAGCACGTGATCGTGAAAGCTGCGCATCACCGGCGTGTCCCGCTTGCCCTGGCGCTGGACCATGTACCAGTGCCGGATGATTGGTAGCCCGTCGACGTCCAGAATCACAAGCCGGCCGGTCTCCAACTCAAGCTCGAGGGTGTGCTGCGACACGATCCCCACACCAAGGCCCGCCTCGATTGCCTGCTTGATCGCCTCGTTCGAACGCATTTCAAGCCCCGGTTTGACCGCCAGGCCGTGCTCCTCGAAAAAACGCTCGATCGCCGCCCGCGTGCCCGAGGCGGATTCGCGCTGCACGAAGCGGTGCTGCGCGAGTTCCTCGAGCGCGATCGACTTGCGCCCGGCCAGGGGATGATCCGCCGCGGCGATCGCGACCAGCGGGTTCTCCAGGAACGCCTCGGAATGCAGGTCGGCATCCGTGGGCGGCTCGCCCATGATCACGATGTCGGTCTCGTTGTGAGCCAGTTGCCGAAGCAGGCTCTGACGGTTAGTCACGTCCAGGCTGATCGACACTCCCGGGTAGCGCTTGGAGAAGTCGGCCAGCAGCCGGGCGACGAAGTAGTTCGCCGTACTCGCGACGCTGACACGCAGGTGGCCGCGGTGCACCCCCTTCATGCCCTCGAGCACCTCCTCGGCCTCGGTAATCACCTCGAGGATGCGCTGGGCGTATCCATACAGTTCCCTTCCGGCATCCGTGAGGTACAGTTGACGACCGGTCTGCTCGAACAGGGGCAGGTCGACATTGCTCTCCAGTTGACGAATCTGCATCGACACCGCGGGTTGAGTAAGATGCAGCTTCTCGGCTGCCTTGGTGTAGTTGAGGAGCTCGGCCGCGGCGCTGAAGACGCGCAGCTGGTGCAGTGTGAATCGAATCATCGGCTAACCCATAAGGCTTTCTTTATGGTGAACATCACTTATTTTGAATTGCTTTGATGGTCGCTGGACGTATAGTATCGGCCGAGACGAAAGAGGGGGCCTTCCCCTAGGTCGATCCCAAACCCAATGCCAACCTTACCCTTCCGGAGGATCGCTATGGCGAACAAAAGTTACAGCGCGGGCGTAAAAGATTACCGCGAAACCTACTGGATGCCGGAGTACACGCCGCTCGACACGGATCTGCTGGCGTGCTTCAAGATCACCCCGCAGCCGGGCATCGACCGCGAGGAAGCCGCTGCCGCCGTTGCAGCCGAGTCCTCCACCGGTACCTGGACCACGGTGTGGACCGACCTGCTGACCGACATGGACTTCTACAAGGGCCGTGCGTATCGCATCGAGGACGTGCCCGGTGACGACTCCGCCTTCTACGCGTTCATCGCGTACCCGATCGACCTGTTCGAGGAAGGCTCTGTCGTCAACGTGTTCACCTCGCTGGTCGGCAACGTATTCGGCTTCAAGGCCATCCGTGGCCTGCGCCTGGAAGACGTTCGCTTCCCGATCGCCTACATCAAGACCTGTGGCGGTCCCCCGCACGGTATCCAGGTCGAGCGTGACAAGCTGTCCAAGTACGGCCGTCCGATGCTGGGCTGCACCATCAAGCCGAAGCTGGGCCTGTCGGCCAAGAACTACGGCCGTGCGGTCTACGAGTGCCTCCGTGGTGGTCTCGACTTCACCAAGGACGACGAGAACATCAACTCTCAGCCGTTCATGCGCTGGCGTGACCGCTTCCTGTTCGTTCAGGAAGCCACCCAGACTGCCGAGAACCAGACCGGCGAGCGCAAGGGTCACTACCTGAACGTCACCGCGCCGACTCCGGAAGAGATGTACAAGCGTGCCGAGTTCGCCAAGGAAATTGGCGCACCGATCATCATGCACGACTACATCACCGGCGGTTTCACCGCGAACACCGGTCTGGCCAAGTGGTGTCAGGAAAACGGCGTCCTGCTGCACATCCACCGTGCCATGCACGCTGTTATCGACCGCAGCCCGACCCACGGTATCCACTTCCGTGTACTGACCAAGATCCTGCGTCTGTCCGGCGGTGACCACCTGCACACCGGTACCGTCGTAGGCAAGCTGGAAGGCGACCGCGCCTCCACGCTGGGCTGGATCGACCTGCTGCGTGAATCCTTCATCCCGGAAGACCGCTCGCGCGGCATCTTCTTCGATCAGGATTGGGGCTCCATGCCGGGCGTCTTCGCCGTCGCATCCGGTGGTATCCACGTCTGGCACATGCCGGCACTGGTCGCCATCTTCGGTGACGACTCCGTCCTGCAGTTCGGTGGTGGCACCTTGGGTCACCCGTGGGGCAACGCCGCTGGCGCCGCCGCCAACCGCGTCGCTCTGGAAGCCTGTGTCGAGGCCCGCAACCAGGGTCGTGACGTAGAGCGCGAAGGCAAGGAGATCCTCACCCAGGCTGCACAGCACAGCCCGGAACTGAAGATCGCCATGGAAACCTGGAAAGAGATCAAGTTCGAGTTCGACACCGTCGACAAGCTCGACACTCAGAACCGCTAATCCAGGCCTTCTTAACCAGAATCTGACTCATAGGTAAGAAACCATGAACCAAATGCAGGACTACAAGACGACGGTCAAGTTCGAGACTTTCTCCTACCTGCCGCCGATGACTCCGGACCAGATCCGCGCTCAGATCGAGTACGCCATTGCCCAGGGCTGGAGCCCGAGCGTGGAGCACGTCGAGCCGGAAAACATGATGAACCACTACTGGTACATGTGGAAGCTGCCGTTCTTCGGTGAAGACAACGTTGAGAACGTGCTGGCCGAGATCGAAGAGTGCCATCGCAAGTACCCGGGCCACCACGTTCGCCTGGTTGCGTATGACAACTTCACCCAGAGCCAGGGTCTGGCCTTCGTGGTTTACCGCGCCGGCTGATAAGCGATGCGGCTGCCCGCCTTCGGGCAGGCAGCTTAACCATCAACACGAGGTACAACAGGCATGCCTGTACAATCTGGAAACAATGCAGCCAGAAATCGTGCAGCAGCTCACGCCCGACGTGAGGAGCTTTCCCGTGGTGGCAACACCGCGGCAGCTTCTCAGGGTGGCGGCAGCCTCGCCGGTCTGACCGGCAAGGACCTGGCCCGCGCCCGTCGTGCGCAGTTGTCTGCACACGGCAAGAACGCCAGCACCTCGACCTGGAAAACGGCTGCGTCGGCCGCTCGCCAGAACCCCGCGGCATCGCGGGATTCCGGCAGCAACGGCGCTGCCGCCTCACAATCCCACGCATCCGGGTCCACCGAGGAATCCGTTGACGAGATGTGCTCGCTCGCCGAGTCCGATCCGAGTCAATACGGTTCCGAGGCAGATCTGGTGCGGTCCGTTTGCCGTACCCGTCGCCAGGCCATGGCGAAGTACGGCAAGAGTGCACTCCCGCCGAAGCCCGCCTCCCAGGGTGGCCCGGGTCGCAAGCAGATGCCCTTCGCTGACGAGGTTCGCTCGCAGCCGAAGCCGGCACCGGCTAGCAACGAGACCCAGGCCGACTCCGAGCACGAGGCTTCGTTCGAGTCACTCTGCACGGTCGCCAAAAAGCGTCCGGCCCGCCTTGGCCCGCAGGCCAACCGCGTGCGCCAGATTTGCCAAGCTCGCCGCGAGGCGATGGCAAACAAGGGCAAGCGTGCGTTGCCGGCCAAGCCGGCCTCGCAGGGCGGTCCGGGACGTGTGGGGTACCAGGTTCCGGGTTATCTGGACACCAGCGCCAGCGGTCGCGAGGCGGCCATGCGCCATCGCGAGATGCTGTGCCACTACGGCCGGGGCAGCTCCCCGTCCTGCCGTCCTACCGGACGTCGCAAGACCGATACCACCAGCGAGGCGTCCACGCCAAAAAAGGTGGAAACCGGTCACACGATTTCCGGCCGTGAGGTGAAGGGCACCCAGGTGGAGCGCTCCCATCGCGTTTCGGGTAACGAGTCCGGCAGCTGCCGGATGATTTCGGGTACCGAGTACATCGGTAACGAGCAGTACGAATCGTTCTGCTCCACCCGCCCGCAGCCGAACGCGCCGAAGGTTCGCACGTCGACGACCGCCAGCGGTCGTGGCGTCAGCGGCACCGCGGTAGGCCGAGCCGCCCAGGTCACCGGTGACGAGCGCGGGACTTGCGAGTCCGTGACCGGCACCGAGTACCTGAGCAGCGAGGACCTGCAATCGTTCTGCGGCACCAAGGCCCGTCCAACCCACGCCAACAAGGTGGTGGAAGGTCGGACCGAGAAGCAGATGCGTGTGACCGGTAGCGACGAATTCCGTCCCGCCCGGGCCACCGGTGGAGAAACGGGCGCAAGCCGGTCGATCACCGGGTCCGAGTACGCGGATTCCGGCGTAGCGCGGATGACCATCAACGGGGCACCGAAGAAGGTTGCGGAAACGCACACCTACACCGGTCGTACCGTGTCGGGCACCGCCATGGGTCGTTCCAGCCACGTCACGGGTGACGAGCCGGGCACCTGCCGCAATGTCTCTGGTACTCAGTATCTGAGCTTCGAGCAGTACGAGTCGTTCTGCGACACGCGCCCCGAGCCGGGCTACCAGAAGGTCGGCGTCGACCAGTCGCGCCAAGGCGAGCGGATCACGGGTAACCTCGTGGACCGTAGCGAGCGCGTGACAGGTAACGAGCCGGGCTCCTGCTCCCGTGTCACGGGTTCTCAGTACGGTGAACCGCGTCTTTGCGGTGGCGGCGTCGACAAGGTGCAGTCCATGCACACCCTCGCGGGTCGTGGACTGACCGGTCAGCGCGTCGACCATCACCCAAAGATGTCCGGTGACGAGCAAGGGGGGTGCATGCCCGTCACCGGTACCGAGTATTACGGCACTGAACACTACGGTGCCTACTGCTCGGGTTCGCCCGCACCCCACGCTGAGAAGGTCGAGACGTCGATGACCTGTGACGGCCAGACCGTTGGCGGCACGCCGATGGACCGGACCGATCACGTCACCGGCAACGAGTACGGTTACGACCACTACGTCAGCGGCACGCCCTACGCCAACGCGATGCACACCGGTTGTGCCGCACCGACCAGCTACCCGCTGGCCGCGCGGACCCAGCCGAGTGCTCGGTACGCGCCTCAGGCGGCTTACGCTCAACCCCAGGAGCCGATCACGGCCCCCGAGGACTTCAGCGTGAACCCGCCGGCACGCGCCGCTCGCGGCCGCGTCACGGGCAGTTCGTTTGACCAGGGTAGTGGCCGCATCACGGGTCCCGGCAACATGGCGATGGGACTGATCACCGGCACGCCGGAGTTCCGTCACCCTGAGCCGAGCGCCGCGCATCCGCGGATGGGTTCGGTCATGCCGACGCCGACGCCTGCCCCGCAGGCACCGGCCCCGGCACCCGCGCCTGCCCCGGCTGCTCCGGCACCGACTCAGAACGCGCCGGCCCAGCCGGTGGAAGCCGCCCAGCCGCAACCGGAGATCCCGGCTGCTGCTCCGGCCGACGCCGCGCTGCAGTGTGCTCCTGAAGCACAAGTCCGTGAGCGTGTCACTGGCGAAGGCGGTGAACGCTGCCGCATCTCCGGTGATGACTGGTCTCGCAACGGTTCGGTGACCGGTACCGAGGGCCAGTGGGCCCAGGGCCGCAACCCGTCCATGCGTGGTCAGGCTCGTGGTGCCGTGCGCAATGCCTGGGTCAACCGTGAAGTGCCGCGTCCGGATGTTCCGGCATCCAAGATCACCGGCAGCAGCGGTAGTGACATGAACGGCTCGACGATCACCTACTCCGGTGGTGCTCGAGGCTAAGTGGCAGGAATGAACGGTCAGATGACACAGCAGCCGTTTCGTCGCAGCAGTCAGGGTGCGCCCCGACTGGGTCAGCGTCGGGCGCCGTTCGGTCTGGGCGCACCCAGCGGGCTTCGCAGCCCCCTGGGCACGCCTCAGCCGATGGCGCACCCGGCCTGCCCCTCGCTGCCGGAACGCGGTTGTCATCATCCGCTCACCAACCACGAGGCCAACCGACAACTGGCGTATTGCGAAGACTCCGTCAAGGAGCGGTTCGATCGCATCGTTCCGTTTCTCAAGGAAGTGGCCGCCCTGCCCCGTGACGGGCAGCTGGGCGACCGCATCCAGGATCTGGCCCAAAACCGGCTGGGCCATGGCTTCGATGATGCCTTGGTCAACGACAGCTGGATCGAGGGCCCGGACCTGAAGGGGCTTTTCGCAAGTGCCACCTTTGAGGCGCTCAACGCTGCTACCAAGCAGTTCGGGCGCAAATTGGAAGACCAAAAGGACGACGCACTGTCCACGAGCAGCTTCTTCCTCGACTGCGATTTTCACGCGGTCGATATCAGTCCCTGCTCGGACGGACGGTTAAAGGGCCTGATGCCGTTTATCTTTCGGCTCCCGCCCTGGTCGTTCACTTATCGCAAGGCGTATGCCGGCGCACTGTTCGACGTCGAAGAGGATCTTCGGCTCTGGAGCGAAGTCGAACTCCGCCGGTTTCGCGAGGGCGTACCGAACCGGGCTGACGAGGGTACCCGCTATCTCAAGATCGCGGTTTACCACGGCAGCTCATCGGACCCTCACCATGAAGGCTGCGCCGCGCATGGCAGCGACGAGCGCAAGGCAGCCGAGGCCGCACTGGACCGGCTGCAGGCCTTCCGCCAGGCAGTGGAGAATACCTACTGCTGTGGTGCCAGCACGGACATCCTGCTGGTCGGTGTCGACACGGACACGGACGCGATTCGCGTCCACGTCCCCGACGCCAACGGCGATGTCAGCGTGCATCGATACATCGACAACGCCTACCTGTACCAGGAGACGTTGAACTTGGAGCGCGATGCGGCCCATCTGGCCATTTACGATGCCATCCGCTCGGTCAACGAAACCGACGACTGGGGGCGCACGACCGGGGGCGAACCGCACGACGGCATGCGGCGGTTCATTGCCAACCTGTTGATCAACAACCTGTCACAGATCGATTACGTGACGGAGCGTTACCAGGGGCGCTACCCGGCCGAGATCATCGGCCACGCCGAGCGCTACATCAGCGTCGGCGATGGCTTCGAGGAGGTGCAGATGCGCAATCTGGCGTATTTCGCGCACCTCCACACGGTGGAAGAGAACACGAACGACCTGGACGTCGGGATCAAGATTTTCCGCAAGCTCAATGTGAGCCACGGACTGCCCATCCCGATCGCCATCCACTTCCGTTACGACGGTCGTGTTCCGGGTGGACGCGAACGGGCCGTGGCCCGGGCACAGCGGGTCTGCAATGCGATCCGCGAGCGTCACTCGGAGCTGGATGAACAGGACATGCTGTATTTCCAGCTGACCGTACAGGACCGCCCGTCGGGCAGCGAAATTGAAGAGGTTTCTCAGGCATGAAGATCATGCGGGTCGAAAAGACCTTGGTCTCGACCAACCGGATCGGCGAGCTGGGCCACCGCCCGCTCCTGGTCGTGACCGACAAGCCGGGCGGCACGCCGCAGGTTGCCGTTGACGCGATCGGCTGCATCCCGGGTGACTGGGTGATCTGCGTCGGTTCCTCGGCGGCTCGGGAAGCGGCTGGTAGCAAGTCCTACCCGTCCGATCTGACCATCGTCGGGATCATCGACCAGTGGTCCGCTGAGTGACATGGAGATCATGCAGGTACGTTCCGACCTGGTGGCCACGCGGCGCGTGCCCGGGTTGAAACATGTTTCCTTGAGGGTGCTGGTCGACCAGTCCGGCAGCCTCAACGTCGCGGCCGATCCGGTCGGGGCACCAGAGGGTAAATGGGTCGTCACCGTCAGCGGTTCCGCCGCCCGGTTGGCGCTCCCGGATCCCACGATCCAGACGGATCTGACAATTGTCGGCATCATCGATCACTGGGATCCTTGCTGACATTAGGTTTTCGTTTTAACAAGTCGTTCGAGAGGAGAGACAAGATGGCTGATGTATCCGGTATCGCACTGGGAATGATTGAAACGCGCGGTCTCGTGCCGGCTATCGAGGCGGCTGACGCCATGACCAAGGCTGCCGAGGTTCGCCTGGTTGGTCGTCAATTCGTCGGCGGTGGCTACGTGACCGTTCTGGTCCGTGGTGAGACCGGCGCGGTCAACGCTGCCGTTCGCGCTGGCGCTGATGCGTGTGAGCGTGTTGGTGACGGTCTGGTTGCCGCGCACATCATCGCGCGTGTCCATTCCGAAGTAGAAAACATCCTGCCGAAAGCCCCGGAAGCCTAAGGCGGATTTACGTAATGTCGGCGGCCTGACGTCGCCGACTGATTCAACTACAGCTTGGGAGTAACTCAAATGGCTGATGTATCCGGTATCGCACTGGGAATGATTGAAACGCGCGGCCTGGTGCCGGCAATCGAAGCGGCTGACGCCATGACCAAGGCTGCCGAGGTTCGCCTGGTTGGTCGTCAGTTCGTCGGCGGTGGTTACGTGACCGTTCTGGTCCGTGGTGAGACCGGCGCGGTCAACGCTGCCGTTCGCGCTGGCGCTGATGCGTGTGAGCGCGTTGGTGACGGCCTGGTCGCTGCGCACATCATCGCGCGCGTCCACTCCGAGGTAGAGAACATTCTGCCGAAAGCGCCGGACGCCTAAGTCCGCGCGATTTGAGCAGGCTCCTGTGGTCGTGTCCCCGTGGCGCGACCCTGTCTGCCAACCAGATTCTTTTTCAGGAGCCGTTCAGACATGAGTGCTGACGGCTCTTGTTGGATTGACCGACCCGAGGGTTCATTACATGGCTAATTCCGGTATTGCACTGGGCATGATCGAAACGCGTGGCCTGGTCCCTGCCATCGAGGCAGCGGACGCGATGACCAAGGCCGCCGAAGTGCGGCTGGTCGGCCGCTCGTTCGTCGGTGGCGGTTACGTCACCGTTCTCGTGCGCGGCGAGACCGGGGCCGTGAACGCCGCCGTCCGTGCCGGCGCCGATGCCTGCGAGCGAGTCGGCGACGGCCTGGTGGCTGCCCACATCATTGCCCGCGTGCATGGTGAGGTCGAGTCGATCCTGCCGGAGGATGCCGCCCACTGCGAATCCTCCTGGTGCGTCCCGTCTATCGCGTGACGCACGACTGACAATGGCTGATAGCGAAGGAACCGCTGCACGAATCGATGGTGCCTCTGGCTCGCGGGTTTGTTCGCAATCGAGGCGCCGGGCCGAAGGCGGGCTTGTTGCCCGTCGAGGGCCGGTAACGACGAGTGCGAACAAACCCGCGAGCCCCGCCCGGGCGGGCCGCCAAGGGCCCATCTGCGGCGTTGCGGCGCTTGCGAATGGCAACCACCATTCGCTGCACACCGCGCCTTGCATCTGGACCCTTGGCGGTCCCGCAGAGACACTATCGATTCGTGCAGAGGTTCCTTGAGAGGGATTAGCGATGAGCATGCGGAACAATTCGCGTGTGATCGGGCTACTTGGACGAGCCCTGGAACTGGAAATGGAATCCGCCCAGCAGCATGCCACCCGTGCCACGTTGGCATCGCTCTGGGGCCAGCATTCGCTGGCCGAACAACTTTACAGCCTGTCGGACGAGGAAATGGGGCATGCCGACCTCGTCACCCGGCAGATGCTGCTGTTGGGGTTCGCCCCGCCGGCGCTCTCCCTCGCCCCGGTCCGGCCCGGCCGGGACCCGGAGGAACTTTTGGCCCTCAGTCGGGCCAAGGAATGGGAGACCGTACGGTTCTACGAGGATGCGTCCAACTGGTTCCGGCGTTTCCAGCCGGACGAAACCGGCGCCCTCTTCGCCCACCTCTTCAACGAAGAGCTGGGCCACGTCCGTCAGCTCGGCGGCTAGGCAACACGAGTTCTCAGGGAGAACGCACATGGTTGAGACGACCGACATCCAGGTGGACGGCTGGCAGACCCAGAAGCGCCCCCCCATGCTGATCCGCAAGTTCGAGTTCGAGGACTATTCGCAGACGCGTGATTTTCTCGATCGCCTCGCCGAGGTGTCCGAGGAAATGGGCTACCACCCCAGCCTGCAATTCGACCGCACCCAGGTCAGCGTCAATGTCTCCCCGCTTGAGGAGACGCTCGGCGACCTCGAGGTGCGTTTCGCCAAGCAGGCGACCGAACTGGCCGAGAAGACCCAAGCGGGTTAACCAGGCAGGCTAAGCCCATCAAGGAGGGTGACACCATGGCCGCACACGTCATCGCACTGGCCAACCTCAAGGGCGGCTGTGGCAAGACCACGCTGTCGATCAACCTCGCCTCCGGACTCGCCCGGCGCGCCGAGGTGGGCCTGATCGACGCCGACCCCCAGGGTGCCCTGCGCCACTGGTCGGGCTGGGGCGAGGCCAAGTCCGGCCTCCCACGTCTGTTCGACGACCACGACGATGCCCACGCCAACCTCGCGGCGGCACGCCAGCATTGCGACTACGTGATCGTCGACTGCCCGCCGTCACTCGACATGAACGTGACCATCGAGTTGCTGCTTCACAGTCACCAGGTCCTGATCCCCGTTCTCCCCTCGCCGCTCGACCTCTGGGCGAGCGCCGACACCGTCAAAGCGGTGAACAAGGCACGCGAGAACGGCAACCAATCACTTTCCGCGGCTCTGTTGCTCAACCAGACCGAACCGCGTAGCGCCATGACCCGTGCCATGCAGAATGCTGTCACGGGACTTGGCTTGCCCGTCCTCCCGGCGGCCGTCCGCCGTCGGGCCGCCTATCGGACGGCGGTCGTGGAGGGAGTGAGCGTCTACCAGCTTGGCGGCCGTGGTCGTGCGGCGGTGGACGAAATCGAGAACATCATCGACGAGGTAACGTCACCATGAGCAAGTTGGAAGACAAGCTGAGCGCCAGCGTGAAGTCGGACTCCGAGTCCAAGCCGACCGAGACCCCCAAGACCGAATCCAAGCCGGCCGCAACCAGCAGCACGGCAACCAAGACGACGGCAGCAAGCAGCACGGCCAGCAAGCCGGCCGCGGCCTCCTCCACCGCCCGCAAGGCACCCGCCAAGCGTTCCGCCCCGGCGCGCAAGGCACCGGCGACGAAGACCGCGGCCAAGAAGCCCGCCACCAAGTCGAGCACCGCGACCAAGTCTTCGACCCCCCGCAAGCCGGCCAGCAAGCCGAAGAAGGCGCCGGGTCTGGGCGAACAGCCGCTGCACCCGCGCCGCGTCTGGCCGGACTGATCCTGCCTCCAGGCCGGCCTAGCGCCGGCCGACTTTCTTCCTTGTCAACAGCAGAGCCACGATCGACGTCATGACGAGTGCACGGCTAGAAGACCAGGAGCGCCTGGACGAACTGGGCGAATCCGCGCGCGAGATCCTCGAGATCCACTGGGTGGACGCCTCGCGGGTCTTCCCGCCGCGTGCGCTCGAAGCCTATCTCGAGGGTGCGATCAGCCTGCAATCGCTTGGACGTGGCGAGGAACTGGTCCTCGCCTATATCGAGAGCACTCCCCAGGTGGCACGGGAGCTTGGCACCGATGCCGCCTTCGAATTGCTCTCGATGGCGATCAAGATGTTCTCGAAGACCAGTGCCGCGGTGCTCGTCCTGCTGTTCTCCACGGCCCCGGTGGCCGCGAGCCGTCTGGGCGAGGCCTCGCTGTTCCAGCAGTACCTGTCACTGGTCAACTACATCCTGGCGCAGGCGCCACGCGCCCTGCGCCCCATGCTCACGCAGCTCGACCACCTGCTCGAGGTGCTCACCCTCGGCGGCCTGCGACGCTGGGCCACCTGGGGTATCAATGCCCACCGCAGTGACTTCGAGGCACTGGACGCCTACTTCAGCCTGGCGAGTGCCGATGCCGAGGCCGTGCTGCAGAAGGAGCGTCGCGGCACCCTGTTCGTCGACGTGCAGCGGCGCCTGGTGATGTACCTGCGTGCCCTGTGGGCCCGCAATTTCCTGCTGCGTCCCACCTCGGGTGACTTCGAAAGCCGCCAGGGCTACCGGCCGTTCATCGAGGGGCCGTTCATCAACCTGCCCGATGCCTTCGACGACTACGTCGACCGCGATGATTCCTCCGTCGATGGCGTCAACCTCTACCGCGCCTCGGCCGCTCACGCCGCGGCGCACATGATCTACTCGGGCTTCGATGCCGAGTCGGAAGAGGCCTCCAAGCTCCAGCAGACCTTCATCGGCCTGATGGAGGATGCGCGCGTCGAAACGCTGGCCGGCAAGGACTTCCCCGGCCTGGCGCCGTTGTGGACGCGTATCGCGCGCATCGCGGTCAATCGCCACGAAGAAACCGATGCCGAGCGCGTCGGCCCGCTACTCGACCGGCTGGCCCTCGCCCTGCTCGACCCGGACTACACCGACGATCATCCGCTGATCGTCCAGGCCCGCGAGGCGGTGACCTCCATCCGTGCGGATCTCGAGGACTATGAGCGTGTCCGCCAGGCAGGCCTGGCACTGGCCGAACGTGCCGAGCAGATGGGCCTGCACTTCAGCCCCAGTCAGGACGTGCCCAGCATCCCCTACCGCGACGACAACCGCTTCCTGTTCGAGAAGCCGGAGTCGGCCTTCGAGGTCCAGCAGCAGGGCAGCGTCGACGACAAGCGTCGCTACGTCTCGCTGATGGAAATGCTCAACGAACTTGACGTCGAGTACATCTCCGCCGAGGACGCCGAAGAGATCTGGGTGCTGGGCACCGAGCTCTACGACAACCACGGCCGCAAGTACTCCGACATCTTCGCCGAGGACCGCACCGCCTCGCCGGTGCACTACCACGAGTGGGACTACATGTCCCAGCTCGAGCGCCCGTACTGGACCACCATCAACGAAAAGCGCCCGGTCGACGGCGACCCCGAGACCATCGACGCGATCCTCGAGCGTCACAAGCCGCTGGTCCGGCGCCTGAAGTACCTGATCGAGGGCATCCAGCCGCAGGGCGTGGTGCGCGAGAAGAAGGTCGAGGACGGCGACCAGATCGACATCAACGCCGCGATCAGCGCGATGATTGACATCCGCATGGGCCAGACGCCGGACCCACGCATCAACATCCGCACCCGGCTGCAGGTCCGTGACCTGTCGGTGATGCTGCTGATCGACCTGTCCGAGTCGACCAACGACATCATCGGCCGCGGTGAAGAGGAGACCACCGTCCTGGATCTGGCCCGCGAGGCGGCCGCCCTGCTGGCCGATGCGATCCACCGGGTGGGCGATCCGTTCGCCATCCACGGCTTTGATTCCAACGGCCGCCACGACGTCGAGTACTACCGCTTCAAGGACTTCGGCGAGCCCTACGGTGACAAGGCCAAGGCGCGTCTGGCCGGCATGACCGGACAGCTGTCCACGCGCATGGGTGCGGCCCTGCGCCACGCCGGCTCGGTCATGAGCCGGCGGCCCAGCCAGCGAAAGCTGGTGCTGATGCTCTCCGACGGCGAACCCTCGGACAACGACGTACGCGATCCGCAGTACCTGCGCCACGACACCAAGAAGGCGGTCGAGGAGCTGCACCGCCAGGGCGTCGAGACCTTCTGCGTCACCCTCGACCCCAACGCCGACGAGTACGTCTCGCGCGTGTTCGGCCCGAAGAACTTCATGGTGCTCGACCACGTCTCACGGCTGCCGGAAAAGCTGCCGGCGCTGTACCTGTCGATGACCCGCTGATCCGCCGGGACGGCGATCACCGCCCCACCCGGCCCAGGGCCCGGTCGGCGAGCGGAAACGAGATTTTTTTGCAGCGAACTGGCACCGGCCAGTGAAAGATGGAGTAAGGACATGATCAAACTGCAATGGTTGATCCCTTTATTGCCGGTGCTCTCCGCCCTGCTGGTGCACCTGCTGGCCGGTCGGCTTGGCAGGCGGGTCGCCCAGTTGAGCGTGGGCATGGGGGTGATCACCTTCCTCGTCGCCCTCTGGCAGATCGTGGTCTTCATCACGAGCGACCAGGGCCCGAGCTGGATGGGCATCGGCGGCAACTGGGGCAGCGTCTACCTCGACCCTCTGAGCGCCACCATGGCGCTAGTGGTCTCCGGCTTTAGTTTGATCGTGCACATCTACTCGGTGCGCTACATGGCCGAGGAGCCCGGCTACGCGCGCTTCTTCATGCTGCTCGACCTGATGACGGCATCCATCCTGCTGTTCGTCACCGCCGGTGATCTCATCACCCTGCTGATCGCCTGGCACCTGGTCAGCGTGATGATGTACTTCCTGCTCGGCCAGAACACCGAATCCCGGCCGGGCGAGCGCTATGCCTTCTGGACCTTCCTGACCTACCGCATCGGCGATCTGCCGATGGTCCTGGCCGCCGTGATCCTGTTCCAGGCCTACGGGGCGCTGGACTTCCCGACGTTGTTCGACCGGCTGATGGCCGCCCCCGACACCGAGGTATTCGGCATGCCGGCGGCGATCACCGCGGCCGGGCTGATCGCCGTCTCGGCCTTCGCCAAGTCCGCCCAGTTCCCGCTGCACACCTGGCTGCCCTACACCATGGACGGCCCGACGCCGGTCTCGGCACTGATGCACGCGGGCATCGTCAACGCCGGCGGCATCATCATCAACCGCTTCGCCCCGGCGTTCGTCAATGCCGACGGCGTGCTGCACCTGCTGTTCGTGGTCGGCCTGCTCACCGCCGTGATCGGCTCGGTGCTGATGCTCACGCAGAACGACATCAAGAAGTCGCTGGGCTACTCCACCATGGGCCAGATGGGCTTCATGATCATGGAAACGGGCGTCGGCGCATTTTCGCTGGCCGTGTTCCACCTGATCGCCCACGGCATGTTCAAGGCAACCATGTTCCTGAGCTCGGGAGACCTGATCGGCGATGCCCGCCGCCACGACGACGTGCCGCAGAACCCGCTGTATACCTTCCTGGTCGACCGCAAGACCGGCAAACCGGCGCGATTACCGTGGCTCGCCATCGGCGTGGTGACGCTCGTCGTGCCGCTGGTCATCCTGCTGCTGGCGCACTGGGCGGTCTCGCCGGACTTCTTCCAGAAACAGGGCGCGATCGTGCTCCTGTTCTTCGGCTGGATCACCGGCGTGCAGGTGCTGTTCGCCACCCATCGGCTGGATGCGACCAACCCGGTGCGCATGATGCTGATGATCCTGCTCTCGTTCGCCCTGATCGTGATCGGCTACAGCATCATCGGGCACACCTTCGAGACCTTCCTCTACCCGGATGCCGCCTTCCGCGAGGCGCTGTATCACGCCGCGGGGCTCGATGCGGTCACCTTCGACGGGCTGGTGCTGCTGCTGGGGCTGATCGTGCTGGTCGGCTGGATCGGCAGTTACCTCGCCAGCCGCGAGGAATCGCTGTTCGGCAACCGCTTCTCCGAGCTGCGGCTGACGCTCTACTCGCTGATCTCGCGCGAGCTCTACATCGCCGACCTGTACGAGCGACTGAGCCAGGCCCTGCTCGAGGGCTCCAAGCGCATCAATGTCTGGATGAGGTGGCGCTGACATGAACACGCTGTTGCTGTTGCTGGCAGGGTTCTTCCTGCCCCTGTTCCCCCTGAGCATGGCCTTCAACTGGTTGCTCGGGCGGTTCAACAACCCCGTCGTCCGCGTGCTGCTGATCCTCGTCTGGCCGCAGATCGGCGTGCTGCTCGTGCTGGCCGCCGGCGTGCCGCTGACCGGTAGCGCCTTCCTCTGGTGGGGCCTGATCACCGCCGCCTTCTACGCCTGGCGCCTGCTCACCGTGCGCGAGCTGGGCCAGTGGGCCGCCATGCTCGCCACCTCGGCCTTCGCGCTGACCTGGGTGATGGCGGCCGACGGCGCAGGGGCGGTCGACCTGCACGCCTTTGTCCTCGGCTTTGCCGTCGCTCCGGCCCTGCTGGTCGCGGTCACCACGTTGCTCGAACGCCGCCTGGGGGCGGCCTACTCCGGCCTGGTCACCGGCATGGCACGGGACATCCCCCGGCTCGCCGGCCTGATCACGGTGGTGCTGCTCGCCGCGATGGCGCTGCCGATCTCGCCGGGCTTCTTCGTCATGCTCGACCTACTGCTCGAGAGCGACCCGGCCCCCGTGATCGTGGCGCTGCTGACCTGGCTCTTCTGGAGCTGGGCCGGCACCCGCCTGCTGCGGGACACGGTATTCGGTCCGCGTAGCGGCAAGCAGGTCGCCGACCTGCCCGCGCCCCACGCCTGGGCCTTCGCGGGCGTGATCGTCGCCGCGGTCGTGTTGAACCTGATCTGGACAGGAGTCTGACGCCATGAGCCGACTGACGCTGGGCCATCGCCTGAAAATCCGCTCCATGGTGCACATGGCCGCCGAACCGATCCCGTTCTTCTGGCCGATGCGGACCTTCATCCACCACAACCCGCTGCATGGCCTCGAGCACCTGCCCTTCGAGCAGGGCGTGCGCCAGGGCGAGCAGCTGTTCCACGGCCGGGCCTTCCTGCCGCGAACCGACTACCAGCGCTACCACGCCGAGGGCAAGGTCGACGACGCCACGCTCGGTGACGACATCCGTCGCTTCTTGGCCGAGCGCGATGCCATCGGTGGACTCGACCTCCACGGCCTGCTGCAGACCCTGCTGTGCCGGACGCCGGAGACGGTTGGCGTGAGGCTTGACCTCGCGGATGCCGAGGACATCAAGTGCACCATGGACGGCGAGACCTCCTGCGCCGAGGTAACCGCCGACATCGACGCCCTGCAGGAAGGCCTCGCCAGGCAGTTCCCGCCCGAGCGCCCGCTGTACGAGTCCATCGACCTCTTGTTCGGCACCGAGATCGGCACCACCCTCGACGAGCTGGTAATCAAGAGCTGCCTGGACTTCTTCGACGAAGGCCAGTCGACCCTGCAGATGCCGGGCCGCGAACACGGCTTTTTCACCGCCTGGAGTGCGCTGGCCAAGCGCAACCTGCGCCTGTTCCTGCGCGGCCTGCACATCAAGAAGATCCTCGCCCAGGACACCTCCGCCGAGGGCGTGATCGCCTACGTGCTGGGTGAACTGGGCATCGAGGAGGCCCACTGGGACGGGCTGATCACCCGCGAGCTGACCCGCCTGCACGGCTGGGCCGGCTTCATCCGCTGGCGCTCGTCGGCCAACCGCTACCATTGGTCGCAGACCTACCCCGCCGACCTGATCGACTTCCTGGCCATCCGGCTGGTGCTGGGGCTGGCGCTGATCCGGGAACACGCCCGTCGCAAGCGCCTGCCCGCCACCTTCCCGGAGCTGGCCGCGTATCTCGAGCAGCACACCGCCGAGTGCTACCTGCGCCAGGCCTACCACGGCGGCACCGTCCAGCCGGAGTGGGCCCACCGCGTCGACGACGCCCTGGCGCACAAGCACCCCGGGCGCATCAACCGCTTGCTGCCCGAATACCTGCAGGCCGAGCGCATCGCCGAGGCGCGCCGACAGGCCGACCGCCTGCTCTCACTGGCCGAGGCCGCCGGGCAGACCGAGGCGCTCAAGGCGCTGGACGCCGACCAGGTCGACACCCTGCTCACCCTGCTCGACGAGTTCGAGGATGGCGAGGGCATGATGTGGCTGCGCGCCATGGAAGCGGTCTACCGCAAGTCGGTCCTCAACGAGATCAAGCTGCTGCCGCCGGCCAAGCGCGAAAAGCGCCCGTTCGCCCAGGCGCTGTTCTGCATCGACGTGCGTTCCGAGCGCATCCGTCGCCAACTCGAGCACGTCGGGGACTACCAGACCTTCGGCATCGCCGGCTTTTTCGGCGTGCCGGTCAGCTTCATCGGCCTGGGCAAGGGCACCGAGCTCGACCTCTGCCCGGTGCAGATCACGCCCAAGAACGTGGTGCTGGAAGTGCCCACCGGTGCGACGCAGATCGAGACAGATTTCTACTCCTCGGCCAGCCACGTGCTGCACGACGTGAAGAGTTCGGTGCTCTCGCCCTACTTCACCGTCGAGGCGATCGGCCTGCTGTTCGGCTTCGACATGATCGGCAAGACCGTCGCGCCGCGCGTCTACGACCGCTGGCGCAATCGCATCGAGCCCAAGGACGCCTCGACGCGCCTGTTGATCGACAAGCTCTCGCGCGAGCAGGGCGACTCGATCGTCCGCTCGTTGCAGCGGGTGACGATCGTGCGCGCCATCGGCCAGGAGCTCGGCATCGACCGCGACGCGATCACCGACGCGATGATCCGCGAGCTGCGCGAGATCGCGATGGGCAACAAGGAGGGCACCTCGGAGTTCGCCCGCCAGTTTGCCTTGAGCCCGGCGGCCGAGGCCGATTTCATCGAGACGCTGCGCGACGAGTACCGCATCAACCCGTCGTTCGTCTCCATGCAGATGGAACGCCTGGGCAAGATCGGCTTTTCCACCGACGAGCAGGTCTACTTCGTCGGCCAGGCGCTGCGGATGATGGGCATGAAGGAAACCTTCTCCCGTTTCGTCATCCTCGCCGGCCACGCCAGCCAGTCGGACAACAACCCCTACGAGTCCGCGCTGGACTGCGGGGCCTGCGGTGGCGGCCACGGCCTGGTCTCCGCGCGCGTGCTTGCGCAGATGGCCAACAAGTCGGAGGTGCGTCGTCGCCTGGCCGAACAGGGCATCCACATCCCGGATGACACCTGGTTCGTCCCGGCGCAGCACAACACCACCTCGGACGAGATCGTGCTGCACGACCTCGACCTGCTGCCGACCAGCCACCTGGTCTACATGGAGCGCCTGCGCAACGGCCTGCGCGCGGCCAGCCGCCTGTGCGCCGCCGAACGACTGCCCACGCTGGAGGATGGCGTCGCCCCGAACCTCGACACCACCACGGCGTACCGCCACATCCAGCGCAACACCAGCGACTGGACCCAGGTACGCCCCGAGTGGGGCCTGGCGCGCAATGCCGCGGTGGTCGTCGGCGGCCGGCACCTGACCGAGGACATGAACCTCGACGGGCGCAGCTTCCTGCTGTCATACGACTACAAGCTCGACACCAAGGGCCGCCTGCTGGATACCATCCTCTCCGGCCCGTTGATCATCGGCGAGTGGATCAACCTCGAGCACTACTTCTCTGCCGTCGACAACGAGGGCTTCGGCAGCGGCTCCAAGGCCTACCACAACGTCGCCGGCCGCTTCGGCGTGATGACCGGCAACCTGTCCGACATCCGTACCGGCCTGCCCTCGCAGACGGTGCTCAAGGACGGCCGCCCGTACCACGAGCCGCTGCGCCTGCTGGTGATCGTCGAGGCGCCGGTACCGCACGTACTGGCCGCCGCCGGCCGGGTACCCAAGGCACTGAGCCTGATCGTCAACGGCTGGATCAACGTGGTGGTCGCCGACCCCGAGAGCGGCCACCTGCACTTCTTCGATCGCGGCGAATGGCACGACCTGGGACCGGCACCCCAGCGGGCCAAGCAACTGGAATCCATTGACGCAGAGGAGAGCCCTGCATGAGCAATCTCAAACTCAACCCGCTGAAGAAGCTCGAGATCATCATCGAGGGCGAGCACCAAGAATTCGCCACCGACCTCCTCGACCGCGCTGACGTCAAGGGCTACACCATCGTCGGCAACCTGTCCGGCAAGGGCAGCCAGGGCTTCCACGAAGGCCACCTCATGTTCAACGAGGACGAGGTGCTGATCATGATCATCGCCGCCGTTCCGGAAGAACTGGTCGAGCCGCTGCTCGAAGGCTTCGCCCCGTTTTTTGACAAGCACAGCGGTGTGGTCTTCGTCTCCGACATCCAGGTCAGCCGACTGGTTAAGTTCAAGGGCTGATCGCGGTAGCATTGCGACCCAGCCGTCGCCACCGACACCCCAACACCGAATCGAGAGCGCAAACATGTTGTTTGATCAAAGCCCCCAACAAGGCACCAGCAGCGCGGACGCCGACCAGTACCGCATCCAGACCGAGCCCTACTACCGCCCGGTCCACGACGAGATCGAGCTGTACGACGCCGCCTACAAGGCCCGCATGCCGATGATGCTCAAGGGCCCGACCGGCTCAGGCAAGACCCGCTTCGTCGAGTACATGGCCTGGAAGCTGCAGCGTCCGCTGATCAGCGTGGCCTGCAACGAGGACATGACCGCCTCCGACTTGGTCGGCCGCTACCTGCTCGACAAGGACGGCACCCGCTGGCAGGACGGCCCGCTGACCACGGCCGCCCGCATGGGCGCGATCTGCTACCTCGACGAGATCGTCGAGGCCCGCCAGGACACCACGGTCGTCATCCACCCGCTGACTGACCACCGTCGCGTCCTGCCGCTGGAGAAGAAGGGCGAGCTCGTGGAGGCGCATCCCGACTTCCAGATCGTGATCTCCTACAACCCGGGCTACCAGAACCTGATGAAGGACCTGAAGCAGTCAACCAAGCAGCGCTTCGGCGCGCTGGACTTCGACTACCCGGACCCGGACACCGAGACCGAGATCCTTGCCCACGAAACGGGTGTAGACCGCGACACCGCCGGCAAGCTGGTAGAGATCGCCCAGCGGGCGCGCAACCTCAAGGGCCACGGCCTGGACGAGGGCATCTCCACCCGCCTGCTCGTCTACGCAGGCCAGCTGATCGCCAAGGGCGTCGACCCGCGCGATGCTTGCTCCATGACCCTTGTCCGTCCGATCACCGACGACCCGGACATGCGCGATACCCTCGACTCGGCGGTCGCCGCCTTCTTCTCCTGACGTCGCAGGCCCGCCGAATCCACAAACGCCCAGCCGATTAAACCGGCTGGGCGTTTTTTTTGTCAGATCATACGACCCGCCGGTAGCGCGTCAGCACGAATTGCACGGCCACGACCTGTCCGGCCTAAAGACGTGTCGGATGCGCGCTGTCGCCAGTCGGTCCACGAACGATCACCGGCGAAAAATCACCTGGGACATCTAACGCGCGCGTCAGATTGTGTCCATCCCCCCCCGTCAACGTTTGTTCCAGCAGCGCGATCGCAATTGCCTGATGCGGATTTCCACACCCACGGACTCAATGCCCGGGAAAAACGCGACCTACTCAACAAGCACCTCGAACGGCGGTTTCCTCATTGCCGTCGAATGCACCTCCATCATGTCGATCTCGAGCGACATGCTGCCATCTCGACAAACACGACAACTGAGTTAGCACTTATTTCTTAAGCCTCCAAACCCGGGGTAGTCACGAACATCCACCACGGCCATCAAGCTTCATCCCCTGGTCATCCGCCCGTCACGGCGTAGTCACATCTACCCCATAGCCTGAACTCAATTCGGTTTTCGAATCGAATCTAGGTTTTGATTCAAACTAAGTGGAGGCGAGCATGATCCGACTCAATCAGGTCAGCGTGACCTACCCTGGCGGCTTCACCGCCCTGCACCCGACGGACATCGAATTCCGTCGCGGTGAGTTCACGGTCCTGCTGGGCGCCTCCGGCGCCGGAAAGTCGACCCTGTTGCGCTGCCTCAACTACCTCAATGTCCCCAGTAGCGGCCATGTGCATGTGGAAGGGATCGGCGAATTGAAGCGGCGCTCGGCACTCCTGGCCCACCGCAGACGTACCGGAATGATATTTCAGCAGCACCAGCTGATCGGCCGCCTCAGCGCGTTGCGCAACGTACTAACCGGCCGGCTCGGTTATCACGGCACTTGGCGCAGCCTGGTTCCATTACCTCCTGAAGACCAACGTATCGCACTACAGGCCCTCGATCGCGTGGGCCTGATGGCGAAGGCTCTGGAACGGGTCGACTCACTCTCAGGCGGCCAGCAACAACGCGTCGGGATTGCCCGAGCGATCGCCCAACGGCCGCAGATGGTCCTCGCCGACGAACCCGTCGCCAGTCTCGATCCCCACACGTCGGTGCAAGTACTGGGACTCATTCGCGGGGTCTGCGCCGAGGATCACATCCCCGCCGTGGTGAGCCTGCATCAACTCGACCTGGCTCGCCAATTCGCCGATCGCATTGTCGGCATCGCAGCCGGACGGGTCGTCTACGATGGCGCACCCGCCGGACTCAGCGATCTCCACCTGGAAGCCATCTACCGCCGTGACCCGACCCGCAGCAGCGAGGCCACGGCCGCCCCTTCCACCACAACCGAGTTCCCCCTGAACCTAGCAACGGAGAAATCGTGATGAAGAAGCTCTTCGCAGGACTGCTTACCGCCGCCACCCTCATGACCGGCGCAGCCCACGCAGCGCCGCAGGCCGACCCCGATACCCTAAAGGTTGCTCTGCTGCCGGATGAAAACGCCGCCACCATCATCAAGAACAACAAGCCGCTCCAGGACTACCTCGAAGATCGCCTGGACAAGGAAATCGAACTGGTTGTCACCACCGACTACTCCTCGATGATCGAGGCCATGCGTCATGGCCGGCTCGACCTTGGCTACTTTGGTCCGCTCTCCTACGTGCTGGCGAAACAGAAGAGCGAGATCGAGGCCTTCGCAGCGATCAACAAGGGCGGCAGCACTTCCTACCACGCCGTTCTCATCGGCAACGTCGAAGCCGGTGTTGAAGACTACGAAGACATCACTGGCAAGGATGTCGCCTTCGGTGACGTCGCATCCACCTCGAGTCACCTCATCCCCAAGGCCATGATGGCCGAACAGAAGATCAGCCATGAGGGCGATTACGAGGAACACTTCCTCGGCTCCCACGATGCAGTGGCCATCGCCGTCATGAACGGCCGAGCTCAGGCCGGCGGTTTGAGCCAGCCCATTTACAACTCGCTGGTTGCCCGCGGGATGGTCGACGAAGACAAGGTGAGCGTCATCGAGGTCTCCAAGCCGTATCCGCAGTATCCGTGGACCATGCGCTCAAGCCTGGCACCGGAAGTCAAGGAGCGCATTCGCAACGCCTTCTACGATCTGGAGGACCCGGCGGTACTCAAGCCGTTCAAGGCAGATGCCTTCGAGCCCATTTCCGACAGCGACTACGACGTGGTGCGTGAACTCGGCCAGCTCCTCGACCTGGACTTCTCCAAGATGTAATGCGAAACGGAGTCGGCGCTCGTGTGACCGCCGGCTTCCCTCGTTCGAACGAACAGGAAACTCCACAGGTATTTCGTCGCCATGCAAAGCGAACACGATGCAGTACTGCTCCAGCAGCGACAAACGTTTCGCCGCGGCAGCATCCAGTTGCTGGTTGTCGCCACGGTAATCACCATCTGCTCCATTTACGTCGGTCTGTTCGACGGCGCGCGTCTGGCAGAGGGCATCCCGAGCATGATCAGCCTGATCGGCGAGATGTTCCCGCCCGACTTCCAGAATGCTCGCGACTGGGTCGAGCCGCTACTCGACACACTTGCCATGAGTGTCGCCGGCACCGCTCTCGCCGTGACCTTCTCCGTCCCCCTGGCCCTGCTGGCCGCGCGCAACACCACCCCCCACCCAGTGGTCTACCAAGTCGCCCGCGCCATTCTCAACGGATTGCGCTCCATCCCGGAACTGATCATGGGGATCATCTTCGTCGCCGCGGTCGGTTTTGGCGCGCTCCCTGGCGTCCTGGCCCTGGGACTGCACTCGATCGGGATGGTGGGCAAGTTTTTCGCCGAGGCCATCGAGCACGTTGACGAGGCACCAGTCGAGGCAACCCGCGCCGCCGGCGCCAACGGTCTGCAAGTGATCTGGCACGGCATCCTGCCCCAGGTGCTGCCGCAAATGGCGGATGTTTCCATCTATCGCTGGGAATACAACTTCCGCGCTTCCACCGTCATGGGGATGGTCGGCGCCGGGGGCATCGGCTTCGAGCTCATGGGCTCGCTGCGCATCATGCAGTATCAGGAGGTTCTCGCGATTCTCCTGGTGATCCTGGTGATGGTGACCATGGTCGACGCCCTGAGTGCCGTACTGCGCCGCAAGTTCAAGTAACACCACCGCGGCGCGCGAGCCGCCTGTTCCCACATCGGAGTCTATCCATGTCCAAACCCAAAGTCGTCCTTACCCACTGGGTCCACCCCGAGGTGATCGAGCTACTGCAGACGCGTTGCGAGGTGGTCGCCAACCCCACCCGGGAAACGCTGTCCGCCGAAGAAATCCGTCGACGCACCGCCGATGCCGACGCCATCATGGTATTCATGCCCGACAGCATCGATACGGCATTCCTGGACGCGTGCCCGCACCTGCGCGTAGTCGGGGCGGCCCTCAAGGGGTACGACAACTTCGACGTCCAGGCGTGCACCCAGCGCGGCATCTGGTTCACCATCGTGCCGGATCTGCTCACCGTGCCCACGGCCGAACTGACCATTGGACTGATGCTGGCCGCCGGGCGACGCATGCTGGAGGGAGATCGTTTCGTTCGCAGTGGCGAGTTCGCGGGCTGGCGCCCCCAACTGTATGGCACCGGCCTGGCCGACACCACCGTGGGCATTATCGGCATGGGCGCGGTGGGCCGCGCCATCGCCAAACGCCTGGCCGCCTTCGACACCCGCATCCTCTACACCGACCCGGTGCCGCTGAGCCGGCAAGAAGAGGCGGCGTGGCAGGCCGAAGCAGTGGCACTGCCGAAGCTGCTTTCCCGCAGCGACTACGTGATCCCCATGCTCCCGATAAAACCCGAGACGCTTCACCTGATCGACTCCGATGCCCTGGCGCAGATGCGCGACGGCACCATCCTGGTCAATGCCTGTCGCGGCTCAGTCGTAGACGAGGCGTCCGTCGCACAGGCACTGGACACCGGCAAGCTCGCCGCCTACGCTGCGGACGTATTCGAATTGGAGGAATGGGCGCGGCCGGAACGTCCCCGAGAGATCCCGCCCGCCCTGCTGGAACATCCGCACACCTTCTTCACCCCGCATAGCGGTTCGGCAGTCGATGCCGTTCGGCGTGACATCGCCCTCGAGGCGGCACGCAACATCCTTCAGGCCCTCGCCGGAGACCGGCCACATGGTGCTCTCAACGACCCGCAGGTACGGAAAGGCGCGTGAACCTCAGACATCTGGAGAGCTTCCTCGCGGTACTCCGACACGGAAGCTACCGAGAAGCCGCAACGCGGACAGGGACGTCACAACCCGCCCTCTCCCAACACATCCGCAAGCTCGAGGCCGAACTGTGCGTCGGACTGATCCAGCGTCAGCACAGTGGATGCAAGCCCACCCCGGAAGGGTTGGCACTGGTCCCCTACGCCGAAAGCCTGTTACGTACCGAAAAGCGGGCGCGTGCCCACTTCCGGGACCGTTCGTTGGGTATTGGCGCGGGCACCAACATCGGCGTGTACCTGTTGCCTGCCTATCTCAAGGATTTCCGCACCCGGAAACCGGAAACGGAGATCGAGATGACCGTCGACAACAACCCCGCGATCGCCCGGCGTCTCGAAGAAGCACAGATCGAAGTAGCCATCATGGAATGGTGGGACGGACGCCGCGGCTTCACCGCACATCCGTGGCGACGCGAGGAACTCGTGCTGATAATCCCACCCGCGAAAAAGGGGTCAGAACCCTTTAAATAGAGCCGACGGGGCCTCTCGAGAACCCGACGATCACTTCATGTAGGCATAGCCCTGGTGCTGCAACTCGATGATCTCGGCGTCGGCCATGGGCACCACCTTGACGAAACCATGCACGTCCTCGGGCGCGACGTCGTGCAGTGCCGCGGCAGCCGCGCACATGCGGTACTCGATATTGCCGGCCACGGTGAGCGATTGCGCGCGCTCCATCAGCTCCTTGTTCTCCTCGTACTTCTCGTGAGTGAACAGCGGGATCTCGTCGCCGTGCAGGACCACGACGATATGCGCGTCGAAGACATCGCCGGCGTATTCGTTGTTCAGGTGACTGACCCGGCCGATGATGCTGTTGAGCGCCTCGGCATCCTTTGCCGCCACGTCGTAGACGACCTTGTCGGGCTGGTAGTCCTTCTCGTTCAGCTCGGCCGTGCCCCAGGGGCGGTTATCACTGGCGATGGCGATAGGAATAGTCATGGCCGGCAGCAGGCAGGCAAACAGCAAGGCACGCTTGATCATCGGCTCCTCCTCGCATCCCTGAGGGATTGTCGTGTTCTCCCATCAGACGGTAGCCGACCCGACGGACAACACCAATTACTTTGCCTGTTATTCAATAAGGGGCTACCCACCGGTGCCAACAGGATGATTGCCCTAAACGAACAACGCCCGGCTGAGTAGCCGGGCGTTTCGATTGTCGATCATCGGCCGCAGCCGACGATCAATGCGTCTTAATTAGCGGTTGCCACTGCGACCACCGCCACCGCCGCCGCGGGCACCACGGCCTCCGGGACGACCGCCCGGGCCACGACCGCCACCACCGGGGCCGCGACCCTGGCCGCCGCCGGGACCGCCACGACCACGCGGACCACCCTGGCCGCCACCGGGACGACCACCGCCACCACGGCGACCGCCACCGGCGTTGTTACGCCCGTTGGGGATCGGCTCGGGCTTGGCGTTCGGGTCCGGCTCGAAGCCGGGCACGACGTGGCGCGTGAACTTCTGCTTGGTCAGGCGCTCGATGCCGGCCAGGAGCTTGTGCTCGTCGATGCAGACCAGCGAGATCGCCTCGCCGGACTCGCCCGCGCGACCGGTGCGGCCGATGCGGTGAACGTAGTCCTCGGCGACGTTCGGCAGCTCGAAGTTGACCACGTAGGGCAACTGGGCGATGTCGATGCCACGCGCGGCGATATCAGTGGCGACCAGCACGCGGATGGTGCCGTTCTTGAAGGACTCCAACGCCTTGGTGCGGGCCGTCTGGCTCTTGTTGCCGTGGATGGCCATCGCCGGGATCTCACGCTTGGACAGGTACTCGGCCAGGCGGTTGGCGCCGTGCTTGGTGCGGGTGAACACCAGCACCTGCTGCCAGTCCTGGTCGATCAGCAATTCGGCGAGCAGCTCGCGCTTCTTGTCGCGATCGACCTCGTAGACCGACTGGCTGACCGCCTCAACGGTGGTGTTGCGCGGCGTGACGGAGATCTCGGCCGGGCTGTCGAGCAGCTTGCCTGCCAGGGTGCGGATCTCGTCGGAGAAGGTGGCGGAGAACAGCAGGTTCTGGCGGTCTTCCGGCACGATCTTGAGGATCTTCTTGATGTCGTGGATGAAGCCCATGTCGAGCATGCGGTCGGCTTCGTCCAGCACCAGGACTTCCACCTGCGAAAGGTCCACGGTGCGCTGGTTCTGGTGATCCAGCAGACGACCCGGCGTGGCGACGAGGATGTCGACGCCCTTCTTGAGCTTGTCGATCTGCGGGTTGATGCCCACGCCACCGAACATGACCATCGACTTGAGCGGCAAATGGTGGCCGTAGTCGAGCACGCTCTGCTCGACCTGGGCGGCCAGTTCACGTGTCGGGGTGAGGATCAGTGCGCGAATCGGACGCTTGCCACCCTTGTGGCCGCCTTCCGGGTGCGTCTCCATCAGGCGCTCAAGCAACGGCAGGGTAAAGCCGGCAGTCTTGCCGGTACCGGTCTGGGCCGCGGCGAGCAGGTCCTTGCCGGACAGTACGGCGGGGATGGCCTGGGCCTGGATGGGGGTAGGTTCGGTGTAGCCGCGCTCTTCGATGGCACGCTGGAGTTCCGGGCGAAGGCCCAGTTCTGAAAACAACATAGAAATGATTTTCCTTGGGGACGAGAACGCTCAGCGCATGGAGGCCATGACGAAAATGGCGTCTCGAATGGCGTGGCGTTTCCCGTCACACGGCCCCGGGAGGGGACGCACGCCAGTCGGCAAGGAAAACGCGGGGTTGATGGTGTGCCGTGGGCACATCATCAGTAATGAAATCGGCAGGACTGGTCAGACCGAGCCGGCGCAGCATAGCAGCTTTGCCCGATCGGCATAGAGAAATCTGCGATGGCTAGCGTTTGATGGGGCCGCCGCGCGGCGATATCGATCATGCACCCCATCGCCACGCCCGAGTCGGTCGCCCGGTCGAACTGATAAACTCTTCGACCTAAATCACGACAGACGGCAGGTTCATGAGCAAGGCATCGCTTCAGGATCAACTACTCAAGGCAGGCCTCGCCAAGAAGGGTGGCAAGCAACCCAAGCAGAAGAAGTCGGCCTGGGGGCGCGTCAATCGCCACGACAAGGACGCGAACACCAAGCCGCCCGCTGAGATCGAAGCGGCCAGGAAGGCGGCTGCCGAGAAACTCGAGCGCGAGCGCCAGAAGGCGCGCGAAAACAGCGCCCGCCAGCGCGAGGAAGAGCAGCGTCGCGCCCAGCGTGCCGAGGTCCGCCAGCTGATTCTCGACCATGCCGAGAAACTCGCCGGCCACGGCGAGCCGTTCTACTTCGTCGATCAGGGTCGGATACTGAGCCTGCCGGTCAACGCCCGCCTGCGGCGCGGGCTGGCCACGCGCAAGCTGCGCCTGGCGACGTGGGACAAGCGCTACTACATCGTCTCGGCAACCACGGCCGAGAAAATCGCCCAGCGCGACCCGGCCTATCTGCTGGCCCTGCCCAGCGGCGGCGAGATCCGCGATCCGGCCTATGCCGAATTCACCGTGCCCGACGACCTGATCTGGTAATCCTTCCCTTGGGACACGGCTTCCTGTCGGCACCTGCCGGAAAAGCTAAGCTCCCATAAGCGAACCGAATCGTCGACCCGCCTGTCCCATTCCAGCAAACGACGCGGACGGCAAACGATCCGGTGACGCGCACCCGCCCCGTACTCCCGGGAGGAATCCATGAAGGGCATCAAGAAAAGAAGTGTGGCCTTCGGCCTGATCGCGGTGATCGTGGTTCTGTTGATCGTAGGACGCGCCTACCTGCCCTACTGGGTCACCGACTATCTGAATACCCAGATTGCTGCCCTCGACGGATACGCAGGATCGTTGGAGGACGTGGACATCCACCTGTGGCGCGGCGCCTACGTCGTTCATGGTCTCGAGATCCACAAGTTGGAGGGCGGACTGAAAGAACCCTTCGTCGCCGCGGAAACCATTGACCTGTCGGTGGAATGGAGCGCCCTGCTCGATGGCGCGGTGGTCGCTGAAATCGACATCTACGACGCGGACCTCAATTTCTCCCGGACCCAAAGCGGCGAAGGCGCAGGTTGGCAACGCCTGGTGGAAGCCTGGTCGCCGTTCGATATCAACCGGCTGACCATTCACGGAGGCCGGGTGGCGTATATCGATTACAGCACCGAGCCGAACGTGCATCTCTTTATCGATGACATCGAGGCTCGGGTGACAAACCTGCGTAACGTCGAGCGCGGCGATCCAACCCTGCCCTCTGACCTGAACATCACCGGCCACTCGATTGGCGGTGGTGAGTTGACGGTCGAGGGCAAGTTGAACGTGATCAAGTCGACGCCCGACTTCGACATCGACCTGGCGTTGCGGGGCGCCTCCCTGGCGGCTTTCAACGACTACACCCAGGCGGCCGCCGCGATCGACTTCGAGAGCGGGACCGTCGGCCTCTTTTCAGAGCTCGCCGCAGTGGACGGGCGCCTGACCGGCTACCTCAAGACGGTGGCCACCGACGTTTCGGTGGTCGACCTGAGCGAGAGCGACCAGAACCCGATCAACGCCCTGTGGGAGTCGGCCGTCTCCGTGTTCATGGATGTCTTCAAGAACCAACCGGAGGACCAGTTCGCCTTCCGCATCCCGATCGAGGGGAACCTAAACGACCCGGAACGAGGCACCTGGGCTGCTTTCCTGAGCATCTTCGACAATGCCTTTGGCCAAGCCTTCACGCGCGACACGGATGGAAATATCCGCTTCGAGGAATTGCTGGAAGACTAACCCGCCAATAGGCAATCACGACCGGTTCTTGCCGCCGATCTCGACGATCAGGGCCGAATCGTCAAGCGCCCGGCGCGCCGCTTCATAGCCTTTCTCGATTGCCTCGTCGGCACGCTCGAATTCGAGCAGGCCGATATGCGACAGCTTCGGTGAAATCATCAGTTCCGGCGGGTCGCCGGCCATGCGGCTTCGGGTGATGCGGTCCTGCATGATGTTGATCGCGCCGGCCATGACGTCGAGCATGCCCGGCGTGGGCTCAGCCTTTTCACGTTCTTCCAGCCACTTGCCAATCCGGCCATCGAGCAGGCGCTCGTCCAGACCGTCGACCCACTTGCGCAGCCCGCTTTCGTTGTCGGTGTCGTGCCGCGCCGCCCCGCGGATGTCACGCACATGCCGCCCCACCAGATCGCTGTTGAGATTCACGGCGATCACGACGTCCGCGCCCAGCGCCCGACACAACGACACCGGCACCGGGTCGGTCAGCCCACCATCGACCAGCCACCGGCCCTCGTTGCGCACCGGTGACATCAGCCCCGGCACGGCAATCGAGGCGTGGACGGCGTCTATCAGGCTGCCCTCTCGCAACCACACCTCGCGGCCGGCTTCGAGATCGGTCGCCACCGCGGCAAACGGTATCCGCAGTTTCTCGATGTCGACCGGCTCGACCTGCTTGGCCAGCGAGCGCATCAGATCGTCACCCTCGATCAGCCCGCCACCCAGCCGGACATCCAGCAGGCGCATCACGTCCCAGGAGCGGATGCTGCGCGCCCAGGCCTCGAGCTTGTCCATGGATTCGCCGGCGTAGCCAGCCCCGATCAGCGCACCGAAGGAACAGCCGGCGACCACCGTCGGACGGATGCCGGCCTCTTCCAGCGCCTTGATCACGCCAATATGCGCCCAACCCCGGGCCGCTCCGCTGCCCAGTGCCAAGCCAACCGTGGGTTTGCCGTCGGTCATTGATCACTTCCCTCTCGTTCCATCGAAAAACCCGCCCTGGAGGCGGGTCATATCCGGCTTTTGCCAGCCTTGGGAACGGGCTGCGCGGGTTCGATGCTGCTCTGCGTGTCGTGAGCCGGGCAGATGCAAGGCGCCCGTTCGCCGTGGAAGGGTCACTCCCTTTCCAAGAACGGTAACGCGGCAGGTGCCCGGCTCACGCGCGCCCTTGGGGGCCAACGGGCCAGAGTGGCATCGAACCCGCGTAGGCCGTTCCCCTAATCGTACCCCGGGATCAGAGTGTAGCCGTTGTTCTGGTAGCCCATCTGCGGCGTTACAGCCCTTGTAAAGGGCGACGGTCCTTCACGGCGGGCTGCGGCCTTGCATCTGGGCCCTTGGAGGTCCCGCAGAGACGCCATCGAATCGTGCAGCGTTTCCCTAGATAAAGCCGACAAAACGAATCCGGCGAACGATTAGCCTCTCATCTCATACTTGCGCGGCGCATCGTTCAAATCAATATCCGGATGATCGAATTTTCTGATCGTGGGCCGGTAGGCGGGTATGGCTCCACGCCGGACGCTATCAAGGGCCCTGGCAGTCATCCGGATCCCGGGCCAGTTCGGTACGCCGCATCGGCATTCGATCGATCAGGGCCCAGATCGTCTCCAACGCATCGGGCCGACCGCTGTACTTGCGTTGCCCATCGAGGCCAAACAACAGCAGGCGCGTGTCATTACCGCTAGACCAGCCCACCCGATCGCGTACGATGGTTGCTGCACTCTTATCCAGCCGCGTCGACTCGAAGTCGGCCGTCTCGCCGCCGTCGAACCGGCGCCACACCGCACCTTCCTCGTCGATGACCAGCCAGTGAACGCGACGCTCGGCCAGTGCGCAGCGATCGTCCCGCAGCCGTTCAGTCCATTTATCCGCCTCCGGACCGCCCTCCACCAGCACCAGCGGGCGCACCTGCCACTTGAGCTTGTCCCAATAGGTGTCGGCCACGGCAGTCGACGGGACCACGCCGACGCTGACAACGAAGCAAACCCAGGCGGGAACGAATCGAACAAGACGGAGCATGGGGCCTCCGGCGCGGTGCGTTGAATCACAAGGCTAGACCCGATCATCCCATCCGTCTCGACCCGCCTCGAGGTGGGAGTGGCGCCGATCGCATCGCTACCACGCCGAGACGCCTCCCGAATTCACATGGCGTCCCGACCACGTAACGACCGTCAGTCGACTAGGCTCTATGCCACACACAGCTTTACCGATTCGCGCGGCACAGGTGGAGGTGCCGGTAAGCCGGTTGTCGGCTCAACATTCCATTTCGCCCGAATCAGAGGTACCCCATGGAGAAGAATCCCGAGAAAGGTTTTGTCGCGCTGCTGGGCTGGTCGCTCAATGCCGTCGAGGCCGCGGAAACGTTCGATCGTCGCTACGTCGTCGTTGCACCCGACTGGGCCGAGGAATACTGCGAGAAGCACGACATCCCTTACATCCCATGGAACTTCGAGCGGCTGAACGATCGCTCAATGGAGATCGCGCACACCCTGCAGGAAAAGGGCGTGGACGTTGCCATCCCACTCTACGAGGAAACGGTCGAATGGGCCGGGGCGATCAACTCGGTGCTGCTCGACCAGCCCAAGCTGTTCGGCCAGTCGATGCTGCTGCGCGACAAGGCATTGATGAAACGTCGCGCCCAGCTTGGCGGCATTCGCGTGGGCATATTCGAGGAGGCGCATGACAAGGAAGACGTAGTGCGCTTTCTCAAGCGGGTCAACCAGACCCTGCTCAAGCTCGACGGCGATCCCAACGACCCGATCCACCTCAAGGCGTTCGACAAGGCCGGCTGCCTGGGTCACCGCGTGATCCGCACGCCCGACGAGGTCGATACCATCCCGGAAGAGGAATTCCCGGTACTGATGGAATCCCACCTTGATGGCTGGGAATTCGCGGTCGAGGCCTGGATTCACAACGGCAAGATCCGCTTTCTCAACATCTCGGAGTACGTGACGCTGGGCTACTCGGTCTTCGTACCGGCCACCCCCGAACTGGAAAAATACCGTGAGCAGATCACCGCCCAGATCGAGAAGCTGATCAAGACCTTCGACATCGAGTTCGGCTTCATCCACCCGGAATACTTCGTCACCAACGATGGCGAGATGTACTTCGGCGAGGTGGCCTATCGCCCGCCGGGCTTCAAGGTATTCGAGCTGCTGGAGCGTGCCTACGGCTTCAACGCCTACCAGGGCCTGATCCTGTCGTTCGACCCCAAGACCACCGAGGAGGAGATCACCGCATTCTTCCCCAAGGAAGTCGTGGATGCCAAAGGCGTGGCCGGGTGTTTCGGTGTCTACCCGCGCCGTCGCGTTGTCAGCAAGCTGGAGATGCCGGCCGAGACCGAGGACCACCCCTACTTCGAGTCGCATGAACTGACCCCACCACTGGAAGAGACCGTCACCAAGCGCACGGCGTTCGGCACGCACTGGGGCTTGATCTACTTCTTCGGCGACGATCCGCACACGATGCGCGATCTGCTCAAGCGCCAGGAGGATCTGGACTTCTATGTATAATCCCGCGCCATATCCTGGGCACGAGGAGCGCGAGGGAACCTCTGCACGGATCGATGGTGCCTCTGGCTCGCGGGTTTGTTCGCAATCAAGGCGCCGGGCCGAAGGCGGGCTCGTTGCCCGTCGAGGGCCAGTAACGACGAGTGCGGGCAAACCCGCGAGCCCCGACCGGGCGGGCCGCCAAGGGCCCATCTGCGGCGTTGCGACGCTTGCGAATGGCAACGACCATTCACGGCACACCGCGCCTTGCATCTGGACCCTTGGCGGTCCCGCAGAGACACTATCGATTCGTGTAGAGGTTCCCAAGTGATCAGCGAAGTCGACGAACAAGCGTCCGGGGCCCTTCTGCCCGGACTCCTGCAACGATTCGACGCGGCGGTCGAGGCCCTCGATTCCGCACCCGAATTCTCCAAGCCCACGCGGCTGCGCCGGGTGCTGGACGGGGCCAAGCGGGTCCTGCTCCAGGAAGGAGGCCCGGCGGCCATCGAGGCGCGCGCTCAGGCCATCGAGAGTGCCGGGACCTTCAACGGCTCGGACTGGGCCTATCCTGAAACGCTGATTCCGTCGCTTTCCGCCCATGCGCTGGGCAGCGCGGACGCGGATACCGTCGTGATCGAGGCCCTGAGCGACCTGCGCATGCTCGCGGTGGCCCGGGAGGCCTACCCGCATCCGCGGCTGTCGGCCGAGAATGCCCACCATCACCTGACCCAGGTGCTGGCGATCAACCTGCAACGATTGTTCATGCCGCCCACCGAAGCCGAGCGCGAGACCCAGGGGCGACTGTCCCAGCTGTCACGCGCCCTGCTTGGCCACCTGGCCGAGGGGATCGGTTACGAGCACATCGTCGATCAGCTGATCGACGAGATCTGGCGGATCCTGCAGCAGCGGCCGATCCAGACCGAGCCGGTCAAGCAGATGATCACGCAGATCGCCATCTGCCAGGGGAGCCCGGACATCGACCTGGGCAGTAGCGGCCAGGGTGCCGACCGGCTGGTCAGCAGCCTGTTCGGCCCGACCCAGGCCTGCCGCGAAGATCCCGGCGTGCCGGTCTACCAGGAACGACTGGAAAGCATGGATGCCGTGGCACGGCAGAACGAGGCGACCGGCTTCGCGCGCGCCATGCACGACACCGGTCTGGTCTCGCCCTACCACGCGGCCCTGCTCCGTCACCTGACCGACCACGGCGATCATCTGCTTTCCGAGGCCATGGGGCTGTCGTCGACCGGGCGGGACTGCCTGCTCTGCTACAGCGAGCTGGTGCACGCGCTGATCGACCAGTCGGTGTTTCCCGAGACGGCCCAGGCCATCTACGGCCTGGCCCTGATGCTCGAACGCGGCATTCTCTACCAGCCGCCGGTGGCCCCGGCCCTTTGGCGACAGCTGAGCCTGCCGCTGTCGGCCTGGTCACGCGAACGCCTCGCGATCGCCTTCGGTGAAACCGTCCCGCCGCGCACCCGCCTGCTGGAGGGCGTGCTCTGCATGCTGGGCCAACCGCTGGGCGTGGGCCAGGGCAACAACCCCACCTGCCAGTCGGCCCGCGCCCTGTCGATGTGGGCCTACAACGACCCCGACTACATGCTGCAGATGGTGGCCTGGGCGGCGCGCGACGACGAGATCATCATCCACTTCGAGGGCCAGCCGATTTCCTCGATGGCCTCGCTCAGCGGTGTCGCGACGACATTGCCGATCGACCTCGACCCCGTGTCATTGCTGGTCGTGCCGCATCTGGACCGCATCTACGCCGAGATGGGGCGGCGCTGCATCGGTCGCGAGGGCGACCCGCACCGCTGGATCAACCCGGAATTCCACGGCTGGTGGTCGGGACGCGGCTTTCGCATCAACGTGGACGTCGCCACCGGCAAGCTCGAGGCGCTGGAGGACTTCCTGCGGCACTTCTACGCGAGCTATCACCCCTACTACAACGGTAACCAGCCGTTGATCCACCCGCAGCCGATCGGCATCGCGGCGACCGACAGCGCGGCGCGCTTCATCGGCTGGCACGCGATCACCCTGCTGCGGGTGACGCTCGATCCCAAGGACGAGATGCGGGTGTACTTCTACAACCCCAACAACGACAGCGGCCAGAACTGGGGTGACGGTGTTCAGGTGAGCACCGCCGGCAATGGCGAACGCTTCGGCGAATCCTCCCTGCCCTTCGAGGAATTCGCCTCGCGCCTGTACATCTTCCACTACGACCCGCTGGAGCACGGCGAACTCGCCTCCGTGCCGCAGGATTCACTCGATCAAGTGATCGACATGGTGCACCGCACCTGGGGTGCTGATCGCATCCCCGACGAGCACCTGACGCTCAACCTCGACGACCCGGCGACCGGCACCGAGGCCTGAACCCTCATTCGCATTCGCCCAATGAGGGGTACGCTAACGCCTCAGGGCTCGGATCAGTTCACCTTTGTCCATCGTTGACCGGCCCTCGATACCCACTTCCCGGGCCTTGTCATACAAGGATGCCTTGCTCCAGTCTTCGTAGCGTTCACTCTTGCCGCCCCGACGGCCGGCCTTGGAGCGCTCGGTGTTCGCAATGCGCGCCGCCTTTTCCTTGCTCATGCCTTCGTCGCGCAAGGCTTCGTACTGCTCATCGTCTTTGATGCTGTTGCCGTGATTCTTGGTCATGGTGTCACCTCCGGAGTGGCTTGGTCGTTACGCTCCGTTCCGGGACAGCCCAGCTGAAGTCGGACATACCCTCACTGATCGGAAACAATCACGACCGCACAAGTTCCACCGTCAGGTCGTGCATCCGCCAGTCGACTCCCTTGGCGCACTCGATCGCTTCGGCCGTGCGTTCGATCGGCGAGCGATCATCGACAGGCTCGACATACGCCTCACCGAAAAATACCTGCCCCGCCTCGCGCATGCGCACGTCGACCCGGCGCACCCACGGCAACGCCGCAATCCGTTCCTCAACCATTCGCGGCAGGTCAGAGGGTTTTCCATCCACGGTGTTAGGTCGCCGATCCATCAGGTCAAAGACGCTGGTTCTCAGATGAGTCACCCCATCCTTGAGCACATCGAGACCGATCACCAACGCGGCCACGCTATCGGCCCACCAGAAGCCGTACGCGATACCCAGTATGCCGACCCCCGCCGCAGCGGAAGTCATCCAATCCGCCTTGTTCATGGCGGCATCGGCAATCATCGCCTTGTTATGCAATGCGCGGGCGGGCTCAAGCTTCATTCGACCAAGCAGACTCGCGGGGAGTGCGCTGTACATGAGCGCCGGCAACATCAACCAGCCAAGCCAAACCGCATGTCCAAAAACTTCGAGCGTCCCGATTGTCGGGTGCTCCTGCGCGAGAAGGCTTGTTCCGGAGTCATAGACGACATAGAGCCCTACCACGCAAAGGGCTATCGAAGCGGCTTGGAACGAGATCCCCAAGGCGCGATGAAAGCCGTAGGGGTATTTCTCGGTGGGCGGACGATTGCGCATGTGCAGCCCGACGAGGACCACGATCGCGGGTACAAGACTGATCGTGTCCTCCAGCCAGGCCGCTTTCATCGCCTGGCTAGACCCCATCGCCAGGTACATCACCACCACCACGGTCAGGCCGTAAATGACGGTAATGCCTTCCAGCAGATACGCTCGACGAAGCGTCTTTTCCAGCTCAGGGGGAAGCTCGACACGGCTGGTGAGTGTGTTCATCGCGAGGCCACCTCTGACAATGATGGTCGGATGCGTGATTCCGGGCTTGCAACTGATAACTGAGAACGAATCATCGCCGGCACATCGGCTCGCCTTTCGAACAAGAAGCGCTGTACGGTTTGCAGCCAACCGTTTTCGCCGGGCGGCAATGCAAATACCCGCTTATGGGTATCCAGCACGGGCGGGCTAGCTCGGAGGCCCCAGGCGCTGATCTGCCATTCTTCGGCGGCAACCGGCAAAGGCTCGCTGGGCTGCCCACGCAAGGCGACCGGCACGGCACCACGATCCTCCAGCTTCCTCACCGCCGAGGTGTGTTGCTGCACGGCAATGCGGATCCCATCGAGCTCACGAGTCGCAGACCGCCCCGTTGGCCACCCCACCATGATCCGGCTGACGTGGTAAGGACGAGTAAACGCCACTTCCTTGCGCCAGGGAGAGGAGCGGTCGATGCCTCCGATCACCAAGTCCAGTTCGAACGCCGCGAGCGCTCGAAAAAGTTCGGTATCCGAACCGGAAACCCACTGGATATCACTATGGATTCGCTCGGCGAGTTCACGCACCAATTGCACCTCGACGCCACGCGGCTTACCGGAGTGCCACGCTACCCAAGGAGCGGCGCCATCAATCACCCCGACGCGCAAGACCCCGTCGCGAACCCGATCTTCGGTTCCCTCGATATCCCGCGGCAGATCACAACCAGCCAAGAAGATGGCAACCAGCAAGGCCAGAAATGGTCTGATCACGTAACCGCCCTGACGGGTAGGCGAAGCACAAAACGCTCTCACGGATTGCCCTTGCCACCATTGCATACTGCATACCTGCTGTCTTAATTAGTGACCACAACGGTAGACCAAGTTGGCGCGGATGTTGGGATTGAGAGTCGTCATCCCGGGGACACAGGTGGCATTGCTTTTCGGGATAAGAGGCGACTATGGTCAAAAGCCTATGAAACACGGCAACCCGTGAAAAATGCGAGGAGGAGACAGATGAATATCTTTGAAGCATTGCGCTGCGATCACGATGTCCAAAGAGACCTGCTTGATCAGCTGACGGCGACCCACGGCCAAAGCGAGCGTCGTGAGAAGCTCCTTCGTGAGACACGCGACGCGCTGGTCCACCATGAGAATGCCGAGGAAAAATATTTCTACGTTCCGTTGATGAACGCTGATCTGACGCAGGAGCAGGCTCGGCATAGCATCGCGGAACATCACGAGATCGATGAGGCCCTCGAAACCCTCGAAAACACGGAAGCAAGCTCCCCAGCGTGGTTGATGCATGCCAAAAAGCTGCGCGAAATCGTCCTTCACCACCTGGAGGAGGAAGAGCATCAGGTGTTTCAGCAAGCCGGCAAGGTACTCACCGAGACAGAAAAACGTGAGCTCGCCGACAAATATCGGCGGGAGATGAACGAACAGGCGCGCGGCGAATGAACAGGCTCGACCGACGCAGAACATGGTGCTGCGAACGCCTCGGGAAACGTTAAGCCAGGGCGCAACGTCTGGCGGTGTACCGAACCCGCTGCCCGGTTCGTATCCTTGGGTGCCAGCGGCACCCAGGAACGATCAGCGACAGTGGCTACCAGCGGTTGCTGGTCGAATTGAGACCAGCCGATGCATCGGTAACACAGATTATCGCGACGCCAACGCACGAATTCCGTCGGTGAACGGTTCCGCCCGAACGCCAGCGTGTCGTTGCAGCGAGGGCGATTCAACGCACTGCGGTCACAGCCACAAACGGCCGTCGAGGCACACGCACACAGGCAATCGCTTTCGCCCTATGCATCACTGTTAAACAGATCCCGCGTGTAGACCTTATCGGCAATATCGTGGATATCCGGGGTCAAGCGATTCGACAGAATCAAATCACTGCGCTGCTTGAACACCTCAAGGTCTTTGATCACCTCGGACCCAAAGAACTCGGCCTCATCCAGCACCGGCTCGTAGACGACAACCTTGATGCCTTTCGCCTCGGTGCTATCCGTAAACAGCGTGGGCACATCCGTCTGGAGCGCGCCTTCTTGCAGTAGACGTGCAAACGTTTCCGCCCGCGCCGATCGCTCCCCGATGACAATACGCGAGGGGTAGAGGTTGTCCTTCAGCGCCTGTCCTTCGCGCAGGAACTCCGGCGAGAAAATCAGGTTTCCCGTCGAATCGCTTTGAAGCCTCTGCCGTAAAGCCCACCGGCACCGTGGACTTGATCACCATCACGGCCCCCGGGTTGATCGACATCACGGACTCGATCACCCCCTCTACGCTACGCGTATCGAAGGTGTTGGTTTTGGGGCAGTAGTCCGTCGGGGTGGCAATGATCACGAAGTCCGCGTCCTGATAGGCAGCCTTAGGGTCGAGTGTTGCCTTGAGGTTCAGCGGCTTGTTCGCCAGATAATCGCTGATTTCGGCATCTTCGATCGGCGCTACCTTTCCCTGGAGCAGATCAACCGCTGTCACCTCGTTATGCTGCGCCAGCAACGCGGCACATTTGACAGACCCACGTATCCCGTTGCTGCAATTGCGATTTTCATCAGTCAGCGGGGGGCGCTACGTCCGGAACCACCAATAAAACAAAAAACATGCCCCATAACCAGAGGACGGAAATCAGCCTTCAACCATCGACTTGTATTTCTTATAAATCATCCGACACATCTCTTTCTCATTCGCTTCATCAAAAAACATCTCCATGTACCGCTTTCCATTTTCGGCGATCCGGCGACAATGTTCGTCGTTACTCAAACACCATGCATAGACCTCATCCAGGTCATCGAGGCCATCACTAAGCGGCACATAGTGGACATAGGGGATGAGCTGCGACTCCAGCAACCAGCTCTCGAATGTGGGGTGCGGCATGATTGGAACAGAGTTTGATGCAAGTATCCATTTCAAATTGGTAGCAACATCATTCCCTTCCAGACTCACGACATATTTGCTTTTCAGCTGTTCCTTCTTGCCAAGAACACCTTTAACAAAAGGCTCGCAAATTTTGTCACCCTGCGGGCCAAGCTTGGAGAATCCGACGTCGTAATTGGCCGAGTAGTTTTTTACAAAATTCAATCGGACGTTATCGTCCCAGGGCAGGCTTCGATTCTCGTGGGTGCCGGTTGGCTGCCCCCGCCAGACGACATTGTCATCTTTCTCTCCCCACAGGTGGAAATCAGATGGGTCCAAGTTATCCCAGTGGCGCGCGGTGTTCAGCTTCAGGACAATCCCTTGCCCACCAATCGGGCGACTTTTCACAAAAACCGGTCCGAGCAGCATTTCGGCCTTATCCAGCGCCTCATCCCCGAACTTGACAAGCACACTGTCAGCCATTTCGCCGCAGGCTGCCAGGAAAGCTTTCATATCTTCGACATAGCTGCCAACTGCAACTGCCTGGTCGGAGGTCTCTACAGAAAACGCATTTACCTCTCCCTTCACGTAGCCCTGGCGAGCCTTCAGCTGTTTGCCTTCGTGATGCAACTTGCCGACCGCAGACTGGCCGATACAAAGATCAAGCCTTTTTTCATTGCTTAGATAGAATGGCTTTTGATGCTTCGCCTCGTACTCAAAAATCTTCTGCTTGATCAGGGGGCCATGCGGCCTATAATTTGCCGCCAGTCTCATCAGTGCATGCGAAACATCAATCGAGATGTCCTCATGATAAATCGCAAGGTCACGAACAATATCAATTGCACGCTCTGTTGTTGACATGACAAAAATCCCATTGAATTTTGCAATGACGGCCAAAAATAGCGCATTGCTTAAGTTTTCTCACAAGACAGCAATGCGCCGCCATTAACGCTTCTATTTTGTATAACGCCATCACCGACCACGAACCGTCACCAGGATGTATATTCCTTTTCGGCAATGCGTTCCGTGCCGCCTCGATCAACAGCAGGCCGAAGCCGTTGTGCCCTAAAAGTGGCGACGGTCGGACAGGCGCGGTAATAGACAGCGCCCAAGTGGAATTAGTTCACTGGTGGTGGCGACCGGATAGGCCGTAATTTCCTACTAGGAGCATGAGGTTTTGCGTCCCATTTCGAGCAGATACCCTGTCGCCGACGTCAGGGTATAGGCATATGCCTTAATTCAAATGTGCACCCAAGGCGAAACGAATAGGTGGTTACGAGGATCCAAGGCGACGTGACACTTCATCGGACGAGGAGAGCGCGGTTTATTTCGATGGGACGGCAGTCCCGGCTACCAACAACGAGGCCTGACCCGAGCCTTGGATCACCGCAGGTAGACGTCGAAGCGCAGTCTCCCGGAGCGGTAATCGATATCCGGGGTGGTGGCATCGATGGTGGGCGCGCCCGGCGGACGCTTGACCACCCAGCGGGCGCCGGGCTGGCGTCGGGCCCAGGCAAACAGGGCCGCAGCGTCCGGGTCTTCTCCCACCAGTTGATGGAAGATGCGCATGGGCTTTTTCACCAACGCGGATTTCTTGCGTTCGGGGAACATCGGATCGAGGTACCAGACCGTCTCCTCACCGCTGACGAGCGCCGGGGGATGCTCTCCCAACACGTCACCGAAGACGGGATGGATCCGAGCGGCGATTGCCGCCAACGCCGGTTGGGCCATCGCCCGGTCGAGGGCATCGGTCAGCAGCAGCCAGACCACGGGGTGGCGCTCGACGGCCGTCACTTCACAGCCTCCACTGGCCAGCGCCCAGGCATCACGCCCCAGCCCGGTGGTGAGATCCACCACCGGCGGGCGATACCCCGCCTTCCAGCCGGTCGCCCGCGCCAGGGCATCCTTGCGCGCCAATGGCCGGACGAACCGCGGATCGGCGGCGAAGTCGATTACCAGCGGGTGTGAACCCAGATCCGGTCGGTCGAGGGGAGGAATCAGGCCGATGCGCCCATCTTGAATCGCCAGCGTGAATCGGGTCGGGGCGTCACCGGGCGCATCCACCCAGTCCAGCCCCCACTCCTTGGCAAACACCTGCAGGCGCCCGGCCGCCGGGCTGTCCCCCTCGGGGCGACAGACGACGACCGGCAGCGAGGCTACTGCACCCATTCTCGACATGATCGGGCTACAGCCATTTACGGAAGATCCGCGAATTGCGCTTGAGGTTGTAGAAGGCGCGCCGCTCGGCGGGCAGTCGATCCAGGCTTTCGTCGGCAAAGCCCTTCTCGCGGAAGAAGGCCATGGTCTGGGTCGAGAGCAGGAACAGCGATTTCAGGCCTAGCGAGCGCGCCCGGCTTTCCATGAAGCCGAGCAGGCGCGCGGCCCGACCGCCGCTTTGATAGGCGGGATGCACGACCAGGGCAGCGAGCTCGGCGGTGCCGTCCTCGGGGAAGGGATAGAGCGCCGCGCAGGCGATGATGTCGCCGTCGCGGTCGATCACGACGAAACGATCGGTCTCCAGCTCCAGCTGCTCGCGCGAGCGGCGCACCAGCACGCCGGCCTGCTCCATCGGCTCGATCAGGGCAAGGATGCCGCCGATGTCGTCGAGGGTGGCCGGGCGAATGCGCTCGTAGGGCTCGCTGGTGATCAGCGTGCCACAGCCGTCACGCGTGTAGAGCTCGACCAGCAGCGCCCCGTCGACCTCGCGATCGACCAGGTGAATCCGATCCACACCCTTCGAGCAGGCGCGCACGGCGCTGTGCAGATGCAACTGGAACTCGGTCGAGAGATTGTCACCTTGGCGCTCAAGCAGCCCCTCGACCTCCGAGAGGCTCATGGCGGTGGGCAGGTCGTCGAGCGGGTCGGTGAGGAAGATCAGCTTGTCCGCGCCCAGGGCCACCGCCATGCTCTCGGCGACATCCTCGGCACGCAGGTTGAATAGCTCGCCGGTGGGCGAATAGCCGATGTTCGACTGCACCACGATCGAACCGTCGCCCAGCGCATCGCGCACGCCGTCGACGTCCACCCGGCGCACGGCACCGGTATGGCCCAGATCCACCCCGTCGATCACGCCCATGGGGCGCGCGGTGACGAAATTGCCGGTCAGCACCCGCTGGGCCAGCCCGGAACCCGAGGCCAGACTCAGGCGTGCCGACAGCCAGGAAATCACGTCGAACTGCACCGCACCGACCGCCTCGGTCAGCGGGTCGATCATCTCCGGCTCGGTGACGCGCAGTCCCTGGTGGAAGCGCTCGTCGAAACCGGCTTCCTGGAAACGGCGGTTGATCTGCGGACGGGCACCCGGCACCAGCACGAGGCGAACGCCGAGATCGGCGATCAGCACCAGATCGCGGATCAGCCGCTCGAAGCTGGCCGGCTCGTCGAGTGCCTCGCCACCAAAGGCGACCACGAAGACATGATCCTCGTGCTCTCGGATGTACGGGACGGCATCACGCAGTCCCTGCACCAGCACCCGCGCCTCGCCGCTCGGCTGGCAGGTGGCGTTGAGGGCAGTGTCCTTGCTGTCGCTCACGAATGGTCTCCGAAGCCGCTTTGGGGCGGGGTTGACGATGGGAGCAGGATACCGGTCGCGACCCCGAACATGAAATGACCCCGCCCGGCGAATGGTGTCCGCCTGGCGGGGCCTGTCGGTGACCGCCGGTCAGGCGCCGACTTTTCCGGCGACGTGCTCGATCACCTGCCCGTGCTCGTGCTGCGGGCTGAACATCACGATGTCGGTGTCTTCCTCGGCCCGGACACTATGGCCCGGCGGCCAATAGAAGAGATCGCCGGTGTGCGACGTCTCCTCCTCGCCGTCGGCGTACAGCGCGGTAATCGCGCCGTTGACCACGTAACCCCAGTGAGGGCTCTGACAAAGATCCCCCTCGAGACCATGCAGCAACTCGGTGATGTCGGCGCCGGCTCCAAAGGAAAAGTATTCCGCCCCCATCGTGCCGTAGCCGCTCACGTCACCGAAGCCCGTCTGCTGGCGCACCGTGGCCCCGGGTACATCGATCCGGACCGGCACGTCCGCTTTTGCAATATGCATGACTCCACCCCCGAGAAGTTGCCTGCCAGTCAGCCCGCCGAAAGTCATCACCGGATGCGCCACCCTCGCTGCCCGGCCGGAGCGAATGACGATGACATGGCGAACCCAGCGTTGACAGGCGACGGCATCGCCCGACCGGTTGGGCAACGGCTATCCAGGAGAATAGTCCGAAAAAAAAGACCGGGCCCCGCGAAGGGGAAACCGGTCTCTCGAGAGGGGCTTGGTGGCCTCGGTAGTTCAGCCCTTGGGAAACTCGCCCAGGATCAGGAATTCGACCAGCGCCTGCTGGGTGAACATGCGTGCCTCGGCCTCGTCCCAGACGACGCTCTGCGGGCCATCAATGACCCCGGCGGTGACTTCCTCGCCGCGGTGGGCCGGCAGGCAGTGCATGAACAGCGCATCGTTCTTGGCCCGGCCCATCAGCTCGTTGTTGATCTGGTAGTCGTGGAAGTCGCTCAGGCGGCGCTGGCGCTCCTCTTCCTGGCCCATCGAGGCCCAGACGTCGGTCACCACGAGATCGGCGTTTTCGACCGCTTCGGCGGCCGTGCCCACCAGCGCGACGCGATCCCCGGCCGCCTCGACTACCTCCGGGTCGGGCTCGTAGCCCTTGGGCGCGGCGACGACCAGGTCGAAGTCGAAGGTGCGCGCGGCGTTGATGTAGGAGTGGCACATGTTGAAGCCGTCGCCCACCCAGGCAACGCGCTTGCCGGCGATCGAGCCGCGGTGACGCTGGTAGGTGTAGATATCGGCCAACAGCTGGCAGGGGTGACTGCGGTCGGTCAGCGCGTTGATCACCGGCACGCGGCTGTTCGCGGCGAAGGTCTCGACCATGCCGTGGTCGTTGGCGCGGATCATGATGGCGTCCACCATCCGCGACATCACGCGGGCGGAATCCTCGACCGGCTCACCGCGGCCGAGCTGGGTGTCGCGCGGCGAGAGGAAGATCGCCGAACCGCCCAACTGCGCCATGCCCGACTCAAACGACAGCCGGGTGCGGGTGGAGGCCTTCTCGAAGATCATGCCCAGCACGCGACGCTCAAGCGTGTTGGGGCGCTCGCCGCGCTCGCGGGCGGCCTGCAGTTGCCCCGCGCGATCGAACAGGGCGCGGTACTCGTCCGCGGTGAGATCGAACAGGCTCAGGAAGTGACGTGTGGACATAACGATATCGATTCTGTCGGTTGAGGAGCGCGCCCGGGTCTAAACCTTGGGCAAGCCCCGAAAACTCAGTTGGCCGCGTACCAGTCGCGGATGACGCCGATCACCCGATCGGCGATCAGGTCGGCCTGCGATTCACTCAGGATCATCGGCGGCAGCAGGCGCACCACCGAGCCAGCGGTGACGTTGATCAGCAGGCCCTGCTCCAGCGCCCGGCCGACCAGCTCGCCGGCCGGACGGTCCAGCTCGATGCCGATCATCAGCCCGCGACCGCGGACCTCGCGGCAGCCGGCCAGGTCGGACAGACCGTCGCGGATACGATCGGCGATCGACCGCCCCAGTTTCTCCGCCCGCGTGACCAGCCCGTCGCGCTCGATCACCTCGAGCACGGTCGCCGCCGCGCGGCAGACCAGCGGGTTGCCGCCGAAGGTCGAACCGTGGCTGCCCGGGCCGAACAGGTCGGTGGCCCGGCCGGCCGTCAGGCAGGCGCCGATCGGCACGCCGTTGCCCAGCCCCTTGGCCAGGCTCATCACGTCGGGCCGCACCCCGGTCTCGTGCTGGAAGCCGAACCAGCGCCCGGTGCGCGCGATGCCGGTCTGTACCTCGTCGACCATCATCAGCCAGTCTTGGGCGTCACACAGCGCGCGTACCGCGGCCAGGTAGCCCGTCGGCGCCGGGCGGACACCGCCCTCGCCCTGCACCGGCTCGAGCAGCACGGCGACGATGGTCTCGTCCGAGGCGACGCGCTCAAGCGCCTCGATGTCGCCGTAGGGCACGCGCACGAAGCCATCGAGCAACGGCTCGAAGCCCTTCTGAATGGCGGCGTTGCCGGTCGCGGCCAGCGCGGCCAGCGTGCGGCCGTGGAAGCTGTGCTCCATGACCGCGATTTTCGGGGTGTCGATCTCGCGGCGACGACCGTGCAGGCGGGCGAGCTTGATCGCCGCCTCGTTGGCCTCCGAGCCGGAGTTGCCGAAGAACACCTTCTCCATGCCCGAGAGTGCCGCAAGTCGTTCGCCCAGGCGCTCCTGCCACGGAATGCCGTAGAGGTTGGAGGTGTGGATCAGGGTCTTGGCCTGGTCGCACAGGGCCTCGGCGATGTCCGGGTGGGCGTGTCCCAGGCCGGTCACTGCAATGCCGCTGACCGCGTCGAGGTATTGCACGCCCGACTCGTCCCAGAGGTACGGGCCTTCGCCCCGGACGAAACGGACGGGCTGTCGATTGTAGGTGGGCAGCAGAAAGTCGCTCACGGCGTTCCTCGAAAACCGATTTCGCCCGGAATTTCCGGGCGATACAAAACCAAAAAAGCGCTCCCCGGAACGACGAGCGCATTGAATCCATCGCGTTTTGTGCCCACTCGACGAACAACGACGTCACAGGCCAAAATCATTTGGCGCGGATTCGGAGGGGCAAGTCATGGAGCATATCACGAATCGAATCGATTTCGACAAAGGCCGCCACGGCGCGGCATGATGGGTAACTCTGCACGAATACCATGCCACTCTGGCCTGTCGAGCCGTTCGTGATCAAGGCGCGTCGGCGCCGGCGTGCCGGTGGCCACGTCAAGACGACGCAACACCGAGCACGGACGGCTCGACAGGCCCCGCAGGGCGAGCCTTGAGCCGGACATTTGCTACGTTGTCGTCCTTGGAAAGAGAACCACTCGTCCGCAGCGGACGAACGCCTTGCACCTGCCCGGCTCAAGGCACGCAGAGCGGTATGGCATTTGTGCAGAGTTCCCCTAAGCTTTGACGCCATCGAACACCGCTTTATTCACCCTCTAACGGCACGCAGCTCCCCGTCATGGCAACCGACCACCCCATCCAGATCCTCGCCCCCCGCTGGCTGATCCCCGTCGCCCCGCGCGACGAGGTGCTTGAAGACCACGCGGTGTGGATTCGCGACGGCCGCATCGAAGCCATCCTGACCCGCGAGCAGGCTCGTGAACGCCAGCAGGCAACCGAGGAACCCATCGAATGGGTCGACCTGCCCACCCACGCCCTGATCCCGGGGCTGGTCAACGGCCACACCCACGCGGCGATGAGCCTGATGCGCGGGCTGGCCGACGACCTGCCATTGATGACCTGGCTCGAGGAACACATCTGGCCGGTCGAGGGGCAGATGCTCGGTCACGACTTCGTCCATGACGGCACGATGCTGGCCGCCGTCGAGATGATTCGCAGCGGCACCACCACGCTCTCGGACATGTACTTCTTCCCCGAGGCGGCAATCGAGGCGGTGCAGGCCGCCGGCCTGCGCGGGGTGTTCGGCATCGTGGTGATCGACGCGCCCAATCGCTGGTCGGCCAATGCCGAGGAGGCGCTGGCCAAGGGTGTGGATCTGGTCAATGACTGGCGCCACCACCCGCGCATCGAGTTCACGCTTGCCCCGCACGCGCCCTATACCGTCGGCGACGCCGCGCTTGAGCGGGTGCGCACCATGAGCGACCAACTGGATCTGCCCGTGCACATGCACGTCCACGAGACCGCCCACGAGGTCGAGTCGGCCCTCGCCGCCACCGGCGAACGACCACTGGCGCGGCTCGACCGGCTGGGCCTGCTCAACGAGCGCCTGGTCGCCGTGCACATGACCCAGCTGACCGACGCGGAGATCGCCCGGTTGGCGGTGACCGGCACCCACGTGCTGCACTCGCCGCAATCGAATCTCAAGCTCGCCTCGGGCTTCTGCCCGGTGGCCAGGTTGCTCGAGGCCGGCGTCAACGTCGGGCTGGGCACCGACGGGGCGGCAAGCAACAACGATCTCGACATGTTCGACGAGATGCGCACTGCCGCGCTGATCGCCAAACCCGTGGCCGGCGATGCCGCGGCAGTCAGCGCCCACCAGGCCCTGCACATGGCGACCCTGGGCGGCGCACGCGCCTTCGGGCTCGAGCAGCGAATCGGCTCGATCGAACCGGGCAAGCAAGCGGATCTCGTCGCCGTCGATCTCGACATGCCGGAGACCCAACCGGTCTACGATGCCATCTCCACGCTGGTCTACAGCGCCTCGCGACGGCAGGTGAGCGACGTCTGGGTCGATGGTCGCGCACGACTGCGCGCCGGGCAGTTGCGTGGGCTGGACTGCCGGGCCATCATCGACCGGGCGAACCGCTGGCGAGAGCGGATCCTGCGCGCCAAGCCGCAAACGTGATCGCTCGCCGCCCGCCCCCTCAATTGCCTGCACCCGCCGGGAACACCGCGATGACCTCGACCATCGACACCGTTGACCGCTCCTCCAGCGCCTCGCCCGACGAGCTGGCGCATTTTAACCGCCTCGCCCGGCAGTGGTGGGACAGCGACGGCCCGTTCGCCTCGCTGCACGCGATCAACCCGTTGCGCATGGCCTTTGTCGAGCGCTACAGCGACGCCGGCGACAGCCGCGTGCTGGACGTGGGATGCGGCGGCGGCATCCTCGCCGAGGCACTGGCCCGCAGCGGGGCTGCCGTCACCGCGCTGGACCTGGCCGAGGACGTCATCGACGTCGCCCGCGACCATGCGCCGGACTATCTCGATATCGACTACCAGGTGGCCGACATCACGCGCTTCGCCCCCGAACATGCCGGGGCATTCGACGTGGTCACCTGCATGGAGATGCTCGAGCACGTCGAGGAGCCCGGCCGCATCATCACCGCACTTGCCGAGGCGGTACGCCCCGGCGGCCACGTGTTCCTCTCGACGCTCAACCGCAACGCCAAGTCCTGGCTGCTGGGGATCGTCGCCGCCGAATACCTGCTCAACATGGTGCCGCGCGGCACGCACGATCACCGCCACTTCATCCGCCCGGGGGAGCTCGCACGGATGGGTCGGGCGGCGGGCCTCAAGCCGATCGCCTCGACCGGCATCGTCTACAACCCGCTGACCCGTGAGTTTTCACTCCACGATCGCGATCTGGATGTGAACTACCTAATGGCCTTTGTGAAAGACAGTTAAGGAATCTTGATGCCCCTCTCCGCCCCTCAAGCGATCCTGTTCGATCTCGACGGCACGCTGCTCGACACCGCCCCCGACATGGCCGCCGCGCTCAATCGCGTGCGCGCCGAGCAGGGGATCGAGCCGATGCCGTTCGACGAGATCCGACCGCACGTCTCCAACGGCGCGCGCGGGCTGCTGGGGATCGGGCTGGGCATCACCCCGGAGCACGACACCTACGACGGGCTGCGTGAGCGGTTCCTGGCGCTCTATGCAGAGGACCTGGCCGTGCACACCTGCCTGTTCCCGGGGCTCGAGGCGTTGGTCGAATCGCTCGAGCGACGCGCCCTGCCCTGGGGCGTGGTCACCAACAAGCCCGGCGAGCTGACGCGACGCCTGCTGGAGGCATTGGAGATCACGCCGGCGGTGGTGGTTTGCGGCGACGACCTCAAGCGTGCCAAGCCCCACCCGGACCCGCTGCTGTTCGCGGCCGGCAAGCTGCGCCTGCCGCCGGCAGCGATCTGGTACATCGGTGACCACGAGCGCGACATCATTGCCGGCAACGCCGCCCACATGCCCACCGTCGCCGGGCGCTGGGGCTATCTCGACGGCGAGCGCCCCATCGAGACCTGGGGGGCCACGGTGGTGATCGATCGGCCCGAGGACATCGCCGTCCTCCTGACTCGGTCGGCAGAAAACGCAGCGAGCCCCGACGCGGTAGACGCGAAATGATCCCGCGAGTCGCCTCCCTGCTTAGCTGGCCCGTCGACGCCCGGCAGCTCAACGCCCCACTGGCACCGGCCAACACGCCGGAGAACATGGGTGAACTGGTCACCTTCTACCGCGAGCGGCTGACCGCCTTTCACCCGCCGTGGTTCGATCGCCTGTCCCCGACCGACCAGTCCCGTGTCGACGGACTGATCACCGCCGTGCTGCTGGTCGATGGCTGGCTGGACGCGGCGGCCGACCGCCAGTCCGGGCACGCCTTGCGGCTGCCGGCCGACGAACTGGCACAACTGGGGGTGACCGAGGCCCACTGGAACGACCAACGGGTCGACTTCGCCTTCCGGCGCTTCAACGAACGTTTTGCCGGACGCATCCGCGGCATCCTGCAGGGCGCAGCCCCGCTGGGCCGCCCGTGGCTGGCCGGCTGGCGTTATCGGCTGACGATCGTGCGGGTCGAGCAGATCCTGCGCGAACGGCAGGTCGACCCCTCTCTCTGGTTTCGGACCGAGACCGCGCGCTCGCCCGTGGCGTGGGCGACCGCGACGATTCGCATCGCCTGGCGGGTTATCACCGGCCGCGGCTGAGGCCAGTCGTCCGGCCGGTTACAACCGGAAACGCGAGACCTGGCTCGCCAGGCGATCGGCCTCGCGGTTGACCGAATCGACCGCCTGGTTCGCCGACTGCATGGTCTCGGCATTTCGCTCGACCACCTCGATCAGCGAATTGAGATCCGCGGTGAGCTGCCCGATCGCCGTCTGGTGACGTTGCCCGTAGCCGGCCGCCTCCTCGGTGAGCTTGACCGTGTCGGCCACCGACTCGAGCATCCCAGACAAGCCGCCGGAGGCGGTTTGCAACGACCGCTCGGCATCCGTGGAGTACCGGCTGGCCTCCTGCATCTTCTCGTCGGCGGCTGTCACGTCGCGCCCGAGGGAATCCATCACCAGACCGATTTCTCGGGCCGCCTCGCCACTGCGCCCGGCAAGTTTGCGCACCTCGTCGGCTACCACGGCGAAACCGCGACCGTGCTCACCGGCACGGGCGGACTCGATCGCGGCATTCAGTGCCAGCAGGTTGGTCTGCTGGGCGACGGCATCGATGGTTGCGGTCATGCCGCTGATCCGATCACGGGCGGCCACCAGCGAGGTAATCAGCGCGGCGGTTTCCTCGACGCGCTCCTGTGAACGGGCGATCGAGGCGACACTCTCGCCGACCTCGTGGCGTGTCTGTTCCGCGCGCGACTGCATTTCGCCGGCCTGCTGACCGGCCTCGAGGATTGCCTCGACCAGCCGCCCACCGCCGTCTGCCACCTCGTGCGCCTCGCCCAGGGTGCGCTCGCGCTGCGCCTGGACGCGCCCCTGCGCCGTCATCACGCTGGAAACGCTTTCATCTAGGCTGCCGGCCGCGGCGGAGAGCGAATCACTGCTGCGATTGAGGTCACCCATCTGGGCATGCAACTGGTCGATCATGCCGTTGACGCTGGCGACGATCTCGCCGAGCGAGTCGTGGCTGACGATCTGGCACTTCTCGGTGAGATTGCCGTCACGCACCGCCCCGGCCAGGCGTGCCAGTGCCCCCATTCGCCGCAGCAGGATCAGGTGGGCGAGCCCGTAGTTGACGAACCCCACGGTCAGGCCCGCGCCCAGGCAGCCGACCACGAACCAACCCAGCATGCCCTCACGGAACTCGACGAAGAACGAGGCGAATACCGGGAAGATCGCCCCCATAACGACACCCATGCCGACAAAGGACCATTTCAGGCGACGCAGGATGCTGGGCTGACTCATGATTGGTTGGCACCTTGCTCGAAGTGGATGGCGCAACAGGACAGGCGCCTCATCGTATATCGGTCGAGCGGACAATTTCTTGAGGGCACATCGCGGTCCGTCCCGCGACGGACGAACCCGGGGAAGAGGCACGGAACTGTTAGAATCCGAGCCCATGAACGCGGAATCCACCAGCCCGTCGGTCGAGCCTCATCTGGCAGACGCCGAATGCGAGCGCCTCGCCCGCCCGGTGGGCAGTGCCTTCCGGCTTGCCAGCCTCAAGCTCTCCCCCGCCCGGCAGCGAGCGGTGACGGCCTTGCGGGCGCTGGATGTCTCGCTGGCAGAAATCCCGGAAACCGTCAGCGAGCCCCAGGTCGCCATGGCCAAGCTCGACTGGTGGCGCGAGGCGCTGCTGGGCATGACCCAGGGGCACGCCGAGCATCCGGTGATCCAATCCCTGGCCGCGGGGCTCGACGAGATCGGTTTGGGCGAGGAAGCCCGCCGCGAGGACTCGCCGCTGATCGCCCGGCTGGAGGAGCGGCTCGGCGCGGCGCGCATCGAGCTCGAATACGAAGGCTTTGCCGCCGAGGCGGATCTGGAGGCCTTTCTCGACGCGCGCTACGCCAGCCTGTTCACCCTGTACGGTCGCCTGCTGGACCTGCCCGACGAGCAGACCGAGGCCGCTGCCCGGCTGGGGCGCTGGCACGGCCGACTTGATCGCGCGCGGCTGCTGGGGCGCCACGCGCGGATCGGACGGGTCTACCTGCCGCAGGACACCCTCAATCGCTTCGGGCTGGACGAGGCCGACCTGTACCGCGAGCCCGCCCCCACGGAGCGTGAGGCACTGTTCCGCGACGAACTCGACACCATTCGCACAGGGTTAAGCGACTGGCAGGCGAGCGGCCGACCGCCGCGCCTGTTCCGCATCCTGCGCGCGATCGACCGCGAGCATTTGCGGCTGATGCAGGAAACGCCCGCGGAACTCACCGGCGGCCGCGTTGAAATCAGTCCCGTGCGCCAATGGTGGCTTGCCTGGCGTGCCTCCTGGTAACCCGATCCTCCAGCCCGATCATCACGGGCTCACACTCCCGAGATATCCCGATGACCGACTCCCCTTCCTCCAAAACGGCCGCCAATCCGTCGACTGACACCTCGTTCGCCGGCCAGGTGGTACTGATCAATGGTGCGACCGGTGCGCTGGGCACCGCCACCGCACAGACGCTGGCCGCCCGTGGCGCGACGGTAATCCTGCTGGGCCGCAAGCTCGATCAGCTCGACAGGCTTGCCGACGACATCAACCAGCGGGTGCTCCCCGAGGTGCCCACCGAGGCACGCGGCGAACCGCCCGTGATCCAGCCGGTGGATTTTTCGGGCGCCGCGCCGGAGGATTACGCGACACTCGTCGACGGAATCGAGCAGGCCTACGGCCGTCTGGACATGCTGGTTCATGCCATGGGTACGGCCGGCGAGCTCGCGCCGCTCGCCCAGGCCGATCTGATGAAGTTCCAGGAGAGCCTGCACGTCAACCTGACCGCGCCGTTCGCCCTGACCCGCAGTGCGTGGCCGCTGCTGGAGCAATCCGACCGAGCGCGGGTGCTGTTCTTCACCGACCGCGGCACCGAGGCCTACGGCAGCGCCCACGACATCGCGCACGCCGGGGTCGAGCGAATGATCCGTCAATGGGCGGCGGAAACGCCGACGGTGTGGATCGCCGGCTTCGACCCCGGCGCGGTCAACAGCCGCCTGCGCCACGCGCGCTTCCCCGGCGAGCTGACCGAGGACCGCCAGCCGCCCTGCGCGGTCATGCCGGCGCTCCTGGACTGGCTGGAACACGGGGAGTCGGGCGCGATTCAACGTCTCGACGGGACGTCTGCGTCGACCTGATCCAAACGCAGTCGCATCACCCGAAAGCGCTCGCCCATCTCGGTGGGCATCACCAACTCGCGGAATTCCTGCGCCAGGCGGGCCTGATCGGTCAGCGAGTCGTGCGCTTGCAGTTCCCGCTCGACCAGCCGGGGAACGTCGGTGCCCAGCAGCCACTGGGCTTGGCTGCGCTCACCGTCGATCGCGAACCCGGCCGCGCGCGCGGCCTGCTCGACCGCCTGAAAATCCACCCAGGCGGTAATGTCCTGCAGTCCCGGGTAGACGAACGGGTCTTCGTGAGCCAGGTGCCGATAGTGGCACTTGAGCGTGCCCTCGTCGCGGTCACCGCGGTAAATATCGGCGGTATGACTGCCGTAGTCGAACAGGTAGACCCAGGTCTCGCCACCATTGCCGAGCGCGCCGCGCATCTCGCCCAACCAGTCGGCAAGATCGGGGTTGTACTCGGCCAGCACGGTCTCTCGTGGCGTGACGATCGGACGCTCGATGCGCGCGGTGATCGCCTCGACCGCCGCCTGCAGCGGTGCGTCGGGCGGTTGTTCCTGCCAGACGAACCGTTGGCCGTCGAAACCCACCATCAGTCGCTCGGCGGTTTCCGGCTTGCCCGGCCACCAGCGAAAGCGCTCCACCGGCATGGCATCGAGCACCTCGTTTGCGACCAGGATGCCGCCCGACCAATCCAGTTGCGGCCAGGCATCGATCCAGCGTACGCGCTCGACCACCGCCGGCGGCAGCGATTCGAGCAGGTTCCGTGCCTGACGTTCGGCGAGTGCCGGGGAGATCTCGAGGATGGTGTAGCGTTCGGGCAGCGCGTCGTCGGCAGCCAGCCGTTCGAGCAGATCGATCGCCAGACGCCCCGAACCGGCACCGATCTCGAGGATCTCGCCGCCCAGGTCAGCAGCCCGAGCCTGGTGCCACTCGTAGGCCAGCCCGGCGGTGAAGAATCGGGAGCGTTCCGGGGCGGTGATGAAATCGCCACCGGCGCCGAAGGCGACCTGGCCGCTGCCGTAGTAACCGAGCGTGGGGTGATACAGCACCGTGGCCATGTAATCGGCAAACGAGATGGGGCCGTCGCGCATCTGCTCGACGAGTTGTTCGATCAGCTCGAGGCTCTTGGCCTGGTCGGCCTGACTCGGGGCCGGGAGCTCGAATCCTTCCTGGCGTGAACCGGGACTCATGCGCCCTCCCCGGTGGCCACCTCACGGGTAATCTCCACGCCCACGCCGGCTGCCTCGGCCAGTGCGTGCGGCTTGAGCGCGCGCATCGTGACGCGACGGACCGGGAATTCGGCCAACAAGGCCTGGCAGCAGCGCTCGGCCAGCGTCTCGACCAGCTGAAAACGGCCCTCGCGGGCGATCTCCATGACACGCCGCGAGACGGCCGCGTAATCGACCGTCTGGTCGATGTGCTCGCTGATCACGGCCTGCCGGAAGGATTCAACCTCGAGCACCAGATCGACCCGCAGCGGCTGTGGCGTTTCCCGCTCGGCGGGCAGGATGCCGATGATGGTCTCGAACTCGAGACCCTGCACCAGGATCCGGTCTGTGGACTGCGTGGTCGGCAGTGGCGGGGCAAGCGGCTGGTCGGCGTCGGTCACGGCGTCGGTTCTCGGCGGTTTTCAGTGCAACGGAGGGCTAAGCGCGGCATGCCCGGACAGCGTCCGGGGCGCGCTCATCTTACCGTCATGGCCTGTGCGACCGCGAATCAGAACTGCGCGAAATCGAACTCGAGGCTTTCCTGCGGGGCCTGGATGAAGTCGCCCTGAACGAAATCCACGCCCATCGGCCAGAGGATCTGCAGGCTGGCCGCATTCTCGACGTTGGGCACGATCACCGCCATCTCCTCGTCCTTGGCGTGCTTGACCACCTCGCCAACCCGTTCCTGGTTGGCGCTCTCCTGGGCGAAATTCTCCAACAGCGGCCGGGCGATCTTGATGGTCGAGACCGGCAGGTGATCGAGGATGCGGAAACCGTCGTCGCCGGACCCGAAGCCGTCGAGGATCAGCTCGCCGCCCAGCGGCTGCAGGGCCTGCTGCATGTCTGCCAGGTGGCGCAGGGCGTGACCGGCCTTGTCGACCGACACCTGGATGGCGAGCAAGGTGTCCGGCAGCCGGGTCATCTGCAACCGCTGGGTGAGCCACTTGGTGAACTCGGGATCGTGGAGCGAGGCGTCGCTGATGCGGATGTAGAGCTTGGGCTTCTCACCGTTCTTCACGCCGTTGTGGATCTGCTTGACCGCCGAGAGCACCACCCAGCGGTCGATCGACTGGATCAGCTCGCCACGTTCGGCCTGCGAGAGGAACTCGGCCGGCGAAATGAGGCTGCCGTCCTCGTCGAGCATCCGCACGAACACCTCGTAGCGACTGATCTCGCGATCCCCGGTCAGCGAGACGATCGGCTGGAACACCAGCGAGAAGCGGCTCTCGCGCAGGGCCGTCTTGATCTTGCGCGCCCAAGCCTCGTCCTGCTCGCGTTCCGAGGCGGTCTTGAGATCAGGCTCGTACAGACGTGCCTGGTACTTGCCTTCCTGGGCGGCGCGGTTGGATGAACGCTCCACCCGGTCGACCAGTTCGGAGGCGTTCGGCGGGGAGTTCTCGTCGAGCACCAGGTAGCCCGCCGAGGTCGAGACGGTCACCGAGGTCGTGCCCTGGGTATAGACGTAGTCGCGTGCGAGCTCGTTGAGCGCCTCGGCCAGTTCGGCGGTGCGGTGGCGGTCGAGCCTTCCGAGCAGGATCAGGAAGGAGAATGCGCCATGGCGCGCGACCAGACCCTGCCCACCGACCCGCTCCTCGACCTTCTTGCCGAATTCGGTCAGCAGGTTGTCCATGCCGGTGGTACCGACATGACGCTTGATCTCGTCGTGGTTGAGGATCTCGAGCAGCAGCAATGCCCCGGTCTCCTCCTCGTCACCGTTGACGATCTCGGCGCGGCGCGCCTCGATCTGCTCGAACAGGTAGTTGCGGTTGTACAAGCCGGTGAGCAGGTCGCGTCGCGCGAAGTACTCGAGTTGCTCGGAGATGTCCGCGACGTCCTCCTTCACCTGGGTGGCGAAGATCTGCAGGCAGGGCTCGCCATCGAAGGAGGCGGCCGTGCTGTGGATCCGTACCTCGATCTCGTGACCGCCGTTGGTCTTGAGGGTGAAGGTCTCCTCGGCGTCCTCGGTCTTGAGAAAGGCCTTCAGGCGTTGGGCCGAATCGCCGGCGGCCAGGTCGAGAATCGGCTCCTCGCGCAACTCCTCGATATCGGCAAAGCCCAGCAGGTCGAGATAGGTCTGGTTGGCGTAGATGTGCAGTCCGTCCTGCAGGTAGGCGACCGCCTCGGACGAGCCGTCGATCAGCTTCTGACAGCGCAACTCGGACTTCGCCAGCTGGGCGGCCTTGCGCTCGCGATCCTGGTAGAGCAACGCGAAGGCCACGGCGCGCATCAGCAGCGGTTCGACCAGCGACTCGTGGCTGATCACCGAGAACGCCCCGGCCTCGAGAAATGCCTCGGTCTCCTCGATCCCGCCGATGTCGTCATAGACGACCACCGGCACGCCGGCCAGCACCGGCTCACGGGCAGCCAGTTCGCGCATCGCGGTCAGCATCTCGAGGGCATTCGCGCCGTACTCGATGTAGATGATGTCGACCGGGGTACGGGTGATTTCGTGGCGCGCGGCATCGAAATCGGCGGCATTGTGCACCGAGGCCTGCAGGCCGGCATTGCGCAACTCCCCGCGCAGGGCAATCGAGTCGTTGACCGAGCCGATGATGTGCAGGATGGAAAACGGCGTGTTTTCGACGGTTTCGACTGGCGTCACGAATTGCCTCCCTTGTCAGGGCTTGTCTCCATCACGACCAGATGGGAACCCACCATCACGATACGCTCCAGGTTGATGTGCGTGTCCTCGCCCTGCTCGCGGATCACGGTCACGCGGCGTCCGCGATCGGCGAGATCCGGCGGCAGGATCAGTTGATCGATCCGGTCGCCGTCGATGCGCGCGAGCACCGGCCAGGTTCCGGCCGTATTCGGTCTCTCCTCGGCCGGATGGGCGAAATAGGCCATCCAGTCACCCGGCAGGCGCTCGACGCCCATGTCGATCGTGCGATTGTCTTCATCGAGGTGACGCACCCAGCGGATGACGCCTACCCCGATCACGGCCGCCAGGCCGCCGACTTCCTCGTCCGGATCGCGCTCGATCAGGATCAGCTCGTCAACCGCCGCCCGGCTGTTGTCGGCCAGTCGCCAGTGCAGCCGCAACCCCCGCTCGGAGAGGTTGACCACGTCCCAGGTCGCCGGCTCGTTGAGCCGCGGCGTCGCCGGGCGGCCTTCGGCATCCGGCATGGCCTCCCAGTCGACATCATCGCGACTGCCCGAATCGATCTCGAGCTTGAAATCGTGAATGCTCGGCCCGTCCTTGACCTGGCCATGCACCGGCCGCTCGAGGCCCTCCCAGTCCAGCCCAGAAAAGGTCAGGTGCTGCGAGGCGCGCAGACTGTAGAGCATGTCATCGAGCAGCCGGTGATGCACGCTGTGAAAACCGATGGTAATCAACGATCGCTCGCCAATCTTCCGATCGAAGTGATCGTGGCGGCGCGCCTCGCGCGAACTCAGGAAAAACTGCAGCCGGCGCAGGAAGCCTCGCAGGGCCACCCGACACTCGGCATCGAGCCCTTCGATGGTCTCGCGTCGATACAGCGCATCCACCCCGACGTACACCGCACCGTCCGGGTTGGCCCTCCCCCCGCTGATGGCGATGTGCGGCGCCAGTCGACCGGTCATGTCGACGAAGCGCGCCGACCCCGTCGGCCGCTCGGCGGTAATCTCCACCGCCCGCCCCACTTCGCGCAGGCAGGGATAGAGCACCGCCATCTCCTCGACGGTCAGCGCATAGGGATTGACCATCCCCAGGAGCAACACCGCCACGTAGACGTCGCGCACCGCGCTCCAGGCCTCGGGTTGTGACCCCTCGAGGTCCCGACAGGCCGCCCGGGCGAACTGGTGCAGGTCGACGTACAGCGGCTGCGGCACGCCCACGTAGAGCTGATAGCAATCGAGGATCAGGCGCGCGGCCCACTCGACCCGCTGGCGATGAGCTGTCGCCCGCGCCTGACCGGCATCAACGCTCTGCGCCAAGCCCAACCGCAGGTTGGCCAGCGATTGGGCCGCTCGATACAAGGTGAACAATGCCGAGAGCTGCTCACGCGCCCGGGCCGAAATCGGCAGCGGGCTCTGTCTCAAGCTGCGGCGCAAGGCCTTCGCCGTGCGCTCGACCTGTGGCTCGAGCCGGGCAATCAGGCCACTCAGGGCCTCGTCACTGATCTCTTCCAGATCCGTCCGACCGAGAAAGCCGGCCAGCAGACTGGCCGCCTCGGTCGGAGAGACGATCGCGACCCGCTCGAGCAGGGTCTCGAGATCATCCACGGCAGGTGATTGGGGTGGCTGAGATAAATCGGCCATCGACGAACTCCTTGTCTCGTCCCAAGGGAAGGTCTTCACGAATACCCAAGGCCTCTGGCTTACCGGCTTGTTCACCATCAAGGCGCCGATTCGAAGGCGGACCCAACGCTATCCCGCGGGCCCGGCGAGAATCGGTAACGCCGAGGGCGGGTAGCCGGCAAGTCCCGTAGGGCGGGCCGGCAGGCGCCCATCTGTGGTGTTGCAGCGCTTGCAAATGGCGATGGCCATTGGGCGGCGCGCTGCGCCTTGCACCTGGACGCCTGCCGGCCCGCAGAGGCGTTGGGTATTCGTGCAGACCTTCCCTAACGGGACATTGCCTCCATGCGTCCCGCCAACACGGGATCGAACGCCGATCATACTGTATTCAATGCCACCGCTCGAATCCACATCCGGCGCGCCATCGGCACGACCGCCATCGCTCAGCTGATCGGCGTCTTGCTGGGCTCACCCGCCTGCTCGACCACGAACCGCGGCACGAGATAACCGGGCAGACGGGCACGCAAGGCCTCGATCCGCTCCCGACCCACCTCGGCATCCACCGCAAAGTGGGCGGCACCGGCGACCGGGTCGAGCTGGTGCAGGTAGTACGGCAGCACCCCCTGGGCGAACAGTGCCTCGGACAGCTCGGCGAGCACGTCGCTGTCGTTGTTCACCCCCTCGAGCAGCACCGCCTGGTTGAGCAGGGTGACCCCGGCCTCGCGCAGCCGGCCGAATGCCGCGGCACTCTGCGGCCCCAGTTCCCCCGGGTGATTGACGTGCGCGACCAGCACCACCTGGCCGGGAAAGCCCGCCAGCATTTGGCATAACGACTCGTCGATCCGCTCGGGCGAGACCGTGGGGATGCGGCTGTGGATACGCAGACGGCGCAGGTGGGGCAAGGCGGCGAGCCGTTCGATCACGGTCGCCAGACGCCGAGAGCTGAGCACCAGCGGATCGCCGCCGGAGAGAATCACCTCGGTCATCTCCGGGTCGGCGGCGAGATAATCCAGCGCCTGCTCGAGCGCATCCTCGTCGAGTCGCTGATCGCCGTAGGGGAAATGGCGCCGAAAGCAGTAGCGACAATGCACGGCACAGGCCCCGGTCAACACCAGCAGGGCCCGGCCGCGATACTTGTGCAGCACGCCGGGCACGGCATTGGCGGCGAGATCACCGACCGGATCGGCATCGAAACCAGGCACCTCGAGCGCCTCGCGCGGATCGACTCGAAACTGGCGCGCGACCGGATCGTCCGGGTCGGCGGAGTCGATCTGCGACTCGACCAGCGGCGTGGTCAGCTCGACGAAATCGGCGTCTTGACGAGGCCGCGCGGCGGGCTGGGACGATGACGGGTTATCGGGTATGATCGCGGCCATTTCCAACGACTTCGATTAACTTGCAGGTTCCCATGGCTAGTTACAGCACCAACGAATTCCGCGCCGGCCTCAAGGTCATGCTCGACGGCGATCCGGCCAACATCGTCGAGAACGAGTTCGTCAAGCCCGGCAAGGGCCAGGCGTTCAACCGGACCAAGCTCAAGAACCTCAAGACCGGCAAGACCATCGAGCGCACCTTCAAGTCGGGCGACTCCCTCGAGGCAGCCGACATCCATGAGCAGGAAATGCAGTATCTCTTCTCCGACGGCGAGGAGTGGCACTTTATGGACCCCGAGTCCTTCGAGCAAATCATGGCGACCAAGGATGCCGTGGGCGACTCGGCCCAGTGGCTCAAGGAACAGGACATGTGCCAGGTCACCCTGTTCAATGGCGTGCCGATCCAGGTGCTGCCGCCCAACCACGTCGAGCTTGCAGTGGTCGAGACCGATCCGGGCCTGCGCGGCGACACCGCCACCGGCGGCACCAAGCCGGCCAAGCTCGAGACCGGCGCTGTGGTCAAGGTGCCGCTATTCATCGAGGAAGGCGAGGTGCTGCGCTGCGACACCCGCACCGGCGAATACCTCTCGCGCGTCAAGAACTGATCCGCCGCGACGTGACTGCCCCGGAGCAGAAGGCATGGCGCCCCGGCGCCAGTCTCGACACGCTCCGCCAGCGCGCGCAACTCAAGCGACTGCTGCGCGACTCACTGGATGCACGTGACTGGCTGGAGATCGACGCCCCCGTCCTGATTGACAGCCCCGATTTCGAACCCAACATCGCCCTCTTCCGAGCGATTCTCCCCGACGGCACCCCGGCCGGTTCCCTGCACAGCTCGCCCGAGCTGACGATGAAGCGCCTGCTCGCCGCCTATCCTGAGCTTTCCGGAGCGTACTACCTCGGGCCGGTATTCCGTGCCAATGAGGCCGGTCGGCGGCACAACCCCGAGTTCACTATGCTCGAGTGGTATGACAACGGCGCCACGCTCGAGCCGGCGATCACGACCACGCTCGAGCTGATCCAGTCGGCAAGAAAGGCCCTTGGGCAGTCGCCGGCACCGATTGAACACCGAGACTACGGCGCGCTCTTTCGCCGCTACTGCGCGCTCGACCCCTACCACGCCGATAGCGACACCCTGGCTCAGGCCGCCGGGCATCACGGCATCGATGTCGCCGACCCGGCCGACATGGCCCGCGACGACTGGCTGGACCTGCTAATGAGCCTGGTGATCGAACCGCGGCTCGACCCGGCGGCCCTCACCGTGGTGACCGGCTACCCGGCCAGCCAGGCGGCGATGGCGCGCCTCGAGACGGGATCGTTCGAGGGACAGGAGATCACCACCGCGGCCCGTTTCGAGATCTACGGCGGCGGGCTGGAACTGGCCAACGGCTACCACGAACTCACCGATCCGGCGGAACAGGCACGCCGCCTGGGGGTGAGCGACACTCGGCCGCCCTCGCCCAGCCAGCAACGCTTTCTCGCCGCCCTGGCCCACGGCCTGCCCGAGTGCAGCGGCGTGGCCATGGGCGTGGACCGGCTATTGATGTGGCTGACGGGCGCCGAGGACATCGACGCCGCGCTGCCGTTCTCCGCGCGGCGGGTTTAGGGGTTCTTTAACGCCTCGCGGGTTGCAAAAACACGGGCGGCTGCGATTACTGGATTCCCGCTTTCGCGGGAATGACGAGGCATTCTTTACGATCTGGGCCTGCTGCTCGTTGCCCTACAATCGTAATCGTGGGCACCAAAACCGTCATTCCCGCGAAAGCGGGAATCCAGGAAACCACGGCACGACTCCCGAACGAGCCGCTAAACTGATTAAAGCCAGCCGCACCACGACGAGATATCGAGACGATCTCTAGCCCTCAGCCTTCACCTCGTCAGCAGACTCACCCACCTGCAACCGCTGCCCCAGCTTGATCGGCATCTCCGCCTGCCAGGCAGTATCGAACTCGACGCCCTTGGCGGTCAGCAGGATGACCGTCGAGCCCATGTTGAAGCGCCCCATTTCGGCACCACGTTCGAGGCGAATCGACAGCCCGGTGTCGCCGCCATAGCTCCAGCGACCGATCTGGCGCTGCGGCGAGGGCGTGACCAGCCCGGCCCAGACGGTCTCGATGGCCGAGACGTTGATCGCCCCGACCAGCACCATCGCCATGGGCCCGTCGTCGGTGTCGAACAGGCAGACCAGGCGCTCATTGCGGGCAAACAGGCGCGGCACCTCGGCCACCGTCCCGGTCGATACCGAGAACAGCCGCCCCGGCACGTGGATCATTTCGCGCAACGTGCCAGTCACCGGCATGTGGATGCGGTGGTAGTCCGAGGGCGAGAGGTAGAGCGTGGCGAACGAGCCGTCCTTGAAGGGCTCGGCCAACGACTTGTCACCGCCCAGCAGCTCGGTGGCGGTATAGGCCCGGCCCTTGGCCTGGAAGATATTGCCCGACTGAATGTGACCGATCTGGCTGATCCGTCCGTCGACCGGGCTGATCCACTCGTGCGCTTCGCCCTCGATCGGCCGGACGCCTTCGGCCAGCGACCGGGTGAAGAAGGCATTGAAGGTCGGGTAATCGGCCGGGTCGGTCTTGGCCGCCTCGCCGAGGTTCACCCCGAATGCCTTGACGAAGCGCTGGATCAGCCATTCCGTCCAGGGCGCGCGCCAACGCGTCACCCGGAACACCAGCCCGGAGATCAGGTGGTGTGGCAGGACGTACTGGATGCGCGCCCACAGGCGCGATTGCCATTTCACATTGTTGCTTGGGCTTGTCATATCGCCTCGTGGTGGCCTGGGTGATCGCCTTGGGTGAGGGCCGGGGAGTCTCCCGGCATCGGTCGGTGTAAAGGAACCACTGCACGAATCGATGGTGTCTCTGCCGGACCGCCCAAAGTCCAGATGCAAGGCGTGGCGCGCAGTGAATGGCCGTCGCCATTCACAAGCGCGGCAACGCCGCAGATGGGCCCTTGGCAGCCCGCCCTGGCGGGGCTAGCGGGATTGCACGCACTCGCCGTTACCGGCCCTCGACGGGCAGCGAGCCCGCCTTCGGTCCGGCGCCTCGATTGCGAACAAACCCGCGAGCCAGAGGCCCCATCGATTCGCGCAGAGGTTCCTAAGGGTACTATTGTGCCAGACCACCAGTTACTCAATACGCCTTTCCCAATACCACTTCCCGATGAGCCACCGCATGAGCCACGTCCACGACCCGTCCGATGCCGCCCCCGGAACCCGACCCGAAACGCTGGGCAACCACGACCACCTCGAGACCATCCTCGATTTCGTCCGCTGGGCCGCCAGCCGCATGGACGAGCACGGCGTGTTCCTCGGCCACGGCACCCACAGCTACCTGGACGAGGCCGCCTGGCTGGTGCTCGAGGGCCTGCGGCTGCCGCCGGATTTGGGGCATGACTGGTGGCGGGCGCGCCTGACCAGCGAGGAGCGCAGCACCCTGGTCGAGCTGATCCGCCGGCGCTGCCTCGACCACACACCCACCGCCTATCTGCTCAATCGGGCGTGGTTCCTGGGACAGCCCTACTACGTCGACGAGCGCGTGCTGATCCCGCGTTCGCCCTTCGGCGATCTGATCCGCGACGACTTCAAGGGACTGCTGGCCCGCAGCCCCACGCCGCAGCGACTGCTCGATATCGGCACCGGCTCGGGCTGCATCGCCATCGCCCTGGCCGAGCATTTCCCGCAAGCCGACGTGGTCGGCAGTGACATCGATTTCGGCGCCCTGGCGGTCGCTTCGCACAACATCGCCGACTATCAGCTCGCCGATCGCGTCGAGCTGATCCAGTCCGACGGCTTCGATCAACTCCTGGATGCCGACGACAAGCCGCTGGTCTTCGACCTCATCGTCAGCAACCCGCCCTACGTCGATCCCGACGAGGCCGAGGACCTGCCCGACGAATACCACCACGAACCGGCCGGCGCCCTGTTCGCCCCCGACCAGGGCCTGGCACTGGTCGAACGCCTGCTCGACCAGGCCGCCGACCACCTTTCCCCGGGCGGCTGGATCTTCATCGAGATGGGCAACGGTCGGCACTGGTTCGACCAGCGCTGGCCCGGACACCACGGACTTTGGGTGGAACTCTCACCGGCGCCGTCGTCGATCGTCGCCTTCAAGCACGAACAGCTCGGCCAGTGGCGCGGCGAGGAAACCACCTGATTATTGAATACTAATATTCGACTCGACCGAAAAATCCAAGACAAACCATGACGTTGTGCTCCCACGATAGGCGCAAATTGCAATCCTTGTAGACCAACCCTTGTTTTTCCCGGGCCACGGGGGAACAATCGGAACAACGGTATCGATCGCAAAACGATCGTCACGAACAGGGAGAGCACGTCATGGCACACATCGTCATTCTGGGCGCCGGCATCGGTGGCCTGCCCGCCGCCTACGAAGCCCGCGAGGCACTCGGCGACGAGCATCGCATCACGGTGATCAACGCCGAACCCTACTTCCAGTTCGTGCCGTCGAACCCCTGGGTGGCGGTCGGCTGGCGCAACCGTGACGACATCACCTTCCCGATCGCGCCCTATCTCGAACGCAAACACATCGGCTTCATCGCCCAATCGGTCGAGCGCATCGATGCCGAGGGAAACCGCCTGGAGCTGGCCGACGGCGAGACGGTGGATTACGACTACCTGATCATTACCACCGGCGCGAAGCTGATGTTCGACGAGGTCGAGGGCGCCGGCCCGCACGGCGGGCATACCGAGTCGGTCTGCACCATCGATCATGCCGAGCAGGCCTACGATGACTTCAAGCGGCTGGTCGAGAACCCGGGGCCGGTGATCGTCGGCGCCATGCCCGGTGCGAGTTGCTACGGCCCGGCCTACGAATACGCCTTCATCCTCGACTCGGCGTTGCGCAAGAAGAAACTGCGCCACAAGGTGCCGATCACCTTCGTCACCGCCGAACCCTACATCGGCCACCTGGGGCTGGGCGGCGTGGGTGATTCCAAGGGCATGCTCGAATCGGAGATGCGCTCCCACGACATCAAGTGGATCACCAACGCCCGCACCATGCGGGTCGAGGAGGACACCATGCATGTCGAGGAGCTCGACGAGGATGGAGAGATCAAGCAGACCCACGCCCTGCCGTTCAATCACTCGATGATGCTGCCTGCCTTCCGCGGCGTCGATTGCGTGGCGAACGTGGAGGGACTGTGCAACCCGCGCGGCTTCGTGCAGGTCGACGATTACCAGCGCAACCCCAAGTACAAGAACATCTTCGCTGCCGGCGTTGCCATCGCCATCCCGCCGATCGAGAAGACCCCGGTTCCCACCGGTGCGCCCAAGACCGGCTACATGATCGAGTCGATGGTCACGGCCATCGTGCACAACATCAAAGCCGAGCTCACCGGCGAGGGCGAACCGAACTCCAAGGGCTCCTGGCAGGCCATCTGCCTGGCCGACTTCGGTGACCGAGGCGCGGCCTTCATCGCCCTGCCCCAGATCCCGCCGCGAAACGTCAACTGGTTCGCCGCCGGTCGCTGGGTACACCTGGCCAAGATCGCCTTCGAGAAATACTTCATCCGCAAGATGAAGAAGGGCACATCCGAGCCGCTGTACGAGAAATACATCATGCGGGCGATCGGGCTGAACCGGCTGGAGAAGTAAAGTAACGCCACGACAAGGGGCCGATGCAAAACTATTAACGGCGCGCCTCCGGGTGCGCCGTTTTTCGTACCGTGGCCGAACCGGCCTGACTATCTCGCGCCTTGCTTTGCCACCGGAACCACCGGATCCGTCATTTCCGCGAAAGCGGGAACCCACAACCAAGTTGTCGGCACATTTCACAGGCTCAACGCCCCTCCCCCCTTAGGCTTAACAACCATCCACCAGCCGAATGGCTTCGATCACTAGATTCCCGGTTCCGCGGGAATGACGAGTTGGTAGCCATATCCAGTTTCAAGGCTAAGAAAGTGAGTCACCAGTTTCCGCAATAACGGGCGCGAAGCCATTAATGGCGGGCACTCGTGTATGCCGTTTTTCGTGCTGCGGTAGAAATGATCACAGAACCTCGCCCCCATGCGCCACCGATACCACCGGATACGTCATTCCCGCGAAGCCTGTCCCCGCGAAAGCGGGGAGCGGGAATCCACAGCCACGTTGTCGGCAAGACTCACCGGCCCAACGCCCGCAGCCCCTTTCGAATGGCAGCCATCCATGAGCCCCATGGCTCCCATCACCCATGGTTCCGATCGCTGGATTCCCGCTTCCGCGGGAATGACGGGTGTTTGGTCATATTCACGGGAATAACGAGCCTTCGGGCTGCCTTCCGAGCATCGGCCGGAAGGCACTCTCCCCCACCCCGCCATATCCGTTAGACTTGATCCCACTTACCCAACTGCAGGGATACGGCCATGACCGGTTCGACGAATGCCTCCATCGACCACGTCCTCGGCGAACTCTCCGTCGAGACGTTCCTGCGCGATTACTGGCAGAAAAAGCCGGTGCTGATCCGCGGCGCCTTCCCCGACTTCGAGACGCCGATCTCTCCGGAGGAACTGGCCGGGCTGGCCTGCGAGGCGGATGCGCCGTCGCGCCTGATCCTGGAGCACGGCGACGAGCGTGACTGGCAACTCAAGATGGGCCCGTTCACCGAGGACGACTTCCGCGCCCTGCCGGACGACGGCTATTCCCTGCTGGTCACCGACTGCGAGAAGCTGGTGCCCGAGCTGATGGAGGTCGTCGAGCGGTTTCGCTTCGTGCCCGACTGGCGCATCGACGACCTGATGATCTCCTACGCCCCGCCGGGCGGCTCGGTGGGCGCGCATATCGACGACTACGACGTGTTCCTGCTTCAGGCCCACGGCCGTCGCCGCTGGCAGATCGAGAACCCGCCGGTGCACACCGCCTACCGCGAAGGGCTGGACGTACGGATCCTGACCGACTTCACCCCGACGGACGAATGGGTGCTCGAGCCGGGCGACATGCTCTATCTGCCGCCCGGCATCCCCCATCACGGCGTCGCGCTCGACGACTGCATGACCTGGTCGATCGGTTTCCGCGCCCCCACGCAGGCCGATCTCGTCGGCGGCGTCTGCGATCGGTTGGCCACCCTGGCCGCCGAAGAGCGCTACCGCGATCCGGATCTTGCCGTGAACGAAAACCCCGGCGAACTCGAACCGGCCACGCGCCAGCGACTGCGCGAGTGGGTGCTCGAGGCGATGACGGCCGATGCCAACCAGCTCGATCGCCTGATCGCCGAGACGCTGACCGAGCGCCCGGTCGACCACGCCGACCTCTACCCGCGCTACCACGAGGAGGAGATCGTCGGCATCCTCGACCACCTGCACGAGATCAGTGAGCTGCAGCGCACCCCGGCCTCGCGCTGGCTGCTGCTCGAACCCGTGGCCGATTCCGGGGGCGACGACCCGGGCCACCTGTGCATCGACGGGCAGAGCCACCAGCTAGACGCCGAATCGCTGCCGCTCGCCCGCCTGCTGACTCAACACGTCCACGTCCCGGGCGAGGCACTCGCCGAGCGTGCCAGCAACGCCAGCGCGCGCATCCTGCTGGAAAAGATACTCACCGCGGGGCAACTGCTGATCCCCGACGAAGACGAACAAGACTGAGGAGAGATCGATGTCGCAACCGTTTGCCACCGAATGGGGCCTGATCGGCGCCGGCGAGATCGGCGGTGTGCTGGCCCACGGCTTGTTGAAGACCGGCCACCCGGTCTTTCCCATCGGCCGTGATACCAACATCCAGGCCGCGTTGTCCGCCCGTCCCTTCCTCGACGGGTCGCTGGTCGCCGTCGGCGAGAAAGATCTCGATTCAGTGCTCGAGCAGATCCCCGGCGCGTGGTACGACCGCCTGGTGCTGATCCAGAACGAACTGCTGCCCGACGACTGGCGCAAGCACGGCATCGAGACGCCCACCGTCGCCTCGATCTGGTTCGAGAAGAAACCCGGCAAGCCGGTCAAGCCGCTGATCTCCTCGCCGGTCCACGGCCCCAGGGCCGACGCCCTGGTCGCGGCCATGCAATCCCTCGACATCCCCGCGCACCACGTGGACGACGCCGATGCCATGCTCGAGGAACTCGTGATCAAGAACGTCTACATCCTGACCACCAACATCGCCGGCCTCGAGACCGGCGGCGACGTCGAGGAGCTGTGGACCAACCACCAGCAACTGGCCCGCGACATTGCGGCGGACGTCATTGCCCTGCAGGAGGCCAAGGTAGGCAAGACCTTTGATCACCAACACCTGATCAACGGAATGGTGAAAGGCTTCGACGGCGATCCAAGGCACCAGTGCATGGGCCGGTCGGCGCCGCAGCGGATGGAGCGGGCGCTGTCGCAAGCCAGAGACCTGAATGTGGCCATGCCGCACATTGCCGACGTGGCAGCAAGACAAACCGACTGAGTCGCTACAACTCGCCGACCGGGGAACCGTCGAACCGGAATTACTCTGGCCCACCGCCTTCCAGTACCGACCAGTCCAACGGTGTGGCCCGCTGCACGTCGCGGGACACCCGGCAGCCAATCACCTCGTGGAGGTACTTAGGGGCCAGACCGAATCCCGGCCGCACGCTTGCTACGGCATTGGCTGATACCGTATCCCCGGCACGCAGGTCCTTTGTGAAGTAAAGCGACCGACGGAACTGCGCGTTGCCCTGCTCGCTGGACTTCCTGCCATAGTCGATTTCTCCCAATGCTTCCCACGCGATCCGGGCATCCCGACACAGGGCGTTGAGCTCGGCAGGCTCCAAGGAGAAGCTGTCATCCGGACCACCGCCGTTCCTGTCCAGGGTGAAATGCTTTTCGATGATCGAGGCACCAAGTGCGACGCTGGTAATGGCGGTGGTATTGGCGATGGTGTGATCGGACAGGCCAGTGACCAGACCGAAACGCTCGATCATGTCGGGGATGGTGCGCAGATTGTAGTCTCCCGGCGGGGCGGGATATCCGCTCACGCAGTGCAAGATGGCGAGCTGCTCGCAGCCCGCGCTACGGGCGGCATCGATCGCCTCCCGGATTTCCTCTGCATCGGCCATGCCCGTGGAAATGATCATCGGCTTGCCGGTGCGCGCGACGTACTCGATCAGCGGCAGATCAACGGCCTCGAACGAGGCGATCTTGTAGGCCGGCGCACCGAGATCCTCCAGCAGGTCGACCGCTGTGGCGTCGAATGGCGAACTGAAAATGGTAATCCCGAGCTTGCGAGCGTGCTCGAACAGTGGCTGGTGCCACTCCCAGGGCATGTGGGCCTCTTCGTACAGCTCGTAGAGGGTGCGTCCGTCCCACAGACCTCCCTCGATGCGAAAGTCGGCACTGTCGCTATCGAGCGTGATGGTATCCGGGCGGTAGGTCTGCAACTTGATCGCATCGACCCCGGCCGCCTTGGCCTCGTCGATGATCCGGAGGGCGGTGTCGAGGCGACCGTTGTGGTTCGCCGAGAGCTCGGCGATGACATAGGGCGGTTCGTCCACCGCAATGCGGCGACCGGCGATTTCAATACTTGGCATTCTCATCGGACCTCAGATCCTGATTCCCGTAACCATTCCGCTGCCAGCAACCCGAAACCGATCACATCGTGATAGCGGCTGCCGTCGAAATGGTGATCACGCAGCCGGGCCTCCTGCCGGAAGCCGAGGCGTTCGTGAAAGCGAACCGAGCGCTCATTGTAGGCCAGCGCCTCGCCACAGAGCTTGTGCAGCTTCAAGTCACCAAACACGTAAGCCAACGTCTGTTCTCCGAGCCGGCTACCGCTCCCCCGGGGAGCGTCCGGCGCCAAGTAGAAACCCCATTCCGCCCGCCGGGCGACCTCGTCCACGATCGTCACGTTGACGAACCCGCCGGGCTGCCCCTCTCGTTCGAAGACCAGCAGGTGCTTGCTCGGGTCGGCATGGGCACGCTCGAACCACGCCTGGTGCTCGTCCCGGCCGATGACATGCTGGGTGTACATGTATCGACGGACCTCGGGGTGATTCCTCCACGCGAGGACCCGATCCAGATCCCCGGCATGCATGGGCCTCAGGCTGCAAACCGATTCGTTCGACATCACGCCTCCTGATTCAGCTGCTGACACACTCTTCCCGCCCCCTCGCCGTCGGTAATCGAGGCACTGGCCCGGGACATGGCGCGCAGCGTGCCCGGCTGGGTCCATGCGCTCCAGCGCTCGGAAAGCTCCATCAACGCGCCTGCATCGTCCAGACAGATGCAGGCACCGGCCGCGGCCAATGCCGCGGCGATACGCCGCTGATTTTCGGCCAGCACCACCATCACGGCCGGCAGGCCAAGACAACAACGCTCCCAGGAGGTGCTGCCCGCCGCACCGATGGCCAGGTCCGCCTCGACCATCCGCTGCGCTATGTCGGGGATGTCGACCATCACCCGTGTCGGCCGCTGCATGGCGGTAGCCTGATCCCGAACCTGTCGTAACCACGGGGCGTTACCGCCCATCACCACGTCGATCTGTAAATCAGGCGGCAGGGGCGCGGCGCGAAGCGCGTCGAGTACCTTGCCGGTGGCGTTGTCCTTGTCCATGCCGCCCATGCTGACCAGCAGCCGCTCCAGACGCGGCGACTGCCGGCGCTGCAGGCTTTCCTCGCGCAGACGGGCAAACTCCGGGCGCAGCAGCGCATAGCGCGGCCCGATCAGGGGCCGGCAACGCTCGGGCACGAGAGCGGCATAATCATCCGCTTGGCGGCCCAGGTTCTGATCGAGCAGCACATCAGCCTCGTGAGAGCGGTCGGCCAGGTCGTCCAGTACCATCAGCCGACTGCCCTGTGGGACCACCAACGCCTCCCAACGAGCGTCGAGCGCATAGTGGTCAACCACCACCCAGCGCGGATGGAGCCGACGGAGGATGTTGGCGGTTTGTTCGGCATCGATACCCCACGGGACGCCCAGCCACATGGCATGGGCAGGTTCTAGTGTCACGTCTTGCTCACGCGTCTCGTCGGGAACCGGCAAGACATGCACCGGAAAATCACGTGATCGGATGGACTCGACCAGGTGGCCGGGATGTTCCCGACAGATGAAGTGGCACTCCCGCCCCTGATCGCGGAGTGCGTCAGCCAGCGTGAGGCAGCGCATCACGTGTCCGGTACCGATCTGCACCGAGGCATCGGTGCGAAAGACGATGGCCTCCCGATCGGTCATCGCCCCTCGCCCGACTCGGCCTGCATCGCGTTGAACAGCCATTCAGCCCGGCGCCAGTCCTCGGGGGTATCGATGTCCTGCACGCGCTCCCGCGGCAGGACGACCGGGACGGCATCGGCTGTCATGATCGCCCTGTTAGCGAGCCACGCCTCGCTTCGCCCCCAGTAGAACTGACCGGCGTCGTGCCAGGCCTCCACGAGGTCCTGAGAACGGGCCGTGGCATATTCGGGCTGGAACATGGCGACTCGACCGGCGTCGGTAATCCGCAGGGCGCGCTGGATGGGGAAAGCGTAACTGGTCACGGAAAAGGCGTAATCGCCACCCGACTGTTCCAGGGCCTCCTGCCCCCGTCGCAGATCGGTCGCACGGACAAAGGGAGCCGTGGCATAAAGGCAGCAGACCGCATCGGGTGCCGAGCCGTTTTCCTGCAGCCATTCGACCGCGTGAGCGACCACCGGAACAGTGCCGGTGTAGTCGTCGGCCAAGGCTTGTGGACGCCGGAACGGCACCTCCGCCCCAAGGCGCTCGGCCATCGCCGTGATCTCGTCATCGTCGGTGGAAACAATCACCCGATCGAAACAGCCGCTGGACAGCGCCGCCTCGATCGACCAGGCAATCATCGGCCTGCCGCAGAACGGTCGGATGTTCTTGCGCGGGATGCGCTTGCTGCCGCCGCGCGCGGGAATGACGGCCACTCTCATGCAGCGAGCGCCTCCTTGAGCGCAGCGACCACCTGGTCCTGCTGCGTCTCGGTCATGGTCGGGAACAGCGGCAGACTGATCGCTTCGGCGTAATAACGCTCGGCTTGCGGGAAATCGCCCAGCTCGAAGCCGAACTGCCGATACCACGGCTGTAGGTGGATCGGGATGTAGTGCAGGTTGACGCCGACGCCCTGCTCCCGCAGCGAGTCGAACACCGCCCGATGACCAAATTCGGTGCGGTCGAGCTCCAAACGGATGACGTACAGGTGCCGACCCGAATAACCGTCCGGGTGCTGCCATGGCGTGATCACCGGCAGGCCGGCAAGCAGGCGGTCGTAGCGTTCGGCCAGCTCGTGACGACGGGCCACGTACGCATCCAGCCGCTTCATCTGCGACAGTCCCAATGCGGCCTGCATTTCGGTCATGCGGTAGTTGAAGCCCAGCTCGACCTGCTGGTAGTACCAGGGGCCGTCCGGCGGGTGCGTCATGCGATCCGGATCCCGGGTCACGCCGTGGTTGCGCAGCAGGGCCATGCGCTCGGCAAGCGCCTCGTCGTTGGTGACGGCCATGCCGCCCTCGCCGGTGGTGACGATCTTGACCGGATGGAAACTGAACACACTGACATCGCTGTAACGACCGTTGCCGATCGGTTCTTCACGGTACCGGCCGCCGATGGCATGCGAGGCATCCTCGATGATGCGGAAACCGTACTGCCGGGACAGCTCGTGAATTGCCGCCATGTCGCATGGCTGGCCGCTGAGGTGCACGGCCACCAGCACCTTCGGCAGGCACCCCTCACGCTCGGCGGCCTCGAGCTTGACCGCCAGCGCTTGCGGAGAGAGGTTGTGGGTGGCCGGGTCGATGTCGACGAAGTCGACCTGCGCCCCGCAATAGAGACCGCAGTTGGCCGAGGCCACGAAGGTCACGGGCGTGGTCCACAGCCAGTCGCCCTCGCCCAGCCCGAGCGCCAGGCAGGCGACATGCAACGCTGAGGTGGCGCTGTTGACCGCCACCCCGTAACGGGCGTCCACCCGCCGGGCCACCGCCTCTTCGAAGCGCGGCACCACCGGCCCCTGAGTGAGAAAATCCGAGTGGAGCACCTCCACGACCGCGTCGACGTCCTCCTGGCGGATGTCCTGACGGCCGTAGGGGATCACACGCCCGCCCTCTCGTTGAAGGCGAGAATCTCGTCCTCGTCGAGAAAGTGATCGTTGCTGCCCGAGTTGTACTCGAAGCCGATCTCGACCGGGCGGCCGGTCTCGCCTACCGCATTGGTTTCGAAGTCGTTGTTACGCCCGGTGAAGGTGATCGTCGGCCGAATGACGAAGTGGTCGTCGAACTCCAGGGTCAGGTGCGAGTCGTCCGCCGGGCACATGATCTCGTGGAGCTTCTCTCCGGGGCGAATGCCCACGATTCGCTGCGGCAGGTCGGGTGCCAACGCGCGAGCCAGGTCGGTGATGCGCACCGACGGCAGCTTGGGGACGTAGATCTCCCCACCGTGCATGCGGCGGAATGCATCGATGACCAGATCGACACCCTCCTGCAGCGTGATCCAGAAGCGGGTCATGTCCTCGTGCGTGATCGGCAGGTGATCGGCACCCTCGGCGATCAGGCGACGGAAGAACGGCACCACCGAACCGCGCGAGCCCACGACATTGCCGTACCGGACCACCGAGAAGCGCGTCGGGTGGCCGCCGGCCATGTTGTTCGCGGCGACGAACAGCTTGTCCGAGGCCAGCTTGGTCGCTCCGTAGAGGTTGATCGGGTTTGCCGCCTTGTCGGTCGACAGGGCGACCACCCGGCGAACATCGTTCTGCAGGGCAGCCTGGATCACGTTCTCCGCGCCGTGCACGTTGGTCTTGATGCACTCGGTCGGGTTGTACTCGGCCGCCGGTACCTGCTTGAGGGCGGCTGCATGGATGACGTAGTCCACCCCCTGCATCGCCTGCTGCAAGCGCTCGCGATCGCGCACGTCGCCGAGGAAGAAACGCATGCGCGAGTCGGTAAAGCGCTGCTGCATCTCGAACTGCTTGAGCTCGTCCCGCGAATAGACGATCACTCGACGCGGACTGTGCTGCTCCAGCAGCGTGGAGACCATGAGCTGGCCGAAGGATCCGGTGCCCCCGGTGATCAGAATCGATTTATCCTCAAACATCGCTCGTCGTGTTCCTTAAGTGTTCCCTTGCCCAACGGCGGGTTATGTATCCTTGACCTCGGACCGGACCGCGGACATGGCCCGTCCCGGCCGGCGTCCGACCGCACTGAACGATCAGCACAGGGACAACCATACATGACGACCGCCGAACGCTCGTCGACAACAACTCCCGACTACCGGGACAGCCTGAAGTCTTCCCGTGAATGGCTCCAGACGCAGCAGGGCGACTGGATATTGCCATCCATCAATGCGCGGCACTTCGGTACGCAGCAAGATGCCGCGCCGGAGGCCGCTTGCTCGGAAAGCAAGAGCCGTGCCCAGACGGTTCTTGCCGAGCACTTCGGCGATCGGCTGCACCAGGAAGATCGGCTGTACATCATCATCGGTAGTGATTCCGGCCAGCTGCTGCGCTACATACGCGAACATGCCCCGATGCCGCGGGGCAGCCGCTGGCTCGTCATCGAGCCCGAGGACATCCTCCAGACGCTGCGGCAAAACCCAGCCATCAGCGCACTCTGTGACGATTTCGTCCAGCTGGTGAGTTTCGACGAATGGCAGGAGCAAGCCGCCCTGCTGCAGCTGCCTGCCTATTTCAGAATCGATGGAGTGATACTGGAACGCTCGCTTGGCGCGCTCGACGGCACCGACCCACAATACGTCGAGCTCACAGCCCACTTCGATGCACACCTGACGGCCGAGCGTTTTCGCACAACAGCCCAACTCAACGTGGCGCCGTTCATTGAGCCCCACATCCTCTCAGCACCCAATTTCCAAGGTGGCATCGACTCCTTTGAGAAGCTCTTCGTCGGACGACGGGCGGTCATTATCGCTGGCGGCCCGTCACTTGACAGCCAAATCGAGTGGCTCCTCAAAAACCGAGACGCCCTATTCTTGATCGCGGTTTCGCGAGTGAGCGCGCGGCTACTCGAGGCAGACATCAACCCGGACCTCGTGGTCACCGTTGACCCATTCCCGATAAGTCTGACAGTCAGTCGTCAAATGTTTGACTTCTCCGACCGCACGATCCTTGTGACCAGCAGCCATCCATACCCAGCCATAGTCAATCGCTGGCCTCACAGCCTTTTTTGCGTTGGCCCGATCGTCCCGTGGGCGGACGACTCGATCAACACCGGGCGGTCGATCTCGATGAGCGGCCCGACAGTGACTCACATGGCAGCTCAGCTCGCCGTCTTCATGGGATTCAGCGAGTTGATCTTTTGTGGCCTCGATCTGTGCCACGCACCAGACGGACAGACACATGCCAGCGGCAGCAGTGAGGCGGCCGCCGGCCCGCTGATGGACTTCAGCGCTGTGCCAGTAACGACCAACTCCGGAGAGGCCACCTGGACCACTCCAGACTACTATGCCGGCATTCGAGCAATGGCCGAAATAGCCCAGCAAGCCACCACCGTGGACTTCATAAATCCAAGTCCAAATGCAGCGGTCATCAAAGACGTCAATCATCAACCGCTCGACACCATCGCAATTCCCGAGCAGGCCTTCGACCGGAAACCGCTAGATCAGATACGTGAGGGCGTGACAAAAGAGGCTCGTAAGGCGACGCTCCAGGCTCTTAACCACAGCCTGTCCAATATCCGCGATGAATTGCAAAAGGTTGGCAATCTCGCGCAACTAGGTCTGGAATCCAATCAGGCATATTTCAATTTGATCCACCCCGGCCGTCAGAAGCGCCACAAGCGCCGCATGCAGGCCATCGACCGGCTGTTCAAAGGACGCTTTAAAAGGGCGGCACACTTGGCCCAACGGGCTGCGACTCGGGCCATCATGCGGACCGATCTACCGCACGATTTCTTTGCACTCGACCGACAGCAAGCAGAGGAACTAGCCAGTCGCTATTACGACGCCATTCGCGAAGAGGCGCGACGCCTGATCGTCCCATTGGAGCTGGCCCAAAAACGGGTAATTACCCGGGAACTCGAACTATCCGACTTAGCGAATGCAGAGGAAATAGCACAACGCTACATGGAACATGGCGAACCGGAGCGCGTCAGGTGGCTGGAATGCCGTCACGATGGCGCAGATACCCCGGCCATGAGAGAAGCCCGAACCGCCTATGACGACCGCATCGAACGCCTGCTAGAGAAAGACCGGAAGCGAAACCAACAGAAGCGCTCCCCACGCGTCTCGCTGAGGCAGATTGAACGTCACTTCTCAACCAACAACTTGGAGGCCCTCGGTTCTCTCGCACAGGCGTTGGAACACCATCGAGAGAGCGACGTCGCCCGTCCTTACGCCGGTTATGCAAGAGGGCTTGCGGCAGAACTTAGCCAAGATCTGCTCACCGCTGCAGACATGCATGCCATCGCACTCGAGTGGGCCGATCCGGAACACGATGCGGTGCTAATCGAACACACGCTGCTGCGCCTTACACATATCAACATCGAAGCACACAGACCAACTGATGCTTTAGCGACCTTACAGACCGCTGCAAGCATCAATCCCACCCACTGGCGAATGGCCGCGCGGCTAGCACTACTGGAGAATGACGCGGAAGCCGGCATTACCGCCCTGACCCGCCACCTTGAGCAGTTCCCTGGTGATGTCAAACGCATCAAACAGATGGTACGGCTGTTCGTGGCACTAGAGATCCCGGACGGTATCCCGTTCTGCGAGCAATACCTGAACTACTGCGCCCCGGCGGCCCGAGACGAGCTTGAGGCTTTTCTTCAGGAAGCGCGGCTAGCCTTCGACACCCCTGCGGCCCCAACCTAATACGAAAAGGGCCGCCATCCTCGATGGACGGCGGCCCTTTCTGTGTTCTGAACAGCATGGTGTCTCTGCAGATCAGGATGCCTGATTCTTCAGATAGGCATCCGAGGCCCGATGTCGGGATAGGCGCAATTCCGCCTCACCGTTCAATTGGCGGCGCGTACGTTCGACAAGCCCGAAAAAACGCTCGAACCGATTGAGCCAGTCCGATTTGAGTGCCACCAGCCTAGGGTCCCCGAGCTGCTGACGCGACTCCGCTTCGACCACGAGCTCCGCGATCTGCGCCTCAGCCTGATCGAGGCCCTCGGCCATCTCGCTCAGAGTCTCGTCCTGATCACCCGCCTCGATCCTCGACGCGATCTGGTCGAGGGAGTCCCCCAACCCGTCGAGCTCCTCGATGGATGATTCAATCGACAATGCGTTTGCCATCAGTTGCCTTCCTCCGGTCGGCGTGGACCCCAACGTCAACCCGCGCCCGGCGGAGGTCAACCCCGACTAGTCGGCACGATCCTTTCAGCTCGCCTGGGCCATCTGGGACACTTCTGGCTCGATGGCATCCCAGGCTTCCTTGATCTCGCGGATCAGCGATGAAACCTCGTCGAAGCCCGCGGCATCACGCTGCGCGCTCGCATCAAGCAGACGACGCTGGCAGTAATCGTACAACTCGCCCAGACGCTCGGCGAGTTCCGGGCTTTGCTCCGGGTTCAAGCCATCCTTCAGTCCACCAAGGATGTTGTGCGCCTTGGTCACGTTGATGCCCTTCTGTTCGAAGTTACCCGCGAGCATGGCCACCTTGGCCTGAGCCACCCGCGTAAGAAAGCCCTCGTACAGCATCCCGATCAGACCGTGCGGCGATGCCGACTCGACCTTCGCCTCAAGGTCGATGGACTGGTACTGCGCATAGGGATTCGCTCGCATGGTTGTCTCCTGAAATCTCTTTTATCTGGCTTGTCGCACTGAGCGAGAGAAGCGTTGATCCACGTTCTTCGCTCTACTCAAGTTGATCGGCCAGTCGAGTAAAAACTTGAGGCCATCATTCCCCGGATTTTCTCAGGATTCAGGAGCCCACATCGATGCCAATCCGGCTCAGATAGCTCGCGGAGGACTGAATGTTCTGCACGATTTTGTCCATGGCGGTGAACTGCTTGGTCAGGCTTTCCTGGTAATTCTCCATCCGCCGATCCAGCGCCGCCCGCTGGTCATCGATGCGGTCGATCGAGCGGTTCAAGCTGTCCGTGCGGTTGTCGAAGATACCGTCGAAGCTCAGGTACGGCTTGAGCAGCTCGTCCACCTGCTGCGACACGCCGTCGGCCGGGTCCGCAAGAAAGTCTTTCACGGCCTGACTGTCATTGTTGAGGGCGTTCTCGGCCACCGACTCGTCCAGGGTCATCTTACCCTCGGAATCGATCTGGATGCCGATTTTGGACAGGTTGTCGATAGTGCCCGTGCCGATATTGCCCCCCAGCAGCGAGCGTAGACCGCGATTGATGCCATTCGCGGTCGCATCGCCCTGCAGCACGCCGCCCTGCTCGGTCTCCGCATTGTAGGCGGTCAGGTTCCGATAGGTGCTGTTCAGGGAGTTGTACTTCTCGACGAAGCCATTCAACGCCTCGAGCACCGGGCCATTATCGCCCTCGACGGCCACTTCCACCTTGGTGCCGGGCTGGGCTTGGTTGAGGTTCAGGGTCATGCCCTCGATTACCCCGTCCACCTGGTTGGTGGAGCTGGTGACCGACAGCCCGTCGATCGTCACCTGAGCATCCTGCGCAGCGGTAAGCTCGGTCAGGTTGGCCGATGCCAGCCGCGAGAGACCGGCGGCATCGGTGTTGTTGCCGTCGTCATCGGTCGCCGTCACGGTCACCGCATTGGCCGTACCCGTCTCCCGCGCGGAGAACACCAGCCGAGCCTCGGTGCCGCCGGCACCGTCGTCGACATTCAGGATCGAGGCCTGCACCGAGTCATTGCCACTCGCGCCGTTGATCTTGTCGCGAATGGTGGCCAGAGAGTCGCCTGCCGCCACGGCCACGCTGAACGAGCTGCTGCTGGTATCGAATGTCAGCTGCCCCGAACCCACCGTTGCGGTCGAATCGACAAAGCCGGCCGAGGCCTGCTTCTGCGCCGTCGCAAGCTGCCCTACCTCGACCTGGTATTTCCCCAGCGCCGTTCCCGGCGAGGCCGTGGCCGTCAGGATGTCCTCGTTGCCGGACGTCACCGCGCGGGAGCGGAAGGTGTCCAGACTGCGCAGATCGAAGGCAGCGGAGCTCAGCTCGGAGGCTGCACTCTTCAGCTTCGACAGCCCCGACAGCGTGGCCTCATAGGACGCCTCGCGGCTGGCGAGCAAATTGCGTCGAGGAGCACCCTCTGCCTGAACGAGCTGGCTGACGATGCCCTGGATGTCCAGGCCACTACCAACGCCGGAAATGGAAAGACCGCTGGAACTTGCCATGGTCGCACCTCAAATCAAGAAATGTCTGACAGCAGGCTGCCTGCCGGCAGAACGTCCGAAAGATTCAACTCGCTGAACTCGCGAAGACGTTCACGCATCGCGATGATCTCTTCGGGAGGGATTTCCCGGATCACCTGCTTGTTGGACGGGTCAACCACCTTGACCACCACGTCCCCCAGTTTGTCATTGACGGAAAAGTCGAGTGCCCTGGGACCGGGCTTCAACTTCTCCTGGATGGCCTCGATGGCTTCTCTTAACTTGTCTCTTTCCCCATCTGCCTGGGCATCGGCGCCTTTAGAGCGCGCAACCTCGACAGGTGACGGGGCGGACGAGGGCTTCGGCGGCAGCTCCGCTGGAGCGGCCGTCGGAACCTTCGACTCCATCAGGGTCGATTTTCCCCTTTCTGAAGACAAAAAGGCATCCGGTCCGCTCATCGCGGACGGGATGCCCGTCATGGAAATCTGGTTGATCGAACTCATGGGTTCGTCCTCAAGCATCAAGCGGCTACAGCATACACAAACTCAAATTTTTACGACTTGGGTTCAAGTGTGTGACTGGCGGGGTCCATCCCAACCGCTCTAATGATGAGCCGGGATACTCAGATCACCGGCTCATCTAATTCCCTTTGGGGATGTTAGCCCAGGAGACCAAGCACCGACTGCGGCGCCTGGTTGGCCTGAGTCAGGACCGAAGTGCCGGCCTGTTGCAGGATCTGGGCCTTGGACAGATTGGCGGTCTCCTTGGCGAAGTCCGCGTCTTGGATCCGCGAGCGGGCAGCCGACTCATTGACAATAAAGTTGTTCAGGTTGTCGATGGTCACCTCGAAGCGGTTCTGCACCGCACCCAGTTTCGCCCGCGTGGTGTCCACCGTGGTGATTTGGGTGTCAAGGTTGTCGATGGCGCTCATGATGTTTGTAAACGTGGCACCGCTCCCGATGCTAACAGCATCGGCTAGGACACTACCGATCCCTGAGCCCAAGCCTCCGAGACTCCCGATAGCGAAGCTGATCTGGTTATCGGCAGTAGTGTTTGCCCCAACCTGGAACTTTGCCCCACTCTGAAGTGAACCTGCCAAGATCTTCTGGCCATTGAACTCGGTGTTGTTGATGATCCGACCGAGCTCATCCTTCAACTGCTGGAATTCGGTGTTGAGATTTTCCCGATCACTGCTGCTGTTGGTAGCGTTGGCTGCTTGAACTGCGAGGTCACGCATGCGTTGCATGGTGTCGGTCAACGCGCCCATCGCGCCTTCGGCGGTCTGTGCCATGGAGATACCGTCGTTGGCGTTGCGAGCCGCCACTTCGGAGCCGCGGATCTGAGTGGTCAATCGGTTGGTGATCGCCAGGCCGGCCGCGTCGTCCTTGGCGCTGTTGATACGCAGGCCGGTGGACAGACGCTCCAGGGAAGTCTGCAGCTGGTTGTTGGTGTCGCGCAGTGCGTTCTGACCCTGCAGCGAGAAGATGTTGGTGTTAATGACACTTGCCATGATGATAACCCCTTACGACGTTGCGTAAATTCCGGCCCTTGGCCTTTGTTGGACAAGACGCCTTTCAGGTCGCCTTGCTGAGCTTATCGGCTGAGTTGCGAGAAACTTTAGCCTCGATTTTCATCCGATCTTCGCTGGATGCCTTTTCGGCTTTTCTCGGGCTTCGGGCCGGTTGGTCTCGACTCCCGGATCTGGCATCCGTGGAAGGTATCGGCGCCACTCGCGGAAACTTTAGCTTCGTCATCCAGCCGACCTCTCCCTCCTTGCCGCGACCACGTCGACGACCGCTACCGAGGCGTCATAAAGCCGCACTACACTCTGCCAACCACCACATCGAGAACGCGTGCCGTGCCCACCATTCGCCACATGGAAGTTCGTCCTTCCCTTCCGCCTGCGCTCACGCATTTGAACGAGTTGGCAGGCAATCTCCACTACAGCCGCTCACGGGCGGTGCGAGACCTGTTCGATCGCGTAGATGCGGTCACCTGGGCGCAGGTGGAAGGTAATCCGGTGCGGTTCCTGCAATTGGTGCCGCAAGCCTCTCTGGATCGAGCGGCGGACGATTCGGCGTTTCTGGCGGAATTGGCGGCGGCCTGGCGGGGGTTCGAGGAGCACTGCGCCGATCAGCGGGTCGGTGCGCTGGACTCGGTGATCGGCACGGACGAGGCGGTGGCGTATTTCTGCGCGGAATTCGGCTTTCACGAGTCGTTGCCCATCTATTCGGGCGGACTGGGGATTCTGGCGGGGGATCACTGCAAGGCGGCGTCGGACCTGGGCGTACCATTGGTCGGCGTGGGGCTCTTGTACCGGCAGGGCTATTTCCAGCAGTGCATCGATGCCGAGGGCCGCCAGCACCCGCGCTTCGAGGATCTGGAGTTCTCCCACCTGCCGATTCGGCCAGCCACTCGGGGCAGCGCGCCCGTCGAGGTGCGCGTGGAATTCCCGGGACGGATGGTGACGGCGAAGGTCTGGGAGGTGCGGGTCGGGCGGGTGATCGTGTACCTGCTGGATACCGATGTGGCCGATAACACGGCCGCGGACCGGGAGATCACCCATCGACTCTACGGCGGAGACCGCCGCCGTCGGCTCGAGCAGGAGATGCTGCTGGGTGTGGGCGGCGTGCGCGCCTTACGGGCGCTGGGCATCACGCCGTCGGCCTGGCATATCAACGAGGGGCATGCGGCCTTCTCGATTCTCGAGCGGATGCGGGAGCTCACCAGGGACGGATTGGCGTTCGAACCGGCCCGTCACGCCGTGGCCGCCGCGACCCTGTTCACCACCCACACGCCAGTACCTGCCGGGCACGACACATTCGCCCCGGATCTGATCGAGGCGCATGTCCAGCCGTTTCTGACCGATCTGGGTGTCGATGCATCGGACGTGCTGTCGTTGGGCACCGATCCGGCCCATGATGGCAAGCACTTCAACATGACCGCCCTGGCCCTGCGTGGCTCACGTCAGCACAACGGCGTTTCCCGGGTGCACGGCACGGTTGCCGCGCAGATGAGCCAAGCGTTCTGGCCCGAGGTGCCAGCCGAGGAGAATCCGCTCACGCACGTGACCAATGGCGTTCATGTCGAGACCTTCCTCAACCGGGACCTGACCCGGCTGTTCGACGCCACTCGCCGCGACTGGCGAGACCATCTGCACGAGGCGGGCATCGGTGAGCTGGTCGAGCGCATCGATCCTGCGCGCCTCTGGTCCATGCACCTGTCGGCCAAGGCGCATCTGGTCGATGACCTGAAGGCACGCCTGCAGCGCCAATCGGAGCGGTTCGGCGAGGCTCATGTGCGCCTCAAGCAACGTTGCCGCGTACTGGATCAGCCGGTAGACGACTTCCTGATGGTGGGATTCGCGCGGCGGTTCGCCACCTACAAGCGGGCCAGCCTGCTCTTTCGGCAACGCGAACGGCTTGCCCGCCTGATCGAGACCAGCCCGCGGCCGCTGGTCTTCGTCTTTGCCGGCAAGGCCCACCCCGCCGACGAGCCGGGCCAGGCGCTGTTGAAGGAGATCCATGACCTGAGCGCTGACCCGCGCTTTGCCGGGCACGTGCTGTTGATCGAGGGCTACGACATGGGGCTTGCGCGCCGGTTGGTAGCCGGTTGCGATGTCTGGCTGAACACGCCGGAGTTTCCCATGGAGGCCTCCGGCACCTCCGGGCAGAAGGCGGGTATCAACGGCGTGCTGAACCTGTCCGTGGCCGATGGTTGGTGGGCCGAGGGACATGATCACCGCGAGGGGGTCGCCAATGGCTGGTCCATTTCACCGACGCCGGGGGCGGCCGACCGCGACGTGCGCGAGGCCGATGACCTCTTGACGCTGCTCGAGACCGAGGTGATCCCGCTGTTCGATCGCCGAGAGGCGCCTGCCGATAATGCCCCCGAAGGACTGCCGCTTGAATGGATTGCCTGGCAGCGACATGCCATCGCCACCATCCTGCCGCGGTTCAATGCCTCGCGCATGGTGCGCGATTACGCCGAACGTCATTACCGGCGGGCGATCGATGGGGGCCGCTTGCTTGCACAGGATAACTATCGCGCCGCTCGAGCGCGGGCCGAGTTCGAGCAGGCGCTTGCCGACAACTGGGCGGGTGTCGAGGGGAAGGTGATCAGCGCACCCGACTCGGTCATGCAGCAAGGCGAATCCTTGAGCATTCACATCGAGACCGCCAGCCCGGGCCTGCCGCCCCACTCGCTTCGTTGTGAGGCGGTGTTGGGTGATGGGGCCTCTCGGCGAGTAGTCGTGAGCGAGCTGGTCGAGTCGGTGGATGAGCAGGCGCGCGGGCGACATCGGATTGAGTTGCCCGCCGACCTCGCGGGAGAAGTCGATTATCGACTACGGATTGTCCCGGCCCATGAGGCGTTGCTGCATCCGTACGAGTTGGGGCGGATGGTTTGGTTGTAGTGGGGTTGGTCTTACTGCGCCCACGCGAGTGACGTTGGGCTGGCTTCAGCGTTTTGGTGGCTTCGTTCTCTGGATTCCCGCTTGCGCGGGAATGACGATGTTTGGGGCATCGTTAGGCGACGAGCGGCAGAGGACGAGCGCTCCCCCTCAACCGTCATGCGTCGTTGTTCCGACTGAGGGCCCCGTTTTAATGGCCCCGGCCCCGCTGAAGAATCGAAAGCCCCGCATCCCGACAGCCCCCACGCCGTCATTCCCGCGGAAGCGGGAATCCAGGGAGTTCAAAGATTGCACCAAACACTACGCACGCCAGCTTTTCTAAATAGCGGCACCAAGCCAACCCGAGTCAATCCGCCCCTCTGACAGTCATCCGCCCTCTTCCAACCTATTCCCATGAGCACATTGCTCAAGCAACGGACACTCACCACAGGCCGGTTTTACCCGGCAATGCGCCTTGGCGTGCTCGACGATCAGGCCGTGCCAGCGAGCAAGACGCGTGGCGGTAGGTTCGCGGGTGTGTGTGAGCAGGTCGTCGGCCAGCAAGTCATATTTTCGCGCCGCGGTGTCGGGGAAGCCGAGACGATGGAACAACCGGCGAGTGTAGGTGTCGATTACCCAGACGGGGCGTTCCAGCGCGTAGAGGAGGATGTCGTCGGCGGTTTCATGGCCCACGCCGTGGATGCCGAGTAGCCACTCGCGCAGTTCGTCGGTGGGACGCGCCTGCAGGCCATCGAGGCCCCCGGCGCCCTGCCAGGCCTCGGTCATGGCGCGCAGGCGCCGGGTCTTGATGCGAAAAAAGCCGGAAGGACGAATCAGTTCGGCCAGGGTTTCGTCATCGAGGGCCAGGATGCGATCTGCGGCCAGCACCTCGGCAGCATGCAGGTTGGCCAACGCCTTCTCGACGTTGTTCCAGTTGGTGTTCTGGGTGAGCACGGCACCGACGGCGATCTCGAAGGCACGCCCTTCGGCATCGTGCGCGTAGCCGGCCGGCCACCACGGCATTTCGGCCGGCTCGCCACGCTCGAGATGGTGCTGGTGGGCCTCGAGCAACCGCGGCTCGACCCAGTCGAGGCAGTCGGCCAGAGAGACGAAGGACGATGGATGAGGGATGCCGTTGTCGGCGTTGGTCACGGGGTGTACTCCACGGTTGGCTCGAATCGACGGCGGATGCGCTATTGTCACCGGATGGTAAACAAACCGGAGGTCCGACCGTGATCCAGGAAACCGAAATCGCCACCTTTGCCGCGGGATGCTTCTGGGGCGTGGAGGATCGCTTCCGTCAGCTGCCCGGCGTGATCGATGTGATCTCGGGGTATATCGGCGGGCAGGTCGATCACCCGGGTTACCGACAGGTCTGTACTGGCAGCACCGGGCACGCCGAGGCAGTCGAGGTGAGATTCGATCCCGACCGGATCGACTTCGAAACGCTGACCCGGGCATTTTTCTCGATGCACGACCCGACCACGCCCAATCGACAGGGCCCGGACGTGGGCACGCAATATCGCTCGGCGATCTTCACGCGTGGCGACAACCAGCGCGAAATTGCCGAACGAGTGCGCGACGAACACCAGGCCACGCTGGGTCGCCCAATCGTGACCGAGATCGTGCCGGCCTCGGCCTTCTGGCCCGCCGAGGACTACCATCAACGTTACCTGGAGAAGCGCCGCGCCGGCGTACTCTGATCATCCCTTAGACGACACAAGGAGATAGCGATGCTCGATTTTCCCTACGGTGGCCTGCTTGGCCTGATCATCCTCTTCCTGGATATCTACGCGATCATCAAGGTTGCGCAGAGCTCGGCCTCGGCCGGCATGAAGGCGCTGTGGATCGTGATCATCCTGTTCCTGCCGATCCTCGGCCTGATCCTCTGGTGGCTGTTCGGCCCTAAGTGATCAAGCGATGGGCCGCCTGCAAACCAAACGGGTCTTTGATCCGCCCGAGCGCGACGACGGCTATCGGGTACTGGTCGATCGGCTCTGGCCACGAGGCGTAAAAAAGCAGGATCTTGACCACGACGAGTGGCTCAAGAATGTCGCCCCGTCCGGCGCCCTGCGCCGCTGGTTCGGGCATGACCCGGACCGGTTCGAGGCATTCACCGAGCGCTATCGGCAAGAGCTTGAAGGCAACGAGGAAGTCGAGAGACTGGCCGAGATTGCCGCCGAGCGACCCGTCACCCTCCTCTATGCCGCCAAGGACCGTGAGCATAACCATGCGCGGGTGTTGGCCGGCACCATCGAGGGGCGTTTGGGACAGAGTTGAACCGACATCGCGGCGGCGAATGCTCTGCAAATGGGCCGACAAGCCGCCTCATTCCCGATGACGCATACTCAGCACCCGTCATTCCCGCGGATGCGGGAATCCATAGCAGACGCCTACGCAGCCAATACGGCCAACCGCCTCTAGCATGGGCACCGTGGGCCTTGGCTGAGCTGCTGTCTGCCGAGCATGTCGTGGCTTCGATCGCTAGATTCCCGCTTAAGCGGGAATGACGATTCTGCGGGAGGCGTCGGGCCAATGAATCTGGCGACTCGGTCAGGCTGGGATGCGCGCGGCATTCACACCCAAACCACCTCACCCCACCCCGTCATTCCCGCGGACGCGGGAATCCATAACGGAGTCGCCTCGATGGCAGCGAGGTCAATCCCGCTCTCCCTGCCCCTCCTCTGGGGCCACCATGCGTCTTCATGCGTTACTGACAGCCAAGGATGTCGCGGCTTCTTTCGCTAGATTCCCGCATGCGCGGGAATGACGATTCTGGGGAAGTCGCCGGGCCAATGAATCTGGCGAATCGCTCACGCTGGGATGCCCGCGATATTCACACCCGAACCACACCGCCCCGTCATTCCCGCGGACGCGGGAATCCATCATGTTGTCGCCTCGAAGGCAGCGAGACCAATCCTCCCGCCCCCTCCTTTGGGGCCACCGTGCGTCTTCCTGGGTTACTGACAGCCAAGAATGTCGCGGCTTCGTTGGCTGGATTCCCGCTTTCGCGGGAATGACGATCCTGTGGCGTTGGATTGCCCCGCCGCCTTCGAGGGGTGGGGCTGATGGTGCTGCTACCTCACCCCCGCAGACCAATCCCATTGCGGAACAGGCGCAGCACGTAGAGGTAGGCGATCACGATCCCTACGGCGAGGATGGCGTAGGTGCTCCACACCGGCACGTCCGAGATGCCCAGCATTGCGTAGCGAAAGCCGTTGATGATGTAGAGGATCGGGTTGTAGAGCGAGGCCTGCTGCCAGAATTCCGACAGCATGTTGATCGAGTAGAACACCCCGCCCAGATAGGTCAACGGCGTGAGCACGAAGGTCGGCACGATCGAGATGTGATCGAAATGCGTGGCGTAGACCGCGTTGATCAGCCCGCCCAGGGCGAACAGGATCGAGGTCATCAACGCCACGCCAAACAGGTTCAGCACGCTGTGCACCGAGAGCTCGGCGAACAGCAGCGCGACCAGCGTCACCGCCCCACCGACGGTCAGCCCGCGCGCCACGCCGCCGGCGACGTAGCCGACGATGATCAGCCAGTTGGGCATCGGCGAGACCAGCAGTTCCTCGACGTGACGCGCGAACTTCGCGCCGAAGAACGACGAGACCGAGTTGGCGTAGCTCTGGGTGATCACCGACATCAGGATCAGGCCGGGCACCAGGTACTGGATGTAGGGCACCCCGTCGATCTCGCCGATGCGCGGGCCGATCAGGTGACCGAAGACAACGAAGTACAGCGCGGTCATGATCATCGGCGGCAGCACCGTTTGCACCCAGATCCGGCCGAAGCGCAGGATCTCGCGGGTGAGCAGCATCATGAAGGCATTCCACGCCCCGCGCGGCGTCAGGCCGACCGCCTTCTCACCCGGCCCCTGGTGGTCGAATGCATCGCTTTGCGAACGGATACTCATGGACGTTCCTCGGCGTTGATGGCGGCATCGTCGTCCTGCACCAGGCGCAGGAACAGCTCCTCGAGACGGTTGGTCTTGTTCTTCATGCGTTCGATCACGATGCCGTGACCGCGCAGCACGTCGAACACGCCGGTCAGTTCCTGACCGCGGGTGAGATCGACCTCGATAGTCTCCTCGTCGACCAGTCGCGAACCGACCACCGGCATCTCCGGCAGCGATTCGACCGGCTCGCGGGCATAAAGCACGAAGGTCTCCTGCGAGAGCTTGGCCAAGAGGTTCCTCATCGAGGAGTGCTCGACGATCCGGCCCTCGTTGATAATCGCGATATTCCGGCACAGTGCCTCGGCTTCCTCGAGGTAGTGCGTGGTCAGGATGATGGTGGTGCCCTGCTTGTTGATCTGGGTGAGGAAGTCCCACATGCCGCGGCGCAGTTCAATGTCCACGCCGGCCGTGGGCTCGTCGAGGATCAGCATGCGCGGGCCATGCACCAACGCGCGGGCGATCATCAGCCGACGCTTCATGCCGCCCGACAGCGCTCGGGCCATACCCTCGCGCTTCTCAAAGAGACCAAGCTGCTTCAACAGCTCGTGGGCGCGCTTCTTGGCCGCCTTGCGGGTCATGCCGTAGAAGCCACCCTGGTTGATGACGACTTCCTCGACCGGCTCGAACTGGTTGAAGTTGAATTCCTGCGGCACCACACCGATCTGGGATTTCACCCAGGCCCGATCCCGGTCGAGGTCGTGGCCGAACACCCGCACGCTGCCGGCGGTCTTGTTCACCAGTGAACAGAGGATGCCGATGGTGGTCGACTTGCCCGCCCCGTTGGGCCCCAGCAGGGCGAAGAAGTCACCTTCGGCAATGGCAAGCTCGATGCCCTTGAGGGCATGCGTGCCCCCTTCGTAAGTCTTCTCGAGTTCGTAGATCTCGACGGCGTTGCTCATGAAGCACTCGTGATTGGTCAAGCGTGTAGTGAATCCGGCACGGCCCTCAGCGGTTAGCCGACGGCAGGTGCCAGTGATAGCGAATACCCAGCCCGCGCACGGCCAGGGTGACGGTGAACCCGAGGATCACCGCGGCAATCGACCACTCCAGCCAATGGGCGAACAGAACATAGACGATGCCGCCAGCCAACGCGGCCGAGGCATAGATTTCGCGGTGCAGCAGCAGCGGCGGCTCGCCGGCGAGCACGTCGCGGATCAGCCCGCCGAAGGCGGCGGTCATGATGCCCATCATCACCGCGATCATGGGGTTGGCATCCATCGACAGCGCGATCTGGGTACCGATCACGCAGAAGGCCGCCAGCCCGACGGCATCGGCCCAGGGTAGCCAGTTGGCGCGCTGGTGGAACGGCTTGCTGACGTAGAAGGTGATGATCGCCGTCACCGCGGCGATCACCAGGTACTCCCATTGGGTCAACCAGAAGACCGGCCGGTCGAGCAAAAGATCCCGCAACGTGCCGCCACCGATGCCGGTGACGGTCGCCAGGATCAGGAACCCCATCAGGTCCATGCGCTTGCGATCGGCCACCAGGGCGCCCGTGACGGCGAACACCGCCGTCCCGAAGTAATCCAGTCCCTGCAACACCTCGCCGATCATGCCCGTCTCCCGTGTCCACCCTGTCCCGTACCCGACCATCCGCCCCTCTGGCGCGGAAGATCGCGGAGGATAGCCAGTCGGCCGCCGGGAAAAAAGCCCGGTCTGACACAACCGATCCAATTTCTGAGCATTCTACTCGGGGGACGAGCCCCCGCGGGTAGCGCTAGACTCCAATTGTGATTCCACCCGTACAACCAATCGCCGACCGCCGCCCATGAGCCAGATTAAAATCCCCTTCGACGCCGAACTGATCCGCCGTTACGACACCAGCGGACCACGGTACACCTCCTACCCGACCGCCGTGCAGTTCCACGACGGCTTCACGGAAGCGGACTATCGACAGGCCGCCGCGCGCTCGAACGCCGCCGGCGGGCCGCTGTCGCTGTACGTGCACATCCCCTTCTGCGACACGGTCTGCTACTACTGCGCCTGCAACAAGGTGGTCACCAAGGACCGCGCCAAGGCGCGCCCCTACCTCGAGGACGTCTACCGCGAGATGGCGCTGCAGTCGGCGCTGTTCGACGACGGCCGCCCGGTCGACCAGCTCCACTGGGGCGGCGGCACGCCCACCTTCCTCTCGCACGACGAGATGCGCGAGCTGATGGCCAAGACCGGCGAGCACTTCGCGCTCAAGACCGACGATACCGGCGAATACTCGATCGAGATCGACCCGCGCGAGGCCGACGCCGCCACCATCCGCCTGCTGCGCGAGATCGGCTTCAACCGCATCAGCCTCGGCGTCCAGGATTTCGACCCGGACGTGCAGAAGGCGGTCAACCGCATACAGAGCTTCGAGGAGACCCGCGAGGTGATCGAAACCGCCCGGGAACAGGACTTCCACGGCGTGAGCATCGACCTGATCTACGGGCTGCCGCACCAGTCGCGTGAGCGGTTCATGGCCACGCTCGACCGGGTGATCGAACTCGACCCCGACCGCCTGTCGATCTTCAACTACGCCCACCTGCCCCAGCGCTTCAAGCCGCAGCGCCGGATCGCGGGCGACGACCTGCCCAGTCCGGCCGAGAAGCTCGACATCCTCGGTTCGACCATCCGCTACCTGCAACAGGCCGGCTACGTGCTGATCGGCATGGACCATTTCGCCAAGCCTGACGACCCGCTGGCGATCGCCCAGCGCGAGGGCACGTTGCAGCGCAACTTCCAGGGCTATTCGACCCACGCCGAGTGCGACATGGTGGCGATGGGCGCCTCGTCGATCAGCCAGGTGGGCGGCGCGTTCAGCCAGAACGTCAAGGACCTGACCGCCTACCACGAGGCACTGGTCAAGGGCCGCCTGCCAATCGAGAAGGGCGTGGTGATTACCGAGGAGGACGTGCTGCGCCGGCACGTGATCACCGAGCTGATCTGCCACTTCCGGTTGTCGATCCCCGCGGTCGAGGCGCGTTTCGGCATTGACTTCGCCGAGCATTTCGCCGACGCCCTGGACGACCTGGCCGACATGGCCCGCGACGAACTGGTTACCATCACGCCCGAGTCGATCGAGGTTCAACCGCGCGGACGACTACTGATCCGCAACGTCTGCATGGCCTTCGACGAGTACCACGGCACCCTCGATGGTCAGCGCTTCTCCAAGGTGATCTGAGGCACTTAACTCCGGCGCACCGGCGGACGGGCATCGGCCCGCTCGGCGACCAGCCAGGGGCCGATGACAACCAGCATTGCCAGGTAGACCAGCGCCAACCCACCGGCGGTGACCGCGAGCCAGACCGGCTCCAGCCCCGGCCAGATCGGCAACAGCAGCCGTCCGGCCACCACCGCCAGCATCAGCACCAGCATCGGCCGAAGCCATCGGGGCAGGTGGATCGGGCGCCCCGTGTGCCCGGCACTGACCCGCGTCATCATGCCCATCGCCATGACCACCAGCATGCCCAGACCCAAGGCGTGCACCGGCCCGTCCAGCCCGCCGACCGGCAAGCCGGCGACGACTGCCGCCAGCCACGCCAGCCCGAGCAGCACCACCGAGACCCCCAGGAACAGCAACCACAACATCGGCTCGGTAAGCACTAAACGGTGCCACCAGCGAGTCAGGGCGTAGCCGCCGGTCACGACGACCACGGCGGCGATCGTCGCTCCGACCAGCGCCACCGCGTTCGGCAAGATCGGTTTGGCGAGCAAGACAGCGAACAGCAGCACTGGACCACCGCCGAGGATGAACGCCACGTAACGGCCGGTCCGGCGTGGAGCTATGCCCAACCGATTGGCCGAGAACGGCGGCACCACGCGCTGGGCGATGAACAGCAGCATCGCGACGATCGGCAACAGACCCAACCAACCATGAATGCCAGCCAGCCCGCCGTCATACCGATCCAGTGCGAATAGCGCATCCGCCAGGACAATCCCGCTCAGCGCAAGCACGAACAACAGGTTGTGCCATTGCCGGGAAAGCAGGATCAGCCGGGCGACGACGAACAGGATGCCCAGCTCGGCGGCAATCGATAGGAGGTACGGCCAAAGCGGATTGCCCCCCATGAGCAGAAACGCGAGCCGCGCGGCGAGCCAGAGCCCCAGCACCACCAGCAAACCGGCCGGGTGCCAGGCGCGCCGACCGGTCCAGTTCTGCGCGGCGGTGGTCAGAAAACCGGCAACCAGCGCCACGCCGACGCCGAAGGTCATCTCGTGGGCGTGCCAGCGCCAGTCGAGCTGCCCGCCGTCGAACAGCCCCTGCATGGCCCCACCCCAACCACCGACGATCCAGACGCCGGCCCAGAGTCCCATCGCCAGCGTGGCGAAACCCAGCATCAGTAGAAACCAGGGCCGAAACCCGATCGAGAGCACGGGCCAGTGGCGCCAATCGCTCATGCCGGCTCTCCCGCCTGCCCCGGCAGACAGCCTTCCTGCAAGTGATTGAACAACTCACGTTCCTCGAACCGCACGTGGGCGACCAGTAATTCACCCAAGCGATGGCAGCTCGATTGCTCGCCGTCGCCATCGAGCACCTCGGTCAAGAGCTCCTCGATCTGGCGGTGTTCGCGTTGCATCCGATCGAGCTGCCCTGCCAGGGTTGTATCCGTCGGACATTGCCTTAACGCCTGACGCCCAATGGACTCTTCGGTGGCGAAATGCGCCTCGAGCTCGCCGCGGTGTTCGGCCAAATCCCGAAGCAGGTCGGCATCCGGCTCGCCCCACTGCAATCGCCGTGCGATCTTCAAAGTCTGATGGTGTTCGCGAGACAGGGGCTGCAGGCTTTCGTGACGTTGCATCGGGGCTCCTCCCGCGTGACTGGTACTGGCCGATCAGAATATGCATACTGCTTGCATATTACAAACCCTTGACCCTACCCTGAGCCACCCCTGAGAACGGACGCCATGCAGCTCAACCAACAGACCGATTTCGCCTTTCGACTCCTGATGTATCTGGCCGACCATGCCGCCAGTAACACCGCGTCGGAGACCACCACGGATGGGGCTACGGCACCGACTGCCCTGCCGAAGATCCGCGAGATCGCCGATTACTTCGGCATCTCCTACAACCACCTGATGAAGGTGGCGAACACGCTGGCCGCGCGCGGCTACGTCAAGGCGCGCCGCGGCAAGGGTGGCGGCTTGGCGCTCGCCCGCCCCGAGTCGTCCATCTCGCTGGGAGCAGTCGCCCGCGACATGGAAGGTCATTGGGAACTAGTCGAGTGCTTCGGGAAGGCCGGCGACTGCCGGATCACCGCGAGTTGCCGGTTGGCACCGATCCTCGGCGAGGCCCTCGAGGCATTCTGGGCGGTGCTCGATCGCTATACCCTTGCCGACATCGCCCACCTGCCGCCCGGTGAGACTCCACTGACCTTTCACCGTCAGCCGCCACAACGCACGCAGTAACCCACCCGCCTCGGCCAAGCGCGTGCCACACGTGGCCGGACAACTGGCCCCGCGACGGCCGCACCATGCCGTCGTCTCGCCCCCTTGTACCAATCAGCCCACCACGCTCCTGCGAAAGGATTCCGTGCCAAATCGGGGCGACGCATGGACACCACAAATCGCATGACAGCGCCATTACAGCGTGGTCGACAGGCCGGTCCGACCGGGGTGCCCGGTTGAGCTTTGCGCCTCATGCCCTATAATGGGCGCTCACTTATACGGACCTGATCGCGGCTGGAAACTTAACGCGGACAGGCAAAAAAGCATGACGATTCATTTTCGTGAACCGCGCCTCGAGGATGGGGGTCGGATTCACCAACTGATCCAGCGAGCGGGCACGCTCGACCTCAACTCGGCCTACCTCTACTTTCTGCTTGCGGACCATTTCCGCTCGACCTGCGCCATCGCGGAAAACGGTGATGACCTTGTCGGTTTCGTCACTGCCTACCGCCTGCCGGACAACCCCGACTCGCTGTTTGTCTGGCAGATCGGCGTCGATGCCTCGGCACGCGGTCAGGGCGTCGCTTCCCGCCTGCTGAGCGCACTCCAGGAGCGCGACTGGTTCAGCGACATCAAGCGCATCGAACTGACCATCGCCCCGGACAACCCGGCCTCCCAGGCCCTGTTCACCCGCTGGGCGGAAAAGCTGGGTCGCTCGATCCGCAACGAGCCCTATCTCTCCAGCGAGCTTCTCGGCGATGGCCATCAGCCGGAAGACCTCTACGTCATCGATCTCTGATCAACGACATCACCGCCCGGTGCGATTCCCACCGGCGGTGCTATTTTCTTTTCGATCCCGATTTCCTTTTCAAGCTCTAGACGAGGACCTGTGATGAACATCGACCTGTTCGAGAAATACGAGTCCAACGTTCGCGGTTACATCCGCTCGTTCCCGACCATTTTCGTCAAATCCAAGAACGCCACGATGTGGGACCACCACGGCAAGGCGTTCATCGACTTCTTCGGCGGCGCCGGCTCGCTGAACTACGGTCACAACGACCCGGCGATCAAGCGCGCGATCATCGACTTCATCGAGCGTGACGGCGTCACCAACGCGCTCGACAAAGCGACCGACGCCAAGTACCTGTTTATCAAGAAGCTGCAGGAAACCATCCTTCAGCCGCGCGGCCTGGACTACAAGGTCCAGTTCGTCGGTCCGACCGGCACCAACGCCGTCGAGACGGCGCTGAAGCTGGCACGCAAGGTCAAGGAGCGCTCCAAGATCGTCTCCTTCACCAACGCCTACCACGGTCACACCCTGGGTGCGCTCGCGGTTACCGGCAACGAGTTCTACCACGACGACTTCTACGGCGTGCCGTTGAACGTCACCAAGATGCCGTACGACAACTACTTCGATCCGACCGGCGAAGGCCAGATGGACAGCATCGACATGATGCGCCAGTACTACGAGGATGCGAGCTCGGGCTACGACCTGCCGGCCGGCATCATCGTCGAGACCATCCAGGGTGAAGGCGGCATCAACGTCGCCTCGGTCGAGTGGCTCAAGAAGCTCGACAAGATGTGCAAGGATCTCGACATCCTGCTGATCGTCGACGACATCCAGGTCGGCAACGGCCGCACCGGCAACTTCTTCAGCTTCGAGCGTGCCGGCATCAAACCCGACATCGTCACCATCTCCAAGTCGATCGGCACCGGCCTGCCGATGGCGATCGTGCTGATGCGTCCGGACATCGACGAGTGGTCGCCGGGCGAGCACACCGGCACCTTCCGCGGTAACTCTCTGGCCTTCATCGCCGGCGCGACCGCGCTGGAGCGTTGGGAGACCGACGAGTTCTCCAAGGAAGTCGTCGAGAAGGGCAAGAAGGTCGAGGCGCGCTTCCGGGCCATCGCCGAGCGCCACAAGGACCTCATCTCCGACGTGCGCGGCCTGGGCATGATCTGGGGCCTCCAGTCCGAGGCCGAGGACTTCTGCAACGAGGTCTCCGCCGAGGCGTTCAAGCGCGGCCTGCTGGCAGAGACCGCCGGCGCCGACGACCAGGTGATCAAGTTCCTCGCCCCGCTGACCATCAGCGAGGCCGAGCTGGACAAGGGCCTGGACCTGCTCGACGAGTCCGTCGACGCCGCCGCGGCCGCTCGCAAGGGCTGATCACGCCAATGACGTCGCCCCGTCTTGCCGACGGGGCCATCAACCAGTTACGGAGTCAAACATGCTCGTACGTTATCTTGATCGAGACATCATCGGCACCGACCGCGAAGTCGAGGCCGAAAACGGCAACTGGGTCAGCCGTCGCCTGATTCTCGCCGACGACAAGGTGGGGTTTTCCTACAACGACACCATCATCCGCGCCGGCACCGAGACCTTCATCCACTACCAGAATCACATCGAAGCGGTTTACTGCGTAGGCGGCAACGGGGAGATCCACGACATCAACAACGATGTCACCTACCCGATCCGCGACGGCATGATGTATCTCCTCAACGATCCGGCGGCCGACAAGCACTACCTGCGCGGTGGCAGCGAGGACATGCGCCTGATCTGCGTGTTCAACCCGCCGCTGACCGGCCGGGAAGTCCACGACGAGAACGGCGTCTACCCGGCACTCAGCCTGGACGACTGATCACGGCCGACTTCCGGTTGCCGTGAAACGAAGAAACCCCGACCTGTTCGCAGGCCGGGGTTTTTTGTTGTGTTACCGAGGTTGCCGTTCAGGCGTAAGCCGCCTCCCGGCCGAAGTGTCGCGTGAGCAGGTAATAGACGACGGCACGGTACTTGTGCCGATTGGACCGGCCGTACTGATCGAACACCTTGTCGAGTGCCGCGTCCAGATCGGGCCCGTCGGTCAGCCCCAGCTTCTTGACCAGGAAATTCTTCTTGATACTTTCGACCTCGTCCGGATCACTTGCCGCGACCACCGAGGCATCGGCGTTGTAGACTGCGGGCCCCAGCCCGGCGACCACGCGCGCCAGCAAGTCACGATCCGGCGACTCGCCGCATTTTTCCTGAATCTCGTCCGCGTACTTGTCGACCAGTTCATCCCGACTACTCATGGCGATTCCTCCGCTCTGTCTTCGGTCTCGCCCACGGCTCACGACCCGTGACCGCTCGATCAACGAGACCCCAAACCCTTAGATAGGTCAGAGGGGTGGAATTAACAAGTCAGGAGTGGATGCGATGCGGCTCCCCTCGGATCCAGCGGCGGCTGCCATGGATCAACCCGGATTTTCACCCGGATCGAACTGGCGCTGTCGATTGATGTGCATGATCAGAACCAGCGCCTGATTGGGATCGTCGTCGCGTCGTGCCTCGGTGGTTTTGACGACCAGCCCTTCGAGAATCTGGCGGATACCGAGCTGCTCGTCGGCGTAGCGGCGCATGATCACCAGGCGCATCCCTTCCTTGGCCCAGGTCAACGGCAGTTGCTGGGCGTAACGCGGCACGATCAGGGCGAGGCGATCCTTGGCGAAGAAATCGAGATAGACACCCTCGAGAATGCGAATGCCTCGCTCGTCCGGATTCAGCGCCCGCACCGACTCCGGCTGGCCGTTGCGGCCATTGCGATTGTCGAGGCTCATGTCCTCGGCACCGACCTCCTTGAGGTATTGCTCGGCGGCGCGGATCTGCTCCTCGGAATACAGGCTGGTCGATTTCATCAGGGACCGGTCTTACCTCTGGGGCCGTGCATCCCTGCCCGTTGAGCCGATTCCGTGGCCATGCCCGCTCACTGTACGTGGATTTGCCACGTCGATGGTGTGGTTACCTCAACAACGCCTCTTTGATCCAGAACGCGTCAGGACATTGTCATTTCGATAGGAAGGTTAGCAGAAGTCATGCCACCAACCGATACCGCTACGATGCCGTCTGTTGAGCGAACCGGGTGTGCCGATAATCGATCAAGGAGGCAAGAAGTCCATCAGCGCCGCAGGGCGACGCCAAGGAAACGGCCACAGCCCGGAACGCTCGCTACGTACGCGGCCGCGCTCAAGGTGCAATGCCCCATGCCGATCGGTCCGCCAGACCGTCGCGCCCGCCGCCTGCCAACGGTCCACGACCTCCGCACGGGGATGGCCCCAGCGATTGAGAAAACCGGCACTGACCAGTGCTTGCCGAGCACCGGTGGCATCGACGAACGGGGCGGCCGACGAACTGGCCGAGCCGTGATGCGGCACCAGTACGGTCTCGGCATCAACGCGGGCATGTCGCAGCAGCCACTGCTCCGCGGCCGCCTCGATGTCACCGGTCAACAGAAGGCTCCCCGACTGGCCGGCCACGCGCAGCACACAAGAGCGATCGTTGGTGGACCCGCGTGGGGCGCGCAGCAGCGAAAACCGCACCCCGTCAAGCAGCCACTGCGTACCGTGCCGACACGCCATGAGCTCCCCATCGACACCGAATCGACCCTCCGCCAAGCCGACAACCGCGGCCTGCGGAAAGGCCTGCCGGATCGAGGCGAGTCCACCGGCGTGATCCATGGCGGCATGGCTGATCACGATCCGGTCGAGTTGTGAGACATCCAGCGCTCGCAAGGCCGGCAGCACGATCGCCTCGCCGGTATCGAAACGCCCGTGCCTTGGCCCGGCGTCATACAACAGGTCGTGGCGAGCGGTCCGTAATAACACCGCCATGCCCTGCCCCACATCCAGCACCACGGCCTCGAACTGCCCGGGCGCGGGGCGCGACGATCCCACCATCAGGGCCGGCAGCAACAACAAGATCGCCAGTCCCCGTCCCGGAAACCGCCGCGGCAACCCCAGCCAGAGCACACCCGAGGCGAACAGGGCCAGCGCAAACGGACCGGGTGGCGCGTGATTGGAATCCGGGAATACCGCCACCAGCCAGCCCAGTACCGCAAACAGCCCCTGGCCGACCCCGTCGATCAGCCACGCGGGCCAGGCGGCAGCCGCCGGGCTGATGATCGCCAGAAACAGGGTGAGTAGTGCCAGCGGGGTGATCAGCATCGAGACCAGCGGCACGGCCAGGAGATTCGCCGGCAACGAGGCGAAGGCGACCCGGTCGAACAGCCCCCAGGTCAGCGGCAGCAACCCGAGGGTCAGCAGCCATTGCATCCGCAGCAGTTCCCAGGGCCGCCAGAGCCCGTCGCGGCCGCGAATCATGACGATGATCAGGAGCACCGCGGCAAACGACAACCAGAACCCCATGTCCAGCGGGGCGAATGGATCGATCACCATCACCAGCACGAAGGCGATCAGCCACAGATCGAGCAGCCGCCAGCGCCGCTGCATCAGCACTCCGAGCAACAGGACCGTCAGCATCAGCGCGGCGCGCAGGGTGGGGATCGACAGCCCGGCAATCAGGGCGTAGCTCCAGGCGGCCAACACGGCCACCAGCGCCGCCACTCGCTGGGCTGGCCAGCCCCGGCTGATCGCCAAGCGCCCCCACCCGACACGTACCAGCCATGCCACCAGTGCGGCCACCATGCCGACGTGCAACCCGGAGATCGCCAAGAGATGATTGGTGCCGGAGGCCAGCAGCGATTCCCATTGTCGGTCGCTCAGCTCGCCGCGATCGCCCAGTGCCAGCCCGTGCAGCAGCGCCGCCCCGGCCGACAATGGCCCGCCGGCGGCGCGTCTCTCCGCAACCGCCAGGGAGTCCTGTAACCGTGAGCGTGCGGCATCCCGCCAGCGGTCGATCTGCGCCCGCCAGCCCGGCGCCCGTCCGATGTCGCTCGGCTGACGATCGCGCAGGTAGCCCGTGGCGAGTATCTGGTGACGAAACAGGTAGCGGCGGTAGTCGAAGCCACCGGGGTTGGCGTGGCCGCGCAGGGGCTTGAGGCGCGCGATGAGGTCATAGTCGACACCGGCAACCAGGTCGACGCGCTCGGCAAGCGGGGTGTAGTCGCTGAGCTTGAGGCGCCCGCCCCCAGGCAATTGCTGGCAGATCCGGGCAGCGACGCTGTCATCCGGGTCTGCCGCCCGGGCGGCATGCACTGCAACGGTAAAGCGGCGGCGATCGACCCGGTCATCGACCAGACCGACGATCGCTGCCTCGAGTCGGCAATCGACCCGGTCGGCGAACACCGGGGTTCGATCGACGAGGCTCGCCACCGGCACCAGCGTATGCAACACGCCGGCCAGCCCGATCGCCAGCAAGGCCCAGCCCGAGAGATCCTGCCGCCACGCGACCAGCGCCAGCAGGGCAAGACCGAAGGCAAGCATCCCGGCCCAGCCGATCCCCACGGCGGCCAGGCCCGAGCCGACCAGCACCGGCCACGGCACAAACCACGCAAGCAGCGCCGCGCCGGCCCAGGCCAGCAACAGCCAGCGAGCGGCCAGACGCCGCCGCGATAAGCCTGCGCATGCTCCCCCGGACGCCGAGCCCTCACCCGGCGAAATGACTTCCCTGTCCATCGTTGTCGCGTCCCCGCTGACGTGCCATGCCGCACGGTCACCCTTCGGTCCATCCGCATTCGGCACACGGGCATTCCTTGCCCCAGTCCGACTACGTTAAGATGCCGCCATGAGCACTGCAACCGCCCCGACCATCCATTGCCTTCCCGTCCTATCGGACAACTACGTCTGGCTGATCGAGGGGGATGACCGCGCCACGGTGATCGTGGATGCCGGTGAGGCCGGCCCGGTGATCGAGGCCATCGAGGCCCGTGGGCTCAAGCCGGTGGCCACCTTGATCACGCATCACCATGGCGATCACGTCCAGGGCCTGGCCGAGCTGACCCAGCGCTTTCCCATGACGGTCTACGGCCCCGACAGCTGCCGGCGGGTGTGTGTCGACACGGTCGTCGGCGAAGGCGATCGGTTCACCGTTCCGGGCGTGGGCGAGTTCTCGGTGATGGCCACCCCCGGTCACACCCAGGATCACCTGAGCTATATCAGGGGGCAGGCCATCTTCTGCGGCGACACACTGTTCACCGCGGGTTGCGGGCGACTGTTCGAGGGCACGGCGGCACAGATGCTGCACTCGCTCGACCGTCTGGCATCCCTTGGTGATGAGAAGGATGGCGACATGACCATCTACTGCGGCCACGAATACACCACCGACAGCCTGCGCTTCGCTGCGCATGCCGAACCCGACAACCCCGACATTGCCGCCCGGGTCCGCGAGGTCGCGGAGAAGCGATCGAATGGCGAGCCGACGGCGAGTGCCTCGATGGACCTCGAGAAGCGCACCAACCCGTTCCTGCGCGTGCGTGTGCCGGCCCTGCGCAAGGCGATCGAGGCCTACGTCGGCGAACGCATCGAGGACGACATCGACGCCTTCGCCCAATTGCGTCACTGGAAGGACGACTTCGACGGCCTGGCACGCCTGTGACTCCCTTGATGCTGGTCAACAACTACGGATAGCCGAACGACCCAATGCCTACACAGCCGACTCCCCCGATTTCCTCCCGGCAGCTCGCCTTGTCGTCGAGACTGCTGCGCGGCCTGCTTCTGCCCGTGACCGTCCTGCTGCTGCATGGCTGTGCCGGCCTGGTGCCGCCGGCCGACCGGCAAGGCGTCGACGAGCGGGAAAGCAGTCGACCGAGTTTCTCCACCCTGCCGGCGATCAGCCGCCAGGACGGTGAGGAGCAGCAGGCCACGGATCACGAACACGACCTCTGGGGCGCGGTCGCCAGTCGCTTCACCCTGCCGGTGCCGGACAATGCCCGCGTCGATGCGGAGATCCGTCGTTACGCCCGCCACCCGGAGTACCTGCGCGAGGTCAGCGAACGCGCCGAACCGTATCTCTACATGATCGTGGAGAAGCTCGAGGCGGCCAACCTGCCACTGGAGCTGACCCTGCTGCCGATCGTGGAGAGCGCCTACCTGCCGCAGGCCCTGTCGTCGAGCTCGGCGGCGGGCATCTGGCAGTTCATTCCCTCCACCGGCACCTATTTCGAGCTGGATCGTGACGCGTTCTACGACGGCCGACGGGACATCGAGGCCTCCACCGACGCCGCCGTTACCTATTTCAGCCAGCTGCGCGGCATGTTCGACGATGACTGGCCCACGGTGATCGCCGCCTACAACGGTGGCCAGGGCACCCTGCTCAATGCCATCCGTCAGAACGAACAGCGCGGTCATGCCACCGACTTCTGGAGCCTCCAGCAGATCCGCAAGGAAACCCAGGACTACCCGGCCCGCCTGTTCGCCCTGGTCAAGATTTTCTCCGACCCCGAGAAGTACGGCTTCACCCCGCACGCGATCGAGAATCGCCCGGCGCTCGCGCAGGTGGAACTGGAACGCTCCGTCAGCCTGGTCAAGCTGGCCGACATGACCGGGATGGACCACGACGAGCTCTATCGCCTCAACCCCGGCTTCGAACGGTCGATCACCGGCGACACGCCGCGGCAACTGCTGGTCCCACGCGAGGCCCAGGGGCGCTTCGATGTCGACACGCTGAACTCCGCGGCCAGCGCTGCCGAAGAGTGGCAACGCTACACCTTCGCGCGCGGCGACAGCTTCTATCGGGTCGCGCAGCGCTATGGCAGCTCGGTCGATGAGCTACTGGCAATCAATCGCCGCCAGTCGGCCGTCGCCCGCCCCGGACAGGAAATCCTCGTCCCCTTGGGGCGTGTGGACAGCGCGATCGCCTCGGGCAATGCGCGCACCCATACGGTCCAGCCGGGTGAATCGCTCTGGGCCATCTCGCGCAAGCACGGCGTCAAGATCGCCGAGCTGCGTCGCATGAACGCCTACGGCGACAACCCGGTGCTGCGTCCGGGCGACGAGGTGATCGTCGGTGCCGAAGTCTCGGGTGGCAACGACGATGCTCCTTCGAAGTACGTGGTCCAGCCGGGCGACACGCTCTGGCAACTCGCGCAGCGGTTCTCCACGACCGTCGAAGAGCTCACCGCGCTCAATCGCATCGGACCGGATGCCGCGCTCAAGCCCGGGCAGGAGCTGTCGGTCGCGAGTAACTGAGTGCCAGACCAGCGGACGCACCGGACGCGAAAAGGGGCCCGACAAGGGCCCCTTTTTCATTGGCAGTCAATCGAACGACGATCGCCACTCAGCGATCGAGTTTCAACCAGCGCCGCGTGTTCTCGTGTGCGCGGGCGGCCATTTCCGGCAGGCTCTCGCCGCGCAGGTCGGCCAGGACCTCGGCCACGTGGCGAACGCGGATCGGGTTGTTGGGCTTGCCACGGAACGGGACCGGCGAGAGGTAGGGGGAATCGGTCTCGACCAGGATCCGGTCACCGGGCACCTTCTTCGCCACCTCGCGCAACGAGGCGGCCGACTTGAAGGTAACGATGCCGGAGAAGGAAATATAGAACCCCAGGTCCAGTGCCCGGCGTGCGGTCTCCCAGTCCTCGGCGAAGCAGTGCATCACTCCGCCGCACTCCTCGGCATGCTCGCGCTCGAGCACGTCCATGGTGTCACCCGGTGCCCCGCGCGTGTGGATGATCACCGGCTTGTCCACGGCCTTGGCCGCCTCGATATGATTGACGAAGCGGTCGTGCTGCCAGCGCTCGCCTTCCTCGCAGTGGAAATAGTCCAGCCCGGTCTCGCCCACCGCCACAATGGAATCGGCGTGCTGGTCCTGGCGGATCGCCCGCACCAACTCCTCGGTGGGAATCACGGCCCCGGCATCGTCGGTGGGGTGCAGACCGTAGGAGAGGAATACCTCCGGACGCTCGGCCCGCCGCTCGGGGTTGCCGGCAAGATACGGCGAGACCAGCTCGGTCATCGCCGGCCAGCTCGACGGCTTGATCGAGACACAGAGCATCCGCGTGACCGATTCCAGCCAGGCGGTGTGCATGAAGCGGTCGAAGTCGTTGTCGAAGGCGTCGAGTTCCACCCGGTCGAGGTGGCAGTGCGAGTCGAACAGTTGCATGGTGCTCCGAGATAAGGACACAAAGAACGAGGAGGAAGCTCTGCAGGGTGCAATGGCATCTCTGGCTTGCGGGTTTGTTCGCAATCAAGGCGCCGGACCGAAGGCGGGCCCAGAGCAATCACCCGGGCCCGCCGAGCGACGGCAGCGCCGAGTGCGGACAAACCCGCATGCCCCATTTGGGCGGGCCGCCAAGGACCCATCTTTGACGTTACCACCCTCATCAAAGGGCGAAGGCCGTTAAAACGCGGAGCCCTTGGCGCGTCCGCAGAGATGCCATTGCACCCTGTAGAGCTTCCGTTACATGGTGTAAGTCGGTGTTTCCTTCTCCAGCGCCCCGGCAAGGTAGGTCTCGATCTGCTGGCGCGTGCGGCCTTGGTCCATGCGGCCAAACTGCACGCCGATGCCGGCCACCTTGCCGCCCTGCGAACCCTGCGGGGTGACCCAGATAACCTTCGCGGCCACGGCAAGCCGCTCGGGACTGCCCATCAGCGTCAGGGTAAGGAAGATCTCCTTGCCCATCGGTATCTGCGTGTGCCCCGGAATGAACAGTCCGCCATTCTTCACGAACGGCATGTAGGACTTGTAGAGCGTGTCCTTGTCCGGGATGTTGTGGTGGATCATGCCTCCACCCAGGCCGCCTCCTGCTGCCATTGCACGCTACCTCGTCACGGTTGGTCGATCGGCCCGGCCCGGGTAGGCCGGATCGGAACGCGGGAATTCGGATGAACAGTCTACCGGCAATCGCGGGACGGTCGAAGTTGGTGAAACTCTGCACGAATCAGATGTCACTCTGGCCTGGTGAGCCGTTCGTGATCAAGGCGCGCAGAGCGATATCCGATTGATGCAGAGTTTCCTTAGCCGACCGGCTCGAGACGCCGGGCCAGCCGCGGATCGACCAGATCGAGCGCCAGCTGCTCAACCGAAAGCTCGGGATGCAGCGGATGCCCCGCCTCGCGGGCGAACTGGATCAGCCGGGTCTGCACCGCCAGCCACCGCTCGCTATCGTGGGCCCTAGCGAGCCGCTCGATCATCGGCACAATCGCCGCCGGCAGCGTATCGGCCAGACCGGCCTGGCGACGCGCCACCGCCGGCCAGAGCCGTAACAGCCAGCGGGCCAGCACCGGCCGGGGTGTCGCCAGCCACGGCGCGATCGGGGCCAACGGCGAGCGGGGTTGCTCGGCCAGCTGCACCCAGGCACTGGTGACCGCCTGCCAGTCGAACGTGGGATCGCTGCCATCGACCAGCGTGGGATCGTCGATGAACGCCAGCAACTCGGCCCGCTCGGGCGAACAGCCGCTGGCCTGCCGCCACCACGCGGCCAGTTCCTCGGGCCGCGGCTCGCGCAGGCGGACGCGCTGCAACCGCGAGCGGATCGTGGGCAGCAAGCGGTCGACCTGCTCGACCGTGCAGAGAAACTGCATCGACTCTGGCGGCTCTTCCAGGAGCTTGAGCAGGGCATTGCCCGAGGCGCGATTGAGTCGTTCGATACGCTCGATCAACACCAGACGCATGCGGCCGTAGCGGGTGATAAACGCGCCGTCGATCAACGTCCGGATGGCATCGACCGGGATATCGCGATGGTCGGGATCATCCGCCAGCCGATGCAGGTCGGGAAAGCTGCCCTGCTCCGCCTGACGGCAGGCGGGACACTCGCCGCAGGGCCAGCCATCTCGCGGCGCCTCGCAGATCAGGCGGCGCGCCAGTGTCTCGAGCAGGGCCGTCATCGGCGCGCCCAATCGTCCGTGTAGCAACAGGCCGTGTGGCAGGCGCCCGGCGGCAATCATCCGCTCGAGCTGCAACCAGGCATCGTTCAGCCAGCCGGCGCTCTGGATGGTGGCCGGGTCGCTGATCAGCCGCTGTTCGGCCAGCCCCGACAGGTTGGTGTCCATCGTGTCAGCCACCATGAGCGGCCTCCAGTACGCTTTCAATCTGTCCACGCACCTCGTCCAGAGGGCATGTGGCATCCACTCGTCGTACCCGTGACGGTTCCCGCTTACAAAGCGACTCGAAACCGCCACGCACCCGTTCGAAGAAGGTGAGCGCTTCCTGCTCGAATCGATCCGCCGCCTCGCGGCTCGCCGCCCGCTCGAGACCGAGCACCACCGGCACATCCAGCCAGAGCGTCAGCTCGGGATCACAGCCCGAATGTGCCACCTCGGCCAACTGGTCGATGGTCGCCATCGGCAATCCGCGGCCGGCGCCCTGGTAGGCACGGGTGGAATCGGTGAACCGGTCGCAGATTACGACCCGACCCTCAGCCAGGGCCGGACGGATCACCCGCTCGACGTGTTGGGCACGCGCGGCGAACATCAGCAGCAGTTCGGTCGAGGCGGCAACCGGCTCCTCGCGCACGGCCTTGAGCACCGAACGCAATTCCTCGGCCAACGGGGTGCCACCGGGTTCGCGGGTGCACAGCACCGCCTCGCCACGCGCCTCGAACCACTCGCGCACGAAGTCCATCGCGGTCGACTTGCCCGCGCCTTCCAGCCCCTCAAGGGTGACAAAGCGCGGCGTGGCACGCGGATCGGTCATGGACGGTCTCCCTGTTCACGCTGATGGATCCGCCAACGCGCGACGGCCCGATTGTGTTCCTTGAGCGTGCGCGAGAAGGCGTGCCCGCCGGTGCCGTCGGCAACGAAGTAGAACGCGTCGGTCTCGGCTGGCCGGGTCGCGGCCTCGATCGAGGCGGCCGATGGCAGGGCGATCGGTGTCGGCGGCAGCCCGTCGCGGGTGTAGGTGTTATAGGGCGTGTCCTCGCGCAGGTGCCGGCTGTACAGGCGACCGTCGTAGTCGTCGCCCATGCCGTAGATGACGGTCGGGTCGGTCTGCAGGCGCATGCCGCGCCGGAGGCGATTGACGAATACGCCCGCAACTTCGCCGCGCTCACCGGAGATCCCGGTCTCCTTCTCAATCACCGAGGCGAGGATCAGGGCCTCGTACGGGTCGTCCAGCGGCAGATCATCGGCACGGGCCGCCCAGGCGGCATCGAGTGCCTCACGCATCTGACGGAAGGCCCGCTTGATCAGGGTGCGATCGCTGGTGCCGGCGGGGTACTGATAGGTGTCCGGGTAAAGCCAGCCCTCGAGGTGATCGACGGGCAGGTCGAGCGACTCGATTACCGCCTCGGGCGTCAGCTCCTCGATCGTACGGCGGATGCGCGGTGCCTCGGCCAGCCGGTCGAGGAAACCTTGCGCGGTGATGCCCTCCGGCACGGTGAAACGATATTCGATCACGTCGCCGGCCACCATGCGATCGAGCAGCGAGGCCAGACGCTCGCCGGGACGGATTTCGTACTCACCGGCCTGAATGGAGCGGGCCTGACCACGGAAACGAGCGGTCCAGTCGATCGCCCGGGCCGGAATGGCCGGCTGCACCTCGTGGATGGACGCGGCGATCCCCGGCATGGATTGCCCGGACTCCACGGTGACCGTGGTTGCCTCTTGGGCGAGCGGCTGCTTCCAGTAGTGCATGGCCAGCCCCGCCCCGACAAGCAGGGCCGCGAGCAGGCCCATGCCAGCCGCCCAGATCAAGAACACACCCATGGCTCGCCGCATCCGCAACTCCTAACTCTCGATCGATTCCGGTGATGATGGGCTCGGCGAGCCCCACGCGCGCTCGGCGCCAAGCTCGCGACGGGCGACCCGCCCCCAAGCGCTGTCGGCCAAGGCCTCGGACAAGACCTCTGGCCAGGCGTTCGTCGCGACGTCGGCCGGCGGTTGCCAGCAGCCCTCGACGCATTCCAGCCCCTCGTCGGGTGGGCCATCGGTCTCGGCAAGCGCCCGTCCGAGCAGCGTGCCGACCGGCCGCCAGGCGGAGACGGCATTGCAGAGAAACGCCGCCTCGGCCAACGCCAACCGACCCGGGGCGCAGGGGGTGATGCGAGCGCCCAGGGTCTCGATCCACCAGGCGCGACGCGTGCCGGCAATCGCGCCACCGACCAGCGGCGGCGTATGCCAGCCATCGCGTTCACGCCAGAAAACGTTGCCCATCGTACCGGAAACCACCCGCCCGGCCGGGTCCAGCATCAGCCCCTCGACCCGGCCACCCGGGAGCGACTGCTGGGCCAGCACCTGCACCAGCCGATTGAGGTGCTTGAGGCCACGCAGCGCGTTTGATCCCTCAAGTGCCACCGGGACCGGGTCGAGGGTCAGTGGCGCGGCCGGGACCGGCGGCAGCAGGCCGAAGGTGGCCGCCACGGTCAGTTCAGGATGTTCGGGACGACGATAACCGCGGGGCCCCGAGCCGGCCGTGACCATTAATTTGCACACGCCGGTCGAGCCCGGCGTGACCGCCTCGTCGAGTGCTTTGAGCACCCGCTCGCCGGACGGCTCCGGCAGACCGAGCCTCGCCAGCCCGAAGCGCAGCCGGGCAAGATGATCGGCAAGCCGAATCACCCGCCCCTCGCGGACGAACAGCGTCTCGAACAGGCCGTCGCCAAAGGCGCAGCCACGATCGGTGACGGGCAACTCGACGGGATTCATCCGACCGGCACCCCGGCGGTCAGGGCCGCCTCGCCACCGAGGGCATCGAGCACGCCTCGGGCCTTCTGGTAGGTCTCGTCGAGCTCGCGCGCCGGATCCGAGTCCGCCACGATGCCGCCGCCGGTGCGGAATTCGCCGCGTCCGTCCGGGCTCAGAAAGACGCTGCGGATCAGGATGTTGCTGTCGAGCCGCCCGTGGTTGCTCAGGTAACCGAGGCTGCCGGTGTAGGGCCCGCGACCGGCCTGCTCCAGCTCGGCGAGGATTTCCATGCAACGGACCTTCGGACAGCCGGTGATCGTCCCGCCGGGGAAGCAGGCAGCCAGCGCCGCCAGTGGCGAGGTGCTCGCGGGAAGTGTCCCGACGATATTCGAGACCAGGTGATGTACCTGGGCGTAGGACTCGACCACCATCAACTCGTCGACCCGCACCGAGCCGGGCTCACAGACCCGGCCGAGGTCGTTGCGCTCGAGATCGATGAGCATGACGTGCTCGGCGCGCTCCTTGGGGTGGGCGCGCAATTGCTCGATCAGCTCCTGGTCACGCTCGGGGTCCGGATCGCGCCGGCGGGTGCCGGCAATCGGGCGGGTCTCGGCACGGCCGTCGGCCACGCGCAGAAGCCGCTCCGGGGAGGAGCTGATGATCTCGCCTTCCGGCTGTCGGTACCAGGCGGCGAACGGTGCCGCGTTGCGCCGACACAAGGACTCGTAGACCGCCTGCGATGACACACCCGGCGCGAGCCGAAAGCGCCAGGCATGCGAGAGGTTGGCCTGAAAGACATCGCCGGCGAACAGGTAATCACGGACCCGGGCCACCCGTTCGCGGTGGGGCGCGCCCGCCGGTGGGAGCAGTTCCGCCAGCTCGACCCCGCCACGACGATCCCTGCCAGCGGTTTTAACCGCCTGTACCCGCGCGGCGATCAGGCCTTCGGCCAGCTTCGCGCCTCGGGCGCTACCGTCGTGAACCACGATATCTTCGCCCGAGTCGTGATCCCGCACCAGGGCGGCCGGGTGATATTCGGCGATCGCGCGCGGAAAGCCACTCTCGGCCCCGAGCTCGAATGGCGGCAGGTCGAGCGTGGGCTCGATCTCCGCGGCCATCTCGTAGGCAAGGAAGAAACTCCAGCCGCCGAGAAAAGGGAACGCCGGTGGCAGGCCCCGTGCCGCCAGCCAACCGTCGGCTGCAAAGCCATCGTTCAGGGGCTGCCGGCGAGAGACGGCCTGCTGGAAGGCATCGAGAAAGCGTGGCGCATCGGCTGACGGCATGGGTGGCGCGCTCAGGCGCTCGTCGGCTGCGGAGAACAGGATCGACCAACGGCTCAGGGGGCCGCCGGCAGTAACGCTCTCGAACAGGTGGCTGGCGTCCTTGCCCGCGGCTGTCAGCACCTCGGCGAGCGATGACGCCGCCCTGCCCGGCTCCGATTCGAGGCGTTGGATGACAGGCTCGCTCACGAGCGGTTCACGCGAGGGTCGTTTGACGGATGCAATCCACTGGCGGCCGGCCCGGACAGGACCGACGGACGCCCGGCTGGTTCGAGCGTCGCCCCGCGTCCATCAGTCGATCGTGCGACCGAAGATGAGCGTGCCGTTGGTCCCGCCGAAGCCGAAGGAGTTGGACATCGCCACTTCGAAACCTTCGACGCGACGTGCCTCGTGGGGCACGAAGTCGAGATCGCAGTCCTCGGAGGGGTTGTCGAGGTTGATCGTCGGCGGCAGCACCTGATCACGCAGGGCGAGTACCGAGAACACGGCCTCGATTGCACCGGCCGCGCCAAGCAGGTGCCCGGTCATCGACTTGGTGGAGCTGACCGGGCACGCCACCGGCTGGTCGCCGTAGAGCTTCTTGATCGCCTTTACCTCGGTACCGTCACCGGCGGGCGTGGAGGTCCCGTGGGCGTTGATGTAGCCCAAATCACTCGGTTGAAGATCGGCGTCCTTGAGAGCCGCCCTCATGCAGCGATGCGCGCCGTCACCGTCGGCGGCCGGCAAGGTCATGTGATAGGCGTCCGCACTCATGCCGAAGCCCTTGACCTCACCGTAGATGTGGGCACCGCGAGCCTGGGCATGTTCCAGCGACTCGAGCACCACCACGCCGGCGCCCTCGCCCAGCACGAAGCCGTCACGATCACGGTCCCACGGCCGCGACGCGCGCTCGGGATCGTCGTTGCGAGTCGACAGCGCGCGCGCCGAGGCGAAGCCTGCCACGCCCAGCGGCGAGACGGCACCCTCGGTGCCGCCGGCAATCATCACGTCGGCATCGCCGTAGGAGATCAGGCGGGCGGCCTGGCCGATGCTGTGGGTGCCCGAGGTGCAGGCGGTCACCGTGGCGAGGTTCGGGCCACGGAATCCATAGCGGATCGACAGCTGACCGGAGGCCATGTTGATGATCGCGCCGGGGATAAAGAACGGCGAGACGCGACGCGGCCCCTGATTCTCCAGGGCCAGCGTGTTGCGCTCGATGCCGCCCAGTCCGCCAATGCCCGAACCGATGAAGGTGCCCACCCGGTCGAGATCGAGCGAATCGCTGATCAGATCCGCGTCCTCAATCGCCTCGATGGATGCGCTCATCGCGTAGTGGATGAACGGTTCCATCTTTTTCACGTCCTTCGCCGGGATGACCGTGGTCGGATCGAAATCCTTGACCGTGGCAGCAAACTTGACCGCCATCTTCTCGGTATCGAAGCGATCGATGGGGGCCACACCCGACCGCCCGGCAAGAATGCCGTCCCATGAATCCTTGACGTTGTTCCCCAGCGGGGTCACCAGCCCAAGGCCGGTGATCACGACGCGACGTTTGCTCATGATGCTCTTTTCCAGTTCGTTGGCTGACGGCCGGGCGGGCTGCCGATCGGCTTGGCGAATCCCGAGGGAAACTCAGGTCGATCGAATCGGGCTGAGCCCCCTAGTAAAAAACCGCGATCAACCCCCCGAAAGGAAGGCCGAAACACGGTTTTCAGGTCACAGGCCAGCGGCCTGTGAAACGCACAAGGGCCCGATTCAGGCGTCCTTGTGGTTGTTGACGTAGTCGATGGCCTGCTGAACGGTGGTGATCTTCTCGGCCTCTTCGTCCGGAATCTCGCACTCGAACTCTTCTTCCAGGGCCATGACCAACTCGACGGTGTCGAGGGAATCCGCGCCGAGGTCGTCAACGAATGAAGCTTCGTTGGTAACTTCTTCTTCCTTGACGCCCAACTGCTCTACAACAATCTTCTTGACGCGTTCTTCAACGGTGCTCATTCGTATCGAACCTCTTCTGGTACAAACACTAATCAATTAAACATTTTGGCCAGGCAACCCCGGCCAACACTGCCCGGCATTCTAGTGAAAACCGTCCGGCAGGCCAAATAAAAATGCCCCGGCGAGCTAAAACCCGCCAAGGCGGGCCTTACGCCATGTACATCCCGCCGTTGACGTGGATGGTCTGACCGTTGATGTAAGCGGCCTCCGGAGCGGCCAAGAAACGTACCGCCGAGGCGATCTCCTCGGGCTGACCCAGGCGGCCGTTGGGGATGTTGCCCAGCAGGGCTTCCTTCTGCTTTTCCGGCAGGTCGCGGGTCATGTCGGTCTCGATGAACCCCGGGGCGACCACGTTGACCGTCACGCCGCGCGGGCCGAGCTCGCGCGCCAGCGACTTGGAAAAGCCCATGATGCCGGCCTTGGCTGCCGCGTAGTTCGTCTGCCCGGCATTGCCCATCGAGCCGACCACCGAGGCGATCGAGATGATGCGCCCCCAGCGGGCCTTGGCCATCGAGCGCATGACCTTCTGCGACAGACGAAAGACCGACGTGAGGTTGGTCTGGATGATTGCATCCCAGTCGTCTTCCTTCATGCGCATCAGCAGCGTGTCACGGGTGATGCCGGCGTTGTTGACCAACACGGCGACCGGCCCGAAGCGCGACTCGATCTCCTTGATCACCGCATCGACCTGCGCGCCATCGGTCACGTCCAGCGCCATGCCCGCGCCATTCTCGCCCAGACGCTCGCCGATCGCGGCGGCGCCCTTCTCGGAGGTGGCCGTCCCGATGACCGTCGCCCCGGCTGCCACCAGGGCGTTGGCAATCGCTGCACCGATCCCGCGCGATGCGCCGGTGACCAGGGCAACACGGCCGTCGAGGTTGGCAAATTGGGTCGCTTGTTCTGACATGGATATTCCTCGTGGTGTTTCTTGTTCGATCGGCTTGCCTTACTCGGCGCCCAGTGCCTTTTCCAGCGTGGCCTGGTCGAAGACGGTCTTGGCGCCCATCTTGCGATCGATGCGGCGGGCCAGGCCGGTGAGCACCTTGCCCGGGCCGAACTCGACCTGGTCGCCAGCACCCATGGCCTGCATGGCTTGAACGCAGGCCACCCACTGGACCGGCCGGAACAACTGCTCGACCAGTGCGGTGGCGATGGCTTCGGGCTTGTCGTGGGTCAGGGCATCCACGTTGTGGATCACGGGGATCTGCGGGGGACGAATGTCGACCTGCGCGATCTCGTCACGCAACTGTTCGCCGGCCTCGCGCATCAGCGAGGAATGCGACGGCACGCTCACCGGCAGCAGGACGAAACGCTTGGCGCCCTCCTCGCCGGCAATCGCCTCGGCTCGCTCGACGGCCGCGCGGTCACCCGCAATCACCACCTGCCCCGGGGCATTGAAGTTCACCGCCTCGCAGACCTCGCCGTCGGCAGCCTTCTCGCAGACCGAACGCACGGCATCGTCTTCCAGCCCCAGCACGGCGGCCATGGCACCCTGCCCCTCGGCCACGGCCGACTGCATCAGTTGGCCACGCCGGGCGACCAGGGCGACCGCCGCCTCGAAATCGATGGATTGCGCGGCCACCAGCGCGGCGTACTCGCCCAGGCTGTGGCCGGCGAGCGCGGCGGGCATGGCGCCGTCGTTGTGACGCCAGATCTGCCAGGCCGCCACGTCGGCGGCCAGCATGGCCGGCTGGGTGCGTTCCGTCTGGTTGAGCTGGGCCGGATCGCCCTCGGCGACCAGCGCCCAGAGGTCGTAGCCGAGCACATCACCCGCGCGATCGAAGACCGCCTGCGCGATATCCTCGTGTTCGCCCCAGCCGCTGGCCATGCCGATGGACTGGGAACCCTGCCCCGGAAACACCCCTGCAATCATATTCATGTCTCGCCGATTGAAAATCGCGGGGATGGTATCACAGCGCCACGAGACGCCGATTGATGACCACAGCGACGGACAACCAGACGCGACAAATCGGCTCCCCCAAAAGGAGCCGGAGAAGTCGGCGACAATCGTGATCAGGTTAGAGGTTGTTGAACAGCGATAGCTGCTGGGTCTTGGCCATGCTCTGCTGCGTGGCCTGGAGGGTCAGGTAGTTCTGATTGAGGCGCGTGATCGCCTCGGCGAGGTCCGTGTCCCGCAGCTTGGAGATCGATTCCTTGTTGCTCAGGCTCCAGGCGTTCTGGTCATCGCGCAGGCGCTCGAGCTTGTTGAGATCGTTGCCCATCTCGCCCTGTGTGGTGATCACGCGCTCGAGCACCTGATCCACCTCATCCTGAAGGCCACCGTAGGCGGTGTCGTCTCCCGCCCGTACGGCTGCTTCGAGATCGTCGATCACCTGCATCGCCGAACGCCCCGAGCCCGCGGCGGTGTCGAAGATGTCGCTTGCCACCCGGTTCACGGCGACCGAATCGCTTTCCCCAACTTGCAGATCGACTGCCTGGACCGAATCAGCCAGCTGGCCGACCCCGTCGGGGGCGTAAGGCACCTGGCCCGCCTGCGTGCCGGAAAACACATATTCGCCACGCTCGTCCTTGGCATTGGCTTGCCCCGCCAACGCCTCGCGCAGCGAGGCGAGCTCGTCGGCCAGCGCCGCACGAGACGTCGCGTCCTGCGCCCCGTTGTTCGCCTGGATCGCAACGTCGCGCACCCGCTGCAGAATGTCGGTGCTCGCCGCCAGCGACGTCTCCTGGGCTTCGATCTTGCCGGTCGCCATATCGTTGCTACGCAGGAACTGATCCACGCGCGCCTGCTGGCTGGTCAGCTGGCTGGCTTGGCCGAATGCCACCGGATCGCGATCCGCCGAGCGCAACTTCACGCCGGTGGCAATGTCCGTCTGCGCCCGAATCATCTCGGACTGCTGCCGCTGCAGGCTCTGCAGCCCCTGCTGAAAGATCATTGATGTCGAAACGCGCATCGTCTTACTCCCGCACGGGCCTTAACCCACGGCATTGAGGACGGACTGAAACAGATCGCCCGATATGGAAATGGAGCGCGCCAACGCCTGGTATTGCTGCTGGTATTTGAGAAGGTTGGCGGCTTCCTCATCCAGATTCACGCCAGAAACCGATTGCTGGCGCGCCACCAGATTGTCGATTGAGGCCTGTGACGACTCTCCCTGCATTTGGGCGGTTCGAGCCACGGAACCAGCATTGCTCACGGCCGAAGAAAGCGCCCCGCCGATGGTCTGCCCATCGAGGGCATCGGTACCATCCGCTCCAGGACCGGCCGAATCCGTCTGACCAACCAGGCGCTCATTGGCAAGCGCGGCCATCGCCTCGATCTGGGTGTTGTCACGACTACCCAGTGAATTGCCAGCACCGTCATCACCTGCTGCCGCCACGTCTCGCGCGTCACTCAACTGGGTCGCAATCTGACCGGCGCCACCGGCTGCTGGGTCGATATACAACACATCGCCCGCCTGCGGGGTACCGGAGAACGTTATATCGAGACCGGGGATGGCCATGGTGTTCCCCCCGGAGCCGACACTAGCGATCTGCGTACCGGGATCATCCTGGCTGCGCACAATCCAATTGGTGCCATCGAACCGCGCTTCATAACGCGCCGCTTCGAGCAACGTGGCATCGACGACGCTGCCGGCCGCCGAACCATCGCCATCATTCCTACCATCCACCGCAACGCTGGGTGAGAAACTGCTGATTTCCGTGAACAGTGGCTTCCCCGCATCGCCATCTAGATCGTATCCAGCCTCCTGGATGGCATTGGCCTCCTGCGCCAGCACCATGGCAGCACGCCCCAATTCATTACGCAGCGGCGTGACCAACTCCTTCTGCGTCTCGATCATGCCGCCCAACTCACCACCCGTGACTCGCTCGGTGATGGTCTTGTCACCGATCTTGACTGTCAGGCCGGCCGCACCGTTGATCGCCTGGAGCTCGGTAGCCGCGCTGCCCGTGACCAAGGATTGTCCGGAGCCTACCGCCAGGTTCAGCGAGCCCGCACTGTCATCCGTCACACGGATGTTCACGCGTTCCGCGATATCGCGAATCAACTGGTCGCGACGATCGAGCAAGTCGTTCGGCAAGGCGTTCGGGTCCTGCGCATAGGCCCGACTGATCTTGTCGTTCAGATTCGCAACTTCTTCGGCGAAGGTATTTACCTCGCGAGAGATCGCGTTGGCCTGCTGGCCGATGCTCGAATTGAGATCCGCGAGTCGCCCGTCGAGCTGGTTGAATCGGTCGGTCAGTGCCGAGGCCTCGTTGAGATAGGCCTGTCGAGCGGTAGTGTCGGTCGGATTAGCCGCGACGTCGCTCGCCGCCCCAAAGAATGCCTGAGTGCTCTGTGCAATGCCCGACTCGGTATCCCCAAGCACGGTGGTCACCTGGCTGGCGATGTCACTGACAAACTGGAGACGGCTGTTGTCACTGGTCACATCGCGCAGCTGGTTCTCGACGTACTGGTCGAAGCTTCGCGTGATCGACTGCACCTGCGTGCCCGTGCCGACGTAACCGTTCCCCATGAACTGCGGTGTGCGCGCACTGAGGTTGACCGTCTGGCGCGAGTAGCCCTCGGTGTTGGCATTCGAGACGTTGTGCCCGGTCGTCGTCAGTGCACGTTGCACCGCGAGCAGGCCGCTGACCGAGTTGCTGAGGATGTCCGCCATGTTGAGGCCTCGAAGGGTTTACTGCCGACCTTATCGGCCGATTGAGGGAAAACTTGAGCGCCGACTCGACTCGATCACACCGCGTCCTTCATCGCCGGCGAGTTCATAATGGAGATCAGCTTGTCGGCGTATTTGGGATCGGTGGCATAGCCGGCCTGCTGCAGCTCACGGGCGAACTGCTCGGGATCATCTCGGGCCTCCAGCGCCTTGCCGTAGCGCGGGTTTTCCTGGATGAAGCGGGCAAAGTCGTTGAAGGAGGCGGCCATCGAGTCGTACTGGCGGAAGGCCGCCTGTCGGCGCACCAGGCTGCCGGATTCGAATTCCAGGGTGCCGTGGACCTGACGCTCGCCGTCCCAGCTGCGATCGGCCTTGATGCCGAAGAAGTTGTTGCTCGCCGCGCCACCGCCGTCATGCGGCACGTGCTTGCCCCAGCCGGTTTCCAGCGCCGACTGCGCGACCAGCACCTTCGGCGAGACGCCGAGCTTCTCCGCCGCCTCGCGGGCATGCGGCAGGATGGCCTCGACGAACCGTTCCGGCGATTCCCAGTAGGCCGGTTGCTTCTTGCTGCCGGCAGCGTCCGAGGAATTCAGCGCGGCCAACCGCTCTTTCGTCGGGCCAGGCTGCGCCAGTTTCTCGTCGTCCGCGGTGGCGCCGTCGGTCTCCTTGTCCTTCTGCATCCAGGCGTGCGGACGCAGAGTCCATTCGGAGGCATCGGGCAACGGGTAGGCACGCGGCGCCTGTTCGACCACGCCACCGTCCTCGGCGACCTTCAAAGGAAAGCCTTCCGATGGCCGCTCGCCGTCCATGCCACCGGCCTGCTTGGACAACTGGCGCTCGATCATCTCGGCCAGCCCGATGCCGCCGGCGCGGCTGGACAGCTTCTGCGCGATTTCCTGGTCGAACATGCCCTCGAAAGTCTTGGTCTGCTCGCTGTTGAACAGGCCATCACGCGGCGTGGCCTCGCGCATCGATTGGAGCATCATCTTGACGAACTGCGTCTCGAACTGGGAGGCGACCTGCTTGAGCGCCTGGCCCGGATCGTTGCCGGCCTGGGCCTTGAGCTGGTTGAGGCCCTGGAAGTCGCTATACGAGTTGATTTGTGCGGGACTGACCATCACGTCACCTCAGATCACGATCAACTGGGCCTTGAGCGCCCCGGCACTCTTGAGCGCCTCGAGAATGGCGACCAGATCCGAGGGCGAAGCGCCGACCGCGTTCACGGCATTGACAATGTCGTTGAGCTTCACGCCCGGGTCGAACAGGAAGGCCCGGCTGTTTTCCTCCTGAACCGCCACGTCCGAATCCGGGGTGACCACGGTCTCGCCTTGCGAGAACGGTCCCGGCTGGGAAACATCCAGATCCTCATCCACGGTGACGGTGAGATTTCCGTGCGAGACGGCGGCCGCCTCGATGCGCACGTTCTGACCGATCACCACCGTGCCGCTACGCGAATTGACCACCACGCGGGCCGGCCCCTCGCCAGGCTCGAACTCGACGTTCTCCAGCACCGACATGAAGCCGACACGCTGGTCGGGCGAATCCGGCGCACGGATCTTGACCGTGCCCCCGTCAACCGCCTCGGCCACACCACCGCCGAGCATCCCGTTGATCGCCTCTTCCATGCGGCGAGCCGTGGTGAAGTCCGGCTGGTGCAGGTTGAGGAACACCGCCCCGGCACCGCCCATCTTGCTTGGCACGCTGCGCTCGACGGTCGCGCCGTTGGGCACGCGCCCGGCCGTGGGGATGTTGACGGTCACGCGCGAGCCATCGCGCCCCGAGGCATCCAGCCCACCAACGATCAGGCTGCCCTGGGCGACGGCATAGATGTTGTCGTCCGCGCCCTTCAGCGGCGTCATCAGAAGCTCACCGCCCCGCAAGCTGTCGGCATTGCCGATCGACGAGACCGTGACGTCGATCGTCTGACCCGGCTTGGCGAATGGCGGCAGGTCGGCAGTGACCATGACCGCCGCGACGTTGTTCAACTGCACGTTGCCCCCGTCGGGGGAAAGCCCCTGACGCTCGAGCATGTTCTGGATGCTCTGGCGGGTAAACGGCACCTGCGTGGTCTGATCGCCGGTACCGGCCAGGCCGACCACGATGCCGTAACCGATCAGCTGGTTGTCACGCACCCCGGCGAAGCTCGCCACGTCCTTGATGCGTTCGGCACCCGCCTGCGGGGCGAAGCCGGTCGCCCCCGCCGCGAGCAGCAAGGGCAGAAAACCGACAAGGAAGGCTCGAATGGATGTGTTGATGTTCATGCGTCCCACCATCAGAAGGGGAAGACCGGGCTGTTGAAGAAACGAGCCAGCCAGCCCATGTTGTTCGATTCGTTGATCACGCCTTCACCGCCATAGGCGATCTGGGCATTAGCTACCCGCGTGGACATGATGGTGTTGTCCGCCGCGATGTCCTGCGGGCGGACCATCCCGGCCAGCTTGATGAACTCGCTACCTTGGTTGATACCGATCCACTTCTGGCCCCGGATCACCAGATTGCCGTTGGAGAGCACGCGGGCCACCGTGACGGTAATTTGACCGTTGAGGGTGTTCTGCTGACTGCTTTCGCCGTCACCGGCGAAGTCGCGCTCGCCGGATATCTGGGCATTGAGCCGCTCGATCGCCGGGCCGGTCAGCCCAAGCACATTCGGCGGGGTGATTCCCGTCTCCTGGCTCTTGCCGGTCGAGGTCTGTGCGCTCTTGGAAGCCTGCATGCGCTCCTCGAGAACCACCGTCAAGATGTCGCCGACGCGGTAAGGGCGTGAGTCGGCGAACATGTTGTCCACCTGCCCCGTCTGAAAAATGGCGCCGTTGCTCTGTACCGGGTTGTGCTGGGATGCCTCCGGCGGCATGGAGGGTTCGAACTGCGGATCGGGTTTGATCGGCGGCTGACTGGCGCAGCCGGCCAGCAGCGCGAATGCGACCAGCACCGGTGCCCGGAAAAGCGACTGGATTGACGGTTTCATGACGTGCCTCCGCGGATCGGCGTCATCAGACGTTCTGGTTGAGGTACTGGAGCATGCCGTCGGTCGTGGAGATGGCCTTGGAGTTCATCTCGTAGGAGCGCTGCGTCTCGATCATGCTGACCAGCTCCTCGACCACGTTGACGTTTGAACTCTCCAGCGCCCCCTGCTGAATCGCGCCCAGCCCGTTGAGGCCCGGCGTGTCCAACTGCGGCGCCCCACTGGCACCGGACTCGACGAACAGGTTGTTACCGATCGGCTGCAGGCCCGCCGGGTTGACGAAATCCGCCAGCTGGATGTTGCCCAACTGGACCGGTTCGGCCTGGCCGGCCAGCTGCGCACTGACGGTGCCGTCCGTGCCGATGGTGATCGACTGGGCACCCTGCGGGACGTTGATCGCCGGCTGCACCGGCTGACCGTTGGCAGTGACCAGCTGACCATCGCTGTTGAGCGAGAAGTCGCCGTCACGGGTGTAGGCGATGTTGCCGTCCGGCTGGAGCACCTGGAAAAAACCGCGACCGTTGACGGCCATGTCCAGGGCGTTGTCCGTCTGCTGGATATTGCCCTGGGTGTGCTGCTTCTCGGTGGCCACCACGCGGACACCCGTGCCGACGTTCAGGCCGGTGGGCACCTCGTCCTGCTGGTTGTTCGCCGCGCCGACCTGGCGGTAGTTCTGGTAGATCAGGTCCTCGAACACCGCCCGGTCACGCTTGAAGCCGGTGGTATTGACGTTGGCGAGGTTGTTGGAAATCACCGACATGCGCGTCTGTTGCGCGTCCAGGCCGGTCTTGGCGGTCCAAAGTGCGGGTGTGGTCATGGTGTCTCTCCCCTAACTGAATTAACCGAGGCGCATCAGGCGGTCTGCGGCTTCGCCGTTCTCGTCCGCCGTGCGAATCATTCGGCTCTGTGTCTCGAACATGCGGCCGTACTCGATCATGTTGACCATCGCCTCGACGGCATTGACGTTGCTGCCCTCGAGCACGCCACTGGCCACCTGCACGGCGGCATCGGCCTGCGGTTCCTCGGCGCCTTCACGCAGCGAGAAGCGCCCGTCCTGGCCCTTGGTCAAATCGGCCTGGTCCGGATTGACCAGCCGGATGCGATCGACCATCGCCGGGGCATTGGCCTGGCCACCCACCGGGATGATGCTGATGCTGCCGTCGGCATGAATGTCGATCTTCTCGGCCGGGGGTATGGCGATCGGGCCCTCATTGCCCATGACCGGATCGCCCTGCCCAGTCTGCAACTGGCCATTGGCCGTCAGGTGAAGATCACCGCGGCGGGTGTAAGCCACCCGGCCATCAGGCGCTTCCACGGCCATGAACCCCTCACCCTTGACGGCGATATCGAGATCCCGACCGGTGGTCATCAGGGGACCGGCGGATAAATCCGCGCCCTTGCCCTGCGCCTCGGTATAGGCACGCGATGCCTGACCCGGGCCGTAGACCGGTAGCGCGGCAAAGGCATCGATGTCTGCCTTGAAACCCTGGGTGTTCACGTTCGCCAAATTATTGGCGTTGGTGGCCTGGGCCCGTAATGTCTGCGAGGCACCGCTCATGGCGATATAAGCCAAACGATCCATCACAACACCTCCACGATTCACGAATCACAACCGGGGAAAATGCCCCGTTGTCATGGGTAATGCAGGAGGTGTGCCAAGAGAAGAAAACTGGCGAAAGACGTGCCGATTGAAATACTTGCGGGCACGAAAAAGGCGGCCCGCAGGCCGCCCGTTTGGGTCGGTCACTCGCAGAGAGTGATCAGCGGATGCCGATGATGGTGTCGCTCAATGCCTTGTTGGCCTCGATCGCCCGCGAGTTGGCCTGGAAGTTCCGCTGCGCGGTGATCAGGTTGACCAGCTCCTGGGTCAGATCCGTGTTCGAGGTTTCCAGGGCACCGCCCTGAATGGCACCGAAGGTCCCGGTACCAGCCTCACCCGCCAGGGGCTCGCCCGAATCAATCGACTCGATCCACTGGTTGTCACCGACCTGCTTGAGACCCTGCGGATTACGGAAATCCACCAAGGCCACCTTACCCAAGGGGATCGACTCACCATTGGTATAGCTGGCTCGAATCAGGCCATCGGTCCCGACCGAGATGCCGGTCAACTGACCCGTGGTATTGCCGTCGGCCGACTGATCCGCGACGTTGAACGGCCCATTGTATTGAGTCGAATCAGTGCGGAAAGTCATGTCGATACTCAGATCTCCAGCCCCCGTGCCCAAATTCGCACCGGTCTCCGTCACGGTAACCGGGTTGGCACTAGCCGTGTCGAACGAACCATCCGTGTTGAATGTCACCGTCTGCTGGGTCATGTCCGCTACTGGCTGATCATCGATCTGGTAGTAAACATCCCACTCGTTAGGCGTCCCAGTCTTCACGAAATAACTCGTCATCGTGTGCGGATTGCCCAAGGAGTCATAAATCCGCTGCGAGTTAGCTTGATTGTAGGAATCTGGATCGTCCGGATCGAAGGTAGTCACCGGTGGGGTTTCGGCACCTGCGGGCAGGTTGAGTGACAAACTGCCCTCTGTGGTGGCCTGCGGGGCACCGGCGGCAACCGGCAACTGCACCGGGCTGGAAGTTGCCAGCGAGGTCGATTGCAGTGTCCCGTTCTCGTTCACCGGCAATGCTTTGAGATACTCACCCGCCTGGTTGACCAGATAACCATTCTTGTTCACGCCCAATGCCCCAGCCCGACTGAAGACTGACTCACTTGAATCCAGGGACGGCTGGAAGGCGAAAAACCCTTGACCGGAAACCGCCAGATCAAGCGAGTTGTCGGTGAACTCGAGGTTGCCCTGGGAGAACTGCTGGGTCACCGCTTGGTTGATGACACCCTGACCCACGGCGGTCTTGCTGTTACCGAACGCACTGACCGCATAGATATCGCCAAACTCCGCGCGCGACTTCTTGAAGCCGGTCGACTTGGCGTTCGCAATGTTGTTCCCCGTTACCGAGAGATCCTTCTGTGCGGCGTTCAGGCCACTGATGGAGGTATTGAACGACATGACTCGTCCTCCGATTAGTTAATGATTTCAACGATATCCGAGAGCTTGACCGCAGACAAACCGTCGAGATTCAATTCGGGACCATTCTTGGTCACGCCCACACTGCTAATCACCGCCCCGACGTAGGTCTGGGGCGCCTGCCCCTTACCATCCACCGTGGCCGTCGCGTTCACCTTGTAGTTGCCCTCGGGCGCCATACGCCCGTCTTTCAAACGCCCATCCCAGGAGAAGGACGGACGATCCGAACCGTCGACGGGCACATCGATGCTCTTGACCACCTGCCCGCTGGCGTTCGTGATTTCGACACTCATCTTCGAGGCCCCACTGGGCACATCGACCGAGCCAAGCACTCCGGACGGTGCTGTGCTGCCGTCCGCTTGCTGCATGTGGTAGAGCTGAGCGGTGTCCCCCTTGACGAGAGCCGCCTTGCCCACCAGCGAGGAGGCCTGCATTACCTGGTTGGACTGCACCGAATTCTCGAATCCGGAAACCGTCTCATTCAGCTGATTTATCCCTTCAAGCGAGCTGAATTGCGCCATCTGGGCGATGAACTGCGTGTTATCCATCGGCTCGAACGGATCCTGCTGCTCCATCTGTTTCGTCAAAAGCTTGAGGAAATCCGTCTGATCGAGGTTTTTCTTGTCCTCGCCCTTGCTGCTCTTGTTCGCCGCAAGCCCCAGATCGGAATAGATATCACTGGTCACTGAACTAGCCATGTCGTGTCTCCTGCGCTCTAGGGCTTACTGGCTCTGACCCAACTGCAACGTGCGCATGGCGAGCTGCTTGGTCGTATCCATTACCTGGACGTTTGTCTGGTAGGTGCGCGAGGCCGACAACATGTTGACCATCTCCTCGACCGGGTTGACGTTCGAGCTATAGACATAGCCGTTTTCGTCCGCCAGCGGGTTGCCGGGATCATGCTTCGGCGCCGGTTGAGCCTGGGACTCGGTTACCCCCACCACCTTCACGCCGCGACCGCCATTGGCCTCGAGCACGGTCTGAAAGACCGGCTGTCTCGCCTTGTAGGCCTCCTCCGGCGAGGAGGCATCCACGTTGGCGTTCGCCAGGTTCGATGCGGTGGTGTTCAGGCGCGTCGATTGCGCCGCCATCGCGGAGGAAGAAATATTGAAAACGTCGTACAAGCTCATGCTTCACCTGCCTTGACTGAAAAGTGTAGTTCGCGGAAATCCGGCGCAGTCATCACTGGCCACTCAGGGCCTTCTTGATGCCGGAAACACGGCTGTTGAGAAACGAAAGCGTCGTCTGGTAACCCACCGCGTCCTGGGTAAAGCCCACCCGCTCCTTGTCGAGATCGACCGTGTTGCCATCCAGTGCTGGCGCATCCGGCACGGAAAACCCCTCCCGGATCCCCGACGACACGCCGCCGCCACCGATCTGGCGCGGGTCCTCGGTCTTGAGGCGCCCGGCGCTACCGGCAGACGAGGACTTGCTCTGCAACGCGGTCTCCATCGCCTGATCGAACGACATCGCCCGCGCCTTGTAGCCCGGGGTGTCGGCATTGGCGATGTTCTCGGCGCGCATCTTGAGGCTGCGCTCCTGGAAAATCAGGGCATCGTCGTGGATGCCAAGCAGGCGGTCATTGATGATCGACATGAAAAAACCCTCGACACAATGTCAGTGCCGAGGGCTTATGCGATAAGCGTGCCAGTTTTTTGGATAACCGACAGGGGGACCCGTCCGTTGGTGTCAACTCTTGAGTCGGTAGGCGGTGCCACCGGTGGGTAACCGCTCGGGGGTGAAACGGTCGGAGAGTTGGGTGAGCGACTCCGAGGCGCCGAGGATCAGATAGCCGCCCGGCACCAGGGTGTCGGCGATGCGGTCGATGATCTTGGCCTTGGTTTCGCGGGAAAAATAGATCAGGACATTGCGGCAGAAGACCATGTCGTAGCGACGGGATTCGGGACGCAGCTCAAGCAGATTGCCGACGCGAAACTGCGTCCGGCGGCTGATCTGGGGCGAGATCTTCCAGCCATCATTCGCCTTGACGAAATATTGACGCTTCCGTTCCGGCGACAGCCCACGCCCCAGGGAAAGGTCATCGAAAACGCCTTGACGGGCCTTCTCGACCACCGCCTCGGAGATGTCGGTGCCGACGATCTCGAGATTGAAGGGCACCCGCTGCTCGTCCGCAATGATGCTGATCGAAAACGCCTCCTGACCGGTGGAACAGGCCGCCGACCAGATCCGGTAGGTGGCTTTCTTTGCGGCGACCGCCTCGGGGAAGAATTTCTTTTCCAGTGCGGCAAAGGGATAGCCGTCACGAAACCAGAGCGTCTCATTGGTGGTCATGGCATCGACCACGTCGCGCGCGAGCATGCGATCTCGCCGCGAGAGCAATGTCTCGATCAGCGACTCCACCGACGCGTGACCCTTGGAACGGGCCACGCGCGAGAGCCGGGTTTCCACCAGGTACTGCTTGTCACGGCTCAGCAGGATACCGCTGTGCTGCTCCAGGAACGCGCAGAACCGGTCGAACGTTTCGGCCTTCATGCCGCGGGTCAAGCCTCGTCCACGGCGTGGTGCACCTCGTGGCGGCGAAGCGCTTCACCCACGACCCGGGCCAGGTCATCCGGGTGGAACTTCGGGATAAAGCGGTCGGCACCGACCTGCTTGACCATCTTTTCGTTGAACACGCCACTGAGCGAGGAGTGCAGGATCACGTAGATGCCCTTGAGCTGCGAGTCCTGGCGGATCAGCGAGGTCAGCGTGTAACCGTCCATCGTGGGCATCTCGATGTCCGAGACCACCATGGCCAGCCGCTCGAGTTGCTCGGGCTGCTTCTCCTTCCAGCGCCGGAGCGTGTCGATCGCCTCCTGACCGTTCTTGGTGACCACCGATTTCAAGTGCATCTGCTCGAGCGTACTTTCCACCTGCTTGCGCGCGACCACCGAGTCATCGACCACCAGCACCAGATCCGACCCCTTGGCGATCTCGCCGTACTCGCCGATCACGTCGTCGGAGACTGTATCGGCCACGCCGACGACGCGCGCGAAAATCTGCTCGACGTCGATGATCTCGACCAGCTGCTTGTCGATCCGCGCCACGGCCGTCAGGAAGTTTGAGTTGTTGGTCCCGCTCGGCGGGGTCAGCACTTCCTTCCAGGACAGGTTGACGATCCGGTCGACCGAATGCACCAGGAACCCCTGCACGGCACGGTTGTACTCGGTGATGATGACGAAGGCGTTCTGCACCTGCTCGTCGGTCATGCGCCCCTTGCCGATCGCCTCCGACAGATCGATGACGGTGATCGTGTGCCCGCGCACGTCGGCAATCCCGCGAATCGAGCTGTCCGAGTGCGGCACGTCAGTCAGCTTGGGACAACGAATCACCTCGCGGACCTTGAAGACATTGATCCCGAAACGCTGATCGGTGCCCAGACCGAACACCAGCAACTCCAGTCGGTTGCGACCGGCCAGCTGGGTACGGGAATCGACTGATGACATCACGTTGCTTTTCACGGCTAGTCCTGTCCTGGTGACGCAGAAAGTGGCGGGGAGTCTTTGTTAATCAGACGTGGTATCGGCCCGGTCGACGCAATCTTTAGCATCGCACTCAATCCCGCCCCTTCGACCGGGCTGATCTGACCGATCCGCTTCAACGATTCGGCAACGACGTCGTACCGGCATGGTAGCGCAGTCGTCCGAGGGTTGCGCCCACCCCGCCGCAGCGTCGGAGAGAAGGACGCCGGACGCAGGGAGTGGCATGGTAAGTGCTTAACAACGCGGTGCAAGCAACCCGAGGTCATGATTGCATCCCGATGAGTAATTCCCGCGTTATCGCCCGACCGAAAGGCACACCAGCCAGCAAGGCCTTGCTGTGTTCGATGCTGATGCTGGCCGGCTGGTTACTGGCACCGGTCTTGGCGCAAGCCGAGCCGGGCGACGCCCCCGAGACCGTTCAGATGCAGGTCAGCCAGGCCATGGAGGCGTTCCTCGACGCGCAGGAAAGCGGCAATGATCAGCTCACCCTGCGAGCCGGGCGACTCGATCCGCGGCTACGCCTGGGTGTGTGCGATCAGGCACTGGAGATCAACGAGGGCCGCCCGCTCAACCTCAATCGCGGCCGCCAGACGGTGAAGGTCAGTTGTCACGGCAACTCGCCCTGGCGCATCTACGTCCCGGTCGAACTCTCCCGCCGTCAGCAGGCGGTGGTTGCCGCCCGGCCACTGGCCGCCGGTGACGTGCTGAGCATCGAGGATCTGGATCTGGCCACCGTAGATGCCAACCGCGCCCGCCGTCAGTACTACACCGACCCGGCGGAACTTGTCGGCATGATGGCGACTCAACCTCTACAGTCGGGGCAATTGGTGACCGCGCACAACCTGGGCATCAACGCGGTGGTCGAGCGTGGCGACATCGTCTCCATCCAGGTCGGCCATGGCGGGTTCGTGGTCGGCTCGACCGGCGAGGTACAGGGCCGCGCCGGTGTGGGGCAGCGAGTCAAGGTGAAGAACACCGGCTCCGGCAACGTGATCGAGACCGTCGTGGTCGACAGTCGCACCGTCGAGGCGATCGGCCGCTAAACGGGTGACAGGAATCCGACGATGATCGTCAATTTTCAAAAGTATTTCAGTTGGCGCTAAAGTTTTGCGTTGACCGGCCGATGCTCAAGGGCGACGGGACATTTTGAGTTAACCTAGACGCCTGCCAGTCGGGCCCGTGCCACGGCGCGGACACGTTGTCCGAGACAGGAAGGATCAATCACCATGGCAAACGAAATCAACGGCTTCGGCCCGCGCAATCTGGGCCCGAATTCCTCGCTGGACTCGTCCCGTAATCGGGCCGAGGCCAAGGGCGAGGGCCAACAAGCAGCCGGCAGCGCGACGACGGGCATCAAGGAGGATGACGCCGTGACGCTCTCCAGCGGGGCTTCCCAGCTCCAGGAAATGGGTCAGGCGCTGGCCGAATCCGCCCCCTTCGATCAAGCCAAGGTCGATCGCATCAAGGATTTGATCAGCCAGGGCGAATACCAGATCGATTCCGGCCGGATCGCCGAGAAGCTGCGCCAGTTCGAGACGCTCTAATCGCTCTAATCCCTGGATGACCAGGGCGCCGGCCAGGCGCGGCACAAGACACCCCGGCGGGATGACCCGACCGGGGTGCTTCTATTGGGCGCGGACAATTCGTATGCTCATGCTGACTTCCCGTTATTCGTGAACATCAAGCAGGAACGCCAAGCAGGCACCCAAAATGACCCAGTTCGATACCAGCGCCCCCGCCAATAACAACCCCTCGCCCACCGGCTGGCTGGCCGACATGCTCGAGCCGGCACGGGCGCTGCTCGACGACCACCAGGCACTCGCCGCCCTGCTGCGACGCCAGGAAACCCCGTCACTCGACGAGTTCGACGAGGTCTTCCGCCAGATCCGCGAACACAATCAGGCACTGGCCGAGGCCGAACAGGCTCGGCTGGAGTGGTTGGCGGCTGTGGGCGAGACCGACACCCAAACGGCACTGGAACGCGAGAACGCATCCGCGAACGCCACCTGGGACGAACTCAAGAGCACCGCCCGCCACTTTCGTGACCTCTCGGAGACCAACCTGATGGCCCTGCGGCGCATCGATCATTTCCTCGGTGAACGGATCGATTTCCTGACCCAGCGCGACGAGCCGGCAGGCTCGCTCTACACCGCCGGCGGCACCGAGCACAACGCCGGCAACCGTGGCCGGACGCTGGGCGATGCCTGAGACATCAGGCCCGCCGTTCGAGCAATAGCGAACGGCTCTCCCCGGCTCGCGTCTCACGGCTCACGATGAAACCATCCGGAAGCCTGAGCGACTCGAGCGCCGCGCCCTCGACAAACACCCGCACATCCTCGGCCAGCCAGGGCGCCTCCGCCAGGGCGTCCAGTGCCCCCTGCAACAACTCGGGCTGACGGAACGGCGGGTCGAGAAAGACCAGGTCGATCGGCCCGTCCAGCGCCTCGGGCACCGCCGACAACCAGTGGCGGGCATTCATGGCCCACACCGAGAATCGCTCGGGTGAAGCATCCATGCGGGCCAGGTTTTCCTCCAGCGCTTTCGCCACCCGCGCCGATCGTTCGACGAATCCCACCCACGCGGCTCCGCGTGAAAGCGCCTCGATGCCCAGCACGCCGCTGCCGGCAAACAGATCGAGCACCCGCCATCCCGGCAAGCTCTGCCCCAGCCAGTTGAACAACGTCTCGCGCACGCGGTCCGGTGTCGGGCGCAGATCACGCGCCGACGGGAAGCGCAGACGCCGCGAGCGCCACTCCCCACCGATAATGCGCACCTGCTCGCCGCGTGCCGGGCCTCGCCCCTTGGGGGTGCTGGGCATGAAGACTCTCCTTGCCGATCACTGATGGATGATGGGGCGACGCCGGGTGGCTGCCGCCGGTGGCCGGTGACCGAAGCCGCCGGGCATGGCCTGCATGATAAACTCCGTCGGCGCCATGCGGGGCACCGCTGCGCCCTGCCAAACATCGGCCGCGAACCTAGGTACCATCGATTTCATGTTCGGATTTCTCAGACGCAAAAAGCGCAAGAACGAAGCCGCCAAGGTCCATGACGACATCCCTCAGGACCTCCCCGCGGTCGATTCGGCCGGGGCCGACAACACTGGCCCAGGCGAACCAGCAACCGAAAACGATCAACCAGCTCAGCCAGCACCTGAGCCGGCGCCGGAAACCGCCCGACCGACCGAGCCTGCCGTCGCCGAGGAACCGACCGCCACGCCGGTACCGGAAGAGAGCGGCGGGCGTCAGGAATCCGTCGCCGAGTCGCCATCCGCCGGCAAAGCGCCCGCCATGGCGACGCCCAAGCCGGAGCAGTCCGGCTCGCTGTTCAGTCGACTGGCCAAGACCCGGTCGGGACTGACCGAGGGGCTGGGCGACCTGTTCCTGGGCAAGAAACAGATCGACGATGAGCTGATCGAGGAACTGGAAACGCGCCTGATCATGGCCGATGTCGGTCAGGCCACGACCGCCGCCCTGATCGACGAGTTGACCGACGAGGTCAGCCGCAAGCACGTCAACGACCCCGAACACCTGTTCGAAACCCTTTACCGCCTGATGGTCGAGCGCCTCGAGGCGGTGCAGCCAGCCGAGCCGCCGGCACGCCGGCAACCGGGTCGGCCGCACGTGATGGTGGTCTGTGGCATCAACGGCGGCGGCAAGACCACCAGCATCGGCAAACTCGCGCATCGCTTCAAGGCCGAGGGCCGCGACGTGACACTGGCGGCGGCGGACACCTTCCGCGCCGCTGCCGTCGAGCAACTGATCAGCTGGGGCGAGCGCAATGACGTGCGCGTGATCGGCGAACCGGGCCGCGGCGATCCCGCCTCGGTCGCCTTCGACGCGGTCAGCTCGGCCAAGGCCCGCAACAGCGACCTGCTGATCGTCGACACCGCCGGGCGCCTGCACACGCAATCGGGCCTGATGGACGAACTTGGCAAGCTGATCCGCGTGATCTCCAAGGCCGAACCCGAGGCCCCCGACGAGGTGCTGCTGGTGATCGATGCGAGCATCGGCCAGAACGCGCTCGTCCAGGCCCGCCAGTTCAACCAGGCGGTGAAACTCACCGGCCTGATCGTCACCAAACTCGACGGCACGGCCAAGGGGGGCATCGTATTCGCCATCGCCGACGAACTCGGCCTGCCGATTCATTTCATCGGCGTGGGCGAGAAGGCCGAGGACCTGCGCCCATTCGACCCGCGCGCCTTCGTCGACGCCCTGCTCGACCGTCAACCGGACTGAGGCACGGGTGCCTCCAAAACCGTCATGAGCAAGTTCGAGTGCAAGGAGCCGCGGAGTGAGCGACGAGACATATCAAATTGATAGGCGGATGCAGGCCCTCCATGGCCTGCCTGCTTCGCACGCGCCCCGCGCGCCCCGCTTTTGCTCCACGCAAAGCGGTAAGAGCGAACGAGCACGCGACGCCGCAATCGAACGGCGCAATAGGTTTTCGAGGTGCCCGCTGCAATGATTGAGTTCGCCAACGTGTCCCGCCGCTACGCCAACGGGCAATTCGGCCTGCAGGACATCAACTTCCGCCTGCCCACCGGGCGCATGGCATTCCTTACCGGCCATTCCGGGGCCGGCAAGTCGACGCTGCTGCGCCTGATCCCGGCGCTCGACCGCCCGACCTCGGGCAAGGTGCTGATCGGCGGCTACGATCTCAACAAGATGGGGCGCCACCAATACCCCAAGCTGCGCCGGCAGATCGGGGTGGTGTTCCAGGACCACCACCTACTGACCGACCGGCTCGTGTTCGACAACGTCGCCCTGCCCTTGCAGGTCTCCGGCTATCTGCCCGGTGATGTCCGACGGCGCGTGGATGCAGCACTCGACAAGGTCGGGTTGCTGGGTCGTCAACGCGCCCGCATCGAGGAGCTTTCCGGCGGCGAGCAGCAGCGGGTCAACATCGCCCGCGCCTTGGTCAACCGGCCACGTATCCTGCTGGCCGACGAGCCGACCGGCAACCTCGACCCCGACCTGTCACGCGACATCTTCGACCGTTTCTTCGAATTCCACGCCGTCGGTGTGACCGTGCTGATCGCCAGTCACGACGTCGAGTTGCTCAAGCAATACCCGGTGCCGCGCATCGCACTCAACGAGGGACGCATCAGCGCCTTCGAGGAGGCCGAATCATGAGCGGGCCGACAATCAACGAAGCTCGCGCCAACAGCGAGAAGGCTCGCCGTCCGCTCGCGGCCTGGCGGCGCCACCATCGCCAGTGCCTGCGCGGGGCCTTTTCGCGACTGATCCGCCGCCCGGTCGGCGCCTGGGCCACCATCCTGGTACTGGGCGTGGTGCTTAGCCTGCCCGCCTTGGTGATGACCCTCGGCCACCAGGTCGAGCGATTGGGGGCCATCTGGATGAGCGATGCCGCCCGCATGGACATCTACCTCGCCACCGATGCCGACGAGGCCGCCCGCCAGACCTTGCGCGACTGGCTCGACCGGCAGGCGACGGTGGCCGAGCAACGCGTCATCCCGCCCGAAGAAGGCCTGGAGGCACTGACCGAACGACTGCACATCGATGGCCTGGAGACACTCGAGTCCAACCCGCTGCCCTGGGTGATCGAACTGACCCTAAGCGACGCGCGCGCCGACACCCGCCTGGCCCTGGCCGAGGGGCTACGCGAGCAGCCGGCGGTGGCCGAATTTTCCTCCGGCGACGACTGGATTCAGCGCCTCGAGCAAATCCGGGCCTTCTTCGACGACCTCGGCTGGTGGCTCCTGGGCCTGCTGGGCCTGACCGTGGTATTCGTCGTCGGCAACACCCTGCGCCTCGAACTACACGAGCGCCGCCGCGAGATCGCGCTCATCGCGCTGATCGGCGGCACGGAACGTTACATGCTGCGCCCTCTGCTGTATGACGGCACGCTCAGCGGCCTGCTCGGCGGGGTCGTGGCCAGCGGGCTGGTCGGCCTGGCCCTTTCGGTCACCTCGGGCCCGATCGAACGCTTCGCCGCCTCCTACGGCGCGGCCATCTCGCCCCAGATCGACCCCGCGCTGGTTCTGCTACTGATGACCGCCGGCGCCCTGCTCGGCTGGCTGTCGGCCCAAGTCATCGGTCGGTTCTATATCGGTCGGCTGAGCACGCCATGATTTTTTTCGATTGGTGCATTAGTCTTTCCAGTCTGACCCGCGGTCGGTGGAACTTGCCCCGCTTTTAGCACTCTCATCTCGCGAGTGCTAAAATACGAGGCTACGACACGATTGGGATACTTGCAGCGAGGCGAGAGAATGCACACAGCAGGCAACCAGATGACAGACAGCAAATCGCGGGGCCCGACTCTGTCGGCTCAGACCCCGTCAGCCGGCATGACCATGCCGGTGATCGGCGATTCGTTGTCGCAATACCTCAACGAGGTGCGTCGTCTGCCCGTCATCTCCGTCGAGGAAGAACAGGTGCTGGGCCGGCGGCTGAAAGAGACCGGTGACATCGAGGCGGCGCAGAAGCTCGTGCTCGGTCACCTGCGGTTCGTCGTGCACGTCGCCCGGGGCTACCGGGGCTATGGCCTGCCGCTGGCCGACCTGATCCAGGAAGGCAACATCGGTCTGATGAAGGCGGTCAAACGCTTCGACCCGGACCAGAAGGTCCGTCTGGTGACCTTCGCGGTGCACTGGATTCGCGCCGAGATTCACGAGTACATCCTCAAGAACTGGCGGATCGTCAAGGTCGCGACCACCAAGGCGCAGCGCAAGCTGTTCTTCAAGATGCGCCAGATGAAGAACTCGATCGGCTGGCTGAGCAAGTCGGAAGCCGAGGCGATGGCCGAAGAACTCGACGTGCCCGAGCGCGAGGTCATGACCATGGAGGCCCGTCTCTACGGGCGCGACATGGGTCTCGACACACCAGCGTACGATGGCTCGGAAGATGGCGACGGGCCGTCCTACGAGCAGATCATGGTCGATCAGGACGCGCTCTCGGTCGAGGACATCGCCTCGCAGCGCGACGATGATGATCGGGTCGAGGCGATGACCGCTGCACTCTCGACGCTCGATGACCGCAGCCGGGACATCCTGTCCCGTCGCTGGCTGGACGAGCCCAAGGCCACCCTGCAGACGCTGGCCGACGAGTACGGCGTCTCGGCCGAGCGGATCCGCCAGATCGAAACGGCGGCGCTCAAGAAACTGCGCACCGCCCTGCCCCAGCCGGCCTGATCTCGATCTGGCCCAGACGGGAAAACAAAAAAGCCACCGTTTAAACGGTGGCTTTTTTCGTTGCTGATCAGGCGCGTTGACCGCGCGGGCGATCAGCCGAAGAAGACGACGCTCAGGAAGCTCAGCCAGGAAAACACGATCAGGCCGACGATAAACGTGAACGCGAAGTTGTCGAAGTTGAAGAAGTCTTTCATGTCTGGTTCCTCCCGTTGATGGACGTATCGTAAACCAGCCGTACGGCGATGTCACTAGTCAGATCAGGGTTATTCCCTGCCCGAATGGGATGACTTCTCCACCGCTTCGTGACGCGTCCGGTCATCGGTCCCGGCTTCGGGCGCATCCGGTTCGTCCGTCGACTGGTTGGTCGGAATCTTCGGGTCGTCATCGTCCATGAGAATGCGATGCGCCGGACCTTCCAAGTCGTCGTACTGGTTGTTCCGGATGGCCCAGAATGCGGCCCAGACCAGGCCCGCGACCACCAGCATGCTCAACGGCACGAACAGAAACAGGACTTCCATCACGTTGCTCCATCAGGGTGTCGTTGCCATTGCGTCGATCTCGACTGCCAAACGACAAGAAGGCCCGCAGATGGCGGGCCTTCGGTTTCGGCCCCGCGGGGCCGGCAATTGTCACCCGCCGTCAGCGGGGGATCAAATCGCGATCTAGCGCAGCTGATCAGGCAACCTGCGCCTGGCCACTGGCCGCACGCAACGCTGCGATCCGCTCGTCCAGCGGCGGGTGCGACATGAACAGCCGACCGAAGTTGCCACCGCGACCGAAGATGCCGAAGGCCTGCATCTGCGCGGGCATGTCCGACGGGCGATCGTAGTTGAGCTTCAGGCGCTCGAGCGCGGCGATCATCTTCTCGCGACCGGCCAGACGGGCCCCGGCGTCATCGGCACGGAATTCGCGCTGACGGGAGAACCACATCACGATGGTGCTCGCCAGGATGCCGAAGACGATCTCGGCGACGATCGTGGTGACGAAAAAGCCGATACCCGGCCCCTCTTCGTTCTTGAGGATCATACGATCGACGAAAAAACCGACGATGCGGGCAAAGAAGATCACGAAGGTGTTCACCACGCCCTGAATCAGCGTCAAGGTGATCATGTCGCCGTTGGCGATGTGACCGACCTCGTGGCCCAGGACGGCCTCGGCCTCGTCACGGGTCATGTTGGAGAGCAGCCCTGTGGAGACGGCCACCAGCGCCTTGTTACGGCTTGCGCCGGTGGCGAAGGCGTTGATCTCCGGCGAGTCGTAGATGGCCACCTCGGGCATGCCGATGCCGGCCTCGCGGGCCTGGCGCTGGACGGTCTCGACCAGCCAACGCTCTCCCTCGGAGCTCGGCTGCTCGATCACCTGCGCGCCGACACTCCTCTTGGCGATCCACTTGGACATCAACAGCGAGATCAGTGAGCCGCCGAAGCCGAACACCGCGGCCAGCACCAGCGTGGACGTCAGGTTGATGGTACCCGCCTGGTAATCCATCGTCCGACCGAGACCGAAGACGCTGGAAATCACGAACCAGACGATCATCAGCACGACGATCACGGCCAGGTTGGTCAGCAGGAACAAGCCGATGCGTTTCATCTCTACCTCAGGTATGAGTGGTTGGTCGTCAACGGGTGGACTCAGCGCCCACGCGCCGGGGCCGAACGCCATCGCGACGCCCGGGGAAGCCTACCCCAATCTGGGGTGCGGTGGTGGGTTTTTCAAGCCGCTTTCGCAACGCCGCGCTACTGGTTAGCCAATCTCTGCAGCCAGCGCCAGGCCGGCCGACGGTTACCGCTTGATCACTAACCGTTCGCCGAGGCCGCGGCCAGGGCATCGACGCGGGTCAGCCCCCGCGGCAGGCTGCGTCCGCGCGCGGCCCGCTTGCCGCGATACAGGGCCAGATCGGCCGGCTTGATGGTCATGGTGCGTGCCCCGGCGGTGACGCGCAGGCCGTCGTCCTCGCCCAGCGCGGCCACGGCGACGATCTCCGCACCGGCTTTCAGTGCCACCAGTTTGTTGCCCTTGCCCTTGGCCAGAACCGGCAGTTCGTCGGCTTCCACCACTAGCACATGACCATCGCTGGTGGCCACGGCGAGGTAGGCAAACCCCTTGCCCGGCAGGGCCGGGTGCCCGGGGACGGCACCCTTGGGCAGGGAGAAGACCTTCTTGCCGGCTCGCTGGCGCCCTACCAGGTCGCCGACCGAGGTCACAAAACCGAACCCGGCCGGTGACCACAGGACCACACGCTGCTCGGGCTCGCCCATCGCCAGCGCGGTAAAGCGTGCCCCGGAGGGCGGTGTCACCCGGCCAGTCACCGGTTCACCCTGCCCCCGCGCCGATGGCAGGGTATGGGTGGCCAGCGTGTAAGCGCGCCCGGTGTCGTCGAAGACCACCGTCGGTTGGGTCGAGCGCCCGGCGATATGCGCCTGGTAACCGTCACCCGACTTGTAGGACAGCGACTCGGGGTCCACATCATGGCCCTTGGCCGCCCGGATCCAGCCGTTGTGGCTCAGCACCACGGTCACCGGCTCGGCGGTCATCAGACGGGTCTCGTCGAGCGGCTGGGCCGATTCGCGCGTGACCAGCCGCGAGCGGCGCACATCGCCGTACTCCTTCGCATCGTGGATTAGTTCGTCGCGCATCAGGCCACGCAGGGCCTGCTCGTCGGCCAGCAGCGTCCGGATGCCCTCGGCCTCCTCGGCGAGCTCCGCCTGCTCCTTCTTGACCGCGATCTCCTCGATCTTGGCCAGTTGGCGCAGTCGGATCTCGAGGATCGAGTCGGCCTGCAGCTCGGTGAGCTCGAAGCGGGCGATCAGCTCGGCCTTGGGATCCTCGGCCTCGCGGATGATCGCGATCACCTCGTCGATGTTGAGGAACGCGATCAACAGACCGGCGAGGATCTCCAGGCGGCGCTCGATCTTGGCCAGCCGCCACTCGAGCCGGCGACGCAGCGTCGTCTGACGGAAGGCCAGCCACTCGGTCAGCATCTCGCGGAGATTGAGCACCCGCGGCCGACCGTCGGCCGTGATCACATTCATGTTGATCCGGTAGCTCTTCTCCAGGTCGGTGGTGGCGAATAGGTGCGCCATCAATGCCTCGACATCGACCTGACGGCTGCGCGGCACGATCACCAACCGCGTGGGCGACTCGTGATCCGACTCGTCGCGCAGGTCGGTCACCAGCGGCAACTTCTTGGCGTGCATCTGCCCGGCGATCTGCTCGAGGATCTTGCTACCCGACACCTGGAACGGCAGCGCGGTGACCACGATCTGCCCGGATTCCATCTCGTAGCGAGCACGCTGGCGCACGTTGCCGGTGCCCGTCTCGTACATCCGGCGGATGTCCTCGGGCGGTGTGATGATCTCGCCCTCGGTGGGAAAGTCCGGTCCCTTCACGTGCTTGCACAGGGCCCTGACATCGGCCTCGGGGTTCTCGATCAGCGCCACACAGGCATTGACCACTTCCCTGAGATTATGCGGCGGGATGTCGGTGGACAGCCCGACGGCGATGCCGGTCGAGCCGTTCAGCAGCACGTTGGGCAGGCGCGCGGGCAACAGCGACGGTTCGGTGAGCGTCCCATCGAAATTGTCGACCCAGTCGACCGTGCCCTGGTCGGCCTCGGCCAGGAGTGTCTGGGCATAGCGGGTCAGGCGCGACTCGGTGTAGCGCATCGCCGCGAACGACTTCGGATCATCCGGCGAGCCGAAATTACCCTGCCCGTCGATCAGCGGATAGCGATACGAGAACGGCTGGGCCATCAGCACCATGGCCTCGTAGCAGGCCGAATCCCCGTGCGGGTGGTACTTGCCGAGCACGTCGCCCACGGTGCGCGCGGACTTCTTGTGCTTGGCCAATGCCGAGAGTCCCAGCTCGCTCATCGCGTAGACGATGCGCCGCTGGACGGGCTTCAAGCCGTCGGCAACATGCGGCAGGGCCCGGTCGAGGATGACGTACATGGCGTAGTTGAGGTACGCCTTCTCCGTGAAGGCGCCGATCGACTGGCGCTCGAATTCGTTGCTGCTCTGGTCTTCGAACATGCGAGTCCCTTGTTGAAGTCGTCGTGCCCCGGTATCCGACCGCGCCGCGTGGACGTCTCGGCGGGGTCCCGCCGGTCAGCCGGTCGCCCGGCGGACGCGAGGGGTCGCTCGATACAATGCCACCACCCCGGCGATCGAGAACAGGGCCGGCGGCAGAATCGTACTGAGAATCGGTGAAATATCGTAGGCCGGTGCCAGTGCCGAGACGATCTGGGTGAGCGTCATATAGGCCACGCCCAGCAGGATGGCAATGAACAGCCAGCGCCCCGCCGAGCCGCCCCGCTGGGCGACGAACACGAACGGCAGCGTGACCAGCAGCATCGCCAGCACCGAGATTGGCTGGACCACGCGTGACCACATCGCCGTGGCGTACACCGAGGCATCCAGCTGGTTGCGCTCGAGGTAACCGACGTAATCGGACAGTTGCGCGACGTTCATGTAGCGCGGGTTGAGCGCGGCGATCTCGAGCACCTCGCGGTCGAACAGGCGCATCTCGTCCTCGCCACGTTGCTGGACGCTCACCGGTTCGGCCGGTTCCTCGATCGACAGCTGCGTATCCACCACGTTATCGAGGCGCCAGCGATCGCCGCCCAGGCTTGCCGCCCGCGTGGCCTCGAGCACCCGTTGCGGTCGACTGTCCGCCCCCAGCTCGAACACCCGCAGGCCCAGCAATTGGCCGTCGACCAGCGCCCGTTCGACGTTCACGATCCGATCGCCCTCACGCAACCAGAACCCGCTGGCAAGATCGGTGCTCACCTGCTTTTCCGTGGCAGACGCACGCATTTCGTTGGCCGCCGCCTGACCCCAGGCGCCGATCGTCTCGCCCATCACCGTGCCCAGGGCGGCGAGGATGATCCCCGCGACCAGCACCGGGCGGGCCAGGCGCAGCAGCGACATGCCGGTCGCACGCATGACCGTCAACTCGGAGTGGGCCGCCAACGCGCCGAGGCTCAGCAGCCCGCCGACCAGCACCGTCACCGGAAAGAGCTCGTAGAGATATCCCGGCGTGCTCATCACCACGAACCGCAACGCCTGGAAGGTGGTGTAGCCCGGGCCGATCTTGCTGAACTCGTCGATCATGCCGAAGACGAGGATCAGCACGCCGAAGGCCGCCGAGGCCCCAAGTCCGCCGAGGACGACACTGCGAATCAGGTAGCGATCAAGCGTATTCACGGCGTCCCTTCCACAAGCTGCGCAATCGTCCCCAGCCACCACGCGCCGACCAGAACAGCGCGCCCCACAGCAACAGGAACCCACCGTGCGCCAAGGCAACGGCCCCGGCCAACCCGTAATGGTTGGCCTCGATGCCATCGGAGACCAGCGGCACGACGTTGAAATACAGGGCGTAAAGCAGGAATGCCCAGAACAGGCGTCCGTAACGCCCGCTGCGCGGCGGCGCCTGCGCCAGCGGGACTGCGATCAGCACCAGCACCAGAGCGATGATGCCCTGCGAGAGGCGTTCGAACAGTTCGGCATGATCGTTCGGGTTGCCGGAGGCCCATAACGAGCCGGACGAGCGCACGCTCACCTCGCCGCCCTCCATTTCGGGTTGCCCCGGCAGGCGCATCAGGTGGCGATCGTAGTCGAGGCGGTTCCAGTCGGCCATGCCGACGGTCCCGCCGATGCGCCTCCCGTCCTCAAGGGCGACATAGCGCTGACCGTCCTCCTCGACCATCACCCCCCTCGGCGCGCTCTCGACCGCGATCGAGCCATCCTCGGCCCGGTCAAAGAGGAAGATGCGCTGGTAGCCACCGTTCTCGGACGCACCCACGTAAGCGACCAGCCGACCCTCGTTGGCCTCGATGAACCGTCCGACCGGCACCTGCTGACCGATATAGTCCGTTTGTGCGCCCTCGACCATGCGATCACGCGCCTGCTCGGCCATCGGCCAGCCGAACAACGCGATCCAGCCGGTCAGCAGCGCCAGCGGAATGCCGACGGGCAGCAACGCCCCCGTGATCCGCCACAGGCCGAAGCCACTTGAGCGCATGATGGTCTGTTCGCTGTCGCGATTGAGCCGCCCCAACGCGAACATCAGGCCGATGAACGTGGCCACCGGAATGACGTACATCAGCATCTTGACCAGGTTGAAACCCAGCAGGTTCGGTACCAGCGCGGCCGGCAACGTGCCGTCGGCGGCCAGCGACAGCGCGCGGGCCAGCAGGTTGGTGGCCATGATCAGCATCAGCACGGTGGTCACCGCGCCGATGGAGATGAGCGCCTCGCGACGCAGGTAACCGCCGAGCCGCACGCCGTCAGTCGGCCAGGTTGCGGGCGATCAGCCCGTAGCGCAGCCGATCGCCGAAGCCCTGCGCGCCCTCCGGCAGGCGCAGGCGTACCTGCCAGCCACTGCCCGGTGCCTCGTCGAGCGGCTGGCCCTCCAGCGTCTGCATCTCGGCGAGCTGGTCGACCCGGTTGCCGTCCGGCAGCAGGAAGGTGATCTCGTCGCCCAGCTTGATCTTGTTCTTGATCTCCACCTGCGCCCAGTCGCCATCGACTTCGTTGATCTCGCCGACGAACTGCTGCTGACGGCTCTTGGAGACGCCCTCGATGTAGTTCTGGTATTCCTGCGTGTGGTGCCGCTTGTAGAAACCGTCGGTGTAGCCGCGATTGGCAAGGTTGTCGAGATCGGCAATCAGCTCCTCGTTGAACGGTCGACCGGCCATGGCATCGTCGATCGCCTGGCGGTAGACCTGCGCGGTGCGGGCGACGTAGTAGTGCGACTTGGTGCGGCCCTCGATCTTGAGACAATCCACGCCGATGTCGACCAGCGCCTGGACGTGCTCGACGGCGCGCAGGTCGCGCGAGTTGAGAATGTAGGTGCCGTGCTCGTCCTCCTCGATCGGCATCTGCTCGCCGGGGCGGCTCTTCTCCTCGAGCAGATAGACCTGGTCGGCCAGCGGGTGACGTTCCTGGTCGCCCATGGCGCCATCCGTCATCGGGTTGGCGGCATTGAGCGCATCCAGCGATATGGGCTGCTCCTGGGGCTGCTCGTCCTTCTCGGCGGCCGGCTCCGGGCGCACCACGCCCGAGATGTCCTCGGAGGCATTCTGCGGCGTGTATTCCCAGCGGCAGGCGTTGGTGCAGGTGCCCTGGTTGGGGTCGCGATGGTTGAAGTAGCCCGACAGCAGACAACGCCCGGAATACGCAATGCACAGGGCGCCGTGGACGAATACCTCGAGCTCCATGTTCGGGCACTTCTCCCGGATCTCACGGATCTCGTCGAGCGACAGTTCGCGCGACAGGATCACGCGGCTCACGCCCACCGACTCCCAGAACTTCACCGTCGCCCAGTTGACCGTGTTGGCCTGCACCGACAGGTGAACGGGCATCTCGGGGAAGGCCTCGCGCACCATCATAATCAGGCCGGGATCGGCCATGATGAAGGCATCCGGCTTCATCGCGACGATCGGTTCCATGTCGCGAATGAAGGTCTTCAACTTGCTGTTGTGCGGCGAGAGGTTGACCGTGACGAAGAACTGCTTGCCGGCGGCGTGCGCCTCCTCGATGCCGATGCGCAGGTTGTCCTCGAGGAAGTCGTTGTTACGGGTGCGCAGGCTGTAGCGCGGCAGACCCGCGTAGACGGCATCCGCGCCGTAGGCGAAGGCATAGCGCATCGACTTGATCGTCCCGGCCGGGGAAAGCAGCTCGGGGGCCTTTCGGCGAGTCGCGCCGGTGGTGGAGGCCTGGGTCATGGATGAGCTCCGAATAATTCTGGGGTGCGTGTTTGGCGCGCGATTCTAACAGGTTGACGGACAAGGCCCTTGTCCATTGCCGCGACACGAGGCGACCGATCAGACCCGGCACATGGCGAGTTGTTCAGTAGAGCGTGCGGGCCTGGCGTTCGTCGAGCCCGTCGTCGTAAGCCGCGCCATCGATGCTCGACTCGGGCACACCGGCAAGCATCTCGCCGGCCGTCGGCGTCTGTTCGGCGAGTTGCCGGCTGTCCGGATCCCACAGACTGGCACGCAGCAACGCCCGGGCGCACTGGAAATACACCGTCTCGATCTCGACCACGATCACACACTGCGGCGGCTTGCCCTTCATGGCGGTCCGCTCCATCAGCGACCGATCGGTGGTTATCCGGGCCCGGCCGTTGACCCGCAGCGTCTCGTTCTTGCCGGGCACGAGGAAAAGCAACCCGACGCGCGGGTCCTCGATCAGGTTGCGCAGGCTGTCGATGCGGTTGTTGCCCCGGCGCTCGGGCAGCGCAATGTGCCGATCATCGAGCACCTGCACGAAACCCGCGGGATCACCGCGCGGCGAGCAATCCAGGCCGCCCGGCCCCTCGGTCGCCATCACGTAGAACGGCGAGGCCTCGATCAGCCGGCGGTAGACCGGCACGAGGCGGTCGACCTCCTTCTTGATCGCCGCCTCGCCGGGCGTGTCGAACAGGGACTCGAGTTCGTCGATCGACTGGATCTGGTGCGGGTCCAAATGGCTGTCCTCGGGAAACATGGCTGGCTTCCCAAGGATACGGCAAAAGCCCGGCGGTCCGGTCGGCCAACAGGCCGAAGGACTAACGCATCGACTCGATCGATTGGGTGCGCAGGAACACCTCGGGCTTGATCACCGCGTAGCCCTGCTGCTGGTAATGGACCAGATCGGTGAAGGCCGACGGCACCAGGGTAATGAAATCCTGGAAGTCCTCACGGTCGTAGTCGTAGTCCTCGGCGGCCAGACCGCAGACGTGGAAATCCACCCCGAGGTTAGCGTAATAGCGCATGCGGGCGACCGCGTCCTCGTACTTCGCCTCGTTCTTCTTCGCCACGGTGACGATCTCGGTGCCGTGGATAACGACCACGATATCCATGTCCAGCATGGGGTCCATGTTGTACGGACTGGCCTGCAGCGGATTGATCAGGGAGCGCACCCAATACAGGGCGGCGTTGATCTTGCCGGGATCGTCCAGGTAGAAGTCGTAGACCACTCGTGGCGGCTCGTAGTCGGGCGTGATGACCTTCGCCTGCGCCCAGACGGCGGATGAACCCAGCGCCGCAAGAGCGAGGGCCAACCACATCAGGAGTGCCGGCACCGCGAGATGCCAGGCGGGGAGGATCGTGCGTTTCATGACGGCCACCTCTCGTCGTGCCGGACCACGCAGTCGATGTGCCGGCTGGCGACATCGAGCCCTAGCCACATCGACGAGGGAAGGTCCGGATGTCCCTCGATTAAAGGGTAGGCCATCATTCGCACCACGTTGCCGGGAAAACAACGCCTTGCGATTTGTTCGTGGGCTTTCAGTCCTCGCGGCGCGCGCAGGCCGGGGTATCGTCGGGATGCTCGACCGCTTTGGCCACCCGGTCGACGAACTCGCCCACTTCATCCGGGCTCAGAACCGACAGCATCCGGCTCATGATCGAGGGCTCGATCGGGGCGAAGCTCGACCGGCCGTCCGCCAGCGTCACCCATACCCCTGCGGAGATGGCCGCCTCTGCCCGGCCGTCACGGAACAACTCGGCCTCGGCCGCCTGCGTTTCCTCCTCGTACCAGCCCTCGATCCGATCGACCAGCTCATCGCTGATGTCATCGGGAATCGAGATGGTCGTGGCCTCCTCGGCCATCGGGTCGCGCGCCATGCGAACCGACAGTCCCTCGGCCTCGAGACGCTTGACGAACCCCGCGCCGCGATCCGGCGTCAGAAACGTGAACTCGTACATGCCTCCCTCCTGCTTGTCGCAGGCCTCGCCACGAGCGACGAGACCCTTTTGCTATCCTAACGGGCCTTCATTCAGCAACGCCAACCGGAGCCGTCCATGACGTTCTCGCGCGCCTTCCCCGCCCATCGCCCACGCCGCATGCGCCGCGATGCCTTCAGCCGTCGCCTGATGCAGGAGCACACGGTCTCGAGCAACGACCTGATCCTGCCGGTGTTCGTGCTCGAGGACCCGAACGGGCGCGAACCGGTGGAGTCGATGCCGGGCGTCGAGCGACTTGGTATCGAGAACCTCTCGCGGCTGGCCGAGCAGGCACTGGAACTGGGCATCCCGGTGCTGGCCCTTTTCCCGGTCACCCCGCCGCAAGCCAAGTCCGAGCACGCCGAGGCGGCCTACGACCCGGACGGACTGGTCCAGCGCACCGTGCGGACACTCAAGGAGCGTTTCCCGGAACTGGGCATCATGACCGACGTCGCCCTCGATCCGTACACCACCCACGGCCAGGACGGCATCATCGATGCCTCCGGCTACGTGCTGAACGACGAGACCGTCGAGGTGCTGATTCGCCAGGCCGAGTCCCACGCGGCGGCCGGTGCGGACATCGTCGCCCCTTCGGACATGATGGACGGGCGCATCGGCGCGATCCGCAAGAACCTCGAAGCGACCGGGCACATCCACACCCGCATCATGGCCTACAGCGCCAAGTACGCCTCCAGCTTCTACGGCCCGTTCCGTGACGCGGTCGGCTCGGCGGCCAACCTGGGCAAGGCCGACAAGACCACCTACCAGATGGACCCGGCCAACGGCAACGAGGCCCTCCACGAGGTCGCCGCCGATCTGGCCGAGGGTGCCGACATGGTGATGGTCAAGCCGGGCATGCCGTATCTGGATGTCATCTACCGGGTAAAGGAAACACTCGAGGTCCCGACCTTCGCCTACCATGTCTCCGGCGAGTACGCGATGCTCAAGGCCGCCGCCGAGCGCGGCTGGCTCGACTGGGACAAGTGCATCATGGAGACCATGACCAGCTTCAAGCGTGCCGGCGCCGACGGCGTGCTCACCTACGCGGCCATGGACATCGCCCGCCAGCTCAAGTAGCGAGCGGGTCTCGGCCACCGCGACCGGCAAGCCGCCCGATCTGCCGGTCATGCCACCGGGCGAAGGTGGTGAGCGCCACCAATGCCCCGAGCAGCGCGAACGCCATGTCCGACTGGGCATCCCAGGGATCGCCCTGTGTGCCGAGAAACTCGACCGCCCCGCCACCGGCGACCATGGCGGCGCCCCACTCGATCAGCTCGTAGACGGCACTCACCGTCATCGCAACGCAGATCGCGAGAAAACCGACCATCCACGAACCCGTGGCAAAGCGGCCTCGGATAAGGATCTCGCGGGCCAGCAGCGCCGGCACCAGTCCCTGGAAGAAATGCCCGATCTTGTCGTAGGGATTGCGGGACAGGTCGAACCAGGCCTGGATCTCGAAGCCCAGTGGCACGCGGGCGTAGGTGTAGGCGCCGCCGTAGATCAGCACCAGGGCGTGCAGGAAGACGAGCGTGTAGAGCAAGGGGGTGAGCGGGAAGTGCCTGCGCGTGAACCACAGGATCGGCAGCGCGATCACCGCCGGGGCGACTTCGAGCACCCAGGTGACTCGATCATGGGGATCGATGCCCGAGAGCAGCAAGGCGACGAGTACCAGCACGGTCCCGCCGATCAGCAGCCACCACCCGTTCTCCGCCGCCATTACTCGTCCCGTCCCCGTCCCCGTGCCAGCGACACGTTGCCCGCCGCATCCAGCCCCCAGAACGGGTTGTGGGCCACCTCCCAGAGGTGCCCGTCCGGGTCAGCGAAGTAGCCCGAATAGCCGCCCCAGAAAGTCGCCTGCGCCGGCTTGGCGATCCGCCCGCCGGCCCGCTCGGCCATGGCCAGCACCGTGTCGACCTCCTCCCGCCGACGCACGTTGTGCGCCAGGGCAATCCCGGCAAAACCGTGGCCCTCGGCCGCCACATCAGCATCCATCGCCAGCGCCTCGCGCGGGTAGAGCGCCAGGATGAGGCCGTTGAGCTGGAAGAACACGGCCTGCTCTGCGGCACTACCGACCGTCCAGCCAAGCCCTTGTTCGTAGAAGGCCCGTGAGCGGGTCAGATCGGACACGCCCAGGGTGATCACGCTCAATCGCTGTTCCATCCCCTGCCCTCCGATGATTGCCGGCTATCGTGCCGACGACGAGCGCTCGCGGATTGCGCCGAGGATCAGTTTCGCCAGGTTGCGGTCGACCAGCGGCTTGTGCTCCGGGGCGATGCGGGACGCACGCATGGCCTGCCGACCGATGCGCAGCGAATACAGCGCCACAGCTACGCCCTGCCCGGCCCTGGCGCCAAGGTTGACCATCAGGTTGGAGGCCCAACCTTCACTGGCCGAATCGAGCACGGTCTCGGTGGCCGAGGCAAAAGCCATGTTCTGCAGGATCATGCGATAGAGGCGCAAGCGGGCCGGGAACGAGAGCGTCAGCCCGTAGATGCGGGCGATGGCATTGACCATTCGCGCATTGCGCCAAGCCACCAACAACAAGTCGAGCGCGGGATAGGGACTGGCAGCAATGAACAGGCCAGTACGCACCACTTCGCGATGGATCAGGGCTCGTGCACGGGCATCCTGGTCGGCGTAAGCGCGCTCGAGCGCCACCACCAGTTCGGTGGCGTGGCTGCCGGCATCGATACCGAGCAGGGCCCCCTCGAAGGTCCGTCGTAGCGGGTTGTCGGCGAGCAGGTGCTCGGCCGCTTCACGCAGTTCGACCACCGACTCGCCCATCTCGCCCTCGCGTTCGGCCTGCGCCAGTCGACGATTCAATCGGGTGATGGCATCGATCTGGTGGCGCTGGCGCCAGGCCCGCCAGACCAGCGCCAGAACAACCCCGCCCACGACCACCCCGATGGCGAAGATCACCCAGCCCAGCGCCGGATGAGCGGCGTGCGCCCACCAGATTGCCTGCAACCAGTTGATGGTGACCCAGGTGACCGCCACCACACCCAACAGGGTCGCTACCCAGGGAAAACCCCGTCGGGGTTCGAGCAGGTCGGCCATCTCCTCGGCCGACTCCTCGTCATAGAGGGCCTCGGTATCGATATCCGGCACCGAATTCCCCTGGGCGTGGATACGAGTGGCCAGGTGACCACCTCGGGGTGGTTGCTCATCGCTCATTGAAAGCTCCGGAGACTGTCTGTGTGAATACGTGGGTTCATTGATCGGCGCTCAGGACTCGCCGATCAGGAAATCGAGCAGGGCATCGACTCGCCGGCCGGGGAACGACCGGGCCCGATCCAGACCGGACGGCGGCGCCAGCGTGGGCAGGTCGTCGATGGCCAAGTCCAGATCATGCGGCATCTGCTCGGGGATGGCCGGCGGGGTGAAGGCGATCTTCTGCCGCGAGCTCTTCTCGGTACCGACCAGCATGGGGCGACCGCGCGCATCCTCGCGCGGCTGCGCGGCGGTGACCGCCGACACGGCGAACAGGCGCAGCTCGATGTCCTTGCCGGCCAGCCGCTGGGTCAACTCGAACAGGTAGCTGTCGAGCAGCCGGGTCAGGCGCGCCTGGTCGGCGGGCAGCAGGTGATCGATCTGTGTGGCGACGATCGCCACCCGGCGGATACGGCGGGCAAACAGGTTGCCCAGCCAGTGACCGTCGCGGTAGCGAAACGGCTCGAGGATCGACTCGAGCGCCGCGCGCATGTCCGACAGTGCCGACCGACCGCTGCGCAGCGCCCCGAGCAGGTCGACCAGGATCACCTGCGCATCCAGTCGACCGAAATGGGATTCGAAGAACGGCCGCGCGATCCGGTCGCGGTAGTAGGTGAAGTGACGCTGGCAGACCTCGCCCCAGGAGCCCTCGGGGTAGTCCACCGACGCATCGGCCCCGACGCCAGGCAGGGGCAGGAATGGCATGGCATCCGGATCGAAGCCCTCGCCCGGCATCAGCCAGCGACCCGGCAGGTTGCGCGACAGGCGATGCGGCGGCAGGCGGCTATCGGCCAGCATCATCGACCAGCGACGGGCCAACGCCTCCAATCGCTCGGGATCGAGCGGCGCGGCGGGATCGATTGCCTGCAATTCCTCGAGCAGCCCGGGCGCGATCTCCCGGCGCGGGCTACGTGCCAGCCAGTCGTGCCAGTGGGCGCTGTACTCGGCGAACGACCAATCGAGTAGGGAGAGATCCAGCAGCCATTCGCCCGGGTAGTCGAACAACTCCAGGCAGCGTCGCCGTGGCCGCAGCGAATACCAACGCCGATCGTAATCCAATGTCAGGCGGGCAATCGACCAGTCGCGGGTGGATTCGGGCCAGCTCGGTGGCTGACCGGTCAATGCGGTCAGGGCGTGGTCGTAATCGAAGGCGCGCTCGATCTCGCGGTGCCAGCGACCGTGGCGAATCGCTGCCAGGCCGGACTGCTCCGACAGCGCACCGCGCCGGGCATTCTCCAGGTGATTGATGATGGCCGTGATCAGGGTCGACTTGCCGGCACCGGACAGGCCGGTAATGCCGATGCGTGTAACCGGGCAGCCCGCGAGAGACGGGGTGGTCGATTTCTCGTGGGCCGTCGATGAATCGGCCTTGGATGGATCAGCCATGGAGCGATCAGCCTGGGAGTCGTTGGCCATAACCGTTGGGGCCTTTCATTTTGGGGCCACCGCCGGGGGCCGCCCGGCGAGTGAGGCAGTGTCACGATGGTAGACGAGCCGGCCGGAGCGCCCAAGCACGGCGCATCGGGAGGCGGTTTCGCCGCAATTTGCAGACACAGCCGGCAAGCTCGCATTGACGCCCTGAATGGAAGGACTGGCGGTCGTCGCCGGGCTGCATTAAAATGGTACCAATTCAGTTCGGTATTAGTCTTGACTAACTTTCCCGCCGACGGGGCAACCCGCCGGTAGCGAGGCTTGACCGCGACCCCGACAAGGCGACGATCACCCGATGCACAATCCACACGCCAAGCTGCTGCGCATGGTCACCACCGCTTCGGTGACGCTTGCCCTGACGCTGATCGCGCTCAAGCTCGCGGCGAGCATCACCACCAACTCGGTGAGCATGCTCGCCTCGCTGATTGATTCGACCATGGACCTGCTCGCCTCGCTGGTCACGCTGGTAGCGGTGCGCATCGCGCTGCAGCCGCCCGACGAGGACCATCGCTACGGGCACGGCAAGGCCGAGCCACTGGCCGCCCTGGCCCAGGCAACCTTCATCGCCGGCTCCGGCGTGTTTCTGCTGATCGAGGCCCTGCAGCGCCTGATTCGTCCTCAAGAGATCGACGCGGTCGAGTGGGGCGTGGCGGTGATGATCTTCTCGATGGTGGCAACGCTCGCCCTGATCACCTTCCAACGCTACGTGATCGTCAAAACGCGCTCGCCGGCGATCAAGGCCGACGCCTCGCACTACAGCATGGACTTTCTGGTCAATGCCTCGACCATCGCCGTGCTGATCCTCGCCGGCTATGGCCTGAACTGGATCGATCCGATCTTCGGTGCCCTGGTGGGCATCTTCGTGCTCTACAGCGCGTGGAAGGTCGGCCGGGAGGCACTCGATCACCTGATGGACCGGGAGGTGCTCGACGGCACCGAGATGCGCATCGCGCAGATCGCCACGGCTCACCCGTCGGTGCATGCCGTCAACCAGATCCGCACCCGCCTGGCCGGGCAGACGATGATCATCCAGCTGTACCTGTATCTCGACAATCACATCGATCTCAACCGCGCGCACCAGATCGGTGACGAGATCGAGGCCAAGCTGCTACGCACCTTCCCCGGTGCCGACGTGATGATCCACGAGGAACCGCTCTCGGCCTGGGAGCCGGGTTGCGGACCATCACCAATGCGGGTCGAACCGCTCACCGCTCGGCGCCCGCGCGCCGGCCAGTGCGAGACCTGTCGGGATCTGACCGATACCCGCCCCAGCCTCTGGCGACGCCTGCCATTCGTGCGACGTCTGGGCCGCAGCCCCCTCTGACGGGAAGACCCCGCACCGCGGTAACCAGCGCCCTCATCACAACAGCAACGAAAAAGGCCGGCATATTTGAATTGCCGGCCTTCGTACGTTCATGACGTCGATATCGCCTCAGGTCTTGAAGCGATTGACCAGCCCGTCGAGGTTGGCCGACAACCGCGTGAGGTCACCACCCGCGGTGGATACCTGCTGCGAGGCATCGTCGAGCTCCTCGCTCTTGGCGCGGATGCGCTCGAGGTTGCGATTGACCTCTTCGACCGTGGCCGACTGCTCCTCGGCGGCGGTGGCAATCTGCATGGTCATCTCGTTGATGTGATTGACGTGGCGCACCACCGCATCCAGCGACTCGTCGGTCTCGTTGACCGCCTCCAGCGTCGCCTCGCCCTGTGACTGGCTGACTTCCATTGCCTCGACCGTCCGATGCGCCCGCTCGCGCAGGCCGTCGATGATGCCCTTGATCTCCTCGGTGGACTGTTGCGTGCGGCTGGCGAGGTTGCGCACCTCTTCGGCCACCACCGCAAAGCCCCGGCCCTGTTCGCCGGCTCGGGCCGCCTCGATAGCCGCGTTCAGGGCCAGCAGGTTGGTCTGCTCGGCCACGCCCTGGATCACGTCGAGCACCTTGCCGATGTCCTTGGTCTGCGACTCGAGCTCGCCGATCGACTCGGCGGTGTTGCGCATCGAGCCCATCAGCTCATGCACGGTATCCATCGAGCGCTTGAGGGCCTGCTGACCGTTGTGCGTGACCTCCTCGGTCTCGTTGGAGGCACTCGCGGTCTGGTTGGTGTTCTCGGCGATCTCGCGGGTGGTAGCGGTCAGCTCCTCGATCGCCGAGGCCACCATCTGAGTCTGCTCGTTCTGCTCGTGGGTGCTCTCGCGCGACTGGCGCGTGATCATCGACATTTCCTCGGCCGAGGCGGCGAGCTGGCCAGTCGAATCGGTAATCTCGTGGACGAGGTTGTGGATGCGCTCGACGAAGCGGTTGAAGGCGCGGGAGAGCTTGGCGAACTCGTCGTTGCCGGTCACCGGCAGTCGGCGGGTCAGGTCACCCTCGCCTTCGGCAATGTCCTCCATGGCGCGAATCACGCGATGGATGCGGCGGGTAAAGGTCGCCATTACCAGCACCAGCAGGAAGATACCCACGCCCAGTGCCACGGCACCGATGAACAAGGTGGCCGCGCGCGCCTCGAGCATGTGGTCCTCGGCCGCCTCTGTACGTGCATCCTCGCGCTCCTTGGCCGTGGCGATCAGCGACTGGATGTTCTTGCGGATCTGCTGCCAGTCCGGATGCTCGTCCTGCACCAGGATCTGCTGGGCGCGCTCGATATTGCCGGCATCGACCTGGTCGAAGACCGCCAAGCGGGCCGCCATGACGCGTTCCCAGCGGGTCTCGATGTCATCGAGCAGGCCCTGGGCCTCGGCGTTGTCCGCCGAGGTGAGCGAACGGGCCTCGACCAAGGCGGCACGCACCACTTCGTCGGTCTTGCCGGCGACCTTGATCGCCGCCTCGAGATTGGGACGGAAGACCTTGTTTCGGGTCGCCACACCACCCAGCAGGCCGTTGCTCATGATGTCCTGCAACGCCTCGACACGGGCGTTGTCCTCCAGTTGTACGCGCTTGTATTCCGCCGAGACGGAGTCCATCTGGATCAGCGCGTAGCCGAGTGCGCCGATAAACAGCACGGCGGACACGGCAAACGCCAGAAGGATCTTGGTGGTGTTGTTCAGCCGGTTCATTACGACTCCTTGAGACCGATGACTTGCGATAATTTCTTTCGATCGATTTTTCGGCCGAAGCAGGCAAACCTTTAGCCTGCCCACGCAAATTAGCGAACCCTTATGCAAAGGGCGCCAGAAAGCCGTTTTGGCGAAGGTGAATTCAAAGGCGGAGCAGCGTACACTGATCGTGCGTCGAGCATATTCACGGCTAGTGATATGCCCATAAACTCACGTTTCGACGGAGGAGGCATCATGGCCGACTCGGTATCCGCCGCCGGCAGCATGCAAACTGCCATGGCGAACGCACAACTGGCACAGGAAGTGGGTGTGCGCGTACAGAAACAGGCGATGGACACGCAGGAGCAGGCAATGGCGCCGCTGATCGAGTCGATCGGCCAGAGTGGTGGCCAGACCAGCACCGCGGCCAGCGATGGTCCGGTCGGCGGTCAAATCAACACCTACGCCTGATCCAATCGGCCATTGGCCCCATCGCGTGAGCGATGGCCCAACGGTTCCGTCATCCCCGGCCCCGCCGGGGATTTTTCGTTGCCAGCCCCTCGCGAGGCCCCGTGGACGACATCACCCTTCTTCAATTGCTGCTGGCCAACCTCGCCATCTTCGCCGGCGCCTTTCTGCAGGGGCTGGCCGGCTACGGCATCGGCACCCTATCGGCGCCGTTGCTGTTTCTGATCAGCCCGCTGTTCCTGCCCGGCCCGTTGATCCTCAACGCCGTGCTGCTGACCGTCCTGATCCTGTGGCGCAGCCGCTCGAGTCTGAGTTTCCGCCCGGTGCGATTCGCCATTGGTGGCGACATCGTCGGCACACTGCTCGCCGTCGTGACCCTGGCGCTGCTCACCGCGCGGGGCTTCGAACTCGCCTTCGGCATCCTCATCCTGCTCGCCGTTGTCTTGAGCGTGGTCGGCATCCATCCGGCCCTCAATCCGCGCAACAGCGTGATCGCCGGGGCCGCCTCGGGCTACATGGGCACCATCACCGCCGTGGGTGGGCCGCCAATCGCCCTGATCTACCAGAACGAGCAGGGGCCGTTGGTGCGGGCCAATCTCTCCGCCTTCTTCCTGTTCGCGAGCCTGGCGAGTGCCGTGGCCCTGTTCTTCAGTGGTTTCATCGGTACCCGAGAGTGGTGGCTGTTCGCCACCCTCCTGCCCGGCACACTGGCCGGCTTCCTGGCCTCGGGGCACCTGGTCAACCGCATCCCGTTCGGTGCGCTGCGTCCGATCATTCTCGGCATCGCGGCGATCGCCGGGTTGAGCGCCATCATCAAGGCCTTACTGCCCTGACGTTCGGCATTACCCCCGCTACAATGCCGCTCCCTGAGAGAGCGAACCGCCGTCATGACCGATCCGAGCCCATCAACCGCCCCTGCCCCGACGCCGTCGCCCAGCCCCTGGCGCTTCTGCATTGCCCCGATGCTGGACTGGACGGATCGGCATTACCGGCTTCTCGCCCGCCAGCTGAGCCGGCACGCACGGCTGTACACGGAGATGGTGACCACCGGCGCGCTGCTGCACGGGGATGTCGAACGGCACCTGCGTTTCGATGAAAGCGAGCACCCGGTCGCCCTGCAACTGGGTGGTTCCGATCCCCAGGCCCTGGCCGAGGCGGCGCGGATCGGTGCCGACTGGGGCTATGACGAGATCAATCTCAACGTGGGTTGCCCCAGCGACCGGGTACAGAACGGGGCGTTCGGTGCCTGCCTGATGGCGCAGCCGGCACTGGTAGCCGAGTGCGTTACCGCCATGCGCGAGGCGGTCGACGTGCCGGTGACGGTCAAGAGCCGCATCGGCATCGATCACCAGGAAACCTATGATGAATTCCGTGAATTCGTCGACATCGTCGCCGACCAGGGTGGTGCCGAGGTATTCATCGTCCACAGCCGCAAGGCCTGGCTGAAGGGGCTTTCACCCAAGCAGAATCGCGACGTGCCACCCCTTCGACCGGAGTTCGCCACGCGATTAAAGCGGGAACGTCCGGACCTGACCGTGGTGCTCAACGGCGGGCTGACGGAGATCGAGGCGATGCGCGCCGCGCTCGCCGAGGTCGATGGCGTGATGGTCGGCCGAGCGGCCTATCAGAACGTCGGCCTGCTGGCCGACATCGATGCGGCCCTGTTCGACGACGGGAAAACCGCCGACCGGCTGGCTGCGCTGCTGGCGTATCGAGACTACGCGGCAGCCGAGATCGCCCGCGGCACCCGTCTGCCCACCCTGATCAAGCCGATACTGACCCTGTTCCAGGGCCGCCCCGGCGCGCGTGCCTACCGCCGTCACCTGAGCGAGCAATCACCCCGGCGCGCGGACGACCCGAACGTCATCGACGAGGCGATCGAGTTGCTGCGCTAACGCCGCCGCTGCTGGCAAACCGTGAGCCCGTCCAACTCGAACGCGCTGCCAAAACCGTTGACGTAGCGCCCCGTCCCGGGGCGAAGACCCAGCAGGTGGAAATCGCCCAGCCCGCACAGCAGTTCCACTGTCTTCCCGTGGCGCTTTTTCAGGGCGGCGGTGATGACCGCAAAGCGCTCGTCCTTGCGGTCGACAGCCTCGACCCGCGCCGCCCAGTGGGCGCGTTCGCGGGCGAAGGGATTGCGGGTGGCCGACTGGTCGGCCACCAGGGCAACGCGGGCGACGCCGCGTTCCAGCAGCGGACGGGTATGGGCGGCCAGTTTGCTGGCGAGCACCCAAAAGGCGTCGTCATGCTGGACGAACGGCAGGCTGCCGATCTCCGGCAGGCTGTCCTCGTCGGGCACGACGGCCAGCACCAGGGCCGACTGGCCTGCCAGAAACGCCGCCAGCCGCCTCTCCTCTTCGGCCAGGTCGGGCGGCTCGGGACGGGTGGGTCGCTCGTCGGATGACATGGTCTTATCCGGCGCCGGCGTAGGCCGCCTGTAGCTGCATGACCCGTTTGACGTAGGTGCGCGTCTCATCGTAGGGCGGAATCCCGCCGTAACGCTTCACCGCCCCCTCGCCGGCGTTGTAGGCCGCCACCGCCAGTTCGCGATCTCCCTGGAACATCTCGAGCAGCAGCGCGAGATAGGCCACGCCGCCGGCGATGTTGTCCTCGGGGTCGAAGCGGTCGACCACGTCGAAGCGCGCCGCGGTTGCCGGCATCAGCTGCATCAGCCCGCCGGCCCCCTTGGGGGAAACCACCTCGGGTCGAAAGGCGCTCTCGGCATGGATGACGGCGCGGATCAGCGTCGGGTCGACACCGTACAGTCCGGCAAACCGATTGACCGGTTCGACGTAACGATCGTGCACCAGCCGCGGCATGACGCGGTAGCCGTCCTGCCATCCCTTGGGCTTGGTCGCCTCGCTCTTGCGCCACAGGGCGTAGGGCTCCCCGGCCGACTGCTTTGGCACGTTGGTCAGGTGCACCACGCCCTGGGCATCGCGGTACTTGTAGACATCCGCCACGGCGGCGCCGGCTGTCAGCAGGGAGCACAGCACGGTGGCAGCGAGCGGGCTGACCGCCCCGGGCGACCCTCGGCGGACCATTCGCCGCGCAGCATTCCTATTCACGCAGAGCTTCCTTACACTGGCGGACATGAATCTCAACACCGGTACTCCTTACTCCATCCAACACGATCCATTCGATCAGCTGATGGATCTCTACGAGCAGAACTATATCCTGATTCGCCGCCTGCTCGGTGACCTGCGGCGCCTGACCTCGGGCGATGAATTCACCCTGGGTTTCTCGGTGGTCGCGCGGGTGACCGAGCGAGGGCGCTTCACACTGGAGATGGCACTCACCGACCACGAAGTGCTCGATTCGCACCAGCGTCCGGTGACCCTGCGCGTGCGCATCTACCTGGATGCCCGCTCGGCGGAACTGCACGACTCGCGTCACCCGGCCTCCTGCCTGCAGGCCGACCGCACCGAGTGTAACCGGGCACGTCAATCGCGCAACCGTATGTTGCAGCGTTGGTTATTGGCTCGACTGCGGCGGCATTGAACCCGGTCCGGCCATGAGGCAGATCACCCAGACCGGGATGCGCCATGCGGCGCGTCGAAGCACGACTTGACACGGGGGCGGTTCCTGATGAAAATTGCGCCCCCTCAAGCGGGAATAGCTCAGCTGGTAGAGCACAACCTTGCCAAGGTTGGGGTCGCCGGTTCGAATCCGGTTTCCCGCTCCAGATTTCGGCTGGATGGCAGAGTGGCTATGCACCGGATTGCAAATCCGTTTACCCCGGTTCGACTCCGGGTCCAGCCTCCAACACTGATGTACGTCACGGATAACCCGCCTCGCGCGGGTTTTTCTGTGTCTGCCACACTTGCCTACCGTGCCGACGCCAGCCGGCCGGGCCGGCGACGAGCCCCCCAGGCGACATGACCGACCCTCACCACCACCCCGAACGCTTCGAGATCCAGGACGAGCCGGCCTTCCGCGGCCGCCGACTGGCGTGGTTCGCCTTGCTGTTCATCGGGCTCAGCGCCGCCGGGATATGGGCGGTGTACTCGCAGGTTGCCGGTCACGAGATCCACTGGGATGCCCGCCTGCTCGGATGGCAGCTGATCCTCGCCAGCCTCGCCCTGCTCCTGGTCTACTTCGCCGCCGACGGCCTGCGGCTGTGGTTCACCCTGCGCGCACTAGGCCACTCGATCCCGCTATCGGCGATGGCCCGGCTGGTGTTTCTCAACATCTTCGTCTCCAACATCACGCCGCTGGCCACCGGTGGCGGAGTCGCCCAGGTGTGGTTCATGCGCCGGCGCGGCGTACCGGTGGGCACCGGGCTGACGGCCACCACGATACGCACGGCACTGGCCGTGCTGTTCATCTTCGGCGCCACGCCGATCCTGCTGGTCACGCTCCCAGGCGCGGAAGGCGCAGCGCAGAGCGATTCGCTGGTGATTACCCTGAGCGTGTCCGTCGTGCTTTACCTGGGGTTCTTCACGATCCTGGTCATGCGCAGCAACTGGCTGTTGCGACCGATGCTGGCTGCGCTCAAGGCGCTGCGGGCCCTGCACCTGATCAGCCCGCAACGGCACTGGCGCTGGCGCCATCGGCTGGTGCGCGAATTGCAGCGATTCGCCCATGGTTTCGTGCGCTATTTCCAGGGACGCTGGCTCGATATCGCCGCCTCGTTCGTCTTCACGGCCATCTTCCTGCTGGCCCTGTTCTCGTTCCCCGCCCTGCTGTTCTGGGCCCTGGGCTACGGCTTCGACTACTGGCTGGTGATCGGCCGCATGGTGATGACCACCTTCGTGATGTATTTCTCCCCCACGCCGGGCGCCTCGGGCATTGCCGAGGGCGTGTTCGGCTACTTCTTCCGTGACGTGGTGACCGCCTCGCACCTGGTGCTGGTGACGGTCGCCTGGCGGGCGCTGACGATTTATCTGGGCATGCTGATCGGGCTGCTCGTCACCCAGCGCGAGATTGCGGCCACCCGACGAGGCGTCTCATGAGCCGGCTGTCGGAAAAGCTGACGCCGCACCGGCTCAAGCTGGCCTTCTACCTGACGCTGGCCGCAATCCTGCTGCTGGTGGGCTACCGGGTGTATCTCTCGATCTTCGAGACCACCTACCACGCAGTCCACGCCGAGCAGATCGAGCGTATCCAGAATCGAGCAGGTGACCCGGCCGACGACGCGCTGCATTTCGCCGTCGTCGGCAATATCAACAACTCGGTCGGCCTGTTCGAACGCAAGATGGTCCCGCGGCTCAACCGCGCCGGGTTCGATTTCGTGGTCTCGGCGGGAAACGCCGTCAGTGGGGGCGGCGAGGACAAGTATCGAGCCCTGTACCGCACCCTCTCGCATCTGGAAATGCCCTACCTGCTCACCGTGGGCGAGAAGGAGAGCGGCGCCTTCGGTTCGTTTAACTACTACGAGCACTTCGGGCCGTACTTCTTCGGCTTTCGCGCCGGCGGCAGCCAGTTCCTGTTCCTCGACAGCACCGACCCGGACACTTACCCCTTCCAGCTTCACTGGCTCAGGGAGCAGTTGCGCGACCCGTCGGCCGCGCATCGCTTCGTGTTCATCGGCCACCCGATGTTCCGCACCACCCAGAAAAGCCCGCTCGATTTCGACGACCAGTACCTCACCGACGAGGCCTTCCGCGACCGGCTTCACTCGCTGTTCCGCGCGCATGACGTCGACGCGGTGTTCTCCAGCAACCTGCACCTGTTCGACGAACAGCAACGCGACGGGGTCCGCTACGTGGTCACCGGCGGGGCCGGCGGCCTGGTGCTCAACGACGAGACCAGCTTCTATCACTACGTCGACGTGAAGACCGGTGATGGTGAGGTGGCGATCACGGTCGAGCGGCTCGACATCGGCCAACACCAGGTCTTCAAGACGCTGGAGAGCCTGTGGTTTTTCATCCACTCGCTGTTCTACGTCGGCCACCTGAACTTCCTGCTGGTGCTCGGCCTGCTGATCCTGCTGGCGATCAAGCTCTACAGCACGATCTTCGTCGAGCGCGACTACTACCGAAACTACGACCTGGACACCTCGCCCTGGACGGGGCGACCGCTCGCCATCGCCATGGTGACCAACAACTACCTGCCGTTCATCGGCGGGGTGCCCATCTCCATCGACCGGCTGCGCCGTGGGCTGGAACATTTAAGCCACCGCGTGCGGATCATCGCGCCCAGCTACGCCGACCAGGATGACCGGGAGAGCGACGTGGTCCGCATCCCCACCCTGCTGACCATGGGCCGCAATGGTGAATTCCGGCTGGCCAACCCGGTCTCGCCGCGCATTCGCCGCGGACTCAAGGCCTTCTCGCCCGACCTGATCCACATCCACCACCCCTTCTGGCTCGGCTGGGCGGCGCAATGGCATGCCCGCCGGCTGAAGGTGCCGACGGTGTTCACCTACCACACCCGCTTGGAGCACTACTCGCACTTCGTGCCGTTGCCGGGCCCACTGTTCCGCAACCTGATCGCACACACCGCCATCCGGCGATTCGCCAATCGCTGCGACGGGGTGATCGTGCCGACCGAATCGGCAGAGGAATACCTGCGGGTGATCGGGGTGACCGCCTCGATCTACGTGCACCCGACCGGGATCGATTTCGACCGGTTCCAGGCCGACGAACCCGCGGCCGTCGAGGCCCTGCGCCTCAAACAAGGCATTGCCCCGAACGAGCGCGTGCTGGTAAGCGTCTCGCGGCTTTCGCGGGAAAAGAACATCGATTTCCTGATCTCGGCGATGGACGAGTTGCGCCGGCGCAGCGATCAGCCATTCCGTTGCCTGATCATCGGTGATGGCGACGAGCGCGAGCGCCTGCAGGCGCGCATCGACGCGCTTGGCCTGACCGAGGTGGTCACCCTGGTTGGGGCGGTTTCACCCGACGAGGTGGCGCGCTACTACCAGCTGGGTGAGGCGTTCGTGTTCGCCTCGAAGTCGGAGACCCAGGGGATGGTCATCCTCGAGGCGATGGCGGCAGGCATGCCGGTGATTGCCGTGCGCTCCAGCGGCATCGACGACGTGGTCAACCACGAGAGCAACGGATTCAAGACGGCCGAAGACATCGACCGCTGGACCACGGCGGCTCAACGGCTGATCGAGGACGATGCCCTGCGAGCGACCATGGCCGACCGGGCCGTCAGCACCGCACGGCGTCACGCCATCGACCATTTCGCCCGCGATGTGAGCGAGACCTACGCCCAGATCCTCGCCCAGTTCCAGGCCAATCGGCAGGGAACGGGCAAGTAGTAACAGCTCGGGCAACGGGGCTTTCGCCCCTCGGCTCAAAGCGGGTGGCGCCACTCGCTCAGCACCGCCTGAGCCGAGGCGTTGAGGCGACTGAGCAGGCCGCGCTTTTTCATCGGCTGGGTAATCTCGAAGGCATCGCCCTGTTTCACCGCCTCCAGGACAAGATCGTCACTGGTACCGATCTCGTCGATCAGGGCCAGCTCGAGCGCATCCTCGCCGTACCAGTGCTCACCGGTGGCGAGCTTCTCCAGGTCCAGCTGCGGCCGATAGCGATTCAGGAAATCCTTGAACAGCACGTGCGTCTGCTCGAGCTCCTCGCGGAATTTCTCCCGCCCGGCCTCGGTGTTCTCGCCCAGCAACGTCAGTGTGCGCTTGTACTGCCCGGCGGTGTGCAGCTCGACGTCGATGTCGTTGCGCTTGAGCAGGCGATGGATATTGGGCAGCTGGGCCACCACGCCGATCGAGCCGACGATGGCGAACGGCGCGGCCACGATGCGATTGGCCACGGCGGCCATCATGTAGCCCCCACTGGCTGCGACCCGGTCGACCACCGCGATCAACTCGATTTCCGCACTGCGCAGACGCGCCAGTTGGGCGGCGGCAAGCCCGTACCCCGGCACCACGCCACCGGGACTGTCGAGCACCAACAGCACCCGATCACGACCCGGCTCGGCCACCTGCAGCACGGCGCTGACCTCTTCGCGCAGGGCCTCGACCGCCGAGGCACGGATGTCACCGTGGAAACGCAGCACGAAGGTGCGTGACGACGCATCCGTTTCACCCTTGTCCTCGGCCACTTTCGCCGGTTTGTCCTCGGTAGCCGCGCGCGCCTCGCCCTCGTCCTTCTTCTTGCCACCGGGCAACCGCTGGCGCAGATTGGCCCACTTGGCCTTCCAGCCGTCGTCGGTTTTTTTCAGCGCCTCGCGCAACTGCTTGCTGCGGGATTCGATCTCGTCGTTGAGACGGCGGATTTTCAACGGCTTGAGTCGACTGTCGCCGGCCTGCGTATTGCGCGCCTGCGCCACGACCGACACCACCGCGGCCACGACGAAGATCACGGCAACCGTCAGCGTCAGCGTCTTGAGAAGAAACAGGAAATACTCGGGCCACATGGACGATTTACTCCGGGCAAAGGAGCGAAGTATAGACGTCCGGGTCACCCCCGGAAAAAGTGACTAGAATCGGGGCGGGACCGAGGAAAATCCCGAGGCAAACCCAAATCAGAGACCGGCACCGACCATTCGGAGGAGATCGCATGCAGCCACCGTTTCACCCCTTGAGTGAACTGTTCGAACAGCTCGGCCTGGATGCCAGCGAGCAAGACATCGAGGCATTCATCGATCGCCACTCTCCCCTGCCGAGCGAGGTGGTATTGAGCGAGGCGCCGTTCTGGAACGAGAACCAGCGCCGTTTCCTGCGCGAATCGCTGGCCGATGACGCCGACTGGGCCGAGGCCGTCGATCACCTCGACGCCCGACTGCGCGACTAGGCCACTCTGGCCTGAGAAGTCGTTAGGCGGGCCTCTGCCGACTCGCCATCCGCTTTTCCCAGGCCTCGCGCAGTTGTGCCATGGCCCGATCGATGACACGCGTCGGCGTAGCGAGATTGATGCGCATGTAGCCGCGACCCGGCTCGCCGAAGATGATGCCCTGGCTCAGCCCAAGCCCCGCCTCGTCGATAAAGAAGCGCTGCAGTGCCCGATCCTCGGGGTCCGAGGCCGCGTCCGACAGCCCCATGCCGCGGCAATCCAGCCACAACAGGTAGGTGGCCTCGGGTGCCATCGGCTCGATCGGTAGATCGCGGACCGCCTCAATCACCCGGTCGCGATTGCCGGCGACGTGCCGCATCAATTCGGCCGGCCAATGGGCGCCCTGCGTGTAGGCGGCTTTCAACGCCGTCAGCCCGAACACCGACCCCTCACCCAGGTGCATCCCGCGGCACTCGCGATCGAAGCGCTTGCGGACCTGGGGATCGGGGATCACGGCATAGCCACCGCCGATGCCGGCGGTGTTGAAGGTCTTGCCCGGCGCGGTGACCGTGAACCAGCGACAGCCGAACGCATCGGCCACCCGGGCAAAGGGCGTGTGCCGGATGCCCGGGTAGGTCAGGTCCATGTGGATCTCGTCACTGATCACCATCACGTCGTGGCGGGCGCAGATGGCCGCGACCTCGCCGAGCTCCGCCTCGTTCCAGGCCCGTCCGCCCGGATTGTGCGGATTGCAGAGCAACAGCATCTCGGCGTCCCGTGCCTGCTGTTCCAGCGCCTCGAAATCCATCTGGTAACGCCGACTGCCGTCCGGCGAGTCGCGCTCGACCAGCCGGTTCTCGACCAGTTCACGCCCTTGGTCGCGCACCACCTGGAAGAACGGAAAGTACACCGGTGGCTGAATGATGACGCGCGCCCCGGGGCTCGTGAAGGCGCGGATCGCCATCGCCATCGCCGGCACCACGCCGGGCACGGGCACGATCGCCTCGGGACCGACAGGCCAGTCGTGCTGACCGGCCAGCCAGCCGGTGATCGCCTCGACGTGCTCGGAGGTGGGCTTGGCGTAGCCGAAGGCGCCGTCGGCGAGCCGCTCGGCCAGGGCTTCGGTGACAAAGTCCGGCGCCGGGAAATCCATGTCCGCCACCCAGAGCGGGATGACGTCGTCACGGCCGAAGATCTCGCCGCGGCGATCGTACTTCTCGCAACCCGAGCCCGGGTACTGGGCCAGGCGGGTGAAATCGGTCGACGGTTGGCGCGCACTCATCGGCGTGCCCAGACCGTCACCTGACTGACCGTATGCTGGTAGCGCCGTGCCGTGTCACGGATGACGAACGGGATGTCCGCGGGCTCGCCCACCAGCTCGAAGTTCGGCTCCAGGCGCTTGAGCAGCGTGTCGAGGGTGCTCACCGGTCGGCCATCCTCATCGATATAGCCACCGAGCCAGCGCTCGCGCGGCGTGACCTCCTCGAGCCAGGTGTAGGGCGAGGCCAGCACCAGCAGGCCGCCGGCATTGATGCGCCCGGCGATGTCGTCGAGGAACTTGCCCGGGTCGTAGAGCCGGTCGATCAGGTTGCCCGCGAGCACCAGGTCGTAGCCGGTGAAGTGCGGCTTCATGTTGCAGGCATCCTGCTGCCAGAAGTCGATGTTGTCGCGCGAGTCCAGGCCCAACGCGGCCAGCGAGGCGGCCCGGTCCTCGGTCAATTCACCCTCGGTGGGCAGCGCGTAGGCGATCTGGCCGTCGTCGAGCATCGCCTGGGCGATCTGGATAAAGCGCGCTGAGAAATCGAGCCCGGTGACCGAGTCAAAGTGTGGCGCGAGCTCGAAGGTCGCCCGACCGGTGGCGCAGCCGATATCGAGTGCCGCGCCGTGGTTGCGCCCTTCCATCTGGCGCAGGGCGTACTCGGCCAGTGCCCGCGGGAAGTTGGCCACGCCGAAGTACGAGCGACCGTAGTGGAAGTCGCAGTACTGCGCGAGCTGCGCGTCGGTCTCGTAGTAGCTCTCGTCCTTGGAGGCCGGCGGGCGTACCGGCTCGCCCTCGACGTAGCGGAAACCGGCGTGCTGGAAGAAGTGCCGGCGGAAGGCATAACGCGCATCACGCGTCGCCTCGTTGCCGGTCGAGATCCACGAGCCGCCCTTGATCAGGTTGTGCTGGTTGTCGAAGGTCGGCACGGAGAAGTCGTCGTAGATCGGGTGCGGCTCGAAGCCCTCAAAGGCGTCGATGGGCGTCTCGGTCCACTGCCAGACGTTGCCGATCACGTCATAGAAGTCGCCCTGGGCGAATCGGTTCACCGGGCAGGCCGAGGCCCAGTATTCGAGGTTGATGTTGCCCGGCGCCCGCTCGCCCCATTCGGGCTCGTCGGGCACGCCGGCCACCTGGCGCAGGCGCTCGTACTCCGGTTCGGTGGGCAGGCGGATGGACTTGCCGGTGGTCTCGGCGAGCCAGTTGCAGAAGGCCTTGGCCTCGAGATAGTTGACGTCCACCGGCCAGTCCCAGGGCATGTCGATCTCGCGGGTCATGGTCCGATAGCCCCAGGAGTCACCCCGCGGCACCCAGAAGATCGGATGGGCCGGGCCACGGAAATCCAGCCAGCGGCGCCCCTCCTCGGTCCACCACTCGGGCGTCTCGTAGCCGCCGGCCTCGACGAAGGCGAGGAACTCGGCATTGGACACCTGCATGCGGCTGGCTTGGAAGGTGTCGACGTGCGTCGCCAAACGGCCGTATTCGTTGTCCCAGCCGTACAGGGGCGCATCGTGCGACTTGCCCTGCACCACGGTGCCACCGGTGACGTCGAGCAACTCGTTCACCGGCGCGGCCGCCGGTTCGGCCACGGCCGTGTCGCAGATCGGCCAGTCGTCGTGCGGGCGCACCCACTCGAGGTCGAGCTGGCGAATCAGCACCGAAGACGTCTCCAGATGAATACGCTCATGCTCGATGCCCATGAAGATCGACCAGGTGGGATGGTCGTCCCAACGCACCGGCGGGCTCCAGTCAAGCTCCGTGATCAACTGATCGACCCGTTCGCGTACCTTGCGCCGATAATCGCGCACGCGCTCGACCGAGGGCCAGTCGTAATGCGCGTCGTTGAGGTCATCCCAACTCATCTCGTCGACACCGATGGCAAACATGCCCTCCAGCGTCGGATCGATGCGCGTGGTCGCCTTCGCCGTGACCAACTTGTTGATGTAGAAGGTGGCCGTGTGGCCGAAGTAGAAGATCAGCGGGTGGCGCAGCGGCTCGGGCCGCTCGTAGAAGGCCTGATCGTCGGTAAGCACCTCGAACAGGTTTTCGTAGATATCCATGGTGCGATGGAAATACGCGCGCACCGCTTCTCGCTTGCTCTCGACATCCGTACCGGTCAGCAATACCGAGCGGCTCTTGAGTCTGGACAACATGGCGATCCTCTCTTCGGGAACGTTTAGATGAGGTTTCCTTGAATACACGCGGTCCGACACCGTTACCGGCGTGTTCGTGGTCAAGGGAAGTCCTCAACGAATCTGCTACCGACTTTAGGCCATGGCCCGCCACGTATAAACCACGCCAAGCACCGCAGGATGTCATTCCGGTCGCGAGCGCACTAGACTGCGAACAGACACATTCCTCAATCCGCGGTAGAAGGCCTGCCATGCTTACCAAGCTGATACCCCCGCCGGTCGTCCTGCTCATCGGCATCGCCCTCGTCTACGCCCTGTCGAAGGCCTGGCCCGCCGCCACGCTTGACGGCTCCTGGCTGACCTGGCTTGCCGGCGTACTGTTCGTTGGCGGCGGCGCGCTGATGCTGGCCGCGGTGATCTCGTTGTGGCAGGCGCACACCACCATCAACCCGATCCACCCCGAACGCACCCGCCATCTGGTCACCAGCGGCATCTACCGCTTTAGTCGCAACCCGATCTACCTCGGCGATGCGCTGCTGCTCGCCGGCGTGGTCTGCTGGTTCAGTCACCCGGCCGGGCTTGTCGTGGTTGGCGCGTTCGTCTGGTTCATCGACCGTTTCCAGATCCGCGGTGAAGAGCGGGCCCTGGCGCAGCGATTCGGTGCCGGCTATTCCGCCTACCGCGCCCGTACCCGCCGCTGGATTTAAGCGCCCAAGCCGCCACTGAGGCCATCGGTACCAATAACCCATCAAAAAACTTTGATTTGAGTCCAGGCCGACAAACAATTAGCGTGGCTCAACATTTAGCCGTGCCCCCGGAGCACCGCGCGACTGCCTTGGAAGGGTTGCCCCGATCCAAGGTGTACGCACCAAGAAAAGATCCAATAAACCACCGGTGCACTCCCAGGACCAGATGACGCCCGCCGCCGACAGCCCGTTACTGACCAAGTCCTACCTGCTGATGGTGGTAGCCGCGTGCCTGACGATAGGTACGGTGGGCCTGCTCGCGCCACTGTTGATCACCAGCCCGGGGCCTCTGGGCCTGCCCCTGCCCCGTGAGAGCGCTCTGGCGGCCTTGCTTGCCGGCATCGGTCTGGGGGCCCACCTGCAAGGCTGGCGCCTGCTGCACACCGCGGCCGGCGGGACGCTCCTGCTGCTGGTGGGCTACAGCCTTGTCGTCCATGGCATCCACGCGCCCGCCGCCATGGATGCAATCCACAGCGGTCACGATCACCTCTCCGTCGAAGCGGCCCTGCTGCTGATCGCCATTGCCATCTGCCTGATGATCCCCGGTGGTTCGCGTCTGGTCCGCCGTCCCTGGCGCTGGGTCGGCACCCTGATGCTGTTCCTGGGTGGCATATCGGCGTTCTGGATGCTGCTGGGCAATTCGCCCTGGCTCCAATTCCAGTCGACAACCGCCTGGGTGGCGGTGCTGTTCACGCTGCTGTTCGGCGGCGCAATGCTGCTCGCCAGCCGCCTGCGCCAAACCGACCTCAAGGAACTGGGCTCCGTCGCGGTGACAGCCGGCCTGGTCGGCTCGCTACTCGCGGCCTTGGCGTGGTACGAGCTGTCCTTGGTTCACAATCGCGACCTGCAGGCCATTGGCGAGGCCCAGCTCGACCAGGTCGAAGGTATCGGTCAGCAGGTACTCACCGACCGCGTCAGAACGCTGGGACGTCTTGCCGAGCGCTGGCAGTTGATCGGCCGCCTGCCCACCGCCGAGTCGATCCGCGAGCGCGAGGCAGACACCTACATGCGGGACATGGAAAGCCTGCAGGTGATCGCCATGCTGGACGATCAACAGCAGGCGGTGTGGCATTCGAGCCGTGGCCCCAGCGGCAGCGATCTGCTCGACGAATTGCTTTCACAGCAGGACACCCGACACTGGCTATCCGAGCCCCGACCCTCTCCGCGATTGCTGTTGCTGGCCGACACCCCGTCCCATGGCAACAGCACCAGCCTCGTTGCCGTGCCCATGGTCAATCCGCAACGGCGTGAACAGCAATTTCTCGCCCTGCTCGATTTCAACCACTTGCTCAAGAGGGCGATGCGGCCGACTACCCAGCCGCTCGCCGTACACCTCGATTTCGCCGACGGTGCCCACATCGAGCTCTACACCGATCCGACGCAGCACGACCATCAGACAGTTCTTGCGCAACGGGATTTGACGCTGCCCTTCGGCCCCTCCCTGACGGCCACCAGTTATCTCGAGGATGGACAACAACCGGCCATCGCCTCCGTGCTGCCGTCGGCGGTCGCCCTGGTGGGTCTGGCGATCACGCACCTGGTCGTCCTGTTGCTGGCGCTGGGGCTCAGTCGGCTCGAGCAGACCCGCCGGTTGTCGGCCGCCCGCCGCGAACTCGAATCCCAGCAGATCATCCAGCAGATGATCCTGCACTCCGAATCGCTCGAGCACACGCTGGTCTCGGTGTGCGAGTTGATGGAGGAGCATAATCCCGACTCGCGCTGCTCGATCATGCTCAGCGACGAGAGCGGCGAGAACCTCCATCTCGCCGCCGCCCCCAGCCTCAATGCGGCCTACCGGGCGGCCATGACCATGATTCCGATTACCGACCTCGGCACCTGTGGTACATCGGCCCACCGCCGGGAGCCGGTGTTCACGGAGGACATCGCCCAGGACGAGCGCTGGGCCGGTTTCGCCGAACTGGCAACCGAGAATGGCCTGCGTTCCTGCTGGTCCTACCCCCTTCTATCCTCCGATGGCCAGGCACTCGGCACCTTTGCCAGCTACCGCAGCGTGCCGGGAATACCGTCTCAGACCCATCGCCGCCAGATTGCCCGGGCGGCGGATCTGGTCTCGCTGGCGATCGAGCGTCACCGCGATCGCATCGCCCTCGAGGAAAACGAGCAACGCTACCGTTCGCTGTTCGCCTACAACCCCGACGCGGTGTTCTCGCTGGACAGCAACGGGCGGCTCCGGACGTTCAATCACGCCACCGAGACCATGCTCAACCGCCCCTCCGACGAGCTTTCCGGGCAGTCGTTGATCGAGTTGATCGACGCAAGCGAATGCCAAACAATCCAAAAGGCGGTTGATCGCACCCTGCGTGGACGGACCCAGGTCGCCGAGTTGACCGTCACCCACGACGACGCCAGCCGGCACGAATTTGACGTCACCTTCCTGCCCATGGTGATCAACGGCCGCATCGAGGCGGCCTATGGCATTGCCAAGGACATCACGATCCGCAAGCGCCAGGAGCGACGCCTGCGCACGCTCGAGCGCAGCGTCGAGGCAAGCATTCATGGCGTCATCATCGCCGATGCCAGAAAACCCGACCTGCCGATCGTCTACACCAACGCCGCCTTTACCCAAATCACCGGCTACCGGGCCGAGGAGGCGTTAGGCCGCAACTGCCGCTTCCTGCAAGGTGAACAGACCGACCCGGCCGCCATCGACCAGATTCGCCTGGGACTGGCCAAGAAACAGCCGGTCCGCGTGTTGCTGCGCAACTACCGCAAGGACGGCACCCAGTTCTGGAACGAGTTGCATATCGCCCCGGTCGAAGACGAGCACGGCGAGGTCACTCACTTCATCGGGCTGCAGAACGACGTCTCGGCACACAAATCCTACGAGGCCCAGCTGGCCTTCAACGCCACCCATGATGCGCTGACGGGCCTGGGCAACCGGTCCCTGTTCGAGGATCGCCTGCAGCACACCGTCGAGCTCACCCGCCGTCGCGCCACCCGGGTGGCGGTGCTGTTCATCGATCTCGACGAGTTCAAGCCGATCAACGACAGTCTGGGCCACGCCATAGGCGACAAGATTTTGATCGAAGTGGCACGCCGGCTCGAAGGCCAGATGCGGGCGGAAGACACGCTGGCTCGTTTCGGTGGCGACGAGTTCGTCACGCTGCTCGCCGACATCGACGGCGAGGACGAGGCGCTGATGGTCGCCGAGCGGCTGCTGCCGGAGATCGGTCGTCCCTACCGCATCGACGAGCACGAGCTGTACCTGAGCGCGAGCATCGGCATCGCTATCAGCGAGCCGGACATGCAGAATCCAGGCACCCTGATCCAGCAGGCCGACATGGCCATGTACCGGGCCAAGCAACAGGGGCGCAACACCTGCCAGATCTTCAACGAGGAAATCGATAGCCAGGTGCGTCAGCGGGTGGGGCTTCGCAACGACATGCAGGAAGCGCTGGAGCGCGGTGACTTCCAGGTCTTCTACCAACCGCTGGTGCTGGGCGAGGAACGCCGCATTGCCGGACTCGAGGCCCTGCTGCGCTGGCACCACCCGACTCACGGCTGGATCTCGCCGGCCACCTTCATTCCGCTCGCCGAGGAAACCGGCCAGATCATCCCGCTGAGCGAGTGGGTCCTCGAACGCGCCTGTCGTGACATGAAGACCCTGGCCGATCTCGGCATGGCCGAAGGCCGGATGGCGATCAATCTCTCGCCGATCCAGTTCAATCGCCCCAACTTCCTTGCCACCATTCGGCGAATGCTCGAGCTCAGCGGGTTGCCGGCCAACCGGCTGGAACTCGAACTGACCGAGGGCATCCTGATGAACGAGACCGAAACGGCCATCGAGACCCTGCACCAGCTGCGTGACAGCACCATCAGCGTCTCGATCGACGATTTCGGCACCGGTTTCTCCAGCCTGAGCTACTTGAAGCACCTGCCGATCGACAAGATCAAGATCGACCGCAGTTTCATCAGCGGCGTGGAACACAGCGCCGACGACGCGGCGATCGTGCAGGGGGTAATCTCGATGGCACACCACCTGGGCATCAAGGTGGTCGCCGAGGGGATCGAGACCGAGGCCCAGCGCGACATCCTGGTCGGCTGGGGGTGCGACATCCTGCAGGGTTATCTGTTCGCCAGGCCGATGCCGCTCGACGAACTCACCCGCTGCCTGCGAAACGACCAGCAGATCGCCGATCACCTCGACCCGCCCACGTCATAAAACTTGCCCTGAGCGCAAGAAAAACGCCCCCGGAGCAGCGCTCGCGGGGGCGTTTTTCTTGGCGACAGGCAAGTCGCCGTATCTGGTGCGCCCGACAGGATTCGAACCTGTGACCTTCGGCTTCGGAGGCCGACACTCTATCCAGCTGAGCTACGGGCGCGTTCTTGGTGAGGAGGCCTCACCAGGCAAGGGCGGCATGATAGCGGCTTGGCCGCCTCACGTCCATGGGACGCCCGGGTTCTTACCCGTTTAGCGCGTCACCGACCACCTGCTCGGCCTGGGCGAAGATTTCCTCGAGGTGGCCCGGGTCACGGAAGCTCTCGGCGTAGATCTTGTAGATCGGTTCGGTCCCGGAGGGGCGCGCGGCGAACCAGCCGTTGGCCGTCTCCACCTTGAGCCCACCGATCGGCGCGTCGTTACCGGGGGCCCGGGTGCGGATACCGGTGACCGTCTCGCCGGCCAGGGTGTCGATCGCAAGGCTGTTCGGGTCAAGTGCCTTGAAGCGCTCCTTCTGCTCGACGCTCAGGCCGGCATCGCGACGGGCGTAGAACGGCTGACCATACTGATCGATCAGGCGATTGAAGCGCGCCCAGACATCCTCCCCAGTCACCGCGAGGATCTCGGCGGCCAACAGCCCCATGGTCAACCCGTCCTTGTCGGTATTCCAGACCTCGCCGTTACGGGCCAGGAAGGTCGCCCCGGCCGATTCCTCGCCACCGAAGCCCAACCAGCCGTCGGTCAGGCCCGGCTGGAACCACTTGATGCCCACCGGCGTTTCATAGACTTCGCGCCCCAGTCCGCCGGCGACACGATCGATCATCGAGCTCGACACGATCGTCTTGCCCACCTTGAGATCACCTCGCCAGTCGGGTCGCTGGCCGAACAGGTAGTCGATCGCAACCGACAGGAAGTGGTTGGGATTGATCAACCCGCCTTCGGGGCTGACGATGCCGTGACGGTCGGCATCGGTGTCGTTACCGAAGGCCACATCGAAGCGGTCCTTGATCTTGAGCAAGTCCGCCATCGCGTACGGCGAGGAGCAGTCCATGCGGATCTTGCCGTCGTGGTCCAGCGGAATGAACCGGAAATCGGGCTCGATCTGGCGATTGACGACGGTCAGGTCGAGGCCGTAATGCTCGGCGATCGGCTCCCAGTATGGCAGCCCCGCCCCACCCATCGGATCGACGCCGATCGACACGCCGGCACGGGCAATCGCCTGCATGTCCACCACCGTGTCGAGTGCCTCGACGTAGGGACGGATGAAATCGACGCCGTGGGCGGCATCGCCCTTGATCGCGCGGTCGAATGGCTGACGGGAGATGGCCTGCCAGTCCGCCAGCAACTCGTTGGCACGACGCTCGATCCAGCCGGTGGCCTCGGTATCCGCCGGGCCACCATGGGGCGGGTTGTACTTGAAGCCGCCGTCACCCGGCGGGTTGTGCGAGGGCGTCAGGATGATGCCGTCACAACGCGCTCCACCCTGGCCACGTTGCCGGTTGGCCGCAATGATCGCCTGGGAAATTACCGGCGTGGGGGTGGGGGCATTGTCGTGCTGATAGCGAAACGGCACACCGGCGGCCGCTAGCACCTCGATGCAAGTCATGAACGCCGGCCAGGCCAGCGCATGCGTGTCGAAACCGATCAGGATCGGCCCGTCGATCCCCTGGCTGCGGCGGTACTCGACCAGCGCGGCGGTCACCGCGGCAATGTGGGCCTCGTTGAACGAGCCGGTCAAGCTCGAGCCGCGATGGCCCGAGGTACCGAAGGAAATGCGTTGCGACGGGTCCTCCACCAGCGGTTCGCCCTGGTAATAGGCACTGATCAGACGTGGCACGTCGACGAGAAAGTCACGGGGCGCGGTCTGGCCGGCAAGTTCGTGCAATGGCATGAATAGAGAATCCTTCGGCTGTACGGTCTTAGACGTCGTGAAAACGTTGAAACGGATGGGATCGAGGTCGGTGGCCCAGAGTTCCTTGGGCTCTGGCGGCAATGGTCTGGACCGACATCGGCCCTGCCTCAATGCGGCAGATGGCCACAACTGCCGGCCTCGAACGGCGGCAGCGGGTCGACCTGCGCCTGGCGATGGGCGGCTACGCGTGCCAGAGCCAGCGAGGCGATCCGCACCTGTTCGGGATCGGCCCGCGAGGTGAGCACCACCGGCACGCAGGCGCCCAGCACGATGCCGGCAAACCGCGCCCCGGCCAGGTACTCGAGGTCCTTGTAGAGGATATTGCCTGAGACCAGATCCGGAACCAACAGGATGTCGGCGTGGCCCGCCACGGGACTGATCAGGCCCTTGATGCGCGCCGACTCGCCCGAGATCGCCGTGTCGAAGGCCAACGGCCCGTCGATCTGCGCATGCGCGATCTGGCCGCGCTCGCCCATCTTGGCCAGGCAGGCGGCATCCAGGGTCGAGGGAATGGCCGGGTTGACCATCTCGATCGCCGACAGGGCCGCCACCCGCGCGCGCTGGTTGCCCAACCACCAGGTCAGGTTGACCGCATTCTGCAGGATCTCGGCCTTGGCGCGCACGTCCGGCTGGATATTGATCGCCGCGTCGGTAATGAACAGGAGCTTGTGATAGCTGGCCATCTCGGCCATGAACACGTGCGAGATGCGCGGGCCGCGCCGCAGTTCGCGGATGATCGGCCGCAGGAACACGTCGCTGTGGATCGCCCCCTTCATCAGCAGACTCACCCGGCCGGACTCGACCGCATCGACCGCTGCTCGGGCGGCCTGTTCCGGACCGGGCGCATCGATGACCGGGAAGCTCACGCCTTGCTCGGCCATGAGCGCCTCGATGCGCGCGCCCCGGCCGATCAGCACCGGTTCGATCAGCCCGGCGTCGGCCGCGTGACGCGCCGCCTCGATGATATGCACCTCGTCGGCCCCGACCACGGCCGTCGGGGCCGGCGGCAGGGCACGCGCCTCCTGGATCAGCTGATCGAGACTGCGGATTTCATCGGCGGAATGCTGGGTCATGACCTCTCCCTGTCGGTAACGATGTGACAACCGGCGCGCCAATGTTCATTGGAAAACCTCCCATCACACGTCGATGTCGTCCTGGCCGGCGAAACGCTCGAAATCCGGCAGTTCCGCCAGCGAATTCAGGCCGAAGTCACTAAGAAACTCGCGCGTGGTCCCCAGCATCTCGGGCCGTCCCGGGCTGTCCTTGACGCCCAGGCTCCGCACCCAGCCCCGTTCGACCAGTTGCTTGAGGATCTGTGGATTGACCGCCACCCCGCGGGCTGCCTCGATCTCGCCACGGGTGATCGGCTGGCGCCAGGCGATCAATGCCAGCGTCTCCAGCGCCGCGCGGCTGAGCTTGGGCACCCGTCCGGGGTCACCCGCCTTAAGGTACGGGGCGACGGCGGCGGTGGCCACCAGGTGCCAGACGCGACGACCACTGACCTCGCGGGAGGCCAGCTCGATGAAGCGATGCGATTCCCACCGGGCGGCCACGCGAGTCAGCGTCGCCTCGAGCAGTTCCGGGGCGGTCTCCTGACCCACCATGGCGCCCAGCGCCTCCAGCGACAGCGGCTCGTCAACCGTCAGCAACAGGGCCTCGACCAGTTCGACCAGCCCCTCGGGCGGCTCGCTGCCCGAGGATGCACGTCGGTCGGTGGGCATCGAGGGTGGCACCTTGTCGGTCATCGGGGCATTTCCTCCTCAACGGTCGGTTCGGTGGGCGAGCCGGCCAGGCGAAACAGGGTCACGGGGCCGAAGGGCTGTTCCTGCGACCAGTCGAGTGCGTGGGTGCGGGAGAGTTCCAGCACCGCCACGGTGGTCACGGCCACGCCCATCCGCCCCTCCTCGGGCCGGAACACCTCGGCCAGCTCACAACTCCTCCGGTCGGCCAGGGCATCGAGGATATCGGTCATGCGCTGTCGAATGGAAAGCCCCTCGGCGCGTACGTGGTGGGCACGACGCACGCTGCCCTCGCGCAGCAGGCCGTTCATCGCCGCGATCAGCCCGGCAAGATCGGCCGGCACCGCTGGCGCGGGCAGCTGCTCGGGCGGCTCGACCGACAGCGCGAACCAGTCGCGCCCGCGGCGAGGCTGTTCGTCGAGGAGACCGGCGGCCCGGGTGGTGCGCTCGTACTCGAGCAGGCGCTCGACCAGCTCGGCGCGCGGATCGAGCGGTTCCTCCTCGTCGTCCTCGCGCGGCTCGGGCGGCAGGAGCATGCGCGACTTGATCTCGGCCAGCCACGCGGCCATCAGCAGGTATTCGGCGGCCAGTTCGATCGCCATCGACTTCATCAGGGCGAGGTACTCGAGGTACTGCTCGGTCACCCGTGCGACCGGGATCTCGAGGATGTCGATGTTGTGCTTGCGGATCAGGTAGAGCAAGAGATCCAGCGGCCCCTCGAACTGCTCCAGCCAGATGGCCAGCGCATCCGCCGGAATGTAGAGATCCAGCGGCAGCTGTTCGAGTGGCTGCCCGGAAACACGCGGCGTGGCATCCGGCCAGCGACGCGAATCCGTTTGCGACATGTGACCTTCAGAAGACATGGATCAACGCATTGAACCAGCCGAGCAACGTGCCCATGATCGGCAGCAGGATCGCCGAGAGCACCCCGCTGACCAGCAGCACTACCACGATCGGCAACCCCCACGCCTCGAGGCGTGACAACCGGTCGCCCCAGCTCGCCGGCAGCACGGCCACCAGCATCCGTCCACCGTCGAGCGGCAGGATGGGCAGCAGGTTGAACACGGCCAGTATCAGGTTGATGAAGATCCCCACCTGCCCCATCAGGGCCAACGCTTCGGCGAAACGCATACCGCCGTCGAGCCCCTTCAACGCCAGCACGGTAACCAGCGCCCAGCCGAGCGCCATCAGAATATTGACCCCGGGGCCGGCCGCCGCCACCAGGAACATGCCGCGACGCGGGTTGCGCAGCCGGGCGGCATTGATCGGTACCGGCTTGGCCCAGCCGAACACGAACGGCGTGAACAGGTACATCAGCAGCGGCACGACGAGCGTGCCCAGCCAGTCGATGTGGGGGAGCGGGTTGAGTGTCAGTCGCCCGGCACGCTTGGCGGTGGGATCGCCCAGCGCGTTGGCGACATAACCGTGCGCCGCCTCGTGCACGGTCACCGCCAACAGGATCGGCAGGATGCCGATCGCGATCTTCTGCAGGAACGAGAGCTCCAGCACGCCCGGCTCAGTCCGCCAGTTCGGGCGGCACGCCGCCGAGCCCTTCGCGCTGGACCTCGAAATCCTCGCCGGTCAAGTCGAGCACCGTGCCCGGGATCTGCTCGAGAAAGCCCGCGCCGGCGATCAGGTCGACCTGGTTGGTGACCGCGGTCGGGAACAACTCCGGATCGTCCAGTGGTTCGTCGAGGTCCGGAATCACCAGAGAGGCGCTCAGGATCGGCGCGTCAAGGGCCTCGAGAATGGCGCGCAAGACCACCTGGGAAGGCACCCGCAGGCCGATCGAGCGCTTCTTCTCGTGCTGCAATCGCCTGGGGACCTCGCGCGTCGCCGGCAGAATGAAGGTATAGGGACCGGGGATGTGGGTCTTGAGAAAACGAAACTGAACATTATCCACCTTGGCATAGACGCCCAGTTCGGATAGATCACGCACCGACAGGGTCATATGGTGGATGCCATCGTCACGACGAATCTGCCCGATGCGCTCGATCGCGTTCTTGTCCTCCAGGCGGCAGGCAAGCGCGTAGCCCGAGTCGGTCGGTACGACCACGATCTTCCCGCGGGCGATCGCGTCGGCGGCCTGCTTGACGAAGCGTGGCTGGGGGGTCTCGGGATGGATGTCGAGCATTTTGGTCATGGCTGACCCTCGTGGCGTCGGATGGCAGTGGCGGCGGGCCCGGTTGACGGCTTGGGGGAGCGGGTCGCCAAACGGCTCGCTCCCCGCGCCCTCACGCCCATGTTAGTGTACTGCAAGCGGCCGCGGGCACGTCCTGCCGCCCTCGATTCCAGGCTCCTTACCGTTACGCGAGACACGATGAAATTCCTGTTCGACTTCTTCCCCATCCTGCTGTTCTTCGGTGCCTACCACCTGGAGGGTATCTATGTCGCCACCGCGGTGGCCATGGTGGCCTCGGTGGTGCAGATCGCCGCCGGCTGGCTGATGTGGCGCAAGGTCGAGCGGATGCACTGGGTTTCGGCCGGGTTGATCGTCCTGTTCGGCGGCATGACGCTGATCCTGCACAACCCGCTGTTCATCATGTGGAAGCCCACCATCCTCAACTGGCTGTTCGCGCTGGTGTTCCTCGGCAGCGCGTTCATCGGCAAGAAGCCGCTGGTCCAGCGGATGATGGAGCACATCATCCAGGTACCCAAGGCCATCTGGCACCGGGTCAACTGGGCCTGGGTGGGTTTTTTCGTGTTGTCGGGGTTGGCCAATATCCTGGTCGCCTACCAGTTTTCCGAGGCGTTCTGGGTCAACTTCAAGCTGTTCGGCTTGATGGGCATGACCTTCGTGTTCATGATCCTGCAGGGGCTCTATCTCGGCCTGTATGCCGAACGCCCGGCCGAGGTCGAGGCGGAGACCGGCCCTCAGGACGGTGACGAACGCCCCTGATCGCTCCCGGACGGCAACAGAGGACGCACCGCCAATGCAATGGTTTATGATCGTGGCCAATGACGTGGCCGACAGCGCCCCGCTGCGGGCAAAGCACCGCGACGCCCACCGTGCGCGCATCGAGTCGATGACCAGCGAGGGCCGCATCCTCACCGCCGGCCCCCTGCCGATCGACCCCGCCGACCCCGAACGGGGGCTGTCAGGCAGCCTGATCGTCGCGGCCTTCGAAAGCCTGGATGCGGCTCGCTCCTGGGCCGAGGCCGACCCGTTCCACGCCGGCGGGGTCTACGCATCGGTCGACGTCCGACCCTACAAGCCGATTTTCGGTGCCACCGGCTAGTGCCAGACGGCACCACCCAACAAAACGAACAACGAACCACACCAAAAAAACCAAAGGACCCTCTCATGGATAGCAACCCGACCACCGATCGCATCCCGCACCGTCGCCACCGCCTCGCGATCGCGCTGAGCGCGGGGCTGTTGCTCAGCGCCGGTGCGATGACCGGCTGCAGCGACGACCGCCCGCAGTCCGCCGAGAAGACCCCGCTGGGCCAGCAGAGCGCTCCGGCCGGCTCATTCGACACCATCGAAGGAGGCGAGGTGATCGCCCGCATCAACGGCTCACCGCTCTACCGCGAGAACCTCGAGGTGGTGAAGGAGAATCTAGGCGCCGAGGTGCCCGAGGATCGGCTGGTAAGCCGCATGGTCGAACTACGCCTGCTGGCCAACCGCGCCCGCGAACAGGGCCTCGACAGTGACCCGCGTACCCAGGCGCGCGTTCAGAACGCGATCGACAACCAGCTCGCCAACGCCTATCTCATGAACTACATGACCGAGATGGAATTGAGCGAAGCGGACGTCGAGGCCGCTTATGAGCGCGAACTGGAGGCCCTGGGCGAAGAGACCCAGTACCGCGCCATGCACATCCTGGTCGAGGACGAGGAAACGGCCCGCGAGCTGATCGCGGAGCTCGACGAGGGCGGCGACTTCGGCGAGCTGGCCCAAGAGCACTCCAAGGACACCGGTTCGGGTGAAAATGGCGGCGATCTGGGCTGGTTCTCCCTCGACCAGATGGTCGAACCGTTCGCCGAGGCCGTTGGTTCCCTGGAGCCGGGGCAGCGTGCCGAGGACCCGATCGAGACGCGGTTTGGCTGGCACATCGTGCAGCTCGAGGAAACCCGCCCGATGCCCCAGCCGACACTCGAGCAGATGCGTCCGGAGCTGGAAGATCGGGCCCGGCGTGATGCCATCAACGACATGATCGCCGAGCTGCGTGAATCGGCCAATGTCGAGATTCTCACCAGCGACGTCCGGTCGATGGTCGAGCGCGACGGCAATGAGGCCCAGGTGGACGACGATACCGATGCCGCTGAAGAGGCCGAGGACGACGCCAGCGAAGAGGCCGCGGACGACGCCGAGAAAGCCGGAGATGACGCCGACATGGGCAATCTCCCGGCCGAGCCGCTCAAGGCCATGCCCTGAACCGCGGGCTACGCCCATCCGTCAAACGGCAACAGGAAAGACCATGACGAAACAAGTCGTAAACGGCGAGGAGCTCAAGCAGACCGCGCTGGGCCAGGAACTCAACGATGATCAGTGCCGCCTGCTCGCCAACGTATGCACGCGTCGTGCGGTGGCCAACGGAGAGATACTGTTCGAGGAAGGCCACAGCAGCAACACGCTGTTCGTCGTCGTCCAGGGGCGATTCGCGGTCAGCCGTGATACCGGCCGCGGATTCTCCGACACGCTGCACCTGCTCGAGACCGGGCAACTCGCGGGCGAGTCGGGCTTTCTCGACGGCACGCCGCACAGCGCAACCCTGCGCGCCGTCGGCGACGCGCACGTGGTGATGCTCGACCGGGCTCACCTCGAGTCGTTGCTGGTCGACCACCCGATTCTGGTATACAAGGTGATGCGCGCGATCGTGCACAGCGTGCGCGAGATCATTCGGCGCATGAACCGTCAGCACAGCGAACTGTTGAGCTATATCAACCCGAGCATCGGCCGGTTCTGACCCGGCCGGACATCCGGATGCAGAAAGGGCCGTGATCCGACGATCACGGCCCTTTTTTCTTGTCGGGAGGCGAGCGCGCCGAATGTCAGGGGCTGCCGAGCGACTCCCTTAATGCCTCGTCCCACCGCACGGCATCGAGATAGCAGTTCGGAGCCACCTCGTTGAGCGAGGAGACCGCGGTCTCGCCATCGGCCTCGAGCCACTGGCCCTTCTCGTAGAAGCGAACGTACTCGAGCAATTCCCCGAGACTTCCCTGCCCTTCCAGCAGGGCCTTCGCGATGTCGTCGGTCAGCGGCAACTCCTCGATCAACTGCGCGAGTGGCTGGTTGTAAAAGGCATCGAGATTGGAAAACAGCCCGACCAGGAAGGCGGTCGGCGGATTCGCCAGCCGGCTTTGTGCCGCCAGGAGTTCGGCAAAGCGCGCCCGGATCATGGTGTTGTGGATCAAAGCCGGCGGCTTGCCATCCACGCCCGTGAGCGCCGATAGGTAGACCAGGCTGCGCACCGCCTTGAGCCCCAGCAGACGCACCGCCTCCTCGACCGAGTCGACCTGGCGACGCAGGCCGATGGCGGCCGAGTTGACCAGCCGCAACAACCGATAGCTCAAGGCCAGATCGGTGTTGATGCGTTCGACGATCTCGCCCATGGAGGCCTCGTCGTCCTGCAACAGGATCAGCAGCCCCATCAGGTTCGCCTTGGAGGCACGCACGGTCGGCCGCACCACCACCTCGGGCCGGGAGACGAAATGCCCCTGGAAGTAATCCACCCCGGCCTCGCGCAGCCGATCGTAGACGTCCCACTCCTCGACCTTCTCGGCGATGACCTTGACCCCGACCCGGCGCGCAGCGGGCAATGCCGCAATGATCCGGTCCACCCCCACCTCCAGCACGTCGAACTTGACGTAATGGCACTCGGCCACGCAGGGCTTGTCGATCAATTCGGGCGAGAAATCATCCAGGGCGACGCGGTAACCGGCCTTCTTCAGGCGCTTGATGGCCTCGGCAGTCTGCTCATCGCACTCGATCGTCTCGAGGACCTCCAGCACCACCGACGGGGCGACGATCCCTTCCAGCACCTCACTGAAGAGCATCTTCCCCGGCACGTTGATGAATGCCTGCTTGCCACCGACCAGGCTGTCGAGACCGATCTCGCTCAGGGCGTTGAGTACGGTCGACGCCGTCGCCTGGTTCGAATTGCCGATTCGGGCCACCTGGTCCGCATCCGCCGCCCGATAGAGCAGCTCGTACCCGATGGTGTTGAGATCGGCATCGACGATCGGCTGGCGCGCGAGGCGCACCGACTGAACGATCCGTTGGACCGCCTCGTCGCTGGGGGGATTGTGATCGGCCTGTTGTGCCATGACGGTGCTACGACTTGTCTCGTGGGCGCCCGACGTATCGAATTCCGGGCATGATAGCCATCATACCCGCAGCCAACCTATGCGGAGAAACGCATGGTCAGGCGCAGGCGTCCCTGCCGATCGACCTCGAGCAGCTTGACGTTCACCTCGTCGCCCTCGTTGACGATGTCAGTGACCTTCTCCACCCGACCTTCGGCCATCTCGGAGATGTGCAGCAAGCCGTCCTTGCCCGGCGCGATGTTGACGAACGCCCCGAAGTCGACCACGCGCACCACCTTGCCGTGATAGACCTTGCCCACCTCGAGCTCCGCGGTCAGTTCCTCGACCCGGCGGCGGGCCTCTTCGGCGGCCTCGCCGTTGGGCGCGGCGATGGTGACCAGCCCGTCCTCGCTGATGTCGATCTGGGTTCCCGTCTCCTTTGTCAGCGCCTGGATGGTCGAGCCGCCCTTGCCGATCAGGTCGCCCTTGCGCTCGGGATTGATGCGCACAGTGATAAAACGCGGTGCGTGCGAGGACAGATCCGTGCGGGCCTCGGCCAGCGCCTCGTTCATGCAGCCGAGGATGTGACTGCGCCCGGCCCGTGCCTCGCGCAACGCCTCTTCCATGATCTCGCGGTTGATGCCCTCGATCTTGATGTCCATCTGCAGGGCATTCACGCCCTCGGCCGTGCCCGCAACCTTGAAGTCCATGTCGCCGAGGTGGTCCTCGTCGCCGAGGATGTCGGTCAGCACGACGAACCGCTCGCCTTCCTTGATCAGGCCCATGGCGATGCCGGCCACCGGCGACTTCATCGGCACGCCGGCATCCATCATGGCCAGCGAGGCACCGCAGACGGAGGCCATCGAGGACGAACCATTGGACTCGGTGATCTCTGAGACGACCCGGATGGTGTAAGGAAACTCTTCGGCCGGCGGCAAGGCGGCCATCACGCCACGGCGAGCGAGGTTGCCGTGACCGATTTCGCGACGCTTGGGTGCGCCGAAGCGGCCGGTCTCGCCCACGCAGAACGGCGGGAAGTTGTAATGGAACAGGAACGGCTCCTTGCGCTCGCCACCCACTGCATCGATCAGCTGCGCGTCGCGCGCGGTGCCGAGCGTGGTGACCACCATCGCCTGGGTCTCGCCGCGGGTGAACAGCGCCGAGCCGTGGGCACGCGGCAGAAAGCCGGTGCGAATGCTGATCGGTCGGACGGTACGGGTGTCGCGCCCGTCGATGCGCGGCTTGCCGGCGAGGATGTCGCCTCGGACCACGTCGGACTCGATGCCCTTGACCAGGCCATCGATCGTCTTCTCGGTGACCGGCGGCTCGACCGTCTCGTCGACGAACCGCTCTCGGATCTGGCCGCGCAACTGCCCCAAACGCCCACCGCGCTCGGCCTTGTCGGCGATCTGGTAGGCCGACTCGATCTCCGAGCGGAAGGCCGACTCGATCTCGGCGGCCAGCGCCGAGTTGTCGGCCGGCGGGGTCCATTCGATCGTCGGGCGACCGGCCTCGGCGGCGAGGGCCTCGATCGCCTCGATGGCCGCGTCCATCTGCTCATGGCCGAACATGACCGCATCGAGCATGACGTCTTCCGGCAGCTGGTCGGCCTCGGACTCGACCATCAGCACGGCCTTGTCCGTGCCGGCAACCACCAAGTCGAGGCGTGACTCGGTCAGTTGCGCCGGGCTGGGGTTGAGCACGAACTCGCCGTCAATATGCCCGACTCGCGCGGCACCGATCGGGCCGGCAAACGGTGCCCCCGAGAGCGACAGGGCGGCCGAGGCGCCGATCAGGGCCGGAATCTCGGAGTCGACCTCGGGGTCAAGCGAGAGCACCTGAGCGATGACCTGCGTCTCGTGGGTGAAGCCCTTGGCGAACAGCGGGCGTACCGGACGGTCGATCAGGCGTGCAACCAGGGTCTCTCCCTCGGTCGAGCGACCCTCGCGGCGGAAGAAGCTGCCCGGCACCCGTCCGGCCGCGTAGAACTTTTCCTGGTACTCGATCGTCAGGGGCAGGAAATCCTTGGACGGATCCGCGGTCGGCGCGACCACTGCGGTGACCAGCACCACCGTCTCGCCCATGGTGACCATGACCGCCCCGCTGGCTTGCCGCGCGATTTCGCCGGTCTCCAGGGTGACGGTGTGTTGACCGTACTCGAAGGATTGCTTGCTCACTGCCACGCTTGGCTCCTGACGTATCAAATGTATTCGATGGGCGGCGAGACGATCGGCTGACCACCTCGCAAACAAAAAACCCGCCGCAATGCGACGGGTTTAGGGAAACTCTGCACGAATGCCATGCCGCTCTGCGCGTCTTGAGCCGGGCAGATGCAAGGCGTTCGTCCGCCGCGAAAGAGTGATCCTCTTTCCAAGGACGACAACATAGCAGATGTCTGGCTCAAGATGCGCCCTCCGGGGCCTGGCGAGCCGCCCGTGCTCCGCGTTGCGCCGTCTTGACGTGGCCACCGGCACGCCAGCGACGACGCGCCTTGATCACGAACGGCTCGACAGGCCAGAGCCGCATGCCATTCGTGCAGAGTTTCCCACGTGTAACCGGGATGCGCTTACTTGCGCAGGCCCAGCTTCTTGATCAAGTCCTGGTAGCGGGTGAGGCTCTTGGACTTGAGGTAGTCGAGCATCTTGCGACGCTGGTTGACCAGCTTGAGCAGGCCACGGCGGGAGTGGTGATCCTGCTTGTGGGTCGCGAAGTGCTCGGTCAGGTGCGTGATCCGCTGGGTCAGCAGCGCGACCTGGACTTCCGGGGAGCCGGTGTCGTTCGCGTCTTTGCCGAACTCGGCAACGATATCAGCGGTAGTCTTTTCGTTCAGGGACATGGGAACTCTCCTATCTGCCTGGGTGAAGCTTTAAAAGTCCATCACGGGTCAGTCGTTCAAGCCTGTTGCCTGAAGGCCACCGTCCCGCAATGCGTTTGGGCGCTTGCGCCCCTTACAACGCCGCGAACAATCGTCGCGGCGCGGTTCGCCCGTCATCCAGCACTTCCCCCATACCCAGGAAGAGGTCGTCAGGTGCATAGAGTCGAAACCACCCGGTTTGTGGCGCGTTGGGCACAAACACCGGATGACCATGGCGAATTGGTGTGACACTGGTCGCGTCCAGCACGACGGCCGGATAGGCGCCCAGCGCCGAATCGATCGGGAGGATAACACGATCGAGGGACTCGATCCCGCCCTCGGCGGCGATCGTCTCGAGGTCCTCGAGCCGGTAGGTCGTCTGCTCGTCCATCGACCACGGGCCGAGCCCGATGCGGCGCAGTTCGGCAACCACCGCGCCGCAGCTGAGCGCCTCGCCGATATCCTCGACCAGCGTGCGAATGTAGGCGCCCTTGCTCGAGTGCACCCTCAGGGTGAACTCGGTGGACGAGAGCGCCTCGAGCGTTATCTCGTGGAAATCGATCGTGCGCGCCTTGCGCTCGACCGTCTTGCCCTCGCGGGCCAGTTCGTACAGGCGCTTTCCCTCGTGCTTGAGGGCCGAGTACATCGGCGGCACCTGCTCGACGCGGCCGCGAAAGCGGCCTAGCACCGCCTCCATCGCGTCATTGTCGATGGGCGGCACCTCGCGGGTTTCGATGACTTCGCCCTCGAGATCGCCGCTATCGGTTCTGGTGCCCAAGCGACCGGTGACCCGGTAGGTCTTGTCGGCGTCGAGCAGCAATCCGGAGATGCGCGTCGCCTGACCAAAGCAAACCGGCAGCAGCCCGGAGGCCGCCGGATCGAGACTGCCGGTGTGACCGGCCTTGGCGGCATCGAACAATCGGCGGACGCGCTGCAGCGCCTGGTTCGAGCTCAAGCCCAGGGGCTTGTCGAACAGGACGATGCCATTGATCTCGCGACCGCGACGTTTGCGTGCCATACGACGGACGAGACCGGCTCAGCGCCGGTCGTCTTCCTCGGACCCATTCCGATCGGCACCATGCTCGTCGGCGCCGTCGTCCTCGGCATCCCCATCCTTGTCGCGCACGGCCCGAATCAGGGCATCCATCTGCATGCCCTGCTCGATCGAATTGTCGAAGATGAAGGTCAGCTGCGGGACGATGCGCAGGCGCATCCGATGGCCCAGTTCACCCCGCAGGAAACCGGCCGCCTCGTTGAGCCATTGCTCGGCGATCGGCTGCTCGTCGGCGTTGAGCACGCTGTAGAAGATGCGCGCGTGGGCGAGATCACGAGATACCTCGCAGTCCGTGACCGTCAGCATGGTCAACGGCGCATTCGCCCCGCTGTCCACGCCGGAATCACGGATCAGTTCAGCGATCTCGCGCTTGATCTGGCCCGCCACGCGTTTGTGGCGCTGAAAACCCTGTGCCATAACGTCTGCCTTACAGGGTCCGCTGGACCTCAAAACGCTCGAATACCTCGATCTGGTCGCCGACCTTGACGTCGTTGTAGTTCTTCACGCCGATGCCGCACTCCATGCCGGAGCGAACTTCCTGGGCATCGTCCTTGAAGCGACGCAGCGACTCGAGTTCGCCCTCGTAGATGACGACGTTGTCGCGCAGGACGCGAATCGGGTTGTTCCGCTTGACCACGCCCTCGGTGACCATGCAGCCGGCGATCGCGCCCAGCTTCGGCGAGCGGAACACGTCGCGCACCTCGGCCAGACCGACGAACTTCTCCTGGGTCTCGGTGCCCAGCAGGCCGGTCATGGCCGCCTTGACGTCGTCGAGCATCTCGTAGATGACCGAGTAGTAACGGATCTCGACGTCCTGTTCACCGGCCGTCTTGCGCGCAGCGGCGTCGGCACGAACGTTGAAGCCGATGACGATCGCACTCGAGGTGGCCGCGAGGTTGATGTCCGACTCGTTGATCCCGCCCACGCCACTCATCAGGACGTTGACCTTGACGTCGTCGGTCGACAGCTTCTGCAGGCTGTCGCGGATGGCCTCGGCGGAGCCCTGTACGTCGGCCTTGACCAACACGTTCAGCGACTCGACCTCGCCTTCCTTCATTTGGTCAAACAGGTTCTCGAGCTTGGCCGCCTGCTGGGCCGCCAGGCGCGAATCACGCTGCTTGGCCTCGCGGAACTCGGCGATCTCGCGCGCCTTGCGCTCGTCCTCAATCACCACCAGTTCGTCACCGGCTTCCGGCGTGCCGGACAGACCGAGCACGACCACCGGGATAGACGGGCCGGCCGACTTGACCTGCTTGCCGTTCTCGTCGAGCAGGGCACGCACCCGGCCGTATTCCTTGCCCACGACCACGGTGTCGCCCTTCTTGAGCGTGCCGCTCTGCACGAGGATGGTCGCGACCGGGCCGCGGCCCTTCTCGAGCGAGGACTCGACCACGGTACCGATTGCGTGACCCTCGACCGGGGCCTTGAGCTCCTGGAGCTCGGCCTGCAGCAGGATCGCCTCGAGCAGCTGGTCGATGCCTTCACCGGTGTGCGCGGAGACGTGCACGAACTGCGTATCGCCGCCCCACTCCTCGGAAATCACTTCTTCCTGCGAAAGCTCGGCGCGCACCCGCTCGGGGTCGGCGCCTTCCTTGTCAATCTTGTTGACGGCCACCACCATCGGCACGTTGCCGGCACGAGCGTGGTGGATCGCTTCTTTGGTCTGCGGCATGACGCCGTCATCCGCCGCCACGACCAGCACGACCACGTCGGTGGCGCTCGCCCCACGGGCACGCATGGCGGTGAACGCCTCGTGGCCCGGGGTATCGAGGAAGGTGACGGTGCCGCGCGGCGTGTCGACGTGATAGGCGCCGACGTGCTGGGTGATGCCACCGGCTTCGCCGGCGGTCACCTTGGCGCGACGGATGTGGTCAAGCAGCGAGGTCTTGCCATGGTCGACGTGACCCATGACGGTCACGACCGGCGGACGCGGCATGGCCTCGCCCTGCTCGACCTGCTCGAGCGCCTCGTCCTCGATCGCGGTCTCGGACTCGGCGTGCGGCGTGTGCCCCATCTCCTCGACCACGAGGATCGCGGTGTCCTGATCGAGCACCTGGTTGATGGTGGCCATCACGCCCATGTTGAACAGGACCTTGACCACGTCGACGCCCTTGACGGCCATGCGTTGGGCCAGTTCCTCGACCGAGATCGACTCGGGAACATTGACGTCGCGAACGACCGGGGCGGTCGGCTTCTCGAAGGTGTGACGGGTGGCCACGGCCGTCTTGGAGGCCGCGCCCTTCTTGCCCTTCTTGCGGCGACGGCCGGCGCCGGCACCGAGATGGAGTTCTTCGCGGGCATTCTCGCGGGCATGACGGCCCTTGCCGCCATGCTTGCCGCGCTTGGGCTTGCCTTCGTCGGCAGAAACCGGGATACCCGGCGCCTCTTCCGGCATCGCCACAATGCGCAGACGCGACTTCTTCTTGCCGTCGTCCTTGTCTTCGCCAGCCTCGGCCGCCGCCTCTTCCGCGGGAGCGCTCTCCTCGGCCGCCGGCTCTTCAGCCGGCTGTTCCTCGGCGGCGGGCTCGACCGAATCGGCCGGTTCGGCAGCCGCCGGCTCCGGCTCGGCAGGCGACTCTTCGCGCTCGGCCGGCTCGGCCTCGGCGGTCGTGCTCGGCGTTTCTTCTACCGGCGGCGCGGCCTCGGCGGCCGGCTGCTCTTCCACCGGTGCCGCCTGGGTCACTTCCTCGGCCGGCTGCTCGGCTTGCTCGGTCTCTTCGGTCGGCTCGACCTCGTCACGCGAGACGTAGGTCTTGCGGCGACGATACTCGACCGCGACGGTCTTGCCGCCACGGGCACCGCCGCCGACCTTGATTTCCTGCTGGGAGCGACGCTTGAGCGTGATGCGCGAGGACGGCGACTTCGCCTCTCCCTCACCCGACGAGCGCGACTTGCGCAGATGGGCCAGCAGCTTCATCTTGTCGTCGTCACTGACACTGGCATCCACGGAGGCGACCGTCACGCCCGCTTCAGCCAGTTGCTCAAGCAGCCGTTCGGGGGTGGCGCCTACCACTTTTGCCAAATCTTTAACCGTGACCTCGGACATTAACGACTCCTGTGGTCCTGCAAACTATCGAATAGAGATTTCACGCCTCGGCACCTGCCGATGGCGACGGGCCGGTCTTCGCCGACCAATTAGGCGAACCAGGGTGCGCGTGCGGCCATGATCAGCCGCCCGGCAAGCTCCTCGTCCACGCCTTCGTATTCCGTCAACTCATCAATGGAAAGCTCGGCAACGTCTTCCGAGTCCTTGATGTTGTTCTCGCGCAGATTGGCGGCCAGTTCGGCCGTCATCCCGTCGAGCTCCTCGAGGGCCAGCGCCTCGCCGGAGGATTCGGTTTCCTCCTCGGCCTCGCCGCCACCGGCAATCGCCATGGTCAGCAATGCATCGCGTGCCCGGTTGCGCAGTTCCTCGACGATGCCCTCGTCGAAGCCCTCGACCTCGAGCAGCTCCTCGGTGGGCACGTAGGCGATTTCCTCGATGGTGGTGAAACCGGCCTCGACCAGCACCTCACCGACTTCCTGGTCGACGTCGAGCGCCTCCATGAACTGCTCGACGATGCGGCGCGTCTCGGTCTCGCCCTTCTCGATCGCCTGCTCTTCGCTCATGACGTTGATCTGCCAGCGCGTCAGCTGGCTCGCGAGCCGGACGTTCTGGCCACCGCGACCGATTGCCTTGGAGAGGTTCTCCTCGCTGACCGCCACGTCCATGCTGCCGGTGTCCTCGTCGACGACGATCGAGACGACCTCGGCCGGCGACATCGCGTTGATGACGAACTGGGCCGGGTTCTCGTCCCAGACGATGATATCAATCCGCTCACCGGAGAGCTCGTTGGTCACCGACTGGACCCGCGAGCCACGCATGCCCACGCAGGTGCCGACCGGGTCGATGCGCGGGTCATTGGAGAGCACCGCGATCTTGGCACGCAGGCCCGGGTCGCGGGCGGCGTTGACGATCTCGATCAACCCCTGGGAGATCTCCGGCACCTCGAGCTTGAACAGCTCGATCAGGAATTCCGGTGCCGTGCGGGAAACGAAGATCTGCGGACCGCGCGGCTCGTGGCGCACGTCGGTGACGTAACCACGCAGGCGATCGCCGGGACGGACGGCCTCGCGACCGATCATCTCGTCGCGCGGGATCATCGCCTCGGCATTGCCGCCCAGGTCCAGAATGACGTTGCCGCGATCGATGCGCTTGACCAGCCCCATGATCAGGGTGCCCTTGCGATCTTCGTAGGCTTCGACCACCTGGCGGCGCTCGGCCTCGCGCACCTTCTGCACGATCACCTGCTTGGCGGCCTGGGCGGCGATGCGGCCGAACTCGGCCGACTCGATCTCTTCCTCGATGTAGTCGCCGAGTTGCACCTCGGGGTCGTCCATCTGGGCGGCCTCGAGAATCATTTCGCGCTCGGGATGCTCGGAGGTTTCACCCTCGACCACCAGCCAGCGACGGAAGGTGCGGTAGCTGCCGTCTTCGCGGTCGATCTCGACGCGCGTCTCGATGTCACCGCCGTGACGCTTGCGCGCTGCCTGGGCAAGCGCAGCCTCGATCGCCTCGAAGATCACGTCGCGATCGACGCCCTTCTCGTTGGAAACCGAATCGACGACAAAAAGGATTTCTTTGTTCATGTTGCTAGCCAGATCGCTCTATTTCCGCGCCGTGCGCCGTTTCTGACGCTTGTTGCGGCCACGCTTGGTGTTGTTGGCAAATTCATAGACCAGGTGGGCCTTCTCGGCTTCCTCGAAACGGAAGACCAGGTCACCCACCCCGTCGACCAGGACCGTAATGTCCTCGCCATCGACGCCCTGAATGACGCCTTCGAACTTCTTCTGCTGCGCTACCGGCTTGTACAGCCGCAGACGCACGCGGTGCCCGACGAAGCGGGCGAAATCCTCGGTGCGGAACATCGGCCGTTCGACGCCCGGCGAGGAAACCTCTAGCCGGTAGGCGCCCGGGAACGGGTCTTCGACGTCGAGCACGCCCGCCAGGGCATGACTGACTTCGGCACAGTGTTCGAGCGTCATGCCATCCGGGTGGTCGATGTACACGCGCAGCAGGCCGGACGGGCCGCCGCGGAACTCGCCGCCGACCCACTCGAAACCGAGGTCCTCGACCACCGGTTTGAGCATGTCTTCGATCGCCGCCGGGATTCTCTGCACGTCTGCCTGCACCCTCTGCTGGTTATGCCCGCCCTTTTCGCAAGACCGGGAGCCGGGAAAATAAAAAAGCCCCATATGGGGCCCGGCATCACTCTTAAAGCCAATGTTCGCGGGAACCGGAATATAAAGACAACACCCGCCAAAGTCAATCCGACCCCGGGATACACCACGGCTTCGAGGCGCGGCCTTGCCGTCCCGTTTCACCCCGGTCCGCGCGAGGCCTCACTTGGACCGAGGGCCCTGGGGCCGCGCCAGACTCAGGGGCCCGTTTTTCCCTGAACGCGGGGTACCCCGCTACCGGCCAACGGCAACGGTCAATCGCCTCGCAGATCGTCGAAGAAGCGCTTGACCGAATCCAGGAACGAATGCTGTCGCGGCCGATGCTTCTTGGCCACGCCATCGCCGCTACCCAGCGACTGCTCGAAGGCCTCGAGGAGTTCACGCTGCTCGTCGTTGAGCTTGACCGGCGTCTCGACGTGGACGGTCACCAGCAAGTCGCCCTGGGTGCCACCGCGTACCGGACGCACGCCCTTGCCGCGCAGCCGGAACACCTTGCCGGTCTGCGTCTCGGCCGGGATCTTCAGGCTGACCTTGCCATCGAGCGTCGGTACCTCGATCTCGCCACCCAGGGCGGCGGTCGTGAAGCTGATCGGCATGTCGCACAGCAGGTCCGCGTCGTCGCGACGGAACAGCGGGTGCGGCTTGATGTCGATCAGGATGTACAGATCGCCCGGTAGACCACCCTTCTCGCCCGGCGCACCCTCACCCGAATGGCGGATGCGATCGCCGGAGTCGACCCCGGCCGGGATCTTGACCGAAAGCGTCTTCTGCGTCTCGATGCGGCCTGTGCCACCACAGTCGGTGCAGGGGTCCTCGATTTTCTGACCCTCGCCGCCGCAGTCCGGGCAGGGCTGCTGGATGGAGAAGAAGCCCTGCTGGATGCGCACCGCGCCCTGACCACCACAGGTCGAACAGGTGGTCTTGCCGGTGCCCGGCTTGGCACCGCTGCCATCACAGGTCTCGCAGGGCTCGGTGGTCGGGATGCGAATCTCGACGGTGGTGCCGCGCACGGCCTCCTCGAGCGAGAGCCTGAGGTTGTACTGCAGGTCGGCCCCACGCGACGCACCGCCACGGGCTCGGCCGCCACCAAAGATGTCACCGAAGACGTCACCGAAGATATCGGCAAAGCCGGCACCTCCGCCGAAGCCGCCACCAAAGCCACCGGCACCCTGGCCATCGACCCCGGCATGACCGAACTGATCGTAGGCCGACCGCTTCTGCGGGTCGGAGAGCACCTCGTAGGCCTCCTTGGCCTCCTTGAACAGGGTCTCGGCCTCCTCGTCGCCCGGATTGCGGTCCGGGTGATGCTTCATCGCCAGACGGCGGTAGGCCTTCTTCAGTTCGTCGGCCGAGGCATTCTTGCTGACCCCCAGCACCTCGTAGTAGTCACGTTTTGCCATGGTCGATCTCTAGGGCTGTCTTCGTTTTCGCCCGCCCGGCAACGCCGTACGGGACTGAATACGGTGACAGGCCGCACCACGAAAGTGGCCGACCCATCTTGGAAACTTGGGTGCCACGCGAACGAATCGCGAGGCACAAAAAATCATCCACCCCGAGGGGCGGATGATCCACTGGTCAGGATGTCGACGACTTACTTCTTGTCGTCGTCCTTGACCTCTTCGAACTCGGCGTCGACGACGTCGTCGTCCTTCTTCGCCTGCTCGCCACCGGCGGCCTGCTCGGCACCACCTTCCTGGCCGGCGCCCTGGGCCTTCTGCATCACCGTGGCTGATGCCTGGGACAACGCCTCAATCTTGGCGTCAATGTCGGCCTTGTCGTCGCCCTTCATCGACTCGCGCAGCTCGGCGATCGCGTCCTCGACCGGCTTCTTGTCCTCGTCGGTCAGGGCATCACCGGCGTCGGTCATCGCCTTCTCGATGGTGTGGATGATGCCGTCGCCCTGGTTGCGCGCCTCGACCAGCTCCTTCTGCTTCTTGTCCTCGTCGGCATGCGCAGCGGCGTCCTGCACCATACGCTCGACTTCTTCCTCGGACAGACCGGAGCTCGCCTTGATCTCGATCTTCTGCTCGCGCCCCGTGCCCTTGTCCTTGGCCGAGACATTCAGGATGCCGTTGGCATCGATGTCGAGGGTCACCTCGATCTGCGGCTGACCGCGCGGTGCCGGCGGGATCTCGGTGAGATCGAAGCGGCCCAGCGACTTGTTGCCCGAGGCCATCTCGCGCTCACCCTGCAGCACGTGCACGGTCACCGCGGTCTGGTTGTCCTCGGCAGTCGAGAACGTCTGGCTCGCCTTGGTCGGGATGGTGGTGTTCTTCTCGATCAGCTTGGTCATCACGCCGCCCATCGTCTCGATACCGAGCGACAGCGGGGTAACGTCAAGCAGCAGCACGTCGTTGACGCCGCCGGAGAGCACGCCGCCCTGGATCGCGGCACCGACGGCCACGGCCTCGTCCGGGTTGACGTCCTTGCGCGGGTCCTTGCCGAAGAACTCGGCGACCGTGTCGCGGACCTTCGGCATGCGGGTCTGGCCGCCGACCAGGATCACGTCGTCGATGTCGGAGGCAGACACGCCGGCATCCTTGAGCGCCATCTTGCACGGATCGATGGTGCGCTTGATCAGCTCCTCGACCAAGGATTCGAGCTTGGCACGCGTGATCTTGATGTTCATGTGCTTCGGACCGCTCTGATCCGCCGTGATGTACGGCAGGTTCACGTCGGTCTGCTCGGTCGAGGACAGCTCGATCTTGGCCTTCTCGGCGGCTTCCTTCAGACGCTGCATGGCCAGCGCGTCGTTGGAGAGATCGACGCCCTGCTCCTTCTTGAACTCGTCGACCAGGTGATCGATCAGGCGGTTGTCGAAGTCCTCGCCACCCAGGAAGGTGTCACCGTTGGTGGACATGACTTCGAACTGCTTCTCGCCGTCGATGTCGGCCACCTCGATAATGGAGACATCGAAGGTACCGCCACCCAGGTCGTAGACCGCGATCTTGCGATCACCGCCTTCTTTCTTGTCCATGCCGTAGGCAAGCGCCGCCGCGGTCGGCTCGTTGATGATCCGCTTGACCTCGAGACCCGCAATCTGACCGGCGTCCTTGGTCGCCTGGCGCTGGTTGTCGTTGAAGTAGGCCGGCACGGTGATGACCGCCTCGGTGACTTCCTCGCCCAGGTACGCCTCGACGTCCTTCTTGATCTTCATCAGGATGCGGGCGGAAACCTCCGGCGGTGCCATCTTCTTGCCGTTGGCCTCGACCCAGGCATCGCCGTTTTCCGCCTTGATGATCTTGTAGGGCATCAGCTTGATGTCCTTCTGCACCGCATCTTCGTCGAAGCTGCGGCCGATCAGTCGCTTGACGGCGTACAGGGTGTTTTCCGGGTTGGTGACGGCCTGGCGCTTGGCCGGCTGACCGACCAGGATCTCGCCGTCATTGGTGTAGGCGACGACCGACGGGGTGGTACGTGCGCCCTCGGCGTTCTCGATTACCTTGCCGGACTTGCCGTCCATGATGGCGACGCAGGAGTTGGTCGTCCCCAGGTCGATACCGATTACCTTACCCATAAATCATGTCTCCAGAGTTCTGTCGTGAATGCGAAATTCGGTTCGCGTGGCCCGCAGCCTCGAAGGCCACCGGACCCGCTCTTGTGCTTGGACTTGCGGGCGAGCCGTGATTTTTCAAGCCACCCGCGGAAAATCCGCCCTCGAACCCCTTACTTGGGCTTCGAAACCACCACCAGCGCCGGGCGCACGACGCGGTCCTTCAAGAGGTAGCCCTTCTGCATCACGTCAACGACGTGGTCCGGCTCACCGTCGTGCGGCTGCAAGCTCATCGCCTGGTGGTGATCCGGGTTGAAGCGCTCGCCGATCGGATGGACGGCCTGAACGCCGAACTTCTCCAGGGTCTGGATCAGCATCTTGAGGGTCATCTCGTCCCCCTCCTTGATCTTCTCCAGCGTGGCGTTTTCCTTCTCGGTCGCCTGAATACCCAGTTCCAGCGAATCGACGACCGGCAAAAGCCCCTCGACGAAACGTTCCAGGGCGAACTTGCGGGCCGACTCGATATCGCGCTCGGCGCGGTGACGCACGTTCTGCATCTCCGCTGCGATACGCAGGAGCTCCTCTTCCTTCTCGGCCAGTTGCGCCTTGAGTTGCTCGACCTCGCTCTGCTCGCCGGCATCGCCCGCCTGAGCCTGGGCGCCGTCCTCGACGGGCTGCTCCGGCTGTTCCTGGTTCATGTCGTCGTGATCGACCGGCTTGTCCGTCATCGAAACTCTCCTGAAAAGCGGATGGAAATTGGCGCTGAAACCATTGGCTGAAAGCGGCAATGCCCCGGTCGCCGGGGCTGCCACTCCAAGTCAACGGTTTCGCTTGATGCCCGGAGTCTTGGGGCATCCGTCATCTTTTCAAGGGGAAGTAGTCCGGCTTGGAGAACGACGATCGGACTGGGGAGGCTTACTGGCGGGACAACGCGCTCGAGAGCAGGCGCGAGGTGACATCGACGATCGAGATCACCCGGTCGTAGGGCATCCGTTTGGGACCGATCACGCCCAGCACGCCGACCACCTCGTCATCGACACCATAAGAGGCCCCCACCACGCCGCATTCATCGAAGGTGGGCGAGCCGGACTCGCGGCCGATGAAGATCTTCACGCCCTGGGCGCGCTCGCACTGATCGAGCAGGGAGACCAGTTCGCGTTTCTCGGCAAAGGCATTGAATAGCCGCCGCATGCGATCGACATCGCCCAGCTCGTCGATGCCCATCAGATTGACCTGGCCGGCCACGGCCACGCCAGCCTCGTCCTCGACCGCCTCGACGGCCGACTCGGCCAGGGTGATCGCCTCGGAGAGATTGCCCTCGATCTGCTCGCGCGTGCTCTTGAGTTCGGCCACCAGCGTCTCGCGCAGCCCCTGGATGGACTGGCCGTTGAGCCGCTCGTTGAGGAAGTTGGCGAACCGCGTCAGCTCGTCCTGACTGTAGGGCTTGTCGGGGTGGATGATGCGGTTCTGCACCCCACCGTCATTGGTAACCAGCACCATCAGCACCCTGCCGGGCGACAGCGAGACGAAGTCGATCTGGCGAAACAGGGCGCGGGCCCGCGAAGGAATGGTGACCACGCCGGCGAACTGCGTCAGGCTCGAAAGCAGGTTGGAGGCGGTATCCGCCATCTGCTGCGGGTCATCCTCGGCCGCCTCGCGCAGGATGCGCTCCAGGCGACGGGCATCCACAGGCGCCTTGCCGGGCGCGGTCAGCAACGAATCGACAAACAGGCGATACGCGAGCTCAGTCGGCACACGTCCGGAGGAGGTATGCGGCGCACGCACCAACCCGAGGTCTTCGAGATCGGCCATCACGTTGCGCACCGTCGCCGGGCTGAGATTGAGATCGGACATGCGCGCGAGCGCACGCGACCCGATCGGCGCGCCCTCGTCGGTGTAGCGATCGATCAGCACCCGCAGCAGGGTCTGTGCCCGCTCGGGAAGTGCACTCCAGGCGTCAGTCATACGCGAACTTGAAAACCTCTGGCTTGTTGGCGGCAATCGCGCGGGTCCGCTCAAATGGGTTTCTAAACTAGCACTCGCCCAACCAGAGTGCCAAGCGCGCCGCGCGGCAGTCGGATTCAAACGCGGGTTCCTTTGCTAGACTGGGCCGACTTTCGCATCCCGCCGGCCGATCGCCGGCTCACGACGGACGCGACCTAACGGATTCGAGGATCACACCACGGCATGAACGCCTGGCTCATCTTGTTGGCCGCCGGCCTGTTGGAAATCGTCTGGGCAACCGGGCTGCGCTTTACCGACGGCTTCTCCCGCTTGGTGCCGTCGGTTGTGGTGCTGGTCATCGCCTGGGCCAGTTTCTACCTGCTTGCTCTGGCCATGCGCGAGATTCCCATGGGCACCGCCTATGCGATCTGGACGGGCATTGGCGCGACCGGCGTGGCGATCCTCGGCATCCTCTGGTTCAAGGAACCGGCCTCGCTCGCGCGACTGGGTTTCATCGCCATGATCGTGGTGGGCATCATCGGACTGAAGTGGTCCTCCGGCAATCATTGAGTCGTCAGGCAGAAAGAGCGCACACGCCATGAATCCTTCCTCCTCGTCAGCCAGCGAACAGCCGGACGGTGCCCCCGCCTTCTCGCGTCTGGGCATCATCATCAAGCCCAACGGTGGCGAGGCGCTGGCCGAGGTCTACCGCAACCTGGTCGAGGTCGCCGAAGCTCACGGCGTCGACTGGGCGCTGGAGGAAGACGCCGAAAACCCCGCCCCGTCGATCACGGCGGCGCGCTTTTCGCGCGACCGGATCGATCGCGACCTGATCGTGGTGATCGGCGGCGACGGCACCATGCTCAATGCCGCGCGTTCGCTGTGCCTGCACGACGTGCCGATCCTGGGCGTCAACCTCGGCCGCCTGGGCTTTCTCGCCGACGTCAGCCCGGGCGAGGTGCAACGCCACCTCTCGGCCATTCTCAAAGGCCGTTACAGCGAGGAGCACCGATTCCTGCTGCAGGGCAGCCTGATGCGCAACGACACGCGCATCATGGAATCGGTCGCACTCAACGACATCACCTTCAAGATGCGCGACCCGGCCCGAATGGTCGAATTCGAGATGTGCATCGACGGCACCCTGGTCAACCAGCAGCGTTCCGACGGCGTGGTGGTCTGCACCCCGACCGGCTCGACGGCTTATGCACTGTCGGCCGGTGGCCCGCTGATCGCCCCCGACCTGCACGCGGTCGGCATCGTCTCGATCTGCCCGCACACGCTGAGCTACCGACCGATCGTGGTCGACGCCCGTCACCAGATCGAGATCCGCCCGGTGGCCGGTTCGCGCGGCGGCGGCGTGGTCAGCTTCGACGGCCAGCTGAACCAGCCGCTGAAATGCGGTGACGTACTCGTCATATCGAAATACGAGCACGATATCCGCCTGATCCATCCGGCCGGTCACGACCATTACTCGCTACTGCGTGACAAGCTCTGCTGGAGCGAGCAGAAGTTCTAGCCCGGATATTTCATGAAATCCACACGCCCTCGCTTGTCTCTTGTCCGTCCAAAGAATTTTCCTCAGTCGGCCGTAATCACCGATACGCCGCTCTTTCGGAAAATCCCTTGTACGATCAAAATACTGCGCGATCATCGCGCGGCTTCATGAAACATCCGGGCTAACCGGGCAAAGGAATCCGCCTGACATGCTGACCACCCTCTCGATCCGCCAGATCGCCCTGATCGACCAGCTCGAGCTCGATTTCGCTGCCGGCATGACCGCGCTTACCGGCGAAACCGGGGCGGGTAAGTCGATCCTGATCGACGCGATCGGCTTGCTGCTGGGCGATCGGGCCAACATGAACCTGCTGCGCGCCGGTTGCGATCAGGGCGAGGTTGCCGGCGAGTTCCTGGTGCCGATGGATAGCCCGGCGGCACACTGGCTCGAGGAACAGGAATTGGGCGAGGAACCGGAAGGCGAGAGGCTGCCGCTGATCGTGCGCCGGGTCCTGTCCCGTGACGGGCGCTCGAAGGCCTGGATCAACGGCCGCCCCGTGCCGGGGCAGACCCTCAAGGGCATCGGGCGGCACCTGATCGACATCCACGGTCAGCACCAGAACCAGCGATTGATGCAGGCGAAGACCCAGCTCGCCCTGCTCGATCATTTCTGCGACCTCAAGGGCCAGGTGGACGAACTCGGCCGCCTGAGCCGGCAGATCCACAGCGATGAGGCCCAGCTCGCCAATCACCAGGCCGAGCAGGCCTCGCGGGCCGACCGGCTCGCCTTCCTGGAATTCCAGCTCGAGGAGATCGAGCGCGTCGACCCGCAACCCGACGAGTTCAACCAGCTGCACGCCGAACTCAAGCGGCTCTCGAGGCTCGACGAATGGCGCCAGGTACTGGCCGAGCAGATGGCCGCGCTGTTCGACGAGGACGGCAACGCCCACGACCGCATCGGAGCGGCCGAACAGTCGCTCTCGCGGATCGCCGATCTCGACGAGGCGCTCGGCCCGGTGATCGAGACCCTGCAGTCCGCCGAGATCCAGATCGCCGAGGCGGTCGACACCCTGCGCGACCGGCTGGAATCCTCCGATGCCGACCCGGAACGCCTGGCCACAGTCGAGGCCCGACTCGATACCCTCCACGAACTGGCGCGCAAGCATCGCGTCGCCCCGGAGATGTTCGAGCAGCACGTGGCCGATCTGCGCGAGGAATACCAGCAACTCGAGCAGGCCGGCAGCACGCTGGGCGAGGTCGAGACTCGGCTGGCCGAGAACCGCGCCACCTACGACCGGCTGGCCGCCGAGGTCAGCAAGAAACGCGCAACCGGTGCGAAGAAGCTGGCCGAGCGCCTCAAGGCCTCGATCCGCGAGCTGGGCATGCCCAACGGCGAATTCGAGGTGCAACTGACCCAGCCGGAGACACTGGCCGAACGGCGCGGCGAGCGCGGCATCGACGAGGTCGTCTTCCTGATCAGCGCCAACCGCGGCCAGCCGGTCGCCCCGCTGGACCAGATCGCCTCCGGCGGCGAACTGGCCCGCGTGAGCCTGGCACTCAAGACACTGACCGCCGGCGATGACCCGGTCGGCACCTTCATCTTCGACGAGGTCGATACCGGCATCGGCGGGGCCACTGCCGCGATCGTCGGGGCTCACCTGCGCGCACTGGGCGACTCGCGCCAGGTCCTGTGCGTCACCCACCTGCCGCAGGTCGCCGCGCATGGACACCACCAGGCGCGGATCGAGAAAGACGAACAGGCCGATTCGACCCGCACCTGGGTGCGTGGCCTGGATGCCGACGAGCGCGTCGAGGAACTCGCGCGCATGCTGGGTGGGCGCGAGGTCACCGAGCAGACACGGGCACATGCCCGCGAGTTGCTGGCGAGTTCGGCCTGACCGACCAACCCCGCAGCCATGACCAGAACACCGGAATCAAAACGCACGACGCCCGCCCGAAAGCCCGGGCGGGCGTCGTGGTGTCGGGACCTCGACTCGCTTACTTCTTGCCGGTTGCCTTGCGGCTGATGCCGTAGATCACCAACGAGTAATCAGTCAGATCGAAGTCGAGCTGGTCGGCGATCATGGCGATCCGCTCCTGGATGATCGGATCGTGGAATTCCTCGACCTGTCCGGTCTTCACGCACACCAGGTGATCGTGATCCCCCTTGGAGATCAGCTCGAACACGGCCTTGCCGCCCTCGAACTGGTGGCGCTTGAGAATGTCGGCCGTCTCGAACTGGGTCAGCACGCGGTAGACGGTCGCCAGGCCGATCTCCTCGCCGCGCGCGAGCAGTTCCTTGTAGACGTCCTCCGCGCTCATGTGCCAATCCGGGTTGGACTCGATGATCTCGAGGATCTTCACCCGTGGCAAGGTGACCTTCAGGCCGGCCTTCTTGAGTTCGCTGGAATCCAAAACTTCTACCCTCGATTGCGTGTGCTTGCGAGATTGTAACCGAAGATGCTGCGCGAACCGGAGCACCACGCGGATAATGAGAGGCGCATAGACCGGTAGGCTGGCATCACCCGTCAGACGGCGTATCATTGGGGCGCATTCGAATGCCCATCCAGACCATCAGGAACAGGTTTTCCAGGATCATGCAGCGCTCACTTCTTACGCTACCGCTCGTCGCCACCCTGCTAGCCGGCTGCTCGTCGGTCTACGTCCCCAGCTTCATCCAGGTCTACCAGCCGGATATCCAGCAGGGCAATATCTACGAGGAGGAGCAGATCGCCCGGTTGCGCGAGGGCATGCCCCAATCCCAGGTGCGCTCGATCCTCGGCACGCCCAGCCTCAATGACATCTTCCATCAGGGCCAGCGTGATACCTACATCTATTACGACAAGCGCGGCAAAGAGGAGGCCTTCCGTCACACGCTGGTAATCGAATACGACTCGACCGGCCGCGTGGATGCCATCCGCCGTGACGGCATGGACCTGGCCGACGCGCCGTCGATGAACAGCGCCGAGCTGCCCGACGAGGCCGAGGCCGCCTCGCCGAGCAACGCCCCGACGAGCCCGGCACCCGGCGCGGAGGGCGGCGACAGCCCCTACGATCTGGAAACGCAGGATGACGGTCAGCCCCTGCCACAGACGCCGCCACCCCAAAATCCGCTCTGATCAGGGACCAATAAAAAGGCCGCAGCCCGGTTTACCGGGCACCGGCAACAATTTCATGAACCGGCGCGAGGCCTACTCCGCCGGTTTTTTTGTGTCCGCCGACGCTTGAACCGGTTTGGACGACGCCGTTTTTCGCCCAGGCCGGGCTTCATCCTTTTTGGCCCCATCCTTCCGGGCGCCATCTTCTTGCGCGCGCTGACGGCGCGCAGCCTTGGGATCGGCAATCAGCGGGCGATAGATCTCGACGCGATCCCACTCGCGCAATGCCTGCGACAGCGGCGCGACCTTGGCAAATACGCCGACCTTCTGTTTCGACAGGTCGATCTCGGGAAAGCGTTTCAGAATGCCACTGAGACGGATGGCCTCCTCGACGGTCGCCCCCTCGGCGACATCCACCTCGAGAATCAGTTGCACGTCCGGGCGGGCGTAGGCCACCTCGACCTTCACGCCCCGTCACCCCCACCGGATGGCTCACGCGGATAGACCTGAAAGGCCCGCTTGCGGAAGGCGCCGACGAGGTTCTTGACGATCTCACGGAACACGGGGCCGATCGCCCGTTCGAGCAGCCGGTTGGAGAACTCGAAGCGCATGTCGAGCGTCACCCGCGACCCACCATCGGGCAGGTCCTCGAAGCCCCAGAAACCATCGAGGTGACGGAACGGTCCATCGACCAGCGTGACCACGATACGCGAACCCGGCTCGTTGTGATTGCGGGTGACGAAGGTCTTGCGGATCGCGCCCTTCTTCAGGGTGATGCTGGCCTCGACCTCGTCACCCGATGCCTGCAGGATGCGCGTCTGCTCGCACCAGGGGAGAAAGTCGGGATAGGCGTCGATGTCGTTGACCAGCGCGTACATCTGCAGCGCGGAAAACGGCACATCGACCTGTCGCTCGATGGTGGTGCTCATACCGGGGAAGGTCCGCCGTTTGGAGTGCTCAAACCAGCATTCTAGCAAAGCCACCACGCCATCCGGGCGACGGCCGAATCAGCCGAACACGCCCAATCCGTTGAGGAACACCAGCGCCACACCCAGTGGGGCGACGATGGCCGCCAGCCACCACCACAAGCGGTAGCGCCATCCGGTCAGCCCCAGCTCCTCGGCCGAGTCGGCCCGGGGCATCCGCCAAGCGGCGAAGAGCGCGATCAGCATGCCGCCGGCCGGCAGCAGGATGTTGGCGGTGGTGAATTCGAGCAGGCCGAAGACGTTCTTGCCGAACAGGGTGAGATCACCGAGCAGGTTGAACGACAGGGCCGCCAGCACCCCCAGCGACCAGGTCGCCACGCCCACGGCGATCGCCGAATGCAGCCGGCGGATGCCGAATCGCTCCCAGAGGTAGGAGACCGCCGGCTCGACCAGCGAGATGGCCGAGGTCCAGGCGGCAATCGACACCAGCACGAACAACACGATGGCGAGCCAGTAACCCCATTCCATCTGCCCCAGCGCCAATGGCAAGGTCTGGAAGATCAGACCGGCACCCTGCTCGGGGCTCATGCCGTTGGAGAACACGATCGGGAAGATCACCATGCCGGCCAGCAGCGCGATACCGGTGTCGAGCACGATGATCCAGATGCCGGCCTGCACGATCGAGGTGCCCCGCGGCATGTACGAGCCGTAGACCATGATCGCGCCCATGCCGAGACTCAGCGTGAAGAACGCGTGCCCGAGCGCGACCAGGAAGGTCTCGGCATTCACCCGGGAGAAATCCGGCGCGAACATGAACTCCATGGCGGGCGCGAACCCCGGGGTGCCGATGTTGTAGCCGAACAGCAGCACCAGGATCACGATCAGCAGCGGCATCATGATTCGCGTCGCCAGTTCCAACCCGCCACGCACGCCACGCGCCACCACCGCCACGGTCATCACCATGGCGACCGTGTGCCAGAACAGCAGGGTCCCCGGATTACCAACCAGGCCGTCGAACAGGCCCTTGATGGCCTCGGGCGAGGCCCCGACGAAGGCGCCATTGGCGGCCTTCTCGACATAGGACAAGGCCCAGCCCATGACCACCGAGTAGAAACTCAGGATGAGAAAGCCGGTGAGCACGCCCATCCAGCCGATCACCTGCCAGCCGCGACTGACGCCGGCCTGATCGGCGAGCTTGCCCATGCCGATGATCGGGTTTGAGCGCGCGCGACGCCCGAGCATCACTTCACTGATCAGGATCGGTGTCGCGACGATCAGCAGGCAGGCGAGATAGATCATCACGAACGCCCCGCCACCGTTGTCGCCCATGATGTAGGGAAACTTCCAGATATTGCCCAGGCCGACGGCCGAGCCCGCAGAGGCGAGGATGAAGGCCAGCCGGCCACTCCATTCCGGATGGTTCTCGAGATGCTGTGCGGACACCGGTCTTCCTCTTCGGTTTGGACGGGCAGGGTTCCTTGTCCCGGGAACCGGGCGAATCGCTGAAAACTACCACCATGGCGCCCCCGCGGCCAAGCAGCGCCACGGGGGCAGCGTAACTGTCGATGGACACCGGGAAGCCATACAGATCCTGCTAGAATGCGCGCATGAGCAAGAACAACAAGCCCACCACCGGCCAGTCCACCATCGCACTGAACAAGAAGGCGAAATTCGACTTCTTCCTCGGCGATCGCATCGAGGCCGGATTGGTACTTGAGGGCTGGGAAGTCAAGGCCCTGCGTGCCGGCAAGGCCCAGATTGCCGACGCCCACGTCATCATCAAGGACGGCGAGGCCTGGCTGCTGGGCGCGGTGATCACCCCACTGCTCCAGGCCTCCAGCCACGTCCGCCCCGATCCGACCCGCACCCGCAAGCTACTGTTGCATGAGCACGAGCTCGCGCGTCTGATCGGTCAGGTCGAGCGCAAGGGGTTCACGATCGTGCCCACCGCGATGTACTTCAAGCGCGGCATGGTCAAGCTCGAGATCGCCCTAGGCGAGGGCAAGAAGGCCCACGACAAGCGTGCCACCATCAAGGACCGCGACTGGGAACGCGACAAGCAGCGCATCGTCCGCCACAGCATGTAGCGGACCTCTGCACGATTCGGTAACGTCTCTGCGAAACCGCCCTTCCGGGGCTTGAGGATTTTCCCGCACGCAGCAAAGCCGTCACTCGACGGGCCGCAAGCCCGCCTTCGCTCTGGCGCCTTGATTGCGAACAAATCCTCAAGCCAGAAACGTCACCGAACCCCCGCGGAGGGGCCCTAGCGTTAACCAACCTCGATCAGCACCTCGCGCACGAAGGGGATGGTCAGCCGGCGCTTGGCGATCATCGACTCGCGATCCAGCCGATCGAGCACCTCCAGCAAGGTGCCGACGTCGCGCGGCAGATGGCCCAGCATCCACTGCGCGGTGCCATGCGGCATTTCCAGGCCCCGCGCCTGCGCTCGGGCTCGCAGCAATTCGATTTTCTCGCCGTCACCCGGCAGATGGACGGCCATTACCGCCCCCCAGGTCAGCCGCGACGCGAGATCCGCCAACTTTACCGGCAGTTCGGTCGGCGGATGCGAGGCAGTCAACAGTAGTGGCACGCCGGCCTCGCGCGCCCGGTTGATCAGGTCGAACAGCATGAATTCCCCCTCGGCCTGGCCGATCACGGCGTCGACGTCGTCGATCACCGCCAGCGCGAAGGCCTCGATCTGCTCACTGGCCGCCGCCAGCTGCCCGCCGAGTTGGCGCAACGGCCAGTAGGCGGCGGGCCGCCCCATCGAACCGGCGTGGTAGCAGGCCGCCTGCGCCAGATGCGACTTGCCCGCCCCGGGCGGTCCGTGAATCAGCACCTGAGCCTCGCCGGCACCAGTCGCCTGCTTGGCCAGGGTCGCCTTGAGCAACAGGTTCTCGTTGCCGATGAACCCCTCGAAGCTCGTCGGGGTGACCAGGTCGAGCGCTAGCGGGATTTGTTGCATCCGGCTCAGCCCCCGGCCCTGTCATCGCCCGGGGGCAGTGCCCGCTCGTCGCCTCCGCGGTAATAACGGCTTTGCTGATAGGACTCCAGGGCGTGCTGACCCAGCACGATGAGTACCGCCGAGACCGGTAGCGCGAGCAGGATGCCGAAAAAGCCGAACAGCTGGCCACCGGCCATGACGGCAAAGATCACCGCCACCGGATGCAGGCCGATCTCGTTGCCGACGAAACGCGGCTGCCAGGCCACCGTCTCCAGCACCTGCCCGATACCGAACACGCCCAGGACCAGCAGCAGCGGCCAGAGGCTGTCGGCCTGGATGTACATCGCGATCAGGGCCAGCGCCACGCCGGTGATCGTCCCCAGATAGGGCACGAAACTCACCAGCCCGGCGAACAGGCCGATCGCCACGCCGGTATTCAAGCCGATCAGGGTCAGCCCGATCGAGTAGGTCACCCCGTTGGCGATCATCACGGCCAGCTGACCGCGCAGGAAGTTGCCCAGCATGCGGTCGGATTCGCGGGCCAGCTCGACCACGGTGACGACCCGATGACGCGGCAGCATTTCCTCGACGCGCTCGATCACCCGCGGCCAGTCGCGCAGGAGATAGAAGGCGATCACCGGAATCAGGAGCAGGTTCATCACCGCGACGAACACCGCCGCCCCGGTGGCCGACACGTTGGACAGCCCGTCGGCCAGCATCTTGCCGATCGCCTCGCCGTGCTTGACCAACAAGTCACGCAACTGCCCGACATGCAGCTCGACGCCGACGGCCTGGTTGACCCAGGGAATCACCCGCTGCTGGACGATGTCGAGCAACTGCGGAAAGACCCGCACCAATCGCGCCGTCTGCTCGAGCAACACCGGGATCAGGGCGACCAGGCCGACCAGCAACAACAGCGCGCCAAGCAGGAAGATCAGCGACGTCCCCCATGTCCGTGAGATGCCGTGCCGATCGAGCCGGGTCACCAGCGGGCTGAATAGGTAGGCGATGATGAAACCGACCACAAAGGGACTCAGAATCGGCAACAGGAAATACGCCACCAGCAGCAGACCGGCCAGGCCGATCCCGATCATCCAGCGCGTCGTCGAGCTTCCCCTGGTCGTCATGTCGCTCATCCGTGTCAGATGCGCTCGATCCGCAGATCCAGCGCCTTGAGGTCCTCTTCGCGCGACGGACCGGCCAGCACGCCGACCGAGGCCGTTTCGGGCTTGAGATAGGTTTCCGCCACCCGCTTGAGGTCGTCCTGGGTGACATCGAGCACCCGGGCCCGGATCTCGCGCAGGTCGTCGGGCGTGCGCCCGTGCAGCGTGTCCATGAACGCCTTCTTCGCCTCGCCGGCCGGCGAGCCCGGCTTGTCGATCGAGGCGATCACACCAAAGATCGCCTCCTCGACGGTGCGGTCCTCGTGGGTATTGTCCACCACCCAGTCGACCGCGCGATCGAAGTCGTCGAGCGTCTCGCCCAGACGCGGATCGCGGTAGGAGAAGAAGCGGAAGCTGCCGGATTCGGCATCAAACCCGGCCCCGCCGCCGTAGGCGCCACCTTTTTCACGGATAGCCGTGTGCAGAAAGCCGTTGCGCATAAACCCGCCCAGCACGGCCAGCGCGGCCGCGTCCGGGTGCTTGGGCGGCACGCAGGCATGCGCCTTGGCGCAGTAATTGACCGCGAGGTTACCGATCCAGGCCTCGCGCACCTGCGTCTCGTGATGCCCCAGCGCAAACGGCTGATCCGTCTGTCCCTGGTGCATGTGCGGGCGCAGGGCCTGGGCCATCTCGGGGAAATGGCGCTGCTCGGTGACCACGTTGTAGTGACGCAGCCCACCCTTGAGCTTCTCGTGCAGTCGCGCCAGCCGCTCGGCCAGGTCGTAGCGGGACTCGGCCTGCTCGAGGCCGTCGTCCATCGCCTTGATGCGACGCACGGCCGAGACCCCGGCGGTATCGTGACGCATGGCCGCGCGAGCCGACATGCCCGAGGTGGCCAACAGCATGGCGTGGACATGACCCCGACCGGAAACGCCCTGCTCGGTGCCGAAGCGCATCTGGCTGACCAGGTCACGAATGCGATCGATCTCGTCGAAGCGCGCGGCATCAAGATGCTGGTGGAACAGGTCGGCCATCGCATCGGCGTGGCGCACCAGCGCCTTGCCCGACAGCAGCCAGAAGCCACTGGTCCGGTGGACATCATCAATGCCGGCGCGCACCGAGGCGCTTGCTGAGAAACCGCCGGTCTTCGCGGTCACCGCCTCGGCCATGGCGACGTAGTCGCGATCACCCGCCCCCAGCTCGGTGAGCAGGCCGGCATAGACCGGCATCAGCTCGAGCTCGTCGCGATCCAGATGCGGCAGGTCGATCGCCAGCTGCAGGTAGCACAGGCCGTTGGTGCTGCGGTTATACCAACGCTGGCTCGACGGCTGGTGGACGAACTGCTCGGGCTGCGGGATGTCGATGTCTTCAGGGATGTCCTCGCGGGTCACCGTCGGCAGCAGTGACAGGTCGCCCTCCTCGGCCTGGCGGTCGGCCAGCGCCTTGGCCTGATCGACGATGCGCTGCTTGTCGTCCGTGGTGAGCGTGTCCTGCATTGCCGCCAGCCGCGCCTTCTCCGCGGCCTGCTGGCGCGCGGACAGCTCGGTGTCCGGCTTCAATACCAGCCGCACGCGGTGCGGGTTGTCCAGCAGCAGCCGACGAACCAGGTTGGGGATGAACTGCGGGTCGGCGGCCTTGGCACGCAGACGCCCAAGGGCCGGCTCAAGATCGAGCAGATTGATGGGATCGCTGTCGTGGATCGCCGCCGGCAGCGCCTGGACGATCAGGTGCAGGCCATAGGGGAAGCCATCACCGGTCACTTCACGCTGCTCGAGCTCCAGCTGGTGGAGCACCGACTCGACCATGTCGGGGTCGACGCCCTTTTCCGCCACCTCGGTGAGCGTGTCGAGGATCAGCTTCTCCACGTCTTGCGCGCGGTCGGCCTCGCTGCCCTCGAGCCCGGCGACGAACACCATCTGACGCTGCGAGTCTTCCAGGCCCAGCACCGGCGACGGCGCGGCGCCCAGATCGGTGGTCTCCAGCGCGCGCAGCAGCGGCGAGGCACTGTTTTCCAGCAGCACGCCTTCGAGCAGCTGTGCCTCGAGGCGAGCATCGAGATCGGCGCTCTCGTCGAGCATCCAGCCGACATTAACGTGGGTCTTCTCGGCGGTGTCGTCATCGTCGAGTGGGTAGATGTCCTCGACCTGTTTCGGGCCGGCAAAGATCGGCTGGAGCGGCACGGCCGAATCGGGGTCGATCTGCTCGAAACGCGCCAGCGCCCGTTCCTCGAACTCGCGTTGCAGCCGCTCGACCGGCTGGTTGCCGTAGGTCATGAACACGGCATTCGACGGGTGGTAGAAGCGCTTGTAGAACGCCACCATCTGCTCGTAGGTGAGATCCGGAATCCGCTCCGGATCACCACCCGAGTTGTGGTGATAGGTGGTGTCCGGGAACAGCTCGCGCGAGAGCGTCTGCCAGAGCACGGAGGTCGGGTCGCTCATCGCGCCCTTCATCTCGTTGAATACCACGCCCTTGAAGGTCAGCGGCGTGCTCGGATCGTCCCACTGCTCGAATTCGACCCGGTGGCCTTCCTGGCGGAAATCGAGCTCATCGATGCGCGAGAAGAACGTCGCGTCGAGATAGACGTCGAGCAGGTTGTAGAAGTCCTTCTCGTTGCAGGAGGCGAACGGGTAGGCCGTCCAGTCGCTCGAGGTGAAGGCGTTCATGAAGGTGTTGAGCGACCGGCGGATCATCATGAAGAACGGGTCACGCACCGGGAAGCGCTCCGAGCCGCACAGCGCGGTGTGCTCGAGGATGTGCGCCACACCGGTGGAGTCCTCCGGCACCGTGCGCAGGCCGACCAGAAACACGTTCTGATCGTCGTCGGTGGCCAGGTGGTAGTGCCGGGCGCCGGTCTTGTCGTGCCGATACTCGTCGACGGTCAGGTTGAGCGCCTCGATGGGTACCGAGCGCACCAGGCTGAACGCGGGATGGTGGCCCTTGGCATGGGAACCGTTGGCTTCTGACATGATCGCGGATAACTCCGGGCTGTGCTGAATGAATCGAACGCGTGAGTGTAACGTACCTTAAGGAGCCTCTACGCGGATGCCATGCATGCGGTTCGCCGACACCGACGAAAGGCGATAGAATGCCCGCCGCCGGGCACCCCGCCCGGCCGAGTCCCATCGCGGGTGTGGTGGAATTGGTAGACACAGCAGACTTAAAATCTGCAGGCCGAAAGGCCGTGCCGGTTCGAGTCCGGCCACCCGCACCAGATCAAGGGAACCTCTGCACGAATCGGATGGCACTCTGGCTTGGCGAGCCGTTCGTGATCAAGGCGCGATGTCGCCGGCGTGCCGATGGCCACGTCAAGACGTCGCAACGCCGAGCACGGGCGGCTAGCCAAGCCCTATAGCGCGCGTCTTGAGCCGGCCAGCTGCGGCGTTACCGTTCTTGGGAAGGGAATTACCCTTCCCAAGAACGGATGCCTTGCATCTGCCCGGCTCAAGACGCGCAGAGCGTTATCCGATTCGTGCAGAGGTTCCCAAGCGACCTTCACGATCCGACGGCCCGCCGTCCTCCCCCGGACGCCGCCCAAATCGCCGTGAACTTGCCTACAGTTGGCTCATCATTCACACGACCCACTTTTCTTCCGGATCGAATCCAGCCATGAAGATCGCCATCCTGTCGCGCAACCCGAAGCTCTACTCCACCCGACGCCTGGTCGAGGCCGCCACCGAGCGTGGCCACGAGGTGCGGGTACTCGACGTGCTGCGCTGTTACATGAACATCACCTCGAACAAGCCCAAGGTGCACTACAAGGGCGAAACGCTCGACGACTTCGACGCGGTCATCCCGCGCATCGGAGCGTCGGTGACCTTCTATGGCGCCTCGGTGCTGCGCCAGTTCGAGATGCTGGGCACCTTCCCGCTCAACGAGTCGGTCGCGATCAGTCGCTCTCGCGACAAGCTGCGCTCGCTGCAACTGCTCTCGCGCAAGGGCATCGGCCTGCCGGTGACCGGATTCGCCCACCGCCCCGATGATGTCGAAGATCTGATCAAGATGGTCGGCGGCGCGCCACTGGTCATCAAGCTGCTCGAAGGCACGCAGGGCATCGGCGTAGTACTGGCCGAAACCAAGCAGGCCGCCGAGAGCGTCATCGAGGCCTTCATGGGCATGAAAACCAACATTCTGGTGCAGGAATACATCAAGGAGGCCGGTGGCGCCGACATCCGCTGCTTCGTCATCGGCGACAAGGTGGTCGCCGCGATGAAGCGCCAGGGCAAGGAAGGCGAATTCCGCTCGAACCTGCACCGTGGCGGGTCGGCCAGCCTGATTCGCATCACCCCGGAGGAGCGCTCCACGGCCGTGCGCGCGGCCAAGACCATGGGGCTGAATGTCGCCGGCGTCGACCTGCTGCGCTCGAACCACGGACCGGTGGTCATGGAGGTCAATTCCTCGCCGGGGCTGGAGGGCATCGAGGCGGCCACCGGCAAGGACATCGCCGGGACACAGATCCAGTTCATCGAGAAAAAGCTGGCCGAGCGGCGCACCAAGCGCGGCCTGACCCGCACCCGCGGCCAGGGCTGAGCGCATGCGTGAGGCCTTCGAAATCGCCGGGCGGCGCATCGAACCGGGGCGGCGTGCCCTGGTCGATCTGGAAATGCCGCGCCTGAGTTCGCACACCGCGCTGTCCATGCCGGTGCACGTGATCCACGGCCGACGCGACGGTCCGACGTTGTTCGTCTGTGCGGCCATCCACGGCGACGAGCTCAACGGCGTGGAGATCATCCGGCGCGTGCTCAAGACCCGGACGCTGCAGCGCCTGCGCGGCACGCTGATCGCCGTGCCGGTGGTCAACGCCTACGGCTTGATCCACGAAAGCCGCTACCTGCCCGACCGGCGCGATCTCAACCGCTCCTTTCCCGGCTCGGACGAGGGCTCGCTGGCCGCTCGCCTGGCCAACCTGTTCCTCGAGGAGATCGTCAGCCGTTGCAGCCACGGCATCGACCTGCACACCGGGGCGATCCACCGCACCAACCTGCCGCAGATCCGTGGCAACCTCGATGACCCCGAGACCCTGCGACTGGCGCGCGCCTTCGACGTACCGGTGCTGCTCAATGCCTCCCTGCGTGACGGCTCGCTGCGCGCGGCCGCCGGGGAGCGGGGCATCCCCACCCTGCTCTATGAAGCCGGCGAGGCGTTGCGCTTCGACGAGGTTTCCATCCGGGCGGGCACCCAAGGGGTGCTCAACGTCATGCGCGCGCTGGACATGCTGCCGCCCAACCGGCGCAAGACACCCCGGCCGGAGCCGTTTGTCTCGCGGCGCAGCCTCTGGGTACGGGCTCCGGAAAGCGGCATGCTCGGCACCGTCGTGCGACTGGGCGCACAGGTTTCCCGCGGCGACACGCTGGGTTACGTCGATGATGCCTACAGCGGTCGACGCGAGTCGATCGTGTCACCCAGCGACGGCGTGGTGATCGGCCGGCTGGAACGCCCGTTGGTCCACGAGGGCGATGCCGTCTATCACATCGCCCGCTTCAAAGGCGACGTCAGCGAGGTCGCCGGCAAGGTCGAGGATTTCCAGGCCAACCACGCCGACGACGAGGATGCCTCGGAGGACTGAACCGCATGACGGATGACAAGGACGGCACGACCGAACGACTGACCCGCCTGGGGTGGCGCGAATGGGTGGGGTTGCCCGATCTTGGCATCCGGCGGATCAAGGTGAAGGTCGATACCGGCGCGCGCACCTCCGCGCTGCATGCCTTTGCCGTCGAGCCATTTCGCCGTGACGGAGGCGACTGGGTCCGTATTGGCATCCACCCCATCCAGGGCGACAGCGACACCGTCGTGCACTGCGAGGCACCGTTGCTCGACCGCCGCCAGGTCTCCGACTCCGGCGGGCACCGGGAAAACCGCTACGTGATCGCCACGCGGCTGGTGATCGGTGAGAGCGAGCAGTCGATCGAGCTGACCCTGACGGACCGGGACACCATGCGCTTTCGCATGTTGCTCGGCCGCAAGGCGATGGAGGGGCGCTTCCTGGTCGACCCGGCGGCGTCCTATCTCACCGGCAAGCCCAAGGTTCCCCCAATTGCCTCACAGGGTTAACCCGCCGGCTCGATCGCCTTGCGCAACAGATCCGCCACGCGGATCACCCCCAGCAATCGTCGGTCGGCGTCGACTACCGGGATGTCCTCGACCCGCCGCTCCATGTGGTGGTGAAACACCTCGCTGATCCGCTCGTCCGGGCGCATGCAAAGCACGTGGTCGTCCATGTGTTCGCGCACGACACCGGCGGTCACCCGTTCGACCAGTTGCCGTCGGCTGTGGGTCGGCCGCAGGTGGGAAAGCAGCAGGCCAGCGAGCCGGCGAAATCCCAGATGACCGCAGACCCGCCCCTCCTCGTCGACCACGTAGATATCACGCACCTCGGGATGCTCGAGAAACAGGGCTGCCGCCTCCGGTAGCGACGCATCGGGCGCCACGGTCACCGCCCGAGCCGGATGCGCGTCCAACCAATTACTTGCCTTCATCGTCGTGCCCCCCGTCATGTCCGCCATTGGCCGCGTTGAGTTCGCCGGCCCGTCTCAGGCCGAACCGGGCGGCCAGCGCACCGATCGACTCGGTCAGCAGCGTGCTCGCCGTAATGATGTTGATCGCCAGGGTCGCCACCTCGGCAAAGCGTGGCTGCCCCTCGAGCATCAGCGCCATGCCTACGGCCACGCCACCCTGCGGCAGCATGCCCAGGCCCACGTTGTTGGCGATCGCCGGCGGTGCTCCGCCCAGGCGTGCACCGATCCACGAGCCGATCACCTGCCCCGCCGCCCGCAGCACGAAGAACAGCAGGATCAGCCAGCCGTGCTCGACCGCCACGGACAAATCGAAGTACAACCCGGCGAAGGTGAAGAACAGCACGAACACCATCTCCTCGAGTTGCTCGACCGGCTCGAACAACCGTTCGGCATGCACCCCGCCGAACCAGCGCGCGGTGAACCCCAGCGTCATGGCCGCGAGCAGACCGGAGAAGTGCCACGCCTCGGCCAACCCCACCAGCAGCACGATCGCGCCGATCAGCGCGACCAGGCGCAGTTCGTGTTCGTGCAACAGGCGGCTGATCCGCTCGATCAGCCAGCCGCCGATTCCACCGATCACCAGCGCCGCGACGATCTCCCAGACCACCAGCGGCAGGGCCGACACCAGGCCGTCGGCGGCCAACAGGGCCAACGCCACGGAGAAAATCACCACGCCAAGGGCATCGTCCATCGCGACCATACCCAGCAAGGCCGTGGTCAGCGGCCCGCGCGCCCGGTACTGGTGGATGATCGCGACGATGGCGGCCGGGGCAGTGATGGTCGCCAGGGCGGCGAGCACCAGCGGCACCGCCCAACCGGGCAGGTCGGGCGTGCTCACACCCAGCCAGACGAAACCGCCGAACACCAAGAGGAACGCCCCGGCGACCTTGCCGACGGTCGCCGTGATGATCGACACGCCCAGGCGACGCAGCTGCCCAACCGTGGCGGCCCCACCGATCAGGTAGGCGACGAAGCCCAGCGCGATGGCCACCAGTGGCTGGGTCCAGCGCGCGGCATCCAGGCCGAGGTGGTCGCCCAGCAGGTCCGGTGAGAACAGCATCCCTATCAGGATGTAGCCGACCACCCTTGGGACGCCGAAGTAATGGCTCCCGAGGGTGCCGAAGGCCAAACCGGCCAGCAGCAGGACGCCGATCAGCAGTATTTCCACGCCATCTCCTTATCCATACACCCGATTCGACACATCCGATCAGGAACCTCGTCGTCGTTGGACTATCCTAGGTATTGTCCGAATGAATCGGCAACGATGTGATCTTCGGCTCAAACCTCCGAGACCGTGCCGGTTCGCTCGTGGCGTCCGTAGGGAACAATGGAAGAGGTATCGGATAATGATTCACACATTTTTCAAACGGCTTGCGATGCTGATTGCCATGGCGGGCTCGCTTACCCTGCTGGCCGGCTGCAACACGATGGAAGGCTTGGGCCAGGATACCCAGGAACTGGGCGAATCAATTGAAGGCGAGGCCGCCGAGCACGATTGACGCCCTCTATCATCCGGGCGAACCAAGGCCACGCCCGACATGGTGTGGCTTTTTTTTGATCGCGCTGGCCCCGGCGCGGCATTTCAGTACGCGGCGGCATCGATCGGACACTTGCCGACGATGGCCCACACAACGCACACGGAGACTCAGCCATGATCAAACGACTCCTCAGCATCGGCTTCCTCGCCGGCCTGCTGGCCCTGACCGCTGGTTGCAACACCATGGAAGGCCTCGGCGAAGACATCAGAAGCCTTGGCAGCGCCATCGAAGGCTCGGCCAACGAAAACAAGAACGAAGACTAATAGTCAGGGATGTTGCCGGTCTCCTGACCGGAGGGCCGCGACACACTCCGTCTCAACGCCTCGGTGAATTCCCCTGGCACCTCCTCCCACGGAAAGTGCACGCATCCCGTTAGCACCTCGACCCGCGCCAACGACAGGTTCGCCTGCAGAGAGTCCAGGCTCTCGGGCATCAACAGGTCGTCCCGACAGCCGATAACATCAATCGGGATGCCCCATTCCCGGATGGCGGCGTAGTCGACCGGGTCGGCCCGGTACGCCCGCCAGCCCTCGATGTTCAATCTCGGCGAGAAATCCGAGGCATCGAACCGCTCGGCATACCGCTGGCCCTGCGCGTAATCGCGAAAATAGCTCGGCAACGACCGCTCGATCTGATGACGGGCGGTCGCCGCCGGATCATCCCCTCCCCCCATTGGTTGCTCCCAGGCCCGCTCGTCGTCCCAGCTCTCGCCCAATTCCCTCGCTCGGCGCCGATCGATCTGCTCGGCGACATCGCGCATTGCGCGGCGCTCCGCGTCGACGGGATTGAGCAGCACCAGGCGACGTACCGCGTCGGGATGAGCGCGCGTGTAAAGCAATGCCATCAACGCGCCCCAGGAATGCCCCAGCAGCACCACCGGCCGCTCGTCGATCATCGCCCGGCGAAGTGCCTCGATCTGGTCCACCCAGGCATCCAGCAGGGCCTGCCCCGTCGGCGACTCCCCGGCGATGACGTTCTCGCCCACCCCAAGCATGTCCATAATCGCCGTTCGGTAGCCCAACTCGGCGAGCCGATGCTGCACCGGCTCGAGGTTCCAGCTGGAAAAGCCGGGCCCGCCACCCAGCACGATCGCCACCGGCGCCCCTGCGTCCCCCATCAGGTGATACCGCACTTTCTGATCATCAAGCCAGACGGTCTGTGCCGTCGTGGAGTACTCGGCGTGAGCCGATGACAACGCGAGCAGGCAAACCAGCGCGATCGGAATCACCAGCGCATTGGGAACACGATCGACGCGCATCAGTCGAAACATGGACACAGCATGGATTCGGGCCTCGGAAAACGTTGCTCGAAGGGTAGTCGATCCGACGGACCGCAGCCTGCCACGAAATCACGGCGGTCGATCACCGCCCGCCCGTGCCAGGCCCGTGCCTGAAGACGCCCGCTTTGTCTTCTAGGCTAGACGCAGGTTTCACATGACGACTTCTCAAGGAGGCAACCCATGACCGAGCAACTCAACGGTAAACGCGTCGCCCTGCTGGTTGCCGACGGCTTCGAGCAGGTCGAGCTGACCGAACCCAAGCGTGCGCTGGAACAAGCCGGCGCAACCGCCCAGATTGTCTCGCCGGCCGACGGCCGGGTAAAAGGCTGGCAGCACACCGACTGGGGTGATGCCTTCGACGTCGACGTGCCGCTGGATTCGGCCAACGGGTCGGACTTCGATGCCCTGGTGCTGCCGGGCGGGGTGATGAATCCCGATGCGTTGCGCCAGAACGAGCAGGCCGTCGCCTTCGTCCGGAGCTTCTTCGATCAGCAAAAGCCGGTGGCCGCCATCTGTCATGGTGGTTGGACGCTGGCCGAGGCCGACGTGCTCCAGGGCCGGCGGGTGACCTCCTACCCCAGCATCCAGACCGACCTGAAGAATGCCGGTGCGGTCTGGGTCGATGAAGAAGTCGTGGTGGACAACGGACTGGTCACGAGCCGCAACCCCGACGACCTGCCGGCATTCAATGCCAAACTGATCGAAGAGGTAGCCGAAGGCCGGCACTAACCGCCTTCCTGCCCCATCCGCAGGCCCCACCATCAGGCCCGGCAGTTCGCCGGGCCTTCATCCGTGCGGGCAATCATTCTTTCGGCAGCGGCGCCTCGAGCCCTGCTTGACCGCCCGATAACTCTCTTCCAGTGCCTTGCGATCCTCTTGCTCGGGAAAGCCCTGCCACGCCCCCCGCCGGATCATCTCGGCCTGTCGCAATAGCGCCTCGCGATCGTCGGGTCGATGGGCGAACGCCTTGATCGCCGCCAGCGTTTCCATCAGCCGGATGCTCACCGCCGCGTTCGTGCGGCCGTGTTGCCGAATCTGGTCGAACCCCGCGTCGACCATGGCCGGGAAACTGGGCGATGGCGCAATCACCCGCAACTTCCCCTCGCTGTCATGGCGATATGGGGACGGCATTTCTCGCGTGGCCAGGCGGCATAACGCCGAGCCGAGTCGATCGATACAGGCCACGGCCGTAAACGGATCGTTGATCCCCGGCGACAGCGCCCGCACGGCAATCTCCACCAGTTCAAAGAGGGCAAACTCGATGTCCTGACCGGAGGTGCGCTGATTGCCCAGCGCAAAGGCCGCATTGACCTCACCGGCGAACTCGTCGGCCCGCTGGCCGGTGGGCCAGACCCGCAGCAAGGGGCCGCCGGCAACCACGTAATGGCCGGGATGGCATTCGAGACGCACGACCACATCCTCGCGCTCGGCCAGCGTCATCAGGGCATCCGCATCGATGAATTGCAGATAGCCATCACCGGATGAACACACTGGCTCGGCCTCCCGATCGAGGCGCCGCAAGAAGGCAGCGTCCGGGGCCGGCGCGGACTCCGCTGGCCGTTGACCGATCGTTTCGGGGAACAGGCGCTCCAGCACATCGATCAATTCATGGCCGACGCGCGCGACCACCTGGTTCGCCTGGATGGAAATGGCTACGTGATGGATGAAATAGATCAATACCCCCAGGCTGATCACCGCCAACAGCACCCCCACGGTGACCGACAGATGCGGTACAAACGCCTCTTCATCACCGCGGCGAATGGTGAGCATCACCAGCACACAGTAGAGAAACGTGGCCACGAATGTCCCGAGCACGACCTGGGTCGGAGGGTCACGCATGAAGCTGCGCAGCAGGCGCGGACCCAGTTGCGACGAGGCCAGGGAGAGCACCACCAGGGTCATGGAGAACACCACACCGGCAATCGTGGTCATTGAACCGGCGATAACGCTCAACACTGCACTGGCCCCGTCGGGTCCACCGGCGAACACTCAGCCCCAGGGAAGCCACCCCTCGCTCATCGCGAGATGGTCCGCCTGGATGGCAGCCGCCGAGAGCACCACGGCCCCGAAGACCATGATCGCCGGGATAAACCAGAAACTGGTGCGCAATGCCTCCCAGTACTTGAACAGCTGCACTTTCACGATGACGGCACCTCATCCTTTGCCGGCGCATTCCCGGAACACCCCGACCAGAAGGCCAGGCCGGTCGACGCGCGCCCGGGCATCGGTCGCCCTTGATCGCGCTGCGTCCACCTTGTTATAGCATCTGCGGATCGACGAGCTGCCATGCCCGTCGGAGCCAAGCCCTTGCTAAGGTGTGCCCAGCGACTTTTCAGGAGCAACCGCATGACCAACCCAAGCAACGATCCGCGACGCCGTCATTCCGCCCCAGTGGTGGATGGCATCAACAAGTCCGCCAGCCGGGCGATGCTGCGCGCGGTGGGCTTCACCGACGCCGACTTCAAAAAACCACAGGTCGGCGTCGCCTCGACCTGGAGCCAAGTCACCCCCTGCAACGCCCACATCGACAAGCTCGCCGACGCGGCCCGCACCGGCGCGGATGCCGCCGGTGGCAAGGGCGTGATCTTCAACACCATCACCATCTCCGATGGCATCGCCAACGGCACCGAGGGCATGAAGTACTCGCTGGTTTCGCGCGAGGTGATCGCCGATTCCATCGAGACGGTCGCCGGCTGCGAGGGATTCGACGGGCTGGTGGCGATCGGCGGTTGCGACAAGAACATGCCCGGTTGCCTGATCGGCATGGCGCGCCTCAATCGCCCGTCGGTGTTCGTCTACGGCGGCACCATCCTGCCGGGCAAGTGCCACACCGACATCGTCTCGGTGTTCGAGGCGGTCGGTGCCTACACCCAGGGTGAGATCGACCTGCCGCGCCTGGAGGACATCGAGAAGACCGCCATCCCCGGCCCCGGCTCCTGTGGCGGTATGTACACGGCCAACACCATGGCCTCGGCGATCGAGGCACTCGGCATGAGCCTGCCGGGCAGCTCGGCGCAGAACGCGGTCTCCGAGGAGAAGCGCGCCGACAGCGAAGCGGCCGGTCAGGCAGTGCTCGATCTGCTGGCGCGTGACATCAAGCCGCGCGACATCATGACCCGCGAGGCCTTCGAGAACGCCATCACGGTGACGATCGCCCTGGGCGGCTCCACCAACGCGGTGCTGCACCTGCTGGCGATGGCGAACGTGGTCGACGTACCCCTGACGCTGGATGATTTCACCGAGATCGGCAAGCGGGTCCCGGTGCTGGCCGACCTGCGCCCTTCCGGGCACTACATGATGAGCGAGCTGGTGGAGATCGGCGGCATTCAACCGCTGATGAAGATGCTGCTCGACGCGGGCCTGCTGCACGGCGACTGCCTGACCGTCACCGGCAAGACGCTGGCCGAGAACCTGGCCGATGTGGCGCCCTACCCGGATGACCAGCAGATCATCGCCCCGCTCGACGCCCCGCGGAAGGCCGACAGCCACCTGCGCGTGCTCAAGGGCAATCTTGCCCCCGAGGGCGCGGTGGCCAAGATCACCGGCAAGGAAGGCACGCGCTTTTCCGGCACCGCGCGGGTGTTCGGCTCCGAGGAAGAGGCCCAGGCCCGCATCCTCGACGGCACCGTCGCCGCCGGCGACGTGGTGGTCATCCGCTACGAAGGCCCGCGCGGCGGGCCGGGCATGCGCGAGATGCTCTCGCCCACCTCGGCGATCATGGGCCGGGGCCTGGGCAAGGAAGTGGCGTTGATCACCGACGGGCGTTTCTCGGGTGGCAGCCACGGCTTCGTCGTCGGCCACATCACGCCCGAGGCCTTCGACGGTGGGCCAATCGCCCTGGTCGAGGACGGCGACACCATCACCATCGACGCAGTGGCCGACACCATCGAGGTGCACGTGGACAACGACGAACTCGAACGCCGCCATGCCAACTGGCAACGCCCCGCCCCGCGCTACCCGCGCGGCGTGCTGGCCAAATACGCGAAGACCGTGAGTTCGGCCTCCACCGGCGCGGTCACCGACCTGCCCGACTGAATCGACCCAGGAGATACCGATGAGCCTTACCGTTTACCTGTCCGGCGAGATCCACACCCCCGGGAACCTCGGGGTGGATCGAACGGCCTCTCTGCGCACCTTGAGCCGGGCAGATGCAAGGCGACCGTCCGCCGCGGAAGGGTGATTCCCTTTCCAAGGACGGCAACGCAGCAGATGGCCGGCTAAAGGTGCGCCCGAAGGGGCCTTGCGAGTGCCCCGCCTTCTTCGTTGCCATGTCTCGCCGTGCCCCCCGGCACGCCATCGACATGGACGCCTTGAAGGCGGACCACTCGCAAGGCCAGAGAGGCCGTTCGATCCACCCCGAGGTTCCTTGCGCGCGAACAGATCGAGCAAGGCGCACGCGATGCCGGTCTGGATATCACCTTCACCCGCCCGGTCACCGATCACGCCGCCAGCGACGCCGCCGGTGACCTGCTCGGCGAGGAATCCAAACAGTTCTGGCGCGACCACAAGTCCGCCAAGGTCAACGCGATCCGCATCAAGACCCTGATCGAGCATGCCGACGTGGTCGTGGTGCGCTTCGGCGACAAGTACAAGCAATGGAACGCCGCCTTCGACGCCGGTTACACCGCGGCACTGGGCACGCCCTACATCACCCTGCACGACGAGGGGATCGTCCACCCGCTCAAAGAAGTCGACGCCGCCGCCATGGCCTGGGCGACCACCCCCGAACAGGTGGTCGGCATCCTCAAGTACGTGATTCGGGATTGAGGAGCTGGTCTCGCTCCCGAGCGTCTGAAAAGAAAGGCAGCTGAGGACCTCAGCTGCCTTTCTGGCTTGTCATGCCCTAAAGAAAAATTAGTGGCAATGAACGACTCCCGTGCGGTTATCCATGTGGCAACACTGCCCGGGAGGGGAGCTTTTCCTGCATCCGCCCCCATGTTCCAACACGCCGGCCCCCTTGTACGTTGGAGCTGGAACGCCAGTGCCCGCCGCGTAGCCCAGCCCTGTGAACAGCAAGCCCGCTGCAAAGACCGTTAGAATTATTTTCATCTCGCTTCCTCCTTTTTGGGAGCGTCTTGAAGTTAGCACCATCATATGGAAGTGAAGATGTATTTCTTCTCGGACCGAGATAATGAGGAGAAGATGCGCCAATACAATGGGTTTCACCGGACCATACGACGGTGCTCCTCAAAACAAGAAAACCCCGCTCGAGGCGGGGCAACGAGGAGCAAGTAAGAAATCACCAAGTGAGAGCGGTGCGGCTGGGCGCTTCGAGGAAGCCCGCTTCCGCTCATGGCCGGCAAACCGATCGGCAAGCCGTCGACCGGGCCAGCCACATGACCACTGTGCCGCTGCGATGTGACATGGATGTGTACAGGGAGCTACCGGCGCAGGCTTCAGCGTTCCGTGGCCGTCCACCCGATGGCATCGATCAATGTCGCTCCAAGCTCATGCAGCGACCGCCGAGCGGGAGGCCTCGAAAGCCCCGGCTCGGTCCGCCACACGAGGTAATCGGTGGAGCGACCCGGGTAACCGTGGCGCGCGTAGACAGCCGGCAGGATCGGGGGGTGATCACCGAACCAGCACAAGGCACCCGGCCGCTCGTCACCCTTGAGGGCAGCGGCAAGACGCCCCAGCATTCGATCCGCATTCGCCAGGTGACGCAGGTAGATGGTCGCATCGGGGTCGGTGCTTGCCTGCCCGCGAACGAAGTAGTCCTCCGACTCGCCGGGGCGCGGGGTTTCCAGGTGCAGCGGGCCATGATTCTCCATGGTGATCACGAACACGAACACCGGCTGATCCGACTTACCCAAACGCCCGATCACCCAGTCGGCGAGGGCTTCATCGTCGACGTACGGACTCTCACCCCGGGCGTGGGCAAAGTGCGAGATATCGACAAACTCGTCGAACCCAAGCAACGGCATGACCTGCTTCCGGCGATAGAACCCCCCATGGTAGGGGTGCACACACACTGTCCGATATCCCGCCGCGCGAAAAGCGGATGCCAGCGTCGCGTCCAGAAATCCGGACTGCACGAATCGATAGGGACTGAACTGTCGATGACCGAGCTCGCCGCCCGCCACACCGGAAAGAAATGCGAACTCGCTGCGAATCGTGTTGGCACCAAACGCCGGCACATCAAGTTTGCCGGAAAGGCCTTCCCGAGCGAGGCGGTCGAAATGCGTCAACACATCCGGCCGAATCCCGGGAAGGCGATACCTGGGGTCAAAGAAGGACTCGCTCTGCACCGCGACGACGTTTGGTAGGCCCGGTTTCGGCGAAGGAGACAGGCGCCTGCGCCGCCATGGCATGGCGGGCTCAGGGGACGCTTGCCGGGCCGCTGCCTGAAACGCCAGGTGCGCGATCAGCCCATACCGGCGATGGTCGATGCCGGGGCGAAACGTGAGTCCCGCCGCCCCGCGACGGGCCGACAGCACCACGACCACCGCCCCGGCGGCAAACAAGCCGGTGGCAACCGTGATTGCATCAACACTGCGCGCCCAGGCCGGCTCCAACCACCAGCCGGCAACGACGACGCCGATCGACACGACGATGATTGCCACCCCCTTGGCTCCGCCGAGGAACGGCAAGAACAGGCGGGGATGGCGAACGGCGTCCAGAAAATAGTCGTAATCGTCGAACAGGAACGGTTCTCTGAGCACCCGCTCCTTCGCGTTGTTGACCATCACCAGGGCGAACCAGAGCGCCCAGCCGATGCCCAACGCGAAGACGGGCCGGGCCAGCACGATCACCAATAGCGAGAACAGGGCCGTCCAGACCCCGGCGTGGGTCACAACCGCCGCTGTTTGCCGGCGACTGGGAGGAAGCGCTCGAGGACGCTGAAACGACTCGATCATCAACGCCCCGATAAATCCAACCACCCCTAGGGCGGGGATACCGAGGGCTGTGATCACGATGTGCCGTCCATCATGTCACCGCGACCGCCACGAGCTATTCGCCCAAAGCCGGCCATTGATTGACATGACGCCCGAAGGCAAGAAAGTGCGGATTGAGCACCTCGGACGTGTCGGCGTAACAGAGCACGTCGCCAGACGACTCAATCACCTGGCCCCCAGCCGCCTCCACCACGGCCTGGGCCGCACCGGTGTCCCAGAGGCTGGTCGGCCCCAGACGGGGGTAGACGTCGGCCGCCCCCTCCGCGACGAGGCAGAGCTTCAGCGAACTGCCCATGGGAACCATTTCGTGCTCGCCAAGCTCGGCCAGCCAGTCGGCCATCTTCGGACTGGCGTGGGAGCGACTGCCCACCACGCGCCACGGCCCGTCGTGCTCGCCGGCCACCGTGATCGGCCGCGTCCCGTCGCCATCCACACGCCAGGCGCCTTCCTCCGGCCAGCCGATGTAGGTCCGGTCCAGGTCCGGGGCGTGGACCACGCCCAGTATCGGCCGGCCGCTCTCAATCAGCGCGACGTTGACCGTGAACTCGCCGTTCTTCTTGATGAACTCCTTGGTGCCGTCCAGCGGGTCGACCAGCCAGTAGCGGCCCGCGGCGTCCGCCCCCGGGAATCCCTCCACATCCTCTTCCGAGAGGATGGGGATGCCCCCGAGCAGCGGCGCGAGCCGCTCGCTGATCAGGTCGTGTGCCGTCTGGTCGGCCTCCGTCAGCGGGCTCTTGTCGGCCTTCTCCTCGACCGAAAAGTCCCGCGCGTAGATCGTCATGATGGCCCGCCCCGCCTCCTCGGCGATGGCGACCACTTCGTCCAGTAATGCCTGGTTGATTGTCATCATGTCACCTCGCTTCAAGCTGCCGGAATCATGCCGCGCTCGGCGAGCAACACGAGGATTCGGTCCGCCGCCTCGTCAGCCGAGAGTTCGGCGGCCTTGATGTGCAGATCGGGGTTTTCCGGCGCCTCGTAGGCCGAGTCGATACCGGTGAAGTTCTTCAATTCGCCGCGACGGGCCTTCTTGTACAGACCCTTGACGTCACGCTCTTCGGCCACCTCGAGCGGCGTGTCGACGAAGATCTCGATGAACTCGCCTTCCTCAAGCATGCCGCGCGCCATCTCGCGCTCGGAGCGGAACGGCGAGATGAACGAGGTCAGCACGATCAGGCCGGCGTCGACCATCAGCTTGGCCACCTCGGCCACTCGACGGATGTTCTCCACCCGGTCGGCGTCGGTGAAGCCCAGATCCCGGTTGAGACCGTGGCGAACGTTGTCGCCATCCAGCATGTAGGTGTGCTGCCCGGCCGCGGCGAGCTTCTTCTCCAGCGCGTTGGCGATGGTCGACTTGCCCGCCCCGGACAGCCCGGTGAACCAGAGCACGCCCGGCTGCTGTGCCTTGAGTTCGCTCCGGCGTGCCTTGTCGACGTCGACGTGCTGACGGTGGATGTTCTGGCTGCGACGCAGCGCGAAGTGGAGCATCCCGGCACCGACGGTGTTGTTGTTCATCCGGTCGATGAGGATGAAGCCGCCGGTATCCTGGTTCTCGGTGTACGGGTCGAAGGCGATCGGACGGTTGATCGACAGGGTGCACACGCCGATGCCGTTGAGCCCCAGCTGCTTCGCGGCGGTGTGCTCGAGCGTGTTGACGTTCACCTCGTACTTGATGTCGGTGACCGTCGCGCTGACCGTCTGGGTGCCGATCTTCATCAGATACGGACGGCCCGAATAAAGCGGCTCGTCATGCATCCACACCAGCGAGGTCTCGAACTGGTCGGCCACCTGCGGCGGGGCGTCGGTCGTCGAGATGACATCACCACGAGAGATATCGATCTCATCCTCGGTGGTCAGCGTGATTGACTGGCCGGCCACCGCCTGATCGAGGTCACCATCGAAGGTGACGAGACGTTCGACCCGGCTGGTCTGGCCAGAGGGCAAGACGCGGATCTCATCGCCGGGACGGATCACGCCGCTGCCGATCGTGCCGGAAAAGCCACGGAAATCGAGGTTGGGCCGGTTGACCCACTGGACCGGCAGCCGGAACGGCTTGCGCTGGAGCCGATCGTCATCCACCTCGACCGTCTCGAGAAAGCCCATCAGGGTGGTGCCGTGATACCACGGCATCCGATCGCTGTGATCGACGATGTTGTCACCCTTGAGCGCGGACATCGGAATGAAGGTGACTTCGTCAATCCCGATCTCGTCGGCAAACGCGCGGTAGTCGGCCACGATTCGATCGAAGACCTGCTGCGAGTAGTCCACCAGGTCCATCTTGTTGATCGCGACCACGACGTGGCGGATGCCGATCAGGTGCATCAGGAAGCTGTGCCGGCGTGTCTGGGTCAGCACGCCCTGCCGGGCGTCGACCATCAGGATCGCCGCATCGGCGGTCGATGCACCGGTGACCATGTTGCGCGTGTACTGCTCGTGGCCCGGGGTGTCGGCGACGATGAACTTGCGCTTGTCGGTGGAGAAAAACCGGTACGCCACGTCGATGGTGATGCCCTGCTCCCGCTCGGCCGCCAGGCCGTCGACCAGCAGGGCAAAGTCCATGTCGCCACCCTGGGTGCCGTACTTCTTCGAGTCGGCCTCCATGGCGGCGAGCTGGTCCTCGAACAGCAGCTTCGATTCGAACAACAGCCGCCCGATCAGCGTACTCTTGCCGTCATCCACGCTGCCGCAGGTGATGAACCGCAGCAGCCCCTTGTTCTCGTGTGATTTCAGGTATCCCTCGATATCCGAGGCGATCAAGTCCGATGCGTGTGCCATATGCCAAAAACCTTTTCTTTATCTGATCGTGAGCGCCAATCCGGGCCGTCGGGGCCCTGGAGGTCGAAGTCGCCTTAGAAGTAGCCTTCCTGCTTTTTCTTCTCCATCGAGGCGGCCGAATCGTGATCGATCACGCGGCCTTGGCGCTCCGAGGTGTTGGTCAGGAGCATCTCCTGGATGATGTCGGTGAGCGTGTCCGCCTCGGACTCGATCGCGCCGGTCAGCGGGTAGCAGCCGAGCGTGCGGAAGCGGACCTTCTTCATCATCGGCACCTCGCCCTCGTTGAGCGGCATGCGGTCGTCATCAACCATGATCAGCGTGCCGTCACGCTCGACCACCGGACGCTCCGCCGAGTAGTACAGCGGCACGATCGGGATGTTCTCGAGGTAGATGTACTGCCAGATGTCCAGCTCGGTCCAGTTCGACAGCGGGAACACCCGAATCGACTCGCCCTTGTGCTTGCGGGCGTTGTAGAGCTTCCACAGCTCGGGGCGCTGACCCTTCGGATCCCAGCGGTGCTGCGCGGTGCGGAACGAGAACACGCGCTCCTTGGCGCGAGACTTCTCCTCGTCGCGGCGGGCCCCGCCGAAGGCGGCATCGAAGCCGTACTTGTCGAGCGCCTGCTTGAGGCCCTCGGTCTTCGTGATCTCGGTGTGCAGCGCCGAACCGTGCGTGAAGGGGTTGATGTCCTTTTCGATCGCTTCCGGATTGACGTGGACCAGCAGGTCCATACCCACTTCTTCGGCCATCCGGTCGCGGAACTCGTACATCGCCCGGAATTTCCAGCGGGTGTCGATGTGCATCAGCGGGAATGGCGGCGGGCCCGGCGCAAATGCCTTGCGTGCCAGGTGCAGCATCACCGCCGAGTCCTTGCCGATCGAGTACAGCATGACCGGGTTCTCGGTCTCGGCCACCACCTCGCGCATGATGTGAATGCTCTCGGCCTCGAGCCGTTGCAGGTGTGTCAGTGTCGTCATGGTGTCATTCAACCTTTTCGCTCTGCTTATCAATTCGTTGTGGTGACGAGCCGGCGTCGGCCCGCCTGCCCTGAGTCCGACGCAAAGCCGGCCTCGTCGATTGTTTCGTGCCTCACGCAGAACCGGCGTTTTCCTCAACCCGTCGCGGCACTGGCGCCACACGGCCCATTGGGGCTTTCGCTCGGGTCATCGCGCCTCTCTCGCGCCCACCCGATCGCCAACGGTGGACGGCCAGCGAGACCGGGAAGTTCAAACCTCGAACACGAGGGAAATCTCCCGGCGGCCCATCGCCGCGCCACCCGCCTCTCCGGGCGACCGACGAAACGCCGATCGCCCAAGGTAGGCTCAGCCCCGCCATCGCGGCGTTCACCCCTCCCAGCCGCAAAGACGGCACCTCGGGGCATGCAGGGTTCGACAGGACGCGGCAGAAAAAGTTTTATACTTTTTTAATCTGCATCACGTTGTTTTTATTGGTTTATAATGACATCCATACACAGGAAGTGTCCGAATTTGTTCGACAGTGTATTGAACCAGCCCCTAGAATCACAATCCATATCCTCACGCTTTAACCACGTGACACCGTCACCCCAACCGGCCGAGGAAATCCGATCATGAGCGCCTGGCTCGTACTTCTCGCCATCGCCGCCCTGCTGACCGTACTCGCCAGCGGCCGCGCCTCACCGGCAGCGGCCTTTGCCTTCACCGCCGTCGCCTTTGTGCTGACCGGACTGGTCGCGCCCGCCGAGATGCTCTCCAACTTCACCAACCCGGCGCTGGCCACACTGACCCTGCTACTGCTCGTCTCCCTGGCGCTCGAGCGCTCCCTTTTCCTCGACAGCATTGCCGAACGCCTGGTCTCCGGTGGGGAAGGCCTGGCGCGTTTCAAGCTGATTGGCACCACGGCCGTGCTTTCCGCATTCCTCAACAACACCGCGGTGGTCGGCACGTTCCTCGGCGCGATCTCCCGGCAGAAGCGCATCACCCCGTCGCGCCTGTTGATCCCGCTCTCCTACGCCTCGATTCTCGGCGGCATCACCACGCTCATCGGCACGTCGACCAACCTTGTCGTCAGCTCCTTCGCGGTCAATGCCGGCCTCCCCGAACTGACGATGTTCCAGTTCAGCCTGGTCGGTGTTCCTGTGGCCCTGCTCGGGCTGGCCGTGCTGTGGTGGCAGGCCCGCAGCCTGCCGCACAACGAGCGAGAAGGCGGCGGTGAAGCGATGTCCTACTTCCTCGCCGCCGAGGTCCGCCCTGACTCTCCCCTCATTGGAAACAGCATCGAGGCCAATGGCCTGCGCCAGCTCGAAGGTCTTTATCTGTTGGAAATCGAACGCCAGGGGCGCCTGATCACGCCGGTCGGCCCCGACGAAGTGCTTGCCGCCGGGGATGTGCTGGTCTTTACCGGTGAAGTCGACAAGGTTCAGGCCCTGCAACGATTCCCCGGCCTGCAGTTGTTCGGGCATCGCGCCGACGACCTGCTGGCCACCAACCTGGTCGAGGTGGTCATTTCCAACCAGTCGGAGCTGGCCAACCGCACACTCCAGGAAGTGGATTTCCGCAGCATGTTCAACGCGGGCGTCGTCGGCATTCGTCGGGGGAACGAACGGATTCGTGGTCAACTCGGACGTGTGCCGCTAAGGGTGGGCGACTGCCTGCTTCTGGCCACCGGCGCGGACTTCCGGCAGCACCGCAACATCGATCGCAACTTCCATGTGCTGAGCGGCAGCTTTCAGCGCCCGCGACTCGGGGCAAAACAGAGCGGATTCGCACTTGGAGGTTTTTTCGCGGTCGTGGCGGCCGCCGCCGCGGGCTGGCTTTCGCTGTTCGAGGGGCTCTTGCTGCTGCTGGGTGCCCTGCTGATCAGCCGCATTCTCACGGTCGGAGAGCTAAGACGGCGCTTCCCCTTCGAGATCGTGGTGATCATCGGTTCAGCACTGACGCTGGCCGAGGGATTGGAGAACGCGGGCGGTGCCGCCTTGATCGCGGATCTCATGCAAGCGACGTTCAACGGGCATGGTGTCTTCGCCGCGTTTGTCGGCGCCTACCTGCTGACGGTGGTCCTGACCGAGACCGTCACCAACAACGCGGCCGCTGCCCTGGTATTCCCGGTCGCCTACGCCACGGCCCAGGGGTTCGGCGTGGATCCGATGCCGTTCGTGATGGCCGTGGCATTTGGGGCAAGCGCCTGCTTTCTGATTCCGTTCGGCTACCAGACCCACCTGATGGTGTATTCGTCCGGACGTTACCGAATGGGCGATTACCTGCGCACCGGTCTGCCACTCACCCTGGTGTACTCGGCGGCCGTCATCATCCTGATCCCGCTGGCGTTCCCTTTCTAGGAAGGCGTTGCGCAGGGCATTAACAGCGACCAACACGGCCGGACATGCCGGTCAGGGCGCGCGATAACCCAGCCGACGCAATAGCGTCAGTGCCCAATCGACCGGCATCAGTCCAAGCCAGCGCGTCCCCAGCGACAACCAGAACGGGAAGGCGATCCGACCTCGGTTTCGCGACAGCCCGTGGCGAATCCGCCGCGCCGCCTGCTCGGGAGAAACAAGAAACGGCTTAGGGCCGGGCATGGCATCGCACATCGGTGAACGCACGTACCCGGGCATGATGACGCTCACACGGACACCCTGGGGGGCAAGCGCCCCGCGCATGGCCTCGCCATAGGCCTTGACCGCCGCCTTGCTGGCCGAATAGGCCGGCGTCGGTGGCAGACCCATGTCGGCAGCCAGCGAGCTCACCAGGGCAATCTGCCCGTTTCCCCGCGCGAGCATGGCCCGTGCCACACGGTCGAAAAGCCGCTGGGTCATCATCATATTGAGGGTCAACAGGGCTTCCGCCTCGCCAGCCGCCTCGATGGCCTCGCCGGGGGCCGCGTGCACGTTCATGCCAGCGTTCAGCACGACAAGGTCCGGTGTCATGTCGGCAAGGTGACGCTCGATGAATGCCAATGCCGACGCACGATCAAGGAGATCGACACCCTCGACGATCACCTCGCTGCCCGCCCGCCGGCACGACGTTGCCACTTGTTCGAGCGCGTCGAGATTGCGCCCCTGCAGGACCAGGGTTCGTCCCGGCTCGGCATACGCTTGCGCCAGCGCTGCACCAATGGCGCCACTGGCCCCGGTAATCAGGACACGACAGGGGTCAACCGACGGCATCAAGCAACTCCTCAAGCACCGAACGCTCGGCCTCCAGACGCGGAACCGCGTTCTCCACGGCCCAGGCAATGCCTTCACGGCAGTAAAACCCGCCCGGGACCTGCGCGGCATGACGAACCACCCGCTCGAAGGCGGCAAACAACCGGCTGTCCGGCGGTTGCGGGTCTGACCAGAAGTGACGCATGCCGGCCTGGTGCGTCAGCCCCGGCAGTCGGTAGATCGACTCCCCGAGGGCGATCGTCGGGCAACCCAGACCGAGCGAAACGAACCCGACGGTGCTATTGACGGTCACCACCCCGCGGGAGGCCTTGATCAACTCCTCCAGCGGCCCGCTTTCGAGAAACACCACCCGGTCGCGGATGCCCAACTCGTCGGCCATTCGTCGCGCCTGCCGCTCGTGGGATGCCACGCCGGGATCGAGCGGGTGGTTCTTGATCACGAGCCAGTGGGACGGGTCCGCCTGCTCGGCGAATGACCGCATCACCGAGCACAACACGCCACTCATGCCATCAAACGGCGAGTGATTCCGGATCTGGGCATCGCCGTCGAGTTGCAGCGGCAGAAGAAAGAACGTCCGCCCGCCACCCAGCAGGGTTTGCACCGCCGCCTTGTCCTGCCGACGGCGCACGAGCAGGCGCGCAAACCGCCACAGGTAGGCGCTGTATTCCAGCGGGGCGTTGTAGATCTGATGGTTACGGTAATGCGGATACAGCACCGGATTGAGCAACCCGGCCACGTGATACCGCACATCGTGATACGCCCGAGCGCGGAACACCTTGGTCATCTGGCACCCCGTGGGCTCGTCCGGGCACAGCGCGGCGGCCTTGAGGTACCAGTCCGGATCCCGCGGCAGACGTGAATGCCGGTTCACCCCAAACCGCTCCAGGGTGATGCGATTGGGGCGGAAATACCCTTCCTCGAAGACGTGAACCCGCAAACCGGCGGCCTCGGCACGGTCGATCACCGGCCGGTGTATCGACCGGCAATCGCCGAACAGCACCAGATCGGTCACGTCATGGCGGGTCATCACGTCATCGGCGAAATCCGGCAAGGCCGCGAGCCGTCCACGGAACGCCACCCCGCCATGCGACCAGTAAAGCTGGTCGCCCGGGTTGAAGAAAATGCGCGTCACCGTGTGCCCGCGGGCCTTGAGGGCCCTGCCAAGCACATCGAAAAACGGCGACGCGGAACCCTGCAGGAACAAGAACGACGACATGGCGGTCCCGTGTCGGGAAGAGCAAAGGCTGGCTTTGTTCTCTCGGTAGGTTTGTTTCATTCGACGCCCACGCGGACTACCGCAGGCACGTACACACGCACCAGGGGCCACATGAACCGTCTACAGAATGCTGGTTTGACACCGCAGGATCGAACCGTTCATTGAACCAGACCCAGAGTGTCTGGACCCTCACCCGATGGCATCGACCACCGGCACCGTGGCTTGGTGCCCGTGAACGATCGGGTGGGCTTTGACCCCTTGCCGCTGGACGGCTCTCGCCTCAGCGGCCGGTGCCGAGGAATCCCCATTTCAGGCTCGAGGCGACTTCATCGGCCCAGGAGGTGACGCAGGCGCGCGGCGAACCCCATCGGCGGGCAATTCGTCTCCAGCCACTGCCGGATGAATGCGCCCTTGGGACGGATACGGGCGGCCAACTTCATGTAGGAGGCGGCCCCCGCAGGATCCCGCGTCTCCCGCTCCACGGCCGCGTCGCGCAAACGCACGGCACACTCGTCGAACCCTTTGAACCGGTTGGCCTTTTCACCCAGGGCGTCCGACAGATTCAGTGCGCGAGAAACCAGTGTCAGTTGCTTCGCAGACAGGTCCATGCGCCGCCCGACCTGACGATCATCGTTCTTGCCCAATGGAGCGAAAAGGGTCTCCCGGTCGGGAAACCACCGTTCGCGCAATGCTCCATTGATCTCGTCAAACCGGCTCTGAAGCGCACGTGCCTCTTCCGTCGGCAAGGTGGCCCCTTTGCCGGCAAACACCCGCACCACCTCACGGCGCAACATCTGCAGGTCCTCGGCGAGGCGGCCCTCATCCCCGGCCCGATGCGCCAGCTGGTTAAGCCCGCGCAAGAGCGCCTGGCCCAAGGGCGTGAGCGACTCGTTCAGTCGCGGGCGCACCGGGCGCGACAACGCGGCCCTATCGATGGACAACAGCGAAAGGAAATCCTCGATCACCCCGTCGCCCTGACGGGTTGGTCGAGTAAAGAGCCGGGGACACAGCGTCTCTTCACCGAAGACGTCGCCCCATAGCTCGAGCACTTGGCGGTAGTTGAAGTAATGATTCCCCGGCCGGCACATTTTCCCGGCCGCCTCGAGCAACGTCCGCGTGCCCCCGTTCTTGAGCTCCGTCGAATAGAACGAGTCCATCACGTCGACCTGGCGGCGCAGATAGCAAACCACCCGGAATTCGGAACCCCACGGGCTCAACAAATCCGCAAGCCGCTTGAGTTCCTCGGGACGCCTGAGACGGGAATGCAAGTGCTCGCTGGAAACCACCACGGTATGTATGTGCGCAGGGAGACCCTCGAGCTGTGCACGCCATTCGGCCAGGGTTTTCTCGCGAAACACCCGGCGAGCGTTCTCCCCGTCCACACCGAGAAACCGCAGATAGTCGTCCGGCAGGTCTTCATCAAGCACGGCGGCCGTTAGCCCGCGTGCCTCGGCCCGCCCCGGCGTCGACAGGTAGGCGACGCCATGTCTGGCCAGCGTCTCCCGATTCGCGTGGAGCAACGCTTGCAAGGACGTCGTGCCTGTTTTTTCCGTTCCGATGTGAAGAACGATACGGCGCTCCGGTCTCATTGCCGTGAGAGCCTCTCCAGCACGTGGGCGACCAGGGCTTGCGCCTGTTCTGGTTGAGCCGACTCCGCGTAACAACGCAATTCAGGCGCATTCCCCGACGGACGCAAGTGAACGATATCCCCGTTGGCCAGGACGGCACGCAGCCCATCGGTATCGTCGATGCGAGAAACGGCGGCTTCCAGGCCCAGGGCTTGCTGCATGGCCGTCAGGTCTTCACGCCACTCGGCCAGCAGTGCCCGGCTGCGTTCCGTGGGAAACTCCTTGAGACGATCGCTGGCGGTATAGCGTGCAGGCAGCCCATCCACCAAGGCGGAAAGCGGCCCGCCCTGGCGTGCGGCGGCCACCATCAACGTCAGGGCCGGCAACAGCGCATCGCGGGTCGGTAACGGGTCCAGGCGACGATCACCCTCCTCGACCGGGGTACCAAGAAGAAAACCGCCGTTTGCCTCGAAGCCGGCGACCCGGGCATGTTTCCCGGCCAACTCTTCCATGCCCGCCAGCACGTAGGGCGACCCGATACGGGTGCGCAGCACGTCATCAAACGCACCACTGGCTTCAATGGCGGTATTGCAACTGACCGGTACGGCCAGTGCCTGTATGCCCAGCTCACGTGCGCACAGCAACCCGGTGATATCACCGCGCAGCCATTCACCTCGTTCGTCGGCCAGCAGCGGGCGGTCACCGTCGCCGTCGGTCGTCAACAGCGCGTCCAGCCGGTGCTCGGTCGTCCACTGGCGGGCGCGGGTACGGTCCTCGTCGCTGACGGCCTCGGTATCCACCGGGACGAACTCCTCGCTCCGGCCCAGGGCAATCACCTCCGCACCCAGCCCCTCAAGCACCTCCTGGCTCAGGTCACGTCCAGCCGCGGAGTGCTGATAGAGCCCAATGCGCCGGCCCGCCAACGGCTGGCCCGCAAACCACTCGGTATACCGGGAGAAATAGCGCCGATTGGCGGCATCGTTGACCGGTTCGCGCTTGCTCGTGCCAAGCGCCGGCAACTCGGCCGACACCGTCATGATCGCCTGTTCATCCGCCTTGGATATCTCTCCTTCCGGGCGATAGAACTTGATGCCGTTGCGATCGAACGGGATATGACTGCCGGTGATCATGATGGCCGGCATCCCATCGGCCATGGCCTGCAACGCCAACGCCGGGGTGGGCAGCACCCCGTAATCGACCACGTCCACCCCCAGGGCCCGGGCAGCTGTAGTGCACGCCGCCGCCATCGCCGGGCTGCTCGGGCGCCGATCCATGCCGATCGCTACGCGATTAATATCGCCCTGCTCGCGCATCACGACAAGAAACGCAGTCGTGAAAGCTGCACACACCTCGTCGGTGAACTGTTCGACCAGACCGCGCGCACCGCTGGTGCCGAACTCGATCTGACTCTTCCCGAGAATCGCCTGAACATTAGATTCGTCGTGCAAAATACAACTCCCAGATAACGATAGTTTTAATAAATAACAGCGACCTGAATCGACAAGTGACGTCCCGTCACCCTCCGCAAACGGCTACCCGCGGCCGAATTCGGCCAGGTTCTCGTGCGTGGTGATCTGTTTGGACGCAACCCACTCTTCCCATCCAGACACTTCGGTCCAGCCGCTCAGGAAAACGAAGTCGAAACCAGCGGCGCTGGCCGCTTCGTGGTCATATTTACTGTCACCCAGGAACAGCGCCGGCTGCCGAATCACCTGCGTGTCGAGTTCGCGCGCGAGAATCTCGTCCTTGGTGTCCGGGCTGCCGAAAATCCCGCCATCGAACAGCTCTGACAAGCCGCGATCGGCAAATACGTCACGCAGCTCGTTCTGATCACCACCGGACACGATCAGCCAGCGGGCGTCGGGGGTCTTTTCGCGCAGCGCACGCAGACCAGGCGCAACCTCGCAACGCATCAGTTCCTGGCGAACTTCGCTGGCGTAGTTTTCCAGCAGGCCATCCAGATCGGGGCCGGCAGAGTGGGCCGCGTGTCGCGGGGCGATCTCCTCGAGGAAGTAGGCAAACTTCGTGTAGCGAGATATCCCGCCATTGGCCCGGTGGTAGTCGACCATCGCCTTGGCAGCCGCCTCGCCGTAGGGCAACGTTGCCTGATAAAACGCGTCGGTCTTGCAGCGATTGGAGTTCAACACGACGCCATCGCAGTCGAACACCAACGTTCGGTAGGTTGAATACGACATCGAATTACTCAAAAGTAGCCCCACTGACCCAGATCCAGGTCGAGCATCTTGGAGAAATTCTGATTGGAACGACGGTAGTGATCCTGGATCAGCTTTTCCGTCTTGGGAGAAAGCGTCAGTTTCCCGGGGACAAATTCCTCTTTTTCCTTGACCCACAGACCCCAGGACCGTTCCCCGGATGACTTCTTGTTTACCCGCTTATTCGGATCGACCCCCTCACCCAACTCCAGAATCCCGGTGAACTCTCGCATCCGGTTGAGGTTGTCAGGCGTCATGAACTCCTCGTAGGGGAGTGCCAGCACTCGGCGGCGCCCGACACTCTGGCAAAGCCTTTTATAGAGCAGGTCATACTTGATCACGTGGTCACCGTGCTGATACGGGTTGTTGACCATCTGCTCGATGCGCTCGTCGAAGTCCTTTTGACTTGCGGCGTTCAACGGCCTGCTCATTTCGCTGTACATCGACGCAAGCCACTCAGGCTGTCGTCGGAAGAAGAACAGCACCTGAAGGTCCATGCCGAATTCCGCCAGCACGTCGCCGATGGCGTCGAGATGGCGAAGAAAGGCATCCGGCTCGACCCCAGCCACGCCTCGATCCACGTTGTTCTTGAAGATCTTCGCTCGATACAGGTTCTCGGCCGTGTAAAGGCTTTTGCCAACGAAAAGCTGCTTGAGAATCTCTCGCCCGCCTTTGGTATCCCAAAACAGGGGCGAGCTATGCATGAAGTGACTTTGAAACTCGCGCTCTTGCTTGTGCGGGGTGATGTGCATCCCGGCGCACACCCCCGTCTCGCGGAAAACCGCCTTCTGCAAGAAAGTCGTACCGGTTTTCCACAACCCCATATGGAGAGTTACTTTCTTCATGCCTTCACCTTCGGACCCGTAATTAAATTTTGATGAGATCTTTTTCCACCAGGCACTCGGCCACCGCAAAGTCTTCGGGCCAGTCGATATCGTGGCTGGTAAATTTGTCCAGTTCATATAGATAAGGCTTGCGACCGATCCGATCACCCAGATCGCGATAAATGTCAGCGGATGCCAGGAAAACGCCGCTGTTCACCTCATGAACGGGCGGCAGTGTCTGGGTCCGGGGCCATTTCTCGATATCACGGTCGTAATTGATGGGCCTTTCGTGTTGCCAAAGAAAACCGTGGATCGAGGTCGTCGTCATGAGCGAGTCGTAACCCCGTTCCAGCCGGTCCAGATAGGAACGAATGACCCGGTCATAGTGTTCTTCGGTAATGAAGGGCGATGTCACATGCGTCCAGAGGATGTGACCTTCCGGGATCAGGTCGAGCGCATGGGCGACCAGCTGATCGGTGCTGGTCTTGCTCGACGAGAGGGCCTCGATGCGCTTGTGCAAACGAAGGCGAGGTTCGTTCAGCGATTCTCCGAAGGCGAGAATATCGGCATCGTTGGTGGTCAGGACCACTTCATCGATCGCATCGGCAGCCAACAATTGTCGAAGCTTCACTTCGATCAGGCCGAACTCGAACCCCGCAAAGGGCTTGATGTTCTTTCGCGCGACGCGTTGGCTGCCCGCTCGACAGGGCAAAAAGCAGGTAACTTTGTCTGTCATGTGATGAGTCCGTGAATACTCTTTTTGGCCACGTCATAGCGCGATGGCGTAACCGCAATCAGGGGAACGGTGGAATCGGAGGCGTGGTATTGCTTGACCACCCGATTCATCTCTTCGTTTCGCGGGTCTTCACCTGCATAACCGTCAAACCCGGCCATATAGATGCAGTTCGCCTGTCCGCTGACCGCAATGGCGAATGCGTAGGCCATGACCAATGACGTCGGTGTGACGCAGTAGGTCTGGGAAAAATCGAACTTGCCGGGCTGCACCTGGAGACCGAAATCCAGCACGTTCTTCTCACGCAGGGAGACCTGAACTTTTTCAGGCAACATCGAGTAAGGCGTGATCAGTGGCTGCGGTAGCTGGGTGTGTGCGTCACAGTCGGCCAACAGGCGCACCGGGTGGCACGCCACACGCAGGTCGATCAACTCGGCATCGATGGCGCTCTGGGTATTCAGGGCCACGACCAATGGCCGGTGCTCCCGGATATGACGCTCCAGGGCGTCACGATGCCGGGTAACACCCGGTCCGGTGCCGAGCAACAGGACATCGCGGCCCTCGAAACGCTCTCGCGGCGTCCACTGACCTTTCGGCTCACCCGCATAGAAATGGCGTGCGGCATCAAGCGTGTTCAGATTGAACTTCTTGCCACCTTCCACGCGCAGGTGCTCGATGACAGCCAGCACGTCTTCTTCTTCATAACGCGAGTCGCTGAGCATCTCCTGGATATAGGTGGGGTGAATGCCGTACTTGCCGGCCAGGTAGTAGTACGGGTTCGTCCCCCAGCCATACTGACGCTGCATGGGCTTGAAGTACTCGCGCAGCAGCGACATCAACGGCACCATGTTGGCCGACTTGCCGCGCCGCTCGGCTATCTCAACCGCCAGCTCTTCCGTGCGGGCATTGCCCGGCCCGCGGCCCATGCCCGTCACGGTGGAATCGACCCAGTTCACGCCCTCGTCCAACGCACGCAGGGTGTTGGAAAGCGCCAGACCCTGGTTATCGTGCGTGTGGACACCCAGGTCACCGTCCCACTCGCTGCGCAGCCACCCGATGATCTGCGCCGTCTGCCCCGGGGTCATGCTCCCCATGCTGTCCGCGAAGTAGAGCGCTTCGAGGGGATAATCCTTGGCCTCGCGGGCCAAGGACTTGATCTCCTCCTCGGTTCGATCGGAGACCTGCATCAGATTGAAGGCCGCCCGATAACCTCGTTCGTTGAGCCAGCGAGCTGCCGGCAGTGCCGCCTCGAACTCATGCACGTGACAGGCAATGCGTACCAGGTCGACCGGAGACTCGTCGCCGCGCACCGGAAACAGTCGCTCCAAGGCCTCGTCCTGAGGAACATCACCGACCAGTTCACTGCCATTCACCATGACCGCGATGGCCAGTCCTTCCGGGATCCAGAGGCTCTGGATGAAGTGATCGGTCGTGAAGGCGCAGGGCCCCTTGAATCCGTTGTTCTTCAACGACCGGAAGCCCAACTCCACCACGTCCACACCGGCGGCCTGCATCGCCTCGAGGTATTGATGGATCACATCCGTGGAGAAATCCCACGTGTTGTAGTAGCCGCCGTCACGGAGAGTGCAATCAAGGAAATACATAGAATCCACCGGTTAGAGTTTTTCGATCGGCACTGCTTTATCCGTGGGGCAGTGAGCCTCCCTCACCGAGAAACCACCCTCTCCTCGCTCCACGACCAGGGCATCGTCGATTTTGAAAGCATCGGCATCTCGCAATTCCCTGACCTTCTCGCAGACACCGCGGTACAGCCCGGCGTAGCTGATAACGTTCCTCGCAAACCCCGCGTTGGCGAAAACGTCGGTTACCAGTTCCTCTCGGGGGAACCGGATCGTCGCTTCGGTAGCCACCGCCGCGTACACCGACAACGAACTATCGAAACAATGCAGCCGACCGGAAAAATCATGAGGAATCATGACTTCCGCGAAGAATTTATCGACCTCCAACGAATCGGCCTTGGTAAATTCAACCCGATCCTCAAGGGCAACCACGTCATAGTCGCCCTCCAAGCCCGCCAATACATCATCGGTTGATGAGGCCATGATTCGGGAATCACCCTTAAGGACCACGCTCGAAACGTCTTCAGTCGAGAGGTACCGCTTTATTACGTCGATATAACGCAACCCATCGACGAACTCACCGGGGCCCTGTCCCCAATACCGGAGAAACAGCCAGTCCTTTTTCAGGTCATCGGCATCGAACGACAACTTGGCCCCGACGATCGACTTCAACGCATCGAACGCCGAGTCAATATCACGGAACGTGCAGACCCTGACCGGGGCCCCGTTCTTTATGAACGGCCGCTTCCACACAAAACCAAAGAAGAGAAGTTCCTTGTAGTCAGGGAAAACCTCTTCCAGATTGGCCTTGCCGAGCTCGTTCTTGATTCCATCCGAATACACGCTGTATTGGGCGCCGAACTTCTCAATCAATCCAGTCGAGATATGCGCCTTCCCAAACGGATGCACCCAGAGATGCCCTGGAACCTGATCCTTGTCGAGCTTCTTGGCTTCACTGGCAGTCATGATTCGACCACCCACAGATTGCACGTATTCCTCGACAGGAAGCGAAACCGGAACCTGGTCGGGCACAATGATCAAGAAACCGGAATCATGATTCCCAAAATACGACGACAGCAACACCACAAAAAGCTCTGTCGGTGCGAACGCGGCTGGATAATGCCCCATATAAACCACCCTGAGTTAATCCACCCATTGATAACTATGCGAAAACGCAATCAGCCCACGTATCGTTACGCGCGGCCAGCCAACCGCCCGCCTCGGACATCGCCCGCACGAGGCGAGAAGTCGGTAGGACGGTTTGCCGGCGCAAGAAGCCCCAACCCGTGGCCGATCTTTGCTTGGCCACAGAAGACGCAGATCCGCGTTACGTTACGGTTGACTCATGCCGCTCCGGCATGTGCCGAACGCGAGCAGGAAAGAATTCGGCCAACTCACTCCAGGGCTGGTCGAAAACCGACACCGCTAATAGCCAGCAGGCCGACTTCCCAACGACACACCCTCATCCTTATCTAGATCGAGGGGGCCGTTCGCCCCCTCATGCTTTGACAAGGGGATCACCCTGGAAATTCCCGATCAGGTCCTAATATCCGCGATTGCTTTGTAATCACGCTCCATCAGCGTCTCAAGACGCGACTTTGCATAATCACTCACGTCAACGTCGAAATCGGGGCTCACGTTCATCCGCGGCAAGGTAATCTCGGGGATGCCCAGCTTTTTCATCACTTCAGGAAACGTTTTATCCAGTTCGGAGTAAATGATCAGCTGGTCGACCGAGAGGTTTCCGTCGACATCGATAAACCGATCGATCTGCGGCTGCAACTGCCCTTTGTTATTAGGCACCCACTTCTCCAGGAACTCATCGAAATTCATGTCACCGGTGTAAAGCCTGGGGTTATCCTTGAACTTCTCGTGTCGATGCGACTTATACAGGCTAAGCGCATAATCCACGGGGTCCCGGATAACACCGAACTTGAAAAACTCACCCTCGTCCATGACATCAAAAAGCCACTTGAAACGCTTCTGAATCTGGGCGTAAGGCAGATGCTTACCCAGCTCGCTTCGTCTAACGACGATATCGCCGTGCGGCCTCAACTCAGACTCGATAGACGTCGACGCGGTTTTCAGATTGGCAATAAAGATGAACTTCTTTTCAATTGAAATGATCACTTCAACACTTCCTCTATCGTCACATCAGCACTTTCTTGCCATGTCAGCCACGGCATAGCGCCCGACGTAATCACGGTCCCATTTTGATAACTGTCAAGCCATTGGCGGAACACCTTGCCCGCCGATTTCACATTCATATCCCGCGGAAGGTAGGTCGCGTGTTCCCCGGCCACTTCGCGGAAAACGGGGATATCCCGCGCGATGATCGGCAACCCCTTCTGGGCCGCCTCGATGAGCGGCAGGCCAAAGCCTTCCCCGTAGGAGGCGGCAATCAAGCAGGTGCAGGTGGTGTAAACCTTCTCCAGATACTCATCGCTAATACCAGCCAGCCAGTACAGACGCTGGTTGTACTCGGGATGAGACTGGATGCGCTCGGCGAGCGCTTCGACCTTCCACCCCATCTTGCCGACGATCACCAGGTTGGCGTCCAGCCCTTGCTCCCAGAGCGAATCGAACACGTCGAGGGTGTCCGCGTAGCCCTTGCGGGGCTCCAGGGTGCCCACCATCAGGAAGCTTGGCCTCGCGTCCAACGACGACAGGACCTTCGGGGCCTCCTCCGGGATGCCGCGACTGGGTGCCGAGCTGTGGATATCCGCGCCGTTGTGCGACCAGCCGATCTGCAACGGTCGCTCCCGGCGGAGGCCTTGCTCGTCCACCCAGTCACGAAGCTCGTTGGCGACCGTGCTCGACACGCAAATCACGCCATCGGTGGCCGTAATCGATCTGAGCCACTGGGTGAAACCCTCCTCGTTGCCGGGCGGGAAGAACTCAGGCATCGCTATGGGAAGCAGGTCGTGGAGGAGGAATTTCACGGTCACGCCATGACCACGCAGCTTCTGGTAAAACGGCTGTTGGGCGATCTGCACCTGAGGCTGCATGTCCAGCCCGAAGAACACATCGCCGGGCGCGTAGTCGATGACCTCGTCTTCCAGATCCCCGGCCGGCAACCCCATGAAGTCCCGGGTGAAGCGTCTGGCATAGCGATAGCCTTCCTCAACGGAGGCATAGACCGGCTCGACCCGGTACCCCTCCGGCGGCTCACTGAGCCACTCCCTGAGAATGCTGCGCACCACTCGCTGGATGCCGCTGCGCGCGTCACGCATCACCAGTTCCGAGATATCGACCAGCAGCTGGTGTTTGGGGTGATGTTTCTCCACCAACTCGCGCTTGAGCTGCTCGGTGCTCTGCGCCCAGGTCTGCCACTCAAGCCCGGTCGATTGAGGCTGCTCCTCCTTCATCAGCAACCAGTCGGCCAGCTCGTCGGCCAGCGTCACACCGGTCCTGCCCTTGAAGTAGAAGGCGCTTGATCCGGCCACCTCACGGAACACCGGGATGTCACGCGCGATGATCGGCACGCCGTAACGCGCCGCTTCAATCAGCGACAGACCGAAGCCTTCGTTGATGCTCGCGGCCACCAGCGCGCTGCTGGCCTGATAGACCTTCTCCAGGTATTCGTCGCTGATGCCCTCCAGCCAGAACAGCCGCTTGCCTTTCTGGGGATGCTTGCGCAGGGCCTTGGCCAATTCATCCACCTTCCAGCCCTGCTTGCCGACCAGCACCAGGTTGATGTCGTGGCCCCGGTTCCACAGCGTCTGAACGGCATCGAATAGCTGATCCTGCCCCTTGCGTGGCTCGATCGTCGATACGCTCAGGAAGGTCGGCCGCTGGCGAATCTTTGCCAGGACCTTTTCCGCGTCTTTCGGCACGCCAGTCGAAGGCTTGGAGCCATCCAGATCGCCACCGTTATGCACCCAGGTCATATGGAAACCGGGGGTGCGGTAGATCCCGTTCTCGTCGATCCATTGATCGAAGGCATCCGCTGTCGCCTTGGAGACGCAGACCGCCCCGTTGGTGCCCGCCACCATGGTGAGCCACTGCTCGTGCAGCTCTTTGGCATCGTCATCCTTGAACAGGTCCGCCAGCTGAATGGGCAGCAGATCGTGAACCAGGAACTTGACCGTCACACCATCGGCCTGCAGCTGACGGTAGAACGGTTGATGGGCCAGCTGGACGTGATGCTGCATGTCCAGTGCAAAAAAGACGTCGCCGCGCTGCCAGCGAATGGGCACCCGATCCTCGAGCGCCTGCCGGCTCAACCCATCCGGCAACACCGCCCCATATTCGCGTGCCATTTGCCAGGCATAACGATAGCCATCGTCCCGCGTTGCGTAGACCGGCACCACCTGATACCCGTCCGGCGGGTTCTTCAACAGGCCCTGCAGATAACTGCGCACCACGCGCTGCACACCCGTCGCGGCATCGCTATTGCGGATTTCGGAAACATCCAGAAGCAGCTGACGGGTAAAGCCGGCCTGCTGGTTGAGGGCCAGACTGCTGGCGATTTCGCTCAGCACGAACTTGTTGGGCTGCTCCAGCTGTTCAACGATCGCGCGCTCGAGCGCCTCGTCGGCAACCACCGGATGCGTGGACACGCCGTCGCCCGTGGCATCGCGCTTGTGGCGACCGGCATGAAGGGATTCCCAGGCGGCGATGGCACGTTTGGCCGACGTCTCCCAGGAGAATTTCTTCGCCTGCTGTCTGCCATGGGCGATGAGACGTTGCCTGAACTTTTCGTTTTTCAGCGCCTGCTCGATCTTGGCCGACATGTCGCTGACGTCCGACGGATCGAACAGCGCCTCGGCCAGGCCGATCACCTCGGGGAGGCTGGACGTATTGGCCCCCACCACGGGCGCGCCACATTGCATGGCCTCCAGTGCCGGCAGGCCGAACCCTTCGTGCCAGGTGGGAAAGACGTACAGCTTGCAGAGGTTGTAGAGCTGAACCAGTTCGTCGTCCGCGACGAATCCCGTGAAGCACAACTCGTCACTGCCCAGGCCCTCTTCCTCGGCAACCCGCCGCAGGTCCGCGATCTCGCCCTCGGGCATCTTCCCGGCAAACAGCAATTGATGGGAAGCGCGCATCTTGTCGGGTAGCGCTGCATAGGCACGGATCAGGCGCGGCAGGTTCTTGCGTTGGTCCGCCCCGCCGGTATACAGGACAAACGGTCGTTTCAAGCCAAACTTCGCCCTGATCGCCTTCGCTTCGGCCGGCGCGATATCCACCTCGCGGAATCGATCTTCCGCGGCCTCGGAGGTATTGAAAACCCGCCAGGATTCCACGCCCAGGTGATCAACGACCTCCCGGCTGGACGACTCGGAAATAGACAGGAACAGCGAGGCGCGCTTGAGGTGCTCAAGCTTGTTGTAGTAGTAGCTGGCAAATACCGCGTTGGGCTCCAGATACTGCTCCGGGTAGATCAGCGGTATCAGGTCATGCAACGTCACACTGACCGGTGTTGTCCGGTCGTAGCGCCCAATGCTGACCACGGCATCATCCCCAAAGCCCTCGAACAGGCTATGAACATGGATGACATCCGGCTGCAGACTGGCCAGAAATGCCTCGCGTTCCAGCTCGGCCACCAGTCGGCGAGGGGTATTGTCCGGGGTATTGTCGGAAACCGGGCCAGGCGCTTGCCAAACCCGAATATTTTCTTGTGGAAGCAGATCCTGAAAGGCCGCCCGAATACCTTCAATGGTCTCGGGAAACAGGCCACTCAGCGCCAGGATCACCTCGTGATCCCCACGGTTTCTGACAATCGCCTCGGTAAGTGAAAGGGTGTAACGCCCGATGCCACGGAAACGACTTTCCGTCTGCGCACCCTGCATGTCGATGACGATGCGCATTAGGCAGCCACCTCCATTACCTGGGACCGGCGGTTAAGCGACAGAAAGATATCCCGGGCCTGACGAGACAGCCCGTAGCCGCTGTACTCGTCAACCTGGATCTTGCGCCCGCAAGTCGTGAACCCCTGTTCCTCGAACCAGGTCACCCCTTCGTGGACCATCGTCAGAACCAGCTCGTAATCGCCAGGCTCCGACGGCGGCTCGACACGCACATCGATATCGACGCGTTCCCCGGGAGCAATCGGACCCTCCAACGGCGTGCGAATGCCATCGAAACACGCCATCTCCCCCGCGGAATTCAGCCAATGATATGAGGCGTTGATGGGCCGCTCTTCCGAGGTTTCCCAGGTAAAGGATGAATTGTTCTCAATCGCTACCAAGATGGTCTCCGGCATGCCGGCCTGGAACTCGCGTGGTGCCTCGACGATTTCCGCCATGCCGGCGTACTCCCCACCTTCTTCCTTAGCCTCAGCCTCAGCCGGAGCGACTGACTCGGCCGGAGCTGGGGCTGGAGCCTCGGCCGGCGCTGCTGACTCGGCCTCAGCTGGAGCTGGAGACTCGGCCGGCGTCGTTGCCTGGGCCGGTGCCTCAACTTCACTGACGGTCTGTTCAGCAGCAGCCTTCTGAGCAGCAGCTTTCTCAGCGGCGGCCTTTTCACCGCGGGCCTTCAAACGCTGGATCAGCTGGTGGACATCTCCCTCCTGCAGAAGAAAATCCACCCATTGGTCCAGCTGGGCTTTCTCTCTATCGGACGGGTCTGCCAACAACCGGAAGGCATGGCCCACCAGCTCCTGGCAATGTCGTCTGCGTAATGACTCGATATCGATAGCCATTTGCCTTTGTGTTTCCTCTGCTTAAGTCTTGATAAAACGAAAGTTCTTGAAGCGGATACCGGCATCCGCGACCTTGCCGGTGACGCGGCCGCCCTTGTCGCTCACGCGATCGCGGTGGATATCGCGCATGGTCTCGGCAAGGCGCACCCAGTCCTCCCGCGAATGGTTGCTGCCACCCATGTCGAAAATTTCGTGGAGCATCGCGGGGAGCCGTTCGAGCAGCTCTCCCACGCGTGTCCGATCCGATCGAGGCAGACGCTTTAGTACCGCCATGTCCAACGTGTTGGGCGCCTCGAAGCGAAGCTCCCATTTGCCCCCATGGGTATCCCGTGATTCGGGAAACCAGCCTTGAAGCCACTGGTGTGGTTGCGCGGGTATCTCCAGCTTCGGACGTTCGCCGAAACGGCATGGGCCGAGATTCGCGCTGGACAACCGAAACCCCCACCGTTTCAACTTCTGCCCCCCCCAACGAACGTTTTCCAGCATCACGACGATATGTTCGTAATCCGGGTTGTTCTTTACCCCGACAAGGCGCACGGAGTGGTACTCGAGGACCTTGCTCGCGCCCGCAAGCCGTTTCCCGATGTGACTCCAGCCTTGATCGTTGAACTTGCTGGCAAGGTGTTCGGTTTCTTCGTGAGACCGATGCAGTGCCACCAGCAATTCCCCCGCCATGGCGCGGTATTCGCCCAGTTCGCGCCTCATCTCGACCGCGCTGGCCTCCTGGTGGTTAGCCAGGTAGGCGTGCCTGACGACTTCCCTTTGTGTCTCTTGCAGTTGCTTGAGCAGCTGCTGGGCGCCTGAGCGCAACTCGTCCACGGTCTTGCGCGCCTCGACCAGCGCCTGTTCGCGTCGATTGGCCAACTGCGCGTGGCGTTCGATCCGTTGATGACAGTCGTCGAGCTGGGCAAGCAACACCGCCGCCTCGTCCTGCTCCGGCGAGGTCTGGTCACTTGCCTTGGCCTGCCCGACGAGTTGCCCATAACCCCGGATCGCCTCATCGACCCTGCCGGAGTCATCGTGGAAACGTTCGGATGAAAGCGGACAACCAACAATCCGCGTCTCCAGGCTGTCGATCTCGACCGTCGTGGCCGAGTCGAGCCGCTCGATAAACATTTGTGCCAGCATCCAGGGGAGCGGGTCGGCCGCGCCGCCCCCTCCCTCGGGTGTCGACGGTGTGATTGGGTTGCCGGCAACGCTCGGAAGATCCCAGCGTTCCCGAACAACCTCTGCCACCCAGTCCGGGTGATCGCGGACCGCCTGATGAGCCACCATCAGACAGCGAGACGAATGGTCCTTGCAGAAGGACAGCTTCTCCCGCTGAGTGCGCAGCCAGCCTGACAGCACCTCGCGCGGCTCACCGGCCCGACGGCGAATGCCATCGGCGATCGTTTCCCTGAGCGACCGGGACAGAATCAGGAAATGCCCCTCGGGTCGTGATCGGCCCGCCTCCTGGAGCTTCTCCGTGGGAAAGGCATCGCCTGCGATGACGCCGAACTGTTCGTCCGTTGGGATGTGAGTCGCGGACTCAAGCATGCCTCGAAGCAGGTCCAAGTCCGTTTGCGAATCACCTACCAGACAGATCGTGGCCATCGGCCAACCTCCCCATGCTCCTTGGCTTCAGAACTCAGGCGCACTGCTCGGCGCGGCCATACCCGTCCTCGAATCGGACAATATCGTCCTCGCCGAGGTAGGAGCCTGACTGCACTTCGATCAGGTGCAGGGGCACCATGCCGGGGTTCTCGAGACGATGCGTCTCACCGCAGGGAATGTAGGTGGACTCGTTTTCGTGCAACAGGAACGTCCGCTCACCGTGAGTCACCAGAGCGGTGCCACTGACCACGATCCAGTGCTCGGCGCGGTGATAGTGCATCTGGAGCGACAGGCGCTCGCCCGGCTTCACCGTGATGTGCTTGACCTGATAGCGCTCGCCCAGATCGATGCCGCAATACGCACCCCACGGACGGTGGACTTCGGCGTGCTGGTAATGCTCTTCACGACCCTGTTTCTTCAGTGTCTCGACCAGCTTTTTCACGTCCTGGGCCTTGCGACGGTCAGCGACCAGAATCGCGTCATCCGTGGCCACCACCACGACATTGTCCAGCCCGGACACAGCCACCAGCCCTTTCTGGGAATGAACGTAACTGTTGCTCGTTTCGTGGAGGACCACGTCCCCAGAAACGGCATTGTTGGATTCGTCCTTTTCCTTGATTTCCCAGAGCGATGACCAACTGCCGACATCGTTCCACCCCATCTCGACGGGGACGACGGCAGCCCGTTCGGTCTTTTCCATCACGGCGTAGTCGATCGACTCGGAAAGCGTCGAGAAGAAGGCCTCGCGATTCAGGCGACGGAAGTTCATGTCGTCCTCACCCTGGGCGATCGCGTCTTCGCACGCCTTGAGCATGTCCGGATGATGGGCCTGCAGCTCGACGACGTAGTCTTCCGCGCGGAACAGGAACATGCCGCTGTTCCAGAGATAATCGCCGGAATCGACATACGCCTTTGCGGTCTTCTGATCCGGTTTCTCGACGAATTGGGAGACTCGGTGCACGCCGGGCATCACGGGCTCCGAGGCCTTCTCGATGTAGCCATACCCGGTTTCCGGCTTGTTCGGCTGGATGCCGAAGGTGGCCAGGTATCCGGCATCCGCGGCCGCGGCCGCATGCTCGACACCTTCGACAAAGGCATCGGTATCAAAGACGACGTGATCGGAGGGCATGACGAGCATGCGGGCGTCCGGATCGTGCTCCATCAAGCTCAAGGCCGCGACGGCTACCGCTGGCGCCGTGTTCCGGCCCACCGGCTCCAGGAGTATCCGTTCTGCCTCGACCCCCAATGCACGCAGCTGCTCGGCCACAACGAAACGATGCTCTTCGTTGCAAACCACCAACGGCGCGCCGAACTGGTCACCCTGCACCCGAAGGAGGGTTTCCTGGAACATCGTCCGTTCGCCCGCAAGCGAAAGGAACTGTTTCGGGTAGCCCGCGCGAGACAACGGCCACAGACGGCTACCACTACCGCCTGTCAAGATAACTGGAGTAATCATGTGCTTCGTTCCTTTTGTGTGTTGATGGACTCAGAACTACTGGCTTGTTGTAGAGCTTCCAAACGGCGCTTTATGTAGGCACCGCAATACGCCGGAGAAAACCGGCTAACGTCGTATTTCGGCGGTGAGCGATTTCGCCCTCCTGACGCACGCTGACGCATGAGTTCCGCTGCGTGGTTCAGGTCGGGATCGGCCCAGAACTGGCCTTCGCCATAAAAGTAATCACCCGGCTCGAGACGGCGTGTCTGATGCCGAACCAGACCGATACCGGGCTGATTGCAGAAATCCATGTTTCCCGAATAGGCAGTCGCGATGACCTCTTTTCCCAGAAGCATCGCCTCGGCAATACCTCGGCCGAACCCCTCGGCCCGGTGAAGGGAGACGTAGCAATCGCACTGGTCGTAAAGGGACAGGACATCCGGACGCCGGAACACGCTCGTGATCAGGTGGATGCGCTTGTCCCCGCCGATGAGGTTCAGCAGTCGTTTCCAGGCGGGCGATTGCTGGTCGACGTGGCTTCCCTTCAGGACCAGGCCAACGTCGTCCACGCCTTCATCCGGGAACGCCTTCTTGAACGCTCGAACGAGGCCTTCCGGGTTCTTCCGGCTAAGCCGGGAATTCATGTCGAACGAAAACAGGAACAGGTAGGGGGATTCGGGCAGCCCCCAATCGTTTCGCGTCGATGCCGCAACGTCACCCAGTACCACCGGCAACGGCACGACACGGGTTAACAGGGGCGAGTTGGCGTAGCTTTCCGCCACGTGCGAACTGATTGCCCAGAGTTCGTCGATCAACGAGTACGCATGGCGCCAGGCTGCCGGCCATTCCGGCAATTCCCATGGCCACAGTCCGATGTTGTAGTGGCCCTCCAGGAGGTCCAGACCGCGCTCGCACACCAGCCGGGTCATCTCGATGCCCGTCATGCAAAAGATATTGACGTGGTACTTCGGCTCGTCCGATAGCCAGTTTTCCGCGCTTCGATCCTCCTGGCTTACGTCACCGCCCGGTTCGAAATTGATCACGCAGAAGGGAACCTCAGCCGCCTCGAGGGCACGAGCCACCATCCGCACGTCTTCTCCGATACCAAGCTCGCCGCGCGCATACCCGTAGAGGTTGATGCCCGGCAACCTGCCTTCCTTCCTGTCGGATTGCTTCTCCCGGAACGACGCGGACAAACCCGAAACCAGATCCTCGATCTCCGGTTGAGTCGGCCGGGTCGTTCGAATGCGTCGAACCCTGGCCACTTCCTTGACGCCGACCGGCAGGTGCCGGGCTGCGGCCCGGCTCCACCAGGGTGACTGGGGAAGCGCCACCACCGGTGACCGGCTCTCGGATGGCGCACTACCGTCTTCCCAGGCCCGCACCAGATCCTGGTTGTACAAGGCAATTCGCTCGAAGCCGTACGGGTCACGCTCATCCTTCGGCAAGGAAAGGCTGCCCAGAAAACCCTTTAGCGACGGGAAGACCTGCTGCAAGGCTCGCACCTGCCACGCCGGCAACGTCGAGGCCAGACCGATCTCCTGCCGACCACCCCGGAAATACCAGCGTGCGGTTCGGTGCCGGACACGCCTGTTGTAACGAACCTGGGCCGACCAGTAACGGGAACGGGCGACCCCGCAGAGGAACATGCCGACCGTGTAGGCACCCTCCCACAAGTCACCTCTGACCTTGTCCATTGCGGCAGGACGCATCAACTCCTCGTTCCAGGACTGAATCTGTCGCAACAACTTGTATTCCCGCCGACCGTGGCGCACACACCACGCGAGATACCCCAGGTAGTCGTCTCGCCGCCCTTTCTGCAGGGGGAAGCGCGTCTGGAGGCCTGGACGTAAAAGCCAGATCATGTACATCCCGCCGTAAATCCGGGTCGGAAGATCAAACGGCAGGTCAACCGGCTGATTGAAAGGGTGGGAGTACTCGAACTCCCTCCCTGCCCCAGCAGACCCGAAAAGCTGTTGCGGTTGAGTGGTCATGACAACTCCAACGCCCCCTTCAACCCCGAGCTCCTCCGGTCTCGACTGGAACCACGAGAGGGAGACTCAACGGACAATGACCATTCGTTTGCCGATGTGGAGCCATCGCATCGAACGCAAAACTCATCCACCAGCGGACAATATGCCGGCGGTTTATCAATCGATCCGGCGGACTCCACAAAACACAAAGCCTTGCGCGCCAAGCTAGTGCGCACCCATAATGGGCCAAAATCACCACAGCCGAGACCGGAATTAATCCAGTGATCACAGGAAACCCTTCCGGAGCGGGCATTTGCCAACACATCCGGACTGCCTCCCGCCACTGCGAAAAACGGCTTTATATGAGATTGACTAAAAATCATGGGCATTCAATGTTCCTGATATTTAGCGTGCGATATATAAACTGCGGAACGCTAATTTCCCGCAACACTTCTTACGCAAGATCCGATTCGACTCAACGGGGGTAGTCGAGTTCAATCAATAAACCGAACAATCAGAAACACCACCCCATTCAGAGCACGGAATATTCCAATAAAGAAATACTCGATACGCCTGATATTTATTTGCTACCACTCGACACATCGAGGGCAATTTAGTTCAGCAAAATGACGGGAACGTGACTGCCTTGTCGGCGACCAGCATACCTATCCAGGCCCTCAAATATTCCGACCCAGGAATACTTAACACCCGGATTCGTCGTTAGGCCGATCCACCCTCCCCTCAAGGCAACTGAATCCATGCATGTTGCTGTTTAACAAGGAACTAACAATGCGCATTCGGGCAGTTGAACACCCCAGTCATGGGATACCCAACACCCCGATGCGTCGTTACGGTGATCCGACATAACGGGGGCAACTGAGTTCACCCCGGTTACGAATTTGTCAGCGACAAATAATCCCGATACGGGGTGTGTAATATTTCGCCAGAGCGATATTTCGTCGTCCTGGATTTGCCCTCGCCATATCCGACCTGCCGGGAGCAGTTGAGTTCAACCGAGCGTCGGATTCGCTCGTCTACACATAACCCACATAAAGGGAATCAAATATCCCATCACCAGCATATCCAATCCGAGTTATATTTGGATCCGGTAATGCTTGGATCGGCAGATTCACCGCCGCATATAGGCAGAATGCAAAACTTCGAACTAGTGACATGCACCATGACAGGTGCACGACCGGGGGCCGGGTCACCACTCCGGGGTAACGGAACACGGTAAATAACCAAGGAAAACAACACCCCGCGAGAAGGGAAATCGACTCTCGCCCGAGTGCGAGCTCGAGGAGAAATCAAGCCAAAACCAAAACACTTCAGGAACACTTTGGAAGGAACGTTGTCGGAGTCTCTCGACAGTGAGCCCCGCAAAGGCCACCAAGACGCGTCCAGCGAGAGTGCCTCGCTTCGAGCGACGCGCAACCAAACCAAGAGGCGTCGACCGTTCCGCTGGCAGGGAGTCCGGCAACATCGCGCACCACGCGATTTTGCTACGGCCATCCGTGCCCGGGGACGTGCGCGCCGATCATTACCAACTCCGTCGAGTGAATTGATTTGGCAACTTGCACTGAACACGAAAACCAACCGGACCTAGTCGCGATTGTTGGCCTAGCCTTCCGCTTCCCGGGGGATTTAAGTGATCCGGATGCCTTGTGGTCTGCCCTGATGGAGGGCCAGGACCTGGTCACCGAGGTACCCGCCGAACGTTGGGCCACCGACACGTTGCGGCACGACCGCCGTGGCGAGCCCGGCCGCAGCATCACCTATGCCGCCGGGGTTATTTCGGATATCGACCAGTTCGATCCCGCGTTCTTCGGCATCTCGCCGCGCGAAGCCGAAAAGCTCGACCCGCAGCAACGTCTGATGCTGGAGTTGGCCTGGCATGCACTCGAGGATGCCGGCACCCCGGCTTCGCGCCTGGCCGGCAGCGATTGCGGGGTCTATCTCGGGATCTCCGGTCTGGATTACGGCATACGCTCGCTGGACGACCTGCCCAGCTTCGATGCCTATTCCATGACAGGCAACACGCTCAGCGTCGCGGCCAACCGACTCTCCTATGTTTTCGATCTGCACGGCCCCAGCCTGGCCGTGGACACGGCATGCTCCTCGTCGCTCGTCGCGCTGCACCATGCCTGTCAGAGCCTGAGCCAAGGCGAATGTGGTTCGGCCCTGGTCGGCGGGGTGAACCTGCTACTGCACCCCTACCCATTCGTCGGGTTTACGAAGGCGAGCATGCTGTCGGCCAAAGGCCGGTCGCGGGCCTTTGCCGAGGGCGGTGACGGCTATGTCCGCGCCGAAGGCGGAGCAATGCTGCTCATCAAGCCGCTGGCAAAGGCCCAGGCTGACGGCGACCGGATCCATGCGGTCATCCGCGCAACGGGCAACAATACCGACGGCGGGCGCAAGAACGGGCTGACGATTCCCAGTGGCGAGGGGCAGGCCGAATTGCTGTCCGGCCTGCTGGCGAAAGCGGGCCTGTCCGCCGACGACATCGACTACGTCGAGGCCCATGGCACCGGCACCGCCGTGGGTGACCCGATCGAGACAGGCGCGCTGGGCCAAGTGCTGGGCCGCGCTCGCAAGGGAGCGCCCCTGCCCATCGGCTCGGTGAAGAGCAACCTCGGCCACCTGGAGCCGGCCTCCGGCATGGCCGGGCTAGTCAAGGCACTGCTCACGCTCAAGCATGCGCAGATTCCGCCCTCGATCCACGCCGACACGCTCAACCCGACCCTGAATCTGAAGGAAAACCACCTTGAGGTGGTCCGTGCCCCGAAACGACTGGAGGTGACGGACCGGCCGCTGCGCGTGGGCGTGAATTCCTTCGGCTTCGGTGGAGCGAACGCCCACGTCATTCTGGAAAGCCCGCCGGCCACCGAACCGACTGCCCTGCCGGTGAGCGACACCACGCCGGCGCTATTCCTCTCCACCCGCTCCCCAGCGACCATCGCCACCCTGGCCGCGGCCTATCACGAGCAGCTCAGTGGTGCGCCCGAGACGCTGCCTGCCGTGGCCTGGAACGCCGCTCATCGGCGCAATTGGCTGGAGCAACGCTGCGCGGTCTTCGGGAACTCCCCGCAGGAACTGATCGATCGACTCGGGCAACTCGCGCGGGAACCGAACGACTCCGACCTGCGTGGCGTGGTGCAGGAAAAGGCGCTGGGTGTCCCGGCGCAAATCGCCTTCATCTATTCGGGCAACGGCGCCCAGTGGCTGGGCATGGGCCAGAGGCTACTGGACGAGTCACCTGCGTTCGCCGAGACCATCGGGGAAATCGACGCGTTGGTACGACAACACGGCGGCTTCTCGCTGATCGATGAGTTGAACGCCACTCCCGAGGAAAGCCACCTCGAGGACACATCCGTCGCCCAGCCACTGATCTTCGCCATCCAGGTGGGCCTGACCCGCCTGCTGACCGGACAAGGCATTACTCCCAAAGCCACCATGGGTCACAGTGTCGGCGAGGTGGCCGCAGCCTGGGCAGCGGGGATTTATACACTCGAGCAGGCCACCGAACTGGTCTGCCACCGCAGTCGCGCCCAGGTGGCGGCCCACGGTGACGGCCGGATGATGGCCGTGAACCTGAGCTGGGAAGCCCTACGGAACGAGATCGACGCACTGGGTCTCGGGGATGCCTGGATCGAGCACGCCGCCACCAATGCCCCCGACCAGCTTACGCTGGCCGGCGACGAGGACGCGTTGACGCGTCTGACCGAGCATCTCGAGGACAAGGGCATTTTCGCCCGCATGCTGGCGCTGGATTACGCCTTCCACTCCCGGGCGATGGAGCCGATCCGGGCCGATTTGCTGGAACGGCTGGACGGACTCACGCCGGCAGCCGGCGAGCGGCGGTTTGTCTCCAGCGTCACCGGGAAAGTACTGGACGGTCGCGAGATGTCGGCGGATTACTGGTGGGATAACGTCCGCCAGCCGGTGGCCTTCGAACAGGCCGTCCGCGACCTGCTGGACGCCGGCAGCAACGTGCTGGTGGAGATCGGACCGAACGCGATCCTGCCGCGCTATCTCACCCAGACCATCAAGGCCGCCGAGGCCAATGCCCGCGTCATCCCGCTGGTCCAGCGACAGGCCGACAGCCGCCTGGATATCGAGGAAAGCGCGCACCGGATTCACCTGCTCGCCGGCCTGCCGACGGCCGCCTCCCGCCTGCCGGAGAGCGCGCCGTTCCTCGACCTGCCCTTCTCCCCGTTCGACCGCAAACGCTACTGGACGCAGGCGACGTCCGAGGGGTATTCGCTGATCCTGCGCAACCGTGTTCACCCCCTGCTCGGTTATCCGCTTAGGGAGGTGGCGCACGGCTGGGAGAATCCACTCGATACCAGCGTGCTGCCGTACCTGGCCGACCATCGCGTTGGCGAGGCGGCGATCATGCCGGCGGCCGGCTTTGCGGAAATGGCCGTGGCAGCAGGGGTGCTGGCCTTCGATCTCGACGCCGTCGATATCGAGGCCCTCGAGGTACGCCAGCCGCTGATCTTCGAACCGGAACACGGGCGAGTCCTGCGCCTGATCCTGCAGGGCGATGACGGGCGATTCGTCATTCGCTCGCGCCCGCGCTTGAGCGATGACGAATGGACCGACCACGCGGTGGGTCGTGTGCTGGGTGCGCCAACCCGGCCAGTGGAAGCCAAGCAACCGGACAACCACACGACCGAGCCCCCGACCGTGCTCGAGGCGGAGGCTCATTACGCCAAGGCTCGCCGTATCGGTCTGGATTACGGGCCCGCCTTTCAGGGCATCGCACGCATCGAGCAGGCCGGACCCCGGCTGGTCACCACGTTTGCCTTGCCCGAGGCGGTTGCCACGGACACCGCGCATCACTGTCATCCGGGCATTCTCGATCTGTGCTTCCAGTCGCTGATCAGCCATCCGGCACTCGAGGTACTGGCCCGCCGCGGGCTGACCATGCTGCCGGTAGCAATCGGTCGCCTGTTGTGGCGATCGGGGGGCGGGCGTGCCGCCGGCTGCCGTGCCGAGATTAGACGCCAGAGCCCCCAGTCGATCCTCGCGGATTTCGCGTTGCTCGACGAGGCGGGCGAGACCATCGCCGTGATGGAGCGTTGCCGCTTCCGCCTGGCGGCGGTGACGCGGCGTGACAAGACCGTCCCTCACTGGCGCGTCGACACCGTCCCGGCAAACGGGGTGGCAGACGCGAACTGGCCGGACCATGAGGGATGGCAACACGCACTGGCCACGGCACTGGAAGAACTCAGTGCCGACGAGGCGCATCAGGCGTTTCTCGACGAGGCGCGCCCGCTATTGGATGCCCTGCTCGCCTCGGCTGCCTTCGAGGCCTGGCAAGGTGCGTTCGGCGACGCACCGGTCAGCCACGAAATGCTGTCCGACCGGGCCACGGATGATCTGAGCTTCGACTGGGCCCACTGGCTGGCCGACCAACTGGTCACCCAGGGCTGGCTGACCGCGACCGAGTCGGGCTGGGAGCGCAGCGAGGACGAGCCACCACCGCCGGTCGAGGCCATCTGGCAGAGCCTGCTGGCGGAATACCCGTCGCTTTCACCGGAACTGATCCTGCTGGGTCGACTGGGCCGCCTCCTGCCCAGTGTTCTCGATCCGGCCGAAAACAAGGCGACACCCTTGGCCGACCGGCTGACGGAAACCGTGGCGGACAGCCCACATGCCAACGTGCTTCGCCGGGCCAGCCTGTCGGTTGCCGGACGAGACACGCTGACCCTGGCCGCCATCGACGCCCTGCTCGAGCACGTTCAGCAAGGCCGTCCGCTGCGGATCCTGCAGGTCGGTGGCCACTGGCTTGACCTGGCCGACCGGCTGGAACAACGCCTGGGCTGGCAGCAGGCCGAACTGGTCCTGACCAGCCCGCAGTCCACCGACCGCGAGGCCATGCAGTCGCGTTATGGCCGCGACCCGCGCGTGACACTCGCCGGCATGGATGCCGAGACCGGCATGCTCGACCTGCCGGCCACCGACCACCCGGCTTTCGATCTGATCATCTGGGTGGATGAGGGGATGAGCGCGGAGTCGGACGCATTCGCCAACGGCCTGAGCCAGCACCTGGCCGCGAACGGCCGGGTGCTGATCACCGGCCTGAATGCGGCACCGTACTGGCAGGCGCTGATGGCCGCGGCGACCGGCTCGGCACCGCAAGCCGCTGACTCGCTGGCTGCCCGTGCCGACAAGTGGACAAGCATTCAAACCGTGGCCACCGCGACCGAATCCGACCAGATGGCGCAATCGACCTTTGCGCTGCTGGCCTGTCGCGAGACCGCGCCGACGCAGGCCCAGATTGCCTCGATTGCCTCGATTGCCGGTCAGTGGGCCGTCATCACCCCGGCTTCGAGCAACGACAAGGCCGCAACCGTCCTTGCCGACGAGCTGACCCGGGCCGGCGCGAACATCACCCGACTCGACCTCGAAAACCAGCCAACCGATGTCCCGTCATTCGACGAGATCGTGATCGCCTTCCCGGCGACGGGGGCCGAGAGCACCCCGGACACGGCATCCCTGGCGCATCTTCTCGACTGGTGCAACCAGCTGGCCAAGGCAACGACGCCACCGCGACTCACGTGGCTGTTGCCCAACGGGGCCGTGACCCAAGCCTCCAGGCCGACCGACGCCTGGAACAGCGCCTTGTGGGCCTTTGGCCGCGTGGTGATGAACGAATACCCGGTGCTCGACCTGCAACTGATCGACCCGGATCCCGACGCCGCGCTGGCCTCCGATGTCCTGCGCCACGCCCTATCCCGTCCCGATGAGGAGCGGGAAATCGTGCTGCGCGGCGAATCGCGGCTGGCCCTTCGACTACATCAGGCAACACCAGCACGTCGGCCGGCCGAGGCAAACGAGCATTTCGAACTGCGCTTCGACCTGCCCGGTCAGCTGAAGAACCTGGCCTGGCGCCGGGTCGAGCCCCGCGAGCTCTCCGGGCGTGAGGTCGAGGTTGCCGTCAAGGCCGTCGGCCTGAACTTCCGCGACGTGATGTATGCCCTCGGCCTGCTGGGTGACGACATCATCGAGGACGGGTTCTCGGGCCCGACGATGGGGCTGGAATTCGCCGGCATCGTCACGCGCACCGGGCCCGACGTCGAAGGCGTCTCCCTAGGTGAGGCGGTGATTGGCTTCGGTCCGCAGTGCTTTGCCAGCCACGTGGTCACGCATGAAGGCGCGGTTCATCCCAAGCCGGCCGGCTGGTCCTTCGACGAGGCAGCGACGGTGCCGACCGTGTTCTTCACCGCCTACTACGCCCTGATCGAGCTGGCTCGCCTGCAGCCGGGCGAACGGGTGTTGATCCACGGCGCAGCCGGGGGCGTGGGTATCGCGGCAATTGCGATCGCCCAGCAAATTGGCGCGGAGGTCTTCGCCACCGCCGGCACGCCGGAAAAGCGGAACTTCCTCGCCATGATGGGGGTCGGAAATATCCACGATTCACGTTCCGTCAACTTTGCCGACGAGATTCTGGCCGAAACCGACGGGCGTGGTGTCGATGTCGTACTGAACTCGCTGGCTGGCGAAGCGATCAACCGCAACCTGCACGCCCTTAAACCCTTCGGTCGGTTTCTGGAGCTGGGCAAGCGCGATTTCGTCGAGAACACCCACGTCGGCCTGCGTCCGTTCAAGAACAACCTGAGCTATTTCGGCATCGACGTCGACCAGTTGATGTCCGTTCGCCCCGACGTGGCCTCCCGTGTCTTCGGCGAAATGATGACGTGGATGAAGACCCACGAGGTCAACCCGTTGGCACACCGGGTCTTCGCGGCCGACCGCGTGGTCGAGGCCTTCCGTTACATGCAGCAGGCCCGGCAGATCGGCAAGGTGGTGGTCTCGCTGGAGACCCCGCCAATGCTCCCTGCCCCGCAGGCATCCGGCCAGTTCACCGTCCATGCCGATGGCACGTATCTGGTGACGGGCGGACTCGCCGGCTTTGGCTTTGCCACTGCCCGCTGGCTGCTCGATCGCGGCGCGGGCGAGGTGGTAGCGGTCGGCCGCCGCGGAGCGGACACCCCGGGGCTCGACGAGCGCTTGGCCAATCTCGGTGAGGCGGCGGACCGCCTGACCGTGCGCGCCTGCGACGTCAGTGATCACGAGCAGGTCACCGCGCTGATCGACTCCCTGCCCCGGGGAAGCACGATGCTGCGTGGCGTATTCCACGCCGCGACGGTTCTCGATGACGCGCTGCTGGCCAATCTGGACGACGACCGTCTCGAGACGGTCATCGCCGCGAAGGCAAAAGGTGCCGCGCACCTTCACGAGGCAACCCGTGAACTTTCGCTGGATGCGTTCGTCTTGTTCTCGTCGGTCACCACAGTGCTGGGCAATCCCGGCCAGGGGAACTACGTCGCGGCGAACGGCTACCTCGACGGGCTGGCCGCGGCGCGCCGGGCGCAAGGACTTCCGGCGACGTGCCTTAACTGGGGACCGATCGGGGACATCGGCATGCTCGCCGACAACGAAACGGTCAAGACGGGACTGGAAGCACGACTGGGTGCCCCGGCGCTGACCGGTGAGCAGGCGATTGCCGAGTTGGAGGCGGCCCTGGATCAGGGGCTGTCCGGCGAAGCGGTATCGCCGCTGGATTGGCACGCCCTGGCCCACGGGCTTCCGACGGCGGAAACGCCCCTGTTCGACCTGGTCAAGCGAACGGCCGGGCCGAAACAACAGGACGAGAACGATCTTCGAGCCCTGTTGGCCGATAAGAGCGAGCCCGAGGCAAAGGCACTGATCGGCCAGTGGATTGCCGAGGAGGTCGCCGAGGTGCTGGGCCTGACCGCCGGACAAATCGACCCACAGCGGTCCCTGTTCGACATCGGCCTGGACTCGTTGATGGGCGTCGAACTCACCCTGGCCCTGGAAACACGCCTGGGGGTTCGCGTACCCACCATGGCATTGAGCGAGACGGCCAGCATCGAGGGACTGGCCTCCCGCGTATGGGGAGAGCTCAAGGGCGATGGTGACGGTGAGGACGACACCAGCCGCATTGTCAGAGAGCTGGCCGAACAGCATGAAACCGACATCGATGAAGCGACGTTGGGCGAGCTGGCCAACGACGCGAGAGCACGGGAGGCCCGCAGGGCATGAAGATGCTGACGCGCGACAAGAAAAACGCCCTGATCGAACGATTCCGGAGTTCGAAGGCCGGCGACCAGACTGGCGGGAACGGGGCAAAGCCCCGTAAACGCCATGCCGCACGTGCGCGCTTCGAGGACTTCGAAGCCTATGAGCGCATTCAGATCCAGCGGCAGGCCTCCAAGCGTCTGGGCATTGGCAACCCGTTTTTCCGCGAGCATGAGGTGCGAGCCGGGGGGACCAGCCGGATCGACGGTGTCGACTGCGTCAATTTCTCGAACTACGACTACCTGGGTCTCAATGGCGATCCGCGCGTGACGGCTGCCGCCGAACAGGCGATTGCCGATTACGGCACGTCGGTTTCCGCCAGCCGCATTGTCTCCGGCGAGCGTCCCATTCATCGGGAGCTGGAACGGGCTATTGCGGACCTGTACCAGGCGGACGACGCGCTGACCTTCGTCAGCGGGCACGCCACCAATGTCGCCACGATCGGTCACCTGTTCGGGCCGCGAGATCTCGTCGTCCACGATGCGCTGATTCACAACAGCGCGCTGGTAGGTGCCGAGCTTTCCGGGGCCAAGCGACGCATGTTCCCGCATAACGACTGGGAGGCACTCGACCGCCTGCTCAGCGAACAGCGCCACCAGGTCGATCGCGTGCTGATCGTGATCGAGGGGCTTTACAGCATGGACGGCGACACGCCGGACATGGCCCGGGCCATCGAGATCAAGAAACGGCACGGGGCCTTCCTGATGGTCGACGAGGCCCATGCGCTGGGCGTACTCGGCGATCGCGGCCGAGGGACGTGGGAAGCGCAAGGGATCGACCCGGCCGAGGTTGATATCTGGATGGGCACGATGAGCAAGACGCTGTCGAGTTGCGGCGGCTATATCGCCGGCAACACGGCGTTGATCGAGATGCTCCGCTACGGCGCCCCCGGGTTTGTCTACAGCGTGGGACTCGCCCCGCCGCTGGCGGCGGCTGCACTGGCCTCCCTGGCCATCCTGCGGGACGAACCGGAACGCGTCGCGCGACTGCAGACCAACGGACGCCACTTCCTCGATGCGGCCAAGGCACGGGGCATCAATACCGGGGACAGTGAAGGCTATTGCGTGACGCCGGCAATACTCGGCAGCTCGATCAAGGCGGCCAACTGCTCGAACGCGATGCTCGAGCAGGGAATCAACGTGCAACCAATCATCTACCCGGCCGTCGAAGAACGTGCCGCCCGTTTGCGTTTCTTCATCTCGGCCGAACACACGAAAGAACAGATCGACATGGCCCTCGACCGGCTCCAGGCGTGGCTATGAGGTCGTCATCATCGACCGGCTTTCTGGTCGTGACCGCGTAGAAAAATTCGCGCGCCGACCGAACTACCGCTCGACTTCCGGGTCGAAGACTATCGTCATAAACCCATCATAATCAGGATGTTACGTGAACACTTTATCTTCTCTCATTTCGCGATCAGCTTTTGCCACCGTCGGCTTTCTGGCCGTGACCCTGCTTGCTGGATGCCAGCACATGGCCACCCAGCCAACCGATCAGGACTTTGACTCCCCATCCCTCAACGTGGAAGGCGAAAAACGCCTGCCCGCAGACATTGCGACGTTCCTGAGCAAGGCAGCAGAGGACGAGCAGGCCGAGTTTTCCCAAAGCCCGTGGGGCTCACCGGCCACCCTGACCGCACGCGCTCCCTACCATGCCGCCAGCGGTCGTGTATGCCGTCGGATCGATGTGTCCACACCGGCCAGCGGTTCCTTGGTGGGCATTGCCTGCCAACACGAAAACACTTGGCACTGGGTTCGGAACGTGACCCGCTAACCCAGCGATCACCGCCAATACGCTTTCACCACTTTATCGGCTAATACACCATGCTTCGATTCACAAACGTTTTTCCCCTATTCATGGCCAGTCTTCTCGCACTGACCTTGTGGCTACCCACCGCCTCGGCACAAGAGATGCCGGGGTCGGGCACCAGCGGTCTGAGCGAGGACGAGCAGGCGAAACCCGTCCCCGAAGAAATCGACGATCGCGCACGGGCCGACTGGTCAGTCGGGTCCTGGGGCACCTCGGGCAAGGGCGAGACGAGCATTGACGAGGAATCGCTGCCTCCGTTCGGCGCTCACCTGTTCGAGGGCGGCTTCCGCGACACCCGCGCCGACGGGGTGAACCCGGATTACCGCGTCGTGCCGGGCGACCAGATCAATCTGCGCGTCTGGGGTGCCGTGGAGATGCAGAGTGTCCTCTCGGTCGATTCGCAGGGGAATGTCTTCATCGCCGGCGTGGGCCCCGTGCCGGTGCAAGGCGCGAGTGCGGGCGAACTCAACAGCCGGATCACCGGCGCCATCCGCTCGGTCTACCCGGAAAACGTCGAGGTCTATACCAACCTGCAGGGTGTACAACCCGTCGCCCTGTACGTCACGGGTTTTGTCAACAACCCGGGCCGGTATGCCGGGGTGCCGACGGACTCGCTTCTGTACTTCATCGCGCAGGCCGAAGGCATCGACCCGGTGATGGGCAGCTATCGCCAGGTCGACGTGATCCGCAACGGCAAGGTCATTACCTCGGCGGATCTGTACGACTTCCTGCTCGAGGGCGAGCTTCCCCGTCCACAGTTCAAGGACGGCGACACCATCATCGTGCGCGAGAAAGGACCGACCGTGGCCGTCACCGGTGACGTGGCTCGACCGTACGCGTTCGAACTCGTGGAGGACGGCTCCAACGGCAAGACGCTCCTGGATCTGGCCCGTCTGAAATCCGATGTCTCGCACGTGCTGCTGCGCGGGTTCCGCGGTGACAAGCCGATTTCACAGTATGTGGCGCTCGATGACTTCACCAGTACGCCACTCAAGAACGGTGATGACGTCCTCTTCTCCAGCGACCAGCGCGAGGAGTACATCGTGGTTCAGCTCGAGGGGAGCTTCTTCGGGCCGTCCCGGTACGTCCTCCCGCGAGATGCCTCGCTGCACGAGCTGCTCGACGCCGTCGCGGTGCCGCCGGAACTCACGGCGACGAAGGACGTGTCCATTCGTCGGGAAAGCGTCGCCGAGCGTCAGAAAATCGCCCTGGAGGAAAACCTGCAGCGGCTGGAGTCGACCTATCTCGGCGCCTCGTCCTCGACGCCGGAAGAGGCCGAAATCCGGGTCAAGGAAGCCGAGCTGATCACCGAGTTCGTCAAGCGGGCCCGCGACGTCGAGCCCAACGGTCGACTCGTGGTCGCCGACAACGGACAGGTAACCAACCTGCGCCTTCGTGACGGCGACGTGGTGACCCTGCCGGAGCACTCCGACTCGATCCTCATCAGCGGCGAGGTCGTCATGCCGCAATCGGTGGTCTTCCGTCCGGATCGCGACATCAAGGATTACATCGCAAGCGCCGGCGGCTTCAGCTCACGTGCCGATGACGATCGCATCCTGGTGGTCCACGCGAACGGTGAGGTGGCCCAGGCCGGGGAAACGACCGTCCGGCCGGGTGACGAGATTCTCGTCCTGCCGAAGGTACCGACCAAGAACCTGCAGTTGGCGACCAACATCACGCAGATCCTTTACCAGATCGCGATCGCCGCGAAGGTAGCACTGGACCTGTAATGGCCATTAGTTCCGACACGATCCACGACCAGCCGCAGCCGGGCCGCCCGCCTTGGGAAGTCACCCGGTCGGTCTGGAGCGCGCTGTTCGTCCGCGAATTTCTCGCGCGGCTCATGGCGGACCGGCTGGCCTGGTTCTGGATGATCGTCGAGCCCATCGCCTTCGTGGCGATCATGATCGCCGTACGGGTGGTGGTACTCGGACACGACGCGCAGATTGCCGGCGCGGAATTCGTGCCCTGGATGATCACCGGCCTGTTGGGGTTCTTCCTGTTCCGCGAGAACATGCAGCGCCCCATCGGCGCGATCGAGGCCAACCAGGGACTGTTTGCCTACCGACAGGTCAAACCGGTCGACACGGTACTGGTGCGTTGTTATCTCGAGGGCATGACCCGCAGCGTGATCTTTCTGCTGTTCATCGCCGTGGGGGCGTTGATCCAGCTGGACCTGATGCCGGATCGTCCCGTGATGGCGATGGCAGGCTGGGTGTCGCTCTGGGCACTCGGCATCGGCGCCGGTCTGACGCTGTCGGCCCTGTCCGCGCTGGTGCCGGAAATCAGCAAGCTCGTGCGCATCGTCTCGTTGCCGCTGCTGATTCTCTCCAACGTCATCGCGCCATTGCACCTGCTGCCGCACGACCTGCTGGTCTACCTGATGTACAACCCGATCGTGCATGGCATCGAATACATGCGGGTGGGATTCTTCCCGTACTACGAGCCACTCCCGGGAACCGACATCACCTACCTCTGGTACTGGGCGCTGGGGCTGATCGCGCTGGGGTTGATGCTGCACCTTCGTTTCGAGTTGAGGCTCAAGGCCAAATGATCGAAATACGAAACCTGTACAAGCGCTACCACAATCATCACGGCAGTGACTGGGTATTGCGCGACATCAACCTGACGATCCCGCCTGGCGTCAACGTGGGCCTGCTGGGGCGAAACGGCGCCGGCAAGTCGACGCTGCTGCGCCTGATCGGCGGAATGGATGCGCCGGAACGAGGCGATGTCATTCGACATAGCCGCGTGTCCTGGCCCATCGGTCTGACCGGGGGGTTTCAGGGGTCGATGACCGGTCGGCAAAACGTCAAGTTCGTGGCACGCATCCACGGCGGCGAGGCCAAGGTTCGCGAGGTGATCGAAAAGGTGCAGTCGTTCGCCGAGATCGGTGATGCCTTCGACGAGCCGATGAACACGTATTCGTCGGGCATGAGAGCACGTCTGGCCTTCGGCCTGTCGCTCGCGTTCAACTTCGATATCTACCTCTCGGACGAAGCCACGGCCGTCGGCGACCGAATGTTCAAGGAAAAGGCGAAAAAGGCCTTCAAGGACAAGATCGGCGAGGCCAGTCTCATCATGGTTTCGCACCAGGAAGGCATCCTCAAGGAGCTATGCCATGCCGGCATTTACCTGGAAAACGGGCACGCGACCTGGTTCGACGACATCAACGACGCGATCAAGATCTACCACGACGCGACCGGCGGTGAGTCGAAAGCCGACAAGGACACCGATGACGCCCCGCCGCCCGACCTCACGCCGAGTGACAAGGAGCAGGCAGCCAAGTGGCTCAAGGAATATCGCCGGCAATGGCGCCAGCAGCACACGGCACTGAAGAAGGCGCGGCAGCTTCGCCTACCCGCCCCCGAAATCACGGCGCGGAAGACAGCCATGGTGACCACACGCCAGCACATCGAGCAGCTCGAAGCCTTTCTCGACTCGAACCCGACGCCCGGCGGCGGCAACGACACGACGAATTCCCCTAACACCAATCAGCAAGAACCTCCGCATTCATGAAACTCAAGATCCAACCCCATTGGCTGATTGCCTTGGTCGCAATTACGGCCGTTACCCTCTACTGGCACCTCTGGGCCGAGGACCGTTATGTCTCGAAGGCAACGGTGGTCCTGGAAAGCCCGCAGATCGCGCCGCCGGAGCTGTCCTTCTCGTCGCTGATGAGCGGGGGCACCAGTGGCCAAAAGGATCTGCTGCTATTGCGTGAACACCTGCTGTCGGTCGACATGCTCAAGCGCATCAGCAAGGAGATGCCGTTTCGCGAGCATTACAGCCAGAACGGCGATTGGTTCACCCGACTTCACAATGCTGAAGCGCCGATCGAGGACCTGCACGACTACTACATGAAGCGCGTCAGCGTCGAGCTGGACGATTATGCCGGGGTGTTGAACATCAAGGTCCAGGCATTCGAACCGGCCTTTGCCAAGGAGTTGGCGGACCTCCTGCTGGAGGCGGGCGAAGCGCACATGAACGAGATGGGGCGGCGGCTGGCTGAGGAGCAGGTGATCTTCCTGGAGAAACAGGTCAAGCGCCTGCACAGCCGACTGATGGAATCTCGCGACGACCTGCTGGCTTACCAGAACGAGGAGGGGCTGGTCGCCCCGACACAGACCGTCGAGGCGTTGAACCAGGTGGTCGCGTCCCTGGAGGGCGAACTCTCCCGACTCGCGGCCCGGCAAAAGGCCATCGCGAGCTATCAGAGCGGGCAATCAGCCGAGATGGTGCAGGTCAAGAGCGAGATCGATGCCCTGCGCGAGCAGATCGATCTGGAGAAGAAGCGGCTGGCCCAGGCGACGGGCGAGTCACTCAACCGGGTATCGGCGCATTACCAGACACTCGAACTTCAGGCCGAGTTCGCGCAGGAAACCTACTCCAGCGCAATCGCCGCCTTGGAAAACACGCGCATCGAGGCCGCTCGTAAGCTCAAGCAGGTCTCGGTACTGCAAAGCCCGCTGATGCCGGAGTACCCGGTCGAGCCCGAGCGCACCTACAACTCGGTGGTGTTTGCCCTGATCACCCTCTTCCTGGCTGTGATCGTGCACATGCTCATCCTGATCATTCGTGACCATCGCGACTGACATCCCGAGCGCCCGGTTCTGATGAGCGCATCGCGGACCGGGAACAACATCGCCGAGATCGGCCGGGCAAACGGCCCGGGCAACATGACAAAAGGGGACTCCAGGTCCCCTTTTTCTTTCCTACCCACTTTAGGCACTCCCGGGCCAATCGCTCAGAAGTAGCCTTCCTGCTTTTTCTTCTCCATCGAGGCGGCCGAATCGTGATCGATCACGCGGCCCTGGCGCTCGGAGGTGTTGGTCAGGAGCATCTCCTGGATGATGTCGGTGAGCGTGTCCGCCTCGGACTCGATCGCCCCGGTCAGCGGGTAGCAGCCGAGCGTGCGGAAACGGACTTTCTTCATCATCGGCACCTCGCCCTCGTTGAGCGGCATGCGATCGTCGTCGACCATGATCAGCGTGCCGTCACGCTCGACCACCGGACGCTCCGCCGAGTAGTACAGCGGCACAATCGGAATGTTCTCGAGGTAGATGTACTGCCAGATGTCGAGCTCGGTCCAGTTCGACAGCGGGAACACCCGAATCGACTCGCCCTTGTGCTTGCGGGCGTTGTAGAGCTTCCACAGCTCGGGGCGCTGACCCTTCGGGTCCCAGCGGTGCTGCGCGGTGCGGAACGAGAACACGCGCTCCTTGGCGCGAGACTTCTCCTCGTCGCGGCGCGCCCCGCCGAAGGCGGCGTCGAAGCCGTACTTGTCGAGCGCCTGCTTGAGGCCCTCGGTCTTCATGATCTCGGTGTGAATCGCCGAGCCGTGGGTGAACGGATTGACGTCCTTCTCCACGCCTTCCGGGTTGACGTGGACCAGCAGGTCCATGCCGACTTCCTCGGCCATCTTGTCCCGGAATTCGTACATCGCCCGGAATTTCCAGCGGGTGTCGATGTGCATCAGCGGGAATGGCGGCGGGCCCGGCGCAAATGCCTTGCGTGCCAGGTGCAGCATCACCGCCGAGTCCTTGCCGATCGAGTACAGCATGACCGGGTTCTCGGTCTCGGCCACCACCTCGCGCATGATGTGAATGCTCTCGGCCTCGAGCCGTTGCAGGTGTGTCAGCGTGGTCACCGTCCGGCTCTCGCGCCTGTTCTTATTCGGTGTTGGTTGATGCTCCTGTCGAGCCACCGGCCGGGAGCTGCGGGCACGCCCCACCACCCTGAGGCGGTGACGATACGGCCGCAGCGCCTGTTGCAACGCTGGCGTCTGCACCGCGATGCCCCGGGTGACGATCGCCAGGGGGCCGCCGATCTTCTCGGCAGCCGCCCGCCAGAAGGCAACATACTCATGTGCGCGGACCGGCTGGGTGTACATGGCAAACAACAGTCGCCCCCGTGCATCCTGGACGGTCAACTGATAACCGCCCGCCAATGGCGCCTCGACAGGCACATTCCGCACGGCCCCCACCATAACGGTGGCGTCATGGACACGCGCCCACTCGAGGCTCTTGCCGATCGGACCGGTCTTGCCGCGCGGCATCGAGCGGCGGCGCGGCACCAGCCCCCAGTCGCTCAACTGTCGACGGATCGCACGGGCATCGGGCCGGGTACCGGTACGTTGCTCGGCCGCCTCGGCCAGTTGTTCCGCGTCCCAGCATCGTCCCGGCTCCTCAACGAGCAGGTCACGCAGGACCGTACCCACGTTCTCGGTCGGCTGACTCTCCGTCTTTCGTGGCCGCCCACGGGGCCCCACATCCACGGCCGGCCAGCCGCCGCGCTTGAAGGCGGCAAAGGCAGCCGTCACGGTCGGCGCACTCACCCCGGCCCGCTTGGCCGCCTGCGCCACCGTCAGGCCATCGAGTCGCAGTTTGACCGCCTCACGACGACGGCGATTCACCGCGTCCGGCGAAAAACGTTTTCTCGCCATAAAAACCTCAAGCGATTGTTTTAAAGACCACTTCCCGGACGCATCCGTTGATTGGATCAGGAGGTGATTCGGGAGTGTATGTAACGCCTTCGAGGATAACAATCCGCCTTCAACGGCGGCGGCGCACCAGGCGATAGAGCCGCTGGAACAACGACAGGTTCTGGGCCGGCTGCGCCTTTTTCCAGGCCTCCAGGAGCGAGACTGCCGTCTCGACATCGACCAGCTCGCCGCTCGAGGGATCGCGGTAACGCGGGTAGAGAATCAGGGTGCCGGCGACCAGCTCATCCAGCGACAACAACCGGCCGCGTCGCGGGGCGTCAAGCCGGTCGGTCGTCAACCCCCAGCCCGCGTAGAAAGGCATGCCGTAAGTGGTCACCGCCACGCCGCGGAGCAGGGCCTCGAAGCCGGCCAGGGACGTGATGGTATGTACCTCGTCGACCTGATCGAGCAGGCTTGGCATGTCCGCATCGATCAACTCCTGATCGACCAGCCCGTCATCGCTCGACACCTCGCCCACTCGCGCGCCGGATATCACGTCCGGATGCGGCTTGTAGACAATCCAGGCCGAGGGGTTGGCCGCACGAACCGCCTCGAGCAGTTGGCAGTTCGTGCGTACGGCTCCGGCCCCACACCGGATCGAGGCATCCGTCTCGACCTGCCCCGGCACCAGGATCACCTTGCGCCCGGGTGGCGCGTTCAGGTCACAGGCGTGCCCCACGTTGTACTTGGTCAGTCGCAGCGCCACCAGCCGCTCGCGCAAGGCGCGCGCCCGAACACGCATGGACTCGTCAAACCGGGTTTCGCCCAACAGCACTTCAAGATCGCTGGGCGCCGTCGGGTCGAAATAGATGCCGCGCGAGTCGAGCACCAACGACAGCGGCTCGACCAGGTCCACCCCCAGCCCCACCGACCGAAGAAACCCGTCCTCGACGCGCCACAACGCCCTCCCCGCCTGCGCTGCGCGCTCCGGCAACTCAGGCGGCATCGATGCGGCCCAGCCAACCACCCGCGCGTCGTCGTCCATCGCGTTGTCGTCCATCGAGGATGGCAACGACCCGGGCGAGACATGGGAGACGTCGGCCGCCGCGCCGAGAAAGTCGGCGACGAATCGCCGCTTGCGTCGCGACAGGCCAACGGTCTGCCACCGCCCCCGGCTGGCCTCCTGCTGCCGGTACTGCTCGGCGATGCGCCCCAGTGCTTCCTCGGGTGAGCAAGGCTGCCGGGTGTACGGATTGATATAGCGGGGATAGCGCAACACCGCATGGGCAAACAGGGCCACGAGGTCCCGACTCACCCCGCGCCGGGGGCTGGATTGGCGGTCGCAAGTCAGGCCCCAGCCGGCGTAGAACGGCATACCGAAACAATGCACCGTCTTGCCCGCCAGCAACGCCTCGAACCCCATCTGGCTCGTGACCGTGTAGACGGCATCCACGGCATCAAGCACCGCCCAGGGAGAACGCGGCTCGGCAAGGAGCGTGCACCCGGCCGCCCGCGCCGCCTCGAGCAGATACCCTTGCTTCTTGCCGGCCAGCACGTCCGGGTGAATCTTGACCAGAATCTCCGCGCCCGGATTATCCGCGATGGACTCGTCCAGCATCCGCCGGAAGGTTTCGGCATCGGCCAGCCCGTACCGCACGGAGGCATCGTTGAGCGTCTGGTCGATCACCAGCACCCGGGGGCGGCCCTCACTCGGTGGCAACGGGCTATCCGGCGCGGTGTTGTACTTAGACAGGCGCCAGTCGACCACCTGTTGCATCAAACGTTGCGCCCGTTGCCGGGTCTCGGCATCGAGATCGTCCGCGAGGATCATCTGCTCGAGCCGGCTCGGCGCCGTGGCATCGAAATAGATGCCCACCGGGTCGACGATCAGGCTGTGCGCGGGCGATCCCGCCACCCCCAGCCCGAGCGAGCGAAAGAAACCGTCTTCGAGCGTCCACAAGGGCACCCGGTGGTGCGCCGCATAGCGACGCGCCTTCTCCCAGCTGGGCTTGCGCCCCCAGCCGGCCATCACCTCGGGAGACGTTGATCGCCAGGGGCGGATGCGCACAAGCTCCGCCTCGAGAAAGACCGGCAAGGTGGCAATGCGCGCCATGCCGGCGGAAAAGTGCCCGACACAGGTCATGAGCGAGCCGCCTCCCAGACCGCACGGCGGGCGTCGGGTTGTTCAAGTAAGAAAACGATCGCCTCTACCCAGGCCTCCGGCTCCATGGGACAAAGTCGGCCGTTCACGCCGTCGGCAACGCTGTCGCGATAAACCGGATCGTTGGCGTATACCCCAACCGCCCCCGCTGCGGTGATGTCCAGCAGCTTCGTCGGCGAGCGGGCCGCATTGAACCGTGATGGCAGCAGGGGGGCGACCCCGACCGCGCGTCCCGGACGGGTCACGAACGCGCGGTACGCTTCCCAGCCCATCGGCGAGACAACCGACACACGCGGCAGCCCCGCGTAAGCGCGTGCCACGCGCCGATCACCGATCACCTCGAATGTTGCCGCCGGCACCTGTTCAAGCACCGCGTCCACCACCGAGCAAAGCCAGCGGTGCTCTGCCAGGTGGGATGCCGAGCCGTGGTAGAAAACGCACGCTGCGTCGGGATCGAATCCCGCCCCCTCAGGGTACGGTGACACCGGAGGCAGCACGGTCGGCGACCAGCTTGAATACTTCTCGGCGAGATACGGCGTGGAGACCAGCAGCTCCGCCCCAATGCGCTCAAGCCACACCCGATGACGCATCGCCAGTCGATAGAGCTTCCAGCGGTAGCGCCATGGCAGCCCTGCCCAGGCCGCCGGGTCGAACAGGTCGTCATCCATGAAGAAACTGACGCCAGCAATCCGGTCATGGTGCCGCGCCACCCATCGCCGCCATGCCTCGGTGACATAGCGGGTGAATACCAACCAGGTACCCGGCGCCGGTGGCATGCCAGGCGGGAACTCCAGTGGCACAAGCTCGGCATCGTGACCGCTGACGCCGGTCACATGGGGGCGAACGAAGAAGTCGGTTGACGGGTTCCGCCGCTCCTCGACCACGATCACCTGCTCGTGGCCAGTAGCGAAACGCGGCTGGTCAGATTTCATGCAACACCATCAATGTGAATCGCCGCCGACGCGACCACCCCCGTACAGTTCAGAAAAACCATCCTCGTCCCGACCCTTGCGGGGACAACGGCGGCCATCGCCGCCCCCGGTTAGTCCGGTCAACGCAGAGAAAAATCCTCATGCGCCAGGGTGAGATTCGGGTTGTAGGCTGGATCGTTGTCGAGTGCCTTGCCCCAACGCGTTCGCATATAGGTGATTTCCCCTTTGAAGCGGCGGCGTTTTTCCGGCGTGTCGCGACCACCGCGGGAAACGGATTCGTGGTGGTAGGCCTCGGCGTAGGGCGTCCATAGGTTGCGATAACCCGCCTCGCGGACCTTGAGCGAGAAGTCCACGTCGTTGTAGGCCACGGGCAGGTTTTCTTCGTCCAGCCCTCCCACCTGGTCGTAAACCGATCGACGCACCAGCAGGCAGGCGGCGGTGACGGCCGAGACGTTGTGCGCCAGCTTCAGCCGCGAGAAGTAACCGGGATGCTCGCCTGGGAAATGCTTGTGGCCATGGCCCGCCACCCCGCCGATGCCAAGAATCACGCCGGCATGCTGAATCCGCCCGTTCGGGTAATACAGCTTCGCCCCGACACAGCCGATCTCCGGACGACAGGCCTGCCGAACCATCTCGTCCAGCCAATCGGGGTTAATCGGCTCGATGTCGTTGTTGACCAGCCCGATGAGGTCGCCCCGAGCCTGCGCGACAGCATGGTTGTTTATGGCCGAAAAATTGAAGGGGCGGTGCCATTCCAGCACTCGCACCCGCGCATCGCGCTTCAACTCATCGAGATAGGCGAGCGTCTCCGGGCAGCGGGACTCGTTGTCGACCACCAGCACTTCCAGGTTCGGGTAGTCGGTGCGCTCGAGAATCGCATCGACGCAAGGGCGCAGAATCTCCACCCCGTCTCGCGTCGGGATGACCAGACTGACCAGCGGTGGCGGATCGGGAAGCGGCCAGCGCACCCGGCAGGCGTGCGGAACGTCCGCCGGCTCCACGGAGGCCGCTGGCTCCACCTCGGCGAGATGGTCCGTCACGGCACGCAGGCAAGCCTCACGGGCATTGCCCGCGCCCTTCATCGACACGCCGGCGCCATCACCCGCCGATCTCCGGTGATACAACACCTGAGGGACATGATGGATCTGCTCAGGCGCCAGACCGCACGTGAAACGCAGCAGCAGGTCATGTTCCCCGGCCTTTTCCAGGGCATCACCCAGGGCACCCTCGGATCCTTCGCGGAACCCGCCCACGGCAAGCAGACGATCGTGCCGATACACACATAGGCGGGAGACGTAGTCGTACGCCAGCGCGAGATCCGGATTCCAGTCCGGCTTGAAATGCGGATCGAAGCGCTCGCCACCGCCCGACACCTTGTCTTCGTCGGCGTACAGCAACTGCAATCCCGGCGCGGCGCGTAAAACCTGCGCCACGGTCATCAAGGCGTCCGGCGCCAACCGATCCTCGTCCCCCAGCAGAGCCACGTAATCGCCGGCGCCGCGTGACAAGCCACGGTTCAGCGCCGTGGAGAGCGCTTCCCCTGCCGCCCATGACAACAATGACACTCGCACATCCTGTCCGCTCGCCTCGGCCAACACCTGACGAACGTCTTCGTCGGCACCGGAGTGGAGCGCGATACAAAGGTCCCAATGCGCAAACGATTGCGCCCGCAACGAATCCAGCACCTCGCGCAGAAGCGCCGGGTCTGCGGCAGACACTGGCATCAGGAGAGAGAACCGAACCGCGGGCACTTGCCCTCGCCCGCCTCCGATCGTCACCAGATCGGAGGCAACGCGTTCGGACTCGTGTCGAAGCCACGAGGAATATTCCGCCTCGATGGGCCAGGAAAAGCAGGTGCGTTCGTAACGACGCAGCGCCAACTCGCGCGCCTGCCGGGAAACCAGCCAGGAAAGCCACACCCGCAGGCAAGCACGCCGCGAAAGCCCGCGGAAATCCCGGTCAAGCTGGCGCAGGCGCGACCAAAGCCCCAACCAGGCAGCGAAACGACTCACCCGACGGAAGGCGTTTTGCGTATCGCCCCGGTCACCGGACGTCAGGACCGTCAACCGACAATCGTCACCAAGCGCCCCACCCGGCACGAACCGGCGGGTACTTCGCCCCGGACGGGCCAGAAGCCGGAATGTGGCTCCGGTCGCCGGACAGCGCAGTGCAAGCTCGACCGGTACCGCGTTCGGGTTGTGGCATTCCCACTGATACCAGCCCGGGCGACCACCTCCCACGAACGTCGGTTTTTCACCCATTACGATCTCGCGAAGTCCCAACAGAAATGACGCCAAGGGCAGTGGTCAGACCATGACACTCGAGCGATCCCGCCATTTCGATTTCCAGGAGTCAGCTTGGTTCCTTTGCCTTTCCCAGATGCGGTGCGATTACCCGACCGCCTAAGAGACCATCCAAGCGTTTCTAGTGGTTAAGGCGGGCAAGCCACGCGCAGGGGATGTGTTAACCGCATCCTAAACAAACGATAGATTCGCAAAGGCAGATTGATTACGCTCGCTCGTGACCATGGAACCAATACGAGAGGAAGCGTTTGCTTTATGGCAGGTCGGATGCGAGTGCAGTTGTACAAGGCCCAACAGCCGGATCAGGCGATACCGCTGGAGCAGGTGATCGAGCGGATCAGTGGCGACAAGATCGAAGACCGGCTCCGCGTGGTGGCTGACAAGGAGATAAGACTGGATGATGTCACAAAGGGTGGCACCGAGGCCGACCCGTATTGGGTAATGGATTTCTCGCGCTTGCGATTCGATCATGGTCCGGGCAAGGCGCATCGCATGAAAAAGACCGAGGGGTTCCCTCTCAAGAAAGACGAGGGGTTCGGGGAACAGACGGCAGCGTTGTATCTACCGAAGACCGGACACCTTATCGTGCAGTACAACCACTTTGGCCCAAGGGTGGCCAGCATCGAAAACTACTTCAACATCTACTTCGAGGGCGAAAACTGCGCTTGTGACTTCCAGGTAATTTACGACAAGAGTGTCGAGCAAAGGCTGCTCAAGAAAGAGCACTTCTCGTCATTCACTGTCGGCATGGCGATTTCGAAAGTGACGGCGGCGGATCGGGAAAATGGCCTCCCCCTGGAAGAAGCCATAACCGCCGCAGGGCAAGCGGGCGCCAATAACATGGAGGTCCGATTCAGCATGGGGCCAGGCCAGCACGACGGTTTGGAGACGGGCTTCGTGAAAAGCGCGTTGGACGGGCTGAATCAATTGCTGGGGCGCAACAAGGAAGCAGTAAGGAAAGCTGAATTTGCCGGCAAGGAAGATAACGAGAGCCGCATGGAAATCATCAACCTGATCAAGCCAACGCTTACTGTGGACTTCACGGATCTCGAATCCGGGGAAGATCGCAGGTATCCAGTCGCTGACCGATGGGACCGTCTACATCGGGCCCGTGCAGGTTGGTCTGAACAGATCAAGAACACGACATGAGACGCTGGCTTCGGTCATTAGGCCCCTTCGCGCTTGGGTGCGCGTCCGGACTCGCATGGTATTTCTTCGCCAAGGCCGGCATGCCAGATGAGACACGCATCAACGCGATACTGACTGCCTCGCTTACGGTTGGCTCAATCCTCACGGCATTTTTGGCAACATCCAAGGCCGTGATCATGAGCATTCGTGGAGCGCGCTTCATGAAGCAGCTGACCGAAGCGGGATACATGGCCGACCTGGTCAATATTCTGGCCCAAGCTGTGTACGGATCGTTCGCCTTTGCGGTTATTTCGATGGTGGGATTCTTCCTGCCGCTTGGCACAATCTTCTGGTCCATATGGGTCGGGCTGGCGGTGTTCTCTGGGCTCTCATTCCTTCGAGTCGTCCGGGTGCAGTTCAAGCTGTTCATGGTGGCTGGATCCCCTCGCCAGCAGTAGCAGCTGCCTTACCTAGCAAAACCGCGCAAACTATCGCGCCGCTTTACAACTTGCTGGAAGCGGAGGGATACGTGGTCGGTGCTGTCGGGCGGTTTCGAGAAACAGCAAGAAATCGCTGAAGACGGAAAGATGGCGCCCAAGGCAGGATTCGAACCTGCGACCTACCGCTTAGGAGGCGGTTGCTCTATCCAGCTGAGCTACATGGGCAGTCGGGAGGCGGCGAGATGGTAACACGCGCGTCGAACCGCTCTCCAGACGGCCCGGTCACTCGTTTTCCTGGTGCAGTTCCAGGGTCGGGCCTTCGGCGGTCCACTTGATGGTCACCACGATCGGCTGACAGCAGACGCTGCAGTCTTCGACGAAGGTCTGCTCGCCGGCACTGGTATCGATCGAGAAGTCGACCGGCTCGCCGCAGTAGGGACAGACGGCACTGGCGTCGATGAGGGGTTCCATGGCGCGCCTCCTGGGGAACGACGCAGGCAATTTTCCTGCCTCAGAAGCGTAGCAGGCGCGCCCGGAAATACCCGGACGCGCCTGCACGTTTATCACTCGCTGTCAGGACGACGATCAGTCCATCTGGCGGATCAGCTCCTCGCCGAAGGCCTTGCAGCCGATCTGGTTGGGCTTGTCCATCAGGCGGGCGAGATCGCCGGTGACGTTACCGCTGGCGATCGCGCCTTCCATCGCCTTGATGACCGCATCGGCGGCCTCGGTCCAGCCGAGGTGGCGCAGCATCATCTCGGCCGACAGGATGACCGACGACGGGTTCGCGAGGTCCTTGCCGGCGATGTCCGGGGCGGTGCCGTGAGTGGCCTCGAACATGGCGACGGTGTCGGAGAGGTTCGCGCCCGGCGCGATGCCGATGCCGCCGACCTGCGCGGCCAGTGCATCCGAGACGTAGTCACCGTTGAGGTTCAGGGTGGCGACCACGTCGTATTCCTCCGGCACCAGCAGGATCTGCTGCAGGAAGGCATCGGCGATCGAGTCCTTGATGACGATCTCGCGGCCGGTGTTCGGGTTCTTGAGCTTCATCCACGGGCCGCCGTCGAGCGGCTCGGCGCCAAACTCTTCCTTCGCCAGCTCGTAGCCCCAGTTCTTGAAGGCCCCTTCCGTGAATTTCATGATGTTGCCCTTGTGCACCAGGGTGACCGACTCGCGGTCATTGGCGATCGCGTACTCGATCGCGCGGCGCACCAGGCGCTTGGTGCCATCCTCGGAGACCGGCTTGATGCCGATGCCCGAGCTCTCCGGGAAGCGGATGTTCTCGACGTTCATCTCCTGGGTCAGGAAGTCGATCACCTTCTTCACTTCCGGGGTACCCGCGGCCCACTCGATGCCGGCGTAGATGTCCTCGGAGTTCTCGCGGAAGATGACCATGTCGGTCTTCTCCGGGTGCTTGACCGGGCTGGGGGTGCCGGTGAAGTAGCGCACCGGGCGCAGGCAGACATACAGGTCAAGCTTCTGGCGCAGGGCGACGTTCAGCGAACGAAAACCGCCGCCGACCGGCGTGGTGAGCGGGCCCTTGATGGAGACGACGTAGTCGCGGATCGCTTCCATGGTCTCGGCGGGCAGGCCGCTGCCGTCCGGGTAGACTTCGGTCGACTTCTCACCGGCGTAGACCTCCATCCAGGCGATCTGGCGCTTGCCGCCGTAGGCCTTCTCGACGGCCGCGTCAATGACCTTTTTCATCACCGGCGTGACATCGATGCCGATGCCGTCACCCTCGATAAAGGGGATGATCGGCCGATCCGGCACGGTCAGCGTGCCGTCGGCGGTGACGGTGATCTTGTCGCCTTCGGGGATGGTGATCTTGTCGAAGCCCATGTGTTCTCTCCTGGCTGGATTCGCATGTCGCAGGCCGTATCGATGCGCCTGCTAGGTTGGCCGGCATTATACCGATTCACGTGATCCCACCGAGGCACGCCGCCAACCCGCTCGTCTCGCGGTGGGCGGACCGCGAACTTTTTTCTTCCCCACCTCTTGAAATCGCCGGGGCCGTTCCTACTATTGGCACTCGAGTCGGGTGAGTGCTAACAACGGCGGCTCCGCCGAGTTTTCCCGCCCCGACGCGAACAAACACCGTCGAAAATCCTTTTTCTATGTCAACGCATGGAGTAACCGCATGAAAATCCGTCCTTTGCATGATCGTGTGCTGGTAAAGCGCGAAGAAGAAGAACGCAAGACCGCCTCTGGCATCGTTCTGCCGGACTCGGCTGCCGAGAAGCCGAACCGTGGCGAAATCATCGCCGCCGGCCCGGGCAAGTCGAACGACAAGGGTGAGGTCCGTGCCATGGGCGTGAAGGTTGGCGACAAGGTCCTGTTCAGCCAGTACGCCGGCGCCAAGGTGAAGGTCGAAGGCGATGAGCTGCTGATGATGGGCGAAGACGACATCCTCGCCGTCATCGAAGACTGAATTGCCCGCGGAAAGCGCTAACGCGTCCCCCCGGAATCGAATCAATCAAGGAGCATATTGACTATGTCTGCCAAAGAAATCCGCTTTTCTACCAGCGCCCGCGACCGCATGCTGCGTGGCGTCAACCTGCTTGCCGACGCCGTCAAGGTAACCCTGGGCCCGAAGGGTCGTAACGTCGTTATCGAGAAGAGCTTCGGCGCACCGGCCGTGACCAAGGACGGCGTTTCCGTCGCCCGCGAGATCGAGCTGGAAGACAAGTTCGAGAACATGGGCGCGCAGATGGTCAAGGAAGTCTCTTCCCAGACCGCTGATGTCGCCGGTGACGGCACCACCACCGCAACCGTACTGGCCGCCGCCATCGTCCGCGAAGGCGTCAAGGCCGTCGCCGCGGGCATGAACCCGATGGACCTCAAGCGCGGCATCGACCGTGCCGTCGAGGCAGCCGTTGCCGAGCTCAAGAACCTCTCCAAGCCCTGCACCGACAACAAGGCGATCGCCCAGGTTGCCACCATCTCCGCGAACTCCGACAAGAAGGTCGGCGAGATTATCGCCGAGGCCATGGAGCGCGTGGGCAAGGACGGCGTCATCACCGTCGAGGAAGGCTCGGGCTTCGAGGACGAGCTGGAAGTGGTTGAAGGCATGCAGTTCGACCGCGGCTACCTGTCGCCCTACTTCGTCAACAACCAGAAGCAGATGAGCGTCGAGCTCGAGGACCCGTACATCCTCCTGCATGACAAGAAGATCTCGAACATCCGTGATCTCCTGCCGGCCCTGGAAGCGGCCTCCCAGGCGAACAAGCCGCTGCTGATCGTCTCCGAGGACATCGAAGGCGAGGCACTGGCCACGCTGGTCATCAACGCCATGCGCGGCATCGTCAAGGTCGCGGCCGTCAAGGCACCGGGCTTCGGCGATCGTCGCAAGGCCATGCTGCAGGATCTGGCCATCGTTACCGGCGGCCAGGTGATTTCCGACGAGGTCGGCCTGACCCTCGACAAGGTCACCCTCGACGACATGGGTACCGCCAAGCGCGTCGTGGTCACCAAAGAGAACACCACGATCATCAACGGCTCTGGCACCAAGGACGACATCGACACCCGCGTCGAGCAGATCCGCACCCAGATCGAGAACACCTCCTCCGAGTACGACAAGGAGAAGCTCCAGGAGCGGATCGCGAAACTGGCCGGCGGCGTTGCCGTGATCAAGGTCGGTGCTGCGACCGAAGTCGAGATGAAGGAGAAGAAAGACCGTGTCGACGACGCGCTGCACGCGACCCGTGCCGCCGTCGAGGAAGGCATCGTCCCGGGTGGCGGCGTCGCGCTGATCCGCGCGCTTTCCAGCCTCGGCGAGCTCAAGGGCGACAACGTCGACCAGCAGACCGGTATCTCCATCGCCCTGCGCGCCATGGAAGACCCGCTGCGCTTCATCGTCTCCAACTCCGGTGGCGAGCCGTCGGTCGTCGTCCAGGGCGTACGCCAGGGCAAGGGCAACCACGGTTACAACGCCGCTAACGGCGAGTACGGCGACATGGTCGAGATGGGCATCCTGGACCCGACCAAGGTCACCCGTACCGCGCTGCAGAACGCTGCATCGGTCGCCGGTCTGATGATCACCACCGAGTGCATGATCGCCGAGCTCCCGAGCAAGGACGACGGCGGCACCCCGCCGGCCGACATGAGCGGCATGGGTGGTATGCCCGGCATGATGTAAGACCGGTTACCCCGGCCTTCCGGCCGGACACCGCTTACAGGAAACCCCGCCATTGGCGGGGTTTTTTTGTATCGTGAAAATACCAACGTCCAGCGGAGGCGCTCACCATGAACCACGACCCCTTTCTCGATGCGGCCCTCGAAGAGGCCCGGACGGGCCGTGACGAGGGCGGCATCCCCATCGGCGCGGTGCTGGTGCACGACGGCGAGATCGTCGGGCGGGGCCACAACCGCCGTATCCAGGACGGCAGTGTGATTCGGCACGGCGAGATGGATGCCTTGGAACGGGCCGGTCGCCGGTCGGCGGCCTTCTACCGGGAGTGCACTCTGTACACCACGCTGTCGCCCTGCCCGATGTGCGCGGGCGCCATCCGGCTCTATGGGATACCGCACGTGGTGATCGGGGAGAACCGGACCTTCCTCGGCGAGGAAGACGGGTTGCGTGAACACGGCGTGGAGGTAACGGTCGTGAACGATCCGCGCTGCATCGAGCTGATGCAGCGGTTCATCGAGACGCATCCAAGCCTCTGGAACGAGGACATCGGGGAGTGAGGGGTATCAGCGGCAGAGCGCGGCCTGCCCTCACCTGAAACGACAAACCCCGCCAGCGGCAGGGTTTTTCATGCGTCGGATCGTCAGTGACCCTTGCCCTGCAAGCGATCCATCACAGCGTAGAGCACGCCGGAGACGACAAAGGTCAGGTGGATACCCACCATCCAGGCCATCTCTCGGTCGCTCAGATTCTCGACATTCATGAAGGACTTGAGCAATTCGATCCCCGAGATGGCGACGATCGAGCCGATTACCTTGATCTTGAGATCGGTGAAGCTGATATGCCCCATCCACTCGGGGCGGTCATGGTGGCTATGCAGGTCATCCATCTTCGAGACGAAGTTCTCGTAGCCCGAGAAGATGATGATGATCAGCAGGTTCATGATCAACGCCACGTCCACCAGCGTCAGCACGCCGATAATGATCTCGGACTCGCTCAGGGAAAAGGCGTGGCTGAGCAGATGCCAGAGCTCGGAGCCGAACTTCACCAGCAGGATCAGCATCGCGCCGACCAGCCCCAGGTAGACGGGGGCCAGGATCCAACGGGCGCCGAACAGGAAGTGCTCGAAGTAATGCTCGGCGTTACTCGAGCGACGCGGTGCGGGGGTTGGTTTTTCCGATTCCACGGCTGGGCCTCGATCAGTAGTCAAAAACGATGAAACGCCCCGGCGAGTGGAGTAATCCGGGGCGGCATAGGGGACTATCCTACCACCGGCTTAGCCGCGACGAGGCGCGCTCCTGCCGGGGCCGCCATTGCCCGGGGCAAGGTACGCCGGGGCGACGTCCTCGAGCCGGGTGGGCTCACGCGGACACTCCGGCGAGCAGGTATTGTCCCTCTGCAAGGAATCGAGATTGTCGCGGCTGAACGGCTTGCCCGGCAGCCACTCCATCACGCGTGCCTGAATGCGCGACAGCCACATCGGCAGGCCGACCACCCAGCGCGGATGACCACTGGTCGACGCGGCATAACGCACCAACTCGCCCAGCGAGTAGTCATGCGGACCGCAGAGGTCATAACGCGCGCCATCGGCCTGGGGATCATCGATCGACTCGACATAGCGACGCACCACGTCGCCCACGAAGACGGGCGAGAAGCGTGCCCCCGCGCAGGCCAGCGGGAAGATGCCCGGCATCAGCTTAGCCAGGTCGGCAAAGCGGTTGAGGAAGGAGTCGCCCGGACCGAAGATCACCGACGGGCGGAAACTGGTCACGGCAATGTCGTGCTTACGACCGAAACGGTGCACCCAGTTCTCGGCCTTGCCCTTGCTGCGCTGGTAGTGACTGACACCTTCGTCCTCGTCTGCCCCCAGCGCGCTCATGTGCAGATAACGCGGCACGCCCGCATCGGCAGCGGCACGCAGGGCGGCCTTGGTCAGCTTGATGTGCACCCGCTCAAAGCCCTTGCCGTTGTGCCGGCGCTCGTTGAGGATGCCGACCAGGTTGACCAGCAAGTCCGTGCCCTCGAGCAGTTCCGCCAGTTCGGGGGAGCCGCGATGGGTCGCCAGATCCGACCGGGCGGGGGGATTCATGTCGACCAGCACCACGCTCGGCCACAGCCCCATGTCCCGGTGACGTGCGGCGTGACGGCTTGGCACCACCACTTCCCAGCCCCGCTGGGAGAGCGCGCGGACCAGGTGCCGGCCCACGAAACCGGTTCCGCCCAATACCACGGCCCGAGGCAGGCCCTCGGGTCTATTGCTGCCGCCAACGGCGTGCGATTCGTCCATAACGTCCCTGACAGTGCATCTGCCGAATTTGATCGAACCGGTAGAGTACACTCGAGCCCCGAACAGACATAGCAACCCAGAGCACGGCAAGCACAGGCACGTGCCCTGACGACGTCACGAGATGCCATGACAGCAAGCGACCACGACGCCCCCGGCAAGATGCAATCGACCGACACGCTGATCATCGGCGCGGGCGCCAGCGGGCTCGCTGCCGGCTGGGCGCTGGCGCGGGGCGGACAGCCGGTCACCGTGCTCGAGGCGGGTGACACGCCCGGCGGCAATATCCAGAGCCGTCGCGACGGGGAATGGCAGATCGAGATCGGCCCGAACACCCTGATGGTCAAACCACCGCTCTATCGGTTGCTCAAGGAACTGGATCTGACCGACGAGGCGATCTTCGCCGGCGAGGCGGGCAAGAAGCGCTATATCGCCAAGGGCAAGCGGGTGCTGGCCCTGCCGACCCATCCGCTCAACGCCCCTTTCAACCCGCTGCTCGGGCCGCGCAGCATCGGCCGCATCCTGCGCGAGCCCTGGGTGCGTCGCGGAACGGGCGAGGAAACACTGGCCCAATTCGTCGAGCGACGCCTAGGCCGGAACATTCTCGACTACCTGGTCGACCCGTTCGTCTCCGGCGTCTATGCCGGGGACCCGGCCCGGTTGTCCGTCCAGGCCGCCATGCCCAAACTCGCCGCCATGGAACGTGAGCACGGCTCGCTGATCCGCGGCGGACTGGCCGCCATGAAACGGGCGAAACAGGAGCGCCGCGAGGACAACGAGCCCATGCCATCCGAATGGCGCGGCAAGCTGATCAGCTTCCCGGGCGGCATCCAGACACTCACCGACCGGCTTGCCGCCGAGATCGACTCGTCGAGCGGTGGCACGATCGCCTGTGGCCGCCGCGTGCAGGCCATTGAGGCGAGCGATGGCGGCTGGCAAGTGACCGATCAGGACGGTACGACCTGGCAGGCCAATCGGCTCGTACTGGCCACGCCGGCACACGTGAGCGCCTCACTGCTGCGCCCACTGGACTCGCTGCTGGCCGAGCCACTCGACGAGATCGTCTACCCGCCGGTCGCCGCCGTCGCCCTGGGCTTTCCACCCGGCGTGCTGGCCCACCCGCTCGACGGCTTCGGCGTGCTGATTCCCCGCCGCGAACACCGACGGACGCTGGGCGCGCTGTTTTCCTCGACGCTGTTCCCCAATCGCGCACCGCACGGTCACAAGCTGATCACCGCCTTTATCGGCGGGCGGCAGGACCCCGAGGCATTGGAGATGAGCGATGCCGATTTGGCCCGCCAGGTCGGCAAGGACCTGGGCGACTTGCTTGGCATCGAGGGAGAGCCGGTCTGGCAGCGCGTCAGTCGCTGGCCGCGCGCGATCCCACAGTACGAGCTGGGCCATCTGGCCCGGATCGAGCGGCTCGATCAGGCACTCGAGAACCACCCCGGCCTGTCGCTGATCGGCAACTGGCGCGAGGGCATCGCCGTGGGTGACTGCCTCGAGAACGGCCAGGCACTGGCCAGACGGATTCTCGACGGCAAAGGCTGAACGACTACCGCGTCAACGCGGCAGCAAAGCGCTCGCTAGTCACGATCGCGCTCGCGATCGAGTCGTCGCGGATCACGTGGCTCGTCCCGCCGGATGTCGTCCGGGTCGGCATCGTAGACATTGCCGTCTGCGCCGGGACCGAACGGCCCCTGCGGCCCGGTACCGAACCCGCCACGCTCGACCACGACCTGCTGCATCTTCCCGGCAAGCCACGCGCCAAACGCCAGTCGCCGCAGGAACGGCGTGACCAGCACCAATCCCAACAGGTCGGTTAGCGGCCCCGGCAACAGCAGCAGCAACCCGCCGAGGAAATTGGCCGCCACGCCCAGTCCGTCGATCTGCCCCCGACCGGTGGCCGCGACGTCACGCTGGGCGCGTGCCATGGCATTGGGCCCGGCAGTGCGCATCAGCCACGCGCCCCAGACACCGGTGGCGACGATCCACAGCAGCGTGACGAGAAACCCCATGGCCGCGCCCATCGCGATCAGGAGCACCAGCTCCACGAGGGGTAGAAAGAGGATGAATCCGGACAGTTTTCGCATGACTTCTCGGGATTGAGATGGATTTGTTTGCCGTCTAACGATTGCAGCGCTAGGCTTCCTGTCGTCAACCGGTTGGCATTTTCGGTCCATCGGGCGATCGCGGGTCGAGCCACAGACGCCCCGCGGAACTCGCCGCCCACCAGGTGGACCAAGGCCGGGCCGGCTGAAACGTGTAAGGACGAACAGCGACTCAACGAGCCGACGCAATCACGATAATGACGATCGAGCAAAGCACAATAGCACTGGTCATCACCACACTGGACGACCCTCGCGCGGCCGACGAACTCAGCGCTCGCTTGCTGGCCGATGGGCTAGTGGCCTGCGTGAACATCGTCGGCCCGGTCCGCTCGGCCTACCACTGGCAGGGCGAGCTGTGCCGCGACGAGGAATACCAGCTGCACATGAAGACCAGCCTCGAGCGTATCGACGACCTCAAGGACGCGATCGAGCAATTCCACCCCTACGACTGCCCCGAGGTGGTCATCCTGCCAGCCGAAAGCAGCCAGTCTTATTCCGAATGGGTTCAGCAATGCGTTCAAACCACTCCCTGACCGCACCGTGGGTGCGAATCGCCGCCTTCCTGCTTGTCACCGTCGCGCTTGCCTGGCAGACGGCGGCAAACGCCCAGCCCGAACTGCTGGGGCCGGAAGAGGCCTTCGGCGTCGAGGCCAACCATGACGATGGTGAACTGCGCCTCGATTTCCGCGTGGTCGAGGGTTACCACCTCTATCAGGACAAGTTGAAGATCAACGGTGGCGACGGGGTCGAACTGGGTGACGCGCAACTTCCCGAGGCGGTGATCGACGACGACCCGGTCTTCGGCGAAACCCTCGTCTACAAGGAGGACTTCACCGCCCGCGTACCAATCGAATCCGCGTCCGGCGGCGAGGCGACGGTCACGGTCGAATACCAGGGCTGCTCCGACATCCACGGGGTCTGTTACCCACCCGAGACCCACGAGCTCACCGTCGACCTGCCCCAGACCGGCGCCGACAGCCCGGCCGAAGAAGTGTCCGAGTCCGGGGCCAACTCCCGCGATGGCGGCATCAGCCTGGGCAGCTTCGGTGGCAGCAGCAACGAGCCGATGGACCCCGAAGAGGCGTTCGTCCCCGAGGTGATCGTCGATGACGGGAGCGTGTTCGTCCGCTTCGATATCACGCCCGAGTACTACCTGTACCGTGATCGCACCAAGGCCGCCGTCGGCGAAGGCGCGGAAATTCAAGCTGCCTACATCGGCGAGGGCGAGCGCAAGGACGATCCGAATTTCGGCACCGTCTGGGTCTTCCACGACCAGCTGGAAACCGAACTGTCGATCGACGCCGACGCCCCCTACACACTGGTGATCGGCTACCAGGGTTGCGCGGACATGGGCCTGTGCTACCCGCCGATGGAGAAGGCCTGGCGGATCGATCCGGCCTCGGGGGACGCCGAGCGCCTCGACGAGGTGCCGGGCGATACCGGTGAACTGACGCCGCTGGAAGAGATGGACTCGCTCGGCGACGATCGTGGCCAAGCACCGGCCGGCAACGGCGCGTCGACCGACACCGCCACCGAGGCCGCCGCCCCGGCGGGCTCGGAGACCGACATGATCACCCAGCGCCTGATCGATGGCAGCCCTTGGGCGGTCATCCTGGGCTTCCTCATCTTTGGTCTACTGCTCGCGTTCACTCCCTGCGTCTTCCCGATGATCCCGATCCTTTCGGGCATCATCGCCGGCCAGGGCGAGCACATCACCACCCGCAAGGCCTTCGTGCTATCGGTGGTTTACGTGCTGGCGATGGCCGTCACCTACACGGTTGCCGGCGTGCTGGCCGGTCTGTTCGGCGCCAACCTGCAGGCGGCCTTCCAGAACCCCTGGGTACTGAGCGTGTTCGCCGCGATCTTCGTCGCACTGGCCATGTCGATGTTCGGCTTCTTCGAGCTGCAACTGCCCTCCTCGATCCAGTCGCGCATCATGCAGGCGCAGAATCGCCAGCAGGGCGGCACGCTCACCGGGGTGGCCGTGATGGGCTTCCTCTCGGCGCTGATCGTCGGCCCCTGCATGGCCCCGCCGCTGGCCGGCGCCCTGATCTACATCGGCCAGACGGGTGATGCCGTCGTCGGTGGCCTGGCGTTGTTCGCCCTGTCGATCGGCATGGGTCTGCCACTGATCCTCGTCGGCACACTCGGCGGCAAGTACATGCCCAGGGCCGGCGGCTGGATGGATGCGGTCAAGGCCGTGTTCGGCGTGGTGCTGCTGGGCGTGGCGATCTGGATGCTCGAGCGCTTCCTGCCACCGGCCGTCACCCAGCTCATGTGGGCCGCGCTGCTGATCGCCTCGGCGGTCTACATGGGGGCGACCGAATCGCTGCGTGAAGCCGCCTCGGGCTGGTTGCGCCTGTGGAAGTCGCTGGGTCTGGTGCTGCTACTCTGGGGCGCCCTGATGCTGATCGGGGTTGCCGCCGGGGCCAAGGGCACGGCGTTTGCGCCACTGGCCGGCCTGTCACTGGGCGGCGGTGGCGGCCAGGTTGCCGAACTCGAGTTCCGCATGATCGACAACGAGCAGGAACTTGACGAGGCGCTCGAACAGGCCAAGGCCGCCGGTCAGCCGGTGATGCTCGATTTCTACGCCGACTGGTGCATCTCCTGCAAGGAGATGGAGCACAACACCTTCAGCGATCCGCGCGTGATCGAGGAGTTGAGCGGCTTTCTGGTGTTGCAGGCCGACGTGACCGCCAACAACGCCGACCACAAGGCATTGCTCAAGCGTTTCGACCTGTACGGACCGCCGGGGATCATCTTCTGGGATGCCTCGGGTGAGCGGGTGCGTCAGCACTGGGTGGTCGGGTATCAGCCACCCGACGAGTTCCTCGGCCACGTCACGGCCGTCTCCAACCGCTGATCGATATCGAGCCCCGCCTTCGCGGGGCTCTTTGCTTATCCGGGGTATAACTTCGTGAAAAATCCGCCAATGAGTGGCGATTGACAAAAAACCGACGCCGAACACGTGACTTCGTCACCCCCAACCGGCACAATGCGGGAAATCATTGACTCGTCGGGCACTGACCCGGCGGGGACACGGTTATTCCGCCCGTCGACGAGAGCGAGTCTCCATGAAACGGATCCTGGTACTCAACGGCCCCAACCTCAATCGGCTCGGCACCCGCGAGCCCGAGCGCTACGGGCGACTGACGCTGGCCGATATCGGCCAACGCCTCGACCGGGCGGCCGAGGGACAAGGGGCGGTGCTGGAACACTTCCAGAGCAATCACGAGGGAGAGGCCATCGACCGGCTGCACCGTGCGGCCGACGATGGGGTGGACGGGGTGCTGATCAACCCCGGCGCCTGGACCCACACCAGCGTCGCCCTGCGGGATGCCCTGCTCGCCATCGACCGTCCGTTCATCGAGATTCATCTTTCCAACATTCACGCCCGCGAGTCCTTCCGGCAGCATTCCTATTTCTCGGATGTGGCCGTCGGCAGCATCGTCGGGCTGGGTGCGCTGGGCTACGAACTGGCCCTGACCGCCCTGATCGCTCATCTGGACAGCCCGTCCGCCTGATTCGCACGCACAACGCAAGAGACCCACGTCATGGATATCCGCAAGGTCAAGAAACTGATCGAACTGCTCGAGGAATCGGGCGTCGCCGAAATCGAGATCAAGGAGGGCGAGGAGTCGGTTCGCATTTCGCGTCACTCCCAGCAGCCGCCGATGATGCAGGCCGCGGCGCCGGCGCACGCCCCGCAACCGGCCGCCCCGGCACCAGCCGCGTCAGGCGAGCCGGCACCCAGCGAGGCGCCGGAGGCCCGCGGAAAGACCATCAATTCGCCGATGGTAGGCACCTTCTATCGAGCCTCTTCTCCCGATTCCAGCCCCTTCGTCGAGGTGGGCACCACCGTCAGCAAGGGCGACACCATCTGCATCATCGAGGCGATGAAGATGTTCAACCAGATCGAGGCCGAGGTTGACGGCACGATCAAGGACATCCTGGTGGAAAATGGCCAGCCGGTGGAATACGACCAGCCGCTGTTCGTGATCGAGTAAGGCCCCGCCTGCCCGACCCACATCCAGCCGCTTTCGTCTTCCCAGGAGTTTTCCCAAGATGCTGAACAAGGTCCTGATCGCCAACCGCGGCGAGATCGCGCTGCGCATTCTGCGCGCCTGCCGCGAACTCGACATCGGCACGGTGGCCGTCCATTCCACTGCCGACCGTGATCTCAAGCACGTCCGCCTGGCCGACGAGTCGGTCTGCATCGGCGGCCCCCGGTCCAACGAGTCCTACCTGAACGTGCCGGCGTTGATCGCCGCCGCCGAACTGACCGACTCCTCGGCCATCCACCCCGGCTATGGCTTTCTTTCCGAGAACGCCGACTTCGCCGAGCGGGTCGAGGAATCGGGCTTCATCTTCATCGGCCCGACCGCCGAGTCCATTCGCATGATGGGCGACAAGGTCACCGCCAAGGAGACCATGCGTGCCGCCGGGGTGCCCTGCGTACCCGGTTCGGAAGGCGCGCTGACCGACGATCCGGACGAGAACCATCGGCTGGCACGCGAGATCGGCTACCCGGTGATCATCAAGGCGGCCGGTGGCGGGGGCGGCCGGGGCATGCGTGTCGTGCATACCGAGGCGCACCTGCACCACGCCATCGAGATGACCAAGAGCGAAGCGGGGGCGGCCTTCGGCAACCCCGAGGTCTACATGGAGAAGTTCCTCGAGCACCCGCGTCACATCGAGGTGCAGATGCTCTCCGATGGCCAGGGAAACGCCATCCACCTGGGTGAGCGCGACTGCTCGATGCAGCGCCGCCACCAGAAGGTGATCGAGGAGGCGCCGGCCCCGGGCATTACCGCCGAGCAACGGGCCGAAATCGGGGAGGTCTGCGTCGCGGCCTGCAAGCGCATGAACTACCGTGGCGCGGGTACCTTCGAGTTCCTGTACGAGAACGGCGAGTTCTACTTCATCGAGATGAACACCCGCCTACAGGTCGAGCACCCGGTCACCGAGATGGTCACCGGCATCGATCTGGTCAAGGAACAACTGGCGATCGCCGCCGGCATCCCGCTGCAGCTGACCCAGGACCAAGTGGAATTCCGCGGTCACGCCGTGGAATGCCGCATCAACGCCGAGGATCCGGCCACCTTCGCACCCAGCCCCGGCAAGATCACCAACCTGCACTTCCCGGGCGGGCTGGGTGTGCGGGTCGACTCGCACATCTACAACGGCTACTCGGTACCGCCGTTCTACGACTCGATGATCGGCAAGCTGATCACCCACGCCGGTGATCGCGAGGCGGCCATCCGTCGGATGCACGGGGCGCTCGAGGAAATGCTGATCGACGGCATCAAGACCAACATCCCGCTGCACCGCGAGCTGATGATGGACGCGAACTTCATTGCTGGCGGCATGGACATCCACTTCCTGCACAAGCGCCTCGGGATTTCCTGATGGCGAATGAGTGGCAGCACCTCTGGCTCGAGGTGCCGCGCGACGACGTCGAGGCGGTCGAGGACGCCTTGCTGGCCGCCGGCGCGCTGTCGGTGACCCTGGAAGAACTCGGTGACGAGCCGGTGCTGGAACCGCAACCGGGCGAGTCGCCGTTGTGGGCCGAGACCCGGGTGGTCGGTTTGTTCACGGGCGATGTCTCGCCGGCGATGATCGTCGGCACCCTGCACGGGCTGCTGCGCCCTGCCCTGCTTGACCGGCTGGGTCACTCGATTTTCGACGAGGAAGACTGGGTGCGTCGTACCCAAGCGGACTTCGCCGCCATGCCGATCGGCGATCGGCTGGTGATCGAGCCGGCCTGGGAAGACAGCACCGCACCGGTCGGCCGCCTGCCCATCCGGCTCGACCCGGGCCTAGCCTTCGGCACAGGCAAACACGAGACCACGCGCCTGTGCCTGGAATGGCTGGAATCGCAGGAGATCACCGGACAGCACTGGCTGGATGCCGGCTGCGGTTCGGGGATACTGGCCATCGCCGCGCTGCGTCTGGGCGCGGGCCAGGTCGACGGCACCGACATCGATCCGCAGGCGCTCACAGCCAGCCGCGGCAACGCCGAACTCAACGACATCGACCCCGCCCGCTTCTCGCTGTATCTCGCCGAGGAGTATCCCGCCGACCGACAAGTCGACGGACTGCTGGCGAACATCCTCGCCCCGACCCTGATCGAACTCGCCCCGATGCTGAGCCGGCACCTCAAGCCAGGCGCCCGCTTTGCGCTGTCCGGCATCCTCACGCATCAGGCCGATGCCGTCGCCGCCGCCTGGACGGCTGCCGGCAACGAGGTCACCACGTTCCGGGAACTGGGGGACTGGGCACTGGTGGCGGGCCGCCGGCCGGGCTGAGTCGGGGACTATCGCCCCGGTGGTTCGTGATCCATGCCGTTGTCGGCTCCGCGATCCTCCTGGTCCTTTCTCGCCGCCAGATCGTGCTCCAACAAGGCCTCGATCCGGTCGAGCCGATGCAGGATCTGCATGTCGATGCGCTCCTCGTCCTGACTGCTCGCCTCCATTCTCAGGCCGACGAGAAAAGCGGCGGTCGAGGCACTGATCAGGGCCAACCAGACCACCGCCACGCCGACGAAGACAAAACCCATCGCCCGGGCGGCGTCGGTCTGCGGTACGAGGTCGCCATAGCCGACCGTCGACAAGGTGACCAGCGCCCACCAGGCCCCGTCACTGAAATCGTCGAAGGTCTGCGGGTCCAGCACGGGCATGAGTGACCCCGCCAGCACCAGCAGGAATGCCGTCATCAGGCCGATGGCAAAGAACACGTGCCGGCCCAGCTCGCGAAAATAGCGACGCCCGAGACGAAGCGCTGTAATCACGACCAGCAAGACACGCAGCAAGCGCAGACCCAGCAGGAAGGCCACGGCCTCGATCAGGATCAACGGCACACCAATGGCCACTACGGCCACCAGCAACCAGTTGCTCTTGAGATAGAAAACCTTGTCCTTGACCAGGGCGAGCAGAATCAACTGCTCGACCAAAAAAAAGCCCCAGATCAACAGGTCGACCCAGAACCCCTGTCCTACAGCAACCTGGCCGGTATGTTCGAGATACCACTGCACCGGAATCCACAGGGAAATCAGCAGCAGGGGCAACTCGAGACGGACCGCCCATCGCTGGGCCACGTGACTCTCGTGATCGGCCACCCCGGCAATGCCGAGCAGCCGCGTGAATCGTACGCCCCAGCTGATCAGCAGCCTCGCCGTGTGCTTTTCGGGCGACTCGAAGAGCGGTTTATCCGCCAAGGCGCTGGCCTCCCGCCATCCGGGTCATCCAGCGGCGCAAGGGCGGCACACCGGCCACCACCTGGGTCGCGGCGGTGCGGGCGGCGACCGTCAGCGGGTCGCGGCGACGATAGCCCCAGTCAAAACCGTCCATCAGCGACTGGACCAGCTGGTTGTCCGCGCGCCGACGCCGCTCGTAGGCACGCGCCAGTCGCGCATCCCCCATGCCTCGATCGCCCAAGGAGGCGACGACCGTCACCAACGCCTCGACGTCGGCAAAGCCGAGGTTCGCCCCCTGCCCGGCCAGCGGGTGAATGGCGTGTGCCGCATCGCCGACCAGCAACACCCGATCGGCCCAGTAGCGGTGGGCATGCAGGCGCCGGATCGGGAACCACGCCTGCCCGGCCACGCGCGTGATCTCACCGAGCTCATCCGGAAACGCGGCCATCGCCGCGTCACGTAGTGCCTCGGGCGAGAGCGCGTGCCGGGCGCGCACCCGCTCGGGGGCGTCGTACCAGACCAGCGACCCGCGTGCACCGGCAAGCGGCAGGAAGGCCTGCGGGCCGTCCGGGGTGAATCGCTGCCAGGTGATGTCCTGCTGCGGGTAGTCCGTCTCGACCGAGAGGATCTGGGCGGCGACCGAGTAATCGCGGCTGGTCGCGCCGATGCCCGACGTCTCGCGTACCCAGGAGCGTTGCCCGTCGGCCCCAATGACCAAATCGGCGCGCAACTCGCGACCGTCAGCCAGGGTCAGGCTCACGTCACGGTCGCGCACCACGAGGGACTGAGGTTGGCTGCCGGTGAGGCATTCGACGTTGTCGAACTCGCGCAATCGCGACCACAACGCCAGCTGCACCCGGCGATTCTCGACGATGTAACCCAGATAGGGCCGCCCCACCTCGGCGGCGTCGAAGGTCAGGTCACCCGGCCCGGCGGCGTCGAAGACCCGCATGCGTCGATAGAGCGCGGCACGCTCTGCGCGAATGCTCGACCAGGCGCCCAGCCGATCGAGCAGCGCGATACTCGCCGGGGCGAGAGCCGAGACCCGCAGGTCGAAGGGGTCATCACCGCCAAGCGGTGCAGGCGGTTCGCGCTCGATCAGGGCGACATCGAGGTCATCCCGCGCCAATGCCAGCGCCGCGGCAGCACCCACCATGCCGCCACCGACGACGATCACGTCCACCTGGTGCACGGCCGACATCAGGCGATCCCCCGTGTGGCCCGCACCAGGCGATTCTTGAAGGGCAGCAGGCCATCGAAGAGCGACAGGGTCCCACCGCGCAGGTGGCCGAGGCCCGGCAAATCCAGGGAAAAACCGCGCACCAGCCCGTCGGTCAGGCCGATGGTGCGCCGATAGTCGGACTGACGCAGCGAACGGTAGCGCTCGAGCCGTTCCGGATCACCCGGGTCGACCGGGGCACCGCGGTCGGCACGCAATACCCGGGCGAGATCGCGGATGTCACGCAGGCAGAGATTGAAACCCTGACCGGCGACCGGATGCAGGGCGTGGGCGGCATTGCCCAGCACCACCAGCCGGTCGGCGACCGGCTCGTTCGCGGTCACGAGGGTCAGCGGATACTGACCTCGCGGCGTGAGTGCCGATAAGCCGCCCAGACGATGGCCGAAGGTCTCATCCACCGCCTCGGCGAAGGCCTTGTCATCCAGCGTGGCCAGCCGTTCGGCCTCGGCACGGCGCGCCACCCAGACCAGCGAGACCCGACCCTCGGCCGCCGGCAGCACCGCCAGCGGACCGCCGGTGGTAAAACACTCGAACGCCACCCCGTCGTGCGGACGCGCCGGCATGCCCGTGGCCACCGTGGCCACCTGGCCGTACTCGTGGCGGCTGATGCCCATCTCGGCCTGCTCACGCACGGCGGAATCGGCGCCGTCCGCCGCCAACACCAGGCGCGCACGGCGCGTCACGAGCTCCTCGTCCTCATCGCGAAGCACGACAGTGGCGCCGTCGGCATCGCTGTCGTGGCGCTCATAGCGTGCCGGACGGTGGTAACGGATCTGTCCCGTACCCGCCGGGGGCTCGGCAAGGAGGGATTCCAGGCGCTCGCCCAGCGCCCGGTTGGGCATGACGTAGCCCAACGCCTCGACGCCGGCCGACCGGGCGGTGATCCGGGTCAGGCCGAAGTGACCACGGTCGAACACTCGCACCTCGCGGATGCGCTCGGCGGCCGCCGCCAGCGGCGCATCGATCAGGCCGAGCGTGTCGAGATACTGCCAGCCGGCATCGGCCACCGCGGTCAGGCGGCGGTCGAAGCTGGCCGACTCGTCGGGACGGCGCGGCTCGACCACCTCGACCGACCAACCGTCGGCGGCCAGGGCACGGGCCAGCACACCGCCGACCATGCCGCCACCGACGATCATCACGTCGGTATCGAACTCCTGAGGGTGGTCGGCCACGTCGCGGGTCATGCTCGGATCACTCCCGTGCTACTCGATGGGCTCGCTGACCGGGTCGCGGCGCCCGGCGAACAGGGCCTCGATCGCGTCGATTTCCTTGGGCACCCCGCGGGTGAGCACATCATGCCCGTCCTCGGTCACCAGCACGTCGTCCTCGATGCGGATGCCGATGCCGCGGTATTCCTCGGGCGCCTCCGACTGGGGGTCGACGTAAATGCCCGGCTCGACGGTCATCACCATGCCCGGCTCGAGTTCGCGCCAGTCGCCATCGACGCGATAACCGCCGACGTCGTGGACGTCCGAACCCAGCCAGTGGCCGGTGCGGTGCATGAAGTAGCTGCGATAGCGCCCGGCCTCGATCGCCTCGTCGACCGGCCCCTCGATCAGCCCGAGCTCGATCAGTCCTTCCGTGATCACGCGCACGGCGGCCTGATGCGGGGCATCGAAGGACACGCCGGGGGCGATCGCCTCGATCGCGGCGAGTTGTGCGTCGAGCACCAGTTGGTAGAGCGCGCGCTGGGGCTTGCTGAAGGTGCCACTGACCGGCCAGGTGCGGGTGATGTCACCGGCGTAGTAATCGACCTCCGCGCCGGCGTCGATCAGCACTAGGTCACCGTCTTTCAATTCCGCGGCATTGGCCCGATAGTGCAGTACGCAGGCATTTGGACCGCCGGCGACGATCGGGGCGAACGACGGCTCGCCGTGCGCGCTGGCAAAGACCTTCTGCAGGATCGCGGCGATCTCGAACTCGAACAGTCCCGCGTGCACCCCGCGAGCGGCGGCCAGGTGGGCCTCGACCGACACGGCTGCCGCCCGGCGCAGCCGGTCGATCTCCTGCGCCGACTTGATCAGGCGTTGCTCGTGGATCGGCCCGGCGACGTCCTTGATCGTTTCCGGCGGCTGAACGCCCGCCCGGGCGCCGCGACGCAGTTCGTCGAACCAACCCAGGGCGCGGACCACCCAGTCGTGCTCGTCGAACGGCAGGTAGAGCTTGTTGTAGCCCTTGAGCAGCTCGGGCAGCCGCTCGTCGATCTCGTCGATGCCGAAGGCCTGGTCGATCCCCAGCGCGGCCGGGGCTCGCTCCGTGCCGAGCTGCGGGCCTTCCCAGCGTTCGCGTTCGGGATCACGCGGATGGATGAAGGCGATCACCTCGCCCTCGGGGCGCTTGGGGCAGATCAGCAACAGGGCATCGGGTTCGGCCAGGCCGCTGAGGTAGTAGAAGTCGCTCGACTGGCGGAAGGGCCACGGATTGTCGTGGTTGCGCTGCTGTTCCACGGCCGCCGGCACGATGGCGGCGCTGCGCTTGCCGATGGCCTTGATCAGGCGCTTGCGGCGGCGTTGGTACTCACGGCGCTCAGTCGGGGAAGGGCCGATCAATTGCATCTCGTTGCTCGTGGTCTGGATTGCGGTGTCGTCGAGGTTACTGCAGGCGCTGCGAGCCGGCCGTCTCGGGGATCGGCGGGTGCAATTGCAGGTACATCACCAGCAGCGCGGAGCTGAGGTATTCCTCGATCTGGTGAATGTCGAAGGCATCGTCCTCGGTCTTGACCGACTCGGGGTCGAGTTGGGCGATATCGCCCAGATCGTCAAACACCTCGCGGGCGTCATCCTCGAGCGCCCGCCGGGCGGGGCCGTTCTCGATCGCGTAGCCGTAGAGCACGCCCTGGGCGAAATCGATCAATCCCTCGACCTGCGTCTTAAGGCTCGCCTCCTCGTCGGGCAGCACCAGGTCAAGGCCGAGGTTGTCGGCGGTAGTGACCTGCTCGACCAGGCGCTGGTAGAGCTCCGAAAGCGCGGACGGCGGCGCCTGCGGCGGCTGGTCTTCCTCGACCAGTTCGGCCAGCCAGCGCGACTCCTCGGCCGGGCCGCCACCGATCCACATCCCGATCAATACCCCGTGTGCCTCGGCCGGATTGGCCAGCGCGCCGATGGAGTCGAGTGCCTGCTGGAGTCGTTGATATTCCGTCATTACGCGTCCCGTTGCCTGTTCGCCGGTTCGTGTGGGGTCGTTGCGGCCGGAGCCCGTGAATGGGCACATTGTCACCGCTATGCCGGGCAAATGATAGACTGCCGCCGGAGATCCGGGCGCTCGCGCGCCTGTCTTCCGGGCTGCGGCCCACCCGTCATCCCGCCCGGCATCCCAACGGATGCGTTGGGGCGATTCACGCGGAGATTCGACACCATGGCCGAAGGGCTTGCCGACAAGATCGAACGACTGCTCGCTGCCGCCGAGCGGGCCCATGCCGAGCGCAGCGAAATGCGCACGCAAGCAGCGTCGCTCGCGGAGGAAAACCGGGAACTGCGCCAACTGATCGAGCACAGCCACGATCGGATCGAGGAACTGGCAGGCCAGTTGCGGCGTCTTGAGGACCAGGCCGCCGAGACCCAACGCGAGGATTGACCCATGAGCCAGCCGAACCACCCCGTCACCGTCCGAGTGATGGAAAAGGACTACCGCATCGTCTGCCCACCCGACGAGCAGGGCATGCTGTTGCGCACGGCCGAGTACCTCAATGACGAGATGGCCGCGATCCGCAAGACCAGCAAGGTACTCAGCACCGAGCGGATTGCCGTGCTCGCCGCGCTGAACATCACCCGCCAGCTGCTCGAGGGGCGTGAACTCGAATTGCCGGCCGATCTCGACAATGGCGAACTGGCCGGTCGCATCGACCGCCTGCTCGAAGCCATGGAGCAGCACTGAGCCGGCGAACAGATCGCCTGGCAACGCAACAGCGCTTGAAAGCATGGCCCACCAGCCCTAGCATTGAGTCAGTCTTCTGGGACGTTCGCCAGGTGGCGCTCAATCCCTTGAGCCTTAAATTGCGACACAGGGGGCGACAAAACGGTTCTGTGCGCATGTCCGCTCTGGCGGAAAGCCTGATGAGCCGCGCGGAGCCCCCGACTTGAACCTTCCGGTTCAAGGTCGTAGCGCCGCCAGCGGCGCCCTGGAAGACACCTCACACCGACAGGTCTGCACGAATGCGATTGTGCTGTTCACGCATGGCTCGACGAGCCGGGATGGCATCGAGTTCGTGCAGGCCTTTTTTGCTTGAATCATGTTGAAGCCCGAGAAAGCCGCCCTGAGAAAAGCCCTGCGCTCGCGCCGAAAGGCGCTGGGCGGCTTTGCCCGATTCCAGGCCATCCGTCGACTGGAAGATCGGCTCGAGCGTCTGACCCGTGGGCTTGCCATCACATCGGTGGCCGCCTACTGCGCCTTCGACGGCGAGCCCGAACTCGATGGCTGGCTAAAGCGCCACCGCGGTCAGGTCTGGCTGCCGCGCGTGCTGCCGGACCACCGACTCGCCTTCCATCACGCCGATCCGCAAACCGCCTGCTCGCGCCGGTGCCTGCCGCGCACCAACCGCTTCGGCATCATCGAATCGGCCGATCCGCGCCAACGAGGCATCAACAGCCTCGACGCGCTGCTGATCCCGCTGGTCGGCTTCGATGCCCACGGCAATCGCCTCGGGATGGGCGCGGGCTTCTACGACCGGGCCCTGGCCCAGCGCAGCGGCCGGCGGCCGCTGGCGATCGGCGTCGCCTTCGGCTGCCAGGAGGTCGACTCGTTGCCGGTCGACCCCTGGGACCAACCGCTGGACTACATCGTCACCGACACCGGCCTGATCGATGCCCGCCGACCGCCCGTTTCGGACTGACTACAAATCACGACGCACAGGAGATGCTATGGCCTACTGGCTGATGAAATCCGAGCCCGACGCCTTTTCCATCGACGATCTCAAGCGCGTCGGCACTGAACCCTGGGACGGCATCCGCAACTACCAGGTGCGCAACATGATCCGCGACGAGATGCAGCCGGGCGACCGGGCCTTCTTCTACCATTCGAACACCAAGGTCCCGGGCATCGTCGGCATCATGGAGATCGTCAGCGAAGCGCGGCCGGATCACACCGCCTTCGACCCCGACGAGAAGTACTACGACCCCAAGTCCGACCCGGACAAACCACGTTGGCTCCTGGTTGACGTCAAGTACGTCCGCCACACCAAGCGGGTCATCCCGCTGACCGAGCTCAAGGCCGACCCGGCATTGGAAGAGATGCCGCTGGTGCGCCGCGGCAACCGCCTGTCGATCATGCCGGTCACCAAGGCGCAGTGGGAGCACATCCTCTCGCTAGAGGATCAGGGCTGACACGCCCCGCACCACGGAAACGAAAAAACCGCGCCCAGGCGCGGTTTTTTGTTGCCCTTGCCCTGCTTCGCGTTTACGCCAGGAACAGCGGGTAGACCGGGTTGTCGCTCTCCGCCCAGTAGGGGTAGCGCAGCTGCTCGAGGTAGGTGGTCAACTCGGAGACCTCGGCCTCGGGCACCTGGATGCCCACCAGCACCCGACCGTAGTCGGCACCGTGGTTACGGTAGTGGAACAGGCTAATGTTCCAGCGAGCGCCCAGATGCGAAAGGAATTTCAGCAGGGCTCCGGGGCGCTCGGGAAACTCGAAGCGGAACAGCCGCTCGTCACGGATGTCGCCGGCATGCCCGCCGACCATGTGCCGCCCATGGAGCTTGGCCATCTCGTTGTCGGTCAAATCGATCGCCGGAAGCTCGGCGGACTTGAGCTGCTCGAACACCCGCTGCCGGTCGGCCTGCTCGGCGAGCTTGATACCGACGAAGATATGGGCCCGTTCGGCATCGGCGTAGCGATAGTTGAACTCGGTGATCTGGCGCCGACCCAGCAGCTCGCAGAAGGCGAGAAAGGCGCCCGGGCGTTCAGGGATGGTCACCGCGTACAGGGCCTCGCGGTGCTCGCCGATCTCGGCGCGCTCGGCCACGAATCGCAGCCGGTCGAAATTCATGTTTGCCCCGGAGGCGATCGCCACCAGCGTCTCGTCGGTCAGACCCCGTTCGCGGGCGTAGCGTTTGAGCCCCGCGGTGGCCAGCGCCCCGGCCGCCTCGTTGATGCTGCGGGTGTCATCGAAGATGTCCTTGATCGCCGCGGCCATCTCGTCGGTATCGACGGTGATTACCTCGTCGACCGCCTCGCGCGCCACCTCGAAGGGGTACTCGCCGATCTGGCGCACGGCCACGCCATCGGCGAACAAGCCCACCTGGTCGAGGATCACCCGCTCGTCGGCGGCCATCGCCGCGGCCAGGCAGGCGGCATCCGCCGGCTCGACCCCGATCACGCGGATCTCGGGGCGCAGGGCCTTCACGTAGGCGGCCACCCCGGCGATCAGCCCGCCGCCACCGACCGGCACGAAGATGGCATGAATGGGATCGGGGTGGTGGCGCAGGATCTCGGCCCCCACGGTGCCCTGACCGGCGATGATGTCCGGGTCGTCGTAAGGAGGGATGTAGGTGAGCCCCTCGGATTCGATCAGCGTCTTGGCGTGGGCGAAGGCATCGTCGAAGGCATCGCCAACCAGGACCGCTTCCGCCCCGCGCCGGCGGACGGCATCGACCTTGATCGCCGGGGTGGTCTCGGGCATCACGATCACCGCGCGCAGGCCGAGCGTCTGGGCAGCCAGCGCCACGCCCTGGGCGTGGTTGCCCGCCGAGGCGGCGATCACGCCACCACCGATGCGGTCCTCGCGCCAGAGCTTGTGGATCTTGTGATAGGCGCCACGCAGCTTGAAGGAGAAGACCGGTTGCATGTCCTCGCGCTTGAGGAGCACCCGGTTGCCGATGCGTTCGGAAAGCTGGATGGCCGGCTCGAGTGGCGACTCGATGGCCACGTCATAGACCCGGGCCTTGAGGATCTCCTCGAGATAGTCGCGCAGCAGGGGCGTCAAGTCCGCACCTCGTGATGGATGGTTGGGCGCCGTTTTTGGGGGTTGTTGCCCGCCAAACGGTGGTAGTGATATAGGATAGGAGGTTATCAGAAACCCGGACAAACCTCGGGCCCCACGGCGTCACGCCGCTCTGGTGGGCCCCGATCCCGACTAGAGTGAGACCACAATGAGCAACACGGAACAAGGCAAGAAACTGGCCGCCCAGGCCGCGATCGAATACGTCCCGGCCGGCAGCGTCGTCGGCGTGGGCACCGGCTCGACGGTCAACTACTTCATCGACGAGCTGGCCAAGATCAAGAATCGGATCGAGGGCGCAGTCTCCAGCTCCGAGGCCAGCACCCAGCGCCTGAAGGATCATGGCATCGAGGTATTCGACCTCAACAGCGTCGACTCCGTGCCGGTCTACATCGACGGCGCAGACGAATCCAACGAGAACCTGCAGCTGATCAAGGGTGGCGGCGGCGCCCTGACCCGCGAGAAGATCATCGCGCAATTGGCCGACAAGTTCGTCTGCATTGCCGACGAGACCAAGCTGGTCGACGTCCTGGGCGACTTCCCGCTGCCGGTCGAGGTGATCCCGATGGCGCGCAGCATGATTGCCCGCGAATTGGTCAAGCGCGGCGGCCAGCCGGTCTATCGTGATGGTTTTGTCACCGACAACGGCAACCAGATCCTCGACGTGCACAATCTGCGCATCATGGAACCCGCCAAGCTGGAAGCGGAACTCAACGACCTGCCTGGCGTCGTAACCGTCGGTATTTTCGCGCTGCGTCCGGCCGACGTGCTGATTCTCGGCACCGCCGACGGCGACATTCGCAAGATCGAGGGGTAATTTGATTATGAGGGGAGTTCGAAGCGCACGAACCAGCACATTCAGTGCAGCCATGTTGACCTGCCTGCTGACCGTCCCGACGCTGACCGTGGCTGGGTCCGACGACGAGCACAAGCAGATATACGGCTACATCGAAGATGTGGAGGTGATGGAGCTCGAACGCAACATGCGCGCCAAACTCGATACCGGCGCGACCACCTCATCGATCGATGCCCGCGAGATTGAGAAGTTCGAGAAAGACGACGACGACTGGGTCCGCTTCACCGTGATCGACCGTGACACCGAAGAGAGTCAGGAGCTCGAGGAGCCAATCACGCGAGTCGTCCATATCAAGCGCCACGGGAAGGACTCGCAGGAGCGCTACGTAGTCGAGCTCGATCTCTGCATCGGTGATCGGCGCATCACCGAGGAAGTCAGCCTGACCAATCGCGAAAAGTGGAGCTATCCGCTGCTGATCGGTCGCAATCACCTGGCCGGTCACGTGCTGGTGGACTCCGCGATCAAAGACACCCGTGAGCCGAGCTGCGACTGACCGCGCCGGCCTCCCGTCCAACCGGATGGGAGCTTGCGGTCGAACAACAATCCGATCCCACCTGACAACCTCTTAACCACCCGCCCCCGCCGGAGCCCCACCCGCGATCATGAGACGCATCCACCTATTGTTCGTCGTCCTGCTGCTCACACTGGTCGGCCTGTCGGTCGCCTGGTACAAATACAGCGCACTGGGCTTTCCCCTGACGCCGGACCGCGAGACGGAAACGTGGACAGTCGAGGCACAGATCGCGGTGAACCCGGGCACGGCCCCGGCCTCGGTACGGTTCGCCCTGGCCAGCGACCCGCCGCACTACACGCTCCTCGATGAAGGCTTTGTCTCGCGCGGTTGGGGCCTGACCACCCAATCGAGCGACCGGCAACGCGAAGCGGTCTGGACCAAACGGTCCCCCGAAGGCAATCAGACCCTGTACTACCAGGCGACGGTCTACCGCGATCAGGAGGAAATCCAGCCCTCGCCCTACCCCGGGCCGGCAGCACCGCCAAAGCTCGAGGAGCCGCTCAAGTCGGCCGCCGAGTCGTTCGTCGAGGATATTCGTGCCGATTCGGCGGACATCCAGACCTTCGCCACCCTGCTGGTCAAGGAGGTCAACGCCAGTCGACCGAACGAGAATATCGCCGCGTTCCTCAAGCCCGACGCTAACGAGACCGAACGCACCCGACTGGCCATCCGCCTGTTGGCAATCGCCCGTATCCCGGCACGCATGTCCCATGGCGTGATGCTGACCGACGAGGGACGCAATCTCAGGCCGACCACCTGGCTCGAGGTTCACAACTCGCGGCGCTGGGTACCGATCAACCCGCAAACGGGCGCGGTGGGTTACCCACGCCAATTCCTGGTCTGGTGGCATGGCGATCAACCGGCGCTGACCACCTCGGGGCTCGAGGGCGTGGAGCTGACCTTCGCGACCACGCGCAATCTGCGCGATGCCATGGAGACCGCCCAGCTGCAATCGACGATTGCCGAATCACGACTGATGGACTTCTCCCTGCTCGACCTGCCGATCGATGCGCAGAACACCTACCGCGTGCTCTTGCTGGTGCCCCTGGGGGCGCTGATCATCGTGCTATTGCGCAACCTGATCGGCATTCGCACCTTCGGCACCTTCATGCCCGTACTGATCGCGCTGTCGTTCCGTGAAACGCAACTGGTCGCCGGCGTGGTGCTGTTCACCCTGATCGTCGCTCTTGGCCTGGCGATCCGCTTCTACCTCGAACGCCTCAAGCTGTTGCTGGTACCCCGACTGGCCGCGGTGGTAATCGTCGTGATCCTGTTGATGGCACTGATCAGTATCGTCTCGCATCGCCTGGGGCTGGACATCGGCCTGTCGGTCGGGCTGTTCCCGATGGTTATCCTGGCGATGACCATCGAGCGGGTGTCTATCGTCTGGGAGGAGCACGGTGCCGGTGACGCCCTGGCACAGGCGACCGGGTCGCTGGTCGTCGCGGCAATGGCCTACCTCGTGATGGTCAACGCCTACGTGACCCATCTGTTTTTCGTCTTCCCCGAGCTCCTGTTGGTCGTGCTGGCCTTTACGCTGCTGGTTGGCCGCTACACCGGGTACCGATTGACGGAACTGTTCCGTTTCCGCGCCTTCAAGACATTGGCCCACGCCCGCCGACCCGCCCCTTCCGGGGACGACCGCTGATGGCCATCAACTGGCCAATTACCCCGCGCCGACTCAAGGAGTTGGGGGTGCTGGGCATGAACCAGCGCAACGGCGAGTTCATCGCCGAGATGAACGCGCGCCGTTACTATCCGCTGGTTGATGACAAGCTCCTGACCAAGGAGCTGGCCGAGGAGGCCGGACTCCACGTCCCGGCACTCTACGGGGTGATTAGGACCACCCACGAGATCAAGCACCTGTCCAAGCTTGTGGGCGACCACGATGAGTTCGTGATCAAGCCGGCCAACGGCGCGGGCGGGGACGGCATCCTCGTGATTGATGGCAAACAATCCGACAAGCCGCTGGTCTACCGCAAGAGCTCGGGGCGGGCGGTCAGCATCGACGCGATCGCCCTACACATCTCCAACATCCTGGCCGGCGCCTACAGTCTGGGCGGGCGCCCTGATGTCGCGATGATCGAATACCGGGTCCAGTTCTCCCCCCTGTTCGAGATGATCAGCTTTCAGGGCGTGCCGGACATCCGCACCATCGTTTATCGAGGCTATCCGATCATGGCGATGGTGCGCCTGCCGACCACCCAGTCCGACGGCAAGGCCAACCTCCACCAGGGGGCCATCGGCGCCGGCGTCGACATGGCCGGCGGACAGACACTCGACGGGGTCGCCCACAACCGGCATGTCACCCACCATCCGGACACGCGCGAGCCCATCAGCGGGGTAGATATACCCGGTTGGCAGTCGCTGCTGGAAATGGCAGCCAAATGCAGCGACATGACCGGCCTGGGCTTTCTCGGTGTGGACGTGGTACTCGACCGGGATCTCGGCCCCCTGATCCTGGAGCTGAACGCCCGCCCGGGGCTTTCCATCCAGATTGCAAACGGTGAGGGATTGCGTCACCGTATCGAGCGGGTCGACCGGCACGTCGATCATCTCGCACGCGACGAAACGGCGGCCGAACGAGCCGCCTGGTCGCGCGAGAACCTGGCTCCCATGAATTTGTGACACCGACCTTAATGGCTCCCAACACGCCCCTTTTATACGCCGTTATCGGCAACCCCATCGAGCACTCACGCTCGCCCCTGATCCACCGGGCCTTCGCCCGGCAGTTGGGGGTCGAGCTGGCCTACGAAAAGATCTGGGCACCGATCGACGGCTTCGAGGAAACCGTCACCGCCTTCATCGAAAAAGGCGGCCGGGGCATGAACGTCACCGTGCCGTTCAAGCTGCAGGCCTTCGATCTCGCCGGACGGCATAGCGAGCGTGCCCGGCGCGCGCTGGCGGCCAACACCCTGGTGTTCCCGGCGAATCCTGACGAGCCGATCTACGCCGACAACACCGACGGGGTCGGCCTGGTAAACGACCTGGCCTTCCACGGCGTCAAGGTCGCTGACCGCCGGTTGCTGATTCTGGGTGCCGGGGGTGCGACGCGCGGCGTCCTCGCCCCGTTGCTGCAGGAAGCCCCGCGCGAACTGGTGGTCGCCAACCGCAACCCCGATCGCGCCTACGGCCTGGTCGAGGAATTCAGCGATGCCGCCGGCGACTGCCTGCTCTCCGGTTGCCCGTTGGCCGGTATCGAAGAATCCCGCTTCGACCTGATCATCAACGCCACGCCGGCGAGCCTGAGTGCCCAGCTCCCTCCCCTGCCGGATGCGCTGATCGGTGCGGGCACGGCGGCCTACGACATGGCCTACGGTGCCGAGCCGACCGTCTTCATGGAATGGGCCGAGGAGCGTGGCGCGCAGGCACTGGATGGCTTGGGCATGCTGGTCGAGCAGGCGGCCGAGAGCTTCGCCCTCTGGCACGGCAAGCGCCCGGATACCGCGCCGGTGCGTGAGCAGTTGCGCCAGGAAATCCGGGAAGCCGCCGAGCGCGACGCCGAGGACTGACCGGCATCCGGCTGCAATGAAAAAGGCCCGCCAAATGGCGGGCCTTTTGGGTTTCTGCTGTTTGACGGAGCGATCCGGCAGGTGCTCCGCGTCAGGGCGAGAAGCGCCGATCCTCTTCGGGACGATTGACCCGCATCAGCAGGCGCGCCTCGCTTTCCGACAGGCCGAAGTCCTCGATCAGCTCATCGACACTTACCCGCCCCTGCGAGGCCAATCGCAAGGCGTGTCCGAAGCCGGGCTCATCGTCGTCCGAGGCCACGGCATCGATCCGCGCGTTGAGCTGGGTGATGCGCTCGGCCAGGGTCTCGACACGCTCGTCGATCTGATCGATATGCCGGCCGAAACCGGCCAGCGCCGATTCGAGACCCCGATTCTCGCGCTCGAGGCGCTCCATCTGGGTCTGGAACCACCGTTCGCGCGTGAGCTGGGCACGCTTGAGCCCCCGATACAGGGACAACGTGACCAGCAGGACGAGCAACCCCAGAACCAGGGCGGCGGTAGCAAGCCAGAGAGGCGAGACAATCATGTCGCGGAGATGTCGGAGAGGCTCTTCATGTCGACAAGGATAATCAATTTCTCGTCCTGCGGCACGATGCCGAGGATATGACGGGCACGATCATCGGCGACGGTCATCATGGCCTGATCGACCACCGTCTGCGGCAACGCGATTACCTCGGCGACGCTGTCGACCACCAGACCGACGATCTCACCCGACGCCACCTCGATGACCATGATGCGGCTGTTCTCGTCCCAGGCCTTTTCCTCGAGGCCGAAAAAGGTGCGCGCATCGACCACGGTGACCACGTTGCCGCGCAGGTTGATGATGCCGATGATGGCGTCCGGAGCGCCGGGGATCGGGGTGATCTCGGCGTCGCGCAATACCTCCTGGACGTCGAGCACGTTCAGGGCATAGGTCTCGTCGTCGACCGTGAAATTGACCCAGCGCGACAACGGCCCCTGATCCTGCGCCTCGAGCTCCTCGTCGTATTCCTCCGGGGTCCGGGTCTTTTCCATCGCTTGATTCATCATCTGTTTACCTCTTGGATCGCCGCCACGCTAGCGGGACGCCTTCAGGGCCGCACGTAGGCCGGCCACGTCGAGTACGGCCACGCCCGCCGCCGAGGCCGTGCCAGCAAGCCACGGACGCCGAGCCGTCCGCTGGGCCTCGTTACGCCACTCCACGGACTCGTCGTCCAGTTCGGGCGGCTGCTCGACACGCTCGCCGGCCACCCCCCACAAGCCGCCCTTGCCCAGCAAGAGCACCTCGGTCTCGGCATCGGAACGCCCCCGCATGCCCGTGAGCGCGGCCAGCGACAGGATAAGTCGCGGACGCCCGTCAACGGACAAGGCACCGGCCACCTGTGACGGGGCACCGGGCACCGGTTCGAGGACTGGGCCGGGGTGTCGCGAGTCGATCGCATCGGCGGGGATCGCCATGGTCATGCCGCCGATACGCAACCAACCCCAGCGCGCATCCTCCGCCACCTGACTCGAGTCGCTGAGCTCGGCTTGCATGGCTTCCGACTCCGGCGGTGGCTCGGCCGGAGCAACCGACTCGGGGGCAGTGAACGCCCCCTCCTCGGAAGTTATCTCGGGTGCCCCCGTCTCCGAAGCGTCCATCTCCTCGGACTCGATCGACGAGGTCGAAGCCTCGACGTCCGGGGCCGCAACGGTCGCGGCCGACTCCAATGGGGCGTCGTCACCGGTGGACGCCGCGCCTTCATCGACCGACGGCGCACCAGCGGCCGGCGACTCCGGCACATTGATCACCTTGAGGCCCGGAGACTTGCGCGGCGCACTGCTCTCCGCCGCCTCGTCGGCATCCGGGTCGCGCAGCAACCCATCGAGGTAGGCTGTGATCGCGGCATCCTGGTCGACGATCGATTGCCGGTTGTCGGTCTGTTTCTCGGCGGCCATCAGCGGGTCTCCTGCAGACGGGCACCGCTGGCGCCCAGTTCGGCCGCCGGGGCCATCGCCTGCCCGCCGACATGGGCCTCCAGCCAGTGAAGAAACTGCTTGTACGCCTCGCTGCCGCGGGCGTCGGGTTGAATCATCGGCAAGGGCTTGCCCTGACGACTCGCCTCGCGGAATTGGGTGTCGATCGGGATGACGTCGGTCCAGACATCGTCGTGGTAACGGTCGTGCAGAAGGCGCAGCGTGTCGTGCGAGGCACGGGTGCGACGATCGAACATGGTCGGCAGGATCACGTATTCCAGTCGCTGGCGACGCGAGCGCTGCACCATCGCCAGGGTGCGCAGCATCCGTTCGAGCCCCTTGAGCGCCAGGAACTCGGTCTGCACCGGCACGATCAGGAATTCCGCCAGCGCCAGGGCGTTGACCATGGTCACGCCCAGGATCGGCGGGCAGTCGATCAGGACGTAGTCGTAATCGTCGCGGATGCGGTCAATCGAACGCTTGAGCACCAGCCCCATGCCGTCACGCATGCCCAACTGACGATCCAGCGTGGCCAGCGCCGTCGAGGCCGGCATCAGGCTGATGCCGTCGAACGCCGTGGGGTGCACCACGCGGGCCGGGTCGAGTGGCTGGCCTTCGGCGGCCGACTTGAACAGCGAGTAGACGCTCGCCCCGGGAGCCTCGGGCTCCATGCCGAAGTACACCGTCATCGAGCCGTGCGGGTCGAGATCGACCAGCAAAACCCGCTTGCCTTCGCGGGCGAGGTGACCGGCCAGGCTCACGCTGGTGGTGGTCTTGCCCACCCCGCCCTTCTGATTGGCAACTGCCCAGATCTTCATCGCAACGCCCCTCCGATGGCCGCACCGATCTGCCCCAGCGGCAGAATCGACTCGGCCAGGTTCGCCTTGGCCACGGCCGCCGGCATCCCGTAGATGACACTGGTGGCCTGGTCCTGTGCCCAGACATGACCGCGCGCCGCGGTGACCTGACGGGCCCCTTCGGCGCCGTCGTCACCCATGCCGGTCAGCACCACCGCCAGCAGGTCGTCTCCGGCGACGCGGGCGGCCGATGAGAACGCCAGGCTCACGCTCGGTCGGTAATGTTCATCGGCCACCGGATCACGCAGATTGAGTTTGTAGGCGCCCGGCCGCCCGGCCAGTTCACCGTGCCTGCCGCCGGGAATGACGTAGGCGGTACCCGGACGCAGCATTTCGCCATCGGATGCCTCGACCACGCGAATCGGCATGGAATCGTTCAGACGCTGGGCGAACGGGCCGGTAAAGGCGCCGGGCATGTGCTGGGCAATCACGATCGGCACGGAGAAGTCCGGCGGCAGCTTGCCGAGTACCGCCGGCACCGCCGCCGGCCCACCGGTCGAGGCACCGATCACCACCAGGCCCTGGCGAGAGAGAAAACCGCTCGGTGCGCTCCGCCCACTGCGATGACGCGGTTCGGCGGCAGCTGGGGGCACGTCCTGGCGCGCGCTGGCGGGGGGGGATGCCGATTCCCGCTGCGAGCGCAGGGCCAGCATCCGCACCCGTGAACACAGACGCCGCCCGGAGCGGGCCAGCGTGTCTTCCGGGTCGTCACCGTTCTTGGGGAAGAAGTCGACCGCGCCGGCATCGATCGCATCCAGCGTGGCCTCGGCCCCGGCCTTGGTCAGTGCCGAGAGCATCAGAATCGGGGTCGGGCAGCGTTCGGTGATGCGCCGTACCGCCGAGATGCCATCCATGATCGGCATCTCGACGTCCATGGTGATGATGTCGGGCTTGAGTTCGCAGGCCTTGAGTACGGCCTGGCGCCCGTTGGACGCCTCGCCCACCACCTCGAGCCGCGGGTCACTGGAGAAGACTTCCCGCAGGGCGCGGCGGAAGAACAGTGAGTCGTCGACGATCAGAAGGCGTATCGGCATCGATCAGGCCACCGAACGCAGACGTTGACGACCACGGCCCGTGTTGCGGCGCACCATGCCCGGCAGGTCGAGGATCAGGGCGATGTGCCCGTCGCCGGTGATGGTCGCGCCGGCGAAACCATCGACCACCCGCAGCAGCTCGCCCAGCGGCTTGATCACCACCTCTTCCTGACCGATGACCGAGTCGACCACCAGGGCCATCAGCTGTGCGCCGTGCTGGACCATGACCACCTGGTCGGTCTCGCAGCGCGTGCCGGGTTTCTCGCCACGCAGGGCCAGCCAGTCGGTCATGCGGAACAGCGGCACGGCGCGGTCGCGAACGGTGATGGTCGACTGACCATCGACGACGTTCACTTCCTTGTCGGCCATCTCGAAGATCTCGTTGACCACCGACAGCGGGATGGCGTACTTGCGACCGGAGACGATCACCATCAGGGTCGGCAGGATGGCCAGCGTCAGCGGCACCTTGATGTTGATCTGGGTGCCCTCGCCCTGGACCGAGTCGATGCTGATGGTGCCCGAGAGCTTGGTGATCGCGGTCTTGACCACGTCCATGCCCACGCCGCGGCCGGAGATATCCGAGATCTGATCCTTGGTGGAAAAGCCCGGGTGCAGGATCAGCTCGAAGCATTCCTGGTCGGTGAGGCGCTCGGCGGTGTCGGGGTCGACGATCCCTTTCTCGACGCCCTTGCGACGCAGCACTTCGGCGTCCATCCCGGCACCGTCGTCCTGGATGGACAGGCGAATGTGATCGCCTTCCTGGGCAGCCGACAACAACACGGTCCCAGCCCGGTCCTTGCCGTTGGACTCGCGGGCGTCCGGCATCTCGATGCCGTGGTCGACGGCATTGCGCACCAGGTGGATGAGGGGATCGGCCAACGCCTCGACCAGGTTCTTGTCGAGATCGGTGTCCTCGCCCTCGAGTTCGAGGTTGACCTCCTTGCCCAGGGTGCGCGCGGTGTCGCGCACCACCCGCGGGAAGCGGCCGAAGACCTTCTTGACCGGCTGCATGCGGGTCTTCATCACCGCGCCCTGCAGATCGGAGGTGACCATGTCGAGCGTGGCAATCACCGAGGAGATTTCCTCGTTCTCGAAGGTCGTCTTGAGGGTGTTCATGCGGTTGCGCACCAGCACGAGCTCACCCACCAGATTCATGATGCTGTCGAGTCGCTCGGTGTCCACGCGCACGGTGGTTTCCACCGGTGCCTTGTGCGCCTCGGCTGCCTTGGGGTTCCCCTGGGAATTTCCCTGGGAGTTTCCAGGGGGCGTGGCATCAGGCTTGGCCGGGGCCGCGGGCTTGGCAGCCGACTGGGATGGCTGTTCGGGCTTGGGCTTCGATTCGGGAGCGGCGGCCTCGGCTGGCTTTTCGTCGGCCTGAGTTGCGGCCACCGTCGGCCCCTTGCCCTTGCCGTAGAGCTCGTCGAGCACCGCCTCGAACTCCTCGTCGGTGATCTCGTCGGAATCCGCGGCACCTGCCGCCTTCTCGGCAGCGGCCGGGTTCGCTTCGGGCGCCGGGGCCTGGAACTTGCCCTTGCCGTGCAACTCGTCGAGCAGGCTCTCGAACTCGTCGTCACTGATCAGGTCATCGCCCGAGCCACTGCTGGCCACCGGCGCTTCGGACTCGGCCGCATCCAAGTCGGCCAGCATGCGGTCGAAGGCATCGTCCTCGTCGGCCACGGCCGTCGGCTCGTCGGCCGGGATATCGTCGCTGGTGAGGTCACTCGGGGCTGGAGCGACGGCCGGCGCAGTCGCATCCTGATGCGCCAGTGCCTCGATCTCTTTGAGGAAGGTCTTGGAGACGTCCTCCGGATACTGGCCGCCGCGCAGGGAATCGAACATGTTGTTGAGCACGTCGATTACCTGCAGCATCACGTCCATGATCCGGCTGTTCATGGTGATTTCGTGGTTGCGCAGCAGGTTGAAGATGTCCTCGGCGCGGTGACAGACCTCCACCAGCGGATGCACCTCGAGGAAGCCGGCCCCACCCTTGATGGTGTGGAAGGCGCGGAACACCGAATTGAGCCGGTCCGCGTCATCGGGCGACTGCTCCAGCTCGATCAGCTGCTGATCCAGCCCGTTGAGCAGCTCACCGGCCTCAATCAGGAAGTCCTGCAACAGCTCGTTGTCGGGTTCGAATGCCATGCTTGCCTCTCACTGCGCTCTGTGACCCCCGGCGGGGTGTGCCACGTTCCCGCCCGGCCACGTGGGCCCGGCATTTCCCTCGATCGACCGGGTCAGAAACCCAGGCTGGCGAGTAGATCGTCGACGTCGTCCTGATTCTTGACCACGTTATCGCCGGCGCTGGGCAACTGCGGCCCGACGCCATCCTCGGCACGCTCGGCCGGGGCGACGGACTTGCTGTCCTCTCCCTTGGCATTGCGGACCGGGGCGGTAATCTGCAACAGCCCGACGAGCTTTTCCTCGAGCTGCTCGAGCAGATCGATCACCCGCATCAGGAGCTGACCGGACAGATCCTGGAATTCCTGGGCCATCATGATCTCGGTGAACTGCCCCTTGAGTCGCTCGCCACAGCGGGTGGTCGAGTCCAGGTAGCGGGTCATCGACTCGACCACGCCCCCCAGACGAGCGTTATCGGCTTCGCTGGCGGCGACTTTAGCCAGCTCGTCCTTGAGCCGTTGCGAGCGCTCGACGATCTGCTCCGCCGTGGGGGTGGCCTCTTCGGTGACCGTCAAGGTGCGGGTCGCAGCCTGCTCGGTCAGGGTGATCACGTAGCGCAGGCGATCACGCGCGTCCGGCATCTCGTCCTCGGCCAGCGCCCCGAGTCGCTCGTCCTCGGCAAAGCTCCTGAGGGTGTCATGTACCTCACGGGTCATCCGACCGACCTCGTCGAAGATATTGCCCGAATAGGCCGCCGTGAGTTCACCGATCAGCTGCGCTTCGCTCGACGAATCTTCGTTCTCGATCGCCTCGACCAATGCGCGGGCGTCGGCCAATCGCTTTTCGCGACCGACCACCGGCTGGAAGTCCTGCTCCTGTACTTGAGTCATCCCGGGGCCCTACGATTCGACGCGTTCGAAGATCTTGTCGATCTTCTCCTTGAGGGTGGCGCCGTTGAACGGCTTGACGATGTAGCCGTTCACGCCCTCCTGGGCGGCGAGCACGATCTGTTCCCGCTTGGCCTCGGCGGTCACCATGAGCACCGGCAGGCTGGCGAGGTTCGGGTCGGCACGAACCGCTCGCAGCAGGTCGATGCCGGTCATGCCCGGCATGTTCCAGTCGGTCACGAGGAAATCGAAATTGCCCTGCCGGAGCAGTGGCAGTGCCGTCTGGCCATCATCGGCCTCCTCGAGGTTGGTGAAGCCAAGCTCCTTGAGGAGGTTCTTGATGATCCGGCGCATCGTGGAGAAATCGTCCACCACGAGGATCTTCATGTTTCGGTCCATTTTCGCCCCTGGGATCGTTTGTCAGTACCAGGCAGGTTGCCTTGTTCGAACGTGGGTAGGAGGGTCTATCGGCGCCGAGCGGAAAAGATTGAGCCCTTTTCTGCACCCGGCGCCCTATTTCCAGGCGTTCATCGCGGTCTTGAGCCGCATGATCGCCTTGTTGTGAATCTGACAGACGCGCGACTCGCTGACGCCGAGCACCGCGCCGATCTCTTTTTGGTTGAGTTCCTCGACATAGTACAGGGACATCACCAGCCTTTCCCGTTCCGGCAGCTCGTCGATGCAGTCGGCAAGATCGCGCTGGAAGTGGTTCTCGGCCAGCGCCTCGTCGGGTTGCTGGCTATTCGGGTCGGCAATGTCGAAGGTCTCGTTTTCCGCCTCGCCGCCGTGATCCAGCGAACCGACGTGTACCGAGGAGGAATCACTGATGGCGGCGTGGTACTCGTTGAGGGTGATGCCCATGCGCTCGCAGACCTCGGCATCTCGCGCCTCGCGACCGGTGTCGGCCTCGATGGCGGCCACCGTCTGCGCGATTTCCCGCTGGCGACGATAGACCGAGCGCGGCGCCCAGTCGTTGCGGCGCACCTCGTCGAGCATTGCGCCGCGAATGCGCAAGCCGGCGTAGGTCTCGAACGAGGCCCCCTTGTCGCCATCGAACAGGCGGGCAGCGTCGAGCAGCCCGACCATGCCCGCCTGTATCAGATCCTCGGCCTGCACATGGGAGGGCAGACGCCCGAGCAGGTGAAAAGCCACTCGCTTGACCAGGTCAGCGTGCTTGGCCACCAGGGCTTCGGTCGATCCGGCCTGAACGTTCTGATACATGGCGCGTGCATTCATAACAGGTTCTCGGGGTCCAGCTCGGCGTTGTTCACCAGTCGCTCGACGAAAAACTGCAACTGCCCCTGCGGCCCGCGCGGCACCGGCCACTGATTGACCTTGTCGGCCATCGCCGTGAACGCCCGCGTCGACTTCGCCCCGCCGTAGAGCTGCACGACGGTCTTCTGACGCTGCACGGCCCGACGCAGGTAATCGTCGAACGGCACCGACCCCATGTGGGTGAGCGTCACGTCGAGAAAGCGCTTGGCAGCCACCGAGAGTTTCTCGAACAGGCGCCGGCCCTCGGCAGCATCGCGCACCATGTTTGCGACCACGTGGAAACGGGTGACGTCGTGTTCACGCGATAGCACCTTGATGACGGCGTAGGCATCGGTGATTGAGGCCGGCTCGTCGCAGACCACCACCACGACCTCGCTGGCAGCCTCGGCGAAGCGCACCACCGAGTCGGCGATGCCCGCGGCCGAATCGACGACCAGGGTGTCGACCGGCCAGCGCATGCCGGAGAAGGCCGAGATCAGTCCGGCATTCTCGGCGGCCGTCAGACCGGCCATGCTGGCCACCCCGCTAGCGGCCGGCAGGATGCCGATACCCTCGGGGCCTTCGAGCATGATCTCGTCGAGAGTCGCCTCGCCGGAAAGCACGTGGGACAGATTGCCCCGGGACTGTAGACCAAGCAGGACATCGACGTTGCCGAGCCCCAGGTCGGCATCCATCAACACCACCCGCTCGCCGCTGCGGGCGAGTGCCACGGAAAGGTTGACCGAGACGTTGGTCTTGCCCACGCCGCCCTTGCCGCTGGTCACGGCGATCACCCGCACCGGGCGATTGGCATTGGCGTAGCGCGCCCCGTCGGCCTGGTCGTGGCCGCTAATGGTGGGCTGGAGTGTCATCCGGCTTGATTGAGCATCCACAGCGGATCATCCCGGTCGGTGTGTTCGAGTTGTGACTGCCCCATTTCCAGGGCCTGCTTGATCAGGTCGGCCGCCTTCGGGAACCAGAGATCCTCCGGGACGCGCTGGCCGACCCCCGCGCAAACCAGCGGCAGGCGACGCGGCTCACCGTCGACACCGGCCAGCGGGCGAACCAGGGCGGCCAGGCCGCCGCCGAGCAGGACGGTCTCGTCGAGCTTGGTCAGCACGGTGCCGTGCAACGGCAGGCCGGCAAAGCGTTTCTTGACGTCCTCGAGGGCCGGGTACTGGGCATTGGCCGACAGCACCAGCAGCAGCTTGACCGCCTCGCCCGCCCCCATCAGGGCCTCGAGTTTCTGCATCATGCGGAAATCGCGCTGCGACATCCCGGAGGTGTCGATCAGCACCAGGTGCCGGTCGGACACGGCCTCGAGCAACTGCGCCAGATGCGTCTCGTCACGGGCAATATGCAATGGCACGTTAAGGATACGGGCGTAGTTGCGCAACTGCTCCTGGGCGCCGATGCGAAAGCGATCCGTGCTGATCAGCGCCACCGAGTCGCGCCCACGGTGCAGCACCGCGCGGGCGGCCAGCTTCGCAAGCGTGGTGGTCTTGCCCACGCCGGTCGGGCCGACGAAGGCATAGGTACCGCCGGCCTCGACCGGGTCCTCGGCACGGTTCTCGAGCTGCTCGCCAAGCATCTTGAGCGCCTCGACGAATGCCCGCTCCGGCTGGGCCTGGGCCGCGGCCCGACCCAGCTCGCGCGCCAGCCCCGTCGGCAGGCCGATATCCTGCAGCCGCTGGACGGTGGAGACCTCGGCAGGGTGCGCCTGACTGAAACGATGCCATTCCATTACCGACAGTTGCCGTTCGAACAGGTCACGCAGCTGCGCCACCTCCTCGGTCAGCGTCGACAGGCGCCCCTCGGCCGCGCCCTGATCCTCGACCAGCCAGTCCCAGTGCGACGGGGTTCGGTTGGACGAACGAGCGGCCGGCTCGTCGGCGGCATGGTTCGCGGGGGACTCGGCGGACGGGCCTGCGTGCTGCTCGCTCCAGGCGGCGAGCGCCTCGGAGAAGGCGGCACGGTCGTCTTCGGTCTCGTCGGCGGCAGACGACGCGAGCGTCTCGCTTGATTCGGTCGAGCCGGCCGACTCGGCCTTGCGGCTGCGCTCGGCGAGCATCTCGGCGGTGGTCTTGGGCGCGGCATCGCTGGCCTCGGCCGCGGTCGGCTGTGCCGGACGCGGCGCTTGTTCCGGCGCGGCGCGCTCGGCCCTCGCCACCGGCCGCTCCGAGGCGCCGGCAATCCGGCTGGCCGACTGCTGGGCGGCCGCCAGCTGGATCGCCTTCTCGTCGAAGTCCATCGCGGCAATCACCTCCACCCCGCCGGAGACCGGCTTGTTAGAGAGGATGACGGCCTCGTCACCGAACACGCGCCGCACCTGACGCATGGCCTCGCGCATGTCACTGGCGATGATTCGCTTGATTTTCATGTATCCACCAGACCCTTAGCGGTTGGGTTATCCGGTCGAGTCGTCAGCCTTCGTTCTGGTTGCCGACGCTCGCCACCACGCGTATTTCCTTGTTGTCCGGTATCTCGTGATAGCTCAGCACGCTGAGCGTCGGGATCGAGTGCCGGACCATGCGCGAGAGCCAGCTGCGAATCTGCGGAGCCACCAGGAGGATGGCCGGCTTGCCACTCTGCTCCTGACGCTCGGCCGCGTCCTTGAGTGACTTGTGCAGTCGCTCGGCCAGGCCGGGCTCGATTCCGGGGGCCTGATTCCCGCGCTGGGTACTGTTAAGCAAGAGCTGTTCCAACTGTGGATCCAGCGTGATGACCGGCACGGTCGGCGCCAAGCCGTTGATGTGCTGGACGATCATCCGGCCCAGCGCCATGCGCACGCTCTCCGTCAATTCCCCGACGTCCTGGGTACGCTGACCCTGGATCGTCAAGGTTTCGGCAATCGTGCGGATATCGCGAATCGGGATCCGCTCGGAGAGCAGTTGCCCGAGCACCTCGACGATGGTGGTCATCGGCAGGGTCTTGGGCACCAGGTCCTCGACCAGTTTCGGCGAGTTTTGCTTGAGCGTGTCGAGCAGTTGCTGCGCCTGTTCGTAACCGAACAGGTCGGCGGCGTTGTCGCCGAGGATCTGTGACAGGTGGGTGGCGACCACCGTGGCCGGGTCGACCACGGTGTAACCAAGCGCTTGGGCCTCTTCCTTCTGACCGCGATCGATCCAGTAGGCCTTCAGGCCGAAGGCCGGGTCGGTGGTCTGGATGCCCTTGATGTCGCCGGAGACCTGCCCCGGATTGATGGCCATGTCGCGGTCGGGGAAGATCTCGGCGTTGCCGATCGGCACACCGTTGAGGCTGATGCGGTACTCGTTGGGCTTGAGATCGAGGTTGTCACGGATGTGAACCGTCGAGATCAGGAAACCCAGGTCCTGCGAGAGCTTCTTGCGGACACCCTTGATGCGCGGCATCAACTGGCCACCCTGGTTGCGGTCGACCAGCGGGATCAGGCCGTAGCCAACCTCCAGACCAATCAGGTCCACCGGCGGGACATCGTCCCAGGTCAATTCCTTGACCTCGGGCTTGGTCTCCGTCGGGGCGGCCTCGGCCGCTGCCTTCTCGGCCGCCTCGGTCGCCTGGCGGCGCGATACCAACCAGGCGCCACCACCGGCAATCGCGGCGAGGAAAAGGAAGGCGGCGTTGGGCATCCCCGGCACCAGGCCGAGGCCCGCCATAAGGCCCGCGGCCACGCCCAGCACCCGCGGATCGGAGAACATTTGCCGCTGGACCTGCTTGCCCATGTCCTCCTTCGAGGCAGTGACACGCGTGACGATGATCGCGGTCGCCGTCGAGATCAAAAGCGAGGGAATGGTGGCAACCAGCCCGTCACCGATGGTCAGCAGGACGTAGGTCTCGGCGGCATTGCCGAACGGCATGCCATGTTGCGCGACACCGATCAGCAAGCCGCCGATCACGTTGATGAACACGATCAGGATGCCGGCGATCGCATCGCCGCGCACGAACTTGGAGGCACCGTCCATCGAGCCGTAGAAGTCGGCCTCGGAGGCGATTTCCTCGCGCCGGGCGCGGGCCTGTTCCTGGTTGAGGATGCCGGCGTTGAGATCGGCGTCGATCGCCATCTGCTTGCCGGGCAGCGAGTCGAGCGTAAAGCGGGCGGACACCTCGGAGACCCGCCCGGCGCCCTTCGTGATGACCACGAAGTTGATCACCATCAGGATAATGAACACCACCAGGCCGACGGCGTAGTTACCGCCGATGACGAAGTTGCCGAAGGCCTCGATCACGTTGCCGGCCGCGCCGGGGCCCTCGTGACCATTGAGCAGCACCACGCGGGTGGAGGCGACATTGAGCGCCAGTCGCAGCAGGGTCGCGATCAGGATGACGGTGGGAAAGATTGCGAAATCCAGCGGCTTGCCCACGTAGAGCACCACCATCAGGATGATCAGCGACAAGGTGATGTTGAAGGTGAACAGCGCGTCCAGACCCAGCGGCGGCAACGGCACGATCACCATCGCCAGCAGCATGATGATCATCACCGGCGGCCCGATCCCCTGCCCCCGATACTGGCGCAGGGTGTTACCCAGGCGGGCAAAGCTGAAATTGTTCGGGCTGGGTTTCATCTGAACGCGTTCTTCTTGGCTGCGGTTACGTTGAGGTTCATCGATCGAGCGACTGGTCAGTCGGTTGCCGGCACGTCGAAGCCGTCAGGCACTTGCGGCTCCGGGCGCCCCGGCGTCTGTCCGGCACCGCGAGCGGCCTCCTTGAGCTGGTAGACGTAGGCCAACACCTGGGCCACCGCGGTGTAGAGCGCGGCGGGGATCACCTCGTCGATCTCGACATGCGTATACAAGGCCCGTGCCAATGGCGGGGCCTCGAAGATCTCGACCCCGTGGGACGCGGCGATCTTGCGCAGGCTGAGCGCCATCTCGTCGACCCCCTTGGCCACCACGATCGGCGCACCCACCCCCTCGGCGTCGTACTTGAGGGCGACGGCATAGTGGGTCGGGTTGGTGACCACCACGTCGGCCTCGGGCACCGCTTCCATCATCCGGCGCTGCGACATCTGCATCTGGGTCTGGCGGATGCGCTGCTTGATCTCCGGCCGGCCCTCGGTGTCCTTGTGTTCGTCCTTCACTTCCTGAAGGGTCATGCGCTGCTGCTTGTTGTGTTGCCAGATCTGGAACGGCACATCGACAAGCGCCACCAGCAGCAACCCGAACGAGACGGCGAGAAAGCCCCAGCCGATAAGCCAGCCGGCATGGGCCAAGGCGGCATCGAACGGCTGCAGGCCGAGGCTCATGAATTGCGCGTCGAAGGCAAAGAAGACCGCCACGCCGATGGCGGCGATCAACACGAACTTGGCGAAGGTCTTGCCCAGTTCCATCAGCGCCTTCACACCGAAGATGCGCTTGAGGCCCGCGATGGGATCCATCTTGGACAGCTTCGGCGCCATCGCCTGGGTGGAGAAGTTCCAGCCCCCCACGGCAATCGAGGCGACCACGGCCAGCACGACGGTGGCAAAGAAGATCGGGACGAAGGCGAGAAAGCCGTTGGCGAAGGCATTGGCCAGCCGCGAGAACATCGCCGCCTGGTCGAAGACATCCGCGCGCTCGATGATGAACGAGTCGCGCACGACCTCGGCCAGCCCCAGCATCATCTGGCCACCGAACACCAGGAACACCGCAGCCGACCCGACGGTCAGCAAAAAGGAGTTGAGTTCCCGCGAACGGGCGACTTGCCCTTTCTCGCGGGCGTCGCGCAGTCGTTTCTCGGTGGGTTCTTCGGTTTTCTCCTGACCGTTCTCGTTCTCCGCCACCAACTCACCTCAGGATTTCCGTGATCAGCACGAACGACTGATGCACGAACTGTTCCACGTTCGGGAACCAGAGGGGGGCGGCAAGGAACAGCAGGAAAAAGCCGATCATCAGGGTGGCCGGGAAACCCACCGAGAAGATGTTCATTTGCGGCGCGGCGCGCGTGATCACGCCCATGGCGAGGTTGACCATCAGGAGCGTGGTCACCACCGGCAGCGCGACCAACACCGCGTTGATATACATCTGCTGACCGAACCAGGCGATCGCGCGGAAGTCCTCGGCGGTGAGCCCCACCGGCGAGACCGGCAGGATGGTGAACGAGTCCGCCAGCATCTTGACGATCATCGCCGGCACGTTGAGCGCCACCATCAGCAGGGTGACCACGATGGTCAGAAACTGCGAGATCAACGGCACGCTCACGCCGTTCTGCGGATCGACGGTCTGGGCAAAGCCCAGGCCCATGCTCATGGCGATCGACTCGCCGGCGACCACGAACGCCGAGATCACCAGGTTGAGGATGAAGCCCATGGCCACGCCGATCAGCACCTGCTGGACGATCATGGTGATGCCGGCGATCGAGAGCGGATCGACCGCCGGGATCTCGGGCACCATCGGCGTGATGACCAGGGAGACCGCCAGCGCGATCAAGAGCCGAATGCGCACCGGCAGGGACTGCGAACCGAAGATCGGCGCAACCATGAGCATCGCCCCGACCCGCACCAGCACCCACAGGTAGGTGGCGGTCCAGCCGAGTATCTGCTCGATCGCCAGTTCCAAGGCGGGTGCCTCAGGCGATCAGCGAGGGGATGTTGTGAAACAGCCGCTCGGTGAAGTCGACGATCACCTGCAGCATCCAGGGCGCGGCCAGCAGGATCGCGACCACCACCGCGATCATCTTGGGGATGAAGCTCAGGGTCATTTCGTTGATCTGGGTCGCCGCCTGGAACATGCCGATCAAAAGGCCCACCGCCAGCGCAGTGAGCAGGATCGGCATCGACAGGTACAGGATGACCGTGAGCGCCTGGCGGGTGAGATCAATAACGGTATCCGGACTCATGGCCTAGCCCCCCATATAAAAACTGGACGCGAGCGTACCCATCAGCAACGCCCAGCCGTCGACCAGCACGAACAGCATGATCTTGAATGGCAGCGAGACGATCATCGGCGAGAGCATCATCATGCCCATCGACATCAGCACCGAGGCGACCACGAGATCGATGATCAGGAACGGGATGAAGATCAGGAAACCGATCTGGAAGGCCGTCTTGAGCTCAGAGGTTACGAAAGCGGCCATCAACACGGTCAGCGGCACGTCGTCAGGCGTCTCGAAGTCCGGGTAGTCGCCGATCTCCTGGTAGAGGGCGATGTCGGTCTCGCGCGTCTGGTTGAGCATGAAGGTGCGCAACGGTTGAGCGGCCCGATCGATCGCCTCCATCGCGCCGATCTCCTCGGCCATGTACGGCCCGACGCCCTCCTCGTAGGCGGTCTGGAACACCGGCGCCATGATGAACAGCGTCAGGAACAGCGCCAGGCCGAGCAGGATCTGGTTGGAGGGCGTCTGGACGGTACCGAGTGCCTGGCGCAACAGGGCCAGCACGATGATTATCCGCGTGAACGAGGTCATCATCAGCAGCAACGACGGCAGCAGGGTGAGCACCGTCATCAGGGCGAGGATCTGCAGCGTCAGGCTGTATTGCGTGCCGCCGTCCTCACTTTCGGTCAAGGTCACCGCCGGCAGACCCGGCTCGGCCAGCACCGGGGCACTCGCGCCGAACAGACCGAAGGCCAGCAGCGTCAGCAGGGAAAGCCGGCCGAACATGCTAACCATCGTTCGAGCTCCCCTTGCCACTCTGGCCACCCTTGCCGAAGCGGGCGGCCAGCTGTGCCTGGAAGGCCTCGCCGAAGCTCGGGTTTTCCCCGTCGCGCCTGCGCGGCTCGAGCGGGGGATCGACCCAGCCGAGCGACTCGATCGCCCCCTGGCTCACGCCGACAAGCATCTGCCGATCGCCCACGGCTACCAGCAGGATGCGCTCGCGCGGGCCGATCGACATCTGGGTGAGCACCTGCATCGGGTAATTCCCCGCGCGGGCGTCCAGCCGGCCGACACGCTTGACCACCCACACCAGCGCGAACATCAGCACCAGCACCAGGATCAGGCTGATCACCAGCTTGACGAGGTAGCTCGGTGCCAACGGATCGATGGCCTCGGCCGCCATGACCGGAGCTGCCACCAACAACAGCATCAGGGAGAGGAGCGAGCGCATCATCAACGCAACTTGCGCAGGCGCTCGGCCGGGCTGATCACGTCAGTCAGGCGGATGCCGAACTTCTCGTTGATCACCACCACCTCGCCACGCGCAATCAGCGTGCCGTTGACCAGTACGTCCAGCGGTTCGCCGGCCAGCCGGTCGAGCTCGACGATCGAGCCCTGGTTCAACTGCAGCAGATTGCGGATATTGATCGCGGTGCGGCCGATCTCCATCGAGATATTGACCGGCACGTCCATGATGACGTCGAAGTTGACCGGGTTCTCGTCATCGTCGGGATGGCCACCCTCGCTGAACTGCTCCATGCCGACCGCCTGGGCCTGGTCAGCACCACCCGGATCGCTTTCCGTGTCGCCCTGTTCGGCCATGGCCGCCGCCCAGTCGTCCTCGGTGGACTTGTCGGATTCTTCAGCCATCGTCTTTCTCTCCTGATTGGTTCGCCCCGGGGATCTGCGCCCGCAGGATCTCGTTGGGATGCGCTGCCCGCTCGAGCCGCTCGGGAACCGGCTCCTCGATGCGAATCGCCTTGTTGCCTTTGAAGACTCCCATCTTGCCGCGATACAGGGGCAAGCCATCTGACGCGAGCGTCGAATACTCCGGCATCTCGAAGGGGATGACCTGCCCGACCTCCATGTTGGCGACGTCCTTGAGCGACATGCGCACGTCGGCCAGATGCGCGGTCATCTCGATCTCGGCAAAACCCAGCTCACGCTTGAGTGCCTTGGTCCAGCGCTCGTCGACCTCCAGCCGGTCGCCCTGCATGCCGCCGTCAAGCAGGTCGCGGATCGGCTCGATCATCGAGTACGGCACCACGAAGTCGAACTTGCCCGAACCGCCCTCGACCTCGATGCGGAAGCTCGAGACCACTACCACCTCGGTTGCCGAGACGATGTTCGCCAATTGCGGGTTCATCTCGTGGCTGACGGTCTCGAATAGGATTGGGTAGATGCCTGCCCAGGCGTTCTGCATCTCCTCGGTCGCCTGCTCGAGCACCCGCTTGATGACCCGCAGCTCGGTGGGCGTGAAGTCCCGCCCCTCGATCTTGGCGTGCATGCCGAACCCGCCGAAGAAGTTGTCGACCAGCGAGAAGACCAGCCGCGACTCCATCATGAACATCCCCAGCCCCTTGAGCGGACGCACGTGCATCAGCGTCATCGAGGTAGGGACGAACAGCGTGTGGATGTACTCGGAGAACTTGCTCATCTCCACGCCCTCGATCGAGATCTCGACCGAGCGACGCAGCATGGAGACCAACCGGATACGCAGGCTGCGTGCGAAACGCTCGTTGAGCATCTCGAGCGTCGGCAGGCGACCCCGGACGATGCGCTCCTGGGTGGTGAGGTCGTAGGCCTTGGCCTGGGTCGGGTCACCGACCCCCTGCTCGGTCTCGACGTCGCCCTCGTCGACACCGTTCAAGAGCGCGTCGATCTCGTCCTGGGAGAGGATATCGGCTTCAGACATAAGCGCCTCGCGCCTGTTGGCCCTGTGGCTCCGACCCCTGGTGCATCACTGCATCAGGAGCTTGGTGAAATAGACGTTTTCGACCGGTTGCTCGAGCTCGCTGTCGTCCTCGAGGATCCGGTTGATCTCTTCGGTCAGCGACTCCTGCAGCGACTCCTTGCCTGCCCGCGTGCGCAGTTCGGCCGAGTCGACGTCGCTCAGTACCAGCATCACGTCGTTGACGATCCGCGAGCGCTGGGTCTTGATCATTTCCTCGATCTTCGGGTCGCGGGTGACCAGATCGAGCTGCACCTGCAGCACGTTGGCATCGTTGGGCTTGCTCAGGTTGACCGTAATCGGATCGCCCAGCGAGACGGTGATCGGCGGCCCCTTGGGTTCCGCTGCCTCCTCGCTCTGCTCGGTGGTCTCTTCCCCCTCGCCGGCTGGCTTGTCATCGCCACCCGTGAGCAACAGGGTCGTCACCACCGCACCGATCGCCAGGATCACGACGATCAATACCGCCAGCAGGATCACGACCAGCTTGTTGCTACCCTTCTTTTCCGTGGCTGCCTCGTCGCCTTCGGCCATGTCCCGTACCTCGTTCGTTTTCCGGAGTTTGCCCCGTTGTCGGGGCCTGTATTCACAATCGTTTCAAGAAACGCCCGCGATTCTCACGTGTTTGGCGGTGTTTTGCCACCTTGCTGCCCGAGCCCGCCTGAGGGCCGCGCCTATCAGGCACGCATCTATGCCAGGCGATCCAACCGGCGGTTGGTCCCGCTGGGCTCGGCATTGCCGTACAGCGCCTGGTCGGTGCGACGGAACCAGTCGTCCGCGTCTTCACCCTCACGGAACTGGGCCATCCCCATCCGCGCCTTTAGCGGCACTCGTTCACCGCGGGGCTCCCGCAACGGATGCTCACGAAACCAGTCGAGCACACGCGCACCCAGGCGTCGCGCGCCCTCAGACGGGGTTTCGGGCAGGATCACCACAAACTCGTCCCCGCCGAGGCGATAGGCACTGTCGGTTTCGCGCAGGCAACGGTCCAAGCCCTCGGCCACGCGGGCCAGCGCCCGATCGCCGACGTCATGGCCGTATGTATCGTTGATCGCCTTGAAGCGCGTCATGTCCAGCATTAGCAGACTCGCCTGGCCGCCATATCGCGCCACTCGGGCATGGACCGCCTTGAGCTCCAGGTCGAAGGCCCGGCGGTTCTTGAGACCGGTCAGGGCATCGTGTTCGGCGGCGATCAGGGCGTGTTCGAGCATGCGCAGGTTGCGCAGCGGATAGGCGACCACGGACAGCATCTCGCGCAGCTGTGCCAGTTCGTCCTCGGCAACCGGACGGCGGCTGTACAGCCGCAGCCGGCCGAAGGCGCGGTCATCTAGCGACAAGGCAACGGGAATGGTGTGCTCGGCCGGCTCACAGACCGTGCCGCAATATCGCTCGTCGTCCACCTGCCAGGAAATTGACGTCACCGCCAGCAGCCCCTCGACATGCATGCGGATCGTGTCGAGCGCCGCACCAACATTGACGCAGCGCAACAACGACTCGAGAAGCGCCTGGCCCCGTTCGCCGGCAGCCTGACGCGCAAATGGCGTCCGGTCGGCAGCGGCAGACATCCGGCGAGACGGCGATCGACCGCAAACTGAATCGTCGCTGGTGAGGTAGTAGGCCATGCGGTTAAACCCCTGAGGATGGCCGCCCATATGGACCATCGATTTGGACCGTCGCGACGGCGATAACCGCTCGCCGCGTCGATGATCACGGGGTAATGCAGCATGTGTGCCAATTCAAGGATTTCTCGCCCTGGCCGGGTCGGGCATACCGCCTGCCAAATGGTGTTCAGGACTCCTTGCGCCGCGCCAGCACCTCGGCGTAGATCGCGTTCCGCGCCAACGAGGTCGTCTTCGAGACGACCCGGGCGATGGTCTTGGGCGCGACACCTTCCTCGATCAGCGCTGAGATCAAGGCCTCGGCCTCGGCGGCCGGGGCGTCTGCCTGCTCGGCGGCCGGGGCCACCAGGAACACGAATTCACCCCGGGCGGGGATCTCGCCACCGGACAGTCGGTCGGCAAGATCGTTGAGCGAGCCGTGGGCAAACTGCTCGAAGCGCTTGGTCACCTCACGGGCCAGCACGGCCGAGCGCGCCCCACCCAGGCGGTCGGCCGCCGCGGCCACGCTCTTGACGATTCGATGAGGCGCCTCGTAGAACACCAGGGTGGCCTCGACATCGGCCAGGCGTTCGAGCCGATCCCGACGCGCCTTGTCCTGGGACGGCAGAAAACCTTCGAACCAGAAGGGACGGGCCGGCAGACCGGCGGCCGACAGCGCCGCGATCACCGCCGACGCCCCGGGCACCGGCACCACCGGCACCCCCGCCTCGACCAACACACGGACCAGCACCTCGCCCGGATCGCTGATTGCCGGGGTGCCCGCATCGCTGATCAGGGCCGCGGATTGCCCTTCGCCCAGCCGGCGGCTGATGGCCTCGCTCGCGCTGCGTTCGTTGTGCTCGTGCAAGGCAACCAACTCCTTGCGCACGCCGAGGTGATCCAGCAGGACCCGCGCGTGCCGGGTGTCCTCACAGGCAATGAAATCCACCCCCTTGAGCACCGATATCGCCCGTTCGCTGATATCGGCGAGATTGCCGATCGGCGTGGCGACCACGTAGAGATGACCGGGTTCGACCCAACGACCACCTGTTTCACTCGCTGGCCGCGACCCCGCATTCGGACTGGACATTTGGTTATACTCACTCACGATTTTTCGTTTTCCTCGACCCGGCTCGACCGAACGAACCGCCGCCCCGGTGGTCCACCTCGACCGGAAGTCAGAACCGAACACCCCGGACTTGATCCGGGTCACGTTACCGGAGACGGACCGCATGCCGACACGCCCAAGCCCGCTCGCCCATTCCGCCACGCGGCTGGCCCTGTTGGCCACCCTGCTAACCGTGGGCGGGTGCGCCCAGATGACCACCTCGCCGCAGGACGACCAACGCCAGACCGCCCAGGTCGAGGTCGACCAGGCCATCAGCGCCGAGGACCCGGCGGCGCTCGCCCGGGCACGGATGGCACTGTCGCAGACCCTCTCCGGGGCCGCCCGCGCCGAGCAGCAGCTCAACGCGCTGGAGACGGCGATCGATGCCCATGAACTGGAACTGGCCCGCGAACTCTATCAGCAGGCCGACACCCAAGCGCGCTGGGATGCCATCAATTCCCGCCGGGCGAGCATCGCACGCGGACTGGGCGAATGGAGCAGCGGTAATCCCGAACAGGCCCGACGCACCATCCACCGCATCCCGCTCCCACTGGACCCCGACAGTGAACGCCGTCGACTGATTCTCCTGGGTGCGCTCGAGGCCGAGCTTGGCAATCCGCTAACCGCCGCCCGCTACTACGACGCCGTCGACGACCAACTCGATGACAAGGCGCGTGAAACGAACCACGCCCGCCTGTGGAACCTCCTGACCGAGGTACCGGCTGACCAACTGCGCCGCGAGGCCGAACAGACCGGCAGTCGCCAGTTTGCCGGCTGGCTGGAACTGGCATTGACCTACCGCCAGCAACCCGGACAGATTGATCGCTGGGCCGCCAACTACCCGGGGCACCCGGCCATCGAGAGCGGGCTTATGGAAATGCTCGGCGCCACCGAACTCATGGGTCAACTGACGGCACCCGCCAAGACGGGCCCGGTCGCGGTCATTCTGCCGGAGGGCGAACGCTATGCCGGCATCACCCGCGAGATCCGCGCCGGTATCGAGTTCGCCCGCGAGAATGGCGCGCTCGGTGGCCGGGAGGTGCTCTTCTTTGACTCGGGCAGCGATCGAATCGGCGCCAGTGCCGCGATCGAGGAGGCCCAGCGGGCAGGCGTGGCACTGATCATCGGCCCGCTGCTCAAGGAACAACTGGGCGCCCTGGCCAGTCTGCCGGCCGGTGGGCCGCTGGCAATCGCCCTCAATTCGCCGCCGTCCGGCGAATCCCTGCCCGGCGGCGTGGTCAGTTTCTCGCTGTCACCGGAACAGGATGCCGCCGCGGTCGCCCAGCGCATGTGGACCGACGGTCATCGGCGCGCGGCCATCTTCTCGGCCGACCACCACCTGGGCGAGCGCACCCGCCAGGCATTCGCCAACGAGTTCGAACTGCTCGGCGGTGAGGTGGTCGATCGCGCCCGCTTCGCCTCCGGCCAGACGGATTTCTCCAGCGAACTGCGCAGCTTGCTGCGGGTTCGCACGAAATCCAATGACGGGCCGTTCCAGCCGATTATCCGCGGCGACCTTGACGCCATCTTCCTCGCCGCCAGCGGCGACGAGCTGGCCCTGGTGGTCCCCCAACTCGACTACTTCGGCGCCGACGACCTGCCGCGTTACGGACTGGGCCTGGCCTACAACGGCAACCGGGACCGGCGCGGGGATGCCGACAAGAACGGCGTGATCATCCCGATCGCTCCGCTATTGCTCGCCGGCACGGCCGGGCCCGAGAACCCGCTGCGCATCACCTATGAGCGGGCTCAACTGGCCGGCCCACTGCCCCGCCTGTTTGCCTTCGGCGCGGACGCGGCGGCCCTGGCCGGACGCATGGAGATGCTCCTGCAAGGCGGCACGCTGGACGGGCTGACCGGCGAGCTGTCGGTCACGGCCACCGGGTTGGTCGAGCGCCAGCCGCGCTGGGGCCAGTTCCGCCAGGGCCTGATCCGGCCGCTCGACCCGACATCGGACGCGGCCCTGCCCGGTTCGCTGACCAGCCCGGCTCGACTGCCGGGGACCACGCCACCGGCCGGTCAGAACACCGACGGCTCCGGCCAGCCGACGTCGATGCCCTGAGCTCATGAAAGGCCGCGGCATGGATGCCCTACGGCGCTGGTGGCGTAACGACGATCACCCCGGAACACGGGACAGTGACAACGGCGACGGTCAGGCCCACCGGCAACGACTCGGTCAGCAGGCCGAGACATTGGCCCTGCGCCACCTGGAACGGACCGGCCTCAAGCTGCTGCGCCGCAACGCACGGGCCGGGCGCGGCGAGATCGACTTGATCCTGCGCGATGGCGACACCCTGGTCTTCGTCGAGGTCCGCGCCCGCGAAGACGGGGCGCTGGTCGCCGCCGCCGAAAGCCTGTCGGCACGCAAGTGCGCCAAGGTCCGCGAGACGGCCGAACGCCTGATCGCCAGCCAACCGGCGTGGCAGGGTCTCTACTGCCGCTTCGACGTGGTGGCGATCACGGCGCGAGGCGCGCACAATCACATCGACTGGCTGCCCGATGCCTTCTGATGTCTTGCAGGGACACCCTGAAAAGGCATCCCCACGACAGCAATGCACGATTAAAGCCCCCACTCCACGGACCCGACGCCCATGAGCGACATCCTCGACGGCCTGAAACGACGCATCGACAATGATCTGGCCGAGATCGGCCAGCTGCTGGAGGCCGGCGCCCCCCAGGCACTGGAGGCCGCTGGCGTCATTCTCACCGCGGTGCTCAACGGCCAGCGCGTCTATGCCTGCGGCTCACGCGAGCGCAGCGACATGGCGCACTATTTCGCCCGCCTGATGACCGGGCAACTGGAGCACCCGCGACCGGGCCTGCCCGTCATGGCCCTGTCCGAATACCCCGGCGGCAAGGAGCCGTTCGTCCGCTCCATTCGGGCACTGGGGGCCCAGAACGACGTGCTGTTCGCGATCAGCTGCAACGCGGTCGACGGCATCCTGCCGGCCCTGCGGGCGGCCCACGAACGCGACATGCAGGTCGTGCTGCTCTCGGCCGGTTCCGAGGAGGTGATCGCCCCCCACCTGCATAGCCAGGATCGACTGATCTGCATCCCCACCGAGCGCCCGGGCATCGCCTACGAGACGCAGATCAAGTGCATCCACGCGCTGGTCGACCTGGTCGACCGCCAGCTGCTCGGCCTGACCGACTGATTCCCATGAGCGGACTCGACGCCTTCCTCGACCAGCTCGCGGCCACCCTGCCCGCCGAGCGCCTCCTCGCGGACGCCGGCTCGACCTGGGCCTACGGCATGGACAACAGCCGGGTCCATCACGCCCCGGCGGTGGTGGTCTTTCCCGAGACCCATGACGAGGTGGCCGAGGTGATGCGCCTGGCCTATGCCCACCGCGTACCGGTGACGACCCGCGGACGCGGCACGGGCACGGCCGGCGGCTCGGTACCGGTGCTCGGCGGGGTGGTGCTGGTCACCGACCGCATGACCCGGGTGCTGGACTTTCGCCCCGAGGATCGACTGATCGTGGTCCAGACCGGGCTGATCAATGCCGACCTGCAGCGGATCGTCGGCGAGAAGGGCTTCTTCTGGCCACCCGACCCGACCAGCAATGCCCTGTGCACCATTGGCGGCAACCTGGGCTGCAATGCCGCCGGCCCGCACGCGGTCAAGTACGGCACGACGCGCGAGAACGTGCTCGGCCTGCGGGCGGTCGACGGTCGGGGGCGGACGATCAAGGCCGGCTCGCAGACCACCAAGGGGGTGGTCGGGCACGACCTCACCCGGCTGCTGATCGGCTGCGAGGGCACGCTGGGCGTGATCACCGAGGCGACGCTCAAGCTCACGCCGCTGCCGGAAACCCGACGCCTGCTGCGTGCCTTCTACCCGGACATGCATGCCGCCTCGGCGGCAGTCTCCCGCGTGATGGCCCAGCCGGCCACCCCGGCGGCGATCGAATTCATCGACGGCAATGCCCTCGACCTGCTGCGCAAGAACTCGGCTGTCGAGATCCCGACGACCGCCGGGGCCATGCTGATGATCGAGGTCGACGGCGACGAGAGCGGCATCGACGCGACCGTCGAGCGGGTGGTCTCGGCGGCAAACTCCGCCGATGCCGATATCGCCGTCGCGCAGACCGCCGAGGAACAGGCGCGACTGTGGGCCGCTCGCAAGGCACTCTCGCCCACCCTGCGCCAGGTCGCACCGAAGAAGATCAACGAGGACGTGGTCGTGCCGGTCTCGCGCATCCCGCGGCTGATCGAGACCCTGGATGACATCGCTACCCGCCACGCGATCACCATCGTCAGCTTCGGCCATGCCGGTAACGGCAACATCCACGTCAACCTGCTGGTCGACCCGGACGACCCGGCGCAGATGGCCGGCGCGGAGCAGGCCCTGGACGAGGTATTCGACGCGGTCCTGCGCCTGGACGGCACGCTCTCGGGCGAGCACGGCATCGGGCTGGTCAAGCGCGCATTCGTCGCCCGCGAGATCCCGCCGGATTCGCTCGACCTGATGCGGGGCATCAAGGCCGTCTTCGACCCGGCCGGGATTCTCAACCCGCACAAGAAACTGCCCGACCGACCCGGCGAGGCGTTGCCGCACTGACTCTGTGGCAGACTGTGTCGTCGATCGACACGAACCCCGACCCGGCCGATCCGGGGACCCGATTCCAGGAGGAGCGTCCCACGTGGACCATAGCGTGACCTTTCTCGCCATCGCAACCATCACCGGCTTTGTCCTTGCCACCGTCCTCCTGCTGGTGGACCAATGGCAACGGCTCGAGCGGGTTTCCTTTCGACTGCCCGGCCTGCTGATCGCGGTGGCGGCGCTGGTGGGCCAGGGTGCCCTGCTCTACCAGTTGGTGTTTCAGTCGGCACCGACCGCTCTCAACCTGAGCGTGCTCAATGCGCTGGCCACCGTATTCGGCCTGGCGAGCGCCATCACGGTGATCAGCGCCTTCCGCGAACGGCTCGAGGGGATCGCGGTGGTGCTGCTGCCGGTCACGGCCCTGACGGTCTTTCTCACCGTGTTCGTGCCGGAGTCGAACGTGCCGATTCGCACCGGCGAGATCGCCCTGGATGCCCATATCCTGATCTCATTGTCGGCCTACGCCCTGCTGACGCTCGCCGCCCTGCAAGGCGTGATGCTGCTGATCCAGCACCAGGCCCTGCACGGCCATCACCCGGCCGGCTGGGTCCGCCGACTGCCGCCGATGGAGTCGGTCGAGCAGTTGATGTTCCGCTTCATCGTGATCGGCTTTCTGCTGCTCACCCTGGCACTGGTCACCGGCTTTCTGTTCCTCGAGAACATCCTTGCCCAGCACCTGGTGCACAAGACCGTGCTCTCGGTGATCGCCTGGGTGGTCTTCGCCGTGCTTCTGGCTGGTCGGCACATCGCCGGCTGGCGTGGTCGCACCGCGGTGCAGTGGACCCTGGCCGGTTTCATCCTGATGGGTCTGGCCTATTTCGGCACGAAGATCGTGCTCGAGTGGATCCTCAATCTCGAGTGAGCCGATCCGTGACTCGATGACCCGCTCGACACGGTCCTCGACACGCGATTGGCCAGCCCTCGGATCGAACACGCTTACGGTTGGTGACCCCACCATGTCGAGCCGGCTCGAAATGCCGGGTGCTTCGCCGTACACTTCCCGCTGGTTCAATCACAAGCGTCACCACTCTTGAACGAAATCCCTTTAGGTTATCTGTTCGCGGCCCTGGCCGTGCTCATCGTCCTGTCCGCTTTTTTCTCCAGTTCGGAGACCGCCCTGATGGCGCTCAACCGCTACCGGTTGCGCCACCTGGCCAAGCAGGGCCATCGGGGTGCCCTGCGGGCCTCCCGGCTGCTCGAACAGCCTGACCGGCTGATCGGCCTGATCCTGCTGGGCAACAACTTCATCAACATTCTCGCCTCCTCGATCGCCACCGTGATCGGCCTGCGGCTGTTCGGTGACTCGGGGATCGCCATCGCTACCGGCGCGATGACCTTCCTTTTGCTGATCTTCGGCGAGGTCGCGCCCAAGACCGCGGCCGCGGTCTTCCCGGAGCGGTTCGCCTTCCCCGCCTCGTTCGTCTACTCGATCCTGATCCGTCCGCTGCGCCCGGTGATCTGGATGATCAACTGGATGGCCAACGGCCTGCTGTCGATCTTCGGCCTCCACCCGAGCGGCGCCGGATCGAACGCCCTGACCCGTGCCGAGCTGCATACGATCGTGCGCGAGTCGGGACAGCGCCTGCCGGATCTCGACCAGACCATGCTCTTGTCGGTGCTCGAACTCGGCCAGGCCAGCGTCGAGGACATCATGATCCCGCGCGCCGAGATCGTCGGCATCGACATCACCCAGGACTGGGACCACATCCTCGACCAGCTGATCCACGCCCAGTACTCGCGACTGCCGGTGTTCGAGGGGTCGGTCGAGCACACCATCGGCATCATCAACGTCCGCCGCCTGATCGGCCCGTTGATCGACCAGAGCCTGACGCTCTCGCGTCTCAAGCGCCGGCTGGCCGAGCCTTACTACGTCCCCGAAGGCACGCCGCTGACCACCCAGCTGTTGAACTTCCAGCGACAGGAACGCCGCTCGGCGCTGGTGGTCGACGAATACGGCGATATCCAGGGCCTGGTCACGCTCGAGGACATCCTCGAAGAGATCGTCGGCGAGTTCACCACCTCGCCTGATTCGGATCACGAGGGGATCACCTTGCAGGACGACGGTCGCTATATCGTGCGCGGCAATCTGCCCATCCGCGAGATCAACCGCGAGCTCGAGGTCGAGCTGCCCACCGACGAGGCCAGCACGCTCAACGGCCTGGTGATCGAGCAACTTGAATCCCTGCCCACCGTGGGCGCGGCCGTGGAACTGCCCGATGCCCATATCGAGGTGCGCACGGTCAGGAAGCGTGCAGTGGACACCGCCCTGATCACCACCTTCAAACGCGACGACAGCGGGATATAAGGCCCCATGGCGAAGAAGAGCCAGACCGCCTTCGTCTGCCGCGAGTGCGGTGCCGACCACCCCAAGTGGGCCGGCCGCTGCACGGAATGCGGCGCCTGGAACAGCCTCGCCGAGATGCGCCTGCCGGGCGGAAAGTCGCCCACGCGCGAGATGGCCGGCTACGCTGGCGAGGCCGCGCGGATCACCGCCATCGGCGAGGTCGAGGTCTCCGACACCCCACGTGAGTCGAGCGGCCTGGGCGAGCTCGACCGCGTGCTGGGCGGCGGACTGGTGCCCGGCTCGGTGGTGCTGCTCGGCGGCGATCCGGGCATCGGCAAGTCCACCCTGTTGCTGCAGACGGTACTCGGCCTGCAGGACCGCATCGAGTGCCTGTACGTCACCGGCGAGGAATCCCTGCAGCAGGTGGCCCTGCGTGGCCGTCGACTGGGCAACGATCTCGCCGGGCGGGCCGGTGAACTGACCCTGCTCTCCGAGACCCGCATCGAGTCGATCCTCGCGGCCTGCTCGAAATCGCTGCCCGGGCTGATGGTGGTCGACTCGATCCAGACGCTCTACACCGAAGAGCTCTCGGCCGCACCGGGATCGGTCTCGCAGCTGCGCGAGGCCACCGCCCAGCTGGTGCGTTTCGCCAAGCGCCACGACGTGATCGTTTTGATCGTCGGGCATGTGACCAAGGAAGGGGCGCTGGCCGGCCCGCGGGTGCTCGAGCACATGGTCGACACCGTGCTCTACTTCGAGGGCGATCCCGGCGCGCGCTTTCGCGTCATCCGCGCGGTCAAGAACCGCTTCGGTGCGGCCAATGAGGTGGGCGTGTTCGGCATGACCGATCACGGCCTCAAGCCCGTCTCAAACCCCTCGGCGATCTTCCTCTCCCGCCACGAGAAGCCCGTACCGGGCAGCGTGGTGATGGTCACCCGCGAGGGCACCCGGCCCATGTTGGTCGAGGTCCAGGCGTTGGTGGCCGACCACCCCGGCGGCGGCTCGCGTCGGCTGACCGTGGGACTCGACCAGAACCGGCTGGCGATGCTGCTCGCCGTGCTGCATCGTCACGGCCAGGTGGCCCTGTTCGACCAGGACGTGTTTCTCAACGTGGTCGGCGGGGTACGAGTGGCCGAGACCGCCGCTGATTTGGCCAGCCTGATCGCCATGCTCTCGAGCTTCCGCGATCGCCCCCTGCCCCAGGGGCTGGTGATCTTCGGCGAGGTCGGGCTGGCCGGCGAAATCCGCCCGGTCCCCGGCGGCCCGGAACGACTGACCGAGGCGGCCAAACACGGCTTTACCCGCGCGATCGTGCCGCGCGGCAACAAGCCGCCCAAGCCGATCGAAGGGTTGGAGGTCATCGCCGTGGCGCACCTCGACCAGGCCATTGAGGCCGTCGACACCTTCTGAGTCTCGGTCTTTCCGGCCACGGCCTTTGGCCGCCCCACCCCGCAACGATATAATCGGGGCCTCTATCCGAGAGGCTTCCCATGGATTCTTCCCCCGCGTCCAAGACCATCAATCCGCAGATCGTCGAGAACGGCGACCCCTCCGCGATTACGCGCTACGAGCAGGCCCTGGCCGAGCTCGAGCAGATCGTCGCGCGCCTGGAGAGCGGCGAGCAGAGCCTCGAGCAGTCACTCAAGGACTACGAACGCGGCGTCGAACTCGAACGCCAGTGCCAGCGGGCCCTCGACGAGGCCGAGCGTCGGGTGGCGGCAATCAACGACCCGACGGCCAGCGAGTCCGGACGCGACGAGCGCTCGTCCTGACGCCCGTGACACACGCCACGCCCCACGCCCCACACAGCACCCTGGCCGCACCGGATGGTTTCGACCACTGGTTGACCGCGTTCCGCGACCAGGTCGAGGGGCGCCTGACGGATGCGCTCGACCGCCAACTTGTCGACACCCCGCCTCGACTAGCCCGTGCCCTGCGTCACGCTAGCCTCGACGGGGGCAAGCGCTTTCGCCCGGCCCTGGTCTTTCTCGGCAGCCTCACCGGCCGCCCGTGGCCCGAGACGGCCCAGGCGCGCTTCGACAGTCTTTGGCCCGCGGCGATCGCCGTCGAACTCGTGCACGTCTACTCGCTGGTCCACGATGACCTGCCCAGCATGGATGACGACGATCTGCGTCGCGGGCGCGCCACCCTGCACCGCGCCTTCGACGAGGCCACCGCCATCCTCGCCGGTGACGCCCTGCAGACCCTAGCCTTCACAACATTGGCCGAGGCACCGGCCGATGTGTCGATCCGGCTCGACTGGACGCGCCAGCTCGCCGCGGCGATCGGCCCGGCGGGCATGGTCGGCGGTCAGGCGATCGACTTGGCCCTTGCCGGTCAGGCGGGTGACGGCGACGCCCCGGACCTCGCCCAACTGGCCGACCTGCACGATCGCAAGACCGGTGCACTGATCCGCGCCTCGCTGATCATGGGCGCTCGCTGGGCAGGCCTGCCGGAACGCCAACTGCGTCTGGTCGACCGCTTCGGCCGCCTGCTGGGGCGGGCTTTCCAGATCCAGGACGATATCCTCGATGTCACCGGTTCGGCCGAGGACCTGGGCAAGACCCCGGGCAAAGATGCGGCGGCGGACAAGTGCTCCTACGTCACCGTCGCAGGGCTCGACGGGGCGCGCGGCGAGCTCGACAATACCGTGCGTCACGCCCATGCCGCGCTATGGGAACTGGCCAGCCTCGGAGCCGACGGGCAGGCCCTGAGCGCCTGCCTCGATTTCGTCACCCGGCGGCGCTACTGATGCCGCTCTCCCCCCGCCAGACGCACCTGCTCGACCTGATCGAGCGGCCGGCCGATCTTCGCGCCCTCTCGCGTGGCTCGCTCGCCGCACTCGCCGAGGAAATGCGCCATGCGCTGCTCGAGCAGGTCGAGGCGACCGGCGGGCACCTGGCCGCCAATCTTGGCGTGGTGGAACTCACGCTGGCACTCCACCGGGTCTTCGACACCCCCTACGACCGGCTGGTCTGGGATGTCGGCCACCAGACCTACCTGCACAAGATGCTCACTGGCCGTCGCGACTGGATGAGCAAACTTCGCCAGCACGGCGGCCCGGCCGGCTTCACCCGGCGTGCGGAGAGCGAATACGACCCCTTCGGCGCCGGTCACTCGAGCACCTCGATCAGCGCGGCGCTCGGCATGGCCCTGGCCGCCGAGCGCAAGGGCGAGGACCGCCAGGCGGTGGCGATCATCGGCGATGGCGCCATGACCGCCGGGCAGGCCTTCGAGGCGCTCAACCATGCCGGCGACCGCCAGGCCAACCTGCTGGTCATTCTCAACGACAACGAGATGAGCATCTCGGCGAATGTCGGCGCGCTGAACCAGCACCTGACTCGGCTGCGCAGCAATCCGGTGATCGAGCGATTTCGCCATTCTGGCGAGGAAATCCTCGCCCAGGCCGGGCCGCTCGGCGAACTGCTCGGCTCGACCCGCGCCGGGCTGCGCGACGGCATGCGTCACCTGCTGGGCACCTCGAGCCTGTTCGAGGAACTGGGCTTTCGCTATTTCGGCCCGATCGACGGTCACGATCTTGACACCCTGCTCGACACCCTTACCAACCTACGTGAACAGCGCGGGCCGCGCCTGCTGCATGTCGTCACGCAGAAGGGGCGCGGCCTGGTCCCGGCCGAACGCGACCCGGTCGGTTTTCACGGCGTGGGACGCAACGGTGTCAGCCGGGCGATGGCTCCGTCGGCTGACAAGCCGGCCAAGCCCGCCGGCCCGCCGACCTGGACCGAGGTCGCCGCCGCCCGGCTGGAGCACCACGCCGCCAACGACGAACGGGTGGTCGCGATCACCCCGGCGATGATCGAGGGCTCCGGGCTCAAGGGGATTGCCGCCCGCTTCCCGGAGCGCCTCTTTGACGTCGGGATCGCCGAGCAGCACGCCGTGACGCTGGCCGGCGGGCTGGCCACCGAGGGCATGCGCCCGGTGGTCGCCATCTACTCGACCTTCCTGCAACGCGCCTGGGACCAGGTGATCCACGACATCGCCCTGCAGGACCTGCCCGTCACCTTCCTGGTCGATCGCGCCGGCCTGGTAGGACCAGATGGGCCCACCCACGCCGGCAGCTTTGACCTGGCCCTCGGGATGAGCGTGCCGAATCTCGCCATCGCCGTCCCGGCCGATGCCCAGGATCTCGACGCGGCGATCGACTGGGCCCTGGCACACGACGGCCCCTGTCTCGTGCGCTACCCCCGCGATAAATGCCCGGACCACCTGGGCGGCCGACCGTTGGCCGAGGGTATCACTGCCCCGACGCTGCTGCGCCACAGCGCGGCGAACGCGCCTCGGCGCGTCTTGATGATCGGTATCGGCGCGATGGTCGAACGACTGATCCCGATCAGCGAGGCGCTGGATGCCACGCTGATCAACCTGCGCTGGGCCCGGCCGCTGGAGATCGGGCCACTGGCCGAACTTGCCGCAGAACACGACGCGGTGGTGACCGTCGAGGAAGGCAGCCGCATCGGCGGGGTGGGCAGTGAATTGCTGCTTGCGCTGGCAGAGTACGGCGTGGATCGCCCCGGCCTGCGCCTGGGAATCGAGGACCGCTTCATCGAACATGGCAGCCGCGAGGAATGCCTTGCCGACACCGGGCTTGATTCTGGATCGATCGCCGCTAGTATCGCCGCATTTATAGGGAACCTCTGCACGAATCGATAGTGCCTCTGCGGGACCGCCAAGGGTCCAGATGCAAGGCGCGGTGCGCCGTGAATGGCCGTCGCCATTCGCAAGCGCCGCAACGCCGGAGATGGGCCCTTGGCGGCCCGCCCTGACGGGGCTCGCGGGTTCGCCCGCACTCGTCGTTACCGGCCCTCGACGGGCAGCAAGCCCGCCTTCGGCCCGGCGCCTCGATTGCGAACGAACCCGCGAGCCAGAGGCACCATCGATTCATGCAGAGGTTCCCAAGACAAGGTGAGCGCCACATGAGCACCCCTTCTTCCCTGCCCTCAGGGGGCAGCTACACCCTGACCACCGAGGTCGAGTTCGCCGCCGCCCACCGGTTGCATGGCTACGACGGCAACTGTGCCCGGCTGCACGGCCACAACTGGCGCGTGGTGATCGAGGTCACCGGCCAACGGCTCGACGATGTCGGCATGGTGGTCGACTTCAAGGTGATCCGGAGCCACGCCCGCGAGATCGCCAAAGAGCTCGATCACGCCTACCTCAACGAGGTGCCACCCTTCGATTCGGTCAATCCCACCGCCGAACACATCGCCGCCTACTTCCACCAGGCCCTGGCCACGACCTTCGACACGGACGCCTACCGGGTCTCGGCCGTCACGGTCTGGGAAAACGCGCGCTCGGCGGTGACCTTCCGCCCCTGAGCGTCCGCCGCCCGGCGAAGCGTGCAACGGCGTGCTAGAGTCGGGCCCCGAAATGCCACTCCCCCACCCACTCACACAGCGTTTGAACTGCCCATGAACAGCCACGACATGCCCGATGTCCAGTCCAGCCACGATGCGCGTGATATCGCGATCGACCAGGTAGGCATCAAGGCGATTCGTCATCCCATGACGTTCCTCGACCAAGGACAGGAACACTCGACCGTCGCCGAGTGCCAGCTGACCGTCGGGCTGCCGGCCGACAAGAAGGGCACCCACATGTCGCGCTTCGTGGCGCTGCTCAACGAGGGGCCACTGCGGCTCTCTGTCGAGAGCCTGGCCGAATGGACCGAGGCCATGATCGAACGACTGGAGGCACACTCGGGCGAGGCGCACTTCGCGTTCCCCTACTTCATCGCCAAGGACGCCCCCGTCAGTGGCCAGGGGGCGATGATGGATTACGACGTCACCCTGATAGGACGCGTCGAACACGGCCGGGCACACGTCGGCCTGAAGCTCGTGATCCCCGTCACCAGCCTCTGCCCCTGCTCGAAGGAAATCTCGGCCTACGGCGCGCACAACCAGCGCTCGCACATCACGGTGGAGACCGAGATCAGCGATCCGGCCCTTTCGTTGCGCGACCTGATCACCGCGGTGGAAGACCAAGGCTCCTGCCCGCTGTGGGGGCTGCTCAAGCGCCCGGACGAAAAGTGGATCACCGAGTACGCCTTCGACAACCCGAAGTTCGTCGAGGACATGGTGCGCGACGTCGCCAATGCGCTGGAAGGCTACCCGGGGATCAACGGCTTTTCGATCAGCGTCGAGAACTTCGAGTCGATCCACAACCACTCGGCCTGGGCCGTGATCCATCGGCCGGGTCGATAACCGGACCGATCACCCAGCAATAACGCGGGTGACGAACCGGCACTGAGCCCGACGGCACACTCCTCGCACCGTCTCGGCAACCGAAAAAGCCCCGTCTCGGCGAGACGGGGCTTTTTTGTGAATCGCGGTCGGGCCCTCGGCGGGCCCGCCGAGATTACTCGAGTTCCGCGTTGATCTTGGAGAGGATCACCGCCCGATCCTGCGGCAGGGTGCCGCCGGCGATATTGATCCGCTCGATGCGCACGTCGGTACCGCCATCACGCCGCGGCTCGACCTCGAGGGTCAGGTGCAGGGTCATGTCGGCGTCCTTGTCGATGGTTACGCCGCGCATCACGATGCCTTCGTAAAGGCCCTGCGGGTAGCTGTGCTTGACCTCGATCTCGCCCTCGTCCTGATTGCGCGAGACCGGATCGAAGCCGAGGCGATCCAGCGCCAGGCCGACACGATTCCAGGCTCGCGGGAAGGATTGGCTGACCTCGATGTAGCGATCCTCGGGCTCGTCGCCGGTGATCACCTTGGAGCGGGAGGAGAATTTCTGACCCACCAGGGCACGAGCCTCCTCGGCATCGTTGCCCGAGAGATACGCCGCCAGGCGCGACATGGTCTCGGCGGTCATGGCCGAGGAATCGACGGCGTTGCTGTACTCGAAGGTAGTGCTTTCGTCACCCGGAACCAGCGGCTCGTCGCCGGTTAGCTCACGCTTCTGCCCGGTGACGAATACCAGGGTCTCGCTGTCGCCCTCGCCCCGTTCGATACGCAGACGCACCTTCTCGATAGAGTCCGGCTTGAACAGCGTATCCCGGGCGATCTTGAGGAAGCTCATGATGTTGAAACCGCCCCCATCGTTGCTGGCCACGCCAGTCCAGTCCGTCTCGATCAGACCGACGCCCGGCTCCAGCCGACGAATGGAATAACCCTCGTCGCGCAGAAAGCCCTGCAGCTTCGGCCAGACGGAGTCGGGATTGGTGCCCACGACCAGATAGCGGCTACCCGGCTCGCCGGCCACCCGGATGTCGGTGCCCGTTGCCAGGACGCCACCATCCTGGTTGCGCGACATCTGCTCGGCCCGGGCCGAGGCGATCTCCGGCAGGGCAACCGATCCACCGGCGGCCGGGGCGGAAAACGCCGGCGGCACTTCCAGTTGCGCGGCACGGTCGGCCTCGCGGTCATCGTCGCCGCCGATGAACGGAATGCTGGAGCAACCGCTAATCAGGCCCGTGGCCGCCAGTGCGGCGAAGGTCAACATCCGGGAGGGGGTGGGGTATCGCATGCCTGTTCGGTTCCAGTGTCTTGTTTGAGTGTCGGGTGTCTGAAATATGAGAGCGGGTCTGGTCAATCGGACTCGAGGCAGCCCGCCTCGTTCAGCGCCTGCTCGAGACCCGCATGGCAGTAGCCATCCAGCGGGGTAAGCGGCAGGCGCAACGTCGGTCCGATCAGGCCCATGCGGTGCAGGGCCCATTTGACCGGAATCGGATTGGTCTGGCAGAAAAGCTCGCGATGCAATGGTGCCAGGCGGGCGTCCAGCGACTCGGTCGCCCCCTCGTCACCCGCGAGTGCGGACTCGGCCATCTGCGCCATCAAGGCCGGCGCGACGTTGGCGGTCACCGAGATGCTGCCCTGGCCGCCTCCGAGCATACAGGCCGCCCCCAGATTGTCCTCGCCACTGTAAACGGCGAAGTCGTCCGGACCACGCTGGATGATGTCGCGCATGCGCTCGATCGAGCCGGTAGCCTCCTTGATGCCGACGATATTCCGGTGCTCGGCCAGCGACAAGGTCGTGTCCGGCGCCATGTCCACTGCCGTGCGGCCGGGGACGTTATAGAGAATCATCGGCAGATCGACCGCGTCGGCGATCGCTCGGAAGTGCTGCTTGAGGCCTTCCTGGGTGGGCTTGTTGTAGTACGGGGTGACCGACAGATGCGCGTCGGCACCGGCGGATCGCGCACCACGCGCAAGGGCGAGCGCCTCGCGGGTGGAGTTCGCGCCGGTGCCGGCAATCACCGGCACGCGGCCGGCGGTGAGGTCCACCGTGGCACGGATCACGGCGATGTGCTCCTCGTAGTCGAGGGTCGCCGACTCGCCCGTGGTGCCAACCGCGACGATCGCGTGGGTCCCGGCGGCAACGTGCCACTCGATCAGGCGTTTGAGACCGACATAATCCACTGCGCCGTCTTCGTGCAATGGGGTGACCAGGGCCACCATGCTGCCGGTAATCGTTTTCGCCGCCATGTCGCCTCGCGTGTTTGTAGTCGCCTACGGATCAGTGGATCGCGGCCGTCCTGCCCCGTTGAGAGCCTTGCGGGAGGTCCTCTAAAGGGCGGGGCCAAACTCGCATAGTACCGGCAGTTATCCGCCAGTGACAAGCCGGGGCAATGGTGGCTCCACGCCGCATCGTCACAGCCCGCACGGGCCGTCGGACGACTGCTATATTGATCACAGGAACCAACCGCCGGATAGCCGGTTTCATCCCATCGTCATAACCGAGGAGTTCCATCGAGCCCAATGAGTAGCCAGAGCAGCGCCACGCCCTCCCCCGAACCGCGCCCGGACCAACCCGCCCCGGACTTCACCGGCCAGACCACCGACGGCGAAACGCTGGGATTGGCGGACTTTCGCGGCACCCCGCTGGTACTCTATTTCTACCCGCGCGACAACACGCCCGGTTGCACCACCGAGGCACGGGACTTCCAGGCGGCCCTGCCCGCCTTCACGGCGGCCGGCGCCCGGGTCGTCGGCGTGTCGAACGACGACGCGACCAGCCATCGCAAGTTCTGCTACAAGCAGGGCATCGACTTCCCGTTGATCGCCGATACAGACCGCTCGGTCAGCCAGGCCTTCAACGTCCTGCGCATGAAGAACATGTTCGGCAAGCGCTTCGAGGGTATCGAGCGCAGCACCTTTCTCATCGACGCCGACGGCGTGATCCGACAGGCTTGGCGCAAGGTCAAGGTGCCGGGCCACGTCGAGGCGGTACTCGACGCGGTCAAGGCCCTTTAAGAAGGCCGACAGCCCGCCTTTAACCACCAGCAGGGAGCAAGACCCACGCGATGATCAACACCACCCGCAAGAACCGCTGCCTGTTCATCCTCGACACCAACGTGCTGATGCACGACCCCACCGCACTTTACCGCTTCATGGAGCACGACATCTACCTGCCGATGATCGTGCTCGAGGAGCTCGACGCCGGCAAGAAGGGCCAGTCCGAGACGGCCCGTAACGTCCGGCAGGTCAGTCGGTTCCTCGACGACATGCTCACCGACGTCGACATCGCCACGATCAACGATGGCTTGCCCATCCACACCGCCCTGCACGCGCAGTCGGAAAGCACATTGAAACCGACCGGGCGGCTTTTCCTGCAGACGCGCGAGGAGAGCAACGACCTGCCCGTGAGCCTGCCGGGCAGCCGTGCTGACAATCAAATCCTCGGCATCACGCTGGCCCTGCAGGAGCGAGTCACCGACCGCGAGGTGATTCTGGTCTCCAAGGACATCAACCTCCGTATCAAGGCGACTGCCGTCGGGTTGAAGGCCGAGGACTACCACAACGACCAGGTCCTCGATGACGTTTCGCTATTGCATACCGGCCACGAGAGCCTCGGGCCGGACTTCTGGGAGGCGCATGGCGAGGCGCTCGAATCCTGGCAGGACGAGGGCCGCGTCTTCTATCGCATCCACGGTGCCGACACCGCGGAGTGGTACCCGAACCTCTACCTGCGACTGGAGGCACCCTCGCCGTTCACCGCCGTGGTGCGCGAGGTCGAGGCCGACGGCACCGCCGTGCTGGAGAGCGTCACCAATTACCAGCAGGAGCGACACTCGGTCTGGGGCATCACCGCCCGCAATCCGGAACAGAGCTTCGCCCTCAACGCCCTGATGGACCCCGAAGTCGATTTCGTCAGCCTGCTCGGCCAGGCCGGCACCGGCAAGACCCTGCTGACGCTGGCTGCCGCCCTGACCCAGGTACTGGAACAGAAGCTGTTCAGCGAGATCGTGATGACCCGCGTGACCATCCCGGTCGGCGAGGACATCGGCTTTCTGCCCGGCACCGAGGAGGAGAAGATGACGCCGTGGATGGGCGCGTTGATGGACAACCTCGAGGTGCTCGCCAAGACCGATGGTGGTGGGGGCTCCTGGGAACGCGCGGCCACCAATGACCTGCTGCAGTCGCGCATCAAGATCCGCTCGCTCAACTTCATGCGCGGCCGGACATTCCAGAACAAGTTCGTCATCATCGACGAGGCACAGAACCTCACCGCCAAGCAAATGCGCACCCTGATCACGCGCGCCGGACCGGGCACCAAGATGGTCTGCCTGGGCAACATCGCCCAGATCGACACCCCCTATCTCACCGAGACCAGCTCGGGGTTGACCTTCGTGGTCGACCGCTTCCGCGGATGGCCTCATGGGGCGCATGTGACGCTGACCCGTGGCGAACGCTCGCGTCTGGCCGAGTTTGCCGCCGAGGTGCTCTAAGAAAGCCTCGAAAAGGCCACAAATCGGCCGAAAAAGACCCGTCGCCCGTGCCATTGCGGGCGCTTTTCGCTCCATCAAACCGCGACATGACAGGGCTGGATAGCCAAATTAAGCCCCTTTATCAGGAGTAAATTAATCAAGTTTGTAAGCATGTTCTAATGCGCAGATAATCGATTCCGTCGAAGCCATTTGGCTTCAAGACGAAAAAGCACACAGGGAGAGTCTCACATGCACAATTTTCTCAAGGTATCGATCCTCGGCGCCGCCATCCTGACGCTGTCCGGCTGCGGCTTCATGTCCGTCAAGGACAACCTCGATCCGAAGGCGATGGACATCTACAGCGAGATGTACGACAAGTTCGTCGAAAGCGAGGGTGACCTGGGCGCGGCCACCGTCTGGCATATGGAGGTCGACGAGGGCCTGGGTCCGGACGACATCAAGACCAGCATCGAGTCGGCCGCCGTCGGCAGTGGCTTGGCGAATGTTGGGGAGATGCCGCTGTCCAAGCAGATCGAGCTCGAGACGGGCGAAGAACAGCGCTACCTGATGATCTACCAGTACTGCAGCCCGCAGATCGCCCGCAAGGCCGTCAACTTCAGCCCGTACTTCTCGGCCTACCTGCCGTGCCGCATCAGCGTGGTCGAAGACGAAGAGGGCCGCTTCCATCTCTACAGCCTGAACATGGACATGTTTGTTCACGGCGGCAAGGAAATGGATCCGGAATTCAAGAAAGACGCCATGCACGTTCGCGACACCATCTGGAAGATGATGGAGGCAGGCGCCAGCGGCGGCTTCTAAGCCCCGTCCGGTTGATCGCCCTTCGGGGCGATGCCATCCAGCCCGGCCGGGTCCGCCCGCGCCGGGTTTTTTCGTGTGTGCAAAATACAGATGACACCACAGGCAATGGACCGATCTACTTGGCCCAGCAAGGCGAGAGCGAACGGCTTAAGCCGCATTGCTCCATCACGCCCTCTGTTCATGCCTCATCTAACAGCGCGCTCATCCCCGTTTCTCGGGCAGCGCCCCCCCCCGGATACCCCGCCCCTCCCCGGGGACTCACACAACAAAAAACGCCCGGAGGCGACCCTCCGGGCGTTTTCACGATGCGGCTGAATGGAGAGAAGCCCGCCGAATCAGGCCTCTTCGCCGTTGGCCGTGTGCTGAATCACTTCCAGGTCGTGCATCGGCGTGCTTTCACGGCAGTAATGGCGAGAGAATTCCAGCAACTGCTCCATCGCCGGCAGGCGGAACTTGTGACGCTGACGCACGAAGGAGAAGTCACGGTACAGCCGCGGCTTGAGTGGCACGGCCGTCAACAAGCCAAGCTTGAGTTCCTTACTGATGCCCGCGGAGGACATGATGGACAGGCCCATGCCGGCCTCGACGGCGCCCTTGATCGCCTCGGGGCTGCCCAACTCCATGCAGACGTCCCAACCCTCGGCCTGACCCTGCTCGTCCATGTAGGAGAGGACCACCTCGCGGGTGCCCGAGCCTTCTTCGCGGCAGATGAACGGGTATTTGGCCAGTTTCTCCACCGGCACGCCCTCATCACCGTACCCGGCGAGTTCGTGCTCCGGCGGCATGATTACCACCAGCTCGTCGCGGCGACAGGTTTCGACCAGCAAATTCTTGTTGGTGACACTGCCCTCGACCAGGGCCAGATCGACCACGTTGTGCTCGACCATCGAGACCACCGATTCGGTGTTGCCCACCTTCAGGCGCACGGACAGATCGGGATGCTCCTGGCGGAAATTGCCCAGCAACGCGGGCAGCATGTTCTCGGCCACCGTCATGCTCGCACCGATATTGAGCGCCCCGCCGATCTCCCCGGTCATCTCCTTGACCCGTCGGTCCATCTCGTCATAGAGCTCGAATATCCGTTCGGAGATCTCGTAGACCGTGTGCCCGACGTCGGTTAGCGTCACGCGGTTGTGCGTTCGGTCGAACAGGCGGGTGTCGAAATGCTCTTCGAGCTGGCGAACCTGAAACGTCACCGCCGGCTGCGTCATGTGCAGCGCCTCGGCTGCCTTGGTAAAGCTCAGCAGGCGGGCAACGGTATTGAAAACCTTGAGGCGACGATCGGCCATTGGTTCAGTCTCTGTTCCGGTAAACGATAAAGGGGCGCGATAAACTGAGCAGAGAGTGTATCAAGCCACCTTGTGCTTTGCGACCAACACCCGCGCGCAGCAAGCACCACACAAACGCCTCGTCGAGGGCTTTTCAGGGCCGATCAGGCGGTTTATGCTCCAACAGGCAATGCGCCTGTTCGCGCAGGGGCAGACTCGTCACTGGATCGTTCATCACATCGGGACCCGACATCATGCAAGGAATCGCAGCACATCCCACTCCCCCGGCCCACCAGGGCAAAAGGGTCGGTCGCGCCATCGTCACGTTGACGGTTGCCCTGGCCGTCGCCGTCATGCTGGCCGTTACGCCTAGTCCCAGCGAGGCGTCCACGATCTACAAGTCCGTCGACGAGCATGGCAATGTGCAGTTCTCGCAGACTCCGCCCAAGGATCGCCCCTCCCAGGCCCTCGAGGCAGGCGGCGCGGACCCTGCCCCCAGCGCGTCGGCGAACGAAACCAAGGACGAAGAGACGCCGGTAGTGGACGGCGACAAGGCCAGCGACCCGGCCACCGAGGTCAAGGTGGTCGATCGGGAAAAGGCGCGGGAGACCTGCCGTCAGGCGCGGGAACAGCGCGAGGCGGTGGCCAACAGCGGCAACCGACTGATGGTCCAGGACGAAGACGGCAAGTATCAGCCGATGAGCGAAGCGCAACGTACCGAGCGACTCGAGCGACTCGATGCAATCATCGAAGAGGCTTGCAGCGCCGCCGAGGAATAATTCCCTGCCGATCGTCACAGGTAACGGCCGCCGCGAGCGGCCGTTCTCGTTCCCAGATCCCTTGTGCTTGATTCTCTCGACGCCCCGGCGCCCGGCTCGGTACAATCCCGGCCTGCCATGAACCGGTGACATTGACACAACACACCGGCCTCCCCGCTTTCCAACACGAACGAGACCCCCATGCGCGCCAGCCACTTCGCCATCAACACCATGAAGGAAACCCCGGCCGAAGCGGAGATCGTCAGCCACCAGCTGATGCTGCGTGCCGGCATGCTCAAAAAGCTGGCCTCGGGGCTATACACCTGGTCGCCGCTGGGTCTGAAGGTGCTGCGCCGCGTCGAGACGATCGTGCGCGAGGAAATGGATGCCGCCGGGGCGCTGGAGCTGCTGATGCCGGCGGTGCAACCGGCCGAGCTGTGGGAGGAATCGGGCCGCTGGCAGCAGTACGGTCCCGAACTACTCCGCCTGACCGACCGGCACGGGCGGGATTTCTGCTTCGGACCGACCCACGAGGAAGTGATCACCGACTACGCCCGCCGCGAGCTCAAGAGCTACCGCCAGCTGCCGGTCAACTTCTACCAGATCCAAACGAAATTCCGCGACGAGATTCGCCCGCGTTTCGGCGTCATGCGTGCCCGGGAGTTCGTCATGAAGGATGCCTACTCCTTCCACGCCGATGCCGAGTCGCTGGAGCAGACCTACCAGCTGATGTACACCGCCTACAGCCGCATTCTCGATCGCCTGGGACTTGCCTGGCGCGCGGTGGTCGCGGATACCGGCTCGATCGGCGGCAATGCCTCGCACGAGTTCCACGTGCTGGCCGACTCCGGCGAGGATGCCATCGCCTACGCGGTGGATGGCGACTACGCCGCGAACGTCGAGATGGCCCCGACCTTCCCGGCCAAGCAGCCGCGCCCGGAGCCGGCCGAGACCATGACCGAGGTGGCCACGCCGGGTGCGCGAACCATCGAGGACGTGACAAGCGCACTCACCCTGCCGGCCTCGCGCACGGTCAAGACCCTGCTGGTCACCGGCACCGAGTCAACGGCAGTCGCGCTGGTCCTGCGCGGCGACCACTCCCTCAACGAGATCAAGGCGACCAAGCACCCGGCCATCGCCGAGCCGCTGACCTTCGTCGACGAGGCCGAGGCGCCCAAGCTGACCGGTGCCGCGGTGGGTTCGATCGGCCCGGTCGGTCTCGACATCCCGGTGATCGCCGACCACGCCGCGGCCGCCCTGAGCGATTTCGCCTGCGGGGCGAACAAGAACGGCTATCACCTCACCGGCGTGAACTGGGCGCGCGACCTGCCCGAGCCGGAGACCGCCGACCTGCGTGACGCGGTTGCCGGCGACCCGGCTCCGGACAACCAAGGCAAGCTCGATATCTGCCGCGGCATCGAGGTGGGTCACGTCTTCCAGCTCGGCGACAAGTACAGCCGGGCGATGAACTGCGAGGTGCTGGGCGAGGACGGCAAGCCGATCACCCCGCTGATGGGCTGCTACGGCATCGGGGTTTCGCGCATCGTCGCCGCCGCGATCGAGCAGAACTTCGATGAGCGCGGCATCCGCTGGCCCCAGCCGATCGCGCCCTTCACGGTCGTCATCGTGCCCATCGGTGCCAACAAGGATGCCAGCGTGATGGAACGAGCGGAGTCCATCTACGCGGATCTGCGCGCACGCGGCATCGAGACCATCCTCGACGACCGCGGCATGCGTCCCGGCGCGGCCTTTGCCGACTGGGAACTGATCGGCATCCCGTTGCGCGTGGTGGTCAGCCCACGGGGGCTCGCCGCCGGTCAGCTCGAAGTGCGCCGCCGCGATGCCGAGGCCAACGAGGACATCGCCGCCGACGGCCTGTTCGACTGGCTGGATGCGCAACTAGCCTGAGTGACCAACGCCGACAGCAAACGAAACGGGGCGGGATGATTCATCCCGCCCCGTCTCTTTAATCGTCCAACCACCATTGGGGTTCAGTCGTCGGGCAGCTCCAGCGTGACCGACTGGCCGGCCCGCCAGCCGTCACCCCGTTCCACACGTACCCCCAACTCGTACTGCACCGGCCCGTCGCCATCGCTACGCACGCGAATGGCGTCGACCGATCCGGTCCGACGTTCATCGCCCCGGACTACCGTGACCTCATCGCCCAGCGCCAGCGAACCCAGCTGGTCGGCGCTTACGCGTGCCGTGGCCAGCAACTGGTCGGCCCGCGCGATCTCGATCAGGGTCGGCGGCGTCAATTGCGGCGAGACCACCTCGCCTACCGCGGCGTCCACTGACAGGATCTGCGCGTCGAACGGCGCCTCTAGGCGGGCCTGGTCACGCTCCCAGGCCCGGAGTGCGGCCTGCGCGCGCACCCGGTCGCGCTCGCCCTCGGCCTGCTCACGGGCAATCACCGCCAGGGCGCGCTCGGAATCCGATCCGACCGTCCGATCATAAAGCGCCTGCACACGCTCGGCGTCCAGGGCCGCCTCGTCGGCGGCCAGGCTCAACCCCTCGATCTGTGCGGCGGCCATGCGGTGGCGCTGATCGAACGGCGTGGCATCCAACGCCAACAGCAATGCGCCTGCCTCGACCCGTTCGCCGGCACGAACCGGCACCGATTCCACCACCCCGGCAACCGGCGTCGACAGCGCCACCCGGTCGGCGAAATTCAGCTGCCCCTCGACCTCGACGGCCCAGACCGGCCCTCCCAGACCGATGGCCAACAGGGCCACGGGCACGGTGAGACGACGCGCCCACCCCGAATCGATATGTTTCATGATGCTTCCTCCGTGGTGATCTCGCCGTCGGCTTCCTCGAGGTTGTCCCCGGATTCGCCCATCAATACCGCGTCCAGCGGTTGATTGGTCAACAAGGCAAGCTCGGCCCAGCGCATGGCCAGAGCGTAGGTGGTCTGCATGCGTTCGAACTTGGCCATCGACATCTCCGCCATGGCATCCCCCAGATCGGCGGCCTTTTCCATCTGGTAAAGGGTCTGGTTACGCATGAAATTGAGCTCGGCGTAGGTGTCCAACGCATCGATGCGCTGCTGTCCAATCGACTGGTGCACGCGGATCATCTCCACGAGTTCGGTCGCGTAACGGCGAATGTCGGCCTCGCGCTCGGCCATGCGGGCGACCACGTCCATGCGCTCGGCCTGCGCGGCGGCGATCTCGGCGTTGCGGGCACCACCACGGAACAGCGGGAATTCCAGGTAGACGCCGGCGCGGAACGGGTCGCGGGTGGCCCCTTCGCGGGTGTAGTGGTCCGCGTTGATCTCGCCGTGAACGCTGGGCAGGTTGCCCGCGCGCGCCGCGGCCAGGTCCGATTTGCTGCCGTCATGCTGGCGGCGCAACGCATTGAGCGCCAGGTCTTCGTCGAGGGCCGTCTCGATCAGGTCGCCCACCGCCGGCACGTCACGTTCGAACAGCGTCCCCAGCGACGGCGCTTCAAGCTCGCGTGGCAACTGCCCCGGGCGGCCGGCAATCTCGGCCAGGTGGCGGCGGGTCAGCCGCCGGTCGGCATCCGCCCGGGCGCGCTGGAGCATCACCTCCTGGTAATCGCGCTCGAACACCGCGATGTCGTAGTCGGATGTCTGGCCCAGCTCGCGCCGGTCGCGGGCCCGGTCGTAGCGAATGAACAGGATCGCCATGCGCTCGTTGAGTGCCTGGTAGCGCTGGTCGGCGAGCAGGACATCGAAGTAGGCCCGTAGCAGTGCCAGGCGCTGGCGTTTCTGTTCATCCATCAGGGAAAGCCGTTCGCCGACCAGGCGGGCCTCAGCAGCATCCTCGCGGTCCTGCTGCCGACCGAAGTCGAACAACTTCTGCCGCAGGGAGAGCCCCGCCCGGTGGTCGTCGTGCTGGTCGTTCTCGACCGCGAGATCCCCCGGTTCGACGTAGCGCAGTCGTCCATCGACCATCACCTGCGGTCGATTGGACGAGCGGATCATCTGCTGTTCGGCGCGCCGACGTTCATAACGTGCCCGCGCCGCCACCACGCCGTACTGGTTGTCCAACGGCAGGGCCAGCACCTGCTCGAACGTCAGGGCTTCCGGCAGTGCCTCGGCGTTGATCCGCCCCTCTTCACCAACCGACGGGGGCGGCGGCAGATTATCCGCCGCCCCCGCCGGCGCAAGCGACGCGCCGACGAACAGGCATGCCACTATTGGCCCCAGGCCGGTCAACCGCGCCCGACCAGCCGACCGGCTCGCGCCGAAAAGTCGCCGTTCCACCATGCTCGTTGCCTCCCTGCCGGATCGCCACGCCGCCCTGCGCGGCGCAGACGGTCACTGCTGCTTCTTGTACTTAAAGAAGTTCATGCCCGGCTCCTTGTAGGTACCGGAGGCGAAGAACGCCATCAATTGCCGGAATTCCTCGGGCGATTGGGTTGGGCCGGTATAGCGCAGCGCCGGCTCGCCTTCGGTGTCGAAGAAGATCATCACAGGCGTGGCGCGTACACGGTATTTCTTGAAGGCAAAATCCTTCTCCTTCATCTGCTCGCCGTCGGGGGCGGTCATCATCACGTCACCCTCGATGTCGATGCTGACCGTGACGAAGTGCTCCGTGATGTACTCCTGCACCTCGGGGTCGGTAAACACCTGGGTCTTCATCCGATGGCAGAAGGGGCACTCGTCCATTTCGAAGAAGGCAAACACCCCGGCCTTGCCCTCGTCGCGGGCCTGCTCGACGTCGGCCTGCAAGTCCTTGAACGGATCGTCCCAGAAGCCCTCGAGCTCCTGCGCATGACCGGTGGGCGCAAACGCCAACCCGACGGCCACTACCAGTGCTCCGCCCAGCGCGATCAGTCGACCGGTGACCGAACGCGCGGCGTTCATCGGTTGATGCTCCATGTGTCCCATTCGAAGGCTTGTCACTTGGCTTGCAGTCATCGCCGTATCCTCTCGATGTCACCGTGTCCTGCGCACAGATGCAGCAAGACAGATAGTGGGCTAACAATCAAACCGGATCGCGGATTTGTCAATACATCTTGGCTCGATGGCACCAGCACTGACGTCATGACCAATCGGCTCGGCGCGCCGAGAACCGACCGCGGCTCCCTCCCCGTGGAGGTTATTGCTAGACTGGCGCGAGGCGCAATCGCGTTACCACCCCTGCCGGAAATTCCCGTGGACATCCTGATTCTCTACTACAGCCGTACCGGCAACACCGAATCGCTCGCCCGCCAGGCCGCTCGCGGTGTCGAACAGGTCGAGGGCGCCCAGGCCCGACTGCGACGCATCCCCTGCCCCGATGGCCACCAACCGACCGACGGCGACCCCGAGGTGAGCCTCGAGGATCTGCGCGAATGCCGCGGGCTGCTCCTGGGCAGTCCGACCTATTTCGGCGGCATGGCCTCGGCGGTCAAGCGCTTTCTCGAGGACACCAGCGGGCTGTGGTTCCGCGGCGAGCTGGCCGGTCGGCCGGCCGGCGTGTTCACCTCCACGGGGTCGATGCACGGTGGCCAGGAAACCACCCTGCTGTCGATGATCGTGCCGCTGATCCACCACGGCATGCTGATTACCGGCATTCCCTACCAGCAGCCGGAACTGGCGCACACCCAGACCGGCGGCACCCCCTACGGTGCCAGCCATACCGCCAACGACCATCCCCGGCTCAGTCGCGACGAGCGCGAACTCACTCGGGCGCTGGGCGCCCGGGTCGCCACGATTGCCATGCAACTGATCTGATGTTTGCCGGTCACACCAGCGAAGGATTGCCGATCTGGCCAGTGCGGGTAATGGTGCTCGGGCTGCTCGCCGTGATCGCGGGGTATCTCGGTCTGTGGTTCGCGGGTCGCGCCGAGATCCGCCCGACGGGCCTGACCACCGTTCTGATGCTGCTGCCGGCGATCGTCGTTTTACCCGGCCTGTGGCTCGGGCATTACAAGACCATGATCTGGGCGGCGTTGGTCGCCCTGTTTTACCTGCTGATCTCGGCCACCGATGCCTGGGCCGTGGCGGCCGATCGCGGCTGGCACCTGTTGATCGCGGCCGCTTCGACGCTCGCCTTCCTGGCCGCCTGGTGGCACAGCATCAAGCGCCGGCGGCACTTGAAGGCCCGAAACACGGTGGCCCGTAGCCGCCCCGAACAAACAAACTTCAAATCAGAGGACTGACGATGATCGACAAGTGCCTGTTTCCTGCCGCCGGGTATGGCACCCGGTTCCTGCCCGCCACCAAGGTTATGCCCAAGGAAATGCTGCCGATCCTCGACCGCCCGCTGATCCAGTACGGTGTCGAGGAGGCCTTTGAGGCCGGCATGACCCAGATGGCCATGGTGACCGGGCGCGGCAAGCGGGCGCTGGAGGATCATTTCGACGTCAACTACGAACTCGAGCATCAGATCCGCGGCACCAAGAAGGAGTCTCTGCTCGCCTCGATCGACCGCCTGATCGACAACTGCACCTTCTCCTACACCCGCCAGCTGGAAATGCTCGGCCTGGGGCACGCGATCCTGACCGGCGAGCGTCTGATCGGCCATGAACCGTTCGGGGTGGTCCTGGCCGACGACCTGTGTGTCGGCTCGCCGATCGGAATCATGGCGCAGATGGCCACCATCTACGAGCGCCACCAGTGCTCGGTGATCGCCGTCGAAGAGGTCCCCGAACAGGACATCCACAAGTACGGCATCATCGGCGGCACCCCGATCGACGACGACGTCATCCAAGTCACCGACATGGTGGAAAAGCCCAGCGCGGAGGATGCGCCGGGCAATCTCGCCATCATCGGCCGCTACATCCTGACCCCGGACATCTTCGACATCCTGCGTGACACGCCGCCGGGGACCGGCGGCGAGATACAGATCACCGACGCCTTGCGCGAGCAGGCTGAACAAGGCAAGGTGATCGCGTATCGGTTCAAGGGACGGCGTTTCGACTGCGGCAGCCCATCGGGCTTCGTCGCCGCCACTAACCACTTCTATCACCTCAGCACGCGCTAGGGCGCCAGCCCGCGCGTCCGGGGAACCTCTCATCGATCCTGACGTCGCAGAAGGATTCGGGAGCACCCCCGACATTCACAGCCGTCCACGCGAGGCAAATCAATGCAAGTTCAAAACGACCACGTCGTTTCCATCGACTACACCCTGAAAAACGATGCCGGAGAAGTCATGGACAGCTCCGAGCAGACCGGCCCGCTGGCCTACCTGCACGGCCACCAGAACATCATCCCGGGCCTGGAGAAGGCGCTGGACGACAAGGCGGTCGGTGACACCCTGTCCGTCTCGATCGAGCCTGCCGATGCCTATGGCGAGCGCAACGAGGAAATGATCCAGACCGTGCCGCGCTCCATGTTCCAGGGCGTCGACGAGATCGAGCCGGGCATGCGCTTCCAGGCCCAGACCGAAGGCGGCGTCACCGTGGTGACCATCAAGGACGTCAACGGCGACGAGATCACCCTCGACGGCAACCACGAGCTCGCCGGCGAGACCCTGCACTTCGACGTCGAGATCAAGGACGTGCGTCCGGCCTCCGAGGAGGAGATCGAGCACGGTCACGTCCATGGCCCGGGCGGTCACGAGCACTGATCGAGCGCGGCGATCCGGACGCGGTCCGGAACGACCAAGAAAAAAGGCAGCGTGCTGGCACGCTGCCTTTTTTGTTTGCCTGAAGATCAGCTGGACGGGCCCGGCGCGGCCCGCGCAACCTCAGTCCACCTCGACGTGCGGCTCCTCGGCCGGAAAGATGGAGACGTAGGCGGCATACAGTGCCGCCCATGCCCAGGGCACCAGCAGGATCGCGCTCAACCCCGCGGTCAGGGGTATGGTCATGAACAGGGCAAGCCAGATCAGGCCGAAAATCAGCATCGGCAACCAGTTGATCCAGACGGCGCGAAAGCTGGTCACCAGCGCCGCGGTCAGACTCGCCTGGGCGAGCACCACCCGCGGGATGGCGAACAGCATCGCCGAGAGATAGAGCACGTAGATCACGATGACCGCTAGCCAGATGCCCATGGCCGACCCCGAGGTCAGGATGGGCAGCAATTGCGACAGGCGTTCGCTGTCGGTGGTCTCGGGGTCGTTCAGGGCGGCCATGCCACCCTCCGGCATTGCCGCGGTGAGAAAAGCCGCCAGCAGAAGCAGGATGGCGAGGTTCACCAGGATCGTCACGCCACCCAGCCCCAGCAAGGGGCGCCACGGCGCCCGCCCGGAGAACTGCGAGAACAGCAGATCGAAACCGATCGGCTGCTCGCGGGCCAGCGGCTCCTCTTCGGCCCGCTCGAGGATCTCGGCGATGCGGGCAAAGATCACGATCACGCCACCGCCGAGGATCGGTGCGATCAAATAGCCGGCCCCCATGCCGATCAACGGCACGAAACTGGTCAGGAACACCAACAGGTACATCAGCAGCACGCTGCCGATCACGAGACCCGGGCGGGTCTTCAAAAGCTGCCAGCCACCCGCAATCCAGCGGGCACCGGAACTGGCCGGTCGTTTGCGCATTGAGTAGACTCTCGTTCGTTTCGATTCTCGACCCGTCTGCCGACGGACGGGCCCAATGGTAACCACAAACGCACGGACCCCGCATGCTGCAAGCGATCCTTTTCGACGTCGACGGCACCCTGGCCGACACCGAACGCGACGGCCACCGCGTCGCCTTCAACCTCGCCTTCCGCGAGGCCGGGCTGGACTGGCACTGGGACATTCCCACCTACGGCGAGCTCTTGACCGTCACCGGCGGTAAGGAGCGCATCCGGCACTTCATCGACACCCACGCCCCCACGCTGCCCGCCGTCGATGACCTCGCGGGCTGGATCGCCGGGCTGCACAAGGCCAAGACGGCGCATTACCTCGAGCTCTTGCAGCGTGGCGAGATCCCGCTGCGCCCCGGGGTAAAGCGACTGATCGACGAGGCCCGTGATGCCGGCATGCGCCTGGCCATCACCACGACCACCACCCCGGAGAACGTGACCGGCCTGTTGCGCGCCACGCTGGGCGATGACAGCCCTGACTGGTTCGAGGTGATCGCCGCCGGCGACATCGTGCCAAAGAAAAAGCCCGCGCCGGACATCTACACCTGGACACTCGAGAAGATGAACCTCGCTCCCGGTGAGACCATCGCCCTCGAGGACTCGGCCAACGGGGTGCGCTCGGCCTGCGCCGCCAACATCCCGGTACTGGTCACGATCAACGACTACACCGCCGGGGACGATTTCGACGGGGCGATTGCCGTGCTTTCGCAGTTGGGCGAACCGGGCGCCCCCGCCGAAACGCTTGCCGGCCCCGCCCCCGACAACGGCGTGGTCGATCTGCATTATCTGGCCGGGCTGCTGGACGGCTAGTCCGCATTCGATACCGCCCTGGCGACATCAAGTCGTCATGGCCGAATGTTCGAATCAGCCTGTCAGGGCGAAATGAAATCGCTTAGGGAAGGTCTGCACGAATAGCCAATGCCTCTGGCTTACCGGCTTGTTCGCCATCAAGGCGCCGATTCGAAGTCGGGCTCATTGCCCGGCGAGAATCGGCAACACCGAGGGCGGGCAAGCCGGCAAGCCCCTTCGGGCGGGCCGCCAGGCGCCCATCTGCGGTGTTGCAGCGCTTGCCAATGGCGACGGCCATTGGGCGGCGCACTGCGCCTTGCATCTGGACGCCTGGCGACCCGCAGAGGCGTTGGCTATTCGTGCAGCCCTTCCCTAAACTGACCCCACGCCCCACACCGCAAGTGAAATCACTCATGAGTGCATCGTCCCCGAACCTGCCGGAACCGTTCGACTACCAGGCCTTCATCGACGGCTTCGAGGAAGTCACCTACTGGCATTTCGACTGGTACTCACGAATCATGGCGGTGCTGTTGTATGGCACGCCGCGGCCGGCACTGAGCGAGCATGAATGCCGTTTCGGCCGCTTTCTGGAAAGCCACGGCGCCCCGCCGGGACGTCAGGGCGAATTCAACAAGGTCCACCAACTGCACGTGCAGATGCACAAGTCCGCCGACACGCTGCTCACCAGCGCCGAAGGTGGCCAACAGGCCGAGCGGGAATCCTTTGATGAGTTCGTGGAACTGCAGAGTCTGTTCCTGGCCACCTGCTTCAACCTGATGCGCGATGCCTACAGCGACAGTTGTGCACTGGCGCAACGCCAAGGCACGACGCCGGCCATCTGAACCCCTACCGGAACGGTACTAGAGCCAGAGTTCGAGCGGCGCGTAGTTGATCAAGGTACGCAGGATGTCGCTACGCGTCACCACGCCGATGACCCGGGGCGGGTCTTCGGCCTGGTCGACGATCGGCATGCCACGAATGTCCTGTTCAAGCAGCACGCGGGCCAGTTCGCGGACGTTGGTCTGGGGGCCGGCCGTCAACACCTCGAAGCGGGCGATCGCCCCGACCGGCATCTTGGCCAGATCCGAGTAACGAATCCGCTGGCGCGTGATATCCCCCCGGGTGATGACCGCCTCGATGCGCCCGTCCTCCCCCATCACCGGCAACAGGCCGATGCGACGCTCGGCCATGAGGTCACGCGCGCGCCCCACCGTGTCGTTGATGCCAATGGTCAGCGCCGGGCGCGACATGATCTGCTCGGCCACCGAGACCGGCGCCGGCTCCCGGTTGACCTGCCCGGCGGCCTCTCGATAGGCACGCAGCGAGTCACCCCGGGGGCTGCGAGCCTCACGATCCAGCGCGAACGGCGTACCGGCCTGGTCCTCGCGGACCGCCGGCGGCGGCTCGACCATCATCGGCGGGCGCAGCAGGCCGGGTGACGTCGCCTCGTCGATCGTCACCCCGTCGCTGACCCCGCGACCAAAGACCGTAAAGCTCATGCTGGATTCCTCGTGTTCCCTGTCCGGTTATCGGCCTGCCGCCCGTTCACTTGAGTGCAAGTGACTGAATTGCCGTCCCTTGGCTGCCGTCCGGGAAGTTCGGAATCACCTGCCGGCGCCGTTGGCCACCGCCCGCTCGCGTTCCTCGAGCCATCGCCGATATGGACCGAGCAGCGCGCGCTGTTCAGGCGACCAGTGAGCATCGGTGGCCAGGCGCTCGACCTCCGCGAAGAGCGAGGGGAAGTCACGCGCCGTGCCGATGTCCGCCCCTTCGACTTGCTCGGCCCGCTGCCCGGGTCGCAATTGATCGACCAGCCGGCTCCTCCATCGTTCCGCGGTGGCCGCATCCAGCGCCTCGGGCAGATTGCGGGCGACAAAGCCCTCCACCAGGTCCGGCAGGCGCGGGTCCTCGAACGACCAGGCAAGCAGGTCTCGTGCATGAGCGATCGCGTCGTGCCGCGACCGCAGGCTCCGTGCGCGCCCCCACCAGTCCTCGAGGTGGCGCCGGTCGGCATTGGGCACGAAGCCCGCGTAAAGCGACTGTTCGGCCGGCCGGGGTGGGAACTCGCCCTCGGTCTGCGCCAACGCCCCCAACAGGCGTTCGCGCAGGGCATCGAAGTGACTCCGGAAAGACTCGGCATGCTCGTCGATCCGCCTGCGATCGATCACCATGCGCTGGGCCACCCCGTCGCGCTCGAGCGTCTCGGCCGACAGGACGACCGGCACCCGGTTGAGGTGAATCGACTTGATCGGCAGGCGCAGATCGTCCCAGTCGCGTTCGGCATCGATTGGCGGGTTCTTCAGGAAGCGACGCTCGGCCCACTGCTCGGCATCCAGATCCAGCCAGGGCAGCGGGTCGAAGCGAAGGTCCCAGCATTCGCGCCGATTGCGGTTGTTGTCGACCTGACCGAAGGAGGAGAAAATCGATGCCGAAGCCACCCGCGCCGGCAGACGTGGCGAGACGTGCAGGAAGGCGCCGTGATCGGGCTGATCGACCACCCGCGCCACCTCGCGCTTGTCCCTTGCCGCGAGCAGACGCTCCCACAGCGCCGGGTCGGCATCGCGCAGGGCCCGTGCCAGGTCGATGGTGGCCTCGACATCACTGAGCGCGTCGTGGGCGTTCTCGTGCGTCAGCCCGTTGGCCGCCGACAGCTCGGACAGCCGCAGCGTCGGCCGACCGTCACTACCGACCGGCCAATTGAGCGCATCGGGTGCCAGCAGGCGATAGGCGCGTGCCGCGTCCAGGACATCGAAACGGCTGTTGCCATCGGCCCATTCGTGACGATAGGGGTCGAGCAAATTGCGCCAGAACAGAAAGCGCAACATCGGGGCATCGAAGCGCAGGTTGTTGAACCCCACCACGCAGGTGTTCGGTTGGCTCACCAGCCGATGGATACGGTTGGCCAGATTCGCCTCGCTATCGGCCTCGGCCAGCACCGGGGCATCCGGCAGCAGGCCGGTGGTCATTACCGCCGCCGGGTGCGCCAGGCAGTCCTCTGGGGGACGCGCGTACCAGACCACCGACTCGCCGATCGGCTCGAGCGACATGTCGGTACGGATGGCCGCGAACTGCAGGGGGCGGTCAAAGACCGGGTCGGCCCCGGTGGTCTCCAGGTCGAAAAACAGGAAGCTCGGTGGCGTGGTGGCAACAGACAAGGGCCCGACTCCATGGCATCAATGAATTAAGTGAATCAGTCCGAGTGATTCCGGGTCATTCCTGATCATCGCCGGGCCTAACCACCGACAACAACTCGCCCAGGCGTCGCGGCTCGCCGGTCAGCCGCCAGCGGTAGGTCACCATGCCCGCGAGCACCGCCTGCGCATAGGCGCGGGTCTCGTCGAACAGGATCGTGTCGACCCAGACATCACCGGGCAACGGGACCTCTGGCAACCACCCCTTGATGCGACCCGGCCCGGCATTGTAGGCGGCGGTGGCCAGCGGGTAGCGGCCTTCGAACCGTTCGGCCATGTGCCCGATGTAGGCCGTGCCCAGCGCGATATTGGTGCCGGGATCCGCCAACTGACTCGGCGAGACCCCCAACCCCGCCTGCCGATTGGTCCAGCGTGCGGTGGCCGGCATCAGTTGCATCAGGCCCTGCGCGCCGGCACCGGAGCCGATGTCGCGCATGAACAGGCTTTCGCGGCGCATGATCGAGTAGACCCATTCGGCCGGCACGCCTTGTCGCTCGGCCTGTGCCTCCACGAGTGCCCGGTGCGGCATGGCAAAGCGGGTGGCGTACCACGCCGGATCGTGCAGCTTGTCCATGCGGGCAATCACCACCGAGGCCCGGTCGTGCCAGTGGGCCTGGTCGGCGAGGTAGGCAAGCGCCGGCAGGACGTCGTCGCCCAGCCCGTCGATCTCGTGATTGAACAGGCGACGGGCGTCTTCGGGACGATCGAGGCGATGCAGGGCAAAGGCGAGCGACAGCCAGGGATTGTCGGCCAGCGTCGCGACGGCCTCGTCCGACGGTGTCGGCGGCTCGCCTTGGGCCTCGGGCAAGGGATAGCCGATGCCAAGCCGGTCCGCAGCCAAAAAGCCGTGATAATCGGGGGTGCCGGCCAGCTCGCGCCAGACCGTGCGCGCGGCCGTCGACTGCCCCAGGTGATCGTCGGCGACGGCCCGCCAGTAACGCCACTCGCGCCGCTGGCGCAATTCCTCGGGCATGGCATCGATCGACGCCTTGACCCGTGACCAGTCCAGATGCCGCAAGGCCGAGCGCACGGTCCAGGTCCAGACCTCCTCGTCACGAGCCGCCAGTGGCACCTCGGTCAGCCATTCATGCGCCTGCGGCTCGTATAGATAAGCGGCCTTGAGCGCGGCCAGTCTTGCCACGCTGCCGGCCTGCTCGGCATCGATCAGTTCCTGGGAACGAGCCCGGGAAAGCGACTCACGGGCACGCGCCGGTTCGCGCTTGGCCAGCCAGAGCAGTCCTTGAGTAATCTCCTCTGCATCCCCCTCGGCCTCGATCAGCGCCGGCACGGCCGTGGCGGGACGATCACGCAGGTCCATCCAGCGGTCGCGATAGGCCGCAAGCCCGGTCGGCCCCTGGCGGACGAGGTAGCGCGCCAGACCATCCTGACCCGCTTCGACGGCGGCACGCACGCGCGCCCGGTAGGCCGATTCGTCGAGATAGCCATTGGCATCAAGCCAGTCGAATGCCGGATCACAGGCCTCCGGCTGGCTGCGCCCGCGCTCCCACACCGCCAAGGCAGCGTCGGCCTGCTCGTCGCTCAAGACGTCGTCGAGCGTCAGCTCGGCCTGCCAGTAGGCGCACTGGCGCCGGGTGCCGGGATCGATTTCTGGGGCGCGATCGAAGACAAGCCGGTACTCGCCCCAGGCCTCGGTTTCGGCCAGGTGATCCAGGTATCGGCGCTTGAGTCGCGGCATCAACGGGATCTCGGGATGCTCTCGCAACCGGGCGGCCACGGCCGACGGTTCCTGCTCAACCCGCTCGTGCAGCCACTGCACTTCCAGGTACGTTGTCACCTGTTCGCCGTGACGGGCACCTTCAAGACCCGCCAGCGCCTGATCCAGGCCGTTGCGATCGCCACGCTCGATCGCCTCGAGGGCGGTTTCCAGCTTGTCATCCAGCGCAGAGCCCATGGCATCGCTGGGTTCGTTGGCGCCGCCCAGCGCGGGAACAAGGGGCAGCGCGAGCGTCAACAGCAGGGCGGACCCCTTGGTGAAGCCATGGGCGAAAACGCGAGCGGAAGCGGGAACACGGAATCGGAACATATCGATACTCTACGACATCGGGGGCGACGGACAGACAACCAGGCTTCGGGACGGGCACGGCCCGACTCAGATCACGTCAGGACGTGGACTGCCCCCATAGGATGCGCCAATCGGCCTTGAGTTCGCCGCCATCGAGCATTACATCGGAATGCAGCACCCAATGCAGGCACAAACATGACCACCAGCACGACCTACCATGGCCGTTTCGCGCCAACGCCCTCGGGGCCGCTGCATGCTGGCTCGCTGGTCGCGGCGTTGGGGAGCTTTCTGGATGCCCGAGCCCACAGCGGGCGCTGGTCGCTGCGCATCGACGATACCGACCAGGCGCGCAGCCGTCGTGACGCGATCGAGGCGATCCTCGAGCAATTGCAGGCCCACGGGCTGGCCGTCGATGGCGAAGTGATCTTCCAGAGCGAACGCACTGCGCGCTACGAAGCCGCCCTGGCGCGGTTGGAATCGGCCGGACGGGTCTATCGCTGCAACTGCACACGCGCTCGGCTGCGCGACTGGGCGGAACAACACGGGCAGGCGATCGGGGCGATCGGTCCGCTCTACCCCGGCTTTTGCCGCGAACAGCCTGCCGCGGCTCACGAGCGTCATGCGTGGCGATTCCGAGTGGGCGAGCACCGGCGCACGGTGGCCGACCGACGTCTGGGCGAAATCACCCAGCGCCTGGCCACCGAGGTGGGCGACCCGGTCCTGCGACGAGCCGACGGGCCGATTGCCTACCACCTGGCCAACGTAGTCGATGACGACGAGATGGGCATCACGCAGGTGGTGCGCGGTGAAGACCTGGCCAACCTCACGCCGCTGCACGTGGAACTCGCCGAGGCGCTCGAGCTACGCGTGCCGGGTTACCTGCACCTGCCACTGGTCAATGGCCCGGACGGGCGCAAGCTGAGCAAGACCAACCATGCCACCCCGCTGGATAACCAGCGGGCCATGGAGAACCTTCGCCAAGCGGCGGGCGTATTGGGGCTGGACACCACCATGACCGACTGGGAGACGGTGGCCGGCTTGCTGGAACGCTGGATTAGCGAATGGCGCGATCGCGCCCCCGCGGATCGCCAACCAGCAACGACACACCCCGCAGGATGAGTGGATCGACCTGACCGGGTCGCGCAGCCGGCGATTGGCGCCGTTATTGCAGCCCCATGCCTTCGTAGATCTTGCTGGCGCCGCCTTCGAGGAACCAGTACTGCGCGACGCCCTGCTCCTCGAGGTAATACTGCAGCCAGCGCACCTGCTTGCCGGTGGCATCGACAAAGAACATTGGCCGCTGATCCGTCATTGCCGCCTGCACCAGCCAGCCGAGCTCCTGGTTATCGTTGGTCAGGGGAACGTGACGGTCCCGCATCTGGAACAGCGACACTCCCTGGCGCTGATCCTTGCTGCGGATATCGATGATCACGGGATCGATACTCGACTGGATGCGCGCATAGAAGGCGTCCTCGTCGAGCACGCGGCCCTTGAAGGCCTCGTCGGCGATCAGCTGGTCGGCACTTTGCAGCGGCTCGCCCAGCAGGACCGTTTGCTCCGGGTGGGCCTGCGCCCAGGCGAATACACCGGCGTCATAGACGCGCGCGTCCGCCACCCCGGCCTCCTTGGCCTTCAGCGCCGCCTTGTAGGAGACCGCGCAGGTCACGCCATTGCAGTAGAACACCAGGGGCTGCCCCGATTCCTCGGCCAGGGCCCGTACGGATTCGTTGAAATCACGCGAGGCAAGCGGGATCGAGACGGCATCTTGGATATGCAGGGTTTCGTACTCGTAGGGCGAGCGCGCATCGACCACGGTCACGGCATCCAGCGAGCCCGCCAACTCCTCGGTTTCCACCGGCGGCACGCCGACCGAGGCGTACTTGTCGCGCAGCGGGAAATCTTCCGCGACGGCCGGGCCGGCAAGCAGCAACGCCACGCCGAGCACCAAGGCAGCCGGCAGCCCCTTTAACGATTCCACTCGCCCAACGATTCCCTTCGAACTCCCTGCGATCGGCATGCGCGTCCCTCCTCATGTGACAAACCGAATGCAGGCAACATACCCCCTTGTACTCGATCGACGCAATAAAGAGACGATCTCCTTCATGAGCAGCGACTTGCCCGTTGCGCGCCGGGCTGATTAAATCCGGGCTCGTGTCGCGACTGTCGGTCACCTATCCGATCGAACGCCCCCATCCCTCGAGTCTTCTGGAATGCCCATGCGCCGCCTTGTTACCGCCCCCCGATCCGTCGCCCTCGGCGCAACCCTCCTGGCCGGCCTGCTGGCCGGCTGCGAGCCCACCCCGCCCGAGCACCCGTTCCTGCCATGGGACGTCGAGGTCAACGATCGCGGGCAGGTAGCGGTGTTCGGTGTGACGCTGGGTGAGTCGACCCTGCTGGACTTCAAGCGACGCTATGACCAGAAGGCGGATCTGGCGATCTTCGCCCAGCGCGGCGAGCCGCTGTCGATGGAGGCATTCTTCGGGCGCATGAACGTCGGCCCGCTGACGGCCAGGGTGGTCCTGGTGGCCGAGGTGGATCCGGAAACGCTGGAGCGTTGGGCGGGGGAATCGCGCATCGCCGACCCGACGCCGAGCGGGGCACGCAAGCTCTCCATGTCCGACGAGGCCCTGGTGGAGGCGCAGGACAAGCCGATCCGCTCGATCAGCTACGCGCCCAGTGCGGACTACGAGGAAGAACTGATCAGCCGCCGTTTCGGCGAACCGACCGACAAGCGCCCGATCCCACGCGGCGAGGGCGACGAGGGCGACGAGGGCGAGCCACCGGCGATGCTGTGGCTTTACCCGGAAAAGGGACTGGCCATCACGGTCGAACCGGACGACAAGGAATTGTTCCAGTACATCAACCCGGAACACTTCGACGAGTTGGTCGAGCACACACTCGGCGGCAATCCCGAGGGAGATCCGCAGGATCACTGATCCGCCACGGGTCCATAGCGACCCCGCGACCAGAAGCCAGCTGGCTTACTCGGTGCGGTAGTCGCCGTGCTCTCGGGTAGCGAGGAAACGCACCTCGGGCCAACGCTCCTGGGTCATCTGCAGGTTGACGCGTGTCGGCGCGATATAGACCAGCTCGCCGGCGTGGTCGATGGCCAGGTTCGCCTGATTCTTGTTCTTGAATTCCTCGAAGCGCTTGGGATCGTCGCATTCCACCCAGCGGGCGGTATTGACGTTGACCGCCTCGAAGCGGCAGTCGACGTTGTACTCGTCCTTCAGGCGCTGGGCCACCACGTCGAACTGCAGCACGCCCACCGCACCCAGGATCAGGTCGTTGTTGGTCATCGGCCGATAGAGCTGGGTCGCCCCTTCCTCACACAACTGTGACAGGCCCTTGAGCAGCTGCTTGGACTTGAGCGGATCCTTGAGCTGCGCACGACGGAACAGCTCCGGGGCGAAGTTTGGGATGCCGGTGAAGGCGAGCTTCTCGCCCTCGGTGAAGGTATCCCCGATGCGTACCGTGCCGTGGTTGTGGATGCCGATGATGTCGCCGGCCTGGGCGGTTTCCAGCCGCACGCGGTCGGAGGACATGAAGGTCAGCGCGTCCGGGATCTTCACGTCGCGCCCCAGGCGCACGTGGTGGGACTTCATGCCGCGGCGGAACTCGCCGGAACAGATGCGCAGGAAGGCGATCCGGTCGCGGTGCTGCGGGTCCATGTTCGCCTGGATCTTGAAGACGAAACCGGTGAACTTGTTCTCCGAGGGCTCGACCGTGCGACCCGTCGCCTCGCGCGGCTGCGGTGGCGGGGCGTACTCGACGAAGTCGTCGAGCAACGATTGCACACCGAAGTTGTTCATCGCCGAACCGAAGTACACCGGCGTCTGTTCGCCCCTGAGGTAGGCGTCGAGATCGAACTCGTCGGCCGCGCCCTCCACCAGTTCCATCTCCTCGCGCAACTCGTCGGCCTGGGTGCCGAGACGCTCGTCGAGCAGCGGGTTGTCGAGCCCCTTGATCGCCTCGACGGCCTGATCGCGGGTGCCATCGGCGGAGCCGAAGAGATAGGTGGTGTTCTGGGCAATGTGATAGATGCCGCGAAAACGCTTGCCGCTGCCGATCGGCCAGGTCACCGGCGCGCAGCGGATGTTCAGAACGGTCTCGACCTCGTCGAGCAACTCGAGCGGATCGCGGCCCTCGCGGTCGAGCTTGTTGACAAAGGTCATGATCGGCGTGGTGCGCAGACGGCAGACCTCCATCAGCTTGATGGTGCGCGCCTCGACGCCCTTGGCGGCATCGATGACCATCAACGCCGAATCCACCGCCGTCAACACGCGGTAGGTGTCCTCCGAGAAGTCCTCGTGGCCGGGGGTGTCGAGCAGATTGACGATGCGTTCACGGTAGGGGAACTGCATCACCGAAGAGGTCACCGAGATGCCCCGCTCCTTCTCCATCGCCATCCAGTCGGAAGTGGCGTGACGACCGGACTTCTTGCCCTTGACCGTGCCGGCGAGCTGGATCGCACCGCCGAACAGCAGCAGCTTTTCGGTCATGGTGGTCTTGCCCGCGTCCGGGTGCGAGATGATCGCGAAGGTCCGGCGGCTGGAGTAATCGTTTTCGGGGGTAGTGCTCATGGACTCTCGGGTCTGCAATGACAGGGCCCGTCGTCACGCCGGGCCGATGGAACAATGATTGGGGCTACAGCAGGCAGCGCATCACGCGTGCGTCCTCCCGGCCGTCGGGGGCCGGATAATACGCCTTTCGGTGACCGATATCCGTAAACCCGGCGGACTCGTAGAGGGCGATGGCCGCGGTGTTGCCGGCACGCACCTCGAGGATCACGCAGCCGGCATCGCCGGCGCCCGCCGACTCGAGCAACCGCTCGAGCAAAAACCGCCCCGCCCCGCGCCGCTGGACGGCCGGATCGACGCACAGGTTAAGCAGGTGCCACTCGTCGAGCACGGTCATGACCACCGAGTAGCCAATCAGTTGCCCGCGCGAAAAGGCCCCGTCGAGCCGATAACCGGCCCGCAGGCAGTCCTCGAAGATCGCCTCGCTCCAGGGGTATGGATGGGCCGCCTCCTCGATCGCCACGATCTCCGGCAGGTCTTCGCCGGCCAGCGCGGCCCAGTCCCAAGCCGGCATGACCGCGGACTCGGCCCTCATCCGCGCGCCCGCCGGCCACGGGCCACCAGGGCCCGCCACAGCCGACGCTTGGCTGACCCGTCGCCGGCCAGGGACGCCAACTCCCAGGTTTCTCCCCTAACGGTCACGGTATCGCCACCCTCGCCGCTTTCGCAGGCCAGACCCGCAATCTGGGCAATCGCCTCGGCCAGTGCCCGGTAGGGGGAGTCGGCCGCGAGACACAACCGGTCGGTCAGCACCTCGTCGGCCGGCTCGGCCTGAGCCGGGGTCGGGGCCGCCTCGGCAGCGGCAACGGGCTCTTGCCGAGGCCGCTCATCATCTGTCCCGTCAGGCCCCGGGGTCGGGACATCCGCCGAGGTATCCATCGGGGTTTCGATCGGGTCAGGCTGTGGCTCATCCCGAGCCTCATCCCGGAACTCGACGGGCGCATCGCTGATCGGCTCTTCGTCGTCGACGGGCGACTGCAAACGGGCCGGGCGCACGCGTCCACTGGGGCGAAAGCCCTCGATACCCAGCCACCCCAGGGCAGCCTCCCGATCGACCCGCAAGGCCATGCTCAGACCGGCCCCCGCGTCACACGTCACCCATCTGCGGGTGAGCGCGCTTCGGGGGATGCTCGAGGCGCTCGATGGCATTGAGATAGGCCTTCGCCGAGGCGATCACGATATCCGTGTCCGCGCCCTGCCCCGTGACGATGCGGCCGGCGCGCTCGAGGCGCACGTTGACCTCGCCCTGGGCGTCGGTGCCACTGGTGATGTTGTTCACCGAATAGAGCTGCAGGTTCGCGCCCGAGGCGACGATCTTCTCGATCGCGGCCAGCGCGGCGTCGACCGGGCCGGCACCGGTGGCCGTGGCGGTCATTTCCTCGCCACGGATCGAGGCGGTGATGGTCGCCTCCGGCGTCTCGCCGGTCTCCGAGCAGACGTGCAGTGCGACCAGGCGGAAGGCCTCTTCCTGCTCGTCATAAACCTCCGAGACCAGTGCCTGGATGTCCTCGTCGAAGATCTCGCGTTTCTTGTCGGCCAATTCCTTGAATCGACGGAAGGCATCGTTGAGCGCCTCTTCGCTCTCGAGCTCGACGCCCAGATCCTTGAGGCGGCTCTTGAAGGCGTTGCGCCCGGAAAGCTTGCCGAGCGACAGCCGGTTGGTCGACCAGCCGACGTCCTCGGCGCGCATGATCTCGTAGGTCTCGCGGTGCTTGAGCACGCCGTCCTGGTGGATGCCGGATTCGTGGGCGAAGGCGTTGGCGCCGACGATCGCCTTGTTCGGCTGTACCGGGTAGCCGGTGATGGTGGAGACCAGCTTGGAGGTCGGCACGATCTGGGTGGCGTCGATGCGGGTCGACACGCCGTAGATGTCCGGCCGGGTGCGGGTGGCCATGACGACCTCCTCGAGCGCGGCGTTACCGGCCCGCTCGCCGAGACCGTTGATGGTGCACTCGACCTGCCGGAACCCCGAGCGCACCGCGGCCAGCGAATTGGCCACGGCCAGGCCGAGGTCGTTGTGGCAGTGCGTCGACCAGACCACCTTCTCCGAGCCCTTGACCCGCTCGATCAGGGTCGCCATCTGCTCGCCCCATTGGCCCGGCGTGGCGTAGCCGACCGTGTCGGGGACGTTGAGCGTGGTCGCGCCGGCCTCGATGACCGCCTCGAACACCCGCACCAGGAAATCCATGTCCGAACGCACCGCGTCCTCGGCCGAGAACTCGACGTCGTCGGTGTACTCGCGCGCGATCTTGACCGCGTTCACCGCGTGGCCGACCACCTCGTCCGGCGTCATGCGGAGCTTTTTCTCCATGTGGATCGGGCTGGTGGCGATGAAGGTGTGGATACGCCGCCGTGGTGCCGGGGACACCGCTTCGCCGGCCCGACGCACGTCCTTTTCGCCGGCGCGTGCCAGCGAGCAGATCGTGGAGTGCTCGACATGTTCGGCGATGGTGCGAATGGCGTTGAAATCGCCTTCGCTGGCCGCGGCAAAACCGGCCTCGATCACGTCCACGCCCAGTCGCTCCAGCTGACGGGCGATACGCAGCTTCTCGTCACGCGTCATGGACGCGCCCGGACTCTGCTCGCCGTCGCGAAGCGTGGTGTCGAAGATGATCAAGGAGTCACTGCTGCTCATGGCAAAAACCTCAGGTGTCGCCGCCGGGTCCTCCCGTCGGACGTTCTTTATCTAGTCGGTGGTCGCGTGAGTCGCCTCGCCAGGCCTTCGTCAATAGCCCCAGCGGGGCAGTCGCAGCAGCAGCGACGAGCCGACGACGCACAGCCCCACCACCGGAACGGTGGCCGGGAGGGAGAAACAGGCTGTGCGCAAATGACGGCTCATGGCTGCAAGGTAACGACGCGGGCGGCGCGATTCAAGAGACCAGGCGTTTGATGCGCCGACGCAATCCCCGCGAGAGCGTCCACAGCGGCGCCGAGAGCGCGTAGGCACTCGCCAGCACCCACAGTGTCAGGGCGAAATCCTTCAAGAGCAGCACGAACACGATGATCGCGATTGGCAGGCTGAGGAAAGAAACGCGCAGACGTGGTGAGAGCCGCTTGCCGCTGAAGTACGGGAAGCTCGAGACCATCAACAGCCCGGTGGTGATGGTGATCACCCAGACCCAGCCCTGCTGGGCCTCGAAGGGAATGCCGTGCGCCTCGAAGAACCACACCATGCCCATCAGTACCGCCGCGGCCGCCGGCGAGGCCAACCCCACGAAGTAGCCCTTGTCGACCGTCTCCACCTGCACGTTGAAGCGCGCCAGGCGAATGGCGGCCGCCGCGGCAAACACGAACGCGCCGAGCATGCCCCAGCGATCGCCCATGCCCTGCAGGCTCCAGAGGTAGACGATCAGTGCGGGCGCGATGCCGAAGGAGACCACGTCGGACAGCGAGTCGTACTGGATACCGAACTCCGACTCGGTGCCGGTCATCCGCGCCACGCGCCCATCCATGCCGTCGAGCAGCATGGCAACGAAAACGGCGATGGCCGCCGGGACGAAGTTGTCCTGGACGGCCATCACAATCGCGAAAAAACCGGCGAACAGGGCGCCGGTCGTGATCAGGTTGGGCAGAAGGTAGATCGCCTTGCGCCGCCGATGGTCATCCTGCCGGTCGGCCGGTTGCTGCTCGGTCTGCGTCTCGTGATCCATGTTCTGCCCCTCCCGGGATTACCTCGTGCGACGGTCCCGCGATCAGTTGCGGGACTTGTCGACGATCTTGTTCGCGCTGATCCACGGCATCATGCCACGCAGACGCTCACCGACCTGCTCGATCGGGTGCTCGGCGTCCTGGCGACGACGTGCCGTCATTGAAGGGTAGTTCAGTGCCCCCTCGTTGATAAAGCGCTTGGCGTACTCGCCGTTCTGGATGTTGGCCAGCGCCTCGCGCATCGCCTGGCGGGACTCCTCGTTGATCACCTTCGGGCCGGTGACGTACTCACCGTACTCGGCGTTGTTGGAGATCGAGTAGTTCATGTTGGCGATGCCGCCCTCGTACATGAGGTCGACGATCAGCTTGAGCTCGTGCAGGCACTCGAAGTACGCCATCTCGGCCGGGTAGCCCGCCTCGGTCAGGGTCTCGAAGCCGGCGCGGACCAGCTCGACGGTACCGCCGCACAGCACGGCCTGCTCACCGAACAGATCGGTCTCGGTCTCGTCCTTGAAGGTGGTCTCGATGATGCCGGTACGACCACCACCGACGCCGGAGGCGTAGGACAGCGCAATGTCCTTGGCCTTGCCGGAGGCGTCCTGGTGGATCGCGATCAGGTCCGGAATGCCGCCGCCACGGGCGAACTCGGAGCGCACGGTATGGCCCGGGGCCTTCGGCGCGATCATGATCACGTCGAGGTCCTTGCGCGGGGTGACCTGGTTGTACAGGACCGAGAAGCCGTGGGCGAAGGCCAGCGTCGCGCCTTCACGCAGGTTCGGCTCGATCTGGTTGGCGTAGATCTCGGCGTGATTCTCGTCCGGGGCCAGCATCATGACCACGTCGGCCCAGGCGGAAGCCTCCTCGATGGTCTTGACCGTCAGGCCCTCGCCCTCGGCCTTCTTCTGCGAGCCGGAACCGGCGCGCAGGCCGATCACGACCTCGACACCCGATTCCTTGAGGTTCAGCGCGTGGGCGTGGCCCTGCGAACCGTAGCCGATGATGGCGACCTTCTTGCCCTGGATCAGGGAGATGTCGCAATCCTTGTCGTAATAAACCTGCATGAGATGTGTCTCCAGTCGAGTGGTATTGGAATAAGGAAAAAAATCGGCGAGGCTCAGACCTCGGGAACCAGCATGCCGCGTGGCCCGCGCGAGATGCCCAGCGCGCCCGAGCGCACGATCTCGACCACCGGGATCGAGCCCAGCGCGTCGATGAAGGCATCGAGCTTGCTGCCCGGGCCGACCAGCTGAACGGTGTAGCTGGACTCGGTCACATCGATGATCTGCCCGCGGAAGATGTCGGCCAGACGGTAGACCTCCTCGCGCACGGCATCGAAGGCCTGCAGCTTGACCAGCATCAGCTCGCGCTCGATGTGCGCGGTGTCGGCCATGTCCTGGACCTTGACCACGTCGATCAGCTTGTTGAGCTGCTTGACGATCTGTTCGATCACCTGCTCGTCACCGCTGGTGACCAGCGTCAGGCGCGACAGTGACTCGTCGTGGGTCGGCGCCACGCACAGTGATTCGATGTTGTAGCCACGTGCCGAGAACAGGCCGGCCACCCGCGAGAGCGCGCCGGCCTCGTTTTCCATCAGGATCGAGATGATGTGTCGCATGTCAGGCCGCCCTCACAGCAGGATCATTTCGTTGAGGCCCGCACCGGCGGGAACCATCGGGTAGACGTTCTCTTCCGGATCGGTCTGGAAGTCCATGAAGACCAGCCGGTCCTTCATGGCAAACGCCTCCCGGAGCGCGCCCTCGACGTCGGACGGCTTCTCGATGCGCATGCCGACGTGACCGTAGGACTCGGCCAGCTTGACGAAATCCGGCAGGGATTCCATGTAGCTCATCGCGTAGCGACCGGAGTAGAAGAACTCCTGCCACTGACGGACCATGCCCAGATAGCCGTTGTTGAGGCTGACGATCTTGATCGGCAGCTGGTACTGCAGCGCCGTGGACAGCTCCTGGCTGCACATCTGGATGCTGCCCTCGCCGGTCACGCAGGCAACCTCCTCGTCGGGAAACGCCCACTTGGCACCCAGCGCGGCAGGCAGGCCGAAACCCATCGTGCCCAGACCACCGGAGTTGATCCAGCGATGCGGCTTGTTGAAGCCGTAGTACTGCGCGGCCCACATCTGGTGCTGGCCGACATCGGAGGTGACGAAGGCATCCCCGCCGGTGACCTCCCACAGCTTCTGCACCACGTACTGCGGCTTGATGATCTCGTCGGACCACTTGTACTCGAGGCACTTCATGCCGCGCCACTGCTCGATCTGGTCCCACCAGGACTCGAGCTCCTTGGTCTTTTTCGCGCCGCCGGCCTGGTTGACCAGTTCGATCATCTCGGTGAGCACCGACTTGACCGCGCCGACGATCGGCACGTCGACGATCACGTTCTTGGAGATCGACGACGGGTCGATGTCGACATGAACGATCTTCGCGTGCGGGCAGAACTTGGACAGATCCCCCGTGACACGGTCATCGAAGCGCGCGCCGATGGCGATCAGGACATCGCAATGATGCATGCCCATGTTCGCCTCGTAGGTGCCGTGCATACCGAGCATGCCCAGGAACTGCTTGTCGTTCGCCGGGTAGGCACCCAGGCCCATCAGCGTCTGCGTGATCGGATAGCCGAGCTTGCGCGTGAAGTGCGTCAACTCGTCTGCCGCACGACCCAGAATGACGCCGCCACCGGTGTAGATCATCGGGCGCTCGGCGTTGACGATCAGGTCGACCGCCTTGCGGATCTGCCCGGAATGCCCCTTTTCGGTGGGCTGGTAGGAGCGCATCGCGACCTTTTCCGGGTACTCGAACGGCACCTTGACCTTGGGATCGGTGACATCCTTGGGGATGTCGACCACGACCGGGCCCGGGCGACCGGTGGTCGCCACGTAGAAGGCCTTCTTGATGGTCTCGGCCATGTCACGCACGTCCTTGACCATGAAGTTGTGCTTCACGCAGGGACGGGTGATGCCGACGTTGTCGACTTCCTGGAAGGCGTCGTTGCCGATCAGTGCGCTATGCACCTGGCCGGTGAAGACCACCAGCGGGATCGAATCCATGTGCGCGGTGGCAATACCGGTGACGGCGTTGGTCGCCCCCGGACCGGAGGTAACCAGCACCACGCCCGGCTTGCCGGTGGCGCGGGCATAGCCGTCGGCCATGTGGACCGCGCCCTGCTCGTGGCGCACGAGCACGTGATTCACATGCTCCTGCTGGTACAGGGCATCGTATATATGAAGGACCGCCCCACCGGGGTAGCCGAAGACCGTATCGACCCCTTCCGACTTGAGGCACTCGACCAGGATTTGACCGCCGGATAATTCCACGAGAGTACTCACCTCGAAACTTGCGCGTTTCACTAAATAAATGACTTGACGATCGACTCGACGGTGGACGAACCACCGGAGCGAGCGTCCGATTTCGGGGTAACCGTCCCCGCATCCGGGGCACGCCCCGGATGGTCATCCACTTCTCATTGAGTTTGCTCGAAAGCAAAGAGTGCAACGCGATCAACGCAGCCCATGACGACGGCAGCCCGCCCGGGCGGCGAGATCATCGCCGGCCGAGCAGGCTGCCATCAACCGCGGATGCGCCCGTTAGGGCCCGGCGGTCTCAATCGTAGACCTGCCAATATAACGTGTTATTGGACAGATTTCACCACTTTGGGCGCAACGCAGACGCGCGCGACGGGCGGCATCGGCCGATCGCCGTCCGAGTTCAGAAGGTACCGAAGCCTCCACCCGAACTCTGCTCTTCCTGCTCGATCTCGCCATCGACCACTTCAAGCATCAACTTGTTGATGGCATCGGGCGCCTTGCGCAGTTTAAAGAACGAGGCATCGCCGCCCATCATGGGCAGGTCCGGGAAGAACAGCGCCATGCGAAAACGCAGGCTCAGGGTCTCGGCCTCGCTGCCATCCAGCAGCACCGGGTGCGGCAGGAAAGCGTAGCCGCGCGGCGCGTCAACATCGACCGCTTCCACCAGCGCCGCGCCGTTCGCGTTCGGATCGTCGGTGTGCATGCCGACACCGTAGACCACCTGGTCCCGACCCGGAATGCGCACGCGGTAGACGAGTTCCGTGCCTAGCTCGCCGTTATCGGCCCGACTGGCGATCTGCCGATCGGCGGCATTGAAAGAATCAAATCCGCCGAGATCAACCGGGTCCTCGAAGGTCTCGAGACCAAAGGCGTATTGATAGGTGCGCAGATTGGTGCTGGATATCGGTTCGGCACCGAAATAGCCGGTCGCGCCGAGTGCGCGCGCCATGGCCTGGAACACGGGCTCGTTGTCCGACTCCAGACGGTAGCCGTGCGCAACGTACTGCGGATGCTGGTAGGAGACGCGCGTATCGTTCTCGGTTTGTTCGAGCGCCACGCTCAGGACCGCGCCGTAGCCGCCTCGCGAACTGCGCGCCGCCGTGTCGAGCAAGGTGTCATTGGTCACTACCAGGACACGCACGCCCTCGGTGGGCACGTAGTCACCGACCACCTCGAAGCCCTCGGCGACCAGCTTCTCCCTTGCGGTCTCGGCAGACGCTGTGACATCGCCCGGCAACGCCGCGCCTTCGATAAACGGTTGAAATTCGGCCCGGACCAGTCCGGAAAACAGCAGGCCAAACATGAAGATGCCTGCCAGCAGCAGGCGATTCGGGTGGGCATTCCCCATGGCTCATCACTCCCTTGTGTCAAATTCGTTCTGTCGTTGTTGTTGTCATTGACGATTCCGACAATACGCCAGAACCCCCGCGAACGCCTACCCCAGCCGGCATCATCCGCCCGGCTGTCTCACTGGAGCAACGGCACTCACTCAACAACACAACGACATGAACCCCATCCCTGGGGCCATCGATAGCCGCCGAATCATTACGGCGGCACTACTCGCCGCGAATCAACTCGACCCGCAACTCGTCTCCCTGCCACTCGAGCGCCACCAGCTCGTGGCCGGCGCGCTCGCAGTAGGCGCGAAAATCACTCTCCGCCCCTCGGTCCGTGGCCAGCACCACGATCCGCTGCCCCGTCGCGGCCGTTGCCAGCGCCTTGCGCGCCTTGAGTAACGGCATGGGGCAGGACAGCCCCCGGGCATCCACCTCGATCGGCGCTTCTTCAGTCATCGACATTCGTTCCGGCAATGACAAAACGGGACCGGGCAACCCTCAAGCCCGGGCGGTCAAGGGCAACGCTTATTGCGTCGGCGCCACCAACGGCAACCCCGAGCCGGCCCAATACATGACCCCGCCCTCGAGGTTGAAGAGTCGATCGATGCCCTGACCTGCCAGGAACTGGCAGGCCTGCGCCGAACGCGCTCCGCTGTGGCAATAGATGACCACGTCACGATCGCCGCGAAAACGATCCACGTTCATGGGCACCAGATGCAACGGCACCAGGGTGGCCCCCTCGATCACGCCGCGATCCGTCTCGGCGGGGCCGCGCACGTCGAACAGGGCGACCTCGCCGAGGCGCGCGTTCAATTCATCGGCACTGATGCTTTCGTAGGCTGCCATAATCGTCTCCAGACTGGTTCACTAGGGAAACTCTGTACGAATGCCGTACCGCTCTGCGTGGCTTGATCACGAACGGCTCGCCAAGCCAGAGTGGCATGGCATTCGTACAGAGTTTCCCTATCAATCGCGGCAGTTTAGCGGCGAGCGCCGCATCGCGTCCATCCAGACCCCCTTGCCCAGATCGGAATCGAACGCCAATCCGGGTACGCCTCGCCAAGGCCAGTTGAACCGGGCCTCGACGACACTATCTTTCGACGAGGCGCCGCCATTCGCCAAATGGCACGCAAAGGTAGTGCATCGCCCCGGCTCGGGCCGAGCCGGAATGACCCGCCGGGCAGCGACCCCTTTTATACTTATACACTCCGGAAACCCGCGCCTGGCCAAGCGGTCCAAGCGCAAGCGAAAAAGCATGAACCACGGGAAGCACCACACGAAACCCATGATGCGACACCTCTTCACCCTGCTGCTGGCCGTCGTGCTGCTCACCAGCCTGCCCGGCCGCGCCCAGGCCCAGCTGCCGGAGCTGGGCAACCCGGTCGACACCGTGCTCTCGCCTGACGAAGAGCGCCAGATCGGCGCGGAGGTGTTTTCGCAACTGCGTGCCCGCGGCGGCGTGATCGAGGACCCCCTGCTCGACTCCTATCTCAATGATCTGGGCATCCGCCTGATGTCATCGGCCTCCGGCACGCGCTTCGCCCCCCAGCTGATCATCGTCGACAACCCCATGATCAACGCCTTCACCGTGCCCGGGGGATACATCGCCGTATTTTCGGGCTTGATGCTCACCGCGGAGAACGAAAGCGAACTGGCCGGCGTGGTCGCCCACGAAATCGCGCATGCCACCCAGCGGCACATCGCCCAGATGGTCGCTGCCCAGGCCGGCAACAGCATGACCGCCGTGGCCGGTTTCATCGCCGGCATCCTGCTGGGCGCCGTCGACCCCCAGCTCGGTGCCGCGGTTGCAACGGCCGGCATTGCCGGGGCGGCACAGAACGCGATCAACTACACCCGCATGCACGAGCGCGAAGCCGATCGGATCGCGATCGACACCCTGCGTCGCGCGGATATGGACCCGCGCGGCATGGCCAGTTTCTTCGAGACACTACAGAGACGGGCCGGCGCCAGCCCCGGGCGGCAGTTCGAGTTCCTGCGCACCCACCCCATGAACAGCGAGCGCATCAGCGCCATCCGCGACCGTCTCGCCGGCCTGAACAATGACCGTTTCGGCGCCAACGACAGCGAATCGTTCCGGCTGGCCCGGGCCCGTTTGGCGGCGCTCACCGGCCGCAGCGGACTCTCCCTAGACGAACCTGAAGAGACCTATCGCCAGGCCGTCGCCGCCCAACGACAGGGCAACCACGACCAGGCCGTCGAAAAACTGCGTCCGCTCTACCGCGACAACCCGGGCAACCGCTGGTACGCCCTGCCACTGGCGCGGGCACTGAACGACACCGGCCAAACGCAGGAGGCCGACCGCGTCCTCGCCGATCTGATCTCGCTCTATCCCGGCGACAGCACCTTGTTGCGGGTCGAGGTCGACTGGATGCTCGACCGAGGCGATGCCAAGACGGCCTACCAGACCGCGCGCCAGGCGGTCGAAGATCGCCCCAAGGATGCCGAAGCGGCCCTGACACTCTCGCGAGCGGCCAGCGCCGCCGATCGCCCGCTCGAACACCACGAACAACTGGGCCGTTACTTCCTGCTCAAGGACAACCTGGTCGCTGCCCACCAGGAACTGGAGACCGCCTACACCCACACCGCGGACAACCCGCGCGCCCAGGCCCGGATCGAATCAACCCTGCAGGAAATCGAGCGACTCGCCGGCCAGACGGAAGAGTGAACCTGCGGTTTTTGCAGGAAAATCGATGGATCAAGCCTGCCAGCATGGGCCGGGCAGCATGCCCAGTGAACCCAAACCCTCCCCGACGCGCCAACTCGGCAAAAGCCACGGCGATGTGGTATTAATGAACGCGCAAACCGCCTCATGGCGGGGGTGGCGAGACGATGGAATTTCAACAAATGCTAATAATCATTCCATCATGTCGCCATAAATTATTTTTTATTGTCTCGAGTGTTCAGGCCACTAAAGTGGTACACGTCGATTCGATGAATGAGACAACTCACCAAGGAATCTCGGCGCTGACACAGCGACCGCAGAGGAGGATAACAATGAAGAAGTTCACATCCGTGATCACCACGGCAGGCGCTGCCGCACTGCTTGCGGCCGGCTTGAGTTTCTCTGGCGCCGCTACCGCACAGAATGATGAAGGCCTGTCCGATTCCGCCCAGAAGGGCAAGGAAATCGCCTTCGGCCGTGGTGCGGGCAACTGCTTGGCATGCCACCAGATGAAGGGCGGCAACCTGGCCGGCAACATCGGCCCGGCACTGATTGCCATGAAGGCCCGCTATCCGGAGCGTGAGGACCTTGAAGCAGTCCTCCATGACCCGCGCGACAAGTTCGGCGATCAGACCATCATGCCGCCGTTCGGGGCCAACAAGATCCTGAGCGAAGAGGAAATCAGCAACATCGTTGACTACCTCTACACCCTGTAAGCACAGGTCTCAGGGATCAATAAAAGCTAAGACCCGAATCACAAGGAGATATCCATAATGAAACGCCTGTTTTCCAGCATGATCGCCGCCAGCGTTCTGGCTACCGGCGGCGCGATGGCCGAGCCGGCCAACCCGTCCGATCCGGAAGAGTTCCGCCAGATGATGGTTGAGTTCTACCAGGAGCGTTACCCGGACGTCCCGTTCGAGGAATACAACAATGGCGTCTACGCCATTGATGAAGATGCCCGCTCCCAGTGGGAAGGCATGATGGTGTTCCCGGAGACCGACCAGTACATCGCTGCCGGTGAAGAGCTCTGGAACGAGTACCGCCTGCCGAACGGCAAGCCGCTGTCTTCCTGCCTGGGCGAGGCCAAGGGCCTGCGCGCCAAGTACCCGTACTTCAACGAGAAAGACGGCGAAGTGCACAGCCTGGGTCTGGACATCATCAACTGCCAGAAGAATGCCGGCGAAGAAGCCGACAAGGTCTGGGATCCGAAGAACAACTACAAGAAGTTGGCCAACGTCCTTGCCTACCTCGCCAGCGAGTCGGCAGGCATGACCAACAACGTCCAGATCGACAGTGAAGGCGCCAAGGATGCCTACAACCGTGGCAAGGAAGCGTGGTTCCGTCGCACCGGTCGCCTGGACAACTCCTGCGCCGACTGCCACCAGTACCACGGCGGTAAGTACGTCCGTGCCGAGCACCTGCACATGAACCTGGGTAACACCACCCACTTCCCACTGTTCCGTTACAGCAAGGGCAGCATGTTCACGATCCAGAAGCGGATCGCTGGCTGCTTCCGCGACACCGGCACGGTGCCGTTCGAGCAGTACTCCCCGTACTACCGCGATCTCGAGTTCTTCATGTCCTACAACGACAACGAAATGGAACTCAACGGTCCGGGCATCCGCAAGTAATCCTCCGGGATTATCGGGAACCGAAAAAGCAGGCTTCGGCCTGCTTTTTTTGTGCCCGACGAAAACGCGCATTAGGATCGGACTGGCCGACAAGGGCCGTCAAGCCGACGTTCTCACGGTCCGGCATAAGTATTTTTTCTATCGTCGGGCAGGTCAGTATGGTTAAATGGCCCGGTTCAGTTTCCTGGCACTGCCCCGAAGTGCCCACCAGGCTTGGGCCGGGTCAGGGAACCACTAAAGATCCCAAGGATCCCGTCCCCCGCTGCACGCCGGGTCGGGAGCTGACCCTAACTGAAAACGTAAAGGGGAGTTTTCAATGAGTCTTTCTCGTCGCGAATTTCTGCAGATGCTCGCCGTGGCCTCGGCTGCCGGCATCAACCTCGAGACCGCCCAGGCCGGCACCGGCACCCAGCGTGTAGCGAGCTCCGTGAAGGCGAACAACGCCTCGAGCAACATGTACGAAGTGCCCAAGTTCGGCAACGTGTCGATCCTGCACATGACCGACATGCACGCCCAGCTCAAGCCGGTCTATTTCCGCGAGCCGTCGATCAACCTCGGCGTTGGCTCTATGGAAGGCAACGCCCCGCACTTGGTCGGCGACAAGTTCCTCAAGCACTTCGGCCTCGAGCCGAACACCCCGGCCGCTCACGCCTTCACCTGCATCGACTTCGCCGAAGCGGCCAAGAAGTACGGCAAGGTCGGCGGTTTCGCGCACCTGCTCACCCTGATCAAGCACATGCGCGAGCAGCGTCCGGGCGCCTTCCTGCTGGACGGCGGCGACAACTGGCAGGGCAACGCCCTGGCCCTGTGGACCGACGCCCAGAGTCAGATCGACGCGATGAAGATCGCCAAGCCGGACTTCTTCACCTCGCACTGGGAGGCGACCTACACCGCCGATCGCATGCTCGAGGGCATCGCCGATCTGGAAGGCGCGACCGACTGTAACTTCGTCGCCCAGAACATCCGCGACTCCGACTTCATGGAGCGCGTCTTTAAGCCGTACGTCATCCGTGAGCAGAACGGCGTCAAGGTGGCGGTCGTCGGCCAGGCGTTCCCGTACACCCCGATCGCCAACCCGCGCTGGATGACCGAAGGCTGGACCTTCGGCATCCGTGACGACGAGATGCAGGATGCCGTTGACGCCGCCCGCGGCGAAGGCGCCGAGGTAGTCGTGGTCCTGTCGCACAACGGCATGGACGTCGACCTCAAGATGGCCAGCCGCGTTACGGGCATCGACGCGATCATGGGCGGTCACACCCACGACGCGGTCCCGACCCCGACCGTGGTCAAGAACCGCAGTGGCCAGACCCTGGTCACCAACGCCGGCTCCAACGCCAAGTACCTCGGCGTGCTGGACTTCGACGTGCGCAACGGCAAGGTCCAAGACTACAAGTACCACCTGCTGCCGGTCTTCTCCGACTTCATCGAGCCGGACAAGGAGATGCAGGAGTACATCGACAAGCTCTACAGCCAGGACATCGAGTTCGAAGGCAAGAAGTTTAATGTGGGCGAGCGCACCGGCGAGGTCTTGGCGACCAACGACGCCCTGCTCTACCGTCGCGGCAACTTCACCGGTACCTGGGACCAGCTGCTCTGCGACGCGCTGATCGACGTCAACGACGCGCAGATCTCGTTCTCGCCGGGCGTTCGTTGGGGCACCTCACTGATCCCGGGCGAGCCGATCACCTACGACGACATGATGACTCACGTGGCGCTGACCTACCCGAACGTCACCGTCAACGAGTTCACCGGCGAGCAGATCAAGGGCATCCTCGAGGACGTCTGCGACAACATCTTCAACACCGACCCCTACTACCAGCAGGGCGGCGACATGGTTCGCGTCGGTGGCCTGAAGTACGCCTGTGCGCCGAATGCCGAGAAGGGCAAGCGCATCCTGGACATGGAGCTCGGCGGCGAGCCCATCGACCCGAAGAAGTCCTACAAGGTCGCTGGCTGGGCATCGGTTGCCGAGCCGGGCAACATCCCGGGCGATACCGGCGAGATGATCTGGGACCAGATCGAGACCTGGCTGCGTGACCAGAAGCACATCAAGCCGGTCGAGCTCAACGAGCCGGTCCTCAAGGGTGTGGAAGGCAACCCGGGCATCACCACCAAGTGCTGATACCAAGATCCCTCCCGGGGGATGCCTGAACCATCAAGGCCCCGCCATTTGGCGGGGCTTTTTTAATGCGGGTCGTTTTTTAGGCCGACGCCGGAGTAACCGGCCGGAAGCAGCCCCGCACCCGGTCCTTCTCCAACTCGCCGAGCGGACGCACCAGCCCGCTCATCGCGAGGTAGACGCCGGGGCCGGGACAGCCCTGCACGAACCCCAGAGCCAGCCCGAGATTCAGAGCCGGCTCGACCGGATCAATCTCGTAGGGCCGCATCGCACCGGTGAGGGCCACGCAATGGCCCGGGAACGCGCTGGCAAGCACCTCGCCCGTGCGCACCATGGTGTCGGTACCATGGACGACCACGATCGGCACATCGGGCCGTCGCGCCACCGCCTCGAACAGCGCGGCGACGATGGACGCGCGGTCGGTCTCCATCATCTCCAGACTGTCTTTGCACACGGGCTCAAGCCAGTCGATATCCAGGTTTACTTCGGCCGAACGGAGTATCTCGCGCGCAGCCCACGCGCCCGGCTGGACGACCAACTCGCCGTCAGTCTGCCGATAGCACTTGTTGAACGTGCCACCGGTGTCCACCAGGATAATCGGCAGTGAGCCGTCCCGGTGCTCTTGACCATCCGCTGCGCGTGTTTCCATATCCTTTCCTTGCCTCGTTTTATCTGGCCGGATGCGTTTGCCGGCCAAGTGAAGTAAAATGGCCGATTGATTCTAAAGGAAGCGTCGAGCGTCCCGGTATTCCCCGGCCAGGAGTGACCGCCACGGTGACTCATCCGGGCGGGTAACGACCGAGCCCAAGCTTATCGCGACGGCCGCCTACGGCACGCGAGGCCAACCGGCCGCACGACGCCTTCGACACGCCCCATCCACATTCGGTGCAGGCCGAGCAAGCCACGACTTCATGGACAACCAGCCGAAACGCTACATCGTCGAGTCAGTGACCAAGGCCGGCGCCCGATTCCGCCCGAGTGACTGGATCGATCGCATCTCGAGCTGGGATGCGACGTTTGCCCAGCACCGCCTGGTCTACTCGCAACGGCTGCACCCGGTGATGCTCAACGGACAAAAGGTCCTCGCCATCGAGCCCGGCCTCAAGACCGGCAACCGGCAGATGTTCGACTCGGTGATGCAGTTCATCGAGCGCAACAACCTCAAGATGCACGTCCAGTATCCGGACGGCCATCTCGAGGAATACACCGGCGACAATGCCCCCACGTCCCCGGACGCCGCGCCCTCATGACCCACAACCCGCCGCGTATCGGCTTCGTCAGCCTCGGCTGCCCGAAGGCGCTGGTCGACTCGGAACGCATCCTCACGCAGCTGCGCGCGGAGGGCTATGCCCTGTCCGACAGCTACGAGGGCGCGGAGCTGGTGATCATCAATACCTGCGGGTTCATCGACTCGGCGGTGCAGGAATCGCTCGACACCATCGGCGAGGCCCTGGACGAGAACGGTCGCGTCATCGTCACCGGTTGCCTGGGTGGCCGTGACGAAGGTGAGCTGGTGCGCCAGACGCACCCGAACGTGCTCGCCGTGACCGGTCCGCAGGCATACCGCGAGGTGATGGACGCCGTCCATCAACACCTGCCGCCGCGATTCGACCCCTTTGTCGACGTGATGCCCGAACCGGGCAGCCAGGCGAAGGACAAGAACCGCGACTCGGCCACCCATGGCCAGGTGGATACCGATACTCTGTCACTGGAAGACGCCGTGGGCGTCAAGCTCACCCCGCGCCATTACGCTTACCTCAAGATTTCCGAAGGCTGCAACCATCGCTGCAGCTTCTGCATCATCCCCAGCCTGCGGGGCGATCTCGTCAGCCGCCCGATCGGCGAGGTGATGACCGAGGCCGAGAACCTGGTCAACGCCGGCGTACGCGAGCTGCTGGTCGTCTCCCAGGACACCAGCGCCTACGGCATCGACACCCGCTATCGGCTCGACTTCTGGGGCGGCCGCCCGCTCAAGACCCGTTTCCGCGAACTCGCGGCGGCCCTGGGCTCGCTGGATGCGTGGATACGGCTGCACTACGTCTACCCCTACCCGCACGTCGATGACTCGGTCGAGCTGATGGCCGAGGGGCTGATCCTGCCGTACCTGGACATCCCCTTCCAGCACGCCAGCCACCGCATCCTCAAGCTGATGAAGCGCCCGGCCTCCAGCGAGAACGTCCTCAAGCGGATCGCCAAGTGGCGTGAGATCTGCCCGGAAATCACCATCCGTTCCACCTTCATCGTCGGCTTTCCCGGCGAGACGGAAGCGGAATTCCAGGAACTACTCGACTTCCTCGACGAGGCGCAACTCGACCGCGTGGGCGCCTTCGCCTACTCGCCGGTCGACGGGGCGACCGCCAACGAGCTGCCCGACCCGGTCCCCGAAGAGGTCAAGCAGGAGCGACTGGCGCGTTTCATGGAAAAGCAAGCGGCCATCAGCGCGGCCAAGCTGGCCCAGAAGGTGGGTCAGCGCATGCCGGTGCTGGTGGATGCCGTGGACGATTCCGGTGCGGTGGCACGCAGCATGGCCGATGCACCGGAGATCGATGGCGTGGTCTACCTGCCGGAAGTCACCGATGTCGCACCCGGCGATTTCCTCGAGGTGGAGATCATCGAGGCGGACGAGCACGACCTGTGGGGCGTTCCCGTTCCCTGATGATCTCGGTCGAGGCACCGCCGCGAGCGATCCGCTCGTTCCATCGCGATGCCGAGGGTCACTGGTTCGCGCGTCTCGAATGCGGCCATCACCAGCACACCCGTCACGATCCGCCCTGGATCAACCGCCCCTGGGTGGAACAGAGTCTGGGGCGCATTGCCATGCTGGGCACGACGCTGCCATGCCGCAAATGCGCCGACGGGGCCGAACCTGACCCGCTGCCGCAACCGGCACCCTCGGAGGGAAATCGACCATGAGCGAAGAACGTCACTTCAAGCCGCTGAACATTGCCGTGTTGACCGTCTCCGACAGCCGCAGCCTGGCGGAGGATCGCTCTGGCGACCTGCTGGTCGAGCGCCTTGAGAGCGTCGGTCACCGGCTCTACGAACGCCAGTTGCGCCCGGACGACATCTACCAGATCCGCGCGACCGTCTCGCAGTGGATCGCCGCGCCCGAGTGCGACGTGGTGATCACCACCGGGGGCACCGGCCTGACGGGCCGCGACGGCACCCCGGACGCCGTCTCGGTACTGTTCGACAAGACCATCGACGGGTTCGGCGAGATGTTCCGCGCCCTGTCGTTCCAGACCATCGGCAGCTCGACCCTGCAGTCGCGCGCAACCGCCGGGGTCGCCAATCGCACCTACCTGTTCGTCCTGCCCGGCTCGACCGGTGCCTGCAAGGATGCCTGGGACAACCTGATCGAATCGCAGCTCGATTACCGCAAGCGTCCCTGCAACCTGGTCGAACTGATGCCGCGACTGACCGAGCGATAAGTCAGCCAGCAAACACGCCGATTCCCCACAGGCTCAGCCAGACAGCTACCAGGGCATAGACGCCCGCCAGCAAGTCGTCGAGCATGATGCCCAGCCCGCCGTGCACCCGCCGATCCAGCCAGCTGATCGGCCACGGCTTGATCACGTCGAACACCCGGAACCAGAGAAAGATCAGGGCCGCCTGCCACCAGGTCTCCGGCAACGCCACGAACACCAGCAACACCCCGACAATCTCATCGAAGACGATGCCGCCATGGTCGTGCACGCCCAGGCGTCGGCTCGCCTCGCCGCACAGATAGACCCCGACGACGGACAGCACCAGGGTGGCGGCAAGGATCACGCTGATCACTGCCGCCTCGCCCCAAGGTGCCACGAGCGTCATCAACAACCAGCCCAGCAGAAGGCCCGGTAGCGTGCCGACGGTGCCGGGGGCCCGCGGCGCCAACCCCGTGCCACCACCGAAGGCGAGCCACATCACCGGGCTGCTCCCGAGATCCGCCACCCGTACCCGCCGCGAAGTTTTGGTGCCGATCATGCGCCCTCCTCGCCGAAATGGTCGTAGCCGCGTTGCGCCGTCAAGGGCCGACCGGATCGTTCCCGGATCGCGCCCACCGGTCCGGCATCGTCCAGCCGACCGATCACCGTCAGCCCCCAGGCCGGATCGAGTGCTAACCCGGGCGGCAGGGCAAGCAGCAACTCGTAGTCATCACCCCCACCCAGCATCTGGTCGATAGCCGCGGGCTGGGCATCGAGCCAGTGTCTTGCCGCCGATGACAGGGGGATGGCGTCGAGGTCGATTTCCGCCGAAAGTCCGCTGGCATCCAGCATGTGACCGAGGTCCTGGAGCAGTCCATCGGAGATATCCAGACCGGCTGCCTGCCCGCATAGCGCCTGCCCGGTGGCCAATCGCGGCTCCGGGCGGTCGAGTCGATCGAGGAGATAGGCACGATCGGCCTCGGGCAGTTCGGCAGGCACCTGGTCCGGTTGCAGAGCCACGATCAGGCCCAGCGCGGCATCGCCGACGGTGCCGGTGACCGCCAACCGGTCGCCGGCGCGCGCACCGTCTCGCCGGATCGCGGTGCCGCTGGCAACCGAACCGAAGGCGGTGATCGACAGGGTCAGCTGCGGGGAGCGCACGGTGTCGCCGCCGACGAGATTGCAGCCCCAGCGATCCGCGGCCGCACGCAGGCCGCCAGAGAAGCGTTCCAGCCAGGCTTCGTCGGTCTCGGGCAGGCCCAGCGACAAGGTGAAGCCGAGCGGGGTCGCGCCCATCGCGGCCAGATCGGAGAGATTCACCGCCAGCGCCTTGTGGGCAATGGCGTCGGGGGCGGTCGATTCGGGGAAATGCCGACCGGCGATCAGCATGTCGGTGGCGATCACCACCTGCCGGCCCGGTGGCGGGGCCAGGATCGCAGCATCGTCACCGCCGGCGAGCACCACCTCGGGGTTCGTCGGGGCCCAGTCGAAATACCGATGGATCAGGTCGAATTCCTGCATGTCGACCAGTCTCCTTCCGGACGACCCGACGGGGCGGAGCCCGTCAGTCCCGGCGGCGGGGTTCGGTGGGGCGGGCGTGGTCGGCGAGCCGATCGAGCACGCCGTTGACGTAGCGATGCCCGTCGGTCGCGCCAAATCGCTTGGCCAGCTCGACCGCCTCGTTGATCACGATCGCGCGCGGGGTCTCGAGCATGTGCGTCAGCTCGAAGGCGCCCAGACGGAGGATGGCATGCTCGATCGGGTCGAGCTCGTGCACCGGGCGATCCAGGTGCGGCTCGATGGCCGAATCGAGTTCGGCGGCATGCTGCTCGACACCACGCAGGATGCGCCGGAACAACTCGAGATCAATACGCAGCATGAAGGCATCCTCCATGAACTGCGCCTCGAGCTGATCGAGCGGAATCGGGTTCATCAACTGCTGGTAGAGCCCCTGTGCGGCCCGCTCACGCGCCCAGCGCCGTTGTTTACGCGCCGACGAGGACTTGCCGCCACGGCCCGAGGAGCGTTCCTCGGTACCGCGCGGGCCCTCTTCGCCGCCGTGGGACTCATCCTGGGGAAACTGCTTGATCATGGGTGCTTAGGCAATCTGGTCGATCTGATCGAGAAGGTTGACCATCTCGATGGCGGTGGCGGCGGCTTCCGCGCCCTTGTTGCCGGCCTTGCTGCCGGCGCGTTCCATCGCCTGGTCGACCGTGTCGGTGGTCAGCACACCGAAGATCACCGGCATGTCGAAATCGGTCGCCACGCCGGCGATGCCCTTGGCCGCCTCGCCCGCGACGTAGTCGAAGTGCGGCGTCGCGCCACGGATGACGGCACCCAGGCAGATGATCGCGTCGAACTTCTCGCTCGCGGCGACCCGCTGGGCCACCAGCGGCAGCTCGAAGGAGCCCGGCGCCATCACCACCGTGATCTGGGCCGGATCGATGCCGTGCCGACGCAGGGTGTCGATCGCGCCGTCGCGCAACCGGTCGACCACCTGCGCGTTCCAGCGCGTCGCCACGATGGCGTAACGTCCCGGGCGGGCCGTCAGCCCGCCTTCGATCACCTGAACTTCATTCATGCCTGTCTGTCCCGTGAGCGGCGGTCATTCCGCCTCGTCGTGAATGTAGTCAACCACTTCCAGACCGAAGCCGGCCAGGGCATGGAAGCGTTTGGGCGCGCTCATCACGCGCATCTGGCGAACGCCGAGATCCTTGAGGATCTGGGCACCCACCCCGTAGTTTCGCAATTCTTCGACCTCGCCCCCGGCCGGCGGTGACGAGGGCTGCTCCCACCCTTGCAGCTGGCGCAGCATCTCGTCCTCGTTGGGGGTCGAGCGCAGCACCACGGCCACGCCCGTTTCCATCTCACCCAGCCGGGCCAGCACGTCGGAGAACGGCCAGCCGCAATCGCGGCCCTGCGGCTCGAACAGGTCGCAGACCGCATGATGCACGTGCACCCGTACCGGGGTGGGCGTCTCGGCATCCGGCGTGCCGCGCACCGCGGCAAACTGCAACTGCCCGCTGGTGAAGTCCTTGTAGGCATGCAGTGTGAATCGGCCGTGACGCGTGTCGATCTCGGTGGCGAACTGGTGCTCGACCGAGCGCTCGTGGCGCATGCGGTAGCGGATCAAGTCCTCGATCGAGCCGATCTTGATGTCGTGCTCGGCGGCGAAGCGCTCCAGGTCCGGGCGGCGCGCCATCGAGCCGTCCTCGTTGAGGATCTCGACGATCACCGCCGACGGCTCGCGCGCCTCGGCCAATCGCGCCAGGTCCACGCCCGCCTCGGTGTGGCCGGCACGCGCCAGCACGCCACCGGGTCGCGCCATCAGCGGAAAGACGTGTCCCGGCTGGACCAGGTCGGACGGCTTGGCCTCGGGGGCCACCGCCGTGCGAATGGTGGTGGCGCGGTCGGCGGCCGAGATGCCGGTGGTCACGCCGCGCGCGGCCTCGATCGAGACGGTGAACGCCGTCTGGAAGGCCTCGCGGGTGCGGCTGACCATCAGCGGCAGTTCCAGTTGCTCGCAACGCGGCTGCGACAGCGTCAGGCAGATCAACCCGCGTCCGTAGCGCGCCATGAAGTTGATGTCTTCGGGGCGCACCTGCTCGGCGAGCATGACCAGATCGCCCTCGTTCTCGCGATCCTCGTCATCGACAATGATGACCATGCGCCCGGCGCGCAGGTCGTCGAGGATCTCGTCAATGGAACTAAAGCTCATAGGGTCTCTCAGCGCCGTCGAAGGCAATCGGTGATTGTATCATCGCGGGCCCGACTGTAGACCATCCGGCCTCCAAGCCGGCCCGTGCGGCTCAGGTCAACGCCTGATAGGGGCTCTGTCCGCCGGTACCGGCCGTCCCCTCGCCCGCCTGCAGCAGGCGCTCGAGGTATCGGGCCATCAGGTCCACCTCCAGGTTGACCTGCCGCCCGGGCCGGTACTCACCCATGATGGTCACGTCGAGCGTGTGCGGGATGATGGTCAGGCGACAGCGCGTCCCGCTGACCTCGTTGACCGTCAGGCTCACGCCGTCGATGGCGACCGAGCCCTTCTTGGCGACGTAACGCGCCAGCTCCGGCGGCACGCGCAACCAGAACTCGGTGGCCCGCGCCTCGTTGCGTCGCGCATCGATGATCGCCAGCCCATCGACGTGGCCACTGACCAGGTGCCCGCCCAGCGGGGTGGCCAAGGTGAGCGCCGGCTCGAGATTGACGCGCGAACCGGGGGCCAATTGCCCAACCGTGGTCAGGCGCAGGGTCTCGGCCGAGCAATCAACCGAAAAGCGATCGCCCTCGAGATCGGTGACCGTCAGGCAGACGCCGTTGACGGCGATACTGTCGCCGATGGCGGTGTTCGCCAGATCAAGCCCCGGGGCCTCGATGGTCAGGCGCGCGTCGCCGCCCGTGGGGGTCTGCTCGACCAGGGTGCCGACGGTCTGGATGATGCCAGTGAACATGGGTTTCTCCGCAGGTAGGGGTCGGTCGCGAACGTTAGAAACTCTGCACGAATGCCATACCGCTCTGCGGAGCTTGGCATTCGTGCAGAGTTTCCTTAGCGGACCGGCCGCAGGGTCAGGCGCAGGTCGTCGGCCAGGCGCGTCTCGTCGACCAGCGTCCAGCGGGTCGCATCGGCCAGTGCGCTCGGCTCGGGCAGCGCCAGTGCCGGCCGGGCCTGGTGGCCGAGCAGCACCGGCGCCTGGTAGACGACCAGCTCGTCGCACAGCCCGGCGGCGACGAACGCACCAGCCAGTTTGGCGCCCGCCTCGACCAGCACCTCGTTGATTTCCCGCCGCGCCAGGTCGGCCAGAATGAAATCCAGGTCAAGGCCCAGCCGGCGGGCAGTCGGTGCCTCGATCAGGGTCGCCTCACGCTTGAGCAGGGCCTCGTGGTGGACGCCATCATTGGCATCGCCGGTGTAGATCCACACCGGCCCCGGTGCATCGAAGATCGCGGCAAAGGGCGGCAGGCGCAAACCCGAGTCGAGCACCACGCGCACCGGCTGGCGCACCTCGCCCTCGATACCCAATTCCTCGGCCGACAGGCGCACGTTCAGCCGCGCGCTGTCGGTCAGCACGGTGTCGATGCCGCTCAGGACCGCGCACTGGCGCGCGCGCAGGAACTGCACGTCATGCCGCGCCGCCTCGCCGGTGATCCACTGACTCTCGCCGCTGGCCAGCGCACTGCGCCCGTCGAGCGACTGGGCCACCTTGACCGTCACCCAGGGCCGCCCGCGCTCCATGCGCGAGACGAATCCCGGGTTGAGCGCGCGGGCCGCCGCCGGGGCGATCGCCTCGACCACCTCGACCCCCGCCTCGCGCAGGATGGCGTGCCCGCGGCCGGCCACCTGCGGGTTGGGATCGTTCATGGCCGTGACCACACGGGCCACACCGGCCTGGACCAGTTGCGGCGCGCAGGCCGGCGTACGACCCACATGGCTGCAGGGCTCGAGCGTCACGTAAGCCGTCGACCCGTGTGCCTTCTCCCCGGCAGCACGCAGCGCGTGCACCTCGGCATGTGGCTCGCCGGCGCGGGCGTGGAAGCCCTCGCCGACGATCTTGCCGTCACGGACCAGCACGCAGCCCACACGCGGGTTGGGCGAGGTGGTGTAGCGCCCACGCTCGGCCAACGCCAGGGCGTGGTTCATCCATTGTCGATCCTGGTGGGACACGGGCCGATCCTCGTGGGACGCGCGCCGGTCGGCGACCTCAGTTGGCATCGCCGATCAGGGGCAGTTGGTGATCCGGGTCGCTGATGACGTCGTTGGCCAGCGATTCGATCGCGTCGCGGAAGGCCTCGACGCTGTCGAAGCTCAGGTACACCGAGGCAAAGCGGATGTAGGCGACGTGGTCGAGCCGGCGCAGTTGCGCCATCACCATGTCGCCGATCTCGCGAGCGGGGATCTCGCGCTCGCCGCGACTCCTGAGCTGGCGTTCGATCTGCTCGATCGCCTCCTCGATCCGGCGGGTCGGCACGGGACGTTTTTCCAGCGCGCGCATCAGGCCGTCGCGCAGCTTGCGATCGTCGAAGTTCTGACGCGCGCCGTTGGACTTGACCACCCGCGGCATCTGCCGATCGGCCCGTTCGTAGGTGGTGAATCGCTGGCCGCAGGCGGCACACTCGCGCCGGCGACGGATACCCTCGCCGGCGTCGATCGCCCGCGAGTCGATCACGCGGGTGTCGTCATTGCCACAGATCGCGCAGCGCATGCCGTGCCCCGAATCGGCCGATCAGGCCTGGTTGGCTTCGTAGACCGGCAGGCGACGGCAGAGCGTGGTGACCTTCTCGCGCACTTGCTCGATCACCGCATCGTTCTCGATGTCGTCGATGATGTCGCACATCCAACCGGCCAGATCGCGGGACTCGTCGACGCCGAAGCCGCGGGTAGTGATCGCCGCGGTGCCCACCCGGATGCCCGAGGTGACGAACGGCGACTGCGGGTCGTTGGGCACGGCGTTCTTGTTGACCGTGATGTGGGCCCGACCCAGCGCCTCGTCGACCGCCTTGCCGGTCAGGCCGCGCTTGACGAAGCTGACCAGGAACAGGTGGTTGTCGGTGCCGCCGGAGACGACATCGATGCCGCGATCGACGAACACCTGCGCCATGGTGCGCGCGTTGTCGATCACCTGCTGCTGGTAGGTCTTGAAGTCCGGCTCCAGCGCCTCCTTGAAGGCCACCGCCTTGCCGGCGATCGCGTGCATCAACGGACCACCCTGGGTGCCCGGGAAGATCCGCGACTGGAATTTCTTCTCCAGGTCCGGGCTGGCCTTGGCGATGATGATGCCGCCGCGCGGGCCGCGCAGGGTCTTGTGCGTGGTCGAGGTGACCACGTGGGCGTGCGGCACCGGGTTCGGGTAGAGACCGGCGGCCACCAGCCCCGAGACATGGGCCATGTCGACCATCAGGTAGGCGCCCACCGCATCGGCGATCTCCCGGAAACGCGCCCAGTCCAGCACGCGCGAGTAGGCGGAGAAGCCGGCGATGATCATCTTCGGCTTGTGCTCCTTGGCCAGGCGCTCGACCTCGTCGTAGTCGACGTAGCCCTCGGCATCGATACCGTACTGAACGGCGTGGTAGATGCGCCCGGAGAAGTTGGGCTTGGCACCGTGGGTGAGGTGACCGCCGGCATCCAGGCTCATGCCCAGCACGGTATCGCCCGGCTCGACCAGTGCCTGGAACACCGCGGCGTTGGCCTGCGAGCCCGAATGCGGCTGGACATTGGCGTAGTCGGCGCCGAAGAGTTCCTTCACCCGATCGATCGCCAGCTGCTCGGCCACGTCGACGAACTCGCAGCCGCCGTAGTAGCGCTTGCCCGGGTAGCCTTCGGCGTACTTGTTGGTCAGCACGGAGCCTTGGGCCTCCATGACGCGCGGGCTGGCGTAGTTCTCCGAGGCGATCAGCTCGACATGATCTTCCTGGCGGCGCACCTCGGCGTTGATCGCATCAGCAAGTTCCGGGTCGTAGCCCGCGATGGTCATGGACTTGGCAAACATGGAGTCGGCTCCTGACAAAGGTGAAAATCAAATCCGGGACGACCTCGACGCCTCGAGGCCGCGAAACACAAGCGGCCGCCCCAGCGCGTGCGCGGGCGACCGAACAATGCCGCGAATTCTAGCATGTTGCGGCCGGTCGCCTGCCCGGTGCATGGGAGCGGTATTGAACAACGGCATGAATCCGCGTCATGGCAACCCGCTGCGGCCAGAGGATCGACAAAACCCCGCCGGCTCGCGACAATGGAGGCATTCAATTTCCCGCAACCGGCATGGGAGCACTCACGTGATGATGACCGACAACGACCGCGACGCCCTGGTCGACTTTCTCGCCCGCCACGTCGACACGCAGATCCTGACCCACGCCGAGGTCAGCGCGTTTCTCGACTTCTGCGATTTCGAGATCATCGAGCGCGGCCGGATCATCGCCGACATCGGTGAAGTGGGCGAGTCGCTCTACTTCCTGCTCGACGGCACGGCCGAGCTGATCGTCGGCCCGACCACCAACGAGGTGCCGGTCGGCCAGATCCACGCCGGCGAGATGCTCGGCGAAATGAGCTTCTTCGATCGCCAGCCACGCAATGTGCGCATGCGGGCCCGCTCGTCGGTGCGACTGCTCCGCCTGCCGCGCGAGAAGTACAACCGCCTGCGCCTCGAGCACCCGGTGTTCACCGTGCTGCTGCTCGAGTACGCGATCGTCAGCCTCGATCATCTTTACCGACGCACCAGCACCGACGTTGCCCAGCTCAACCAATACATCCACAGCATGGGGGGTTAAGTCCCCAACTCGAGTAGCTACTCCGCCCTAGCCTCGTCGCAGGCGCAGGGCATTGCCAATCACGGCAATCGAGCTGACCGACATGCCGATCGCCGCAAGCCAGGGCTGAACTAAGCCCAGCGCGGCGATCGGGATGGCGATCGCGTTGTACCAGACAGACCAGGTCAGGTTCTGGTGGATCACGCCCATGGTCCGCCGGGCATAACCCACCGCGAAAGCCGTCTCGGCCACCCGGTCGTTGAGCAGCACCATGTCCGCGCTGTGCTTGGCGACCGCCGTGCCGCCGCCCATCGCCATGGAGACGTCCGCGCAGGCGAGCACCGGCGCGTCGTTGACCCCGTCACCGACCATCAGCACCCGCCCGCCGCCGGCCTGCAGCGAGGCGACGCGTTCCATCTTGTCTTCGGGCAACAGGCCACCCTCGGCGTGGTCCACGCCCAGGTACTGCCCGATCATGGCCGCCCGGTCCGGCTGGTCGCCGGATAGCAGCCACACCGAGACCCCCTGCCCCTTGAGCCGCTCGACTACCTCGGCGGCATCGTCGCGCAACCGGTCGGTCAGCACCGCGCGGGCAATCAGCGTCGGGCCGCGCGCCACCCAGACCACCAGCTCGTCGACGGCAGCCTCTCGCTCGGGGAGGGCGACCCCCAGCTCATCCATCAGGCGGGCGTTGCCGACGGCGACGCGCTCACCGTCGACATACCCGCTCACGCCTCGCCCGCTGGCGCTCTCGACCTCCGTGACCGCCGGCACGCCCCCGTGCGCGTGCTCGTTGCCCCAGGCGGCGAGCGCCCGACCGACCGGGTGGTCCGCGTACTGCTCGAGGGCTGCGACCATGTCCGCCAGGCGCGCCGAGTCGACATCGGCAAGTGGCTCCATGTCGCGCACCATCAGCTCGCCGGTGGTCAGGGTGCCGGTCTTGTCGAACACCACGTGGGTGACCCGCGCCAGCCCCTCCAGCGCCCTCCCCCGGGTGACCAGGAGGCCCGAACGGGTCAGGCGCCCCACCGCCACGGCGATCGCCGCGGGCGTGGCCAGTGACAGCGAGCAGGGACAGGTGATGGCGAGAATCGCCACCGCGATCCAGAACGCCCGTGACGGGTCGATCACCAGCCAGGCGGCCGTCACGAGCGCCGTGGTAATCAGTAGACCAATGACGAACTTGCGCGCGAAGCGATCGGCCGTCTCGGCGATCTTTGGCTTCTGCGACTGGGCCCGGTCGATCAGGCGGACGATCGAGGAAACCATGGTGTCCTGGCCAACCTTGTCGACCTCGACTACCAGCGGGCTTTCGGTATTGACGGTACCGGCGGAGACTCGGTCCCCGGCGCGCTTGAACTCGGGCAGGCTCTCGCCGGTGAGCATCGAGGCGTTGACGCCACTCTCGCCCTCGATCACCACCCCATCGGCCGGTACCGGTCCGCCGGGCCGGACCAGGATGCGGTCACCGGGCACCAGATCGAAGGCCGGGATCACCGCCACCGAGCCGTCGGCCTCGAAGCGATTGGCAACCTGCGGCACCAGCTTGTTCAGTGATTCGGCCAGCTCGCCGGCCTTGTGGCGCGCGCCCTGCTCCAGGAACCGCCCGGCGAGCAGCAGGAAGATGAACATGGTGACCGAGTCGAAGTAGACCTCGCCGCTGTGGGTCAGCACCGCGTAGACGCTGCCGCTATAGGCCAGCAGGATGCTGATCGACACGGGCAGGTCCATGCTCACGCGTCGCTGCTTCAAGTCTCGCCACGCCGGCCGGAAGAATGCCTGCCCCGAATAGAGCACGATGGGGGTCGATAGCACCAGGCTGACCCACCAGAAGAAGTACCGCAGGTCCTCGGACAGATCGAGAAAGTCGCCGAAATACAGCGACAGCGAGATCATCATCACCTGCAGGTAGACCAGCCCGGCGACCGCCAGGCGACGCATCATGTCGTGGCGTTCGCGCCGGTAGACGCGATCCTGGCGATCGGGATCGTAGGGATAGGCGCGATAACCGATCGCGGCGATCGCCCGCAGGATCTCGGACAGCTGTACCCGGGTGTTATCCCAGACCACCTGGGCACGATGGGTGGTGAAGTTCACCGAGAAGGATTCCACCCCGGGCAGCTGGCGCACGTGACGCTCGGAGAGCCAGATGCAGGCCGCGCAGACAATGCCCTCGAGGATCAGCGATGCCTCGCGCCGATCGCCGTCGCGGTTGGCGACGAACGATTTCTGCATCTCGGGGCGGTCGTAGATCGCCAGCTCCTCGAGCACGCGCTCGAGGTCGTCGTCAGGACGCGGCGAGGCCTCGGTGCGGTGGCGGTAGTACTCCTCCATGTCGGCCTCGACGATCGCCTGGGCGACCGCCTGGCAACCCGGGCAGCACATGTCGCGCTGCTCGCCGAGCACGCGCGTGCGGTAGTCCGCCCCGGTGGGCACGGGCAGGCCACAATGGAAACAGGCCGCGGCGCTGTCCGGCGTCGCGGCCTCGGGGCGCGTCTCGTTCATTGGATCGGCCGTCATCGTGCGAACAGGCGCATCAGGCGGTCACCGGGGATCAGGAGCCAGCCACGTCGGTTGAGCCCCGCAGCTGGTGGCGATCCTCGCCGCGACGAATCTCGACAATGACCTCCCAGCGCCCGGGCCGGGTCGGTGTCGCCGAGGCCTCGTATACCCCCGGCTCGACCTCGCTCATGCCCTCGACGAAATCCAGCCCCTGGCTCGACGGACGCAGGAAGTGCGTCTCGACCGACGCCCCAGTGACCGGCTCGCCGTTGCGGTCGAGCACCTGGACACGGAACGGAGTCGACTGATCGACCACCGGCTCGCCAACCCAGCCGCGGCGAATCTGCCAGCCGCGTTCGGACTGCTCCTCGCGGGCCGCGTCATAGGCCTCGAAGGCCCGTACCTTTTCCTGGTAGTCGTGGGCGACCGTGCCAGGGAAATAGGAGGTGGCCACCGGACCGCCCTGCGGCTCGGGAAGAATCTGGCGCGCCACGTTTTCACTCAGGCCGGTGGTCGCGATGGTCAGGAAGATCGAGTCGAGCAGGATGATCACGGCGAAGAAGGCAATGATGGTCGCCGGACCGCCGTGAAAGGCCATCTTGTGCGAGTCGGCATGCTTCGGCGGCGAGATCAGGCCGAGGATGAATGCGGTCATCACCAGGATCGCCGCCACCATTGCCACGACATCCAGCCCCGGCCAGTTGATGATGGCGTAGGGGGCATAGGCGGCCAGCGCCAGCACGCCCAGGATGAAGGCGATCTGGCGACCGGCCGAGGGAAAACGCCAGCGCAGCAGGAAGAAAAGGATCGGAATGATGGTCATGCCGAGCCCGGCAGGCAGCAATACAGCCATGGTCAGGAATCCGGTTGGGTGTTGGCCCCGCCCGCCGTCCGGAACGACGCGGGCAAAGGGCGGTGACGATCAGCGGTAAACGAAGCTGGCATCGTGCTCCAGTGGCTCGATGCGTCCGTTCTGTTCGGTCAGGATGAATTGTATCTCGCGACGCTCCCACTGGACATCCCGCGGGGCACGAACATGCACCAGGTACTTGCGTGACTCGTCGGCGGGCACATCCAGCGAGCCGAAATCCCCCACCACGCTCACGCGAGCCTCGGGCAGTCCCTCGACGGCCAGCTTGAAATCGAGCGGTTCCTGCAGCTTGTTGTTGATCTTGACGTTGTAGTTGTTCTGGATATCGCCGCTGGAAAGCACGGTGAACAGCGGCTGGCGCACCTGCTGGACACTCAGGTCGGCTGGCGCCCGGGCGAATATACCGTAGAGCAACAGGACAGTGGCCGCCAAGGTGGCGATGCCGTAACCGATGGTGCGGAACTTGAGCAGGTTGGGCTTCTCACCGGTGTCGAGCTCCATCTCCGAAGCGTAGCGGATCAGGCCGGTCGGCCAGCCACGCCTGCTCATGATCTGGTCACAGGCATCGATGCACAGCCCGCAGGAAATGCACTCGAGCTGGAGCCCGTCACGAATGTCGATCCCCGTGGGGCAGACTTGCACACAGAGCTTGCAGTCGATGCAGTCGCCGACACCCTGGGCATGCCGCTCCTCGAGCGTCATCAGGCCCTGCTTGAGCGGTGCACGGCCGGCCTCGCCCTCACCGCGCTTGACGTCGTAGGAAACCACCAGAGTTTCCTTGTCGAACATCACGCTCTGAAAGCGGGCATAGGGGCACATGTAGATGCACACCTGCTCACGCGCGAAGCCGGCGAAGATTAGCGTCGTGCCGGTGAGGATCCCGGTGGTGATGTAGGCCGCGCTCGCCGCATCGAGCGTAAAGAAGTTGACGAACAGCTGCGGCGCGTCGGCCCAGTAGGAGGTAAAGGTAAAGCCGGTCCAGAACGCGATCAGCGTCCAAATGACCACCGTCAGCCCCTTCTTGGCGATCTTCTCCCCGTTCCAGGACTGCTTTTCGAGTCGCATGCGCTTGTTGCGATCACCCTGCACCAGCGCCTCGACCTTCATGAACACGTCGGTCCACAGGGTCTGGAAACAGAAATACCCACAGAATGCCCGGCCAACCAGGCCGGTCACGAAGAACAGCAGCCACGCCGCCAGGATCAGGAAACCTGCCAGCAGGAACATGTCCTGCGGATGAATGACCAGGTCGAACAGGTAATAGCGACGCGATGGAATATCGAACATGACGGCCTGATCCGGCCCGACACCCCGCTCCCAGCGCACCCACGGCAACAGGAAGAACACCCCGTAGGCCACCAACAGGACGATGTCCTTGAACCGGCGGAACCGGCCGTGAATCGCCTTGGGGTGGATCGGCTCGCGGGCCTGATACAGGGTGTCAGCCGGGTAGCTCGGGTCGTCGTGCTGAGCCATCTGTCGGTCTCCGAATGGATGCGCGGGGGAATATCTTATCCCCCATAGGGTTTTTCTCTAAACCCAAGATAAACACCCGGACATCCGACCCCAAATCGACGGCACTCCCTGCCCCGAGCCCGTCCAGAGGGAGTCGACCTACGTTGGCGGCGCCGACAATCAGCCACCCGACGAGCCGATGAGCAATTGGCGGTGGTATGGGCGTTTCGGTGGGCGACCAATCACCCTGCATCGCCGTCCGCCCGACGCGGGCACGCCCCCATAGAACGCCCCCAAAACAAAAAAAGCACCGGCCAACGGCCGGTGCTTTTCAATGTGATGGTCAGCTTCAGTCGCGGTGAGCGATCAGTTGCCACCCATCTGACGGACGTAGATGGCAAGCATGCGTGCCTGGGTCTCGGTCAGACGATCACCGAAGGCCGGCATTTCGCGCTGGATGCCGTTGTTGACCACATGCTTGATTTCGTCGACCTTGCAGGCGGTGTCATCGCCACAGCCCGGCACGTCGGCAACGCCCCAGATGGCGTCGGTCAGGTTCGGCGCGCCCATGGCCTCGTTGCCCTTGCCTTCGGCGCCGTGGCAACCGGCACAGCTGGCAAAGGCCTCTTTGCCGCGGCTGGCCGCCTCGCCGCTGATCTCGGCATGGCCGGACAGGCTCAGGACGTACTTGGCCAGGTCGTCGATCTTGTCGTCGGCGACGTTCTGGGCCGGCATGTTGCCCTGGATACCGTTGTTGATCTTGTCGACGATGGTCTCGTAGGAGTTGCCGTACAACCAGGCGTTGTCAGCCAGGTTCGGGAACAGGCCGATCTTGCCCTGACCGCCGGCGCCATGACAGGCGGCACAGTAGTCACCGAAGGTGTAGTTACCCATCGACATGGCGAACTGCAGGGTATCCGGATCCTGTTCGATTTCCTCGAAGCTCATGTCCTGAACCTTGCCGACCCACTCTTCCTGGGCGAGGGCCGACGGGCTGGACTGCATGTCGCGGGTAAAGAGGGCACGGGTGTTCCAGTGCTCGCTCACGGTCTCCTCTTCACCTTGCTCATTTTCCACGGTGTACTCGACCGTGTTGATGCCCTTGGTGTAGCTGTCGCCATAGGGCCACGCCGGATAGAGGATCCAGTAGACCACCGAGAAAACGATGGTGATGTAGAACGCCCACAGCCACCAGCGAGGCAAGGGGTTGTTGTATTCGCGCAGATCGCCGTCCCAGACGTGCCCGGTGGTCTCGACCTGCCCCTGCTTATTTTCCGTTTGCTGACTCATCTTTCTTCACCTGTTGTTTCTTTTGCCGCGTAGGGTCGAGCTCGTCGTCGTCCATGAAGGGGATGTCCTTGTACGACTCAAGCCGCTGCTTGCGCTTCTTGCCGGTGTAGACGTACAGGATGATGCCGACGAACGTACTGAAGAACAGAATCAGCGCCAACGGCTTGCTGTTCTCCATGTCGCCCAACCACGCAAAGATATCGCCAATCAAGAGATCACCTCGAAGGTGGCGGTTTCAAGTATCAACGGAACTGGTTGAAGTGGCCGTCTTCATACTTGGAGAAGTCGACCATCGTGCCCAGCATCTGCAGGTAGGCCACGAGGGCGTCCATTTCGGTGATGCGGTCCGGATTGCCGTCCCAGTTCTCCGCACCGGCCTGGCTTTCCAGAACCTCGGTGGCGTTGGAGACGTGGAGCTTCTCGGCCATCTCGGCACCGAACTGCTCGACGTTGGCGTCGTACTCTTCCTGGCTCTGCGAGTACGGCACGCCGACACGCTTGAGTGCGACCATGCGGTTCTCGATCTGGCTGTAGTCCAAGTCATCCTCCAGCAGCCACGGGTAGCCCGGCATGATGGACTCCGGCACCAGCGACTTCGGATCGACCAGGTGCTGGGTCTGCCACTCGTTGGAGTACTTGCCACCGACGCGAGCCAGGTCCGGACCGGTGCGCTTGGAGCCCCACTGGAACGGATGGTCGTACTGCGACTCGGCGGCCAGCGAGTAGTGACCGTAGCGCAGCTGCTCGTCACGGAACGGACGGATCATTTGCGAGTGACAGGTGTAGCACCCCTCACGGACGTAGATGTCCCGACCACGCAGTTCCAGCGGGGTGTAGGGACGGACACCGTCCACTTCCTCGACCGTCTCCTCGATGTGGAACAACGGGACGATTTCGACCAGCCCCCCGATGCTGATGACCGCCAGGGTAAGGACGATCAGCAGGCCGGAGTTGATTTCAATGCTTTCGTGTTTCATTCACCTAACCTCAATCCTTTAGCGTGCGGCGGCAGCCACGGCGGCGTCGCGGGCTTCATCGGATGCCGGCTGACGGGCACCCGAGATCGTCTTGTAGATGTTGTACGACATCAGCAGCATGCCCGTCAGGAAGAAGGCACCACCGATGGCACGTACCACATACGGGATGTGCAGGAACGAGACGGTCTCGATGAAGGTGTAGGCCAGGTTGCCGTACTGGTCGAAGGCACGCAGCATCAGGCCTTGACCGATACCGGCGACCCACAGGGCGACGATGTAGAGCACCACGCCGATGGTGGCCAGCCAGAAGTGGACGAACACCAGCTTGGTCGAGTACAGCGTCGTACCCCAGAGCCGCGGGATCAGGTGATAGAACGAGCCGATGGTGATCATCGCGACCCAGCCCAGCGCACCGGAGTGAACGTGGCCGACGGTCCAGTCGGTGTAGTGCGACAGGGCGTTAACCGACTTGAGCGACATCATCGGACCTTCGAAGGTCGACATGCCGTAGAAGGCCAGCGCGGTGATCAAGAACAGCATGATCGGATCCGTGCGCAGCTTCTCCCAGGCACCCGAGAGGGTCATGATGCCGTTGATCATGCCGCCCCAGGAGGGGAGGAGCAGCAGGATGGAGAAGGTCGCGGCCAGGGTGGAAACCCAGTCCGGCAGCGCGGTCCAGTGCAGGTGGTGGGCGCCGACCCACATGTAGAGGAACGACAGCGCCCAGAAGTGCACGATCGACAGACGGTAGGAGTAGATCGGGCGACCGGCCTGCTTGGGCACGAAGTAGTACATCATGCCGAGGAAGGCGGCTGTCAGGAAGAAGCCGACGGCGTTGTGGCCGTACCACCACTGCGTCATCGCGTCCTGTACGCCGGCAAACAGCGAGTAGGACTCCAGGCTGAACAGGGAAACCGGCACGGCCAGGTTGTTGAAGATGTGCAGCAGCGCGGTGGCGAGGATGAACGCCATGAAGAACCAGTTGGCCACGTAGATGTGCGGCTGGCTGCGCTTGACCAGGGTCATGGCGTAGACGGCAAAGTAGATTACCCAGACCACGGTGATCAGCAGATCGATCGGCCAGACGAACTCGGCGTACTCACGGCCCTGCGTGTAGCCGGCCATGTAGGTGATCACGCCCAGAACCAGTGCCAGCTGCCAGCCCCAGAAGGTCAGCTCGGGCAGCAGCTTGCCACCCCAGAGGCGCGCCTGACAGGTGCGCTGCACGATGTAGTAGGACGTCGCGAACAACGCACTGCCACCAAAGCCGAAGATCACCAGCGTCGTGTGCACGGGGCGCAGACGACCAAAGGTGATCTCGGCGATATTGAAGTTCAAAAACGGCCATGCCAGCTCACTGGCAATATAGACACCGGCAAGCATCCCCAACACGCCCCAAATCATGGCCATGATGGCGAATTTCTTGACGATGCCGTAATTGTACTGCTCGGTAGCTACCGGCACTGCATTGGTGGACATCGTGACCCCTCCAGACTTTTAGGTTCATCCCGGCCGCGGCGGCCAGACCCTTTTTCTCGGGCGGCAATCATAATCGAATCCCCTGCCGACAAAAACCTATGAATTTACTAACTTACTCGGCCGAAACGCGCCCGCAGAACGCGCTTTCAAGCAGTTAGCGGCCATTTCGCCCGCCTATAAGCAAAGCTGATTGCTCAACGCGTAAGTTTTATCTGTTGCAAAAACGCCACAGGCGGCATGGCGCGCTCTCAGCCGGCCGCCACGATGCCATGCGCCCCATCGGCCATCGGCGAGACCCCCGTCCCCCACGCCAGGCCGTAGACGATCTCGTAACTCAGGGGGATGCAACCGTCGACCGCCTGGGCAGCCAGTGCCTCCCGGAACCGCCGCCAGGCCTTGGGGCCGGTCATCCCGGCGGCCCGCCCAGCCTGGGTATTACCGACCCCGACCCCCCGCAGATCGGCCAGCAGGGCATCGACCGTGGGGTAAGTAACCGTGACCGTCTCGCGGTCCATCACCGGATCGGCCAGCATCGCCGAGACCAGCGCGTCACCGAGGTCGTGCATGTCGAGAAACTGGTGCACATGGGGAGTCGGGTCGACCTCCGCCCAGGCGCGCCGGATTTCCTGAAGACTGTCCGGCCCCAGCGTGGTGAAGACAAAAGGGGCGCCCGAGGCGCTCACCCGGGCCACTTCGCCGAACAGGGCTGCGGGCCGATCGCTCCACTGCACGGCAAAATTGGAGACCACCACGTCCATGCTGCCGCCGGCGAACGGCAAGGCATGCATGTCGGCGGCGACCGCCGCCCGGTGCGGCGACCACCAGCGGCGTCGGGGCAGGTGGTGCAGCATACGGTCGGCCAGGTCGAGCCCCACCACGTCCGCATGCGGGTAGCGCTCGCGCATGGCGCGCACCATCTGCCCTGTCCCCGATCCCAGGTCGAGAATCCGTTGCGGATCGAGCTTCAACCAACCGAACCGCTCATCAAGGCGGCGTCCGATCTCGTGCTGGACGGCCGCATGCCGGTCGTAGTCGGCCGCCGCGCGGTTGAAACGATCACGGACGCGGCGCAGGTCGAAGGAGGGCAAGGCAGACATATCTAGTAGAGAGTCACTCACGGTTGACTTGTGTATGGAGCGCAGCGGATCGGAAGGGATGCTTGGGAAAGCGCGTCGCTCAACGCGCTGAACGGGCACCCGGATCATCGGCGAGCGGGCGAACCAATGAGCGCGCCAGGGAGGCCGCATGGTCGAGCCACTCGGCGTGCCCACCCTGCTCGAACCGATGCACATGCACATGAGCCGGCAGCTCGAGATGCTTCGGCCAGTCGACGGGCACCAGCGGGTCGTCGGGCGCCAGCCAGATGTCGACGGGCACTTCGATGGAGACAAGCTGGCTCCGAAGGTCCAGTCGGGCCAGCCAGTCGAGCCCCTCAGTGGCGGCCAGCTGCGCGCTCGGGGCAGGCTCGTTCGGGAGATCAAAACGACGCCGAAAGGCGGCGGCGGCCGCGACAGGCTGCCGCCCCGCCGCTCGCCGCAAGCCCTGCCAATCGCCGAGACTCACTCCGGGCCAGCCATCCTCCGCCAGGAAACGCGGCGTGGCCTGGATCAACACCAGCCGCGCGGGCCGAATACGGCCCCGACGCACGGCCTCGAGCAGCAACGAGCCACCCAACGACCAGCCGACCCAGACCGCCGGGCCCAAGCCCGGCACCGCGCGTTCTTCTTGACCCCGGCCAAGCCAGTCGGACGAAAACGTCGACCAGTCAAAGGCCACCACCTCATCACCGGGCAGCTGGCGCACCAGCGGATCAAACACCGTTGCCGGAAAGGACCAGCCGGCGACCAGCCCGACCGAGGCGGGCCTGGCGGAGAGGTCATCGAGCATCATGCATCACCCTCGCGCCCCGGCACCGCATATTCAGCCACCCATCGAGTCGCCGTGGTTTGCGGGCAAGCCGGCGGACCGTGATAATGACGCTCCCATTCAAACCCCGGATTCAGCAATTGACTGCCCTCGACTGGCCCCTTCTGCTCATCATCGCCGTCGCCGCCTACCTGGTCGGCTCATTGTCCACCGGGGTAATCACGGCACGCCTGCTGGGATTGCCGGACCCGCGCTCGGCCGGCTCGGGCAATCCGGGCGCGACCAACGTCCTGCGCCTGGGCGGCAAGAAGGCGGCCATTGTCACGTTAGTCGGCGATCTCCTCAAGGGCCTGATTCCGGTCATCGTCGCCGGAATCGCCGTCGATGACGCCTCGCGAGACGCGGCGATGGGCACAGCCGGCCTGTTCGCCTTCCTCGGGCATCTTTATCCGGTGTTCTTCGGTTTCAAGGGTGGCAAGGGCGTGGCGACCGCCGCTGGCGCGATCCTCGCCATGGCGCCACTGATCGGGCTGGTCGCCATCGTTGGCTGGCTGAGCACGGCCTGGGCGACACGCTATTCCTCGTTGTCCGCCTTGTTTGCCGCGGTGGTAGCAGCGACCCTGGCCACCTTCCTCGCACCACCGTTCATCGCCCTGGCGATCTCGCTGATGTCCCTGCTGCTCATCCTGCGCCACCACGGCAATATCCGCCGGTTGGTGCGCGGCGAGGAGCCGCGCATCGGCGAGAAATCCGAGTCGTCGATCAAGGAGTGACGGGCACCGCGGAGTCGAGCATACGGGGCAATTCGAGCTCGGCCAGTGGCCAGCGGGCCCGCACGCGAAAGCCCGGCAGGGCGTCGCGCTCGCCGGCGGCGAGCCGACGATACCCCGCCAACGCGATCATGGCCGCGTTGTCGGTGCACAACTCGATCGCGGGGAAATGCACCGCCCCACCCCGCTCGGCCATCATCTCGACCAGTCGCTGACGCAGGGGACGATTGGCCGCCACCCCACCGGCGACCACCAGCCGATCCAGCCCGGTTTGATCCAGCGCCCGCGTGAGCTTGATCACCAGGGTGTCGATCACCGTCCGCTCGAACGAGGCCGCGACGTCCTCGTGGGCATGACCGGCGGCAATGGCGTTGGCTACCGCAGTTTTCAGCCCACTGAAGCTCAAGTCCAGGCCGGGACGATTGACCATCGGCCGGGTGAACGGCACCGCGGTCGGGTCACCCTGCTCGGCCAGTCGCGACAGGGCCGCGCCACCAGGGTAGCCCAGCCCCATCAGCTTGGCCGACTTGTCGAACGCTTCGCCGATCGCATCGTCGATGCTCTCTCCCAGCAGCCGGTAGTCACCCACCTCGCGCACCTCGATCAGCTGGCTGTGACCGCCGGACACCAACAAGGCGAGAAAAGGGAATGCCGGCGGATCATCGCCCAGCAACGGCGCCAGAATATGCCCTTCCAGGTGATTGACGCCGAGCGCTGGCACCCGGCGACTGGCGGCAATACCCTTGGCAAACGCCGCCCCCGTCATCAAGGCCCCGGCCAGACCCGGGCCGGCGGTGTAGGCGACCGCATCGATGGCGTCATATCCAACACCCGCATCCGTGAGCGTCGCTCGGGTCAGACTGGGCAGGCGCCGCATGTGATCGCGGGCGGCGAGCTCCGGCACCACCCCGCCATACTCGGCATGCACGTCCGTCTGGGAATGGACACGGTGGGCCAGCAACTTACCGCTGCGGCCATCGAACAGGGCCACGGCGGTCTCGTCACAGGAACTCTCGATTGCCAATACGCGCACGCGCGAAACTCCTCACCACTTTTGTTTGTAATACCGAGGGCGCCGCCTACGCCGGCATTTGCCTCTTGCACACCTCGGGCAACGCTTTATACTACAACACCTTTTATTTTGGGCCGCGTGGGTCCGAAGCCAAACATTTCAGTTTCAAATCAACGAGGTGGAACGCATTCATGCCTTCTGTACGTGTTCGGGAAAATGAGCCTTTCGAGGTAGCAGTTCGTCGTTTCAAGCGCTCTTGCGAGAAAGCCGGCATCATCAGCGAGATGCGCGAGCGTGAGTACTACGAAAAGCCGACGGCCGCCCGCAAGCGCAAGGCTGCCGCCGCCGTGAAGCGCAACCAGAAGCGCCTCTCGAAGGAACAAGCGCGTCGCGTTCGCCTGTACTGATCGCACTTGTGACGGCGACTACCGCATGAGCACGATCAAGGCGCGTCTGACCGCCGACATGAAGACGACCATGAAGAGCGGCGACAAGCCGCGTCTGGCCACCATCCGCATGCTGATCGCCGCGATCAAGCAGCGGGAGATCGATGAGCGCCGGGAGGTCTCGGAAGACGAGGCCATGGCGATCCTGACCAAGCAGGCCAAGCAGCGCCGCGAGTCGATCGCCCAGTACGAGTCCGCCGGCCGCGACGACCTGAAGGCCGTCGAGGAAGCCGAACTCGCGATCATCGAGACCTACCTACCTCAGCCGCTGTCCCCCGAGGAAATCGAGGCCGCGGTGGCCGAGATCATCGCCGCCGAGCAGGCCACCGACCTGAGCCAGATGGGGGCCGTGATGAAGACGGCCCGCGAACGCCTGGCCGGCCGTGCCGACATGGCCGCCGTCAGCCAGGCCGTTCGCTCCCGCCTCTCGGCCTGAGCCACGGGGATCGCCCCGGGCCGCGGTCCGCCCAGCCGGACCCCTCCCGGGCGCCGCGTTGATCCGAACCATCAATTCGAGAACGAGCCATGGGCGAGACTTTCCAGTTCCTGAACGTGCCGCGACGCGACCCGGAGACCACTCCTGCCGAGGAACGCGTCCAACAGTTCAACGAAATCTACGGGCAATTCACCCCGGATCACGCGGCTGAGCAGTCCGACCGCTGCCTCGAGTGCGGCAATCCGTACTGCGAGTGGAAGTGCCCGGTCCACAACTACATCCCCAACTGGCTCAAGCTGATCGCCGAGGGCAACCTGCTCGAGGCCGCGGAGATGGCCCACAAGACCAATTCCCTGCCGGAAGTCTGCGGTCGGGTCTGCCCGCAGGACCGCCTCTGCGAGGGCGCCTGCACCCTGAACGACGGCTTCGGCGCGGTCACCATCGGCTCGGTGGAGAAGTACATCGCCGACGAGGCCTTCAAGATGGGCTGGCGTCCGGACATGTCCGACGTCGTGCCCACCGATAAGCGCGTTGCGGTGATCGGCGCCGGCCCGGCCGGCCTGGGTTGCGCCGACATCCTGGCACGCCACGGCGTCAAGGCGGTGGTTTTCGACCGCCACCCGCAGATCGGCGGCCTGATCACCTTCGGCATTCCCTCGTTCAAGCTCGAGAAGCACGTGATGGAAACCCGTCGCGAGATCTTCGAGGGCATGGGCATCGAATTCCGCCTCAACACCGAGGTTGGCAAGGACATTTCCATCGATGACATCCTCGGCGAGTTCGACGCGGTGTTCATGGGCATGGGCGCCTACAACGCCATGCAGGGCGGCTTCCCGGGCGAGGATCTCGAAGGCGTACACGCCTCGCTACCCTTCCTGATCGGCAACACCAATCACCTGCTCGATTTTGGTGGCGACTACCCCTACATCAGCGTCAAGGACAAGCGCGTGGTTGTCCTGGGCGGCGGCGACACGGCGATGGACTGCACCCGCACCTCGCTGCGCCAGGGTGCGGCCAAGGTGACCACCGTCTACCGTCGCGACGAAGACAACATGCCGGGCTCGCGCCGCGAGGTGAAGAACGCCCGCGAGGAAGGTGCCCACTTCCGCTTTAACCTGCAACCGGTCGAGGTGCTCGGCGAAGGTGGCCAGGTGACCGGCGTGAAGTTCGTCGAGACACGCCTGGGCGAGCCGGACGAGCGCGGTCGCCGCCGGCCGGTGGCCATCGAGGGCTCCGAGCAGGTGATCGAGGCCGATGCCGTGCTGATCGCCTTCGGCTTCCGCCCCTCCCCGGCCGACTGGTTCGAACCGCAGAAGATCGAGCTCGATGCCAGCGGTCGCGTGATGGTCCACAAGGATCAGAACGCGCCCGCCTTCCAGACCAGCAACCCCAAGATCTTTGCCGGCGGCGACATGGTGCGTGGCGCAGATCTCGTGGTCACCGCCGTCTACGAGGGGCGCAACGCGGCCTTCGGCATTCTCGACTACCTGGACGTATAAGCTTCATGACCGCTCCGCTGCAGAACGACCGCCTGCTACGTGCGCTGGCCCGCCAGCCCGTCGACCGCACCCCGATCTGGATCATGCGTCAGGCAGGTCGTTACCTGCCGGAATACCGCGCGACGCGTCAGCGCGCTGGCAGCTTCATGGATCTCTGCCGTTCGGCGGAGCTGGCCTGCGAGGTCACCCTCCAGCCGCTGGAGCGCTATGATCTCGACGCGGCCATCCTGTTCTCCGACATCCTGACCATCCCCGATGCCATGGGGCTGGGGCTGAAGTTCGTCGCCGGCGAAGGTCCGGTGTTCGAACGCCCGGTGCGCTCGGCGGCTGACATCGCCCGCCTGCCGAAGCCGGACATGGGATCGGATCTCGGTTACGTGATGAACGCCGTGTCGACCATCCGCAAGGCACTGGACGGGCGCGTGCCGCTGATTGGATTCACCGGCAGCCCGTGGACGCTGGCGACCTACATGGTCGAGGGTGGCGGCACCAAGGACTTCGCCAAGGTCAAGGGACTGGTCTACAGCGACCCGAAGGCAGCACACGACCTGCTCGGTCGGCTTGCCGACGCGGTGACCGACTACCTCAACGCCCAGATCGAAGCCGGCGCCCAGTCGCTGATGGTGTTCGATACCTGGGGCGGCGTGCTCGCTCCGCACGACTACCGCGACTTCTCGCTGCAGTACATGCAACGCATCGTCGACGGCCTGAACCGCGAGCGTCCGGACGGCAGCTACGTCCCGGTCACGCTGTTCACCAAGGGCGGCGGCCAGTGGGCGCACTGGATCGCGGACACCGGTGCCGATGGCATCGGCCTCGATTGGACCGTCACCTTGGACACGATCCGCAACCGCGTCGGTGACCGCGTCGCCCTGCAGGGCAACCTCGATCCGAGCGTGCTCTACGCCCCCGACGAGGTGATCGAGCGTGAGGTGGCCCGCATCCTCAAGGAATTCGGCCCCCACCCGGGGCATGTCTTCAATCTTGGTCATGGCATCCATCAGCACGTCAATCCGGACAAGGTCAAGGTGCTCGTCGACGCGGTCCACCGCCTGAGTGCCCGCGACTGACCAGGACGTCGCTCCAGCCAAACCAGAAACGCCCCCGGCTTACCCGGGGGCGTTTTTATTGACTCGGTAGTGCGTCGACAGCCGCCATGCAATAGGCAGGATTGCCGTCAGCCCGACCCTCGACCTTCAGTGGGTGTCCACCGCCCCCTCTTGCATGAGCGCCTCGACCTGTCGCCGAGACGCACGCCGTAACTTGGCCCCGCCGGGCACCAGCGGCGTCTCGCGGAGTCGCTCCTCGGGAAAGACCTCCAGCACGATGTGATCGTCGCCGGCCCCAAAGGCGAATACCGACACCCGTTCGTGGCGGCCGTCGGGGTATTGATAGCTGGTCTCGGATTCCTCGAACGGGATATCGTGACCGAGCAGGCATTCGATCACCCGCTCGGGGGTCGAGGCGAACAGCTGCAACACAATGGGGGAATAGTCATCGGCCGTGCCAGTGAGCACGTCGCCCACCAACCGCGGCCGGAACTCGGCAAAAAAGGTCATCGCCTCGAGCGCCGCCCGGCGGAGCGTCGCCAAATGCTCTCGCTGTTCGGGACGAAAGGTCGCCTGGTACTGACCCAGTTCCAGCTCGAGCCGCTCCAGGTCCGCGGAGCGAAAGCGCGGATCTAGGGTCTCGCCCAGCTCATCCGCGGCGACGCGCAATGAATCACGTCGGGATTGCCCCGGCGACTCGGCCGCATGACGCGCCGCCCGACGCAACAGTTCCAGTGAAGCCGGACCCATGTCGCACTCTCCTCATTCGCGGGGACGGCGATCGAGGCCGCCGCCCTCAAAGGTCAGAACAGGTTGTCGATCACCTCGCGCGACGTGCCCGATTCGGCCGCCGCATCCTTTTCCGGAAGACCGGCCTGCGGGTTGGTCGAATCGAAATACTCGCGGATCGCCCCCGGGTGACCCTCCGGCACGCGTTTGCCGGTATCCGGGTCGATCCAGGCGGTCACGACCCCCTCCGGCGGTTCCTCGACATCCCCGGGCGGCGGAAGCACGTCGCGCATGAAGTCGATCCACATCGGCAGCGCCGCCTTGCCGCCGGTCTCGCGTCGGCCCAGTTCACTGTTGTCGGCAAACCCCACCCAGGCAGTGGCCACCCAGCCGGGCCCGAAGCCGGTGAACCAGGCGTCGCGCTGGTCGTTGGTGGTGCCGGTCTTCCCGCCGATGTCCTCTCGCTCCAGCGCCCGCCAGGCACGCACCCCGGTACCCTCTCGGACCACGCCCCTGAGCCCTGAACGCATCAGGAAGGCGTTCTGCGCCGAAATCACGCGCGGGGCCAGGCTCGGGTCGGCCGTGTCAACCGGGCAGTCGTCGCAGCGACTGACCGCCGGGTGCGAATCGATCACGCCATCGTCCGGATTATCCACCTCGGTGACCAGGAACGGGCTGACGCGATAGCCACCATTGGCAAACACGGCAAAGCCGGCGACCTGATCCAGTGGGGTCAGGGTGTAGCTGCCCAACGCCATCGACAGGGTCGGCTTCCATTCCTCCACCGGCAAGCCGAAGCGCCCGGCATATTCCAGGACTGTTGAGGTGCCGACTGCCTGCGCCAGACGGATGGAAACCAGGTTCACCGAACGCGTCAATGCATCACGCATACGACGCATGCCCCCGAAACTGCGGCCGTAATTGCTCGGGCGCCAGTCAATGCCCTGACGCACGCCATCCTCCACCACCACCGGCGAGTCGTTGATCATGCTCGCCCAGGTGAATCCCTGGTCGAGGGCCGCGGAGTAGAGATAGGGCTTGAATCCCGAGCCGGGCTGGCGTTCGGCGCGGGTGACGTTATTGAACTGGCTATCGTGGAAGAAATCGAACCCCCCGACCATGGCTCGGATCGCCCCACTGGATGGGTCGAGCGCGACAAACGCCCCGGTCACTTCCGGGATTTGCGCCAGCCGATAAGCCACGCCGTCGTCGGAGTCGACCGACTCGACCCGAATCAGATCACCCCGACCCAGCACCTCGTCGACCGCCTTGGGCTTCGGCCCGCAGCGATCGGTGTCCTGGTATTCACAGGCCCAGCTCATCGAATCGAGATCCAGAACCACTTCACCGGCGTCTCGCACCAGCACACGTGCCTCGGCCGCGCCGGCCTCCAGCACCACACCCGGCAACAGCCCACCGACCCGGCTGGTGTTCGCCAACTGTTTTTCCAGCGCCTCACGATCCTCGAGCCAGTCGCTCCAGTCGGATTCCGGGCCGCGGTAACCGTGGCGCCGGTCGTAGTCGATCAGCCCCTGACGCAAAGCACGGGTCGCGGACTGCTGCGCCTCGGGGTCGATGCTCGTGTGCACGGCCAGTCCCATCTCGTAGGCTTCCTGCCCGTACTTCTCGACCAGGTCTCGCCGTGCCATTTCCGCGGCGTAAGGCGCGCGGGTCACTACCTCGGCCGAGGTATACAAGCGCCCCGGCAAGGGTTCTTCGATCGAACGTTCGAACGTCGGCTGGTCGATCAAGCCCAGCTTGAACATACGCCCCAGCACGTAGGCGCGTCGCGCCAAGGCACGTTCGGGATTACTGACGGGGTTGGTCGTCGAAGGGGCCTTAGGCAGGGCCGCCAGCATGGCTGCTTCGGCGGCCGTCAGCTCCGGCAGGTCCTTGTCAAAGTAGACCTGAGCTGCGGCCTTGACGCCATAGGCCCGGTGCCCCATGAAGATCTTGTTCAGATAAAGGGCAAGGATGTCTTCCTTGCTGAAGGCCCGCTCGATCTTCACCGCCAACAGGATCTCGTAAAGCTTGCGGGTATAGGTCTTCTCACGCCCGAGATAGAAGTTGCGTGCCACCTGCATGGTGATGGTCGAGCCGCCCTGCGACTTCTCGCCGGTACGTACCAGTTCGACGGCGGCTCGTGCCAGCCCAAGGAAATCCACCCCGATGTGCTCGAAGAAACGATCGTCCTCGGCGGCAACGAACGCATCCACAAGGACGGGCGGGAGTTGGTCGTAGGAGACCGGGAAACGACGTTGGTCGCCGAACTCCGCGATCAACCCACCCTCGCGGTCGTGGATCCGCATCGGCATCTGGTATCGCACCTCGCCCAACTCGTCGACACTGGGCAACTGGGTGTTGTAAAGATGATACAGAACACCAACGCCGGCAAGGGCCAAAATCAACCCCAATCCAACCAGATAGAAAATAATCTTGATAAGCTTCATTCGAATAGAGAGAAAAAAGGCCCAGTGCCTGTTGTTGCGAGCACGCAGCAGCGCCGTTGTCGACAAGCGCGACGGTTATGCCATAGGATGCATATCTGGGAGACAAGGTGCGTGTGTGCGAAACCTTAACGCACGCTCAAAAGGAAGGGAATGACCGTGCCACTATTCAGCGCTAAACCCGCTCGACTCGGGGTCGACATCAGCTCGACTGCCGTCAAGCTAATCCAACTGGAAAAACGCCGTGGTGGTTATCGCACCACGGCATTCGCCATCGAACCCCTGCCGCAGGGAGCGGTGCAGGGCAAATCGATCACCGACACGGAAGCCGTCGCGGACGCGCTGACGCGGGCGGTGCGCCGAGCCCGCATCAAGGGCCGGCACCTGTGCATGGCGGTGCCAACCTCCTCGGCCGTCAGCCGGGTGTTGCATATCGACAACCCGGGTGACGAATTCGAGCTCGAGGAACAGGTGCGGCTGGAAGCCGACCAGTACATCCCCTTCCCGATCGACGAGGTCAATTTCGACTTCGAGCCGGTCCAGACCGACATTCTCGGCAAGCAGAAGAAGCGTCGCAGCGGAGAAACCGAGGGCGTCGATGTCCTGATGGCCGCCACTCGTACCGACAATGTCGACAGTCGGGTGGCGGTAGCCGAGGCGGCTGGCATGACGGCGGACGTGGTCGACATCGAATCCTTTGCCCTTCAGAACGCATTTACCGAGATACTGGCTCTGACACTTGCCCCGGAAGAACGTTCCCAGCCGGTGGCGGTATTCGATCTCGGCGACACCACCACGACACTGAGCATCTTCGTCGGCGACGACATCGTCTACACGCGCGAGCACGAAGGCGGCGGCCAGCAGCTCACCAGCGAGATCGCCGCCCAATACGGATTGACCCTCGAGGAGGCCGAGGAGCGCAAGCGTGACGACAGCCTTCCCGAGGACTACCCCCGCAAGGTGCTTCAGCCCTACCTCGATTCGCTCGCCATGAACATCGAGCGATTCATCCAGTACTACTACTCCGAATCCAGCGGCAGCACCGTCAACCTCATCCTGCTCGGCGGCGGCGCGGCAAATACTGCCGGCGCCGTCGAGCGCATCAACAACGAGACCGGGGTCCCGACCCGGCTGGCGAATCCGTTCGCCGCACTCGCCAAAGGACCTGGCGTGTCCGCCGAGCAAATGGCTCGGCACGGCACCGCAATGCTGATTGCCTGCGGGCTTGCGTTAAGGAGCTTCGACTGATGAGACGCATCAACCTTCTCCCCTGGCGCGAGGAACGGCGCCAGAAGCGGCAACGCGACTTTGTCGTCCACCTGGTACTGGCCGCCCTGATCGCCGTGGGCGTCGCCTTCGGCATTCACAGCTACATGCAGTCGCACATCGAGAACCAGCAGGCCCGCAACGCCTACCTCGAGGACGTGATCAAGAAGCTCGACCGCCAGATCCAGACGATCAACGAGCTCAAACAACGCAAGGCCGAGCTGACCGCCCGCATGCAGGTCATCGAGAAGCTCCAGTCCAGCCGGCCAACGATCGTCCATCTGGTGGAAAACTTCATCACCACCCTGCCGGACGGCGTCCAGCTGACCGACGTGACGGTAACCAATGACGAAAAGATCAGCATCCAGGGCAAGGCCGATGCCCAGGCACGGGTCGCGGCCTATCTCCGCCGGTTGAACAGTGCCGACTACATCGGCAGTGCCAGCCTGGTGGGCTCGGGCATCCTTGCCGAGGGCTCGGACCAGACAGCCAACGCCGGCCAGTACGTGTTCTCGATCGAAGCGAAGATCACGCCGCCCAAGGAAGACGACGCGGACCAGGAGAACTGAGCCATGGATCTCAACGAACTGAGAAATCTCGATTTTCAGACGATCGGTCTGACCTCGCTCGGCACCCGGCTGGTCATCTTCGCCTTCGTTTTCGTGCTGATCGTTGGCGGGGTGGTGTATTTCGACACCCTGCCGCAGAAGGAACTGCTTGAGCGCGAACAGCGCGAAGAGCGATCGCTGCTGCAGACCGTCGACCAGAAGCAGCGCCTGGCCGCCAACCTCGAGGCCTACCAGGCCCAGATCAAGGAAATGGAGACCCGTTTCGGCGAGCTGCTGCGTCAGCTGCCGAACAAGCGCGAGGCGGAAAACCTGATCGACAACGTCGCCCAGACCTCGCTCTCCAACGGGCTGAAGAACGAGCAGATCCGGCCCGGCAGTGAGGTCAAGCACGACTTCTACGCCGAGATGACCTATCACCTGTCGCTGCGCGGCACCTACCGCGAACTGACGCAGTTCGTCAGCGATACAGCGAACCTGCCTCGGATCGTTACCCTGCACAACCCGGCCATGAAGCCGCGCGACGCCAGTGACAAGGACGATGACGCCGAACGTGAGCTGACCATGGGCATCCAGGCGAAGACCTACCGGTATCTCGAAAGCGGCGAGCAAGGAGGCGGCCAATGAAATCAGACCAAAAACGAATCGGCCTGGCCCGACTCGGGTTGATCGGCTCGGGGCTCGTTCTGATCGGCGCCGTCAGCGGGTGCGCCCAGGACATGACCGACCTCGAGCAGGAAGTCGCCGAGCTGGAGGCCCGTCCGGGTGGCAAGATCGAACCGATCCCGGAAATGAAGCCCCTGCCGAAATACGCCTACAGCGTGCCGGAAGAGGCCCGGACACCGTTCATGCCGCCGAAGGAAGACGACGTGAACGACTCGGACGGCCTCAAACCGGATGTCGATCGTCCCAAGGAACCGCTGGAGCAGTTCCCGCTGGATGCACTGGCCATGCGCGGCATCATAAATCGTCAGGGCAACACCTACGCCCTGATCCGCGACGGCAATGGTGTCATCCACGAGGTGATGCTCGGCGACCACATGGGTCGCAACTATGGCGAAGTGCTGGAGATCGGCGAGACCAGCGTCACGCTGGAGGAAATCGTGCCCGATGGACAGGGTGGCTGGAGAAAACAGACAACGGTCGTCAAGTCTCAGAGCGGCCGGAGCTAAATGATGGGAAGCAGCGATATGGACAACCTCAAGAAACCTTCACGCCTGAGCACGGGATTGCGTCGAGGGCTTGGCCTCCCAGCCATCACCATGGCAGCCGCCCTGGCTCCATGCCTGGCACTGGCCGGCGATCTCAACGAGATTACCTACGACCGCACCAGCGACGGCACGGTGCAAGTGCACTTCAGCCTCTCCGAGCCCTTGGCCGGCGAGCCGGGCAGCTTCAAGATCGACAACCCGGCCCGGGTGGCCGTCGACCTGCCCGACGTCGACAACCAGACCGGCAGCCGCCAGACCGCAATCGGTCTGGGCGCGGTGAATTCGGTCATGCTGGCCGAGGCGAACGGCAAGACCCGTGCGGTGTTCAATCTCGACCAGTCGGTTCCCTATTCGATCAATCAGGACGGCAACCGCCTGACCGTCTCCTTTGATCAGGCAGAACAAGCCACGACGACGGCAAGCGGCATGGCCGTGACCGATCGCGGCAGCTCCGAGGCCACCGCCATGGATGCCGGCCAGCCGATCGACTTCCGCCGCGCCTCCAGCGGCGCCGGCCGCCTGCTGCTCGATGTGGGCAGCACCGACGCGCCCATGGACATCAAGCGTCAGGGCAGCCAGATCGTGGTGCGCCTGCCGGGCACCCGCCTCGAGGAAGGCGGCTACAACGTCAACGACTTCGCCACCCCGGTCGAACGTGTCGACGTTCGCCGCGAAGGCAATGGCAGCCGCGTCACCCTCAAGACCCAGGACGCCGGCGAGCACCTGGCCTACCAGACCGGCAACCGCCTGGTCATCGAGGTGCAACCCATCCCCGAGGAAGAGCAACGCACCTCGTTGGGCAAGAAGGAATACACCGGCGAGCGCCTGACCCTTAAGTTCCAGGACATCCAGGTCCGTCCGCTGCTGCAACTGATCGCCGATTTCACCGGCAACAACATCGTGGTCAGCGACACCGTCCAGGGCTCGATCAGCCTGCGACTGGAAAACGTGCCCTGGGATCAGGCACTCGACCTGATCATGACCACCAAGGGCCTGTCCTCGCGCGAGAACGGCAACGTCATCTACGTTGCGCCCACCGACGAAGTCGCCGCGCGCGACAAGGCCGAGCTGGCCGCCCGCGAACAGGCCCAGCAACTGGCACCGTTGATCACCGACATCGTCCAGATCAACTACGCCAAGGCCGACGACATCGCATCCCTCGTACGCCAGAGCTCGGGCCTGGGCGAGAGCTCGGGCGAGAAGAAGAGCGACGGCAACTTCCTTAGCCGTCGCGGCTCGATCACCGTCGACTCGCGCACCAACAACCTGATCGTCACCGACACGGCCGAGGCCCTCGACCGGGTCCGCGGCCTGATCGAGCAGATCGACCGCCCGGTCAAGCAGGTGCTGGTCGAGACCCGCATCGTCATCGCGACCGACAACTTCTCGCGCGAGCTTGGTGTCCGCTGGGGTCTTCAGGGCGGCTTTGATCGAGGCGGGCAACGTGTCGGCTTCGGCGGCGGCGCCTATGATGGTAGCGACGGCCCGGCCTTCCCGATCGACCAACGAAACCCATCAACGCTCAATGGCACCTATTTCGAGGGCCAGGACAGCTGGATGGTCAACACCCCGATCAGCGGCGACCCGACCGGTTCGCTAGGTCTGGCCATCCTCGGCTCGAACGTGCTCCTGAACCTCGAGCTCCAGGCCATGCAGAGCGAGGGCACTGGCAAGATCGTCTCGAACCCGAAGGTCATCACCACCAACGGGCACAAGGCGACCATCTCTCAGGGCGTCGAGATCCCCTACCAGTCCCAGACCGCCTCCGGTGGCGGCGCCATCTCGAACATCGAGTTCAAGGAGGCCCTGCTCAAGACCGAAGTCACCCCGCAGATCACGCCCAACGACAACGTGATCATGGACATCCTGGTGATGAAGGAAGAGCCGGACTACACCCGTGCGATCAATGGCGAACCGCCGATCAACACCCGCGAGGTGCAGACCAAGGTTCAGGTGCAGAACGGCCAGACCGTGGTCCTGGGTGGCATCTACGAGTTCGAGAACGTCACCCAACTGGAAAAGGTGCCCTTCTTCGGTGACCTGCCGGGTGTCGGCAACCTGTTCAAGAACCGGTTGCGCGACGACTCACGGTTCGAGCTGCTGATCTTCGTCACACCGAAGATCGTCGACCGCGACAACCTGGCGAACCACAACCGCGGCGTGCTGATCAACAACTGATCACGTCGCCCAGTGGAAAGACCAACCCCGCTTCGGCGGGGTTTTTCGTTTCCCCTGTCGGTATAATCGGATCACATGCGCAATATCATCCTGATCGGCCCAATGGGGGCCGGAAAGACCACCATCGGCCGGATCCTGGCCAACCGCCTCGGCTGGCAGTTTCACGATTCCGACCGCGAAATCGAGAAGCGCACCGGCGCGAGCATCCCGCTGATCTTCGACATCGAGGGCGAAAAGGGCTTCCGGGAGCGTGAGCACGACATGCTCGCCAACCTGACCGCGGGCAAGGGCATGGTGCTGGCCACCGGTGGCGGGGCGGTGCTGCGTGAGGACAACCGGAAACTCCTGCGGGAAAACGGCCTGGTCGTCTATCTATACACCTCGGTCGAACGCCAGTTCGAACGCACCCAGCACGACACCCAACGACCGCTGCTGCAAAACAGCGACCGACGGGCGACACTGCGGCGACTGATGGACGAGCGCGATCCGCTCTACCGGGAAACGGCCCACCTGGTGCTGGAAACCGGCGGCCAGACCCCGCGCGCGATGGCCGACCGCATCCTTGCCGCAAGCCGGCAGAGTGGGCTCGACGCCGACGACAACCCGACGGGTTGATGTAGACTTTGGAAGGCGGCCCCACGGGGCCGTCGATTTCTGACGAACCGCAGCCGACAGGGCACCGATCATGCACGATCCCGCCGCTCACATCTCGCAGCCCACCACGGTCAACGTGGATTTGGGTGAGCGCAGCTACCCGATCTTCATCGGCGCCGGACTGATCGATGGCGACCAGATCGCCCGGTTCGTGCCCTCCTCGCGGGCCGTGATCGTCAGCAACACCACCGTCGCGCCTCTATATGCCGAGCGATTGACGCAGGCACTGGAGGCCGCTGACAAGCGTGTCGAGATGATCGCCCTGCCCGACGGCGAGCAATACAAGAACCTCGAGACGCTCGAGCGCATCTACGACTTCCTGATGGAAAAGCAGGTGGATCGCAAGACCACTTTGATCGCCCTGGGCGGCGGGGTGATCGGCGATATCACCGGTTTTGCCGCAGCGAGTTTTCAGCGCGGCGTGCCCTTCATCCAGGTGCCGACCACCCTGCTTGCCCAGGTCGACAGCTCGGTGGGCGGCAAGACCGGGGTCAACCACCCGCGCGGCAAGAACATGATCGGCGCGTTCTATCAGCCGCGCTGCGTGCTGGCCGACACCGCCAGCCTCGACACCCTGCCCGACCGCGAGCTCTCGGCCGGGCTGGCCGAGGTGATCAAATACGGGCTGCTCTGGGACGAGGATTTCCTCGACTGGATCGAGGCAAACATCGACGCGCTGCGCCAGCGAGACCGCGCCGCACTCACCGAAGCGATCCGGCAGTCGTGCCTGATCAAGGCCGAGATCGTGCGCCAGGACGAGCGAGAAGGCGGCATTCGCGCCCTGCTCAACCTGGGCCACACCTTCGGCCACGCCATCGAGGCCGGCATGGGGTACGGCCGCTGGTTGCACGGCGAGGCGGTCGGCGCGGGGATGTGCATGGCCGCCGACCTGTCCCACCGCCTTGGCCTGATCGATACGCCCACGGTCCGGCGCATCGAAACCTTGGTCGAGTCGGCCGGTCTACCCACCCGGGCCCCGGCCGCCCTATCCACCGACCGCCTGCGCGAGTTGATGGATAGTGACAAGAAGGTCGAGGATGGGCGCCTGCGACTCGTCCTGCTGGGCCGGCTCGGCCAGGCACGCCTGGTGGACCGGGTGGCAGACGAGGACATTCGGGCCACCATCGAGGCCATGCGGGCCACCGACTGAACACTCATTAACCACCGATTTAAGCAACGAAGGATGCTGCCATGACCGAAGCGACGGAACACGCCCTGGAACAGGCCGAACGAATCGTCCAGTACGCCAAGTATTCCGACCGGTTCATGGTCGTTGAGGGGGACTCGGCCGCCGAGCGTCGCGCCTTCGTCAAGCTGATAGGACAGAAACTGCCCCGCCAGGTCCGTCCGGTGGTGTTGCGCGCCGACAGCGGCAACGGGTCGGCCGCGCTGATCGACCAGTTGAGCACCCTGCTGCAACTGTCCGCCGGCATCGAGACGATCGACCAGCTGATCAACGCCGCCACGGCCGCGCTCGAGGGGCAAGAGCGACTCCTGATCGTGGTGGAAAACGCCGATCACTGGCTGGCATCGAGCGCTGCCGATGCCCTGTTCGACCTGATCACCCAGTCGCACGAGCTCGCACGCGAACGCATCCTCTTCCTCCTGGTTGGTGCCGCCGGTCTCTGTGAACAGGCAGAAACCGCTCAACCGCTGGCCGGGCTGGTCGCCGACCTGCACTGCGCCCAGTTGCTCGGCACCACCCAAGCGGCTGCCGCGGCGCCCACCGCCGCCGCGGGCACCGCCAATAGCAACGCGGATACCACGACCTCCGCGGCCGCCGCCACGACGCCCCCCTCGGCCCCGTCGGCTGGCAACCCGTCTCCCCGGCCGGCATCGGCAAGTCGCCCGCTGTGGGCCAGCCCGACCCTGCTGATCGCCGCGGTCATCAGCCTCGCCGTCGTCGCCATTGGCGTCTTCGCCCTGCTCGGCCGGTCAGACGACCCCACGCAATCGACCACCGAGAGCACGATCGCGCTGGATGAGTCGAGCGAGCAATCCGACGAATCAACGTCGTCCGACACCGCGAATACCGAGGAGCAAGCGGCTAACGAAGAGACGGACAGCGAGGCCCCGAGTGCCGCAGAGGCCCCGACCGAAGAAGGGGCCAACAGCGAGACGGAAACCGCCGCGCTGCCCGACCACGGCCTGCCGCCGCACGTCCCGTTCCCGGAGGAACGCGCCGACGAGGGCAGCGCGTCTGCCACCGCCGAGGCTTCGGATGAAACCGCGGCCGACAGAAATGCCGCCGAGTCGACCGACGGCGGCCAGACGTCCAACGCCGAGGTGGCCGAACAAGAGGCCGATGCCGCGACGGCTCCTGTCACGGAAGACGCCCAGGGCACCGCCGCGTCCACGCCACCGGCGGACGTCGACAACGCCTGGTTCCGCGATCAACCGCGCGCCCGGGCCGCCATCCAGTTGGCCGCCTTTGGTAATCTCGACGGCGCCGAGGCGATGATCGATCGCTTCGTGACCGACGAGCAGCCGCGTGATCAGTGGCGCATCTACACCCAGAGCATCAACGGCAAGCTCCTCTACACGGTAACCTTCGGCGACTTCGCCTCGGCCGAACGAGCCGAGCACGCGATCGACTCCCTGCCGAACGCGCTGCGCGAGCTCGAGCCCTATCCGCGCTCGGTGGGCGCGATTCAGGACCGGCTCGTCGACGCCGCGGATTAAGGGGCCTCGAGGCGCTGCCGCCAGGCAATCCGCGCCCCACCCGACTCCGGCACATCATCCGCCTGCCCCACGGCGGTGACGCGCCGGTGTGTCGATTTGCCTGATTCCCCCCGGGCCGGTAAAATTCCGGCCCATTTTGCCCAAATCCCCCGGATACGGGCGCACATCGAACCACGGTCGGCACCTGGGCTGTCCGCGCGCTGTCAGAGCGCGCCGACGAGACGGCCGGGCCGCCAAGCCGAGGGCGGGATGAGCGTCGCTCGCCCGGCAAGCCGGAAGAATCCAAGAGGTTGCGCAACTCATGAGCCAAGCCCCCACCCAAGGTCTGTACCACCCGAGTTTCGAGAAAGAGAACTGCGGCTTCGGCCTGATCGCCCACATGGACGACCAAGCCAGCCACGGCCTGGTATCGACCGCGATCGGTGCGCTGGCTCGCATGACCCACCGCGGCGGCATTTCCGCCGACGGCAAGTCGGGCGATGGCTGCGGCCTGTTGCTGAAAAAGCCCGACGGCTTCTTCCGCAAGGCGGCAAACGCTCAGGGCATCGACCTGCCCGACATCTACGCCGTCGGCGTGGTGTTCTTCTCCCGCGACGAGACCAAGCGCGAGCGGGCCCGCGAGGCATTGATCGGCGCGATCGCCGAGCAGGGATTGAATCTCGCCGGCTGGCGCACCGTGCCGACCGACCCGTCGGTCCTGGGTGAGATGTCGGCCGAGAAACGCCCGGAGATCGAACACCTGTTCATCACCCCGGCCGAGGGCATGGACGAGCGGCAATTCAATGCCGCCCTGTTCGTCGCCCGCCGCGATGCCGAGAACCTGATCCACGACGATCCGGACTTCTACATCCCCTCATTGGCCAGCCAGGTCATCTCCTACAAGGGCCTGTTGATGCCCGAGGACCTGCCGCGCTTTTACAAGGATCTCAACGACCCGGCGCTCGAGTCCTCGCAGGCGGTCTTCCACCAACGTTTCTCGACCAACACCTTCCCCGAATGGAAGCTTGCCCAGCCGTTCCGCTACCTGGCACACAACGGCGAGATCAACACCATCCGCGGCAACCGCAACTGGGCACTGGCCCGGGCGGCCAAGTTCTCCTCGCCGCTGATCCCGGACATGAACCGCATCCAGCCGCTGGTCAACACCACCGGCTCGGATTCGTCATCGATGGACAACATGCTCGAGGTGCTGATCACCGGCGGGCTGGACATGATCCACGCCATGCGCCTGATCGTGCCGCCGGCCTGGCAGAACGTCGAGCACATGGACGCAGACCTGCGCGCCTTCTACGAATTCAACTCCCTGCACATGGAGCCGTGGGACGGCCCGGCCGGCATCGTCATGACCGACGGCCGCTTCGTCGCCTGCGCCATGGACCGAAACGGCCTGCGCCCGGCCCGCTGGGTGATCACCAAGGACCGCCACATTACGCTCGCCTCCGAAATCGGCGTGTGGGACTACGATCCGGCAGACGTGGTGCAGAAGGGTCGCGTACGCCCGGGCCAGATGGTTGCGGTCGACACCGCCGAGGGCAAGCTGCTGCTGCCGCCGGACATCGACGGCCAACTCAAGACCCGCAAGCCGTACCGCCAGTGGCTACGCGAGCAGTCCGTCCGCCTGAAGAACTCGGTCACCGACGAGGAAGTCCTGTCCCGAGAGCCGATGGACGCCGACACGGTACGCACCTACGAGAAGGCCTTCCTGCTCTCCTTCGAGGAGCGCGACCAGATCATCCGCGTGCTGGCCGAGAACGGCCAGGAGGCGATCGGCTCGATGGGCGACGACACGCCGATGGCCGTGCTCTCGCAGACCCAGCGCTCGCTGTTCGACTACTTCCGCCAGCAGTTCGCCCAGGTGACCAACCCACCGATCGACCCGCTGCGCGAGGCGGTGGTCATGTCGCTGGAGACCCTGATCGGCCGCGAGCGCAACGTCTTCGAGGAGACCCCCGAGCACGCCCATCGCGTGCAGCTGGAAAGCCCGATCCTGACACCGGCTCGCTTCGAGGCCCTGACCAAACTGGCCGACAAGGAATTCTCCTCGCAACGCATCGAGCTCAACTACGAGCCAAGCGAGGGCCTGGAGGCGGCCGTCCGTCGCATCACCGACGAGGCCGTTGCCGCCATCAAGGGCGAGCACACCGTGCTGGTCCTCTCCGACCGGAACATCGCCGCCGACCACCTGCCGGTCCACGCCCTGCTGGCCACCGGCGCGGTACATCACCGCTTGATCCGCGAGGGCCTGCGCACCGACGCGAACATCGTCGTCGAGACCGCCACCGCCCGTGATTCGCACCACAGTGCTGTGCTGATCGGCTACGGCGCGACCGCGGTGTTCCCGTATCTCGCCTTCGAGTCGATCAACGACATGCGTCGTCGCAACCAGATCGACGTCAAGCAGGCCGACAAGCTGGCCGGCAACTACGTCAAGGGCATCAACAAGGGCCTGAAGAAGATCCTGTCGAAGATGGGCATCTCTTCGGTCGCGAGCTATCGCGGCGCCCAGCTATTCGAGATCATCGGCCTGGCCGACGAGGTCGTCGACCTGTGCTTCAAGGACACCACCAGCCGCGTGGCCGGTGCGAGCTTCGTGGATCTGGAGGCCGACCAGAAGATCCTGATCAAGGAGGCCTTCACCAAGCGCAAGCTGCCGCGCCAGGGCGGTCTCTTGAAGTACATCGACGGCGGCGAGTACCACGCCTACAACCCGGACGTGGTCCAGACGCTGCAGAAGGCGGTCAAGGAAGACGACTACCAAGCCTGGGAGGAATACGCCGCCCACGTCAACGAGCGCCCGGTGGCGGCCTTCCGCGACATGTTCCATCTCAAGGAGAATGTCTCGCCGATCCCGCTGGACGAGGTCGAGCCGATCGAATCGATCGTCTCGCGCTTCGACTCGGCCGGCATGAGCCTGGGCGCGCTCTCCCCGGAGGCGCACGAAACCATCGCCGAGGCGATGAACCGCCTGGGCGCACGCTCGAACTCCGGTGAGGGTGGCGAAGACCCGGCGCGTTTCAACACGCCGAAGATGAGCAAGATCAAGCAGATCGCCTCAGGACGCTTCGGCGTCACTCCGCACTACCTGGTCAACGCCGAGGTGCTGCAGATCAAGATCGCCCAGGGCGCCAAGCCCGGCGAAGGCGGCCAGTTGCCGGGCCACAAGGTCGACGAGTTCATCGGCAAGCTGCGTTATGCCCGTCCCGGCGTGGCGCTGATCTCGCCGCCGCCGCACCACGACATCTACTCGATCGAGGATCTCGCGCAGCTGATCTTCGACCTCAAGCAGACCAACCCGCAGGCGCTGGTCTCGGTCAAGCTGGTCTCCGAGCCGGGCGTGGGCACCGTCGCCGCCGGCGTGGCCAAGGCCTACGCCGATCTCATCACCATCTCCGGCTACGACGGCGGCACCGGCGCGAGCCCACTGACTTCCGTCAAGTACGCCGGCAGTCCCTGGGAGCTCGGCCTGACCGAGGCGCACCAGACCCTGCGCGCCAACGACCTGCGCGACAAGGTCCGCCTGCAGACCGACGGTGGCCTCAAGACCGGTCTGGACGTGGTCAAGGCCGCCATCCTGGGCGCGGAAAGCTTCGGCTTCGGCACCGGCCCGATGATTGCCATCGGCTGCAAGTTCCTGCGCATCTGTCACCTGAACAACTGCGCCACCGGCGTCGCCACCCAGAACAAGGTGCTGCGCCTGGAGCACTTCAAGGGGGAGGTCGACAAGCTGGTCAACTACTTCCGCTTTATCGCCGAAGAGGCGCGCCACCTGATGGCGAGCGTGGGCGTGCGCTCGATCGAGGAGCTGATCGGGCGGACCGACCTGTTCGAACCGCGCGAGCCGGCCACCGACAAGCAACGCCACCTGGATCTCTCCAAGATCCTCTCGGATGCCGGGATGGTCTCGGATGCGCCCAACTGCTGCGTCGCGCCGCACAACGACCCGCACGACAAGGGCCTGCTGGCCGAGAAGATCGTCAAGGACGTCATGCCCGCGATCGAGGGCATGACCGGCGGTGAGTACAGCTACCCGATCCGCAACACCGATCGCTCGATCGCTGCGCGGGTCTCGGGCGAGATCGCCCGCCGCCATGGCAACCAGGGCATGGCCGACCACCCGATCAAGCTGCGCTTCACCGGCATTGCCGGGCAGAGCTTCGGCGTGTTCAACGCCGGCGGCCTGCACCTCGAGCTCGAGGGCGATGCCAACGACTACGTCGGCAAGGGCATGGCCGGAGGCGAGATCGTCATCTACCCGCCCAAGGGCAGCACCTTCGACTCTTCGGAAACCCCGATCATCGGCAACACCTGCCTGTACGGCGCGACCAACGGCAAGCTGTACGCCGCCGGCCAGGCTGGTGAGCGCTTCGCCGTGCGCAACTCGGGTGCCCAGGCGGTGATCGAGGGCTGTGGCGACCACGGCTGCGAGTACATGACCGGTGGCGTGGTGACCATCCTCGGCTCGACCGGCATCAACTTCGGCGCGGGCATGACCGGCGGCTTCGCCTACGTGCTCGACGAGGCCAAGGATTTCGTCGATCGCTACAACCACGAGCTGGTCGACATCCACCGCCTGCAGGCCGCCGAACTCGAGCCGCATCGCCAGCACCTGCGCTCGATCCTCGAAGAGCACGCCCGCCGCACCGACAGCGCGCGTGCCCACGAGATCCTCGCGGACTTCGACGCCTACCTGCAGAAGTTCTGGCTGGTCAAGCCGAAGGCGATGGAAATCGGCGACCTGCTCGACCTGCTCGACAACGCGGCGTAAGGCCATGCACGGATCGGGCAATGCTCGAACCGTCGCCAAACCGGGACCGGTCACCCTCCCCGGGGTGACCGGTCTTGTCGTGTCGGCGTGCCGCAAAATCATCGGCACCGAATCCGGCGTTCACGGCGAGATGGAGCACCCCCGGAGGCATCGATGAGTCGGATCCCGGAGGCATTCGTCGAGGAAGTGGTCGGTCGCTCGGATATCGTCGAGGTAATCGGCGCGCGCGTGCCGCTGAAGAAGAAGGGCAAGGAGTTCGCCGCCTGCTGCCCGTTCCACCAGGAAAAGACGCCGTCGTTCTACGTCACGCCGGACAAGCAGTTCTATCACTGCTTCGGCTGCGGGGCGCACGGCAACGTAGTGGGCTTCCTGATGGAATTCGACCACCTCGACTTCCCCACCGCGATCGAGCACCTCGCCGGCCGGCTGGGCCTCGAGATCCCGCGCGAGAAGGGCGACCAGGAGAAACTCGACCGGATCGGCCGGCTGCGTCAGGTCACGGCCATGGCCAGCGACTGGTTTCGCGGCAACCTGCGCTCATCGAGCGAGGCGATCGACTTCCTCAAGCTGCGCGGCCTGACCGGCGAGACGGCTGCCCGCTTCGCGCTGGGCTTCGCCCCGCCCGGCAACCACCTTGAGTTGGCACTGGGCGGACGGGCACGGCCCGACGAGCTGGTGGCCACGGGCCTCCTCATACAGCGCGACAACGGCGACCGCTACGACCGGTTCCGCGACCGGGTGATCTTCCCGATCCGTGACCCGCGCGGGCACGTGATCGGTTTCGGCGGTCGGGTGATCGGGGCGGGCGAGCCCAAGTACCTCAACTCGCCCGAGACCGAGCTGTTCCACAAGGGCTTCGGCGTCTACGGGCTGTACGAATCGCGCCAGGTCGACCAGCGCCCCGACCAGCTGATCGTGGTCGAGGGCTACATGGACGTGATCCTGCTGGCGCAGAACGGCGTCCATCATGCGGTCGCCACGCTCGGCACGGCGACAACCGCCGAGCAGCTCGATCTGCTCTATCGGCAGACCGAGCGGATCGTGTTCTGCTTCGACGGCGATGCCGCCGGTCGGCGCGCCGCGGTCAAGGCGCTCTCGGTCGCCCTGCCCCTGATGCAGGACGGCCGCGATCTGCGTTTCGCCTTCCTGCCCGAGGGAGAGGACCCCGACAGCTTCGTGCGCACCCATGGCCAGCCGGGCTTCAATCGCTTCATCGAGCAGGAATCGATGGGCTTCGACCGCTTTTTGACCCTGCACCTCGACGAAGCCACCCCCGGTGATGACACCGCCGCGCGGGCGCGCAAGAACAAGCAGGCGCACCAACTGATCGAGCGCATGCCGCAGGGCAGCCTCAAGCGACTGACCGCGCGCCAGGTCGACCGCCACCACGGCCTGTTCGGCCGTCCCTTCCGGGAAGAGAACCAGGCCACGGGGCCGACCGCCGCCAAGCGCCCGCCGCCGGCGCGCTCGGAGGACCTCGCCATTCTCCGTCTGGCATTGACCCACCCCCGCCTGACCGACCGCCTGCGCCCCGCGGAGGTCTGGCATGGAGGCCAACCGCCGGCCGTGATCCAGCGTCTGCTCGACGACAGCCTGACCGCAGAGGATCGTCAGGCCGCCGAGGCGCAGAACCTCGTCGGCATTGAAAACGCCGAAATCGCCGCCAACATGTTGGGTGACATCCTGGAGAAGCGACGTCAACGCGAGGCACTCGCGGAGAAGAAGCGGCAGCAGCGAGCCAATCTGGCCGGCGGCCGCCCCCCGAGGGACTGACCGCGACATGGACGAAATGCCCGAAAAGCGGTATAATTTCGTGTTCCCCATCGGGAACGCCCGAATCGTCAGCCCGTCCAATCGACCGGCTCTTCGGGTCATCCCGCGCGAGGCCCAAACGTCTCCTCGCGCCGCAACAATCCACTGACGCGGCCCGCTCGACAACCGTGCGCGGCGCGCTCGGCGCCTGCACTCCCGCGGCGCGACTTTCAGACGTTTTCATCGAATTGCCGGAGCAGGTTCCACGCCGATGCAGCAAGACCAACAAACCAGCATCAAGCAGTTGATCGCCCTGGGCAACGAGCAGGGTTACCTGACGTACGCCGAGATCAATGACCATCTGCCCGAGTCGCTGGTCGATGCCGAACAGATCGAAGTGATCATCGGCATGATCCAGGACATGGGCATTCAGGTTTCCGAGGCGCCGCCGGACAAGGACGACCTGGGCCTGTCGGACGAACAGCGCGTATCGAACGATGACGAGGCCACCGAAGAAGCCGTCGCCGTCCTCGCCTCGCAGGTGGACGCCGAATTCGGTCGCACCACCGATCCGGTGCGGATGTACATGCGCGAAATGGGCACGGTCGACCTGCTCAACCGCGAAGGCGAGATCGAGATCGCCAAGCGCATCGAGGAAGGCCTGCGCGAAGTCACCATCGCGATGGCTGCCTTCCCGCCGACCCTGGACACCCTGCTCGCCCAGTACGCTCGCGTCGAGGCCGAGGAGATCAAGCTCGCCGACGTGGTGGTGGGCTTCCACGTGCTCACCGACGAGATCCCGACGCCGGGCGGCAACAAGAACGACGACTCGGACGACGACGAAGAGGAAAAGGACACCGGCATCGACGTCGAGGCCGTGCGCACGGTGATCATGGAGCTCAAGGACCTGCACGAGCAGCGTCACGCCGTCGCCACCAAGAGCCGCAAGGCCAAGACCGACGCGGCCAAGATCAAGGCGCTGACCGACCAGATCGCCGACCAGCTGATCACCCTGAAGCTCAACCCGAACTTCAACGAGAAGCTGGTCAAGCAGGTCCGTGACGCCATCGCCCGCGTACGCCTGTTGGAAAAGCAGATCATGCAGCAGGCCGTCGAGAAGGGCGGCATCAAGCGCGAGACCTTCATCCACGCCTTCCGCGGCCACGAGACCAGCAATGACTGGATCGCCGAGGTCACCAAGGGCAAGCCGACGGCGAAGTTCGCCGCCGTGCAGCCGGAAATCGAGCGCCTGGCCAAGCGTCTGGCAACGGTCGAACGCGACAGCCAGCTGCCCGTTTCCGGCATCCGCGAGGTCAACCGCCAGGTGACCCTCGGCGAGGCCAAGGCCCGCCGCGCGAAGAAGGAGATGATCGAGGCCAACCTGCGCCTGGTCATCTCGATCGCCAAGAAGTACACCAACCGTGGCCTGCAGTTCCTCGACCTGATCCAGGAAGGCAACATCGGCCTGATGAAGGCGGTCGACAAGTTCGAATACCGCCGCGGCTACAAGTTCTCGACCTACGCCACCTGGTGGATTCGCCAGGCGATCACCCGCTCGATCGCCGACCAGGCACGCACGATCCGCATCCCGGTGCACATGATCGAGACGATCAACAAGTTGAACCGCATCTCCCGGCAGATGCTCCAGGAGATGGGCCGCGAGGCCACCCCCGAGGAGCTGGCCGAGCGCATGGACCTGCCCGAGGACAAGGTCCGCCGGGTGATGAAGATCTCCAAGGAGCCGATCTCCATGGAGACGCCGATCGGCGAGGACGACGATTCGAGCCTGGGCGACTTCATCGAGGATCAGGGCGCGGTATCGCCGCTGGACTCGGCGACCAACGCCTCGCTCTCCGAGATCGTGCGCGAGATCCTCTCGACGCTGACTCCGCGCGAGGCCAAGGTGCTAATGATGCGCTTTGGTATCGGCATGAACACCGACCACACCCTCGAGGAAGTCGGCAAGCAGTTCGATGTCACCCGCGAGCGTATCCGTCAGATCGAGGCCAAGGCCCTACGCAAGCTGCGCCACCCGTCCCGTTCGGAAAAGCTGCGCAGCTTCATCGACGCGAAGTTGGAATAATCCCCTTCCAGGCCGGCTTTTTGCCGGCCTTCGTGGTTTCCACCACGGCCGTACGGGCCCATAGCTCAGTTGGTTAGAGCAGGCGACTCATAATCGCTTGGTCACAGGTTCGAGTCCTGTTGGGCCCACCACTCCCCCGGTCGCGCTGAATTTCAGCGGACCATCCCGGCACACCTCGAGCGTTACGGCATCACCTCACGAAACGCCTGTCGGTGATACTGGTACAGCCAGGACTCGGCAACCGGCTCGTCGTCAACGCGCAACTCGCCACGCAGTTCCACCGGCGCATCCTCGGTGACGTGCAGATCGAATTCCGTCTGCCAGCGATCCGGGTGCCCCGCCACCTGCCGGACCCTAACGTTGCTGATCTCACCCACCGGGCTCGCCTCGACACGAAACTCGGCCTCCTCCGGATCGACAGACTCCAGCCGCGCCCCTTGCCAGCCAATCACCAACCGAACCGTGTCCGCGATGCGGGGCTTGCCGAAATCGCCCCCCGGGCCAGCACGCAAGCTGACGGCTCGGGCAAGATCCGGGTCGAACGGCTCGTCCTCACTCCAGTAGAGGCGGTAGCGGTACGTCAGCGCCGAGCCGGCCAATTGCGACCCTGCCGGTTGCCAGAAGGCGACGATGTTGTCGAAGGTCTCGTCGTTCGTGGGCAGTTCGACCAGCGCCACCTGACCCTCACCCCAGTCACCGAGTGGCTCCACCCACACGGAGGGGCGTTTCTCGTAGCCCACACCGTCGAGGTAATGACTAAAGTCCCGGTCGCGCTGCAACAGGCCGAAGCCACGCGGATTTTGGTCGGCGAAAGCCGAATAACCATGGGAGGGCGGGTTGACCAGCGGACGGGCCAGACGCTCGCCGGCGCCATTCCAGATTGCAAGCGTGTCCGAATCATGCACCTCGGGACGCCAGCCCCGCAGGTGCACATTGGGCGTCTCGGTGTACCAGTACATCGATGTCAGCGGCGCGATGCCGAGCTGGTCGATGGTCTTGCGTACGAACAGGTGCTTTTCGACTTCTATCTCGGTATCACCACGCGAGCGCAGGGCGATACGGTACGCGCCGGTTACCGACGGCCCGTCGAGAAGCGCGTGGACCACCACCGGCTCCCCTTCGCTTGCCGCCGGCTCGAACCAGAAAGCGCGGAAGTCGGGGAATTCTTCTTCCTGTTCGCCGGCCGTGTTGACCGCGATACCGCGAGCGGACATCCCCACCTGCCCCGTCTCGGAGACGGCACGGAAGTAGGACGCCCCCTGGAAGGTCGCCCAGGGCTCCTCCTCGAACCAGTCGTGTGTCCGCCGGGAACGGTGCACCCAGAACCCCGCGATACCCGAGGTTCCCTCGGGCACGGCTCGCAGCGGGCTGTCGGATGGCATGTCGAAATAATCGGGGCGGTAGCGCACCGGGCGCGCCTGGTCGCCGGCGACCACGTGCATGGCCACCGGCTTGGGGAAGTACTCGCCCAGCGGCCGGAACGTGATCGGGTAGACCGATGGGCCGTCACGCCATAGCGCCATGTCGCGGCGGTAATGGATCTTCCCGGCGGCATCGTAGTTGATCGACTGGATCGCCTCGGAAGCCGGGCGCGGTGGCGGGTCGTACGGCTCGGCGGCAAGTTGTTCCGCCCGCTGAATGAGCGTCTCGAAAGAGAATGGCTCGGCCGTTCCCAACTCCAGCCCCGTCTCGGCATCGACGGCCTCCGAGGCCATGGCGCTAAGCGACCGGGCGCTGCCAGCCGCCACGCCCATGGCGAGCAGGCCGCGCAGCCAGGCCCGTCGCCCCGGCCGATGGATCGAGTGATCACTCATGATGCATACCCTCCTGATTTGTCAGTTGATACCGCCGGTCTTCCGACTGCGGCCTCCGCCCCGGTACAGACATGCCGGGCATAGCGCTCGGCCAGACGACCCCACGGGTCCGTGACCTCGCTGCGCCAGGCGTGTTCGTGCACGCGCCGCATTGCCTCGACGTCATCCAGCACGCGGGCAGCACGCTTGCTCGGCACGCCCTGGGGGCCAGCGGCGATCCAGTCTTCTGCCACCCGCAGGGTGGCCCGTCGTGCAAGCCCGCTGCGACGTGGCGCATGCGCCGCCGCCAGGCGCCATTGCGTCGGGTCGAGCAGCGTCCACAGCAGCCAGCCGGATTCCCCGCCCGGCCGTGGCGAAACGGCATCCGGCTGGAAACGCTCCAGTACCGGGTCGTCACGGCCCGCCTCCGGCGGCGTCAACCAGATCCCCTTGCGGCGCCAGCGTTGGCCAAGCGTGAAACGGGACAAGCCGACCGTGACCGGCACGGCCAGCACCAGCGGCACGGTTATGGGCAGGGTCCAGTAGAAGAAGTAGGGATCGATGAGATACGCCCCTCCCGTCCAGGCGAGCGACAGCACCGCTCCCGGCACGTGGCGGGCCATCGCCGTGCGCCAGGAAAGCTCGTTGCCCCGGTTCTGCCCTGCCCAACTCACCGTCACGTTCAACAGTGCGGTGACGACGAAGACACTGTGGGCCAGCATCCGCACCGGCGCTAGCAGGACCGAAAAGAGGTTTTCCAGAAAGAATCCCTGCAGCAGTCGCGGCGCGCTGCCGAATCCCCGCAGCCGTTCCCGGTCGAAGACGAGCACTTCCAGCAGCGCCAGGACCTTGGGCAGGAACAACGTCACCAGCGTGCTCGTGACCAGCAGCAACGCCCATTCGGGATGCCACTGCGGCCAGGCGGGATACAAGGCGTCCGGGTCGGGGAAATAGTCGATGTCACCAAGCTTGAAGCGGGCCACCTCCAGCGTGGTGAACACCAGGAACAGGAACCACACCGGCGAGGCGACATAAGCGAAAATCCCGTTGAGCAGGGCGAAACGATGGGCCACCCGCAGCCCCGGCTCGGCCAGGAGATGACGCAGATGCTGCAGATTGCCCTTGGACCAGCGACGGTCCCGGATCAGCTCGTCGTCCAGCGAGGGTGGCGACTCCTCGAAGCTGCCCGGGATGCCGGTCTCGAGCCAGACCTGGTAGCCGGCGCGGCGCATAAGGGAGGCCTCGAGGAAGTCGTGGCTCAACACCGCGCCGCGCCAGAGACCCACGCCGCGCATGCGGGGCAGACCGCAGTGCCGCATGAACGGCTCGGTGCGGATGATGGCGTTGTGCCCCCAGAAGACCGCCTCCGATCGCTGGAGCGCCGCCAGACCGTCGGTGAACAGCGGCCCGTACAGGTGGGTGACGAACTGCTGCATCCGGGCGAAGGCCGAGCGGGCGTTGAACAGTCGCGGCACCGTCTGGATCATGCCGACGCGGCTGTCGCACTCCATCAGCCGGACCAGTGTCGTCAGGGCCTCTCCCGACATGACGCTGTCGGCATCCAGCACCACGAAGTAGCGGAAATCGCTCCCCCACCGGCGCAGGAAATCGGAGACATTGCCGGTCTTCGCCTTGAGATTGACGCGTCGCCGGCGGTAGTGAAGCCGCCCCTCCAACCCGAACTCAGCCACCAGCGAACGCCAGGCCGCCTGTTCGGCAAGCCAGATCTCCGGGTCACGACTGTCGGAGAGCAGGAAGAACTCGAACGGGTCGCTCTCGCCGGTCTCGAGCAGCGAGACCAGGGTGGCCCGCAGCCCCTGGTATACCCGGTCGACGTCCTCGTGGTAGACCGGCATGATCACCGCGGTCGGTGCAAGCGGGGCCTGCGGCCAGCGATCCGCATAGCGACGCATCAGACCGTGACGGTCCCCCCGACCCGAGACCCGACGCATGACGAAGCCGAAGATCGCCATCCAGCTGCCGGCCGTGATGAAGGCGTACAGGGGAATGAAGGTCGCGAGGATGGCGATTTCCAGGGGACGCGTGCCATGGTAGGGCAGCACCCAGATCATGCCCCAGGTGCCCGCCGCCGTCTGGGCAAGCACCATCAGAAGAAAGAGCGTCCGGCGCCAGGCGTCGATCACGACTCGTCCCGGCCTTTGTCGGAGGTAGCCGTGCTGGCGTAGCCGAGCGAGGCCCGATGGATCGGTCGACCGCTGCGACGCGGCGCCTCGACCAGCCGGCGAAGCGAGTCGTCCAAACGCGCATCGGCCGCCGCGCGGGTCGGGACGAGCGCCCCGGCCTCTACCGGCCGGCCGGTCAGCGAGATCTCGTGCGCCACGGCGCGTCCGTAGCGACGCAGTGCCCCGCACACGTCATGACAAACAATGACGGGGGTATCGTCGTGCGGACCTCGAGCCTCGGTCATTTTCCTTCCTCCAGATAGCGGCCGACCTGGCCGGGCAGCGTGTCCTGCCAGCTTTCGGAAATGGTCTTGCCCTCGAGCGCCAGGGACGCACGCACCCTCAACGGCTGCTCGCCCGTCGGCTGCAGCAGCATCGACAAGCGCCAGCCTCCGGCTGGCAACGGCGCCACGGACTGCTCGAGCACGCGAACCGACTGTTCACGGGAAATCGAGGCGACCACCGGTGCACTGTCGGACAGGGACGACAGCGCACCGCCGGTGTAATCCACGTTGACGCGATACGCGGGAGCCGACTGCTCCCCTCCCTGCTCCTCGGCGCCCTCGACACCAATGAGCACACCCCGCACCTGGGCCACCTCCTCGGCCACCGCGTCACGCTGGCCGAAACTCACGTCGTAGGCGACGCCGATCGGATCGCCCGGCTTCAGCGGTTCATGCGGCTCGAAGAAGACCACCTGGTTCTCGTGCCGTTCACTGTTTACCGGCAGCTGCACCAGGTCGAGGGTGCCGCCACCGAAACCCGCCTGAGGCGTCACCCACACGGACGGACGCTTCTCGAAACGGCCCACGGGGTCCTCGAACGTGCCAAAGCGGGTATCACGCTGCATCAGACCGAAGCCACGCACCCCGTCGGCCGGAAACTGGTCCAAACGCAACTCGCGCGGGTTTCGCAGCGGCCGGTACAACCAGCCCCCCTCTCCCTCGTGGATCAGCAGCCCGCTGGAACTGAACACGGCCGGCCGCCAGTGCGAATCGTCCGGCCGTTCGTTCTGACCGTAGAAGTACATCGACGAGATCGGCGCCAGGCCCAGTCGGTCGACGGGCCGTCGAGCATGCAGCCGAGCCTTTACCCGGATGATCGTCTGGTCGGCTCCGGGCTCGATGACGAAGCGGTACGCCCCGGTCAGCGACTTGCTGTCCATCAACGCGTACAGGGTCATGCGGCGCGCGCCCGGCTCCGGACGAACCAGCCAGAATCGCCGGAATGCCGGGAATTCCTCGCCGGCAGGCAGGCCCGTGTCGATCGCCAGGCCCCGGGCATGAGCCCCCATCACCTGGTCATGGGCCACCGCACGGAACAGCGCGCCGCCCAGGAAGCGAACGACCGTCTCCGGCGCATCCGGGCGTTGCAGGGGATAACGGATCTCGAATCCCGCGAAACCCAGATCGGCCGGCACCTTGCGGGCAAACGACTCGTTCGGCCAGTCGAAGTCCGATTTGGTGAACGCAACCTGCTGCACCTCAGCATCGACAACCTCGAACAACTCGACCGGGTGTCGATAGACATGCCCGGCCGAGACCGGCTGAATGGAAAACCGGGCGCCGGTCCAGTCCAGCCGTGAACCTCGCTTGTAGCGGATCTGGCCGAAGGTGTCGGCATCGATCTTGCCCAGTGCCTCAGGAATCGGTGGAGCCGGCTCGTGTTCGCGCTCGGCAAGCGCTTGGGCGACGGCGTCGACCTGCTCCAGGCTGAACGCGAACACGTTCGGCGCCGCCAGCAGGCCCAGCACCACGCAGAGCGCGGCACATAGATGCCGGCGCCACGAGCACCTGTCCACTTGACGGCGCGCATCGGGGTACATGCTGAATCTGGTCAACACTGACAATTCGTCCTCTTTCCGGGCAGGCCGGGCAATTGCGACATCGGGTTGGCCATCGACACGACAGGACGGCGACCGGAGATGGCCGGTCAGAGAGTCATGAGCCTAGAACCAACCACAAGGCTCGGATATACCCTCACCCACAACCTGACGCAGGCCAGCCGGATTAGTTCCCGCCAGCATCGGGTGACGTGGAGGCCGGCACCGCAAGCAACACGAGGCGTGCGTTCCGCCGTGTCAAGCCCACGTTCCGTGACGCACGCGCCCGACTGTGTCATCCGGAATAGCGATTTTCGGTTGGTCGCCGAGTCAGCCGTTTTCATGCAAAATGCGGATCGATGCATCACGTCTCTGTTAGCGATGTAATGTATTTAATCCCCCGATAGGCAAACTGTCATCGCGGCGCTCGAAAAGCCTGTCTACACTCGGCCCTTGTCGTCACACCTCATCGGCGGGGTGTGCGGCAGAAAAACGAGTCGATCGACGACCGAAAACAAGAACGGATCAACCATCAAGGAGACTGAGCGCCATGCTTATCGCAAGCCTGATCATCGTGGTGATCGCGCTGGTGTTCGCGACAGCGAAACTGCGCATGCACCCCTTCCTGGCCCTGTTGCTGGCCGCCTTCGCCATGGCCCTGGCCGGCGGTATCGCGCCGAAAGAGGCCATCGGCATCATCAACGACGGCTTTGGCAGCACGCTGGGTTACATCGGCATCGTCATCGCGCTGGGCACGATCATCGGCGTGATCCTGGAGCGCACCGGGGCCGCCATCGTGATGGCCGAGGCGATCATCCGCCTGCTGTCCGATCGCTTCCCCAACTTCACCGTCTCGCTGATCGGCTACATCGTCTCGATTCCGGTGTTCTGCGACTCGGGTTACGTGATCCTCAACTCGCTCAAGAACGCGATGGCGAAGAAGACCGGCATCTCGGTGGTCGCCATGAGTGTGGCACTGGCCACCGGCCTGTTCGCCACCCATAACTTTGTGCCGCCGACCCCGGGGCCGATCGCCGCGGCCGCCAACCTCGGCATTGCCGATTCTCTCGGCCTGGTAATCCTGGTCGGCCTGTTCGTCGCCGCGGTCACCGCCATCGTCGGCGCGCTGTGGGCCAGCCGCTTCTCCGACCCCGCCAACGAAGCCGAGATGCTCGAGCCGGATCCGATCAGCGAAGCGGTCGGCGAAGAAATCAAGGAGCCGGAACCGGACATGGCTCATCGGCCGTCGACCCTGGCCTCGTTCATGCCGATCATCGCCCCGATCGCGCTGATCTGCCTGGGCTCGGTCGCCAGCCTGGCCACCCGTGATGCCGAGCCGGGCCTTATCGCCAACACCTTCATCTTTCTCGGCCTGCCGGTCGTGGCGCTGGCTGTGGGCGTGCTGTTCGCACTCGGCCTGATCAAGGGCGGCGAGAAGAAGGACCGCTTCCACCAGATGACCGTCGACGGCATCCTGCTTGCGGCACCGATCATCCTGATCACCGGTGCCGGCGGGGCCTTTGGCAACGTGCTGCGCTCCACCCCGCTGGGCGACCAGCTCGGTGCGATGCTGACCGGCCTCGGTCTGGGGCTGTTCGTGCCGTTCATCATCGCCGCGGCGCTCAAGTCCGCCCAGGGCTCGTCGACCGTGGCGCTGGTCACCGCCTCCACCCTGGTCGCCCCGCTGCTGCCGGACCTCGGCTTGGATTCGGACATGGGTATGGTCCTGGCCGTGATGGCCGTCGGCGCCGGCGCGATGACCGTCTCGCACGCCAACGACAGCTTCTTCTGGGTGGTCTCGCAGTTCAGCCGCATGAAGGTTTCCACGGCCTACAAGACCTTCACCACGGCGACCCTGCTGCAAGGCATCAGCGCCATGATCACGATCTACATCCTGGGGCTGATCCTTGTCTGACGACCTGCACGTTGTCCTCTGCCCGGACAGCTTCAAGGGCAGCCTGGAAGCCGACGCCGTGGCAGCCGCCATGGCGCGCGGCGTTCACGCGGCCCGCCCTAGGGCGCAGATCCGCGCCCTGCCCATGGCCGACGGCGGCGAGGGCACCGCGGATCTGATCACGCACACGCTGGGCTGGGAGTGGCACCTGTCCGACGTCCATGGGCCGACCGGCACGCACCTGACCGCCGGCTGGGGTTTCGATCCCGCCAACCGGCGGGCGGTGATCGACGTGGCCTCGGCCTGCGGGCTCGACCTGGTTCCCGCGGATCGTCGCGATCCGTGGCAGCTCGACAGCCGTGGCGTGGGTGAACTGATGCGCTCGGCAATGGATGCCGGCGCGCGTCACCTGCTGATCGGCCTGGGCGGCAGTGGCACGGTCGACGGCGGCGCGGGCATGCTCGCCGCCCTGGGTGTGCGCTTTCTCGATGCCGACGGACAGGCACTGGATGCGCACCCCTCGGCGCTGCGTGCCCTGGCACGGGTCGATTTCTCCGCGCTGGACGCGCGCCTGGCGGAGGTCGAGATCACGGTGCTCAACGATGTCGACAACCCGCTGACCGGCCCGCACGGGGCCAGCCCCGTGTTCGGTCCGCAGAAGGGTCTGGCCGAGTCGGAGATCGAGGCGATGGATCGTCACCTCGAGCGGCTCGCCGGCTGCATCGAGACCGCCGGTCACCTCGAGCGCCCGGTGGACACCCCGGGCGCCGGGGCCGCCGGCGGGCTCGGTTTCGCGCTGGATTGCGTGCTGGGCGGCACCGCCCGCATGGGTGCCGCCTACATCGCCGAGCTGATCGGCCTGGACGCGGCCATCACCGAGTCCAACCTGGTCATCACCGGCGAGGGGCAGATCGACGGCCAGACATCGCGCGGCAAGGTGGTCGCCGAGGTGGTGCGCCGTGCCGGACGACTGGACGTGCCCGTGATGGCGATCGCCGGCAGCATCGCCTGCAGCGAGGTGGAACTGACCGCCTTCGGCTTGGCAGACGCCCGGGCGCTCTGCGACGGTTCGACCACGCTGGAGCAGGCCATGGCCGAACCGGCCCGCCTGATCACCGCCCGTACGCAGGCCCTGATGCAGGATTACCTCGCGCGCACCGGGTAAGCGGCGCAAGCGCCGGTCAAGAGGACAACCCAGACGACAAATCCTCCGGCCAGCCGGGGGATTTTTTTGTGCCTCACGATCGACCGGGAACGCCCCGGCTGCGCCACGCTAGCCGTCGAACCCGGCCAGGGTGAGCTTGCCGATCACGTGCCCACCCTCCAGCGCCCGGTGCGCGGCACGCAGGTTGTCGACGTTGATCGCTCCCAACACCTCGTGCCGCGTGGTCCGCAGGCGTCCCTCCTCGAGCAGGCGCGCCACCGTGTCGAGGATCTCGCCCTGCCGCCCCTTGTCCGGGGTGTCGAACCGCGGACGGGTGAACATGTACTCCCAGAAGAACCCGACGCTCTTGTCGCGCAGTTCGTGGAACGGCAGCGGCGTCTTGTTGCCGATGATGCTGGCCAGCCGGCCCTGCGGGGCGACCAGTTTCGCCATCGCGGGGTAATGTCGGTCGAGGTCGTTGAAGCAGGCGATCGCCGGGATCGACTCGATCCCCCGCTCGGCCAGCTGCGCCGGGAGATCGCCGAAATGATCGACCACCTCGTCGGCGCCGAGATCGAGGCACCACTGGCGCGACTCGGGCCGCGAGGCGGTCGCGATCACCTTGAGCCCGGCGACGCGGGCCAGCTGGATCGCCATCGAGCCGACCCCGCCGGCACCGTTGATCAGCAGCACCGGGGTGCCGGCATCCTCGCCTTCGGACGACAACCCGAGCCGGTCGAACAGGGTTTCCCAGGCGGTGAGTGCGGTCAGCGGCAGGGCCGCGGCGTCGGCCGGCTCGATGCCACGCGGGGCGTGACCGACGATCGCCTCATCGACCAGCTGGAATTCGGCGTTGCTGCCCGGCCGGCCGATATCGCCGGCGTAGAACACCACGTCGCCGGGGCGAAAGCGCGTGACCTTGGCACCCACCGCGTCGACCACGCCGCAGGCATCGAAACCCAGCACGCGCGGGGCCGGATCGGCCCGGTTGTCGGGGTGATCCGGATCGGGGTGGCGCGGTCCGCGCACCTTGGTGTCCACCGGGTTGACCGACACGGCCTCGACCGCCACCCGCAGGTCCGTCGGTCCCGGTTCGGGCACGGCCAGCTCGTATGCCTCGAACGCCTGCTCGTGGTCGATGGGCAGGTGCCGGTTGAATCCGATCGCCTTCATCACGCTCTCTCCTTCACGGTGTCAGTGGGTCAACCGGGCTTCTCGAACACCGCCACCGGTGCGGCGATTTCCACCACCCGCCAGCCGTAGGTTGCTGCTAGCCACTCGAAGGTCCGGGCGCGAAAGAAGATCACGTGGGTGGGGTCGCGCCAGTAGTGCCAGTTCGAAAAGCGTGCGGCCTCCGGGGCAAACCCCGTCTGGACGATCAGCCAGCCGCCCGGTCGCAGCAAGCGGGCGATCCGGTCGAATACCGCCCGTGGTCGATGCAGGTGCTCGACCGTTTCGGTACAGGTGACCAGGTCGTAGGCCGACGCGCGCAGCAGGGCCTCGTCCGGGGCGAACAAGGGATCGTAGCCCATCATCGCCGCGCCCGCCTCCCGCGCCACCGAGATCAGCGCCGAATCCGGGCCGCAGCCGAAATCCAGCGCCGCCACGCCCGGGCCAAGTCGGGCGGCCATCCGGTCGATGCTCGGTGCAAGGAAGCGCCGGTAGCCCGGGTCATCGGCGCGATTCTCGTGCAGCTGGTAATACGCATCCTCGGCCGCCCGGTCGGGCCAGGCACTCGGGTCACGCACCACCAGCTCGCAACGGGGGCACTCGAGGAAGGCCAGTGGCCGCTCGGCCCCCTTCCTGCCCGTCGCCACGGTCACGAAGGTCGATAACGAACCCTCACAGAGCGGGCAGAGCTCGCGCATGTCAGGCGGCGAAGGTCGTGCTCAGCAGGTAGGCGGTATAGGCGACGAAGGCGACCAGCAACACGCTGCCCTCCAGCCGGTTGATCCGGCCCGGGCCGCGAAAGCCGTAGGCGAAGAAGAACAACGCCAGGGTGAGCACGCCCATCACCAGCATGTCGCGCGTGAACACCTCGGGCTCGGCAACCATCGGGTGGATCACGCCGGCCAGGCCGACCACGCCCAGGGTGTTGAACAGGTTCGAACCGATGACGTTGCCCAACGCCATGTCGTGCTCGTTCTTGCGGATCGCGGCGATCGAGGAGGCCAGCTCGGGCAGGGAGGTGCCGATCGCCACCACCGTCAGGCCGATGACCAGATCCGAGACGCCGAAGAGCTGCGCGATGTCCACCGCGCCCCACACAAGCAGCCGCGAGCTGGCCACCAGCAACAACAGGCCGATCGCCACCCAGATCAGGGCCTTCTTCATCGGCATGGGATGCGCAATCAGCTCCTGCTCGACCTCGCCACCCAGCGCATCCACCTGCCCGCGGCGACCCTGGTAGATGTTCCAGCCCAATAGCGCCACCAGCAGCACCAGCAGGACGATGCCCTCGATGCGGGTCACCTCGCCGTCGTAGACCTGCAAGGCGGCCACGGCCGTGACCGCCAGCAGGATCGGCATCTCGCGACGGATCACCTGCGAATGCACCGCGATCGGCGCGATCACCGCCGTGAGACCGAGGATCAGTGCAATATTGGCGATGTTCGAGCCATAGGCATTCCCCAACGCGATCCCGGGATTGCCATCCAGCGACGCCATCACCGAGACCACCAGCTCGGGTGCCGAGGTGCCGAAGCCCATGATCACCATGCCGATCAACAACGGCGACATGCCCAGATGCTTCGCCGTGGCGGCCGCGCCGTCCACGAACCGATCGGCACTCCAGACCAACAGCACCAGACCCGCCAGCACCGCCAACACAGGCATCAACATCTCAAACTCCTCGCATCGAACTCGGCATCGAGTCCATCAATGATTGTTTCCGGCGCCACTTTACTGCAGAACGGCTGCTTCCTTCAGCGTGGCAACCGACCGACACTATGCATGATCGGTGTTGCGAATCATTACGGTTTGCATCCGTTTTAGTGATTCCCTATCCTGCTCGGCCAATCCGGTTGCCGAGTCACCATGCCCGCTCATACGCCCTCTCAACGCCCCTCTCGATCGCGCGGCCTCATCTGGTTGGCCGGCGCGGTGACGAGCCTGGTCCTGCATGCCGCCATCGTCTGGGCGCTGCTGGCATGGACGCGGCCCGAAGAGACCCTGAGCGCCACGAACCGGGGAGGCGGGCAGCCGGTCGAGGCGCAATGGGTCGACCTCAGCGAGACCGAGATCAACTCCCCTGCCGGGGAGAGCACCCCGGAGCCCGCGCCGGCGGACCCGGCACCGCCCAGGCACGTCCCCGTTCCGGAGCCGGAGCCGGAGCCGGAGCCAGAGCCAGAGCCAGAGCCAGAGCCAGAGCCAGAGCCGGAGCCGGAGCCAGAGCCAGAGCCAGAGCCAGAGCCAGAGCCAGAGCCAGAGCCAGAGCCAGAGCCAGAGCCAGAGCCAGAGCCAGAGCCAGAGCCAGAGCCAGAGCCAGAGCTAGAGCTAGAGCTAGAGCTAGAGCCAGAGCCAGAGCCAGAGCCAGAGCCAGAGCCAGAGCCAGAGCCAGAGCCAGAGCCAGAGCCGGAGCCAGAGCCAGAGCTAGAGCTAGAGCCAGAGCCAGAGCCAGAGCCAGAGCCAGAGCCAGAGCCAGAGCCGGAGCCGAAGCCGAAGCCGAAGAGCGAACCGGCACCCGAATCGTCATCACGGGAAGGAAAGACGGATCACGACGAGCGCGAATCCGAGCCATCGGAATCGAGCACCGACAAGGAAACCAGCAACGCCCAGACCGAGGCGGGGGCGGACGACGACACACCGACCAGCGATCCGAGCTTCTCGGCAGGCTATCTGGACAATCCGCCGCCGGCCTACCCACGGGCGGCCCAGCGGCTTCGCCAGGAAGGCGAGGTGCGCCTGCGCGTGGCGGTAGACGCCAATGGCAAACCAGTGGATTGGTCGGTATCCCAATCCAGTGGACACGAACAGTTGGATCGCGCCGCGATGGAGGCGGTGGCCCAGTGGCGTTTCGAACCGGCGACGCGCGGCGGCAAGGCCGTCGACGGCGAGGTCATCGTGCCGATGCGCTTTCAGCTACGCTAGATCCACTAAACACGATTGCGAACGGTTTGCATTTACCTTCGTCTTGATTATCATGCCGGCCAACCCGCCACCTCACGACACCAGCCAGGGGCTCACGCGATGGATATCTTTCTTGTCTTTGACCACGGCGACGGCGTTCTCGTCGGCGTGTTCGTCACGCTGCTGATCATGTCGCTGGCCACCTGGGCGGTCGCCGCCACCAAGCTGTTCGCCCTGATTCAGCGCCGGCGCGCGACCCGTCACAGCATGACCGCCATCGCCCACAGCAATCAGGCGGCCGAATTGGAAAGCCGCGTGGCCGACCGCAACGATCCGCCCGCCGCCCTCGCCCGGGCCGGACTGCAAGCGGTACGGGACTACCGCGGCCCGCTCGACGGCGACGCCCAGGTCCGCCAGCGACTGGACGACGCGCTGATCCGTGGCATCCGGCAGGCCCTCGACCGGCAGGAAACCCGGCTGCAGGCCGGTCAGCTGCTGTTCGCCACGGTCGGCTCGCTCGCGCCCTTCGTCGGCCTGTTCGGCACGGTCTGGGGCATCTACGGCGCGTTGATCGACCTGTCCTCGGCGACAAGCGTGTCGATGGGCCTGGTCGCCGGCCCGCTGGGCGAGGCGCTGGTCGCCACCGCCGCGGGCCTCGCCGCCGCGATCCCGGCCGTGCTGTTCTTCAACCTGTTCAACCGCAGCCATCGGCTCTACCGCCAGACGCTCGACGCCGCCGCGCATGACGTGCACTCCCTGCTGATGCACGACGCGGACCTGGCCGAGTGGGCGCAACGCCGTGGCAAGGCGGTCACGCAACCGACATCCGCGTCGTCCACCAACCGTCCGGCGGAGGCCTGAGCATGGCATTCGGTCGACTCGACGATCACGACGAGCCGATGGCGGAGATGAACGTCATCCCGCTGGTCGACGTGATGCTGGTCCTGCTGGTGGTCTTCATCGTCGCCGCGCCGGTGATCACCCACTCGGTCACGCTCGACCTGCCCAAGGCGAGCAGCGATCGACAGGCCGAGGACTCCGAATCGGTGACCCTCTCGCTCGACAGCGAGGGCCAGCTCTATCTGGACGACAAGCCGGTCTCGGAACAGCGACTGGAAAGCGTGCTCGTCCAGTCGCGACGCGACAACGATCAACTGGTTGTCTACCTGCGCGCCGATGAATCCGTGCCCTACCGGCTAGTCGCCCGCGCCATGGCCACGGTCAAGACCGCCGGCATCGAGCGCCTGGGTTTCGTCTCGGAGCCGGAGACGCCATGAACGAACTCAGCAAACACGACAAACCCAAAGCGCCAGGCGGAGAACGGATCGAGGAACAAGGCCACTGCATCGAAAGCCGCGAGCTGATCTCGCGCGACGGCCAATGCTGGATCTGCCACGACGGCCAGCGCTACCAGCTACGGATCACCGCCGCCAACAAGCTGATTCTCACCAAGTAACCGCAAGCCAGCCAGACCCCTGCCCCACCCGGTCGGGAGGTCAAGCCAGCCAGCACTGCCAATCGGCCGGTCTCGACCGGCATAACAACGAAACGACAGGAGAGCTGACATGATCTTCCGACCCGCCTGCGGGGCACTGGCTGCCGCCATCGCCACCGCACTGAGCGCGCCCGCCTTCGCCCAACAGGGCACCCAGGACTCGAACCAGGATTCCACCCAGGCCGTGCCGGTCACGGCAAGCCCCGTGCTCGACCGCATCTCGATCGTCGGCGGTTCCGAGGCGATCCGCGACGTCGCCGGCTCGGCGCACGTGCTCGATCACGAGACCCTGGAGACCATTCCCGGCAACGACCCGATGAAGGTGCTGCGCCAGATCCCCGGCGTTTACGTCACCGAGGAGGAAGGCCACGGCCTGTTCCCCAACATCTCCATCCGCGGCGCGAACCAGGACCGCAACACCCGCATCACGGTGATGGAGGACGGCGTGATGATCGCCCCGGCACCCTACGCCGCCCCGGCCGGGTACTACTTCCCCAACATCGCGCGCATGGACTCGGTCGAGGTGCGCAAGGGCTCGTCGTCGATCGAGTACGGCCCCTACACCATCGGCGGCGCGCTCAACATGACCTCCACCCCGATCCCGGGCGAAGCGCAGGGACGCGTGCGTCTCTCCGCCGGCGAGCGTGACGCCAAGCGCCTACATGCCTGGTACGGCGACAGCGAGGAGACCTTCGGCTACCTGCTCGAGACCTACCAGGACACCGCCGACGGCTTCCGTGATCTCGACACGCCACAGAACGGCAGCGACAACCCCGGCTACGAGATCCAGAACTACCTGGGCAAGTTCCGCCTCAACACCCCGGCCAGCGCCGAGCGCTATCAGGAACTGGAACTCAAGCTCGCCCGCGACGAGAAGACCATCGACGAGACCTACCTGGGCCTGACCCGCGAGGACTACGAGGCCACGCCGTACCGTCGCTACGCCGGATCGGCGATCGACGAGATGAACACCGAGCACACGCAATACCAGCTGCGCCACTTCATCGAGGTCAACCCGGATCTGGATGTGACCACCACGCTGTACCGCAACGAGTTCCACCGCAACTGGTACAAGCTCGCCAGCGTCGACGGTACCGGCATCTCGTCCATCCTGGCCGACCCTGACGCCAACCAGGGCGAGATGAGCTGGATCACCGGCGCGAACAGCGACGACCTGCGCGGCACCATCAAGGCCAACAACCGCGAGTACGTCTCGCAGGGCATTGAGTCGCGCGCCAACTGGCGGACCACAACCGGCGACATCGACCATCACCTGAAATTCGGCCTGCGCTACCACGAGGACGAGATCGACCGCTTCCAGTGGCAGGACGAGTACGACATGGTCGACGGCTCGCTGGTGCTGACCGACCGGGGCGCGCTGGGCGATGCCGGCAACCGCGTCACCGAGGCGAAGACCATCGCCGCCTTCGTCCAGGACCGCATGGGCTTCGGCCGACTGGCCGTCACCCCGGGGCTGCGCTACGAATCGATTTCGATCGACCGTACCCGTTACGCCGATGCCGATCGCAGCACGATCTCACGCGACGACGAGTCCGCCGACTACAACGTCCTGATCCCGGGCCTGGGCGCGACCTTCGACGTCAACGAAAACTGGCAGCTGCTCGGCGGCGTCTACAAGGGCTTCGCGCCGACCGGCGTGGGCGGTGCCGACGAGGAAGAGGCGATCAACTGGGAGGCCGGTGTGCGCTACCAGAACGGCGCGTTCCAGTCCGAGGTGATCGGTTTCTTGAACGACTACGAGAACCTGGTGGGGGTCTGCACTGCCTCGACCGGCGGCGACTGCAACGTCGGCGACAGCTTCGACGGTGGCGAGGTCGAGGTCCGCGGTATCGAAGCCGGCGCCCTCTACGACCTGTCCGCCGGTCGCGACTGGGCCGTCAACGTACCGGTACGAGCGGCCTACACCTGGACCGACACCGAGTTCCAGACCAGCTTCGACTCGAACTACGGCGCCTGGGGCGACGTGCAGCAAGGCGACGAGCTGCCCAACACCCCCGAGCACCAGCTCTCCGTGTCCGCGGGCGTGGTGGGTGAGCGCTTTGGTGTGCACGCCACCGCCAACTACGTCGGCGAAACCCGCGCCGTGGCCGGCAGCGGCTCGATCCCGGCGGACGAGAAGGTCGATGCCCGCACCATCGTCGACCTGTCGGCCAACTACCGCCTGACCAAGCACGCCAAGCTGTTCGCCGAGGTGGAGAACCTCACCGACGAGACCTACGTCGCCGGCATCCGCCCGGCCGGCTTCCGGGTCGGCAAGCCGCGCACCGTCATGGTCGGGGCGCAGTTCGACTTCTGATCGAACGGCGCGACCGACTCAAGACCAAAAACCCCCGGCAAGGGTGACCTTGCCGGGGGTTTTGTCTTTTGGAAGCGGCGTTTCTTTATCGATTAGGCTTCAGTCCAACATCGGGCGCGAGCCGACTTACCGGTCCTCTCGAACCGAGGCGGAGGGTTTCGCACGCCTGTGGCGCGGAGTGGTCTTGGGCTACCGCCGTGCCCGGCGCGCGAGGGCCTTTTCTTGCTTGTCCAAGAAAAGACCCGAAAAGAAGGACACCCCACGGCTTGGCCCTTCGGGCCTTCGAGGCCGGACGTGTGTCCGACCTCGAAGCCTCACGACCGGCGAATGTCTTGGCGCCGGCTCGACGCGACATCGTGTCGCGCTGAGCCTCGGAGCGACGTCCATGTCGCTCCGACCCCGGCCAACCGCCCGCCCTGAGACAAGCCGTCAGGGGACGGAAATCCTCGTTTGCCGCCGCGCCGACACTCAGAAGAGTGTTCGGACCCCTTTTTTAGATACTGGTGCGGCCGGATCGGGGCGTAGTACTCCATCAGGTACGCTCCGGCGTCTCGTCGGACGCTGCCGCCCGCATGGTCTTGAGCATCGCAGCGGGGCACCAGAGCCGATGGCGGCCTAGTAGCGCATGGCCGACTAGCCTTCGACCTCGACCACCCGGCCCTTGGCCTGTTTCATTGCCACGGCAATCCCGTTCTTGGCCCGACTGACCGCCTTCAATACCGTAACCATCGGGATTGCAAGAAACGAGAACAAGAAGGCGAAAAAGCCTAGCATCATGCCGATAAAGGGGTTGGCACCGAAGGAAATAAGCGTCAGGACCCACGCACCGACAACAAACCACACGACGAAATGAGCGCCCCATGCACCTTTTGTGGCCGCTTTTTCACCGATGACATACGCCTTGCCGTCCTCATTCTCAAGGCCGACCAACATGCCGCCCTTCGCCACCCAGAGCTTTACGTTCTCTCCAACCGATGACCCCAACTTTCCGTCGAGGCCATTGACGACCTTGATGTTGGATGGGGCATCGTCACCGATTTCAATAAGGGCGTAATTCGTGACCATTCCATTAGCCACCTGTCCGGGACTGATGCTGTCGAGCTTGCCTTCATAAACCCGGACGCCGTTGCCTGCTTCTTCCATTTTCCACTCCTTCTAATGTTTCAGGCCACTTCCGTGGCCGCTCCTATTACCCACGTGCGCGATTCGCCCGTGATGTTCACTATTGGCCGCAGATCACAACGCGACTCACGGTGTTCATTTCGGACACCATTTAGCGGTCTACCGGGTTCGATTTTCCGCGGCACGCTTTGGTTTACCGCGGGCGGGCGCAACCCCCAAATGACGAGTAGTGAGCCGTTGACCAGGCCCCGCAACATAAGAGTCGCGGCTCCGATGCCCGTAGGAAGTCTACCGTTTCTCATTACCGACGCCGTTGAGAAGGGCGCCGGCACCCGGCTGCACAGCCGTAGTTCCCAGAGCATTTTCCGTGAATGCGCACCCAACACAAGCGGAGCAGGTGGCCGAAAAGAGCTTAGTTCCTTAATTTTTCATTTTATTTTCTTATATGGCATTCATGCCCTGAATTAAGCCAGGTGCCACATCAAAGACTTACAGAAAAGAACCATTAACCGTCAAAATTTCCTCCACACCCTGCCCATTAATTGGCGGATCGAAGCGCATGTGGTGTTGATAGGATCGACCGAAATTGAATCACCACAGCTCACCCACTGACAGCCGAAGAGCCACGGACACGGAAAATGCCAGCGCAAGGATCGACACACAGGGAAAGAGGCCACCGCTCCGTCAAGGCATTCGGAGCCTTACTTCATCTCTTCGGCGAAGAGACTGACACCTCCACATTGCAGAATGCAGAGGTCGGGTCGAAACGACGAGCTCAAAACCTCACCTTCGATCAGCCCACCCATGCGCCCGGTACGACAGCGGCAAACTTGATGCCATCGCTGGAGCACCACCTGTTTAATCCACTAAGTACCAAGCGAGCGCAGCATGTGGCGTAACCTACAAAAACTAGGACGAATCATCGCGCGACCCACTGCGGTAAAGCGAGTGAATGAGCTTCGCGAGGGGGTTAAGGCCAGAGTTGGGTGCGAACGACTCACCCCAGCCACCGCGGCAAAAATTATCGTCGCGATCGGCGCTTTCTACTTCCTCGTCGTGGTCGATGTTTTCAACATAGAGGCCGAGACCCGGAAAATGAGCCAGAGCTTCACGGCGCAAGTCATGGCTCCCTTCTATCCGTCTGACCAGAGCGATGTTCTTGTCATCCTGTTTGACAACAGCTTCCTCCGCGAAGGCGGGACCTGGCCCGCTTCGTTCACCTCACACGCCCATCTTGTCAACCGACTTTCATCACTGAACCCCGAGTCGGTGTTCTACGACATCATCTTTGGTAAAAGAAGCGGCAACCACGACGTCACCCCGCTTGTCTCAGCGATAAATCGGCTCGAGCAAAAACAAATACCCTTCTACTATCCCAAAGACGTAAATGACGTTGCGATCAATGAGATTGGCGACGTGTCTCGACAAGTCATTACGCAGTGGGATAACCACGGTGTGTTCTATCCTCCAACGCACCAAGGCATGTCGACGCCCGCGTTCGAGATATACCGCCAAAACGTAGACAATCAAGTTGATCTCTCGCAATGGCCCAACATGTTCGTGTACTGGGGCGCGCGAGAAGCACGAAACCTGTCCGGGTTCTGGGAAAAGACATCGAAGTCATGGGACATCTTTTTTTCCCAAGAAACCCAGCCTCGCCCCTACATCCCTTCCGTGACATATCAAGAATTTTTCTCGACGAACGACCGGGAAGAACTGCGACAACTGGTTTCGGGAAAACACGTCCTGGTAGGGACCAGCATCGACGGGATCGAGGACTACGTGACCAATGCCGTCGATGGACAGGCACCTGGTGTATTCCTGCATGCGATGGCATTGGATAATTTGTTGAAGTTCGGGACGGACTATTTCCGCGATGGAGACAAAATCGGGCCATCTTCCATCTCCGGCCCATTACTCGTCGAGCTAGGGGCCATCGTTTCATTGATCGTCATGTGGCAATGGGTCAACTGCTCTTCCAAAACAAGGCGAAGCACGGTAACCAGCTTGCAGAAACAACGCCTCTTGTTGTTCAGGGATTTGGGTATCGCAACGATCGCTAGCGCGGTGGTGCTAGCCATTGCTTTTTGGGTGATCAACGGCGTCATGCGATCCGACCCCGGAAATGTCATGGGCATTCTAAGCATGGACCTGCCGGCTTTTGCGCTGGCAGGCGTCTTCCTTGAAATAATAATCGCGTGGTTTGCGTTGACCGCGCAACGCCTGAGGAGTCAAAAATGAAAACCGCTCTCATATCTGTGCTTATAATTGCAGCCAGCGCATTGCTCAGCACTGCGCATACAGAATCAAAATTCTTCCCGATCGAAGCCTTCGAATCAGAGACCATACCGCTTTACAGCCCAGAGGGTTCTTTTATAGAAGAAGTGAGCACCGAATCCCTTGGAGCCCCCCAGAAAGTGGCGGTCTTGGGCTTTGACAAACGAGGCTTCGCCCTGATCGAACACAAAGGAAGCCCTGCCGTTATCGATCCCGCCTTTATCAAGCTAAAGGAGTCGTATACGAAAAAAGCGCTTATCAAGTGTGCCGAGGTGAACAGGGAAAAAGACAACCAGTACGCGACATCCATGGGGTTTGGTGACTGCATATGATCAGTATCCGCAAGCAACTCAAGGTGCTTCCTGCGCTCGTGATTCCGCTGGCGCTGGCAGGCTGCAATGCGACGATGCCCAAATCGCTCACGTCCGCCATCCCCGGAGCGGAGCAGCCCATCCCGGAGAAGACGATGTTGGCGCAGGCAAGCGAGATTCGCGAAGCCAATGCCGACAATGACCCTGGCGCAGGTGTACGCCGGTTTTCCTCTGTCGATTACGACAACCGTTACGTCGTCAACTCCAACGAGATCAACGGCTACCTGCAATCGATCGGTGACCGACTACTTGATAGCTGGGAAGGGGAAAAACCGGAGTACGCCGTCACGGTTGTCTACGGTGACGAGCTCAACGCCCATGTCACCTCGCATCAGAACATCTTTTTGCCCACCGGCTGGATCCACACGGTGGAAAGCGAGGACGAGCTCGCCGCGATCCTCGCCCACGAGTTGGCCCACATCATCTTGCGACACCCCTACACTCTTGAGGGGCGCAAGCAAGGCCAACACTTCCTTCAAGACGCTGGCGAATGGGCAACCACGCTCACGGTACTCAGCGGCATGAGGGGAGGCATGAACGGTGGGCAATTCAATCTCGCGATCGCGGACCAGGATGAGACAGCCAAGCGAATGTTCGCCGTCATGGCGGCCGGCACCGCCATTTACGAGATCAAGCGGTCCCTAATCGACCCTGATATCTCGCGCACTCAGGAAGAGCAAGCCGACTTCCTGGCGGTAGATCTCCTCGACCAGGCGGGATACAACCGCAACGCGTTCCTAGACGTGATGCAGCGACTCGCCAACTACCGTGCGGATGTCGAAGATCGCGTGGCCAAGCTCGAGAAAAAGCACGAGGAGGCTCAGGGCAAGCTGCAAGAACAAGTCGACGGTTTAATGGCTCAAGGTAATTTTTCGGCCGGCATGGGGGCTGCCATTGGGGGTATCACGGAAATCGCGACGGACCAGGCCATTGGCCGAGCCCAAGCTTGGCTGGCAGAACGTCGACGCACCCATTTCGACCCCGACTACCGTAGCCAGCGAGCTCGCGCCTACCTGCGCACCCACTACTCCCGAAGCCTTCCTCCTGCCACCCGAGTGAGTTCGTTCAAGAGCGCCAAGGCAAGATCGGGGTTCAATGGCGTGTTTGATGCTCACAAGGATGCCGAGCTCGCTTTGAACCTGCTCAAGGCCGGAGAAACGAACCAGGCAAGCCGCTTGGCTTACAACGCCATTAGGACCCCTGCCCGACACTCACCCTACCCCTGGATGGTGCTTGCCGAAGTTCGGCACGACCAGCGTCGCATCAACGATGCCGTCGAGAATTACGAGCTGGCCATCCAACGCAAGGGCCCGCCTGATGTCTATCAATCGCTGGCACAGGTGTATTGGCAACAGGGCGAATACGAACGAGCGTTGGGTGCGATCGAGGAAGGCCGCAATGCCTACGACGATGATGATGTTTTCCTTCCGTTCGCTGCCCAGATGAATGGCATGCTCGGCCGGAATGCGGAAGCCGAAAAAATCGTCAAGCGTTGCCAATCGACCGGAAATCGCAAGCTCAAGGAAGAGTGCGAGGCCGTCAAAAAAAACCTTGGCGACAGCTAGGACGATGGAGTATTAGCCCTCGTGCAAGGTCTAGCCTTCGACACCCAAGGGTCGCCAGACCATCACAACTGTGAAACTTTGCGCTAAGCACTCGCCTTACCGCTTGCTACTAGCCGCCATTTCGACCGGACGCCTTGTACCGACCTCAGGGCATAGGCATAGCCCTGGCGCAAAGGAGCATCCAAGTTGGAACGAATCGAAGTGGTCACGAGTGTCCAGCGAGGGCGGCATTACTTACCGAACCAGAAGGCGCAGCTCTGCTGCCCAGTGCAATAAAATTGGGTCAGACCCCTTTTTCTGCGACCGTCAAACCGATCCGCGGCACCCCGAACGGGAGGGAAGCCCGTAGGGCTAAGACGACGGGCGCCCTTCTCTTTGGGCACTTTCTCTTGGGCAAGCAAAAGAAAGTGCCTCGCGCGCCAGCCAATGCGGGTTGGTAATCAGCACTTGTGTTGAGGCGCACGAAATCACAGAAGCGTCTAGACGCCTCTGCCCCCTTGTCCAGGTTCATCGCACGTCTGTGAGAAAAGCCATCATGGACAAGCGTCGGCTGCCACCGCTGAGGCCACTTGCTCGGCCCGCTGCTGCAACTCGCCGGCGTTCTCCAATCCGTCGATAAACCGCTGGGGGATTCCGCTCAAGCCCACCTGTGCCCCCGTCAGCGCACCGGTCAACATCGCCCGGGCCATGTTCTGGCCACCGCCATTGACCGCGTGCAATACCGCCGCCTCGAAATCGTCTGCGAATTTTGCCGAGAGGTAGTAGGCCGCCGGAAGCTGGTGATAGATGGCGCAGGGCATGCCGTATACCAGGGAGACTTTCCAGGGTGGCTCAATGCGCACACCGGGATCGGCAACCGCTGCTGCGATGCAGGAAGGGGTCAACAGGGCATCGGGCGAGGCAAAACCGCCGGCCCGGGGCGGGTCCGGCTTCCCCGGCTGCGGCGGCTGAAGGTCATCGCTGGTGACGGCATGAAACGGCAAATCACCACTTTTCACCAAGGCCATGAGCCTATCGGAGATTTCCGCATCCAGGCGGTGCCCCTGAACCAGCATGGCCAGCAGCGCACCGTACGCCACGGTCATGGAGACCACCGTCTCGTCCACCTGAGTCAGTACGGTGTTGTCCGTAATGGCGCCAGCCAGTTTTTGGGGCTCAAATGCGTAGCGCACGGCAATGGCAAGCGTGCGCTCAATGGCCTCCGTGGTGTCGGCGTGGCCACCGACCTCACCCCAGGGCAAGCCCTGCTCGACACGTTTTCGCCAGGCATCGCGGATGGATTGGCTGGTGTAACCGCCGGGACCAGAGGCCGGGGTGCCGTCGAGCATTGGAAAGAGGTCGTCATCCAGACGCCGACAGAAATCGGCTTCGTCGTAACCGTTCGCCGCCACCAGTGAACGCAGCGTCAAATCGAGGATGACCCCCGCCTGGGAGAGCTGGCCCGCCTTGAGGCCCTCGTGGTATCGACCGGGCTTGGGGTCGGTGTAACCGTCGATCCAGTCGCCGTAGTCCCGACGCAACTCTTCCAGGTTGTAGTACCAGTGCGGGCCCAGCCCCAGGGCATCGCCGATGAAGGCCCCCATGATCGCGCCGGCGGCCCGATCTTGGATATCGTCGCGATTGGTCATGGGGCCTCCGACGGTGGTTCGGTGAAGACGTCTCCGGTTATTGCTTACAAGCGTAGTCGTCACTCGGGCAGGCATCCATCACCGGGTGAGGGTCGTTTCGCACGCCTGTTGCGCAGGGTGGACGATAACTACCGCCGTGCCTGGCGTGCGAGCCCCTTTTCTTGCTTGTCCAAGCCAAGTTATGGCTGTGGGGGCGAAAAGAAGGACACCCCACGGCTTGGCCCTTTCGGGCCTTCGAGGCCGGACCAAGTCCGACCTCGAAGCCTCACGACCGACGGCTGCCTCGGGGTCGGCTCGACGCGACGTCGTGTCGCGCTGAGACTCGGAGCGACGTCCCTGTCGCTCCGACCCCGGCCACCCGCCGGCCGTGAGGCAAGCCGTCAGGGGGGCAGAGCCCTTCGTTCGCGGCCGTGCGGCCAATCGAGTGTTCATTCCACCAGAACCCCAAGGCATGTACGCCGCTGAAGTCCGTGAATTACGTGGATCGCAGGGGGAGTCCCCTTGCGCCTTGCCTCGCGAGCGGGGAATCGCAGGGTCGGGCCGCCAGGGACGGCGGCCCGAGGTTCGCCGCGACAGGACGTCGCGTCGAACCGACCCGTCCACGGTTGCCCGTTCGCGAGGCTGATCGCGCAGCGATCAGGCCCGAAGGGCCAAGGCGTCGGGGTGTCCTTCTTTTCGTCGGTTTTCTTGGACAAGCAAGAAAACCGACACGCGCGCCTACCAAAGCGGTTTGGTAATCAGCACTTGCGTTGAAAGCGTGCGAAATCATAGAAGCGTCTTAAAGGGTTCGGACCCCATTTCTCGAAATCATAGAAGTGTCTTAAATGGTACTGACTCCTTTTTTCGGCCAACTAAGAACACTTACGCAAGCAATATCAGATGGTTGGACTGGTCCATCCCCGCCGGGAGGCGCACAATGTAATGAGCGTCGCCGTGACTGCGATTGTCAGAAGTCCATCCCCAGATCCTTGCGGATTTGCTCCCATTTTCTTGTCAGTGATGGATTTAGTTTGTGGAATACTTTAGATGAAAGAAGGCAGGAAGATGATGACTTGGCTGTTTCATAAGACACAAAAGAATCCAGAATTGTGGCAATCCCTTTCGCAGAGTCGCTACCAATCTTGTGCAAAAAACAGGTATGCAGCCTCTCATATGTTCGTTCTTGGCGAGATCTAAGAATCTCAAGGCTAAGCCACTGAGCAATTATCTCGCCCGAAAAAACAATTTGTGTTATCCAAATCATAACACCCAAACCTGTATCTCGAAACGAAAACAGAAAAACCCACAAAACCATATACAAAACCACCATCGCCCGTTTACTTATAAGCATTTCTCCAGCCACTTCAGAGCTAAAAAACGCATTTTCCATAGTGTTTGCACCTAGCCGCTTTATAGAAGGAGAATAACTGTTATTATAATACAACTCGGTTTTATCATGAGATAACGGAGCGCCAAAAGAATCTGAAAGCATTTGCTTTCTTCTCAGCTGCTCCGCCCTCGGTATTAAATAAAATCTGTTTACTTGCGAGGCGACAAACTGAACTAAAACTGTCAAAATAAACAATATCGGCAATGATTCCCGCCATAGGACAGGCAAACCCTCAGAGAAAAGAATAATCAAAGAAAGCAGCGCATTAACCCAGAAAAGACCTGCTACAAGAAACTCCAATCTAGCCGCCGAACGATAGTAGCGAGATACCTCATCAATTCTCTTGTTTTTTTCGTCAGTCATAGCACTGGAACAATCTTTTTTATTTCGACCTCAGCCGATGCCGGCATGTTGTCGGTTTCATATTGCTTTGCTTTCGCCGCATAACTTTTCGCACGCTCCACTTTATCCTTGATATATTGCGGAGTATCGTAGGTGCAGCCAAACCCTTGCCAGAAAGCGTAAAAATAGTCTTTTAAAGATGCGCAAAACCAGTAACTCTGGTTGACGATATATTTTTCCAAATCATAAGAAGCGAACGGGTACCCTTGCGTAGAATTCCAATATTTTACCAACCTAACCAAAGGTTTAATTTTATTGTTCTCGGCGGTGTTTTTATCCGATATATCCCTATTCGAAGAAATAGGGTCTGTTGACATCCATTCCTCCCATGAGGATCTTGGCGATGGGATTAGATAACCATAGCTATACACAGCGGGCACAAGCTCAAACCTTATATGGTTTAGTGATAACACTATGGTCGGGCTAGATTGCGATATTTCTGATCGTGAGTACTTATTCTCAGCAAACCGCCTGAGCCTATCCAGGTACGTTTGTGGCTTTTTTTGACCGGCAGAGGTGTCAAAAATAACCATGTAATCTATATCCGATTTTTTATCAGCTCTTCTCGGCAGAATCGTACCTCGACAACTTGAGCCAAATTGAAACTTTTCATTTATACCTACGCCAAAATATGCTTCAAGCCGCGACGATAGTGTATTGATAGATGTTGTGATATTTGTTTTTTCCGTGCTAGACAACACTAGATCACTCGCCAAATTGACAAGGTGCGAGTTCACAGTCATAGATTGCTCCCTAATATTTCTATATCTAGAATTGAACGACAGAAACGCCGAAGAAGACATCGATCTCAATACTAATAAAGCGTGATTTTTCTACGCCATCAAGACCATACGGCCAGCACCCAGGGCCTGCCGAGGGGTGTTATGCCGCAGTTTCGCCATGTAACGCTTTATACGGCAGTTGTGCCGCATAACCCTCCCCGGCCCTTGGCGGATCAGTGACGTGAAAGGAGAGCGCTCGGGCGGCTGGGCGTTCGGGACGCTTGATGGCCCCCTCATGATCCGGTTGGTGTGCATCCATGCCATTCAAGGCGTTCCTTTTCTGCCGGCGGGGCGGGGCTCTGGCGTTGCCCCGGCGCCCCGCCATTCGGGTGTCCAATTTGCAGGTTATCGCATATAGGTAGCGGAATGCACGGTGGCCAGCTCTAAAGGAAAACGCCCCGACAGAATCTGCCGGGGCGTTTGGTCGTTACGGAACGGGCATCGACCTACTGCCGAACACCCTCCACCGACAACGTCACCTCGGCCGTGGTCGCCGCCGGTCCCAGGTCGTAGTCGATGCCGAAATCCTTGAGCGTCAGCGTGGTGGTGCCGTGGAAACCGGCACGGTAGCCGCCCCAGGGGTCCTCGCCTTCGCCAACCTTCTCGGCCTCGATCTCGATCTCCTTGGTCACGCCGCGCATGGTCAGATCGCCGGTGATGACAAAGCCGTCGTCGGTCGACTCAATGCCGGTGCTCTTGAACGTCGCTTCCGGGTATTCCTTCACGTGGAAGAAATCGGCCTCGCGCAAGTGCTTGTCGCGCTCGGCGTGGTTGGAGTCGAGGCTCGCCATGTCGATGGTCACGTCGACGCTGGCGTCCTCGATGGCGCCGTCCTCGTACTCAAAGTGGCCCTCGAAGTCGTTGAAGCGGCCGTACAGCCAGGAAAAGCCGAGGTGGTTGATGCGCCACTCGATAAAGGCGTGCTGCCCTTCGGTGTCGATGACGTACTCGGCCGCCTGGGCGGTGACGGGGAGCGCCGAGAGGGGCGCGGCGATGGCGCCGGCCAGCAGGGCGGCGGAAAGGCGTCGGGTCAGCATGGGTCGTCTCCTTCTATCTAGTAGGTCAGGTGGTTTCAGCGCCGGGACGTGGTGGGCCGGAGCATCCGGCGCAGGGTGTCGTCCCGGTCGAACAAGTGGTGTTTGAAGGCCGCCAGCGCGTGCAACCCGGCCAGGCCGATCACGGTCCAGGCCAGCCAGCGGTGCACGTCGCCGGCGATGTCTTCCTGGTCGGGCAGGTCGCTGATGGTGGCGGGCACCGAGAACAGCCCGAACACGTCGATCGCGCTGCCGTCGGCGGTGGAGATCAGATAGCCGGCGATCATCAGCGCGAACAGCAGCAGGTAGAACAGGCCATGAACCAAGGCCGCCAGCCGCCGCTCCCACGGTCGGCCGAGCGGACACGGGGACGGGTTGAGCCACCGCCAGAGCAAGCGCGCGGTCATCACCAGGAACAGCAGCACGCCGGTCGCCTTGTGGATCGCCGGCGCCTGGCGATACCAGGGGTCGTAATAGGTCAGCTCCACCATCCACCAGCCCAGCGCGAACATGCCGATCACGGCCACGGCCACCAGCCAGTGAAAGCCGATGGCTAGCCAGCCATACCCCGATCGCGTATTGCGCCACTGCATCGATGCCCTCCCCTGTTACGTCGCCGGCCATCTCGCGGCGGCCTTCGATTCCAGAGAGAGCATGGCCGTTGCGCGGGTGTTTTTAAATCACTAATCTCGAAAAACACTGTTGCCGAAAAGAGAACGATATGGACCGATTCACGGCCCTGGCCACTTTCGTCTGCGTGGCGGATACCGGCTCGATCAGCGCGGCGGCCGATCGGCTGGGCGTCGCCAAGTCTGCAGTCAGTCGGCGATTGCGGGAGCTGGAAAACCATCTCGGCGTGGAGCTGGTGCATCGCACCACCCGACACCTGGCGCTGACCCCCTCGGGCGAGGACTTCTACCACCGCGCCACCCGCCTGCTCGCCGATCTCGACGAGGCCGAGGAGGCGGTCACCCGCGAACATGGCGAGCTCTCCGGCGTGCTGCGCATCGCCGCACCGCTCTCGTTCGGGCTGATGCACCTGCAGCCGGCGATTACCGCCTTCATGAACATCCATCCCGGGGTGAACTTCGACCTCAACCTGGACGACGACGAGGTCGACCTGATCGCCGACGGCTACGACCTAGGTGTGCGGCTGGCGAGCCTGCCGGACTCCACCCTGATGGCCCGCCGGCTCGCCCCGATCCGTAACCTCGCCGTCGCCAGCCCGGACTACCTCGCTCGTTTCGGCACGCCGCACCATCCCGCGGATCTCGCCGATCACGACTGCCTGATCTACAGCAACGTCCCGGAAACACGCGTCTGGGGCTACACCGACAGCCAGGGGCGCTGGCAGCCCGTGCATGGCCGGCGGCGCCTGCGGGTGAACAACGGCGATTTCCTGCGCGAGGCAGCGATCCGTGGCGCGGGCATCGTGATCGAACCGACCTTCCTGCTGCATCGCGCGGTCGCCGAGGGCCGGCTGGTGCCCATCCTCACCGACGTGCCCTGGCCGGAGATCGGCGCCTACGCGGTCTACCCGCAGACCCGTCACCTGTCGGCGCGGGTACGGGCGTTCATCGACTTTCTGGCCCAGCGGTTCGCCGGTGAACCCTACTGGGATCACCACCTGCCGATCGCGGGCAAGGGGCCGGCCGCACCCTGATCCCATCGGCGGCAAGCCGCCCATGCCGGGCGATGCCCGCCGAAGCGGGCCACAACTCCCGCGCCATTCCCGAGAGCCAAACTCAGATACCAATCGAAGTTGGACTAGGAATGATTCTCATTTGACAGCCAAAAAAAGCTTGGCTATCGTGGCCCGGCTTTCGATCGAAAAACACCACCAAATTCGCCTTATTTCAAGAGCCAAGAGGTCTCGATCATGTCCCGACTTTTCCCGTTGGCCGCCCTGGCCCTCGCCACTGCCGGCCTCGGCCTTGCCGGCTGCAGTGACAACGCCGAGCAAAACGGCGACACCACCGCCGACCAGGGCGCGACCACCCTGAACGTCTACTCCGCGCGCAAGGAAGACCTGATCGCGCCGCTGCTGGATCGTTTCACCGACGAGACCGGCATCGAAGTGCAGTTGTTGACCGCCGATGCCGGCGCCCTGCTCTCCCGACTGGAAAGCGAAGGCCGCAACACCCCGGCCGACGTGCTGATCACCGTCGATGCCGGCAACCTGCAGCGCGCCAAGGAAGCCGGCGTGTTCCAGGCAATCGAGTCCGACTCGCTGGCCGACCGCATCCCGTCCAACCTGCGTGACGTCGACAACCAGTGGTTCGGTCTGTCGCAGCGCGCCCGCGTGATCTTCACCCACAAGGAGAACGTCGAGGAAGGCGCGATCACCAGCTACGCCGATCTCGCCGATCCGAAGTTCAAGGGCAAGATCTGCATCCGCTCGTCGGACAACGTCTACAACCAGTCGCTGGTCGCCTCGATGATCGCCGAGCACGGTGAAGAGTGGACCGAGGAATGGGCCAAGGGCCTGGTCGAGAACATGGCGCGCAAGCCGCAGGGCGGCGATCGTGACCAGATCCGCGCCGTGGCCGCCGGCGAATGCGACATCGCCGTGGCGAATACCTACTACTACGGTGCCATGCAGAATGGCAGCGACACCGACCGCGACGCCGCCGACGCCGTGCGACTCGTCTGGCCGAACCAGGGCGATCGTGGCGCACACGTGAATGTATCCGGCGCCGGCATGGTCGCGGCGAGCGACAAGGCGCAAGCGGTCACGCAGCTGCTCGAGTTCCTGACCACCAACGAATCACAGGAGTGGTATGCCCAGGTGAACAACGAGTTCCCGGTCCGGCCGGGCGTGCCGGCCGCCGAGACACTGGCCCAGTGGGGCGAGTTCAAGGCCGACGAGCTCAACCTGTCCACCCTGGGTGAGCTCAACCCGGCCGCCGTAAAACTCATGGACCGGGCTGGATGGCAGTAAGCCAGGACGCACAGCCCCACGTCCTGATCGACAAGCCGGCCGTCCCGACAGGGGCGGGCGGCTTGTCTGCGTGGAAGGGGGGCATGATTCTGATCACCGCGCTGCTGGCCCTGCCGCTCGCGGTGATCGTCGCGTCCGTGTTCTGGCCGGACAAGGCGACCTGGTCGCACCTGGCCGACACGGTGCTTGCCGACTACGTCATCAATTCCGCCCTGCTGGCGATTGGTGTCGGGTTCGGCACCTTCATCCTCGGCACCGGCACGGCCTGGCTGCTGTCGGTGTGCGAATTCCCGGGCCGGCGCTTCTTCGAGTGGGCGCTGCTGCTGCCGCTCGCGATGCCGGCCTACATCATCGCCTATACCTACACCGGCCTGCTCGACGTCGCCGGGCCGGTGCAATCGGGCCTGCGGGCGCTGACCGGCTGGTCGGTGGGCGACTACCCGTTCCCGGAAATCCGCTCGCTGGGCGGGGCCATCGTGATGCTCACGCTGGTGCTCTACCCCTACGTCTACATGCTCACCCGGGCGGCCTTTCTCGAGCAGTCCTCCAGCGCGCTGAACGTCGCCCGCTCGCTGGGGCTGGGGCCGTGGGCAATGTTCCGGCGGGTCGCCCTGCCGCTGGCGCGCCCATCGATCGTCGCCGGCCTGTCGTTGGCGATCATGGAGACGCTGGCCGACTACGGCACGGTGCAGTACTTCGGCATCCCGACGCTGACCACCGGCATCTTCCGCACCTGGTTCGGCCTGGACGATGCCATCGCCGCGGCGCAGCTCTCGGCCTTGCTGCTGACGTTCATCTTCACGGTGATCATCATCGAGCGGCTTTCGCGGCGACAGGCCCGCTACCACCATCACGGCAACTGGCAGGCCCGGCCGTCGTTCAAGCTGCGCCGTGGGCCGGCAACACTGGCGTTCATCGCCTGCGCCCTGCCGCTGGCCCTGGGCTTTCTGGTGCCGTCGGCCCAGTTGCTGGCCTGGAGCCTGGAAGTGGCCCCCACCCGGGACCTGGGCGAGTTCGCGGTGCTGGTGTCCCGCTCGGTGGGCCTGGCCGGGCTGACCGCCATCCTGGCGTTGCTGCTGGCGCTGTTCCTCGCCTACGGCCACCGACTGATGCCCGGGCGGCTGACCTTTACCATCAACCGCATCGCCGGCATGGGCTATGCCCTGCCCGGCACGGTGATCGCCGTGGGCGTGATCATCCCGTTCGCCGCCTTCGACAACACCCTCGATGCCTGGCTGCGCGAGCAGTTCGGCGTCTCCAGCGGGCTGCTGCTCTCGGGCACGGTCGCCGCACTGGTGTTCGCCTACCTGGTGCGCTTTCTCGCCGTGAGCCTCAACACGGTGGAAGCGGGCCTCGGGCGCATCCGCCCGAGCATGGACGATGCCGCCCGCTCGATGGGCGCGAACGCCGGGCGCACGCTCTGGCGGGTGCATATCCCGCTGATTCGTGGCAGTCTTCTCACCGCCGCGTTACTGGTGTTCGTCGACGTGCTCAAGGAGCTGCCGGCGACACTGGTCCTGCGACCATTCGACTTCAACACGCTGGCGGTCAGGGCGTTCGAACTGGCCTCCGACGAGCGACTGCGCGATGCCGCGCTGCCGGCCCTGGCCATCGTGGCCGCGGGCCTGATCCCGGTGATCCTGGTGAGTCGCTCGATCACCCGCGCGAGAGGACATGAAGGCAACATTTCCAGCCGTGACCCGATCGATGAATAAGCCGGCGGCCTCCCGTGGAGCTCACTCATGAGTGAACGGCTTAGCCTGGTGGACCTGACCGTCCGTTTTGGTCGCACCACGGCCGTCGAGGGCGTCAACCTCAAGCTGCCGACCGGCGTGATTGGCTGCCTGCTGGGGCCGTCCGGCTGCGGCAAGACCTCGATCCTGCGCACGGTAGCCGGCTTCGAATCGCCCAGCGCCGGCGTGGTCCGCCTGCACGGCGACACGGTGGCCGGCGCCGGCTGGGGCCACCCGCCCGAGCAACGCCGGGTGGGCATGATCTTCCAGGACCTGGCGCTGTTCCCGCACCTGACCGTGGCCGACAACATCGGCTTCGGCCTGCCGAAAAAACCGGCCGAGAACCGGCAGAAACGCATCGACGAACTGCTGGACCTCGTCGGCCTGCCGGGCATGGGCAAGCGCTACCCGCACCACATGTCAGGCGGGCAACAGCAGCGCGTGGCGATCGCTCGTGCACTCGCGCCCCGCCCGGAAATACTGTTGCTCGACGAGCCGTTCTCCAGCCTGGACGTGGAGCTGCGCGACACCCTGCCGCGCGAATTGCGCGACATCCTGCGCGAGGCGGAGACCACCGCCCTGCTGGTTACCCACGACCAGGCGGAGGCCTTCGCCATGGCCGATATCGTCGGCGTCATGCAGGCCGGCCGGCTGCACCAGTGGGACACGGCCTACAATCTTTATCACCGTCCCGAGACGCCGTTCGTCGCCGATTTCATCGGTCAGGGGACGCGCATCGCCGGCACCATGGTCGGGCCGGGGCGCGTCAAGACCGAACTGGGCCTGCTCGAGGGCCAGGTCTCGCACGAATACCCGCCGGGCACCGAGGTCGACGTGCTGGTGCGCCCCGATGACGTCATCATCGATGCCGACGGCGCCGGGGTGGCCGAGATCGAGGAACGCGTCTTTCGCGGCGCGAATTTCCTCTACACCCTCGCCCTGCCGGGCGGGACCCGACTGCTGAGCCTGGCCCCCAGTCACGATCACTACGCCCCGGGCGTGCGCGTCAACCTGCGCCCGGCGTTCACCCACCTGGTGCTGTTTCCGCGTGGAGGCGCCTCCCGCCATGCCGATTCGGATGAGGACTAAGACCGGCCCGGCACTGGCCGGCCTGACCTGGCTTGCCGGTCTCTGGGCCGCTCCCGGGATGGCGGAAACGCCGTTATTCGACGCCCACCTGCACTACAACGCCGAACAGCGGGCCGCCATCGACCCGCAGACCATCCTCAAGACACTCGAGGCCAGCGGCATCGAACACGCCGTGGTCACCAGCCGACCACCCGAGAATGCCCGCCTGCTCGCCGAACTGGCCCCCGATCGCATCGTGCCGTTCCTGGGCGTCTATCGCGCCAAGGCCGACAAGGAAAACTGGATGCATCGCCCGGATCTTCCCGCCCGGGTAGAGACCTGGCTGGACGAGGGCGACTACCGGGGCATCGGCGAGTTGCACATCTTCGGCGAGGACCGCAACAGCCCGACACTCAAGCGCCTGGTGGAGATCGCCGCCGAGCGCGAACTGGTGCTGATGATCCACGGTGATCTGGCCATCATCGACCGCGTCTTCGAGATCGACCCGCACGTCGACGTGCTCTGGGCGCACCTGGGCGAGACGCCCGACCCGACCATCCTGCGCGCCGCCCTCTCTCGTCACCCCGAACACCTGTTCATCGACACCTCAGTACGCGACGAGCGCTTCCTGGATAACGACGGCCAGTTGTTGCCCGAATGGCGCGCCCTGTTCGTCGACCACCCCAACCGCTTCGTCGTCGGGGTGGATACCTACAGCCTGGCGCGCTGGCAGCGCTTCGACGAGGCCGCCGAGACCATCCGCCAATGGCTGGACCAGTTGCCCGACTCGGTCGCCCGGCGACTGGCCCGCGAGAACGCCCGCGAACTGCTGCTCGACCCGCTGCTGTTGGGCAACCCGTAAGGCTGGACCGAAGCGGTCCAGGGCACCCTGGCGCACTGGACTTACCCACCGGGTTGGCCCATTCTTGAACTGGCGCAATCGGCGGCCCGTGTGGGCCGCCGCGTTGATTGCAACGACCACCCACCGCGAACCACGCCAGGGACATCCCCGACGACATGACGTCGCGAGATCATCAGTCCGACACCCCTCGACGCCGCCGGTGGTTCTCGCCCTTGGCGCTGGCGATCTCCTACGTCGTCTATGCCGGCCTGTGGATCCTGGCCTCCGACTGGCTGCTGGGGCTGTTCGTGCCAGCCGAGCAGCTTGCGCGGGTGGGATTGCTCAAGGGACTGGCCTTCGTCGCCGTCACCGGCCTGATTCTCTACTTGCTGCTGCGCTGGCTGATGCCGGCTCGACCTGCGTCCCCAACGAGTGACACGGTCACGCAGATCCCGCGACGCAGTCGCAGCGGGCCACTGATCGTCTTTGTCGCCAACCTGCTGATTGTCGCCATCGTGACAGCGGGCACCTATCTCTACCGCGCGCCCGTGGCGATCGAATCGGCCCAATCCCGGCTGGCCGATATCGCCGCGCTGCGCGCGGATTTCATCGATGCCTGGCTCGAGGAACGCGCCAGTGATGCACTGGTTCTACAATCATCGGGGACATTGCAAGAGGCAATCCGCCTGCTGGCCGAGTCACCGACCGATGGCCCCGAAACCGAGATGGCCCGCCAACAGGTCATTGGCCGCTTCGAGGCCCTGCGCGCCGCCTACGACTACGAGGGTGCCGCCCTGCTCGATGCGAGCGGCACCACCCCGCTGATCAACCGCGGCGTGACTCGCTGGCCGGACAAACTGGTCCAGGCCGTGGATCTCACCAATGACGGCCGGATCGTCGAACTCTCACCCAACCTGCATACCGACCGACACGCCCATATCGACTGGCTGGTGCCGATCGGCGGCGACGAAACGATCGCGCAGGTGCTGCTGCGCGCCGATGTGCCAGCCATTCCCGTCGGGATGGCACATAACGCCACGACCACGCACCTGGCACGCGCCCAGGACGAGACCGTGCTGCTGCTCGACGATACCGCCCGGCGGTCCGCCGACGACCCCTGGCCCAACCTGCCCTGGGAGCAAAGCGGCCTGCGGCCAAGGGATTTCACCGCCGATGCCCCGCCCCGCGCGATCGACGGCAGCAATGTCGACGGAGAACCCGTGGTCGGTGCCGTTCACCCGATCCCGGGACGAGAATGGGCGGTCGTGGCCACCCAGACACGCTCCAACGTACTGCAGCCACTGCACCAGACGCTGTGGCTACTCGCGGTAGTCGCCTTCTTCCTGCTGGCGATCATGGCCGTGATCCTCGCCCTGCTGTGGCACCGCACGCGCGAGAGCGACACCCTGCGCTGGACGGCGCGCAGCGCGGAGCAGGACCGACTGTTGCGCGTGTTCTACGACATGCCGTTCTTCGGCATGGCGATCAGCTCCCCGGCCAACCGTCGCATTACCGATGCCAACCCACGGCTGGCCGAGATGCTGGGGCGCCCGGGCGAATCTCTGGTGGGCAAGAAGTGGGACGAATTGCTGGGCGATGCCCTGCACGGTGACGAACAGCGCGCCATGCAGGACCTCATCGACGGTCAGGTCGATCACTGCGCCCAGGAATTCAGCCTAAAGCGCCCGGACGGCACGACCGCCCACCTGCGTTTCGACACCCGCCTGACGCGCTCGGAGGATGGCCGGGCCGAACGGCTGGTCTCGATCGCCGAGGATGTCACCCGCGAGCGCGAGGCCTACCACGCCCTGGAACACCAGAAGGACCTCTACGACCTGCTCTCGCAGACCAACCAGGCGATCACCCGCTGCCGTACGGCCGACGAACTGTTCGAGACGGCCTGCCGCGTGGCCGTCGAGCACGGGCACCTGGCCTTTGCCTGGATCGGGCTGATCGACCCGGAAACCGGCTCGGTCGACCCGGTGGCACAATTCGGCGACCAGACCGGCTACATCGACCAGCTCGAGGTCAGCATCCACCCGCACGAGCCGGCCGGTCAGGGTCCGGTGGGCCGGGCGATCCGCGACGACGAACTGATCGTGGTAAATCACTTCCAGACCGCCTTGTCGACCGGGGTCTGGCACCAGCAGGCCGTCGAAGCCGGCGTCGATGCCGTGGTGTCGTTCCCGATCCACCGGGGCGGCGAGATCATCGGCGCGATGGCCCTGTACGCCGCGGTCAGTGACTTCTTCGACGACGCCATCTGCCGCACGGTGGAGGAACTGGCCACCGACATCTCGTTCGCGCTGGATTACTTCGAGCGCCTCGAGGACCTCGAGCGCGCCCGCGAGGCCGTTCAGGCCAGTCCGGCGGTGCTGTTCCGCTGGCTGCCGGAGGACGGTTGGCCGACGACATTCGTTTCAAGCAATATCGATCGCTGGGGATACTCGGCCGAGCAATGGCAAGACCAGCGGTTCCCGTTCGCCGACATCATCCACCCCGACGACCTGGCCATGGTCGCCGAGGGCTTTACCGAACAGGTCGCCAGCGGCGAGACGCAATACCACCAGGAGTACCGCCTGCGCATGGCCGATGGCGAGTATCGTTGGGTCGAGGAAGTCACCCTCGTGCGGCGTGACGCGCAGGGCACGCCGCTATGGCTCGACGGCGTGGTCACCGACATTCACGACCGCCACGAGATCGAGCAGCACGAACGCCTGATGGCCAAGGTGATCGAGAACACCCGCGAAGGGGTGCTCATCACCGATCACAACCAGGTGATCCTGGAGGTCAACCCCGCCTTTACCGACCTGACGGGCTACAGCGCCGACGAAGTGATCGGCAAGACACCCGACCTGCTCGCCTCGGGCCAGCACGACCGGAGCTTCTACGACCGCATGTGGCAGGCACTGGAGCAGGATGGCCATTGGCAAGGCGAAGTCTGGAACCGTCGGCGCAACGGCGAGACCTTCCCGGAAATCCTCAGTATCAGCACGGTCACCGATCGTGACGGCAACATCAGCCACTACGTGGGTCTGTTCGTCGATATCAGCCGGCAAAAGGAAAACGAGTCCAAGCTCGACTTCCTCGCCCATCACGACCCGCTCACCGGTCTGCCCAACCGCCTGCTGATGATGGCGCGCCTCGAACAGCTGATCGACGTGGCCCGGCGTGAGGGCCGCAGTGTCGCCGTGCTGATGATCGACCTCGATCGCTTCAAGGACGTCAACGATTCCCTCGGTCATGCCGTTGGAGACCAGTTGCTGATCAAGGTCAGCGAGCGCCTGCGCGACCGCTTCGGCCAGGCCGACACCATCGCCCGGCTGGGTGGTGACGAATTCGCCATGGCCCTGACCGGTATCGAGAATGCCACCGACGTGGGCGAACTGGCCGACCAGGTCATCAATGCACTGGGCGAGCCCTGGGAACTGGCCAAGGGCCAGCAGGTGCGGGTGCTTGCCTCCGTGGGCATCTCGCTGCACCCGGAAAATGCCTCCTCTCCGCTGGGGCTGCTGCAACAGGCCGACACGGCCCTCTACCGGGCCAAGGACGAGGGTCGCGGCACGTTCCGCTTCTTCTCCGACGAGATGACCGAGGCCGCCCGTGATCGAGTCGCGCTCGAACTGCAATTGCGCCAGGCGATTGACAACGACGAGCTACGGCTGGTGTTCCAGCCGCAAAAACGGCTGGACGACAACGGCCTGCACGGCGCCGAAGTGCTGGTGCGCTGGCAGCACCCGACCGAGGGGCTGATCTCGCCCGATCGATTCATTCCGGTGGCCGAGACCACGGGCCTGATCTGGCCGCTGGGCGAATGGGTGCTGCGGGAGGCCTGCCGTCAGGGCAAGGCCTGGCTTGACGTCGGGTGCAATTTTGGCCGACTGGCGGTCAACCTCTCCCCCCATCAACTGCGCCACGGCGAAGTCGATCGGCTGGTCCAACGGGTGCTCGACGAGACCGGCTTCCCGGCCGACCGACTGGAGCTGGAGCTCACCGAAAGCGCGATCGTGCGCCGCGAGTCCGAGGCCCGCGATCTGCTCGACCGGCTGCGGGCCATGGGTGTGCACGTCGCACTCGATGACTTCGGCACCGGCTATTCCTCGCTGGGCCAGCTGCGCGAGTTCGCCATCGATGTGCTCAAGATCGACAAGCGCTTCATCGACCTGATCGAGGAGCCCAGTGATCGCGGCCAGATCGCGCGGGTGATCATCGATCTGGGCCACACGCTTGGGCTCAAGGTGCTGGCCGAAGGCGTCGAGCGCGAGGGCCAGCTCGACTTTCTGCGCCAGTACCACTGCGACATCTACCAGGGCTACCTCGAGAGCCACCCGCTACCGGCCGACGAGTTCGTCCAGCGTTACCTCGCCTCACGCTGACCCGCGCCTAGGTCAGACGCATGTCGCGGCCATCCGGTGGATGCCCATCAGTCAGCGAACCGACTACCTGACGGGTTTCTGCCGGTACATATCGGCATCGGCCGCGCGCATCAGGGCCTCCGCCGCGCGGCCGTCCTCGGGGCAGCAGGCCATACCGATCGATACGCTGATCCGGGCCTCGCCCTCGTCCAACGCGTAAGGCCGCCCGATCTCTTCGCGCAGCTTGTCGACCACCACGCGCGCCTCGGGCCGGCTGGCGTGACTGATCATCACCACGAATTCGTCACCGGACAGGCGCGCCACGCTGTCGGCACCGCGCACCTGTTGCCCCAAACGCTCGGCCACCTGCCGCAGGAGTTGATCGCCGGCGGCGTGACCGAGGGTGTCGTTGACCGCCTTGAAGCCGTTGAGATCGAGATACAGCAGGCAGAATCCGATCCCGCCGTACCGGTGAAACTCGCTGGACGCCAACGCCAGCCGGTCGAGGAACAACCGACGGTTGGGCAACTGGGTCAGGGCATCGTGGGTGGCCGCCCACTCGAGCGCATTCTCCGCCTGCTTGCGTGCCGTGATGTCGATGATCAGTATCAGCACGCTGTTCTCCGACAGTGGCGAGCAGCGGCCCTCGTAGTAATGGCGGATGCCGTCAAAATCAAGGTGATACTGGTAGGTCTGTACCTTGCCGCTCGACAAGGTGCGATCGATCACCGACTGGGTCAGATCGGCCAGCGCTGGAGGCATGACCTCCCTGACCGTCTGCCCCAGAAACACCTCGGGCTCGACCAGCAAGGGAATGCCATCACCCGGCTCGAAATCGAGGATGAGTCCCTCGGCATCCATGGTGAACAGCAGGTCGGGCATCGCCTCAATGATCGCGGCATTTCGGCGATGGCTCTCGGCCAGCCGCCGCTCGCTCTCGGCGACCTGACTCAGTGCCGTGGCGCGACGGGCGAACAGCCAGCCGACAAGCAGCAGCAACAGGCCCGAGACTACCGCCCAGATCAGCAGGCGCCAGTAATGATCGCTGGCGTTGTCGGCCAGCCGGGTCTCCAGCACCGTGAGGTCCTCGGCGGCGACCACGTTCAGCGGCCAGCCTTCGGGCCGGGCGAGGGAATACTGATAATCATGGCCGTCCGGTTGTCCGGCAAACCGCCCTGCTTGAGACGGCAAGGCATCGCCCGCCTGCAGCCAGTGGGCCAGCGACTCCGCCGACAGGCCGTGTTCTGCCAGGTTGAGCAGCAACTGCCCCTGCCGATGGGCGACCAGCGACACGAGGCGCTCGCCGGCGGTCACCCGATCGAGCAGGGCGGCGAGCGCGGCGAGATCGACATACGCCACCAGCACGCCGTGGAAGGCCCCGGCCTCGTCACGAAGTGCGCGACTTATCGCCATCAGGCGGGTGTCGCCGACGCCGATCGGCTGCGAGAGAAACACCTCGTCACCGGCTTGCCGACTGGGCGCTTGGAGGTGGGCGCGAAAAAAAGATGCCTGGACCGGATCGATCATGACATCGTTCCCGCGGCGTGTGGCCAGCGGCTCACCCGCCTTGTCCAGCCACCACAGGTCACGCACCAGGGCGTTGGCATCGAGGGAGGATTCGATCGTCCGGGCCTGCTGCGAGACGGGCTCGCCCAGTCGCTGGACGAGGCGTTCGCCAATCACCCGCAGGTCCCGATCGATGGCATCGAGCTCGCTCTCGATCAGGGTGGACTGCATCAGTGCCACGAGCCGCGTGCGCTGCTCGACCTGTTCATTGGCATGACGTTCGTAGCGCTCGATGGCCTGCAGGCTCGACCAGGCCAGAACCGAGAGGATCAGCACCCAGATCGCCAACAGCAGCAAGCCGATCCGATGCGCAGGCCACGCGGCTTGACGTGAAGGGACGTCCGTCGATGACGGCGCGACGGCATCACCGCAGGACGTTGACGATGTGCTCATCCATCGGATTCCAGCAGCCGCACCTGCGCCGCCCCGCCGGGACGGTCGATTGCGAATTCCACCTCGCAATACTCCGGCTCGTCATTCATCGGGGTGGGGTCGTTGGTGCAGGCGCAGCCGGCAACCACGCTGGCGAAGAACAGGCCCGCGTGAATGCGCACCTGTCCGGGAGTGATCTCGGTGCTGATCACCATCGCCGAGAGGGCATCACCCTTGGCGACGTTGCCGTGAGCCATGCCCTGCTGCAAAGGCAGGTCGTCCGGGGACAAGGCAGCGATCTCGGCCTTGAAGGTCGGCTCCAGCTCGCCCGGCTCGGCGCGGGCGGTTCGCGGTAGGTACAACATCGGCAACTCCTCGTGCCGGGAAAACATCCCGATGTTGAGTCGACTGTAACGCATGCCGGTGAACGCATGAAACCGCCCGGGTCGCTTTACGATGCATCAATGGCTTCCTTCTGAAACATACCCGCCTCTTCGCCCGCCCAGGCCACCGATGTGCCGGCCTCACCCGAGGGGCAAGGGAACCACCGGGGATGGGGCGCACGAGATTCAGGTCTCAAGCGCAGTTAGACACGCCCGATGAAACGAAAAGGCCCCGCCTCTGCGGGCGGGGCCTTTTATTGGGGTGTGCGTCTCCGTTCAGAACATCGTGACGGGGTGGTAACCCTGCGCCTGCCAGCCGATCATCGACACGAAACCGTCGCCGGTCAGATCCAGCCCCTCGAACAGCGTGTCGTTGTCGACCCCGAACACCTCGGTGGCCACCGCGCACACTTCCAGACGCACGCCGAGCTCGGCCAGGCGCGCGACCTCGGACTCGATGCGCATCAGGGTCGCCGGGTCGGCGACATCCTCGTCCGCTTCGGTGGTCAGGAACTGGACCGTCGGGCCGATGAATACGATCACCAGGTCCGGCTCCAGGCCCTGGCGAACGAAATTGGCGTGCGTGCCGCGGATTATTTCCAGGTAGAACGCGGTTTTCTCGGCCTCAGTGAAGTCGATCTGGAAGACGCCCTTGGCCTCCTCCACCCCGGCCAGGGCCGCCATGTCATCGATGGGCTCGGCGGCATGGGCCGACAGGGGCATCGCGATGGCCAGCACCACGGCGGCCATGAAGGATTGGATCGTGCGCTTGATCATGGGAACACTCCGTTTCGCCTGAATGGGAACGCCGGCTGGCCCGTGACGCGCCAACGGGTGTTTAGATAGCCAGCTATCGGAGTGTAACCGGGCCGTACCGGTGTTGCTTGAATCAGAGGAATCCCGCGATTAGCGCCAGCATGACGATCGCACCGAAGACGTTGTTGCGCCGGAAGGCGAGCACGCAGTCGTCCAGCTGGCGCGACCGGGCGGTGCGCAGGATCCAGACGGCCGACACCGCGGCGACGGCCAGGCCGACGAAATAGCCGGCGGCGAGATCGACCATCGCGCCCACGGCCACAAGCCAGGCCAGCGTCCACAAGTAGGCCAAGGCCACGGCCACCAGGTCGAACCGGCCGAACAGGATCGCCGAGGACTTGACCCCGATCTTTAGGTCGTCCGGCCGGTCGGCCATGGCATATAGGGTGTCGTAGGCGAGCGTCCAGCCGATGTTCGCCAGCAGGAGTAGCCAGGCAACCGGCGCCACCTCGCCGTGGTGGGCAGCGAAGGCCATCGGGATCGCCCAGCCGAAGGCCAGTCCCAGGTGCACCTGCGGCAAATGGTGAAAGCGCTTGCCGAAGGGATAGGTCGCCGCGAGGATCACCGCCACCACCGACAGGGCAATGGTGGTGGTATTGAGCTGCAGGACCAGCAGGAAGGAGATGCCCACCAGCACGGCGAACACGCCCAGCGCCTCGCGTGCAGTGATCCGCCCGGTTGCCAGCGGCCGTCCCTTGGTGCGCGTCACGTGGCCGTCGACGTGCCGGTCGGCAAAGTCGTTGATCGCGCAGCCCGCCGAACGCATGGCGATCACGCCCAGGGTGAAGATCAGGAAGATGAACAGGTCCGGGCGACCCTCCCCGGCAACCCACAGGGCCCAGTAGGTGGGCCAGAGCAGCAGGAAGATACCCACCGGTCGATCCAGCCGGGTCAGGGCAAGATAGGCGCGGGTTTTCTCGGCGATCACGGACACGGTATTACCTGTGGCGGCTGTGGAGGTTCTGCTGAATATCGTCAGTCGTGGGCAGAAACGATATCAGACCCGGCGATGCCCACTTCGGGTTTCCCGCTCTGCCTGCGCTAGAATGCGCGCCAGAACACCAGCAAGCCATCGCCCGATCGAACCCGAGGTTTCCGCATGATCCGCAATTTCCAGGCAAAGCTCCCGACCGTGGCCGAGGACTGCTGGGTCGATCCGACCGCCGTGGTGATCGGTGACGTGGTGCTGGAAGAAGGCGTCTCCATCTGGCCGAACGCGGTGCTGCGCGGCGACGTCCAGCAGATCCGGGCCGGTCGCCTGACCAACCTGCAGGACGGCGTCATCGTGCACGTCAACCAGCCGTCGGCCGCTCATCCACAGGGCATGCCCTGCCGCATCGGCGAGGAAGTGACCGTGGGTCATCGCGCCATCCTGCACGCCTGCACCGTCGGCAACCGGGTGCTGGTCGGCATGGGCGCGATCGTGATGGATGACGTGGTGGTCGAGGACGAGGTGATTATCGCCGCGGGCAGCGTGGTCTCGCCCGGCAAGGTGCTGGAAAGCGGCCACCTCTACGTCGGCGCCCCGGCACGCAAGGTCCGGCCGCTGACCGACGAGGAACGCGAGCACCTAGCCGAATCGGCCCGCTTCTACCGGGAATTGGCGCAGGATCATCGCGCCAGCGGCTGATCGCCCCTCGGTACCGACAGGTTGTCGACCGCCGACCGGCCCCAACCTACTCGGCCGGCGCCTCGCTCCCCGCCTCCGGCAGCGGCTTGAGCCCCAGGATAATCTCGCTGACATTCTCACGGAACAGGCCGATATAGGTGCCGGTGGGCAGGTTGCTATCGCCCAGCCACAGGCCGGTCAATTCCGGCGCCATTCCGACGGACTCGGGAATCGCCGAACCGCGCTTGGCCTCGAGCCATTCCTCGATCGCCTCCTCGCCGGCCCCGGCAACCGTGAAGACGTTCGGCGTCTCGTTGCGCTCGATCAACTCGATGGCCTTCTCGCTCTGATCCTCGTCGGTAACGTCCAGCAGTTCGAAGTGATACGCCTTGGCAAAATAGGCGAACACGTCGTTGTCGGTGACCAGTACCCGTTCGGAACGCGGCACGTCTTCCATCAGCCCCTCCGTCTCCCGCATCAGGGACTGGAGCTCGATATTGATCCGCAGGCGGTTGCCCTCGATCTCGCCGGCCACCGTCTCGAGACGCTCCTTCAACCGGATCGTCAGGTGATCCACCGAGTACTGCAGCAGCGAGGGGTCATGGTAGGTGTGCGGGTTGACGCCATCCTCGGTCTCGATCAGGCGGAAGTCGGGAATGCGATCGGTGAGCACGACCCGGTCGGTCTTCTCGCGGGCCTCGGCCGCCTGGATGAATTCCGGCATCAACCCCAGGCCCTGGTAGACGACGAGATCGGCCGACTCGATCCGCTCCCGATCGTCCTCGTCGAGCGAGTACGCCAGCGGCGATTCTTCGCCGTCGACCACCGCCTCGACCTCGACGAACGAACCGGCGATGTTATCGACCAGCTCGGCGGTGAACGACGTATCAACCACCACTCGGAGGGGTTCGACGTCCCGGTCACCGCCGCCATATTGCAGCACCTCGTCCTGCGCCTGGACGCCGGGGACCAGGAAAACGACGGCCAGCGACAGGGTCGCGACACGGGAAAGCCAACGGGTAAATATCTGCACAACGGGCCTCGCGTGAGTGAAGCGTGGGTCAATATGAGTCATGTATCGGGGGCTGCGGATGGTAGAAAGCCGGGCCAGTCTCCGCAAGGACGGCTCGATACGACCATGCTAACGTAAGGCCTCCGAACTGAGGCGTAACCATGGCGAGCACCGCGTACGAGGACTACCTGAAAGCAATCTTCAAGCTGGCCGAGCAGTCGCCGGAGCCGGCGGTATCCACCTCGGCGATTGCCGACCGGCTGGGCATCGCCCGCGCCTCGGTCACCGCCATGCTCAAGCGTCTGCACGCCGATGGGCTGATCCACTACGCCCGCTACCAGGGCGCGGCGCTCACCGATGCCGGCTGGACCATCGCCGTCGACATGATCCGCCGCCACCGGGTGATCGAGACCTTTCTCGCCCAGGATCTCAAGCTGCCGCTGGCCGAGGTCGATGCCGAGGCGGAAATCCTCGAGCATGCCTTTTCCAGCCGCCTGATCGATCGGTTGTGGGACCACCTCGGCCAGCCGGAGTTCGACCCGCACGGCGCGCCGATCCCGCGCCCCGACGAGGCGCCGGTCGAACGTCGCCAGATGGTGGCCCTGGGGGATCTCGCCATCGACGAAGGCGCGACGGTTGTCCGGCTGGCCGCCGAGAACGCCGCCGACCTGCGTCGCCTGACCCAGCTGGGGATCCTGCCCGGCCAGTTCGTGCGTCGTCGCGCCAGCCAGCCGGGTTCGGCCGACGTGGTGGTCACCATCGGTCGCCACGAGCGCCCGCTCGCAGCTACGCTGGCCGAACGGGTCTGGACCATCCGCTCGGCCAGCGACTGACTCAGTCGAGGAAGCGCTGGCGCGAGGTGAGGAAGGTGTACTCCGAACCCTCGGTCCAGCCGGCCACGTCACTGCGATAGTCGGTCAGCGACTTGTACACGCGCTTGGCGAACTCGTCACCCTCGGTGATCTCGGCGAGCACCTCGTTAGACTTCTCGAACAGCGCCTCCATGATCTCGTCACTGAAGTAGCGCAGCTCGACGCCGTGCTCCTGGGTGAGCGTCTTGAGCGCCCGGTTGTTGCGCGCGGTGAACTCGGACAGCATGTCCAGCGCCGCGCTCTTGATCGCGCCCTCGACGATCGCCTGCAGGTCCGCGGGCAATGCCTCGAAGGCCTCCTGGTTGATCAGGGCTTCCATGGTCGCCGACGGCTCCTGCCAGCCCGGGGCGTAGTAGTACTTGGCCGCTCGGTGGAAGCCGAAGGCGAGATCGTTGAACGGCCCGACCCATTCGGCGGCATCGATGGTGCCGTCGTTGAGCGCCTGGAACAGCTCGCCGCCCGGGGTGTTGACGACCGACACGTCCAGCCGGCGCAGCACCTCGCCACCGATACCCGGCAGGCGCATCTTCAGCCCCTTGAAGTCCTCGACCGAGTCGATCGGCTTTCTAAACCAGCCGCCCATCTGCGGACCGGTGTTGCCGCCCGGACGCGGGATGATGCCGTGCGGGGCGTAGAGCTCTTCCCACAGCTCGATGCCCTCGCCGTGGTAAAGCCAACCGTTCATCTCGTCGGCCGTCAGACCGAACGGGAAGGCCGCGAAAAAGGCCGCCGCCGGCATCTTTCCCTGCCAGTAGTAGGCCGCGCCGTGACCCATCTGGGCGGTGCCCGCCTTGACCGCGTCGAACACCTCCAACGCCGGGACGATCTCGCCGGCCCCGTAGACGTCGACCACCAGCCGGCCTCCCGACATATCGGTGATGTACTTGGCGATGTTGTTCGCACCGGTGCCCAGGCCGGGGAAGTTCTTCGGCCAGGTGGTGACCATCTTCCAGCGGATCGGGTCGGCCGGCGTCGGGCCGTTGGCGGTAACCGCACCGGCCTGTTCGCCGGTCTCGCTGTTGCAGCCGGTCAGGGCAGTGGCGGCAATGCCGGCGGCACCGGCCCAGGTGAGAAACTCGCGCCGTTTCATGGCAGGACTCCTTGAAGGTTTCAAATTGTTCGGTGTGTGCGGAAAACGGGGGCATGAGCCGGAAGCTCGAGACCTGAAGCTGGAAGAATAGACGTTTCGAGCTCCCCGCTTCTAGCTTCCTAGGCCGGTTGCAGGTTCGCATACGACAGGATCAGCCACTTCGCGCCGTGCTGGCCGAAGTTGACCTGTACCCGCGCCGAGGCGCCGGTGCCCTCGCAATCGAGGATGGTGCCCTCGCCGAATTTCGCGTGACGCACGTTCTGGCCGATCTCGAAGCCGGTCTCGTTCTGCTTGTGGGTGCGTGGACCTGGCTCGCCCTCAGGTCGTCGGGCACCGAAGGCCTGCGCCGCGCGGGCCGCGCGCGGCCGAACCTCCTCGACCAGGTCCGGCGGCAGCTCGCCGAGAAAGCGCGACGGCATGGGGAATATCTGCTTGCCGTGCAGGCGACGCGACTCGGCGCAGGTGATGGTCAACTGCTGCTCGGCGCGGGTGATGCCGACGTAGCAGAGCCGGCGCTCCTCCTCGAGGCGCCCCGGCTCGTCAATGGACATCTGGTGCGGAAACAGCCCTTCCTCGACGCCGACCAGGAACACCTGCGGGAACTCGAGTCCCTTGGCTGCGTGCAGGGTCATCATCTGCACGCAGTCCTCCCACGCCGCACCCTGCGCCTCGCCGGCCTCGAGGCTCGCGTGGGCAAGGAAGGCCTCGAGCTCGCCCATCTCTTCAGCCGTGTCGCGATCCATGACAAAGCCACGCCCGGCGTTGACCAGCTCGTCGAGGTTCTCGATCTTCGCCTCGCCGCGCTCGCGGTCACGGTCCTTCTCGAACAGCGCGCGCAGGCCGCTCTTGTCGATGGTCTTCTCGATGCGCTCGCCCAGCTCGTCGCTGAGTGTCTGCTGGTCGATCGCCTCGATCAGCGTCATGAACTGGCGCAGGGCGCCGGCCGCACGGGGAGAAAGCTGGTTCTCCGCCAGCAGGATCAGCGCGGCGTCCCACAGCGAGGCGCCCTGCTCGCGCGCCGCCTGGCGGATTTCGTTGAGTGTCTTGTCGCCGATGCCGCGGGTGGGCCGGTTGACGATCCGGTCGAAGGAGGTGTCATCGTGGCGATTGGCAACCAGCTTCAAGTAGGCGAGCGCATCGCGGATCTCGGCACGTTCGAAAAAGCGCAGCCCGCCGTATATGCGATACGGCATGCCCTCGCGGATCAACGCCTCCTCGAGCAGGCGCGACTGGGCATTCGAGCGATACAGCACCGCGCAGTCGGCGCGGTCGTGGCCCTCGCGCACCGCGGTGGCGATCTGCTCGACCACGAAGTTGGCCTCGTCCTGGTCGTTGAAGGCGCGGTAGAAGCGGATCGGCGCGCCGTGGTCACCCTCGGTCCAGAGGTTCTTGCCCAGCCTTCCGGCGTTTCTCGCGATGACGCTGTTGGCCGCCTCGAGGATGGTGCGCGTCGAGCGGTAGTTCTGCTCGAGGCGAATCAGGTGCGTGTTGGGAAAGTCGCGCGAGAAGTGCTGGATGTGCTCGACCTTCGCGCCCCGCCAGCCGTAGATGGACTGGTCGTCGTCACCCACGGCGAAGATGCCGTTGTCCTCGCCCACCAGCAGCCGCGCCCAGGCGTACTGCAGGGCGTTGGTGTCCTGGAACTCGTCGATCAGCACCTGGCGAAAGCGCCGCTGGTAGTGCGCGCGCAGCGCATCGTTGCCGCGCAGCAGCTCGGTGGCACGCAGCAGAAGCTCGGTGAAATCGACCAGGCCACTGCGTTCGCAGACGCGTTCGTAGGCCTTGTAGATCACGATCACCTGGTCGCGGATGGGGTCGTCACCCGGCACCACGTGGCGGGCGCGCAGACCCTCTTCCTTGAAGCCGTTGATCATCGAGGCGACCAGCCGCGGCGGGAAGCGATTCTCGTCGAGCTCCGCCTCGCGGATCAGGCGCTTGACCAGTCGCAGCTGGTCGTCCGAATCGATGATCTGGAAGCCCTCGGGCAGGCCCGCCTCGCGGGCGTGCTGACGCAGCAGGCGGTGCGACAGGCCATGGAAGGTGCCCACCCACATGCCGTCGACGCCGCGCGGGCCCAGCTCCTGCCCGTCGAGCAGCGCGCCCAACCGCCCGCGCATCTCGCCGGCGGCCTTGTTGGTGAAGGTCACCGCCAGCAGCGAATACGGCGAGATGCCCTGCTCGGAGACCAGCCACGCCATGCGGTGGGTAAGCACGCGCGTCTTGCCCGAACCGGCACCGGCCAGCACCAGGGTGGCCAATGACGGGCTGGTCACCGCCTCGCGCTGGGCGGCGTTGAGGGGGTCGAGAATCGGATCTTGAAACATCGCCACATTGTACCGGAACCGACCCGCAAACCGACCGCCCGAATGGGTTGTCCAACCCGCGCGCCAACGACCGCTCTACGGTCCGGTATCACCGCAGAAATACCGCTCGGTACCCAACCCGTCCATGGCGATGGCGATGCGTTCGATCCCCTGCCGGTAGGCCGCCGAACGCAGGGATTCCTCCTCGGTGACCGCCCGTTCGAAAACCAGATCGGCCTGTTCGGCAAGACGCTCGGACAGCCGCCGCTCGATCTCGTCTTCGGTCCAGTAGTCGCCCATCCGGTTCTGTACCCATTCCATGTGGCTGACGATCACCCCGCCACTGTTGGCGAGCACGTCGGGAATGACCGTCACGTCCCGCTCGGCCAACTTGACGTCGGCGGCGTTGTTGATCGGGCCGTTGGCGATTTCCAGGATCGTCGGCGCGCGAATGGAATCGACGTTCTTCTCGGTGATGGCGTTCTCCAGGGCCGCGAGCACGAGCACATCGACGTCGAGCGCCAGCAGTTGCTCGTTGGTGAGCTTTTCCACCTCGACCTCCGCACAGACGGACGCCTCGCAGTAGACCTGCCCCGAAAGCTCGGAGGACTGGTGCTTGCGCTCCCAGATCGGCAGCGGGTCCAGACCCTCCTCCCGGTAGATCGCGCCGCGCGAATCGCCAATGGCGACGACCCGGTAGCCGGCATCGTGCGCCAGGCGGGCAAAGTGAAAGCCCGCGTTGCCGAAGCCCTGCACCGCGACACGCGGGCGCTGGTCGGCACGGCCGCGCCGGCGCTCCCAGATATTGAGCACCTGCAGTGCGCCGCGACCGGTTGCCGCCGTGCGCCCCAGCGAACCACCGTGGCCGGGCGGCTTGCCGGTGATCACGCCACGGCGATGCTGACCGGCGGCCTGACGGTACTCGTCGGCCATCCAGCCCATGATGGTTTCGTTGGTGTTCACATCCGGCGCGGGGATGTCCCGATCCGGGCCGATCACGTCGAGCAGCGCCCGGATGTAGCCGCGCGAGAGGCGCTCGAGCTCCAGGCGCGAGAGCTGCTTCGGGTCGACGCAGATACCCCCTTTGGCCCCGCCGAACGGCAGGTCGACCACCGCGCACTTGACGGCCATCCAGAAGCTCAACGCGGCGACCTCGTCGCCGGTGACGTTGGGATGGAAACGGATGCCGCCCTTGCCGGGCCCACGGGTGTTGTCGTAGAGCGAACGCCAGCCGGTGAAGACCTTGAGCGAGCCGTCGTCCATGCGCAATGGAATCTCCACCTCGACCACCCGATTGGGTTGAGACAACCGCCGCCGGGCGTCTTCCGAGATGCGTTCGTCGTCCATCAACGGCTTGAGGTGCACCAGCGCATCGGCCAGCAGTCCACCGGTCTTCGTCATGATCGTTCCTCCATCGTCACGCGGCTGTTCCCGCCGGCCTTCGCCGAGGGGCCTTCGCTCTGAGCGTAGCAGCGTTACTCGGCCAAGAGGCGGGCGAAGGCGGCAGGCGGCAGCGGCGGGCTGAAGAGATAACCCTGGTAGCTGTCGCAACCATTGGCGCGGAGGAAGCCCAGTTGCGCCTCGGTTTCGACACCCTCGGCGATCACCGACAGACGCAGCGCGTGCCCCATGGCGAGGATGGCACCGGCAATCTCGCGATCATCGTTGTTGTCGGCCAGGTCATCGATGAAGCGCTTGTCGATCTTCAGGACATCGATGGGGAACTGGCGCAGGTAGGCCAGCGAGGAGTACCCGGTGCCGAAATCGTCGATGGCCAGGTGCAACCCCAGCCGACGCAGGGCACGCAGCAATCGGACGGAACGCTCCTGCTGGTGCATCAGCGCGCTCTCGGTCAGCTCGAGCTCGAGCTGATCGGGTGGGTAACCGGTCTCGTCGAGTACCGCACGGACCCGGTCGACCAACGACTCATCGTGCAGCTGCCGCGCCGAGAGGTTCACCGCCAACCTGGGGACCGGCAAGCCGGCATCGCGCCACCCCTGCCCCTGGCGACAGGCCTCGCGCAGGACCCATTCACCCAGGGTGGCGATCATCCCGGTCTGTTCGGCCACCGGAATGAAGGCATCCGGCGGCACCAGTCCGCGCTCGCCGTCACGCCAGCGCACCAGCGCCTCGGCACCGATGATGCGACCACTGGCGATCTCAATCTGGGGTTGATAATGCAACTCGAGCTCACCGGCCTCGATCGCTCGGCGCAGGCGGGTTTCCATCTCGATGCGGTGGCGGGCACTGGCCGTCAGGCTGTCGTCGAAGAAGCGGAACCCCCCGCGCCCCTCGGCCTTGGCGCGGTAGACCGCCGCATCGGCCTGTTGCAGCAGTGCCTCGGGGCTACCGCCGAAATCCGGATAGCAGGTGATGCCGACACTTGCGCCCAGGCGAACCTCGCTGCCGTTGTCCAGTCGCCACGGTCGGCTGAGCACCTCGATGATCGTCTCGGCCAGGCCCGCAAGATCGGTTCGGCTGACATTTTCCGCCAGCACCGCGAACTCGTCACCGCCCAGCCGGGCGAGACAACGCCCCTCGAGCAGCGATTCCAACCGTTGGGCGGCCTGGCGCAACAGGGTGTCACCCACGTGGTGACCATAACTGTCGTTGACGTCGCGGAAACGATCGAGATCGATCAGCAGCAGCCCCAGCGCCGCCACCTCGGCCGAAGCGACGCGATCACGCAGATGCGACAGGAGCAGCGCGCGGTTGGGCAGGTCGGTGAGCGCATCGTGGCGGGCGAGGAAATCCAGCCGCGCCTCGGTGGCCCGCAGCCGCGACATGTCGGTGAACAGGTGGACCACGTGATCGCCCTCGCCGGCCGGCCCGACCACCCGGCTGATCGCGCGCAACTCGGGGAAGATCTCGCCGTTCTTGCGCCGACTGGTCAACTCGCCCTGCCAGTGCCCGCTCGCCGCCAGTTCGTCTCGAATCGCTGACCAGGGACTCGTCGCGTGCTCGGCGTCCAGCAGGGTAACCGGCCGACCCAGCACCTCGTCCTCGGTGTAGCCGGTCAAGGACTGGAACGCCCGGTTGACCATCACGATCCGCTCGTCGGCATCGGTGATGATCACGCCCTCGAGCGTGTTTTCCAGTACCGCGGCCGCCTCGCGCTGGCGACGCTCGCCCTCGCGCTGCTCGGTGATGTCGGTGACCACCCCCTCGATCCGCTCGACCTGTCCGTGCTCGTCGCGGAAGACGTGGGTGAGATCACCAACCCAGCGCGGGGTGCCATCGGCATGCAGGATGCGGTACTCCTGGCGGTAGGCGGTCGCCCCGGCGGCGAGGCGCTCTTCGACCTCCGCGTCCACCCGTTCCATGTCGTCCGGGTGGACGATGTCGGCGAAGTGACGGCTGCCGTCGAGGAACTCCTCGGCCGTGTACCCCCAGCGCGAGACGTTGCCGGAGACGAACGCCACCGGCCAGCCAGGCCTTGGCAACCAACGGAACAGCACCACCGGGCTCGCCTCGATCACCTCGTGGGCCGTCTCCAGGGCACGACGGGTTTCGGCAAGCCGCCGACCACGGATCGCCGACACCCGACGCAGTCGCCACACCACACCGAGGGCCGCAAGTAGCAGGAGCCCACCGATGGCAATCAGCCACCCCACCCAGCCGGGCGCAGCCACCCGCGGACGCTCCCCCAACCAATGCTCGAGGATGTCGAAATAGACCGAGTCACCATCGCCCTGCCAACGCGCGAGATGCTGATCGATCGCGTCCAGCAACTCGGGATTGAGCCCCTGCCCGGTCGCAAAGAACAGCCGGGCCGGCTCCATGACCACCGGCGTGCGCTTGAGGCCATAGTCGGCGTGATAGCGACTGCCGAACAGGTGATTGACGAGTGCCACATCGGCTCGTTCGGCGGAGACGGCCTCGAAGGCGGCATGAAAGTCCTCGACGAGCAGCGGCTCGAAGGCGATGCCGAACTCGTCGAACAAGGCATCGATCCGCGCCTGCTGGATCGATCCCTCCAGCAACGCGATGCGCCGCCCGGCCAGATCGAAGATCGAGTTCACCTCGAGGTCCGGGTGCCGATAGACCTGCGACCAACTGTGCAGGGCAGGCAGGGTGTGAAAGTCGAGTCGAGCCTCGCGCTCATCGCTTATGGCCACATCGGGCATCAAGTCGATTTCGCCGCGTTGGGTTCGGTCCAGGCACTCGGACCAGGCGCATTCCTCGAACGACAGGACCCACCCTTCCTCCGTCGCAATGCGTTCGATGAGCTCGACGAAAATGCCCGAAGGGTGGCCCTCGGCATCACGGAATACCTTCGGGTCGTTCTCATAAAGCCCGACCGTCACCTCGCGGGCCGACGCCGTGGTGGCCAGCAACGACAACGCCAGTGCCCAGGCCAATCTCCGCATGGCCCGGCCTAAGCCTTCGCAAAACAGTCGGTTAATTCCATAACCGGATAATGGCATGTCCTACCGCATTGCGGAACGACTGAATCGACGGCTCGGCCTGCATGGCCGGCGGGGCGTTCGTCAATCGGCGACGACTGGGCGACGACTGGGGGAGACAAAAAAAGGGCCAACCATCGCTGGCTGGCCCTTCTCGGCGGAGTTTGGTGGAGGTGGCGGGAGTCGAACCCGCGTCCGCAAGCCCTACGCTCTCGGTCCTACATGCTTGTCCTGTCTATTGCTTTAACCGAGTACTACCCGACAGGCAGGGAAGATACTCGGCGAGTCCGGCTAGAGTTTTAGTGGATCCACGCCGGACGCGCTTCACCACGAGCTTGTGAGAGTCGACGCCTGGGTTCCGGACGCACAAGCACGGCTCCGGCCAGACGGCACCCTACAGGGTTTTAAGCTGCGAGTGCGTAGTTGTCGTCGTTGGCAACTATTGGTTTTGCAGTTGTTTAACGAGGAGACTACACCTCGGCATGCACCTTGAGTTTCGTGACCCACGTCGAAGCCGTATCACCCCCGGCTTGCTACATGTATTGGGTCGTCACTCGAGATTTCAAGTCCCCGGCAACCGTCCGAGGACGTCAAACCGGGTTCAGGATCTTCTGATGAATCAGACCCGAGCACGGGCGGGAAGTTCCGCATCGACGACCGTCGGCGCGGCCCATGCTCCGGACATCGCAGTCTAGGTCATTACCGCGCCGGGCACAAAACCAATGGCGCGCACCGCCCCTCACTCAACCCGACGATCGGATGCCTCACCGTCTGTCGAAAATGCGATCGAAAGTATCGCGACGCCCGTATTTTTGGGCTCAGGGGAACCATGACGGAGACAGGGGGCACTAAGCAGTCATTGCTCGAACCTGTTCAACAGCTCCTTCCCGGAAGATTAAGGCCGGGTTTCAACGCTGTCGGCGGACCTGCTCGTCCGACTTGAGGTGAACGCCGCGGATCCACGTGGGCACACCCGAACCTTCGGGGAAAGCAGTTTGCGTCCGATCCGGGGAGAGGCCATCGTGGCCCGCCGTGAGGGCGGCGGCCGCACAAACCATCAACCGCGAAGGAAAACTGATGATGACCGACATGAGCGCGGCATTGAGCGAGCTGCCCGAACGGGTCGTCATGCAACCAGCGGACGCGCTATCGACACGGGTCGAGGTCTACCAGGTCAGGGATCGTCACCCCACGATCGAGGAACAACAGATGGCGGCGGTCGGACCCACGGTATTCCGTCCGCTGCTCGGCGAGGCCGTTACCCAGCGTCGTATTTTCGCCGAGACAGTCGACTACTCGCGCATTCTCTTTCTGCGTGCCGACGATTCGCTGGTCGGCCACCTGCAGTTCTACCTCGATGGCAAGGGGCCGCAGCGAGTGATCTGGTCACGCGTGCGGCGCGAGTTCGGCTGCCCCCACGGCGCACCACGTGCGCTGGGGGCAGAGGCCGTCATGCGCTGGATGGCGGCCCAAGGGCCTTATATCAGTCGGCTCATCATTCGCCCGGAGTACCGCGGCAGGGGGTTCGGCAGCGTCCTGCTCGAAGCGGCGATCGATCATTTGCGCGAGCAAGGTGTGCGACAAGTCACGCTCGATGCCTGGGCCAGCGAAAAGCACGTTCAGCGGTTCTACCGGCGGCATGGCTTCATCGCTTGCGAAGACCCGAGTCCGATCCGGCTGCTGTTCAATCGTGTCGGCGGTTCGGGCGTCACCTGGTATGTGAAAAGGCTCTAGCAGCCCCTCCACGGGGGTTACGTGTCCCCCGTGGTCGAGAATGCCTTCCACACGCCCGGTCATGCCTCCGAATCGGAGACGGTCATAAAAAGTCGGGAAGCGTTAACGGCCGGACAACCCGCCTTGCGGGGCCCGAGGGTGTACGTTGAGGAAGCAATCAGGAGCAGCGTTGATTGCTGCCGCCCTGATTCCAGGCGAGGAAACTGGTGCCGGAGATAGGAGTCGAACCTACGACCTTGGCATTACGAATGCCCTGCTCTACCAACTGAGCTACTCCGGCGCGGGACCGGGCATTTTTGTCGTTTTCCCCTGGCTTGTCAATTCGCCGCCGGAGCGGCCTTTTCGAGCTCGCCGATCAGGCGGTTACGGGCGGTATACAGCCGTTTCTCGGACGCCGGACGGCGTGCTTCCCAGTCACGCCACATCACCTCGAACTGGGCGTCCTGCCAGGCCGACAGCCGGATGGTGTCGTCGCGCACGCCAGTGAAGGTCTGGCTCAAGGGTCTCGCCTGCTTACCCGGGCGGGCGAGAGGCGCGGGCAGCGCGTCAGTCAGCAACCAGCCGGCGTAATCGGCCAAGTGCGCACGGAAGACCACCAGATCGTGCAGGTCGCCCAGCCAGTCCTGGATGGTCTTGAGATCGGCGAGCATGGGCTCGACCACGGCAAAGGGCTCGTCCATGGGTTCGATCAGGTAGCGCAGATGCTTGACCTGGATGCGCGCGGCATGAAACCCCGAGCGACCCGCCGAAAGGTCACGCTCGATGTGTTCGGTCATCATGGAGACCTGGCTCGCGAACCAGCGACCGAACGGAACGGTGCCCTTGCGTGCCCGCGGCTTGAGGCCGGGCTTGACGTCGAACGCCAGATCGCCGACCACCGGCTGACGTTCATCGGCTAGGCGACGTATCCGCGCCGCCACATCGGCACAGTCGGCATCCTTGGCGACCCGGTCGAGCAGTTCGAGCATCACCTCGTGATCGCGCATCGGACTGCTCGAACGGGCCAGCGCCTTGAGTCGCCGCCGCGTTGACTTGCGCGTGCGCACGACGTCACGCGACAAACGCAACCAGACGCGCAGGCGCCGCAACTCGACCCGCAGGTCGTGCAGGGCCTCGGGGTCGTCGGCCGCCTCGAGGTAATGGGCCCAGGCACGACGGAAGACGGCCTGCTGGGCGCGAATGAGCACGGCTGCGATCTCGCCGGCCGGCTGGGTGAGGAAATCGGCGTCCAGTTGCCGAGCGTGCGTCTTGGCCTGTCCCATGCTGCCCTCCGGGGTCCGCGGGGGAACTCCCGTCCATCCGGCAACTCTGAATGAGTCGCCGACGGGCCTTTCCCGGCACGGATTCGACATGCCGGTTCGGCGTTCCATTCGGTACCGTCTATCATGGCCCACCGGCCGCCATCCATCAAAGACTTGCCGCCATGTCCCATTTCTTGTTCCGTCCCAACCACCGCCACCTGTCCGCAGCGCTGTCCGGACTCGCGCTGCTGGGCGTTCTGAGTCCGGCCACCGCCCAGACCGACACGCCCGACTGGTCGGCATGTGCCGCGATCGATGCCGACGCAAAGCGGTTGGCCTGCTTCGATCGACTGGCCTCCAGCGGCCCGGCAGCACTCGAGGACGATGCCACGCAGGCCGAAGAGCAGGGGCAGACGACAAGCAACACCAGTACTGGACCGGTCGCCGCGTCGCAAGCGGAAGAGGATGAGTCCACCCCGATGATCAACGAATCCCAGCCGGTGGCCCTGGAGCGTCGACTCAAGTCGGAGCAGTCGGGTGAGCGCAATCCGTTCGTGATGCGCAGCTACAAGCCGAACTACATCATGCCGGCGACCTATACACCGACCGACCTGTCACGCGACGTCTACGACTTCGAGCCCCAGCACGCCGAGACCAAGTTCCAGCTGTCGTTCCAGTTCGACTGGTTCGAGGATCCATTCGGCCCCAACACCGCGCTGTATTTCGGCTACACCCAGCTCTCGCTCTGGCAGACCTACAACACCGAGTTTCTCGGCTCCGACGAGGACGCCTCCTCCCCGTTTCGCGAGACCAACTACGAGCCCGAGGTGGGCGTGAGCTTCAACACGGATTTCTCGCTGGCCGGCCTGACCTTCAAGCGCTCCCGGCTATCGCTGATCCACACCTCCAACGGCCAGGGTGGTGAGCGTTCGCGCAGCTGGAACCGGCTCGCCGCGAGCACCTCCTTCGGTCGCGGCCATTTCGCCGGTCGCCTCCGCGGCTGGTATCACCTGCCCGAGGCGGGTGAGGAGCAAAACCCGGACATCACCGACTACATGGGATACGGCGACCTGATGCTGGCCTACAAGTGGAAAGACCAGACCATCGCGGCCACCCTGCGCAACAACCTCGACTTCGCCAACAACAAAGGCGCCGTCCAGGTGGACTACAGCTTCCCGCTGTCGAAACGCGTCAAGGGCTATGTGCAATACTTCAATGGCTACGGGGAAAGCCTGATCGACTACAATCGCTCGGTCAGCCGTATCGGCTTGGGCATCGCCCTGACCGACTGGCTCTGATCCATTCGTCACTGCCCGTGCCCCCATGATTTCCACCGCCCTGCGTTTCAGCGCCGAAACCGTCATCAATCGACTAATTCAGCGCGACACGAACGCGCGCGCCCGACTGGCAGACCTGTCCGGCCTGGTGATCGCCGTCGAGATCGAACACCCCCATCTCACGATCACCGTCACGCCTACCACCAACGGGCTGATGTGGCGAGCCGCCGATGACCTGCCACCCGATGCCCGCATTCATACCAGCGGCCCGGCGTTGCTGGCCGTCCTGCAGCGCGAGCACGCCTCGGACTCGCTGTTTACCGGCGACCTCACCATCGAGGGCGACGAGCAGGCGGCCACCCGCTTCCTACGCGCCTTGAGCGAGCTCGATATTGACTGGGCCGACTGGCTGGCCGAAAAAGTCGGCGTCTCAGCCGCCGGGGTGGTCGAACAGGCGGCACAGCAAGCCCAACGAAACGCGGCTGAATGGCGCGAAACCCGCCGCATCGAACAGCATGACTACCTGGTGCACGAGGCCCGGATCATTGCCGATGACTTCGACCTGCCGGACTTTCTCGAGGGCGTGGACGAGACACGCGCGGCCGTCGAGCGGCTCGAGCGTCGCATCGAGCGCCTCGAGGCAGCCGCTGGCAACGCGCCCCGCAACAACCCCGAGGAGGCCTGATGCGACCCCGACTGCTCTGGCGCCTGGTGGTGATCCAGTTCGTGCTGCTGCGCCACGGCCTCGACGAGATCGTGCTGGCGCTCAAGATCTTCCGCCCAATCCGCTTCCTCAAGTTCGCGTCGCCCTGGTACTGGTTCTCGAACAACCGCCAGCGCACGCGCGGCGAACGGCTGGTCGCGGCACTCGAAGACCTCGGGCCGATCTTCGTCAAGTTCGGTCAGATGCTCTCCACCCGGCGCGACCTGCTGCCACCGGATCTGGCCGAGGCCTTGTCCGCACTGCAGGATCGAGTCCGCCCCTTCCCCGCCGAGGTTGCCCGAGCGCGCATCGAGGCGGCACTCGGCGCCTCGGTCACCGAACACTTCGCCTGCTTCGAGGCCGAGCCGCTGGCCTCGGCGTCGATCGCCCAGGTGCATGCCGCCACGCTGGACGACGGCCAGGAGGTGATCGTCAAGATCACCCGGCCGGGCATTCATCGCCGCATCCGCAGCGATCTCGAGATCCTCTACACCGTGGCGCGACTGGCCGAACGCTACTGGTCGGAAGGCCCGCGCCTGCACCCGGTGGAAGTGGTCACCGAGTTCGACAAGACCCTGATGAACGAGCTCGACCTGCAGCGCGAGGCGGCCAACGCCGCCGAACTCAAGCGCCAGTTCGAGGGCTCGCCGATGCTCTACGTGCCGGCGGTCTACTGGGACTGGTGTCGCACCGACGTGCTGGTCCAGGAGCGTATCCACGGCATTCCGATCGCGCGCACGGACCTGCTACGCGCGGCGAACGTCAACATGCAGCGGCTGGCCGAACGCGGCGTGGAGGTGTTCTTCACCCAGGTGTTCAAGCACAACTTTTTCCACGCCGACATGCACCCGGGCAACATCTTCGTTGACGCGAGCGACCCGGAGCAGCCGCGCTACATGGCGGTGGATTTCGGCATCGTCGGTTCGTTGATGCCCGAGGATCAGCGCTATCTCGCCGAGAACTTTCACGCCTTCTTCAACCGCGACTATCGCCGCGTGGCCGAGCTGCACGTCGAATCGGGCTGGGTGCCGAACACCACGCGGGTCGAGGAATTCGAGGCGGCGATCCGCACGGTCTGCGAGCCGATCTTCCAGAAGCCGCTGCGCGAGATCTCCTTCGGCCACTTCCTGCTGCGACTGTTCCAGGTCGCGCGCCAGTTCGACATGGAAGTCCAGCCGCAGCTGGTCCTGCTGCAGAAGACACTGCTGGCCATCGAGGGACTGGGCCGGGAGCTCTACCCGGACCTCGACCTCTGGCAGACCGCCAAGCCGTTCATCGAACGCTGGATGCGCGAGCGCATCGGCCCCAAGGCCTTTCTCGAGCGCTTCAAAGACGAACTGCCCTATCTCAACCAGCACCTGTCCGAACTTCCGCGCCTGTCCATCCAGGCCATGCAGCAGGTCCATCGCCAGTCGGAGATCCTCGAAGGGCAACGCCGCGAGCTGGTATCGCTCCGCCACGAGGCCCATCGTGATCGGGCCCGCAACCGCCTGACGCTCATCGGTGCGCTGTTGCTGGTGGTGTTCCTCGCCACGCAGGGTGGACGCATCGAGCAGGAGGGCATCACGGCCTTGTCGTGGATCGGCTGGGCGGAACTCGTGGGTGCTGCCAGCTTTCTTTTCGCCGCCCTGCGTCGCTGACGAATCTGTAAATCGATCGGCTTTCCAGCCGCGCAAACAAAAACCCCCGCAGTCATTGGCCACGGGGGTTTTTTGGTTCCGCGGGAGCGGATAGGTCAGTCGTTGCCCAGCAGCTGCTCGAGGATGGCCGGGTTCTCCAGGGTGGAGGTATCACCTTCCGGCGGCTCGCCCTTGGCGATCCCGCGCAGCAGCCGCCGCATGATCTTGCCCGAGCGGGTCTTGGGCAGGTTGTCACCAAAGCGAATGTCGTCCGGCTTGGCGATCGGCCCGATCTGCTCGGTGACCCAATCGCGCAGGGTCTTGACCATGGCCTCGGCGGCCTCGCCTTGCGGGCGGTCGCCCTTGACCACGACGAAGGCGACGATCGACTCGCCCTTCACGTCATGCGGACGGCCCACCACGGCGGCCTCGGCCACGTCCGGGTGCGCCACCAGCGCGGACTCCACTTCCATGGTGCCCAGGCGGTGACCGGAGACGTTGATGACGTCGTCGATGCGACCCATGATCCAGATGTAGCCGTCCTGGTCACGACGCGCGGAATCCCCCGCCAGGTAGTAACCCGGCAGGTTGTCCGGGAAGTAGGTGCGCTGGAAGCGCTCGTCGTCGCCCCAGATGGTGCGCAACATCGACGGCCACGGCTTCTTGATCACCAGGTTGCCACCGCTCTCGGTCGGCACCTTCTTGCCGTGATCGTCGACCACGTCGGCGATGATGCCCGGCAGCGGCAGGGTGCAGGAGCCCGGCACCAGGTCGATCGCGCCCGGAATCGGCGCGATGGCGTGGGCGCCGGTCTCGGTCTGCCACCAGGTGTCGGTGATCGGGCAACGACCGCCGCCGATGACCTGGTGGTACCAGACCCAGGCCTCGGGGTTGATCGGCTCGCCGACCGTACCCAGCAGGCGCAGGCTCGAGAGGTCGTACTTGTTCGGCACCTCGTCGCCAAGCTTCATCAGCGCGCGGATGGCGGTCGGCGCGGTGTAGAACACGCTCACCTTGTGACGCTCGACCATGTCCCAGAAGCGGCCACCGTCCGGGTAGGTCGGCACGCCCTCGAAGACCACCTGGGTCACGCCCAGCGCCAGCGGGCCGTAGGTGACGTAGGTGTGGCCGGTGATCCAGCCGACGTCTGCCGTGCACCAGTAGACGTCGTCATCGTTGAGATCGAAGACCCAGGAACAGGTCATCGCCGCGTTGACGAGATAACCGCCCGAGGAATGCACGATGCCCTTGGGCTTGCCGGTCGAACCGGAGGTGTAGAGGATGAACAGCGGGTGCTCGGCCTCGACCATGACCGGCTCGCACTCGGCCGGCTGGCCGTCGATGGCCTCGGCCCAGGTCAGCTCCTTCGCGCTGGAGGTGCCGGTGGCCACGCCACCGATGTGCTCGAGCATGATGACGGTCTCGACCGACGGACAGCCGTGCGCGAGGGCCTTGTCCACCTGGCCCTTGAGGGTGACCTTCTTGCCGCCGCGCATGTTGCCGTCGGCGGTGATCACCAGCTTGGCCTCGGTGTCGTTGATCCGATCGCGCAGGGCCTCGGCGGAGAAGCCGCCGAAGACCACCGAGTGGATTGCGCCGATCCGGGCGCAAGCCAACATGGCCACGGTCGCGTCGGGGATCATCGGCAGGTAAATGACGACACGATCGCCCTTCTCGATGCCCTGCGCCTTGAGCGCGTTGGCGAACTGCGCGACGCGGTCGTGCAATTCCTGGTAGGAGATGTGGGTGACGGTGCCGTCGTCCGACTCGCCGATGATGGCGGTCTTGTCGGCCTTGGCCGGCAGATGGCGGTCGATGCAGTTGACCGAGACGTTGAGTTTGCCGTCGGCAAACCACTTGAAGAACGGCGCGTTCGAGTCGTCCAGCGTCTGGGTGAATGGCGTATCCCAGGTGACGAACTCGCGCGCTAATCGCGCCCAGAAGCCCTCGAAATCACGCTCGGCCTCGGCGACCAGCGCATCGAAGGCCGCTCGCGACCCGATTCTCGCGCGGTCCGAAAATTCCGGCGCCGGCGAGAAGACACGGTTCTCGCTCAGAATGGACTCGAGGTTATCCATAAAGACTCCATCGGTAATCGTGAATCGGTTTTGTCGCGCCTGTTGAAACAGGCGCTGCCCCGGCTTGATCTCGGGGCAATCGCACCGCGCAAGATTAGCAAAATTCGCCGCGAGGCTGGGAAACACCTTGGGAACCCGCGCCCGACTTAGCAACAACACCCCGAACAGAACCACAGAAACCGTCGCTAACCGGTTGCTGGAAAAGGGATTGCCCCAAGCGGATTTCACTTATGCACAGAAGCTGTGGACAACCTAGTGGAAAACACGCCAACAACCACGTCGGACAAAGCCCGATCAGGCAGTTGCACGGATTGCGCATTTTTTGGCCAGCACAATCGACTCACCGCATGTAAATTCATAACATGTTGTTATGTATAAGACTTAAGATTTAAAATCGCCGCTGACCGGCTATCGGCCCCGCAGGGCTTGGCACCCTCGCGCCGGCTGTGGTAAGTCGGCACAAAAGGCGGCCTGATTGTGGATAAAAGAGTGGACAACCGGTCTGAAAAGGTGGGGAATCCTCGCCGATCCATTGCCAGATCAAGCGTTTCGCTGCCATGGTTCCGATCCGACACGTCATACTGTCTGCCGACGAACACGATCCACCGAGGGCTCGCCTGATGCGGGACGACGAATTGATCACGGCCTTCATCGAGGCCCTTTGGCTGGAGGAAAACCTGGCCGATAACAGTCGTGCGGCCTATCGACGCGACCTGGAGCTGACCGCGCGCCGCCTGTCGGGTACCGCCGCCCTGGACGAAAGCCATGCTCTCGCCGATGCCGACGGCAATGCCCTGAACCGCCTGCTCGGCGAGCGACTGGCCGAGGGAGCGGCCCCGCGCTCCGTGGGCCGCATGCGTTCCGCGCTGCGCCGGTTCTATGCCTGGGCCAATCGCGAAGGCCTGATCCAGCCCAACCCGGCCACCGACCTGCCGGCACCGCGCCGTCCGCGCGCCCTGCCGACCGATCTGAGCGAGGCCGACGTCGAGGGCCTGCTGAATGCCCCCGACACCGGCTCTCCGCTGGGCCTGCGCGACCGCGCGATGCTCGAAACGCTCTACGCCACCGGGCTGCGGGTTTCCGAATTGGTCAACCTGACCCTCAACGAGATCCACCTCGCCCACGGCCTGGCACGCATCACGGGCAAGGGGGGACGCGAACGCCTGGTGCCGATCGGCGACGAGGCGATCGACTGGCTGCGCCGCTACCTCGACGAAGGCCGCCCGGCCATGCTGGGCGAGCGACAGACCGCCGCGGTATTCGTCACCAGCCGGGCCGCTCCCCTGACCCGTCAGGCGTTCTGGTATCGGCTCAAGCATCACGCCCGCCACGCAGGGCTGGCGCGCCTACCCTCGCCCCATACCCTGCGACATGCCTTCGCCACGCACCTGCTCAACCACGGGGCGGATCTGCGCGCCCTGCAGATGCTGCTCGGTCACGCCGATCTGTCGACCACCCAGATCTACACCCACGTCGCCACCGCTCGCCTGCAGGCCCTGCACGCCGAGCACCACCCGCGCGGCTGAGGCCGCCCCGCGGGCACCCCCCCAGGCATCTCCAAGGGCAACGTTCCGTCAAATCCGCTTGTGCAGGACGCGCCAGGAAAGGTTGGAATTCGCCGGACGACCCACAGATGACACAATGGAACCCCGACGGCGCTCGGTACTCCAACCGAGCCGCCGGTCAAATATCCGGACATAGCCATACAAACCCAGGTTGACTACACGATGCGAAACACACGCTTTCCGCTTGCCTCCCGCCGCGGACTGACCGCCCTGCCGCTGGCCTTCGCCCTAGCCCTGCCGACCACCGCGGTCCTCGCGGATGACAAGGACTCGATTACCGCCAGCATTCAAGAGCACATGCCGGGCGTGCCGATCGACTCGATCGAGGAGACGCCCGCCAAGGGCATCTACGAGCTGACCTCCAACGGGCAGATCGCCTACGTCACGGCCGACGGCAAGTACCTGATCGCCGGTGACCTGATCGACGTCGAGAGCCGACAGAACCTGACCCAGGGCAAGCAGGATTCCCAGCGCCTGACGACCCTTGAGGACATCTCCGATGAGCGCAAGCTGGTCTACCCGGCCGAAGGCGAGACCAAGCACTCGATCACCATTCTGACCGACCCCACCTGCCCATTCTGCGACAAGCTCCACAAGGAACTGCCGAAACTGCGTGAGGCCGGTGTCGAGGTGACCTACATCCTCACGCCGCGGCAAGGGCCGGGCTCGAAAGGCTTCGAGCTCTCCTCGAAGGTAGCGTGTGCGGATGACCCGAAAGAGGCGCTCGATCGCGCCATGAAGGGCGACTCGGTTGATGCCGAGGCATGCCACAACGACATGATCAAAGAGAACATGGCCCTCTCCAACCGTCTCGGCATGAGCGGCACCCCGTACACCATCCTGCCCAACGGCGCGGCCATGCCTGGCTATCGTCCGGCAAACGTCATGCTGCAGGCAATCGAGCAAAGCGGCGGCTAATCAATCGCCCCGTTCGACGACGGCAAGCCCCGCGCCACTCGGCGTGGGGCTTTTTGTTTCGGACGTCAACGAATCCGCGAGCGTACGTCAAACCATTGACCCTCAGCCTGCGCTGGCGACGTCGCTTTCGAAAGAAACCGCATCAGATCAGCGCTTCCCCCTTCGGCACGATTCTGGCTAGCACTGCAGCCACTCACCGCGACGCGGACGAAAAGTCACGCGCGTCGCTAAAGTCGGGCGCCGGTCGACCGATAGAACCAATAAGACGAGCGAGAGCCCCCTCACCGACGCGCCACTCATAGAACGGCGCGCTGTTGCCAGAGTGACCACAGGGCGACTCGAGCCACTACAGGAGCATTGCCACCACCATGACGATCAAGGCCAAACTCATCCTCCTCGTGGTCCTTGCCGGCGCGGCCACCGTCGGCACCAGCCTTTTCGGCATTTATGCCGAGCTCAAGGGCCATGAACTCGCCGAGAAGAACCACGAGTTGCGCATCATGCCGATCGACCATGTCGGCACGTCAGTGCAATTGCTCAACCAGATGACCACCCAGTCGCTGCTGGCGCTGCAACACGACCCGCAGGGGCGCACTGCCGCCATGCACGCCCACGGCATCGACCAGCACATGGATATCATCCGCGACAACCTCGCCGCGCTGGAAGACGTCAACGCCAAGATCGCCGCCATCAAGCATCGCCAGACCGAATCCAACGAGGCTCAGCAGGCACTGTTCGCCACGCAGGAAGAACTGGTCAACGTCGCCTTCGTGCCGTTGATCGAAAAGCTCGAGGAAGGCAACTTCGTCGGCGCCCAGGCCCTGCTCATCCTCACGCTCACCGAGGTGCTGCCGAGTTTCGAGCAGGCAGCGAGCCATTACGAGGGCATCCTGCGCGGCAACATGGAGGAAGAGCTTGAGCGCACCAGCGAGCGGGTCGAGCAGGACGTGTTGATCTCGATCGGCATCACGCTGCTCAACGTGCTGATCATCATCGCCATCGCCGCCTGGATCATCCATGGGGTGACCCGTGGCCTGAAGGCGGCCGATCGCTTTGCCACCAACTTCGCCGAGGGCAACCTCAACGAGCCGGTGACGCTTGACAGCCGTGACGAGATTGCCGAGATCATCACGCACATGAACACCGCGCGCGAATCCCTGCGCGACACCCTCAAGCGCATCGGCGAAGCCTCCGAGCAACTCGCGTCGGCCGCCGAAGAGACCTCGGCGGTCTCCGAGCAGACCGATCGCGGCGTGGCCCGCCAGATGCAGGAGATCGAGCAGGTTGCCGCGGCCATGAACGAGATGACCGCCACCGTTGAGGACGTCGCCCGCAATGCATCGGACGCCTCCAGCAGCGCCCAGGCGGCCAACGACTCGGCCAAGCACGGCCAGACCATCCTCGGCAATGCCGTGAACGCGGTCGGCATCCTCTCCGACGAGATCCGCCAGTCCTCGGACACCATCGATTCGCTCAAGGCGGAATCCGAGGAGATCGGCAAGGTGCTCGACGTGATCGGCGCGATCGCCGACCAGACCAACCTGCTGGCCCTGAATGCTGCGATCGAGGCGGCCCGCGCCGGCGAGCATGGCCGAGGCTTCGCGGTGGTCGCCGAGGAAGTCCGCGCGCTGGCCTCACGCACCCAGGGCTCCACCGAGGAAATCCACGGCATGATCGACCGGCTGCAATCACGCTCGAATGCCGCCGTGGCCGCAATGCAGCGCGCCCACAACCAGGTCGATCACAGCACCCAGGCCATGTCGGAAACCGAGGCGGCCCTGGGCGAAATCGCCAACGGTGTAAACGGCATCAACGACCTGAACTTCCAGATCGCCAGTGCCGCCGAACAGCAGAGCGCCGTGGCCGAAGAGGTCAACCGCAACGTACAGACCATTGCGCAGATCAGCGAGGAATCGGCACAGGGAGCCACCCAGACCAAGACGGCCTCGGCCGAACTCGCCCGCCTCGCCGAAGAACTGCAGGCGCGGCTGGCCGGCTTCAAGCTGTAAGCACCGCCAACGCTAGACCCGAAACGCAGAGACCCGCCTCATGGCGGGTCTTTTCATGACGGTCTCGATTCACTGGCGTGCCACTCAATCCGTGAAGCGCGCGTGCAGGCGCGTGGAGCAACGGCTAGGCTTAACGCCCTCGCCACAACCTCGACGACCCACCGCATGCAATCCGACCCTCAACCCAATCGCCACCCCATTGTCCTGATCGGCTACGGCGATATCGCCCAACGGCTCGCCAACCGACTGACGGATCACGATCTCGTCGCCATTGCGCGGCACCAGATCGAGCCACCCGAACGACCCCGGGGGCACCGCGGCCATTGGCGCGCCTTTCCGATCGACCTGGACGACGTGACCGTCATCCCGCCCGAGGCCGCGCCTAAAAACGCGATATGGGTCTACCTCGCCCCGCCACCCCGCGAGGGACAGAGCGACCCGCGCCTCGCGCGCTGGCTGACCGGGGCCACGCATCCGCCCGCGGGCCTTGTGTATATCAGCACCACCGGCGTCTACGGCGACCATGGCGGAAATTGGGTGAACGAGGCGACATCCCCCGCACCGGCCCATGACCGGGGTCGGCGGCGGCTGGATGCCGAGGCCCAGTGCCAGCGGTACGCGCAGGCTCACCAGATCCCCGCCTGCACGCTGCGCGTGACCGGCATCTACGCCTGCGATCGCCTGCCCGTGGAGAAGGTGCGCCGGGGCACACCCGTGCCCGCCGGCACTGAGGCGCCCTGGTCCAACCGCATCCACGCCGATGACCTGTCCGATATCCTGCGGCTCCTGATCGACCGCAGCGAGAGGGGTCACCCCGTCGCCGGCACCTTCAATATCTCCGACAACCACCCCACCCCGGTCAACGTCACCTATCGCCAGATCGCGGCGCACTTCGGCCTGCCACAACCGCCGGAGGCCTCGTTGGCGAGCATCCTCGAGCAGGCGAGCCCCATGGCCCGCGAATTCCTGAGCGAATCCCGCCGCGTCGATGCCAGCGCCATTCAGCGCGCGCTCGAGTGGCAACCCCGCTACCCCACGCTGGCCGCGGCGCTGGCGGATTGCCCGCGCGATCTTTCCTAAAGGGGTCAGAACTATTTTCTGACAGGACGGCCCGGCGGCCGGGGAGACACGTCCCGCCCGAACTTCTGTGCCAGCCGACACTGGAAATCCTCGGTGCCAGCGACGGCTGACTGCTCAGTCGCCCGACGGAGCAGGTTCAAGTCGCCGCCGGGAATGGCAGCGGAGAACAATTCACGATATCTCTCTTGCCGCCTCTCCGGCGTTGGCGCCAGGCTCAGGTAACGGTCGTGCGGCACAATCAGATCATCAAAGTCGCCAAGGGCGTTGCTGGCGTAGCTTGACCATGGGTATTCGCCGGGTGCCACCACCATGTGTGCGCGTACCGGGTTGAGCTCGATATAGCGATAACACGTCAACAGATACCGCTCCGATCCCACCAACCCCGCCCTGAATCTGCCTTCCCACAACGTCCCGCTCCGGCGGTACTTGCGATTGATCCTCAGCACATACTGACGTCCCACGGACTGCATGGTTCGGGATAACGCCTCCACCGAATCCGGCGTGACCAGCAGATGAACGTGGTTGGTCATCAAAACGTAGGCATGAACCGACACACCGAACTCCTCGCCCGCCAGACGAAGGCACTCGAGGTAGAGCTGGAAATCGGACTCATCGAAGAAGGTCTGCTGCCGATTGTTACCGCGCTGAACCACATGCTGTGGCACACCGGGCACGAACAGCCGGGGCTTTCTGGGCATGACGACGTCCTTGTCGTTGCATGAATAAATCGATTGGTCGCTAAAGACTAGCGAACCAGGATGCGGGGAAACAAATCAGAAAAGGGTTCTGACCCCTTTTCCGCCATCGGCACGTAAGACACGTGCATGGTCGCCAACGGACCCAGACCGGAAAAGCCGAACACTCCTGGGGCAAACCACGATAACTGGAGCCAAGCATGCCCCGTTACTCGTGCTTGTTTCGTTGCCACCGAACACGGCGACAGCAACGAAAAAAGGCGCCCGAAGGCGCCTTTGTCGTTCCGATCAATCTCAGGATTGATTAGAACTTGTGGACGAGGCCCACGGAGAAGGCGTTGCTGTCAGTGCCATCAGCCTCGAGGACCGGCTGTTCACCGTGACCAGTGCCCTTCGCCAGGACGTAGTTGCCACTGGAATCGGCATCCATGGAGCCGTATGCAGCGTAGACGCTAGTCTGCTTGCTCAGCTTGTAGTCGTAACCAACGGCCCACAGCTCAGCGCCAGTGTCTTCGTTACCGGCACCGGAGAGGTCGTCAGCCATGTAGTACTGAGCCTTGACGGTGCTCTTGCCGAAGCTGTAGGCAGCGCCCAGGCCCCAAGCGTCGTAGTCGTTACCGTCAAAGCCGATGTCGGCGTTCTGGTACAGACCAACAACCTTGAAACCGCCGATCTTGTAGCCAGCACCTACGCGGTAGGCTTCTTGATCGCTAGTATCAGTGTTGTGCTGCTCCCACGCGCCGTCGATGGAGAAGCCAGCGATTTCGTAACCAGCACTGACACTCCATGCGTCGAACTCGTTGTTGCCGGTGTAGTCGCCGTCAGCGTCTTTTTCCCAATCGGAGACGTAGGCGGCCATCGCGCTGAAGCCACCGAGGTCCGGAGTCGCGTAGGCAACGGTGTTGTCGGTACGCATATCCCAGTCGTTACCAAACGCCTTGCCGCGGAGGATGGCACGGGAATCGCCGACGGTGTCGCCGAACAGGTCGTACTTACGGCTGACGCCCTTCATCGGGGTGTCATGGCGGCCTGCGATGAGGGTACCCCAGCTGTCGCCGGTAAAGCCAACGAAGGTGTTACGCGGGCCGTAGCCAACGCCGTCGCCGGTGTCACCGAAATCGAGAGTGGTTTCCCACTGGTAGATCAGCGACAGGTTGTCGGAAATGTCTTCCTTGCCCTTGACGCCCAAGCGAGAAGAGTTGGAGGACAGGCTGTAGTCCTGGTTGTCAGCGGTGTCGCCACCCATGAGGTCGTAAGACGAGTGGATCTTGCCATACAGGGTGGTGTCGGCCATGGCGGCTGCCGGAGCGGCAACTGCAGCAGCGACTGCCATTGCAATGATGTTCTTTTTCATCGGTTCCATCTCCAATGTGGTTGTGAGATTTCCAAATTTCCCCGGCATGAAGCGGTGCGTTTGGCCAGGTACGCCGCCAATACTAGTCAGATGCGCTGCACTGACAACCCCTTGGGGGCCGGTTTGCAACAAACCGGGGCTTTTTTGTTGCATGGGTGCAACAAGGCGCCTTGCGGCGCGGGAGGGGAGAGATCAGCGTTCAGAGGTCAAAGGGCGAGCTGGAAGCTGACAGTTTGTAGGCCTGAGCGCGCACCCGCCGGGCTTTGATCTCTCCCTTCTTGTTTGGGTATCGCGGCTAAAGCCGCTCCTACGCCCTTTTCCAGCTGTCAGTTTCCCGCTTTCTTCAACACATCGAACCCGCCCTGGTCCGCGTGGTACGACGAGCGCACCATCGGACCGGCGGCGACGTGGGTGAAGCCCAGTGCCTCGGCCTGGCGGCCGAGCTCGGCGAAGTGCTCAGGGGAGACGAAGCGCTTGACCGGCAAATGATGGACGGACGGCTGCAGGTACTGCCCGAGGGTGAGCATGTCGACGCCGTGGTCGCGCATGTCCTGCAGTTCACTCAGCAACTGCTCGTCGGTCTCGCCCAAGCCGAGCATCAGGCCGGATTTGGTCGGCACGTCGGGGCAGCGGCGCTTCATCTCGGCCAGCAGGTCGAGCGAGCCCTGGTAGCTCGCGCCCGGTCGGGCGGCGCGGTAGAGCTCAGGCACGGTCTCGAGATTGTGGTTGAACACGTCCGGCGGCTCGGCGGCCAGAATGTCGATGGCCTTTTCCACCCGGCCACGGAAATCGGGGGTGAGGATCTCGACGATCAGATCGGGGTTGGCATCGCGCAGGGCACGGATGACGTCGGCGAAGTGTTGCGCGCCGCCGTCACGCAGGTCGTCGCGGTCGACCGAAGTGATCACCACATACTTCAGCCCCATGGCGCGGACGGTCTCGGCCAGACGAGTGGGCTCCTCGGGATCGACCGGGCGCGGCTTGCCGTGGGCGACGTCGCAGAACGGGCAGCGCCGGGTGCAGATATCGCCGAGGATCATGAAGGTGGCCGTGCCGTTGTCGAAGCATTCGCCCAGATTGGGGCAGTTGGCTTCCTCGCAGACGGTGTTGAGCCCCTGCTCGCGCACGACGCGCTTGAGGCGCTGGACCTCCGCCCCGCCCTGCGGGCGGGCGCGAATCCAGCTGGGTTTGCGCATCGGGGCCGATGGCTCGATCTTGACCGGGATACGCGAGACCTTGTCGGAGGAGCGCATCGCGCGCGTCGGGCCGTCGGGGCGGGCGGTGACGTTGTCCGGGGATTGGCTCATGTAATGCGTTTACCTTGATGAACGAGGTCGGGGCGAAGCCTCGGTGCTAGTTCGTAGTTCGGTGGTCGGCACGGCGGCCTGCGCACGTGGACCTGGGTTGATTGCCGGAAGTTTGTTGCGCTGGGTTCCCGCTTTCGCGGGAACGACGCCAGTACTTTTCCCACGCGGCCTACAATTGCCGTCATTCCCGCGCAAGCGGGAATCCAGCTCCCAGCCCACTCGAGACCACGCCCACCGGCCACCACATAACGCTTCAAAGAGGCGCCGCGAGGATTCGCGCCTGAAGGCGCTCCTAAGATGCAAGCACCGCGGTGAGCTCGCGCGCAATACTCGGCAGCGACGGCGTGTCGCCGAGCAGCCGCCTGGCGTCGGTGACGGCCAACCCCTCGTAGCCACAGGGATTGATCCGGGCAAACGGCGTCAGGTCCATGTCGATATTGAACGACAGGCCATGATAACAGCGCCCCTGGCGGATTTTCAGACCCAGGGCGGCGATCTTGGCGCCGTCGACATAGACACCAGGGGCATCCGGACGACGCTCCGCTGCGACACCCCGCTCGCCCATCCAGTCGATGACCGCCTGTTCAAGGCGATTCACCCAGTCGCGAGGACCCAGGCCCGCGCGCTTGAGGTCGACCAGGGTGTAGAGCATCAACTGACCGGGGCCGTGGTAGGTCACCTGGCCACCACGGTCGGTCGGAATCACCGGGATGTGTCCGGGGTTCAGCAGGTGCTCCGGCCGACCGGCCAGCCCCTGGGTAAACACGGGCGGATGCGTCAACGCCCAGTAGGCATCAGGGGTCTCGCTGGTGCGTCGCGCCGTGTAGCGCCGCATGGCCGCCCAAGTGGCGCGGTAGTCGCGGCGCTCACCGAGCCAGTGGAAATTGTCATGTTGCGGCATGGAGTTGCACTGGGTGGAAGCTCAACGAGCGGACGCACTGGATTCCCGCTTTCGCGGGAATGACGAGACTAATCAGTGCGACTGGGGCATAGAGCGAACGAAGGATGCCGGAGAGATCAGACATTCAGGATACGGTGGAAGCGGGCCCTGTTCGCGCAAACCGGCTTGGCGGCTGTCTTGATCGCTGCATGGCAGAGAACCACCCGGGGCTCGCGCCCTTACGTCGCGATTCGCGGCTAAAGCCGCTCCTACGCCGTCTTCCACCTGTCAGCTTTGTTCACAAACACATCTTCACGTCCGGGTGCGCGGTGATCGCGCGGTAGACGTCGTCGATCTGCTGCCGGGAGGTGGCGGTAAAGGTGACGGTCAGACCAACGAAATTGCCCTTACCGCTGGCCCGCTCTTTCCAGGCCGATTCCGGCAGGCCGGGGACGACGCCATCGACGGCCTGCTTGATGTCTTTGATGAAGGCGTCGGTGGCCGGCCCCATGATCTTGATCGGAAACTCGCTGGGAAAGTCGATCAGGGTCCCGCGCTCGAGCGCCGCCTCGTCCTCGGCCGAGGTGGGCTTGGCGTTGGGGTCGCAGGAGGTCAACTGCCCATCGAGTTGCCCATTGCCTTTCCCGTTCGGGGAAGAATCGTCGATCATCGCGAGCTCCGTTGCGGATGTTTGAGTGCCTGAAAGTGATGATCGAGCTGCCGGGTGACCGGACCGGCTCGGCCAGCGTGCGCGCCCGACCCGACCGGCCGACCGTCGATCTCGACCACCGGCCAGAGGTCCTTGGTCGAGCTGGTGAGAAACACCTCGTCGGCATCGCGCAGGGCGCTGATGGTAATAAACGACTCATCGACCTCGATCAGCTGCTCGTCGCGAACCAGGTCGAGCAGCAACCCGCGGGTGATGCCGGCGAGGATGCGCGCCCCCGTAGGCGCGGTCACCAGCCGACCACCAATCACGGCAAACAGGTTGGTGGCCGCCCCCTCCATGACCAGCCCATCGCGCACCAGCAACGCCTCGTCACAGTTCTGTTCGAGGGCCTGTTGGCGAGCCATGGTGTTGGGCAGGAGGTTGATGCTCTTGATGTCGCAGCGCGCCCAGCGCGCATCGGGCAGCGTGATCACGCGCGCGCCACCGGCAATCGACCCGATCGGCGAAACGGTGGCCATCACGCCCGCGGGCACGTCATCCCGCGGCCAGGCGTGGTCGCGCTTTGCCGGCGCGCCACGGGTGACCTGCAGGTAGACGGCCGCGTCGGGGGCGTCGATCCCGGCAAGCAATCGGTCGAAGATCGCCTGCCATTCATCTCGCCCCAGCGGCTCGGGGATCCCAATTGCCTCAAGGCTGCGCGACAGGCGGGCCATGTGTTCGTCCACCCCGAACAGCCGACCGGCGAAGGCGGGAATCACCTCGTAGACGCCGTCACCGAACAGGTAGCCTCGATCAAACACCGACACCTGCGCCGTCTCGGTATCGCACCACTCGCCGTTGAGATAAACCGGCCGCGGCTGCTGCGACATCAATCGTCCCACCACAGCCAGAAACTGTCGGTGGCCTGCTTGACCAGACCGCCTTCGGGGTTGTCCGACAGGGCAACCACCGGACGCTCGGCGATGGACTGCTCGCCGAGGCGCACCACCAGCGACCCAACGGCATCGCCCTCGTTCAGCGGGGCGATCAGCTCGCCATCGAGCTTGAGGCTGACGGACAGCTCGTCGCGTTGTTTCTTCGGCACCAGCACGGAAAGATCCTGGCGCAGACCCACCGGGGTCTCGTCCGTCTCGCCTTTGTAGACTCGCGGACTGGCCAACGTCTCGCCGCCCGAGCGCACGTCGACGGTCTCGAAGTGCCTAAAGCCGTAGTTGAGCAACGCCTCGGCCTGGTTGTTGCGCGCCTCGTCACTGTCGGTACCCAGCACGACCGCGATCAAGCGCATGCCCTCGCGCGCACCGGACGTGGCCAGGCAATACCCCGCCTCCTCGGTGTGACCGGTCTTGCCGCCATCGACCCATTCGTTGCGGAACAGCAGCTTCTCGCGGTTGTACTGCTTGATGCCGTTGTAGGTGTAGGACTTCTGGCGGAAGACCTTGTAGAGATCCGGGTACTCGTGGATCAGCTGCGAGAGCAAGGTCGCGATGTCGCGCGCGGACATCAAATGACCCTCGGCCGGCCAGCCGGTGGGGTTCTCGAAGTGCGTCTCGGTCATGCCAAGACGCTCGGCGGTGGCATTCATCTGCGCGACGAACGATTCCTCGTTACCGCCGATGTGCTCGGCCAGGGCCGTGGCGGCGTCATTGCCCGACTGCACGATCATGCCCTGCAGCAGCTCCTCGACGGACGCCTGCTTGCCCACCTCGATGAACATGCGCGAACCGCCCATCCGCCAGGCCTTTTCGCTGATGGTCACCTGGTCGTCCATCGCGACATCGCCGCTCTTGATCGCTTCGAAAGCGAGGTAGGCGGTCATCAGCTTGGTGATGCTCGCCGGCGGCACCGGCCGGTCGGCATCGCGATCGATGATCACCTGTTCGGTGCCGTAGTCCAGCAACACGTAGGAACGGGCCGACAGGTCGGGCGCCCCCGGCGTGGGTAGGGCGGCATGAGTCGCCGTCGCCAGCAGGGAAAGCAGGGTCGTCGCCAGCAGGCCGGCAAGCCAGCCACGTCGCCATGTCGCGGACAAGGCATTGATCATTTGTTAACCACCATCGTTGTTTCTTGAAAGCCGAGCTCATGTAGCCGCTCGCGCACCGAATCGAACTCGTCGGCCGAGGCCAGCGGCCCGACCTGCACCCGGGTCCAGCCGCCATCCGACTGACTCACCGTGGACAGGCCAGCACGGCGCAACCGCGCACCGATCTCCTCGGCGTTGTCCGCGTCGCGGAACGCGCCAATCTGGACGAAGACGTTCTCGCCCCAGCGGGCATTGGGCATCGAGCGAGGTCCGAGGTTCCGTGATCTGCCCGGGTTCCGGGCCGACGAGGAGTTCCGGGCGGCGGTACGCGTGTCCTCCGACCCGACCACCTCGATCTCGACCGGCACGGTGCCCTTGCCGGTCATCTCGATCTTGTGCGCCGCGGCATACGACAGGTCGATGATACGGCCGTCGACGAACGGGCCGCGATCGTTGACCCGCACCACCACGCTCTTGCCATTGTCGAGATTGGTCACACGAACGTAGGTCGGCAGCCGCAGTGACTTGTGCGCCGCGGTCATCTTGTACATGTCATAGGGCTCGCCCGACGAGGTCGGTCGCCCGTGGAATTTCTTTCCGTACCACGACGCCAGCCCGCGCTCACGAAATCCGGAGTTACTCGCCAGGACCGTGTAGCGCTTGCCCAGTACGCTGTAGTCGTCGGGGTTGCCGCGGGTCGAATAAGGCTCGTCGCGTGGCACCGCATCGCGGGTAGCCGCGCGGTCCGCCGAGGGCCCGCTGGCGCAGCCGGCCAGCAGCAGGGCGAACAACAGCACGGCAATCGCCGACCAGGAAAATCCTGTCATCGAGAATTGCTGACCCGACATACGCGCTACCTCACTCGTCGCGATGGTCGACCGCCTCTTCGATGGCCTGGGCCAACTGCCAGACGGCCGTGGCGTAGAGCACACTGTGATTGTACCGGGTGATGACATAGAAATTGTTCAGCCCCACCTGATAGGCCACGTCATCGCCGTCGGTGAGGGTGAACAGCATCACCTCGAAGTCGTCGGGCACCGGCGCGTCATCCGGCACGGAAACGCCCCGCTCGCGCAGTTCGCCCAGCGTGGTCTTCGGTGCGAGATCCCGCGCCTGATTGAGCAGGTCCTCGACATCGGCATCGTTGATGTCGACCTCGAACATCACCGGCTCGCCCTGCCCCCAACCATGCTCGACGAAATAGTTGGCCACGCTGGCGAAGACGTCGTGGTGGCTGTCCCACAGGTCGCGGCGGCCATCGCCGTCGCCGTCGACCGCGTAATGCCGGTAACTCGACGGAATGAACTGGGGCAAGCCCATGGCACCGGCATAGCTGCCCTCGGCCTTGTCCATGGAGAGCCCTTCCTCACCGGCCAAGCGGATGAAGTCGACCAGCTGGCCGCGGAAGAATTCCCCACGGCGCGGGTAATCGAAACCCAGCGTCGCCAGCGCGTCGATCACCCGATAACCGCCGGTGATGCGTCCGTAGTAGGTTTCCACGCCGATAATGGCGGTGATCACGTAGGGTGAGACGCCGTAAGCCCCCGCGACCTGGTCGAGCAGTTCACCGTGCTCCTGCATGAATTCGGCGCCGCGTTCGATGCGCTTGTCGGTGAGGAAGATGGGGCGGTATTCGCCCCAGGTCTTGGATTCGGCCGGGCGGGTGATCGCGTCGATGATCTTCTGCTTGTATTCGGCCGAGCCCAGCCAGGCCTCGACCTGCGTACGCGACACCCCCGTCTCGTCGACCGCCTGATCGACGAAGGCCTGCACATCTTCGCGTTCGAGGTAGTCGCCAGCCTGCGCGCCCCCGACAACAAGGGAGCCGGCAACAAGGGAAGCGCCGAGAAGCGCGCTGTAAAAAGACTGTGCCCAAGCTTGTGTCATCAGCGATCGTGCCCCAGGAAACTGCGTTGCGTGCGGATGCTCATCAGCATACCCAAACCCACCATGATGGTCACCAGCGCGGTGCCGCCGTAGCTCATCAACGGCAGCGGGGCGCCGACCACCGGCAGGAGCCCCAGCACCATGCCGGCATTGACCAGCACGTAGACCATGAAGGTCATCGAGATCGAGGCCGCCAGCAGGCGCCCTTCGACCGACTCGGCGTGCTCGGCGATCCACAGCCCGCGCCAGATGACGGCGAGGTACAAGAGGAACAGCACCAGCAAGCCAACCAGACCGAATTCCTCGGCATAGACCGCCAGGATGAAGTCCGTGGTGCCCTCGGGTAGGAAGTTCAGGTGCGACTGCGTGCCCTGCAGCCAGCCCTTGCCCCAGACACCCCCCGAGCCGATCGCAATCATCGACTGGATGGTGTGATAGCCGGCGCCCAGCGGGTCGCTGGTCGGGTCGAACAAGGTCAGCACACGCTGCTTCTGGTAGGCATGCATGACGAAGAACCACATCACCGGCATCGCGGCGGTCACCAACGCGACGAAACCGCCGATGTACCACCAGGACAGGCCGGCGAAGAACAGTACGAACAGGCCCGACGCCATGATCAGCAGGGACGAGCCCAGATCCGGCTGGCCGGCGATCAGGACGGTGGGAATGCCCACCGCGAGCATCGCCGCCAGCACGTCCAGCGGCCTGGGCGGCAGGGGGCGGCGGGCGAGAAACCAGGCGATCGTCATCGGCATGGCCACCTTCATCAGCTCGGCCGGCTGGAAGCGGATCACGCCGAGATCGAGCCAGCGTTTGGCACCACCGCCCATGTCGCCCACCAGCCAGACGGCCACCAGCATCAGCACCACAACGGCAAACAGCCATGGCGCGACGACGAAGAACCAGCGCTGCGGGATCTGGGCGATGAGCAGCATCAAGCCGAACCCCAGCCCGAGGCGCACGATACTGCGCTCGACCCAGGCCTCGCTCTGCTCGGCGGCCGAGTAGCCGGCCACCACCCCGATCATGGCGATCAGGGCAACGAAGAACAGCAGGACGGGGTCGAGCTTGAATACCGAGCGCAGCGTGGCGCCGAGTCGGTCGCCCAAACGCATGGGTTTCAGACGATCACTGGCCATGGATCAATCCCCGCGCTCGGAAAATTCGGGCTGAACGTCGGCGTCCGGCTCGACATCGAACCAGAAGTCCATCACCTGTCGGGCAATCGGTGCGGCGGTCCCCGACCCGCTGCCCCCGTGCTCGGCAATCACGGCCACCGACAGCTTGGGGTCGTCATAGGGGGCGAATCCGACGAACAGGGCGTGGTCGTGCAGGCGGCGCTCGAGCTCCTCGGCATCGTACTCGTCGTCCTGGGCCACCGAGAACACCTGGGCCGTGCCCGTCTTGCCCGCGATCGGATAGGGTGCCTCGATCTTGTGCGCCGTGCCACGCTCGTGGCCGACCACGGAGCGCATCGCCTCGCGCGCCCGCTGCCAGTAATCGTCGCTCGAGAGCTTCAGGCGCGACTGCGGCGAGCGATCGTCGGCGACCAGCCATGGAACGTGGCGCACACCGGACGACGCGAGGGTGGAGGTCATGTTGGCCATCTGCAGCATCGTGGAGAGCATGTAGCCCTGACCGATCCCGGCGATCACCGTCTCACCGGGGAACCACACTTGCTGCTTGGCCCGCTGCTTCCAGTCGCGTGAAGGCATCAGACCGGCCGACTCGCCGGGCAGGTCGATACCGGTCTTCTGCCCGATGCCGAACTCGGTCAGGAACGCGTGCATGCGATCGATGCCCATCCGAAACGCCAGGTCGTAGTAGTAGACATCGACCGAGCGAAACACCGATTCCTCGAAGTCGACCCAGCCGTGACCCCACTTGCGCCAGTCCCGGTAGCGGTGGTCGTTGCCGGGGATCTGGTAATACGGCCCGGCAAAGAAGCGTTCGTCCGGATCGATCAGCCCGTACTCCATGCCCGCCAGCCCCATCACCGGTTTGATGGTCGAACCCGGCGGATAGGTGGCCCGGGTCGCGCGGTTGTAGAGCGGCCGATCCGGATCCTCGAGCAGCTCGCGATAGGCCTTGTGACTGATGCCGTCGACGAACAGGTTGGGGTCGAACGACGGCCGGGACGCCATGGCACGGATCGCTCCGTCACGCGGGTCCTGGGCGACCACGGCACCGGCGTACTCGCCCAAGGCGGCCGCCGCCACGCCCTGCAGGCCGACATCGATGGTCAGGGCGATGTCCTCGCCCGGCACCGGGCGTTGCGTGTCGAGCACCTTGACCTCGCGGCCGAGCGCGTCGACCTCGACGATCCGGTAACCCGGCTCGCCGTGCAGGCGGTCCTCGTACTGGCGCTCGATGCCGGTCTTGCCGATGTACTGCGTGCCCTGGTAGGCATCCGGATCGAGGCGCTTGACGTCCTCGGCGTTGATCCGCCCGACGTAGCCGACCACGTGTGCCAGCAGTTCGCGGTAGGGGTAGACGCGCTTGAGGCTGGAGACGATTTCGGTGCCCAACAGCCAGGGCTTGAGGCGCGCGATCCGTGCCCGTTCGACCTCGTCGAGACCGGTCTTGACCAGCACCGGGTCGAAGCGACGACTCACCCGGATGCGCTCCTCGAGCGCCTCGACGGCGGGTGCATCCAGCCCCAGCACGTCCGCCAGCATGGCCAGCTCGGCACCCACGTCCTGGCTGTGCTCCGGGGTGATCTGCACCTGGTAGGTGGCGACGTTGTCGGCCACCACCTCGCCCTGGGCATCGAAGATCCGCCCGCGTTCGGGCGGCACGACCACCAGGCGGGTGCGGTTCTCTTCCGACTTGGCGAGGTAATGATCGTGCTGGGCGATCTGCAGCCAGGCGGCTCGCCCCAGCAAGGTAAGGACGACGACGAGCGAGATCAGGGCCGCGAACAGGATCCGCAGGCGGAATACCCGCCGGGCCCGGCCATGGTCATGGAGACGATCTAGCATCGATTCGCTCGGGGCTCGCCGTTAGACAGGCGCCATCGCATCGGCGCCATCGGGGGAAACAAGCGCGGCCGACGGGTCGTGTTCCCGCCGGCCGCGTCAATCGGTGATGCCGGACACACGGTGTGACCCGACTCGCACCGAATTACTGCTGCTCGTGGCGGGCGATCGAGTCCTCGATCTCCTTGCAGGCCGCGGCCTTGTCGGCAAAGCCCTTGCACTCGACCCACTTGCCCGGCTCGAGCGCCTTGTACTGCTCGAAGAAGTGCTGGATCTGCTCGAGCAGGAAGCCCGGCAGGTCCTCGACCTTCTTGACGTCGTGGTAGTGCGGGGTGAGCTTGTCGTGCGGCACGGCGATGATCTTGGCATCGATGCCCGACTCGTCGGTCATCTCCAGCATGCCCACCGGACGCGCGCGGATCACCGAACCCGGCTGCAGCGGCAGCGGCGCGACCAGCATCACGTCAACCGGATCGCCATCGTCGGAGAGCGTCTGCGGGATGAAACCGTAGTTGGTCGGGTAGTACATCGAAGTCGCCATGAAGCGGTCGACCAGCAGCGCGCCGGAATCCTTGTCCAGCTCGTACTTGACCGGAACGCCCTGTACCGGGATTTCGATAACGACATTGATGTCTTCCGGCGGATTCTTGCCGGCGGAGATCTTCGACAGGTCCATAAGGATCAGCCTCGATTGTGAAGGGAAGATAAAGCTGTCTCGCCGCAAGTCGCGGCGTTTTCGTTATGATACCGTTTTTCGCCGGTCGACCGGAGCCCCGGTCTCGAATTCGGTCGGCAAAATCCACGGCTATCAAGATCTGGAAAACCATGCGAATCGTACTTTTGGGCGCCCCGGGGTCGGGCAAGGGCACACAGGCAGCACGCCTAGTGGAACACTACAAGGTCCCGCAGATCTCAACCGGCGACCTGCTGCGCGCCGCCGTGGCGGAGGGCACCGAGCTCGGCCTCAAGGCCAAGGCCGCGATGGACGAGGGCCAGCTGGTCAGCGATGACATCGTGCTCGGCATGATCCGCGAGCGCCTCGCGCAGCCGGACACCCAGCGCGGTTTCATCCTCGACGGCTTCCCGCGCAATATCGCCCAGGCCGAGGCACTCGACGAGATGCTCGAAGGCCTCGAGCGCCCGCTGGAGCTCGGCATCCTCCTGGATGTGCCGCTCGACAAGCTGATGAAGCGCCTGACCGGCCGGATGACCTGCAAGGAATGCGGCGCGGTGTTCAACCGCTTCACCAATCCGCCGGATTCCGACCACCAGTGCGACCACTGCGAGCACGAACTGGTTCAGCGCAACGACGACAACGAGGACACCGTGCGTCGTCGCCTGGAGGTCTTCCAGGAGCAGACCGCGCCGCTGGTCGAGTACTACGAGCGCGACGGGCGCCTCGCCCGCGTCGACGGTGAGCGGGAAATCGAGCAGATCGCGGCGGACTTCCGCAAGATCCTCGATCCCATCGCCCCGTCGTCCGACAGCTGAGCCTTAGGCATGAAGTCAGGGAAGACGCGCAAACCGTTGGCCATCGCCATCGCCGCCGCCCTCGGGGCCGGTGGGCTGGCCGGCAGCCAAGCGCTGCTTTCGGCCGACGTTGCCGACAGGGGTGAGTACGGCCTGTGCCCGACCTTCGGCCCGGAGCGCCCCGCCTACCAGCCACTGGCCGAGGGCGAGCCGGGCAAGGCCTCGGCCGACCGGGCCGAGTACGGCACGGACGGCGTCGTCACCCTGATCGGCGATGCCATTGTTGACGAGCCGGGACGACGCGTACGCGGCGAACGGCTGATCTATCGGCAGGGCCCCGAGGACCGCGTCTCCGCCGAAGGCAATCTCTGGCTGCAGACCGACGACATCGCCGTGCAGGCCGAACGCGGCGAGCTCAACCTCGACACCGACGCCGGGCGCCTGGAGCGCGCGCACTACTGGCTGGAGAGCCAGCATCTCTCCGGCGTGGCCGAGACCATCGTCCAGGACGATCGGCAGCACTACCGCCTCGGCCAAGCCACCTTCTCGACCTGCCCGACCGAAAAGCGCGACTGGGAATTTCAGGCCCGCGAGATCGACCTCAACCGCGAGACGGGCCGGGGCGAGGCCTGGCACACCACCCTGCGCGCCGGCGGCGTACCGGTGTTCTACACGCCGTATCTCAACTTCCCGATCGACGATCGTCGTCAGTCCGGCTTTCTCTATCCGACCTTTGGCAGCAGCTCCGAGGGCGGATTCGAGTATGCCCAGCCCTACTACTGGAACATCGCGCCTAATCTCGACGCGACCTTCACCCCCACCCTGCTGACCAAGCGGGGCCTGGGCCTGGGTGGGCAGGTCCGTTGGCTCCACCAGTTCGGCACCCAGGACCTCGGCCGCGACCAGCTCGATTTCTTCTACCTGCCGGATGATCGCGTCGAAGGCGGCTCGCGCTGGTCGCTGGGACTGGACAGCAACGGGCGGATCAACCCGGACCTCGACTACCGCGTCGACATCAACCGCGTCTCGGACGACCGGTTCTTCCAGGACTTCTCCACCAACCTGGAACAATCGACGGCCAGCCACCTGCGCAGCGACGTGAGGCTTAACGCCCGCCCCGGTGGCGGCTGGAACCTCGGCCTGCAGGCCCAGCGCTTTCAGACCATCAACCCGGATCTGACCGAATACCAGTACCCGTACCGGATCATGCCGCGGCTGACCGCCAGCAACAGCTTCGGCCTGGGGCAATGGGGCGAGCACGTCGCGCCCAGCCTGAGCGTACGCGCGGACGTCACCCGCTTTGCCCACCCGTCGAGCGAACGCATTGCCGGTGATCGGGCGCATGCCGCCGTCGGCGTCGGCCAGACCTTCGAGGACACCTGGTACCGGCTGCGCCCACAGATCACACTCGACACCACCAGCTATCACCTGGATGACGCCGACCCCAACACGATTGACGGCAGCCGGGATTTCGATACCAGCGCGACGCGAACCGTGCCTATCTCGAGCATCGACGGCAGCGTGTTCCTCGAGCGGGCCTACGGCGAGACCGGCCGCTACCGCGCCCTGCTCGAACCGCGGCTCTACTACCTCCACGTGCCGTATCGCGACCAGAGCGATATCCCGTTGTTCGACAGCGGGGAGCCCACCCTTAGCTATAGCCAGCTGTTCCGCCCCAACCGCTATTCCGGTGGCGACCGGGTGGCCGACGAGAACGCCCTGACCTACGGCCTGTCCTGGTCGCTGATCGACACGCAGCAGGGCACCGTGCCACTGTCGCTGCGCGTGGCCCAGCGTTATCGCTTCCAGGATTCCGAGACGGTCCTGCCGCCCAATCTCGCTACACCGGAGACCCACCCGACGTACCGTGAAGCCGGTGGGTCGGCCGTGCTCGCCGAGGTCTACAGCGACGTCACCCAGAACTGGAACGGTTCGTTCACCGCCGAATACGATACCGACCGGGAACTGATTGCCCGCTCGCAGACCCGTCTCGGCTATCGCGGTGAGGACAATCGCGTCCTGAATTTCTCCTGGTTCACCCGCAAGGGCATTGAAGACAACCCCTATGACAATGATTATCGTCAGGGTGACGTCTCCTTCGCCTGGCCACTCTCGAGACGCTGGTCGATGCTCGGCCGCGTCGGTTACGACTTTGAATCCGAGCAGGTGGTCCAGTCCCTGCTCGGCGTCGGGTACGAGTCCTGCTGCTGGTCGGCGCGACTGGCCTTCAAGCGCTATATCGTCCGCCCGGACGTGGGTGACTTGACAGGAGACGATGCGGAATACTCCAACGCCGTGGTCTTCCAGATCGAACTCAAGGGGCTGGGCGGCATCGGCGGCAACCAGTTCCGCGATGACATCCTCGGCTTCGACCCCTAAGGAAGGCCTGCACGAGCCGGTGCCCGCGGGAGTCGGGCACCCCATCGGCCCCACCCGGCCGGATGCGTTATGATCGCCCGAGCCCGGGGGCGTCACCCCGGGGCATTACTGAATTTCAACGCCGCAACCGCGAGTAGATCCATGCCTGTTTTGCACGCTCCGACACCCCGCCACGCGCGTCGACCGCTGGCCGTGCTGGCCACCCTGTTGCTGATCGCCACGCCCCTCAGTCAAGTCGCCGCCCAGGCCGCCGGCGCGAACGGCGAGCAGAACCCCGGCATGAGCGGGTTCCAGCCGCTGGATCGCATCGTGGCGGTCGTCGATGACCGGGTCATCACCCAGCAGGAGCTGCAAGCCGAAGTGGCCCAATTGGGCGGCCAGGTCGATCTTGCCAACATGAGCCCGGCCGACGAGCAGCGACTCGGCGAGCGGGTGCTCGACCGCATGATCACCGAAGCGACCATGCTCGAGCGTGCCGACAAGATCGGCATCCAGATCGACGACACCCGCCTCAATCAGGCCCTGAACGGCATCGCTCAGCGCAACGGCATGAACCTCTCCCAACTGCGCGACGCCGTCGTCGGCCAGGGACAGAACTGGGCCGACTTCCGCAACGGCATCCGCGATCAGATGCTTCTCGAGGAACTGCAGAAGCGCGAGGTCTACAGCCAGATCAACGTCTCCGATCGCGACATCGACGCCTACATCGAGCAGCGCACCGGCAGTTCGGCCGAGCAGACCGAATACCGCCTCGCCCAGATCCTCGTCTCCGTGCCGGAGAACGCCTCGCCCGAGGCCATTGAACAGGCCGAGGCCCGCGCCCGCGAGATTCGCGACGAACTGGTCGATGGCGCCGATTTCGCCCGCGTATCGGCCGAACGCTCGGATGCCCTGAACGCCGACGAGGGCGGCGATCTCGGCTGGCGCGAGCCGGCGCGCATCCCGTCATTGTTCCTGCCCGTCGTCCAGGGCATGGAGGCCGGCGAGGTGAGCGACATCATCCGCAGCCCGAACGGCTTTCACATCGTCAAGGTCAACGACACCCGCACCACCACCGGCACCGCGGCCGTGACGCAATATCGCGCCGAGCACGTGCTGCTGCGCCCCCGCGAGGATCGCGACCCGACCGCAACCCGCGAGCTGGCCGAACAGCTGCGCGAGCAGGTGGCCAGCGGCGATGCCACGCTCGCCTCGATCGCGCGCGAATTCTCGGACGATCCGGGCTCGGGCCAGCGCGGCGGGGATCTCGGCTGGGTGAATCCCGAGGACATGGTGCCGGCCTTCGCCGACGCGCTGGAATCGGTCCAGACCGGGCAATTGAGCCCGGTGTTCGAAAGCCAGTTCGGTTTCCACTTCCTGCGGGTCAACGACCAGCGCCGCCAGGAGGTCTCCGGCGAGGATCTGCGCGAGCAGGCGCGGAGCGCCATCGGCGAGCGTCGCGCCGACGAGGAGCTGACCAAGTACATCCGCCGCCTGCGCTCCGAGGCCTACATCGAGAACCGCCTGACCGGCACCGTCAACGACGCCAGTGGCCAGCGTGCGCTTGGTCGTTAGTAGCGGCGAACCGGCCGGCATCGGCCCGGACCTGCTGCTCGCGCTGGCCGCCGACCCGGCCTTCGAACCGCCCGGCGAACTGGTCGTCCTCGGCGACCGGGACGTGTTCGCGGCCCGCGCCGACGCCCTGGGCCTGCCCTTTGACTGGCCACAAGCCGGCCAGTCGGCATCAGCCAAGCCCGGCTTTCGCTTCCATCACCTGCCCACGCCGAACCCGGTCACGCCCGGCCGGCTCGACCCGGGCAATGCCCGCCACGTGCTGGACATGCTCGATCATGCCGCCGACGGTTGCCGTGACGGCCGCTACGCCGCGATGGTCACCGCGCCCCTGCACAAGGGCGTGATCAACGATGCCGGCATCCCCTTTACCGGCCACACCGAATATCTCGCCGAACGTGTCGGCGGCACCCCGGTGATGATGCTGGTGGCCGACACCCTGCGCGTGGCGCTGGCCACCACCCACCTGCCGCTGGCAAAGGTGCCGGAGGCGATCACCGGCGAGGGCCTCACCACGGTGCTCGAGACGCTGCACGCCGCGATGGTCGACTGGCTGGGCAAGCCGCAACCGCGCATTCTGGTCGCGGGCTTGAACCCGCATGCCGGCGAATCGGGGCACCTGGGCGACGAGGAAATCCGCGTGATCGGCCCGACACTCGAGGCCATGCGCGAGCGCGGCATCCAGGCGATCGGCCCGCTGCCGGCCGACACCCTGTTCACACCCCGCCACCTCGACGGCGCCGATGCCGTGCTGGCGATGTACCACGATCAGGGCCTGCCGGTGCTCAAGTACGCCGGCTTCGGCCGCGCGGTGAACGTCACCCTCGGCCTGCCGATCGTTCGCACCTCGGTCGACCATGGCACGGCCCTGGACCTGGCCGGCACCGGACGAGCCGAGCACGGCTCGCTGGCCGCGGCGATCGCGCTGGCCGCCGAGATCACCCAGCGGTCAGCGGCCTGATCATGGCGGCACAGGGCAACCAGACCAAGGGCATCCAGGACGGTCATCGGGCGCGCAAGCGCTTCGGGCAGAACTTCCTGGTCGACTACGGCGTGATCGACCGCATCCTCGGCGCGATCCCGGGCGACGGCCCCGTTATCGAGATCGGGCCGGGGTTGGGGGCGCTCACCGTCCCACTGGCCCAGCGGGGCAACCGCGTGATCGCGATCGAACTCGACCGCGACGTGATCCGGCATCTGCGCGTCAAGCTCGACGCCGAGCGCGTCGGCCGACAGGTCGAGCTGGTCCCCCAGGATGCCCTGCAACTAGACCTGACCGCACTGGCCGAGGCCCACGGGCTCACCCCGCCTCTGACGCTGGTCGGCAACCTGCCCTACAACATCGCCACGGCCCTGATCACCCGCCTGCTGGCCCAGCGCGAACGGATCGGTGAGATGGTGTTCATGGTGCAGCGCGAGGTCGGCAACCGGCTGGCCGCCTCGCCCAACGACTCGGCCTATGGGCGGTTGAGCGTGCTCACCGCCATGCACGCCGAGGTCGAGCACCTGTTCGATGTCCCGCCCGAGGCCTTCAACCCGCCGCCGAAGGTCGACTCCAGCGTCATCCGCATCACGCCTCGCGCCGAGCCGCTGGTGCCGCCCGCCGAACAGGCCCATTTCGAGCGCTTGGTCACCGCCGCCTTCGCCCAGCGACGCAAGACCCTGCGCAACAACTTGAAACCCCTCATGCCAGCGTCAACAATTGAGGCGTCGGGTATCGACCCGTCGCTACGCGCCCAGGCACTCGACATTCCCGCGTTCCTGGCGCTCACCCGGCGGCTCGACCCCAGCAACTGATCGGCCTCCGGTCGACTTGTGGTCAGGGTGGTGTCCGCCAGCACCATCGCCTTCTCCCTTTATCGCAGGAACAACACGGCCATGTCCGCCACCGCCGACATACATGCCTATCCCAAGGCCGAAGATGTCTTTGCCGCCTGCGCCGAGTTCCTGGTCGAGCGGCTGACCGCGGCCGTGCGAGACCGCGGTGTCGCCCGGATCGCGCTGGCCGGCGGGGGCACACCGCGGCGGCTCTACCAGCTGCTCGCCCACCGCTACCGCAACGCACTCGACTGGCAGGCGGTGGAGTTCTATTTCGGTGACGAGCGCAATGTGCCGTTGGACCACCCCGACAGCAATTTCCGCATGGCGCGACTGTCGCTGTTCGAACCGCTGGGCATCCAGCCGCACCGCACCTTTCCGATGATCTCGGATCAGCAACGCGACCCCGAGCAGGATGCGGATGCCTACGAGATGGCCCTGCGACGCTGGACGGCGGGCAAGGTACCCCGCTTCGACATCACCCTGCTGGGACTGGGCAGCGACGGTCACTTCGCATCCTTGTTCCCGGACACACCGGCACTGGCCGAACGAGAGCGCCTGGTGGCGGTCAACCCGGTAGCCAAGCTCCACGGTCATCGGCTGACGCTGACCTTCCCGGTATTCGAGGCCGCCCGCGACGTGGTCTTCCTGGTACTGGGCAACGACAAGCGCCCGTCGCTCGCCCGCATCCGCGACGGGCTTGCCGAGCTGCCGGCCGAGCGGCTGGCCGCCAAACGCCCCACCCACTGGTTCGTCGATCGCGCCGCGGCAGGTGCCCCATGATGCTGACCACTTCCCCCCTTGCCGAATCGATCCACATCCGCCCGCGCGCCGTGTTCGTGCCGGAGCACAGTGAGACGAGCGCGCAGCGATTCGCTTTCGGTTACGAGATCGTGATCGAGAACGGCAGTGACGAGCCGGTCACCCTGACCGACCGCCACTGGGTCATCGATCATGGCAACGGCTGTCTGAAGGAGGTGCGCGGCGAGGGCGTGGTCGGCGAACAGCCCCGCATTCTCCCCGGCGAGAAGTTCTCCTACCGCTCCGGCGCGGTGATCGAGTCACCCGCCGGCCGTATGTGGGGCGACTATGGCTTTGTCAGCGACCAGGGCGACGTGCTCCGGGTGAGTATCCCGACCTTCGACCTGGTTGCCCCGGCGGCCTTCCGCAGTATCCAGTAGTCTCTCGCCGCGCCGGCGACTCGGCCGACCGGCTCGGCATACGCCCCGGGAGGCTGCTCGGGTGCTAGCATTCCCCCTTTTCCACTGCACGCGACGGAACCTCCCCGCTTCATGGCCACCTACGCAATCGGCGACCTGCAGGGCTGCCTCGACCCGCTTGAGGCATTGCTCGAACAGATCCGTTTCGACCCGGCGACCGACCGTCTCTGGTTTGTCGGCGATCTGGTCAACCGGGGCCCGCAGTCGCTCGAGGCGCTGCGGTTCGTTCGCGAGCTGGGGGATCGCGCCGTTACCGTGCTGGGCAACCACGACATCCACCTGCTGGGCTGTTATTTCGGCACCCGGGTCGCCCGCGGTCGCGACACGCTCGCACCGATCCTGTCCGCCGAGGACGGCGACGAGCTGGTCGACTGGCTACGCCGGCAACCGCTGCTGCATCACGACCCGGACCTCGACTGGACCCTGGTGCATGCCGGCATCCACCCCGCCTGGGACCTGGAGACGGCACAAGCGACCGCCCGGGAAACGGAGACGGCCATGCAGACCAAACAACCGCTGCCCTTCTTCGGCGAGATCTTCGGCAACCAGAGCGACCACCCGGCAGGTAACACTACGCCGATCGACCGCCAGCGCTTCGCCATCAACGTGTTCACCCGCATGCGCTACTGCCACCCCGACGGCCGGCTCGACTTCGCCGAGAAGCGCCCGCCGGCCGATGCCGACCCGGCGCTGACGCCCTGGTTCGCCGTGCCCGACCGGGCGATGGCCGACCGACGGATCGTCTTCGGCCACTGGTCGACCCTGGGCCCGGCAAAGGGGCGTGCCAATGCCTGGGGCATCGACCAGGGCTGCCTCTGGGGGCATCAACTGACCGCCCTGCGCCTGGAGGACGAGGCCTTGTTCGCTATCGAGTGCCCGGGTGCGCAGAAGCCCAAGGCCGGCAAATGATCTTGGTTGTCACCGGACAGGCCGCGGAGACGCGCGATGCTTAGCACGGTGTTCTCGGTCCAGTCGCTGCTCGCCGGCATGGGCGTGCTGCTCGCCGGCTCCGGCCTGCTCGCCACCCTGCTCGGCCTGCGCGCTGCCGAGGAGGGGTTCTCCGACGGCACCATCGGCCTGGTCATGTCGGCCTTCTACGTCGGCTACGTGCTGGGCACGCTCACCATCCCGGCGATCATTCGGCGCGTGGGTCACATCCGCACCTTCGCCGCCCTGGCCGCGATTTCCTCGGCGGCCGCCATCCTGCACGGCCTGTGGGTCGAGCCCTGGTTCTGGATGCTCCTGCGACTGATCAACGGCGTGACCCTGCTGGGTCTCTACATGGTGATCGAGAGCTGGATCAACGAGAAGGTGACCACGCACCGCGGACAGGTGTTCGGCATCTATATGATGGTCAGCCTGTTCGCCTACGGCGCCGGCCAGTTCCTGATCGGCATCTACGGCCCCATGGAGGTCTCGACCTTCGCGATCGTCGGCCTGCTGTTCTCGCTGGGGCTGGTGCCCATCGCGCTCACGCGGGTGAGCCAGCCGCCGCCGATGGAAACCACCCGGCTGCCGCTGACCGAGCTGTTCCGCCTGGCCCCCACCGGCGTGATCGGCGCGGCGATGTCCGGGGTGATCACCGGCACCGTCTACGGCATGGCGGCGGTCTACGCCAACCGCATCGGCCTGCCCGACACCCAGGTGGCCACCTTCGTCGCCGCGATCATCGTCGGCGGCGGGTTGCTGCAATGGCCGATCGGGCGCCTGTCCGACGGGCGCGACCGCCGCTACGTGCTGATCGTGATCTCGGCGATCGGCGGCGCGTTTTCCGTGCTGCTCGCCCTGCAGGACTGGTTCCCGGGCTGGACCCTGTTCGCCCTGGCGCTGGTCTTCGGCGGGTTCTCCTTCTCGCTCTACGCGATCAGTGTCGCGCAGACCAACGACCGGCTGTCGAGCGACCAGGTGCTTGAGGGCACGCGCGGGCTGTTGATGGTCAACGGCGCCGGCTCGGCCGTTGGGCCGATGGTCAGTGGTCTCGCCATGGGCTGGTTCGGCGCGGCCGGTTTCCCGCTGTTCGTACTCGCCGCGCTCGGCACCATGATCCTGCTGGTCTTCTGGCGCATCCTGATCGACGCGCCGGTACCGGACGACGAGCGGGGCGACTACGTCTTCACCCACCGCACCTCGGCGGCGGGCCTGGAGCTCGATCCGCGCACCACCGACGAGGAGAGCGAGTCGCCGCCGACCAACGAGCACGTCAGCGACGCCGCGCCGCCCATCTACGAGACCGACCCGGCCTGGGAAGACTACGAAGGGCCTCCGGGAGCGATCGACGACCCCGACAATACGAGTCGCCTCAGCGACTTGCGGAGCCCGGGACGGCCAGGCGACGCCTGATGCAGCGCATCAACCAGCCGAGCACCGGCACCCGCTCGTAGAGTTGGGCAGCCGGGTCCCAGTAGTCGACGTGCTCGACCACCCGCCCGTCGCGCCCCAGCACGAGCTCGGACATGCCCTCGATCGACAGGCCGTGCGCCGAGGCGTCGCAGTGCATCCGCCAGCGCAGCAGGGCACGATCGCCATCCACGGCCCGGGCCTGCACCACGAAGCGCATCCCCGGACACTGGGCAAAGCCGTGGGCGAACACCGCTTCGATTGCCTCGATCCCGCGCACATCGTTGAACGGGTCGACGAAGCGCGACTGTTCGGCGTACACCGTCGCCAGCGTCTCGAGGTGATCGACCCGCAGCCCCTCCATCACGGCCACGTAGCGCTCGAGGGCGGCTGCCCGATTCAGGTCACGCCCGGGCACCGTCACGCCCCCGGCTCCCTGAGCATGCGCCGCGTCACCCGGAAATACAGGGCGTAGGGCAGCAAGCGCAGGCCCTTCATCACCCAGCCAAAGCCGCGCGGCGCCAAGATCTCGAAGCCCCGTCCCTCCAGGCCGCGGGCGATCAGATCGGCGGCATCCTCCGGCTCGATGCGCCCCGGCATGGCGAAGTCGTTCTTGTCGGTCAGGCGGGTGCGCACGAAGCCCGGATTGATCACGCGGATCGCCACCCCCGCCCGCTCGAACTCGGGGCGCAACGACTCGGCGAGATTGATCATCGCCGCCTTGCTCGCGCCGTAGGGTGCGGCGTAGGGCAAGCCGCGGTAGCCGGCCACACTCGCCGTTAGCACGATCTCGCCCGCCCCCCGGGCGATGAAATCCTCGCGCACGGTGTCGATGCCGTTGACCGCCCCGAGGAAATTGACCCGGATCAGCCGCTCGAACAACGCCGGATCGAAGTCCGCCAGCCCCATCGGCTCGTAATCACCGGCGTTGAGGATCACCGAGTCCGGCATCCCCCATCGCTCGACCAGTTCCCGGTACGCAGTCGCCATCGACTGCGGATCGGTCACGTCGGCGACCAGCGGCAGGACACGATCGGGGTCGCGCGCGGCACGCTCTTCCAGGCGCTCCTGGTGACGCGCCGAGATCGCGACCCGATATCCCCGCGCCACCAGCCGATCGGTGAGGGCCGCACCGATGCCGCTGCTCGCGCCGACCAACCAGCAGATCCGCGCCGAACGGGCATTCGCTTTCGCTTTTGAGTCAGTCATGCATTTGGGCCTCGCATTGCCTCTGATCGAGCACCGGACGCCACCCGGCGCCCGTCCAGGATCGTGTCGGAAATCACGCCACGAGCGTAGTCGAGGGCTGCTACAATATCGATGCAGAAGTTATACATCACTCGATACGTCGCAGGTGGCGCCTTGTCCACGACCGAATCCAGCCCAGCCGAAACCGAAAGCCAGGCCTTGCTGCCGATCCGATCGGTATCGCAGATCACCGGGGTCAACCCGATCACCCTGCGCGCCTGGGAGCGTCGCTACGACCTCATACGCCCAACGCGCACCCCGGCCGGACACCGGCTCTACAGCCAGGCAGACATCCGCACCATCCAGCGCATCCAGGAACTGGCCGAGAGCGGCATGGGTTTCGCCCAGATCGCCTCGTTGCTCGAGCAGGAAGGGCCCGACACCGGGGGCTCGGCGAGCGAGTCGGCCCCGCCTTTAGCGACCCAGCCCCACGTCTCGCCACCCCGCTCGCTGCTCGACCGGGTGATGCGCGCGGCAATCGATCTCGACCCATCCGAATTACGCACGGCCGAAGCCACCGCCCTGATGTGGCTCACCCCCGAGGACTACCTGCGCGAGGTGCTGATCGAGGCACTCGCCCAACTCGAGGCGCGCACCGCTTGGCCGGACCGGGATCTGGGCCTGGTGTGGCTGGCCGAGTACATCAAGGGGCGCGCGGAATGGGTGGCCGATGCCCCGGGTCGCCCCCCCGGCCCGGTGGTCGTGATCGACAACCTGGTGCCGGGCCGACCGTTCTCCGCCGGCGGCCTGCGACTGTTCACCGCCCTGCACGACGACCAGTTCCATGTCCGGCTGCTGCCGACCGGCCTCACCGAGGCCCAACGCACGCAAATGGCGCGTCGTTGGGGCGCACGCGCCTGGATTCGCCTCGACACGACCCGCCCCGAGCATCCGGTCCGGAGCGCGGCCGGGGCGCGGGTCTTCCGGTGCGAGCTGCCCCTGCGCGAGCCCGAGAACGGCAACGAGGCGGTCGATTTCATGCAACGCTGGCGCGAACTGGTGGAAAAGGACATCCAGCATTGTCGCGAACAGGTGGCCGAGGCACTCGGGCGCCCCGAGCCGGCCCCGGTCCGCCTGACCCGTCACTGACCCTACCTGTGGACATCGTTTCGTCTGTGTCACAATGCGTGGCTCAACGCGCAACAGGAGATCCAGGACCTTGATGCTGGATGCGAATCTGCTGAAGAAGGCGGTCAACGCCTCCACGGACGGGATCGTGATTGCTGAGCAGGAAGGCTCGGACAACATCCTGATCTATGCGAACCAGGCCTTCGAGGAGCTAACCGGCTACTCCGAGGAGGAGATCCTCTATCAGGACTGCCGCTTCCTGCAGGCCGGTGATCGTGAACAGAGCCCTCTGGCGGAAATCCGCGAGGCCATCCGTCGCGGCGAGGCCACCCGCGTGGTGCTGCGCAACTACCGCAAGGACGGCAGCCTGTTCTGGAACGAGCTGTCGATCACCCCGGTCTTCAACGACGACGACCACCTGACCTACTTCATCGGCATCCAGCGCGACGTGACCGAACTGGTCCGCATGCGCGAGGAGAACGAGCGCCTGCGCGCCCGGGTCGCCGAGCTCGAATCCCGCCAGGAGTCGGGCGCGGCCGACTGAGCCGAACACCGCAGCGCGTCTAAGGAAACGCTGCACGATTCGATAGTGCCTCTGCGGGACCGCAAAGGGCCCAGTTGCAAGGCGCGGTCCGAAGTGAATGGCGGGGTCCTTCACAAGGACTGCAACGCGGCAAATGGGGCCTTGGCGGCCCGCCCGAATGGGGCTGACAGATTTGCCCGTACTCGGCGTTTCCGCCCCTCGCCGGGCAGTGAGCCCGCCTTCGGCACGGCGCCTTGATTGCGAACAAACCTGTTAGCCAGCGGCGCCATCGAATCGTGCAGAGTTTCCTCAAGGAACCTTGTCAGAAACCAGCCAAGCGGGCATGCTTTGCGCATGCCGCCCCGCTCCCGGGGCAGAGAACACGGACGCGACAACGCACAGGCGGATCGATGAGCGCACCCCCCGTCAATGGACTGCTCAGCGCCCTGGTCAGGGAGGACGCCCTGTCCTCCGACCAGGCGAAGGCCCTTCAAACCAAGGCTGACAGCAGCGAGGACTCGCTGCTCAACACCATAATCGCCGAGGGCGTGTCGGCGGCGACCATTGCCGCCGTCGCCTCCAAGCGCTTCGGCCTGCCGCTGGTGGACCTCGATGCCATCGACACCAGCGACCTGCCACTGAAACTCGTCCCCGAGAAGGTCCTGCAGGCCAACATGGCGCTGCCGCTGTTCAAGCGCGGTCGGCGCCTGACGGTGGCCGTGGCCGACCCGTCCGACACCGGTGCCATCGACGGCTTTCGTTTCTCGACCAACATGGCGATCGAGGCAGTGGTCGCCGAGGCGCCGAAGATCGCGCGCCTGCTCGAGGAGGCCCTAAGCGACAGCATGGACGCCCTGGGCGACGAACTCGACGACGACCTGTCGAACGTCGAGTTCGAACGCGAGGACGACGACGCCCACGACGTCGAGGATGCCTCTATCCAGGACGACGTGGTGGTCAAGTTCGTCACCAAGCTCCTGACCGACGCCATCCGCAAGGGCGCCTCCGACATCCACATCGAGCCCTACGAGAAACAGTTCCGCGTGCGGTTCCGCGTCGACGGCATGCTCACCGAGAGCGCCAAGCCGCCGGCCAACCTGGCCGATCGCATCATCGCGCGCGTCAAGGTGATGAGCCGGATGGATATCTCCGAGCGGCGCATCCCGCAGGACGGGCGCATCAAGCTCAAGCTGTCCAAGAACCGCTCGATCGACTTCCGTGTGAACACCTGCCCGACCCTGTTCGGCGAGAAGGTCGTGCTGCGTATCCTCGACCCGACCAGCGCGCAACTGGGCATCGATCAGCTCGGCTACGAGCCCGAGCAGAAAGCGCTCTACATGGATGCGCTCGACAAGCCCTACGGCATGATCCTGGTCACCGGCCCCACCGGCTCGGGCAAGACGGTCTCGCTGTATACCGGCCTGAACATCCTCAACACCGGCGATCGCAACATCTCGACCGCCGAGGACCCGGCGGAAATCGTGGTGCCGGGCATCAACCAGGTCAACGTCAACCCCAAGGTGGGGCTGACCTTCGCCAACGCCCTGCGCGCCTTCCTGCGTCAGGATCCGGACGTCATCATGGTGGGCGAGATCCGGGACCTGGAAACGGCCGAGATCGCAATCAAGGCCGCCCAGACCGGCCACCTGGTGCTCTCGACCCTGCACACGAACGATGCACCGCAGACGCTCACCCGGATGGTGAACATGGGGGTGCCGGCCTACAACATCGCCTCGTCGGTGAGCCTGATCATCGCCCAGCGACTGGCGCGGCGCCTGTGCAATAATTGCCGCACCAAGGAGAGCGTCCCCGACGAGGAACTTCGCCGGGAGGGGTTCACCGCCGAGGACCTCGCCGGCTCGCCGAAGATATTCAAGGCCGTCGGCTGCGACCAGTGCACCAACGGCTACAAGGGCCGGGTCGGCATCTACCAGGTGATGCCGGTCTCCGAGGCGATGGGGCGGATCATCATGGAAGGCGGCAACGCGATCGACATCGCCGATCAGGCACACAAGGAAGGCATCCCCGACCTGCGGCGCTCGGGTCTGAAAAAGGTGCTTGCCGGCGTGACCAGCCTCGAGGAAATCAACCGCGTCACCAAGGACTGAAGGCGGCCGGGATCAAGGGAGAGACAAGATGGCCATTGCGGCACGCAAGAACAAGACAACCGAAAAACCCGTCTTCAGCTACGAGGCGCGCACCAAGGAAGGCCGGGTAATCAAGGGCGAGATGGCGGCGTTCAACGACACCGCCGTGCGCGCCGAGATCCGCCGCCTGGGCATGACCCTGATCCGGGTCAAGCGCAAAGCCAAGCCGCTGTTCTCCAGCTCCAAGCCGGTCCAGCCGCGCGACATCGCCACCTTCGCCCGGCAGCTGGCGACCATGATGACCGCCGGTCTGCCGATCGTGCAGGCCCTGGACATCATCGCCCAGAGCGCCGAAAAGAAGACGATGAAGGACCTCATCAACGAGGTGAAGAACGACGTCGAGAGTGGCACCAACCTGGCCGATGCCCTCGACCGGCACCGCAAGTACTTCGACGAGCTGTTCGTCAACTTGGTCCGCGCCGGCGAGCAGTCCGGTGCGCTGGAAGTAGTGCTCGATCGCATCGCGACCTACAAGGAAAAGACCGAGAGCCTCAAGGGCAAAATCAAGAAGGCGCTGTTCTATCCGACCGCGGTTTTGGTGGTCGCTTTCATCGTCACCGCGATCCTGCTGATCTTCGTCATCCCGCAGTTCGAATCACTGTTCCAGGGATTCGGCGCCGACCTGCCTGCCTTCACCCAGTTCGTCATCGGCCTGTCCGACCTGTTCCGAGCCTACTGGCACTTTATCTTCGGCGGCATCGCCGCGGTGATCTTCCTGTTCGTGTTCGTCAAGCGCCGTTCGGACCGGTTCAACCACTTCCTCGACCGGATAGTCCTCAAGCTGCCGATCTTCGGCCCCTTGATGGAAAAGTCCGCGATCGCCCGATTCGCCCGTACGCTCGCCACCATGTTCTCCGCCGGTGTGCCACTGGTCGAGGCCCTGCCGCCGACGGCCGGGGCGACCGGCAATGCCGTGTTCCGCGACGCGGTCATGAGCATGCGCGATCTGGTCTCCGCCGGCTCGCCACTGCGCATCGGCATGCAGCAATCCAACCTGTTCCCGGTGATGGTGATCCAGATGGTCGCCATCGGCGAGGAGACCGGTGCGCTCGACAGCATGCTCGCCAAGGTGGCCGACATGTACGAGGAGGAGGTCGACAACATGGTCGATGCGATGTCGAGCCTGCTCGAGCCGATGATCATGGCCTTCCTCGGCATCGTGGTCGGCGGCCTGGTCATCGCCATGTACCTGCCGATCTTCAAGCTGGGCGCCGTGGTCTGATCACCAGGTTTCCGGCTCGCCCTTCCGACGGCCCGTGTCATTCATCGGGCCGTTTCCATGTCAGGCCCCCGTCCCAGGTCCGAGCAACCCATGTCCGAAATCCAAGCCATCTTCCAGCAACATCCGGCCATCTGGATCACTGTGGCCAGCCTGTTCGGCCTGCTGGTAGGCAGCTTTCTCAATGTCGTCATCAACCGGCTGCCGGTAATAATGGAACGCGAATGGAAGCGCGAATGCCGTGCCCTGTTGGCCGGCGAGGACGCGCCCGCCACGGCCGACGACGAGCCCTTCAACCTGGTCCGCCCGCGCTCGACCTGCCCCCGATGCGGCAGCTCCATTCGCGCCTGGCAGAACATCCCGGTGCTCAGCTGGTTGCTGCTACGCGGGCGCTGCGCCAACTGCGGTCAGCCCATCTCCTGGCAGTACCCGCTGGTGGAACTCGCCAGTGCCGCCCTCGTCGGCCTGGCCGCCTGGCAATTCGGCCCGACCGCGCTCGCCCTGGCCGTGTTCCTGTTGAGCTGGGCCCTGCTCGCCGCATCGGTCATCGACCTCAAGACCCAGCTGCTGCCCGACGTGTTCACCCTGCCGCTGCTGTGGCTGGGCCTGCTCCTGCCGATCCTGCTACCGGACTACCATCTCACGCTCGACGAGGCAGTGCTGGGCGCCGTGTTCGGCTACCTCGCGTTATGGTCGGTGTACTGGTTGTTCCGGCTGCTCACCGGCAAGGAAGGCATGGGCTTCGGCGACTTCAAGTTGCTCGCCGCGCTGGGGGCCTGGCTGGGCTGGCAGATGCTGCCGCTGGTAATCCTGTTCTCGGCCCTGGCCGGCAGCTTGATCGGCATCGCCATGATCCTGCTGCTGCGCCACGACCGGCGCATCCCCATCCCCTTCGGCCCCTATCTGGCGATCGCAGGGCTGGTCGCCCTGTATCTGGGCGAGCCGATCATGACGGCCTATCTGGGCGGTCCGTTCTGATCGTGGCATGAGGACTCAGGCCCCAAACCCGTCGGAAAACCCGTCGGAACCGCCCGAGACTTGCGGGCGCATCGTCGGCCTGACCGGCGGCATCGCCAGCGGCAAGAGCCTGGCGACATCGATCTTTGCCGAGCTGGGCATCCCGATCGTCGACACCGATGCGATCAGCCGCGAGCTGGTCGAGCCGGGCAGCCCCTGCCTCGATGAAATCCAGGCTCGATTCGGCGACGAGATCCTGCTCGAGGATGGCCGGTTGGATCGCGACCGGCTCCGCCGGCTGATCCTCGATCAGCCGGCGGAGCGCGCCGCGCTGGAGGCGATCCTGCATCCGGCCATCCGGGTAAGGGCCCGCGAACGCGCGACGGCCGCGGCCCATCACGCGCCCTACGTGCTGGTGGTCGTGCCGCTGCTCGCCGAGGCCTCGGTCTGGCCGGCCTACCGCGACTGGCTCGACGCCGTGATCACCCTGACCGCCCCGCCTGCGCTGCGGCGCGAGCGACTGGCCGCCCGCCCGGGGATCGATGCCGGGCAAGCCGAGCAACTGATCGCCGCCCAGGTCGATGACCGCGCCCGCCGGGCGATCGCCGATTTCGAGCTGGTCAACGATCGCTCGCCCGAGGCCCTGCGCGAGCAGATCCTCGAACTGGACGGCCGCCTGCGGCAACCCGACTCGAGCGACTGATCACGGCGACCCCAACGTCAAAAAGCGCTGCAACCGCCACCAGCCGCGCCGCCCCAGCCGCCACGGCGTGAGCCAGAGGGTGAACCGCCCGGCAGCGGAATCATCGAGAGTTACCCCGACCAACAACGGGCCTTGCCACAGCACGCGCGTCTCCCCGCGTATCGACTCCCCGTCGGGCAGCAGCACCTCCGCACGACCGGCTGACCAGGCCAGTCGCCCCTCGATGGCAAAGCCCGGGGGGCGATGACGAAGCCAACGCCACAACCAGCCCGAGACCACCAGCCAGGCCGCCGAACGCCACAGCCATTCCAATGGCGGCGTGTGCACCCCGACCGGCCGGGGTGCCTGCCAGACGACCAGGCTCGCCGCCAGCCAGGCGGCCAGCACCAACCCAACCCAGGCCGCCAGCAACCAGCGGTCGGCAACAAGCGATTCACTCAATCCTTCCGATACCCGTTCCATGGGCGCCCTTCCATCCAAGCCAAGCCGCGGGGGGTGATGCTATCCTTGCCCCCCGATCATTATGACCCCGAACTCGCCAATGTCCGACGCGACCGACACAACCTGGCACGACCTGATGCAGCCGAGCGACAGCCCGGCCGCCGGTGCGATCCTGCTGACCGACCTGCCCGAACGTCGAGTGATCGAGGTCGCCGGCTCGGAGGCACAGGCGTTCCTGCACGCGATACTCACGCAGGACATCAACGCACTGAGCGACGAGGCGGCCTCCTTCTCCGCGTTTTGCAGCGCGAAGGGCCGGGCTCTGGGCTTGATGCGCATCGCCGCGCACGAGGACGGATTCCGTCTGGTCACGCGCGCCGAACTCGCTCCTGGCCTGCTCAAGCGCCTGCAGATGTACGTCCTGCGACGCGACGTGCAGTTGTCGCTGGCCGAGGACCAGACCGCACTCGGGCTGATCTGGCCAGGAGACGCCAAGTCGATGAGTTGCCCGTTCGATGATGCCGCTGCCTGCGAGGCGATCGAACGCCTGAGCAAGACCCAGCCGGCTCCCGGCCGCTGGCCCGCCGTCGTCGATGCACAGGGCCGGCTGTTCCTGCGCGAAGAGCAGCACGCGAACAACGGCGTGCGCATCGCCGTCCATGGCCCGGCCAGCGATCTGGAAGCCATGGTGCGCTCCGCGACCGACGCCACGGCGATCGTCTCGACCGATCACTGGGAGCGCGCCGAAATCGAGGACCGCCTCCCCGAGGTCACCAGCGAGACTGCCGAGCACTTCGTGCCGCAATGGATCAACCTCGACGAGCTCGAGGCATTCAGCCTGAAGAAGGGCTGTTATCCGGGTCAGGAAGTCATTGCCCGGATGCATTACCTGGGCAAGCCCAATCGGCGCCTGTTTGCAGGCCACGTGCTCGGGCTCGCCCCGCCGGCACCCGGCACGCCGATCCACAACGACAAGGACGAGACCGCCGGCGAAGTGGTGCGCAGCGCCCCGCTGCCGGACGACTCGGGCAGCCTGGTGCTCACCGTAATCAAGCTCAAGCACCTGCACGATCCGCTGACGATCGACGGCCTGGCCTTGAGCCTCGACCCGCACGACACCATCGAGGGCGGCAGCCACCGGGCCGGCGCCCGGCATTGACCGCCACCCCTACATCACACGCAATCGAAACCAAGCCCATGACTGACAACCGTCCCGAATCCAGCCTGACGGCCGACCAGCCGCTGATCGTCGGCAGCCGCCGCTTCTCCTCGCGCCTGCTGACTGGTACCGGCAAGTACAAGGACATGACCGAGACCCGCGAGGCCACCGAGGCCGCCGGGGCCGAAGTCGTCACCGTGGCGATCCGTCGCAGCAACATCGGCCAGAATCCGGACGAGCCCAACCTGCTCGACGTCCTGCCGCCGGAGCGCTTCACCATCCTGCCCAACACCGCCGGCTGCTACACCGCCACCGAGGCAGTGCGCACCTGCCGCCTGGCGCGCGAACTCCTCGACGGCCACAACCTGGTCAAGCTCGAGGTGCTCGGCGACGAGAAGACCCTCTACCCGGACATCACCAATACCCTGCTCGCCGCCGAGACCCTGGTCGAGGACGGCTTCGAGGTGATGGTCTACACCTCCGACGACCCGATCGTCGCCAAACGGCTCGAGGAGATCGGCTGCGTGGCGGTCATGCCGCTGGCCGCCCCGATCGGCTCAGGGCTCGGCATCCAGAACAAGTACAACCTGATGACCATCATCGAGAACGCCGAGGTACCGATCATCGTCGATGCCGGCGTCGGCACCGCCTCGGATGCGGCCGTGGCGATGGAGCTCGGCTGCGACGGCGTGCTGATGAACAGCGCCATCGCCCACGCGAAGAACCCGGTGCTGATGGCCTCGGCGATGAAGAAGGCCATCGAGGCCGGACGCGAGGCATTCCTCGCCGGGCGCATGCCCCGAAAGCGCTTTGCGAGCGCCTCCTCGCCCGTCGACGGCCTGTTCTTCTGATCCCATGAGTGAAACGACCGAAAAGAGTGACGGCATCCGGCGGCGCATCCGCTCGTTCATCCGCCGCGAGGGCCGACTCACGCCGGGCCAGCAGCGGGCACTCAACGAGCTGGGACCGAAATACCTGATCGAGCCGGAAGGCCCGCGGATCGACCCGGCCGAATTGTTCGGCCGACAGGCACCGTTGACCCTGGAGATCGGTTTCGGCAACGGCGACAGCCTGGTCGAGATGGCCGCCAAGGACCCCGACGGCGACTTCATCGGCATCGAGGTCCACCGCCCGGGCGTGGGCCACCTGCTCAACGGCATCGAGCACTTCGGCCTGACCAACCTCAAGGCCGTCTGCGGCGATGCCGTGCCGTTCGTCGAGCAGCGAGTGCCCGAGGAAAGCCTCGACCGGCTGCTGCTCTACTTCCCGGACCCCTGGCACAAGAAGCGCCACCACAAGCGCCGCATCGTGCAGACGGCGTTCGCCGACCTGGTCGCCACTCGCCTCAAGCCCGATGGACTGTGGCACCTGGCGACCGACTGGGCCGAATACGCCGAGCACATGCGCGAGGTGCTCGATGCCCACCCGGCGTTCGTGGCCGAACACGAGGGCAGCGGCGAGAATGCCCGGCCCGACTGGCGCCCGCGCACCAAGTTCGAGCGACGCGGCGAGGAACGTGGCCACCAGGTCTTCGATCTGCTCTATCGCCGCCGCTGAACGCGGCAGACACAACCCCTTACCGGGGCTGGAAACCGGCCGGCACGCCGGCGCAGCAGGCCAGCCCCGGTAGCCTGCCAACTTGTTCCCGACCGGCTAAACCCCTATTATCGTGGGCTTTCGTTTGCCGAGTGAGTCGAGTCGCGCGCACCAGAAACGCGCTCCTCCCCGGTCGAAACGACCCGATTCCGCCGCTTTTCCACGTTTCGTTTTTATTGCTTTCCAACAGGAGGGACCATGTCCAAGAAGCATCCCGTTGTCGCGGTTACCGGCTCGTCCGGCGCCGGCACGTCCACCGTCAAGAGTGCCTTCAACCATATCTTTCGCCGCGAGAGCATCTCGCCGGTCGTGATCGAGGGCGACAGCTTCCACGCACTCAACCGCAAGGACATGCGCGAGCGCATGGCCGCCGAGGCCGAGAAGGGCAATAACTTCTTCTCGCACTTCGGCCCGAACGCCAACCACTTCGACAAGCTGGGCGAGCTGTTCAAGAGCTACGGCGAGTCTGGCTCCGGCAAGAAGCGCTACTACCTGCACAGCGACGAGGAAGCCGCCGAGCACAATGCGCGCCTGAACACAAACCTGGGTCCGGGCGAGTTCACCCCCTGGGAAGACATCCCGGCCGGTTCCGACCTGCTGTTCTACGAAGGCCTGCACGGCCTGGTGAAGACCGATGACGTCGACGTCGCCCAGCACGTCGATCTGGGCGTCGGCGTCGTGCCGATCGTTAACCTCGAGTGGATCCAGAAGATCTTCCGCGACAACGCCGAGCGCGGCTATTCCGCCGAGAAGATCGTCGACACCATCCTGCGCCGCATGCCGGACTACGTGAACTACATCACCCCGCAGTTCTCGCAGACCGACGTCAACTTCCAGCGCGTGCCGACCGTCGACACCTCCAACCCGTTCATCGCGCGCGACATCCCGACGCCGGACGAGAGCGTGGTCGTGATCCGCTTCCGTGATCCGGACGAGTTCGGTGTCGACTTCCCGTACCTGCTGCAGATGATCCCGAACTCGTTCATGTCCCGCTACAACACCATCGTGGTGCCGGGCGGCAAGATGAGCTACGCGATGGACCTGATCCTGACCCCGCGCATCCATCGCCTGATCCAGGAACGCGACGCGTAAGCGTTCCCGGACACCCGAACGAAAAAAGCCCCCGCCGGCACGTTGCCGCGGGGGCTTTTTCTTGGCCGCCCCGGGCTGGACCGGATCGCACCGCGCCGGGGAAGGTAGATCAGGACGGGCGGCGCCCTCCTTCCCGCGGCGCCACCTCGCCCATCGCCCCGTCGAAGTAGCGGAATGTGTCCCGCCCGGCGGCCTTGGCCTCGTACATGGCCGCATCGGCGTGGTTGACCAACGCCTCGACGTCCCCACCCAGCTCGGGAAAGACCGCGATCCCGATCGACACCCCGATCGAGACCTCCTCGCCATCGAGGTCGAACGGCTGGGTCAGCACCTCGATCACCTTGGCCGCCACCTGGCCGGCAAACCGTGGCGCGGGCAACCCCTCCAGCAAGATCAGGAACTCGTCCCCGCCCAGGCGCCCCACGGTGTCCTCGTGGCGCAGCAGACGCTGCAGTCGTTCGGATACCTCGCGCAGTAATTGGTCACCGACCGCATGACCCAGACGGTCGTTGACCTCCTTGAAGTAGTCGAGGTCGAGGAACAGCACCGCCAGGCGCGTCTCGTCCTGCCGTGCCCGGGCCACCGCCTCGCCGATCCGGTACTTGAGCGAGGCGCGGTTGGGAAGATCGGTGAGCGAGTCGTGATGGGCCTGGTGACGAATCTGGAGCTCGGCCGCCTTGGTCTCGGTGATGTCGTTGAAGATATGGATGAAATGGCTGACGCGGCCATGCTCGTCGGTGACCTTGCTGATCGTCTGTAACGCGGTCAGGCGCTCGCCCCGGCGGTTGCGATAGTCGAGCTCGCCCTGCCAACCATGCTCGAGATTCAAGCGCTGGCAGATCCGGTCCAACTGCTCTCTTTCCTTTTCATCCAACTGAAACAGGTCCGACATCGGACGGCCCATCACCTCGTCGGCGGCAAAACCGGTGATGCGGGTGAACGCGGGATTGACGCGCAGGATGCGGTGATTGGGCGAGGTGATCATGATCGCCTCGCCAGTGCCTTCGAACACGCTGGCCGCCAGGCGCAATTCCCCGGCCGAGCGCTCCAACTCCTCGGCCTGATTCGACAAACGCCGCAACACGGGGCGCAACGCCCGCGCCGCCAGCAGGGCGACGATCGGCAACAACAGGAAGACCAGACCCAACGGCCAGAGCAATCGGGTGACTACCGGCTGATAGAAGCTCCAGAAACCCGCGTCGATCAGCAGCAGGCAGCGCCCACCGCCAACCGGCGTGTAGAACAGCACCCGCGTCTCGCCATCGAGTTCGGGCCAGACCACACCGGGACCAGTCGGGTCGATACGCGCCAGGTCCCCGGCGATCGTCTCGCGCGGTTGTTCCATCTCCAGCCCGGTGGCGTCGGCGTTCACGCCCACCAGGCGTTTCTCGCGGTGATCGAGCAGAAAGCCCCGCGCCGAAGGTTCCAGGGTGCGTGCCCGCTCGAGCAACTCGACCAGGCCGCCCACCTCGAAGAACAGCACGTCGGTGCCCAGTCGCTCACCGGCATTTCCGAGGATGGGCGCCGCGGTCCGCCAGATAATGCGATCCTCGAACTGCACCAGCCGGCTCTGCACGCCATCCAGCTCATCGAAAATCGAGTGCCCGGGCACCTCGGCCGTCACGCCCTCGTCGACGATTACCTCGCCGAACGGGCCAAGCCGCTTGATGCCGACCAGCGCCGGCGACGTCCCCAGCGCATCGGCCAGTCGCGGCGCGGTGTAAGCCGTCAGGGACTCGATCGACATCTCCCCCTGGACGTAGGACTCGAGCCGATGGCGGATCTCGGTGCGACTGGTGACCTGGCGGGCAATGCCTTCGTAACGCTGCACTAGGTTGTTGAGTGCCGCGCCCTGTGCCTGGATGCCCATCAACGTGCTGCGCTCCAGCCCCTCGCGCGCGGACTGGTAGATGGGCACCGCGGTGACCAACGCCACGAGAACACCGCTGACGAGGATACCCAGCACCGCAAGCAGCATCGCCTTGCGGCGAATCAGTCGAATGGCGTTGAGCTCGGGCATGGGCCGGGGGCTCCGGTCGAGATCAAGCCGCTCCGGGAATGGGGCGGCTCGGTTAGGCGGCGGGAAAAGCGCACAAATTATGTCGCGTTCCAACGCGCCATTATCCCAGAAAGCCGATACAAAGGCTACCTAAATCGGGCGTGGCGACGCGCACAAGTCCATGAAAAATGCAGGGATTTTTCGGGGTCGTGGGCGACTGGTGTGACCAGACATCGGTCACCTCGCCGAGCACCTCCGCCATCCCGATGACATCACGTGCCGGATCAGCGTCGTCGAACAGGGCGCTGTCGGTATTGCGCTGATCGCCGAGCACGACCAGCAGGGGACGAGCGGGGAGTCAGTCCTGCAATTTCCTCGCACGGCGATGCCGCCGCCTGCCGCAGACGATCGCGCAAGGCGCTCCGATCACGACGGGGAACACCCGCATCCGACCCGGGATCGGGGGCAGAACACCGTTCGTGTTGAAACCGGAAAACGAGTCGAAACATGGCGGCGCAAATTTTTATGCAAAACCTGTACAGCGGTTATACACTCAACGGGTATTCTGCCGAACCCCGGAGCCGCGAGTGACCCAGACCCTGCCGTTTTCACAGCCAGCCGACCGACCGCTCGAGATCGCCGTGATCGGCTCGGGCATCGCCGGGTTGGGTACTGCCTGGCTGCTGGGCCAGCAGCATCGCGTCACGCTGCTCGAGAAGAACGACTACATCGGCGGGCATACCCACACCCACCTGGTCGACGACGGCCGAGGTGGGGGCATCGCGGTCGACAGCGGCTTCATCGTCTGCAATCGACCCAACTACCCGCACCTGTTCGGCCTGTTCGAGTCACTCGATATCGAAACCCAGCCCACCGACATGTCGTTCGGCATGAGCATGGACGGCGGCCGGCTGGAGTACAGCGGCGACAACCTCAATACCCTGTTTGCCCAACGCCGCAACCTGCTGCGACCCAGCTTCCTGCGCATGGTCGCCGAGATCCTGCGCTTCAACCGGCTGGGCAAGGCCGCGCTTGCCGGCAATTCGCTCGGTACGCTCTCCCTGGGCCAGTTCCTCGAGCAGCATCGCTTCTCGCCACGACTGGCCGAGGATTACCTCCTACCCATGGCCGCGGCAATCTGGTCCTGCCCGACCCGGCAGATGCGTGCGTTCCCGGCACGAAGTTTCCTGCAGTTTTTCGACAACCACGGCCTGATGAACGTGCAGGATCGCCCGCAATGGGAAACGGTACCGGGCGGCTCGCGACGCTACGTCGACCGGATGCTGGCCGAACGGCGCTTCGAGGCACTGACCTCGCACCCGGTCAATCGCATCGAGCGCGACGAAACCGGCGTCACGCTGCCCGAGTACGATCGACGCTTCGATGCGGTGGTGATGGCAGGCCATGCCGACGAGACGCTCGCCACGCTCGACCGACCGGATGCAGCAGAGGCCGGCGTGCTTGGCGCGTTCCGCTTTCAGGAAAACCGCGCCTTCCTGCATCGCGACACGAGCCTGATGCCCCGCCGACGCCAGGTCTGGTCGAGCTGGAACTACCTGGGCCGACGTGATGCCGACGGTGAACGGGCCGTGGCCGTGACCTACTGGATGAACCACCTGCAGCAACTGGACGCGGCCCACGACTGGCTGGTGACCCTCAACCCCTTCGAGCCGCCCCGCGAGTCACTCGTCGAGCGCGAGATCACCTACCACCACCCGGTCTTCGACGCCCGGGCCGTGGCCGCCCAGGCCGGACTACCTGCCCTGCAGGGCCATCGACGCACCTTCTATGCCGGCGCCTGGACGGGGTATGGGTTCCACGAAGACGGTCTGGCCTCGGCCGTGGCCGTCGCCCGGCAGTTCGGCACGGCGATTCCCTGGGAAGACATTCCCCCCAACGACCTTGGAATGGAGGCGGCGTGACCTCGGCGCTCTACCAGGGTTGGGTGATGCACCAGCGGTTCACGCGGGCCCGCTATCGCTTCCGCTATCGCGTGTTCTCGCTGCTGGTCGATCTCGATGACCTCGAGGCCGGCTTCCCCGGTCAGCGCCTGCTGTCGCATAACCGTTTCAACCTGTTCTCGATCCACGACCGCGATCACGGCCCGCGCCGCGACATGCGGCTGCGCGACTGGATCGCGGCCACCGCCCGCGCCCAGGGCATCGATATCGAGGGCGGCAAGATCCTAGTCTCGGCCTACCCGCGGGTGCTCGGCTACCAGTTCAACCCGCTGACCGTCTGGTATTGCCACGACCGGGCCGGCGAGCTGGTCGCGATCGACTGCGAGGTCAGCAACACCTTCGGCGGGCACCACCACTATTTTCTGCACGATCACGGCCGCCCGCTGGAAAGCCCCTTCCGCGCGCAGGCCGACAAGGTGTTCCACGTCTCGCCGTTCCTGCCCATGAACATGCGCTACCACTTCCGGCTCTCGCGCCCCGGCAAGCGGCTGGGGGTCTCGATCCGCGAGACCGAACTCGACCCGGATGGCGAGGAAACCCTGACGCTGGTCGCCACCCACAACGCGCAACGTCGCGAGCTCACCGATCGTCGACTGATGCTCGAGGCCCTGCGCATCCCGTTTCTCACCGTCAAGGTGATCGGCCTGATCCACTGGCAGGCCCTGAAAATCTGGCTCAAGGGTGGGCGTTTCCACAAGAGCCCACCACCACCGGCATCGGAGGTCAGCTCATGCCCATCGTCCAGACACGAAACCTGAGCCCGGTCTCGGACTCGACCGCCCGCGAGCGGCCGGCCGAACACGCCCTGCCGCTGGGCGCCCGCTGGGTCGGTCACTTCCTCTCCAATATCCGCATCGGCCGACTCCGGGTGACCACCGACGACGGTGGAGTTGCCGAGTGCATCGGTGCCGAGCAGCCCGAGCTGTCGGCAAGCGTGCATCTGCATCACCCCACGCGGCTGCTGTCCCGGATCGCCCGCCTGGGTGACATCGGAATCGCCGAGGGCTTCATCGAGGGGGACTTCACCACTGATGACCTGACCGGCCTGCTCGAGATCGGCGCGCGCAACTTCGAGGCGATCGGCCACGAGCTGCGCCCCGGCTTTTGGGCCCGGCTCGGTCATCGCATCCAGCATGCGCTGCGGGCCAATCATCGCCGCGGCAGCCGGCGCAATATCGCCGCGCACTACGATCTGGGCAACGACTTCTATCGGCTATGGCTCGACGAGTCGATGACCTACTCCGCGGCCCTGTTCGCCGAGCCCGACGAGTCGCTGGCCACCGCCCAGCAACGCAAGTACGACCGGCTGATCGATCGGCTTGACGCCCGTCCGGGAGACCGGCTGCTGGAGATCGGTTGCGGCTGGGGCGGGCTGGCCGAGACCGCTGCCCATCGTGGGCTGCGCCTCGACGGGCTGACCCTGTCCACCGAACAGCTCGCCTACGGCCGCGACCGGCTCGCCGCCGCCGACCTCGATGACCGCGCCCGCCTGCACCTGACCGATTACCGCGACCAGGGCGGCCAGTTCGATCACATCGTCTCGATCGAGATGTTCGAGGCTGTCGGCGAGCGCTACTGGCCGACGTTCTTCCAGACCGTGCATGACCGGCTCAAGCCCGGCGGCCGCGCCGCCATCCAGGTCATCACCATCGACGAGGACGCGTTCGAGGGCTACCGCCGCGAGCCCGACTTCATCCAGCTCTACATCTTCCCCGGCGGGATGCTGCCCTCGGTCGAGCGCTTCGAGGCCGGGGCGACGGCCGCCGGGCTGACCGTGCGCGAGACTGCCCTGTTTGGTCACGATTACGCCCGCACGCTCGCCCGATGGCGCGAACGCTTCGACGCGGTCGAGGACGAACTGGAAACCCTGGGCTTCGACCACCGTTTCCGCCAGACCTGGCGCTACTATCTCGCCTATTGCGAGGCGGGCTTTCTCGCCGGCCGGATCAACGTCGCCCAGGTCATCCTGGAACGCCCATGAACCCGGCCGCGAGCACAACGCCACGACTGACCCTGTGGCAGGTGCTCGCCTACGGCACGCCCGGCCTGCCGCTGGCGTTGATGGGCATCCCGCTGTACGTCTACCTGCCGCCGTTCTACGCCAACGAACTGGGGCTGGGATTGGCCGCCGTCGGCACAGCGCTGATGCTCACCCGACTGTGGGACGTGATCACCGACCCGGTGGTCGGCTACCTGTCCGACCGCATCCCCGGCCGCCATCGGCGCAAGTGGCTGATGGGCGCCGGGATGCCGCTGCTGATCGCCTCGCTGTGGTTCCTGCTGCGCCCGGGCGACGACGTCGGGCTCTGGTATCTCTACCTGTGGGGCCTGGCGGCGTTTCTCGGCTGGACGATGATCCAGCTGCCCTACACCAGCCTGGGCGCGGAGGCCGACCCGACCCCGCACGGGCGCACCCGCCTGGCAGCCGGCCGCGAGGGGCTGGCCCTGGTGGGCACCGTGCTCGCCGCCGCCCTGCCGATCCTGCTGGGCAGCGAGGCCCCGGCGGACGTGCTCGCCGCCGTGTTCTGGCTGATGGCGATCCTGCTGCCGGCAGGCTTCCTCTTGATGGCGGCGACCACTCCCGAGCCAGCCGTGCATCGCCCGCTGGTCGACTGGCGTCACGGCTGGCCGCTGTTGAAACACAACCGCCGCCTGCGCGGCCTGTTGGGCGGCTATTTCCTCAACAACCTGGCCAATGGCATCCCCGCCGCGCTATTTCTCATGTTCGTCGCCGACCGGCTCGGCGCCCAGGACCGGCTCGGCTGGCTGCTGTTGCTGTACTTCGGTGCCGGCATCGCCGCGCTGCCGGTCTGGACTGCCGTCGCCCGGCGGATCGGCAAGCGCCGCGCCTGGGGTGCCTCGATCCTGCTCGCCGCGATCAGCTTCTCGTTCGCCCCGTGGCTGGGCAGCGGGGATGTGGTCTGGTTTGCCCTGATCTGCGCGGTCTCGGGCCTGAGCCTCGGTGCCGACATGGCGCTGCCGGCCTCGATCCAGGCCGACATCGCCGGGATCGACAGCGACGATGGCGGCGGCGATCGCGCCGGGCTGTTCTTCGGCCTGCTGGGGCTGGCCACCAAGCTTGCGCTGGCGGTGGCCGTCGGCGTGGGCTACGGCGTGCTGGCACTAGCCGGCTTCGAGGCCGGCGACAGCGACACCACCGCCCTGGCCGTCACCTACGGCGCGCTGCCGGTCATCTTCAAGCTCGCTGCCGCCTGGCTGGTCTTCCGCCAGCTGACCGACACCGAATCGCATCTGCCGGAAACCACCCTGCGAGGAACCACCCCATGATCCGACGCTTCACCGTGGCGAGCGCGCTCGCCCTCACCCTGCTACTCACGGGATGCAGCAGCATGAAACTCGAGCAATTCCAGGGCACCACGCCCGCCTTCGACCTTACCGAGTACTTCGAGGGCCAGACCTGGGCGCACGGCATCTTCGAGAGCCGCGGCGGCGAGATCAAGCGCCAGTTCCGCGTCGAGATCGACGGCTACTGGGAAGACGAGGAATTCGTGCTCGACGAGGATTTCGTCTACGACGACGGCGAGACCGACCAGCGCACCTGGCGCATCACGCCCACCGGCGAGGGCCGCTATGTGGGGCGGGCCGGCGACATCGTCGGTACCGCCGAGGGCCACGAGGTGGGCCAGGCGCTCAACTGGCGCTACGTGCTGCGCCTGCCCTACGGCGACTCGAGCATCGACGTGGCCTTCGACGACTGGATGATCCGTCGCAGCGAGAACGTGGTGATCAACCGCGCGACGGTGAAGAAATTCGGCATCCGCGTCGGCGAGGTCACGCTGTTCTTCACCAAGAGCGATCCGGACGGAGGCGCATCGTGAGCCGCCGCACGGCCCTGCTGGGTGCGGGCCTGGCATTAATGCTTGGTGGAGCGACGGGCAATGCAACGGCATGGGCCGACGCCTTCACCCCACAGAGCGAACTCGCCGGCACCGCGCTGGTGCTGCAGGGCTCGGGCACGGCGAGCTACATGATCTGGGATGTCTACGACGCGGCGCTCTACGCACCGGCCGAGGCCAACGAGAACGCCATCGTCAACGCCGAGGTGCCCATGAGCCTGATCCTCGAGTACCACCGTGACGTGGGCGTCGAGGATATCCGCAAGGCAACCTGGGTGGCGCTGGACGAGCAGTACGCGGGCGGGGAACGCGAGCGGCTGCGGCCGAAGATCGACGCGATCCAGAACGCGATGATCGACGTGACCGACGACGATCGCTACCGACTCGACTGGGACCCCGAGGCACAACGCCTGACCCTGAGCCTCAACGACGAGACCCGCTTCGAATCGAACGACCGCGAACTGGCACGGGCCTACTTTGGTATCTGGCTGGCCGAACCGCCGCTGTCGGACAAGCTGCGCGCCGCCCTGCTGTCGCGAGTGGACTAAGGCGAAACCCAACCGTAGGAGGGGAGTCGTTTGCGGGTTAGACCGCCGCCGGCAACGGCTCCTCGATCACCTGCCGTGCAGGCAGGTATTCCCACCAGGCCACGGCCGGGTCGTCAGGTGCCATCGGGCGGAGATAGCGGGCGTGCTCCGCTTCCTTGCCGGCATTGTCGTAGTCCATGCCGTCCTTGCGGAACGAGGCGAGGATGCGCTGACGCGAGATCTCTTCCTTGCCATCGATCAGCCCGGGGTGATTGCGCAGCACGAAGTCCGGCTGGAAGAAGAAGTAGGTGTAATCGAAACCGTAGGGGTTGCGCGGGTGATCGTCGGGATAGCAGACGCCGAAGGCGGTGAGGAACATGCTCTCGCCCGCCCACACGAATTTCCAACCAGCCTTGTCATCCACGCGGCGCAGGCAGTCCGACCCGGCCGGGTCGATGCGGTTGAGCCCTTCGAGCAATGTCGCGGTGGTCTCGGCCAGTCGCTCGATCGAGCTGCTGAACGAGGCGGGCAGACGGAAGGCCAATCCCTTGAACTTTTCCTTGTGCGCGACCGTCATGAACCGGAACAGGTCCTCGCCGAACTGGCGCACGTTGGCGTCGAAGCCACGTGCCGGGTCGTAATCACGCGCCCCCCAGTACTTGCCCGACGGGGCAAAGATACAGCGGGTCTTGTCGACCGCGCCCATGAACTCGAGATGCGTGGGCGAGTAGACCGGCACGTGAGCGGCCGTGCGCGCAAAACCCGCGCGAACCACCTCGGCCACCTCGGCGCGCATCGCCTGCGGGTGCACCTCGGCCATGTGCTCGGGGAACTGCGCGGCGATCACCGCGAACAGGGTGTTGGTCAGGCTCTGCAGGCTCGCCAGCCCGTTGACCGGCAAGGACTCGGCCAACACCGGCGCCTCGTTGTAGAAGCGCAGCGTGGCGGCGAGATCGGCCAGCCGCTCGGGGAGCATTGCGGCGGGAAAGAGCGTGCGCCCTTCCTCGGACTGACAGGTCTTGAGTGCCTTGTCGGCCTGGACGTAGTAGCGGTGAGCCGTCTCCAGGACCAGGAAGGAGAGCAGGGACAGGTCGAGGTCGTCGGCGCCCCGCGGGGCCTGCCAGTCACGTTCGGCCAAGGCCTCGGCCAGACGGATGGCAGCCGCATCGTCGAGCGTGACGCCCTGATCCAACGCCCAGCCGCCCACCAGCCGACGACCCAGCACAAACTGCTTCATGATATTCATGGCACGCCCCGTATTCTTGCTCACCTGTCATCCCGCAAGTCACTGTTCTGAAACACCAAACCAGCGACTCCGGACACTCCGCCGCGCCGAGCGGAGCGCGCAATCTACCGGATAATCGACCCGGGCGCAAAACAGGGGCCGGAAACCGACCGCCAATTCGGGGTAAGCCATTGCAGAAACACGGGTTTTACCCGACAAATCGGCTCGGAAACTCGCGGGGCGGGGTAATCGCGACACAACCGCCGGGCTACGGCCTGTCAGGCGGTCAGCTCACGCCATTCGCCCGGGGCGAGACCATCGAGCCGATAAGGACCAATCGCTACCCGGATCAGGCGCAGGGTGGGAAAGCCGACGTGGGCGGTCATGCGCCGCACCTGACGGTTGCGCCCTTCGCGCAGGGTGATCTGCACCCAGCTCGTCGGCACGCTCTTGCGGTAACGCACCGGCGGATCGCGCGGCCAGAGCCAGTCGGGCTCGGCGACTCGCTCGGCACCCGCCGGGCGCGTGGGGCCGTCCTTGAGGGTCACGCCTGCGCGCAGGGCGATTAATGCCGCCTCGTCGATCTCGCCCTCGACCTGGGCGAGATACACCTTGGCGAGCTTGTGGCGTGGGTCGGCCAGCCAGTTCTGCAGGCGTCCGTCGTCGGTGAGCAGCAACAGCCCCTCGCTGTCTCGGTCGAGGCGACCGGCCGGATAGACGCCGGGAAAGTCGATCCAGTCGGCGAGGGTCGCCGCCGGGCTGTTGGCCTCGGCCGTGAACTGGGACAGGCAATCGAACGGCTTGTTGAAGGCGAGCAGGGCCATAGCGGTGAGCCTCAGGCGGAACGCACGAGCGGGGCGTCCCAGGCCTCCCAGCGCTCGATCTGGGCGGGGTCGGCGCCGGCCTGCTCGAGAAGGCTAACCAGCGCGGAGCGATCAATGCCCTGCCACGGCGACGGGGTCTCGGCCAACGGCAGGTCGCAGACAATCTCGGTCAACCGCCGCGACAGGCGCACCTGCGCCTCGTTCTCCTGGAGCAGCCGCTGGGCGCGCGGCGCACCGCGGAATTTCATGCCGTAGACGGCGGACAGGTTCTCGTAGATACCATCGATGCAGCCGTGCTTCCTGAGCAGGCGGGCGGCGGTGCGCGGACCGATGCCGGGCACGCCCGGAATGTTGTCGGCCACGTCGCCGGAGAGCGCCAGCCAGTCGGCGATCTGCGCCGGGCGCACGCCGAAGCGCCGCTCGACGTCACCGTAGGCCATCACCGAGCCGCGCATCGGGTTGTACCAGCGATCGTCCGGACCGAGCAGCTGGGCGAGATCCTTGTCGCCGGTGACGATGGTCACGGCCCGTTCGCGGCTGCGCAGCCGCCCGACCAGGGTGCCGATGACGTCGTCGGCCTCGAAGCCGGCGTGATCGAGCGCGCCGAAACCCGCCGCCTCCGCCAGCTCGCGGCAACGCGGGAATTGCTCCTTGAGATCGACCGGCGTGGGCGGGCGGTGCCCCTTGTAGTCGGGATAGATCGCCTGGCGATGGCCACGACCACAGGGGGCATCGAAAATCGCGGCGATGATCGGCGCCGGCTGGTTGGGCAGCCAGGTCGATTCCAGCAGCGCCAGCAGGTAATCGGCAAAACCGAGCACCGCATTGACCGGGCGACCGGCTTGATCGGTGCGTCCCTTGTCGTAGACGTGCCACGCCCGCCAGATCTGGGCGTGGGCATCGATCAACCAGGCTCGGGATTGGGTCATCAGGCCCCCGGCATCGGATGCGGGCGGTAAGGGGTTCGCGCCACGCCGTCGGCCTCGGCGGCCTTGGCAACCGCCGCCGGCAGACGCTCGATCAGGCGCGGGTCGAACGGCTTGGGCAGGATGTACTCCGGCCCGAAGGCCATCATGTCGAGATCGTAGGCCTTGAGCACCGACTCGGGCACGGCCTCGCGGGCGAGTGCCGCCAGCGCCTCGACGCAAGCGATCTTCATGTTGGGCGTGATCCGGCGGGCACGGCAATCGAGCGCACCGCGGAAGATGAACGGGAAGGCCAGCACGTTGTTGACCTGGTTGGGGTAATCGCTGCGCCCCGTGGCCATGATCAGGTCATCGCGCACCTGGTGGGCCAATTCGGGCAGGATCTCCGGGTCGGGGTTGGCCAGCGCGAAGACCACCGGCTTGTCCGCCATGCTGGCGAGCATCTCCTCGCTGAGCAGGTTGGGGGCCGACAGGCCGACGAAGGCATCGGCGCCCACCAGCGCCTCGGCGAGCGTGCGCGCCTCGGTCTTGGCGGCAAAACGGCGATGATGCTCGGGCAGGTCATCGAGCCCCTCGTGCAGCACGCCGACGCGATCGACGACCAGCAGGTTCTCGCGCTTGAGGCCCATGTCGAGCAGCAGGTTGAGGGTGGCCGTGCCGGCCGCGCCCGCCCCGACCAGCACGAGCTTCGCCTCCTCGAGGCGCTTGCCCTGCAGACGCAGGGCGTTGGTCAGCCCGGCGGCGATGATGATCGCCGTGCCGTGCTGGTCGTCGTGGAAGACCGGGATGTCCATCGTCTCGCTCAGCGCGGCCTCGATCTCGAAGCAGCGCGGCGCGCAGATATCCTCGAGGTTGATGCCACCGAAGGAGGGCTCGAGCCGGCGCACCGTGTCGATGAAGGCCTGAGGGTTCTCTGCCTCGACCTCCAGGTCGACCACGTCGATGTCGGCAAATCGCTTGAACAGCACGCCCTTGCCCTCCATCACCGGCTTGGATGCCAGTGGCCCGAGATCGCCCAGCCCCAGGATCGCCGAGCCATCGGAGATCACGGCCACCAGATTGCCGCGGGCGGTGTACTGCCAGGCGGCATCCGGATCGGCGGCAATCGCGCGCACCGGCTCGGCCACGCCCGGCGAATAGGCCAGCGCCAGGTCGCGCGCCGTCTCGGTGGGCTTGGTGATCGCCGTGGCAATCTTCCCCGGCTGCGGCTTGGCGTGGTAATCGAGCGCTTCGGCGCGCCGTTGTTCGGCATCGGGACGTTGGGTCATGGGGGCCTGGGCAGTGTAGATACGGGCCGCATATCTTATCAGCGCCCGCCGGGCGCGTCAGGGCGATCAGTTCTCCTTTCGGCGCTATGATGCGCGCATGCCCACGCCACTGCGCACACTGACCTCTCGCCCGTTTACGACCACCCTGCTGCTGGGTGCGTTGCTGCTGGTCGCGTGGCTGGCATGGGGCAGCCCGTCGTCCGACGACGGCACCCAGCGGGTAATGTGGCTGGGCGGCGAGCGATTCCAGGTCGAACTGGCGACCACCCCGACGAGCCGCCGGCGGGGACTGATGCACCGCCCCCCGCTGGCAGATAACCAGGGCATGCTGTTCATCTACCCCGACGAGGCACCGCGCTCGTTCTGGATGAAGAACGTCTCGTTTGCCATCGACATCCTCTATCTCGATGCCGACTGGCGCCTGGTGCAACGTCACGAGTCCGTGCCGCCCTGCCGACGCGATCCCTGCCCCGGTTACCCGAGCGACGCAGCGGCGCGTTATGTGCTGGAGCTGTCCGCCGGCACGGCAAGCCGACTGTCACTGGAGCGGGGCACGCAGATCGACCCACCCGTCCCCGTTGATGCGCCCAAGAAAAAGGCCCCGGACTGACCGGGGCCTTCGTCATCGAAATCGGCGTTGCGGGTTACTGCTGCTCTGCAGGGAGGATCAGGATCTCGACCCGCCGGTTCTGCGCACGACCCTCAGCGGTGTCGTTGGTCGCGATCGGGCGACTAAAGCCGTAACCGACCGGCTGCAGGCGGCTGGCAGAAACACCGGAGCGAGAGAGGTAGCTCGTCACGCTCTGGGCACGGTTGAGCGACAGGTCCTGGTTGTAGCTCGCCGAACCGGTCGAGTCGGTGTGGCCCTCGACGCGCACCACGGTGTTCGGGTACTGCTGCAGCGAGTTGGCCAGCTGATCGAGCGTGGAGCGGAACTGCGGCTTGATGTCGGCACTGTTGGTGTCGAAGGTGATCGACTCGGGTGCCTGCAGGCGGATGGTGTCACCCTGGCGCTGGACATCGATACCAGTGCCCTCCATCTCCTGGCGCAACTCGCGCTCCTGCTGGTCCATCTGGCGGCCGACCAAGCCACCGACGGTGGCACCCACCGCAGCACCGATCAGGGTGCCGCCGGTCTTGTTGCCCGAGCCGGCAATCACGTTACCGAGAATAGCGCCGGCGCCAGCGCCAACGGTCGCACCCTTGGCCGTCTTGTCCTGCTCACTGGTATAAGGGTTTTGCGCACAGCCGGCAACGAGCAACACGCTCGCGGCAGCGGCGATCAACGTCATGTGTTTCATCTTCATCTCTCCTTGGATGGTCGCCGGAATCGGGCGGCTTTCGATCCGCTCGCGATCCGGTTGAATTTACCAGACGGCCAGCAACGGCCGCTTGGCGGGCTTCAGGCGCCCGCTGTGACCTCTACAAACCCGGTTGGTTCCCACCCGACCTCCGGGCAGAAATGCCCTGGTCCGTCACGGGATAGTAGTGCATGCACGCAAGGCCGACAGAAGTTCTTCCAGATCGGCCCGCTCGTGTGCGGCACTCAAGGTGACCCGCAGACGCGATCCGCCCACCGGGACGGTCGGGGGGCGGATTGCCGGCACCAGCAGCCCCGCCGATTCGAGCCGATCGGCGATGGCCAGCGCCCGGTCCGCCTCACCCACCGTCAACGGCTGGATCGGGGTGGTTGAGGGCATCGGCTCAAGACCATGGATATCAGCCACGCCCGCGCGAAACCGACACACCAGCTCGGCCAGGTGATCACGGCGCCAGCCCTCGTTGCGCACGATCGCCAGCGCGGCGCGCGAGGCCTCGGCCACGGCCGGTGGTTGCGCCGTGGTGAACAGGTAGGTGCGCGCCCGTTGCAGCAGCACCACCAGCGGCTCGGCGGCACCGGCGACGAAGGCCCCGGACGTGCCGAAGGCCTTGCCCAGTGTGCCCACGCGCAGCACCCGTTCGCCGGGGACCAGGCCCGCTGCCTCGAAACTGCCCCGCCCCATCGGGCCGAGCACGCCAAAGGCATGCGCCTCGTCGACCACCAGCCAGGCATCGAAACGCTCGGCCAACTCGACCAGTTCGGCCAGCGGCGCTACGTCACCGTCCATGGAGAACACGCCGTCGGTGAGGATCATGCGTTCGCCACGGGCGCGTGCGAGGCGGGCCTCGAGATCGTCGAGATCGTTGTGGCGATAGCGGGACAGGCGGGCACCGGAGAGCTGCACGGCGTCGACCAGCGAGGCGTGATTGAGCCGGTCGGCGATCACGGTGTCGCCACGCCCCATCAGGGCCCCGACCACGCCGAGGTTCGCCATGTAGCCGGTGGAAAAGAGCCGTGCGGCATCCACGTCGAGCCAGCTCGCCAGCTCATCCTCAAGCCGCTGATGAGGCTCGAAGTGCCCGTTGATCAGGTGTGCCGAACCGGCACCCACCCCATAACGGTCGATACCCTCGCGCATGGCCTCGGCCAGCCGCGGATCGTTGGCCAGCCCGAGGTAGTCGTTGCTGCAGAAGGCCAGATACTCGCGCCCGTCGATCCGCATGCGCGGCCCCTGCGGGGAGCCGGCAACCCTCAACCGGCGGGTCAGCCCCGCCGCGGCGCGCTCGCCCAGCCACTGTGTCCAATCATGCTTTGTGATAGCGTCACCTTCACCGTAATCCATGCGCCGGCCCGCGGGCCGGACGCACCCGAGGCTCGCCCGCATGCGTCTGCCGGTCAACATCTTCCTGTGGACCTTTACCGCCACCCTGGTACCGCTCGTGCTCCTGGTATGGGGCGTGACCAGCTACAGCGAACAGCGTTTCCAGAAGGAATTCAGCCGCGAAATCGACGAGAACATCGATTCGTTGATCAGCGAAATGAGCAACCGGATGCGCTACGAGCGCGAAGTGGTCGAGGGCATCGGTCAGTCGCAGGAAATCCAGACGATGCTCAATGCCCTGATGGCGTCGTCCATGGGCATTCGTCACCCCGAGCTGACCTCGATGCGCATCAATGCCAACCGCTTTCTGGCCGGACTGCAGCGCACCGTGCCGGGGCTGGGGAGTATCCGCATTCTCGACGCGGCCGGCAACACGGTAATCAAGGTGACCCTCGGGCGGGTCGCCTCACCCTCCTTCGACAGCCTCGGCCAGGTCAACTACGTCGAGGAGGAATTCGACAACGATCGCTTTCTCCGGCGGTTGGAGTCCCTGTCCTCCGACCAGATCAGTTACATGACCCTGCCGCTGGCCTTCGGCGATGCCCTGCCCGGCCGCGAACCGAGCACCCTGTATGCCGTGCGCCCGCTGCGCAACGTCGACGACCGCACCGCGGGCTACGTGGTGGTCAACACCTTCGGCGAGCAACTCGACCAGATCCTGTCGTTCTCACCCCGCCCCCGGGACGGCAAAGTGATGATCATCGAACACAATCCGGGTGCGCCGGCGCGCGACGGCTTGCTGCTGTTTGACGACCAACGCGACATCAGCTTCATCAGCCCGTTCGAAAACGGCGGCAACGCAGACTACCCCGGTGCCCGACAGATCGACGACGGCAGGTTCTGGGATACGGCCGTGGCGCAATCGAACGGCTCCTACCTCAGCGAGGATGGCGATACCCGCTATTACTACCAGGAGTACCACCCCTACCCGCACAGCCTTGCTTCATGGTTCGTGGCATTCAAGCTGCCGGCCGACATCACCACCGCCCCGTTTCGCGACATCCGGTTGAGCCTGTTCGGCTTCGGCCTCCTGGCCCTGGTGATGAGCCTGCTGTTCGCCGGGCTTGGGGCACGCTTCTTCTCCCGGCCAATCATCCGGCTGTCCGAGAGCCTCAAGCGATTCGCCGATGGCGACCGCGGCGGCCCGATCCCGGTGGACTCGCGCACCACCGAGGTCCACGAACTTCAGGCCTCGTTCCGCTACCTGACCACCCAACTCGCCGAAGAGGCTCGTCGACGTGACCGTGCGGAGAGAAAGGCCCTGCAACAGGCCAAGCTTGCCTCGATCGGCGAGATGGCTGCCGGCATCGGCCACGAGATCAACAACCCGCTCAACAACATCCTCACGCTCACCCGGCTGGTCGAGCGCCAGCTCCCGCCCGACCAGCCCGGGATCCGCGAGGACATGAGCGATCTGCGCGCCGAGGCGCTTCGCGCCAGCCGGATCGTGCGCGGCGTGATGAACTTCGCCCGCCAACTGCCCCCCGAACACGAGACCGTCGCGCTGGCAGAGTGGCTAGAAGAAGTGATCGACCGCATGGAGCCGGAGGCCATGGAAGCCGACGTCCACCTGGCCCTGCTGAGTGCCACCGCGCGCTGCGAGGCGGAATTCGATCCGGGCCAGATGGAACAGGTGGTCGCCAACCTGGTGCGCAACGCCATCCACGCCAGCCCCACCGGTGGACATATACTGATCCAGGCCGAATGCCTCGACGAAATCGTCCGGATCGAGATCCGCGACGAGGGAAGCGGCCTGCCGACCGAGGTGATCGAGCAGATCTTCGACCCGTTCTTTACCACCAAGGCGGTCGACCGCGGCACGGGGCTCGGGCTGTCGATCAGCCTGGGCATCGTGCAGTACCACGGCGGCGAACTGACGCTGGAAAACCGGCGTGATTTGGGCGAGGACGCCACCGGCGTACTTGCCCGCGTCGTGCTGCCGCGCCACAAGGCACGGCCACGCGTCATTCGTCCGCCCGAGACATCCACCCCCTCGAAACCCACGCCACCGACACCGACGCCATGACGACAGCCAGGCAAAACGACAACCCGCCGGTCATCGCCTTCGTCGACGACGACGAACGCACCTCGGACCTGTTCACGCGCTACGCGCACACGGAGGGACTGACGGTTCACGGCTTTCAGTCGGTCGAGGCCGCCCAGTCGTGGCTGACCGAAAACCCGGTCGACCTGGTGATCTCGGATCTCAAGATGCCGGGCATGAACGGCCTGGAGTTCCTGGAATGGCTGCGCGGTGAATGGCCGGAACTGCCAGTGATCCTGATCACCGGCTACTCCACCATCGACAACGCGATCCAGGCGCTGCGGCTCGGCGCCAGCGATTTCGTCAAGAAGCCCTATGACCCGGAAGAGTTGATCGACCTGGTGCGCCGGCTGCTCGACGAAGGGCCGGTCCAACCACCCTCCGCGGCCGAACCGGGTGAACGCGCGATGCTGGGTCAATCGAAGGCCATCGAGGCGGTCTATCACATCATCGACAAGATCCGCGACGTGCGCATCAACGTGATGATCGAGGGCGAATCCGGCTCGGGCAAGGAGCTGGCCGCGCGCGCCACGCACGAGCGCTCGGACTTCGCCGGCACGCCGTACATCGTGATCGACTGCGGCGCGCTCACCGACACCCTGCTGGAAAACGAACTCTTCGGCCACGAGAAGGGCGCCTTCACCGGCGCGAACACGGCCAAGCCGGGCCTGCTGGAAGTCGCCAGTGGCGGCACGGTCTTTCTCGACGAGATCGGCAACATCTCGGATGCCATGCAGACAAAGCTACTGCGCGTGGTGCAGGAACAGGAAATCACCCGGGTCGGCGGGGTGCAGACCATTCCCATCGACGTGCGCTTCATCGTCGCGAGCAATCGCAACCTCGCCGACATGGTGCGCGAAGGCACGTTCCGCCACGACCTCTACCACCGATTGAACGTGGTGCGTCTGCTGATGCCGCCGCTGCGCGAACGACGCGATGACATCCCGGCCCTGGCGCAGCACTTCATCGACGAGTTCGCCAGCCGATTCCGCCGACCGGCCAAGCGCCTGACCGAGCGTGCCGAGCGCGCGATCCTCGATTATCCCTGGCCCGGCAACGTCCGCGAACTCAAGAACGCCATCGAGCGAGCCGTAGCCCTGTCCGACAGCGAGGAGATCGACCTGGAACTGGTCGGCGAAGACACGGCCCCGGCGTCGGCCAATACCGGGGCGAGCAGCATCGACGCCGACCTCCCGACCCTCGAGGAACTCGAGCGTCGCTACATCGAAAAAACGCTGGAGCACACCGAGGGCAACCGCGAAAAAACCGCCAACATCCTCGGCATCAACAAATCGACTCTCTGGCGCAAGCTGCAGAACTACGACAAGAAGTGATCAACACGCCGGATTCGGCCGATCACAGCCGGAATCATTGCAATCCCCGGCGCATCAAAATTGCAGATTGCAACTTGCAACGATCGACCAATATCCACCCTTTTCTTTTCCAATCAACCAGTTACAAACCTGGCACAGGCCATGCTTCACTAGGGGCGTGGACACCCACACATTAACGAGGAGTTAAGATATGCAAACCAAGCGTCGCGTATTTCTGAAGGGCAGCCTCGCTGCCAGTGCTGCTGGTCTGGCCGTTGGTGCCGGCCTGCTTTCCCCGCGTGCCGTACTGGCCGCCGAGTGGCCGGAAGCGGCTTTCGATTCCGAGAGCATGGACAACGGCCTGAACGAGCTGTTCGGTTCCTCTGACGTTGCCGATTCCGGCGACATCACCGTCAAGGCCCCGGACATCGCCGAGAACGGCGCCGTTGTTCCGGTCACCGTCGAGTCCAGCATCGCCGACTCCGACAAGGTCGCCATCTTCGTATCGAAGAACCCGACCCCGCTGGTCGCTTCCTTCGACCTGTCCGGCGCCAACCCGTTCGTTTCCACCCGTATCCGTATGGGCGAAACCGACGACGTAACCGGCGTAGTTCACGCTGGCGGCAAGCTGTACAAGGCGTCCAAGGAAGTCAAGGTAACCATCGGTGGCTGCGGCGGCTAATCAGCCTCTGAACCCGAAGTCATTGATTAAAGACAGATAACACCCAAGAGGTATAGATTATGTCTACTATCCGCATGCGCATTTCTCCGGCCGGCGACGTCCTGGACGTGAAGGCCCTGATCCGTCACCCGATGGAGTCTGGCAACCGCGAAGACAAGTCCACCGGCGAGAAGATCCCGGCTGACTACATCCAGAAGCTGGTTGTTGAAGTCAACGGCGAAGAAGTCATGGACGGTAACCTGTCGGAAGCCGTTTCCAAGAACCCCTACCTGAACATCAAGGTTCCGGGTAAGAAGGGTGACGAGGTCAAGATCTCTTGGTCCTCCAACACCGGTGACACCGACGAGGCTACCCAGGCTGCCTAAGGCAGACTGAACCGCCCGAAGGACAAGGCCCGCCAATTGGCGGGCCTTTTTTGTGCCTGACGTTTTTATCTCGGCGGGACGCAGCGCCCGCTTCCGGCACGCTCAAGCGGACGGCGGCACTTGTAGCCAGAAGGTCACCGGTCCGTCATTAACCAGCTCCACCTGCATGTCGGCACCAAAACGCCCGGTCGCCACCGCCCCGGGGTGCCGGCGGCTCAGCGAGTCGACGAAGACGCCGAACAGCCCTTCCGCCACATCGGGGTCGGCGGCCGGGGTGAAACTGGGTCGATTGCCGCGACGGGTGTCCGCCGCCAGCGTGAATTGCGGCACGGCCAGCACCCCGCCCACGGCCTGCTGCACGGACAGGTTCATCCGGCCGGCCTCGTCAGGAAACACGCGGTAGTTGAGCACCCGCTCGGCCAGTCGCTCGGCCTGGGCCGGCCCATCGCCCTGCTCGACCCCCACCAGGCAGACCAGCCCGACCCCGATTTCGCCGACCACCTCGTCATCCACCCGTACGGCACCCCGCCGCGCGCGCTGGATCAGGCCGATCATGAACGCGCCTCGTCGGCGAACCGGTCGGTGGCACGCACCAGCGAATCGACGATCCCCGCCTCGCTTGCGGCATGACCGGCGTCATCGATCACCTCGAACGTGGCGTTCGGCCAGCGCTCGTGCAGCGCGAAGGCCTGATCGACGGGACAGACCATGTCGTAGCGCCCGTGGACGATGTGCCCCGGAATATCGGCAAGGCGATCCATGCCATCGAGCAGCGGCGTCTCGAGGAACGAATCGTTCATGAAATAGTGGTTCTCGATCCGGGCGATCGACAGGGCGTGATGGGCATCGGCGAAGTAGTCCACCACCTCGGATTCGGGCCGCAGCGTGGCGCAGCGTCCTTCCCACACCGACCAGGCCTTTGCTGCGTGGTATTGGGCGATCTGGTCATCGCCATTGAGTCGACGGTGATAGGCAGCGACCAGGTCATCCCGCTCGTCGACGGGGATCGGCTCGAGGTAATCGCGCCAGTAATCGGGGAACACATGCGAGGCTCCATCCTGGTAGAACCAGCGGATGTCCTGCCGGCGACAGAGAAACACGCCCCGCAGGATCAACCCGCTCACCCGCTCGGGGTAGGCCTGGGCATAGGCCAGCGCCAGGGTCGAGCCCCAGGAACCACCGAAGACCAGCCAGCGGTCGATGCCCAGCGTTTCGCGCAGAACTTCCAGATCCGCGATCAGGTGGGCGGTCGTGTTGGCCTCCAGCCCGGCATGCGGCGTCGAGCGGCCCGCACCGCGCTGGTCCGGCAGGATGATGCGGTAGCGGTCGGGGTCGAAGAACCGCCGGTGCATCGGGGTGCAACCCGCCCCCGGCCCGCCATGCAGGAACAGCACCGGCAGGCCGGTCAGTCGACCGCATTCCTCTACATGCAGGACGTGCCCGTCGCCGACCGGCAGGCTGTGATTGACCAGGGGTTCGATCGGGGGATAGAGCGCACGCATGCAGGCGGACCTCGATTGGCTGCGGTGGACGAACAGACCACATGGCGAGAGTTCAGTCTAGAGAACCTCGGTTCAAATCGGCAACGCCTCATCAACGCGCACCCAAGATGGGGGTCGCCCCAAGCCGGTGCGTGCCGACGGGGAAATCGGTGATGGGACGCGCCCGCGCGGGCTGCCGCCCCCATGGTGTGGATATTGCTATCTCGAGACGAATGCGTCACCGGAGAGCCTCATGTCACAACGCGAGCGAATGCAACGCCTGGTCGAACTCAAGCGCGCCCTGGAAAAGGACATGGGGATCACCGTCGACATGTCTCGCTACGGCGTCGAGCAACGCCTGCTGCGCCTCTCCCGGCCGAGCGAAGATCCGGCGGTTCAGGGCCTCGTCGCCTCGCTCGACCACCCCCCGACTGCCGCCGAACCGGCCGAATACGGCGAAGCCGGCCCTCGTATCCGCGGCTACTACCGAGGCCGCCCTATCTACGACGACTAACCCCGCGCGACCCGACCACGTCGCGACCGGATCACGACTGGTAAGATGGCCGTCCGTCACCAACGACTCCGTCGAGCCGTCGCATGCCCGTCACCCTGAAGAACGATCCCGTCGATATCGCCGACACGCCCAAGGCGCGCTGGGCAACACCCGGCCGCGGTCTGCAGAAACAGGTGGCCCGCGCCGTGATGCACTATCAGATGCTGCATCACGGCGACCGGGTCCTGCTGGGGCTGTCCGGGGGCAAGGACTCGCTCTCGCTGTTGCACATCCTGCGGCATATCCAGCGGCGTGCGCCGATCGATTTCGAGATCGCCGCGATCACCGTCGACCCGATGGTGCCCGGTTTCGACCCCGGACCGCTCAGCGGTTATCTCGAAACCCTCGGCATACGCCACTACCGGGTGCAGGAAGACATCGTCGCGCTGGCCGACGACCACATGAGCGGAGATTCCTACTGCTCGTTCTGCTCACGACTCAAGCGCGGGCTGATCTATCGGCTCGCCCGCGAGGAAGGCTTCAACGTGCTTGCACTGGCCCAGCACCTCGACGATCTGGCCGAGAGCTTCATGATGAGCGCGTTTCACGGCGGCAAGCTCAACACCATGAAGGCGCATTACCTCAACGATGCCGGCGACGTGCGCATCATCCGCCCGCTGGTGGACGTGCGCGAATCCGCCCTGGTCGACTTCGCTCGCCGCTTCGAGCTGCCGGTGATCAACGACAACTGCCCCGCCTGCTTTGCCATGCCCACACAGCGCGAGCACTTCAAGCAGCTGCTCGCGACCGAGGAGCGGGACAACGGTCAGCTGTTCCACTCGCTCCGATCGGCCATCGCGCCGCTGGTCGCCGACGGGGCCGACCGGGCGATCGCCCACGCGACGGCCCATGCCGCCACGCGGAGATCGACCCGCAATGTGGCCCAGGGGTCGACCGAGGCATCAACTCGAGATACGCCGCAAGAGACCGCTCAATCGTGAGCAAGCGACGAGACACGGCGTGGTACCGCTGGCGTGGCCGGCTGCGACTCGGCGCCGCCCGCGCCGTGCTGGCTGGGGTGGGCTGGCTGTCGCTGGGGGCGGCACAGCGCCTCGGCAGCGGACTTGGCCGGCTCGCCTGGATGAGTCACGGCTCGATGCGCCGGACGGTCGAGGACAACCTCGCCCGCTGCCTGCCCGAGAAGGACTTGGCGGAGCGCGAGGCGATCGCGCGGCGCACCCTGATCGAGACCGGCAAGGGCTTGATCGAGACCGCGCCGGCCTGGCGGTGGGGGCCAGCCGACATCGAGGCCGTGATCGTGGAGAGGCGGGGGTTCGATGCGATCGAGCAGGCGTTGGCGGCGGGCCGCGGCGTGATCCTGCTTGCCCCGCACATGGGCAACTGGGAACTCGGCGGGCTCGCCACGGCGGCGCGTGTGCCGACGACCATCATGTACCGCCCACCGCGGGAACCGGCCATGGAACGCCTGTTGGTCGAGGCCCGGGCCCGCACCGGCGGCTCCCTGGCACCGGCCAACCTCGGCGGGGTGCGCAAGGCGCTGCGCGCACTCAAACGCGGCGAGCTGGTCGCCGTCCTGCCCGACCAGGCGCCGCGCCACGGCGAGGGCGTCATGGCGCCATTCTTCGGCCAGCCGGCGCTGACCATGACCCTGATCCGCACGCTGACTCGTCGCACCGGCGCGGTCGCCTTCACCGGCTGGGCCGAACGGCTGCCCGATGCCCGCGGCTTCGAAATCCACTACGCGCCGGTCACCGAACCCATCGACCACGAGGACCCGGTCGAGGCCGCCGCGGCCCTCAACCGCGAGGTCGAGCGGGTCGTGCGGGAAAAGCCTAACCAGTACCAGTGGACCTACCGGCGCTTCCGGCGCCAGGCCAGCGGGCGGGTCCGGCGGCGCGAGCAGCGCCAGGAAGACTGAGCACAGGCGTCAGCCGGTCAGCCCCGGTATCGATCATCCTCGCCCGGCGGCGTGGTCTTGAAGTACTTGAGCGACCACATCAGCTGGGCGGGGTCATCGATCACCAGCTCCTCGATCACGCGGTTGATCGCCGTGGCCGCCTCGCGGTCGTTGCCCGCCGGCAAGTCGACCGGCTCGAGGAATCGCAAGCGGTACCGTCCCGTGACCTCGTCGAGCTGACCGATCACCGGATAGACCGGCCGGCGGCTGGCCCGCGCCAGCTTGCCCGCCAGCGGCAAGGTCGCCTTTTCCACGCCGAAGAACGGCGCGAAGACGCTGTGCTCGGCGCCCAGATCCTCGTCGGCAATGTAGAAGAAACTCCGCCCCGACCGCAGGGCGCGCAGGTGCGGCCCCATGCCGCGCTCGCGCGGCAACGCCTCGGTGCCGTGCCGGGTGCGCATCCCGCCGAACCACCAGTCGATCACCGGGTTGTCGGCGAAGGGCTTGTAGATGGTCGAGCCCTCGACCGTCTCGGCCAGCATGGCCGCCGCCCATTCCAGCCCGACGCTGTGCACGGTCAGGATCAGTCCGGGCTCGGCACGCAGCCGGTCGAGAACCGCCTGTCCCTCCACCTCGGTCTGGCGGGTCAGCTCGCCGCGGGCTGCGCGACGGATGCGGCCGAGATCCAGCAGCGCGAGCATGTGCCGTTCCAGATACTGGCGCAGCCATTGCTCGCGGGTCTCAGCAGTCTGATGCGGGAAACACAGCCGCAGGTTGGTGGCGATGATACCGACCCGGCGCGGGTTGAGACGACGGTAAAGCCCGGCAAGCACCCGTGCCCCGCCGCGGCGCAGCGGGTGCCCACCCACGGCCAGCAGGCGCAGCAGGCCGATCCCCAGCCAGGTGGGCCAGTATCGGGGGGCCAACAGTCGGCGACGAAATACCGGCGGCCCGACGGTGCCACTGCTCGGGCTCATCGCCGCCAGAACATCGGCAACAGGATGGCCAACACGGTGAAGATCTCGAGACGCCCGAGGATCATCGCCAGCATGCCCAGCCACAGCACCGTGTCCGACTCCGAGGCGAAATTGCTGGCCACCGAGCCGATGCCCGGACCGAGGTTGGCCAGGGTGGCGAGCACCGCACCCAGGGCCGACTCGATGTCCATGCCGGTGAACAGCATAGCGAAGAAGAAGAACAGGAAGGTAAACATCCAGGCAGCGAAGAAGGCCCACACGGCACTGATCACACTGGGGTCGAGTGGACGTCCGCTCAGGCGGATGACGAACACCGCGTGCGGATGGATCAGGCGGCGTATCTCGTGGAATCCCTGGCGGGCCAGCAACATGACGCGCACCGATTTCATCCCGCCGGTGGTCGAGCCGGCACAGCCACCAATCACGGTGGTCATCACCAGCAGCAACATCAGGAACGGCCCGTAGGCGGTGTGATCGGTGGCGGTGTAGCCGGTGGTCGTGGCGAAGGAAACCAGGTTGAACAGGTTCAGGCGCACCGTGTCGAGCCAGCTGCCCTCCGGCCAGTTGGCCAGAAAGAACGCCACCACCATCGCCGCGACCGCGGCCATCCAGCCGAGGAAAAAGCGCACCTCGGCACTGCGCCAGTAGGCACGTAGCGAGCCATGCCGAAGCGCGATGAAGTGCAGCGCCATCGGCAGCGCCCCGAGGATCATGAAGACCATGGCCGTGACTTCCATGGTCGGGTTCTGGAAATACCCGAAACTTGCGTCGTGGGTGGAGAACCCGCCGGTCGCCACGGTGGTAAAGGAGTGACTGACGGCATCGAACCAGCTCATGCCCTCGATCTTGTAGACCAGCGCACAGAGCACCGTGATGCCGGTATAGACCAGCCAGAGCACCTTGGCGGTCTCGGATATGCGGCCCGACAGGCGCGAATCCTTGATCGGACCGGTCATCTCGCCCTTGTACAGCTGCATGCCGCCCACGCCCAGCAGCGGCAGAAAGGCCACCACCAGCACGATGATCCCCAACCCGCCAAGCCATTGGAGTTGCTGACGGTAGAACAATAATGAGCGCGGCAACTCGTCGAGCCCCGTGATCACCGTCGCGCCGGTGGTGGTGATGCCCGAGACCGACTCGAACACCGCCTGGGTAAAGCTCAGGCCCAGGTCCGGCTGCAGGTAGATCGGCGTCGAGCCGATCAGGCCCAGCACGACCCAGAACGAGACCACGATCAGCAGCCCGTCGCGGAGCTTCATCTCACGGCGGTAGTTGCGCGTCAGCCCCCAGAGAACGCCACCGAGCGTCACGCTGATGACGAAACTCAGGACAAAGGGCGTGAGGTTGGTATCCCCCATGACCCAGCCCACCAGCCACGGCGGGATGAAGGTCAGGCCGAAGACCATCAGGAGGATCCCGAGAATACGGATGACGATCAGAAATTGCATTGGAGCTCGCTGCCGACATCAGGGACGATCTGCACGAATGCCATGCCGCTCTGGCGTGGCGAGCCGTTCGTGATCAAGGCGCGTGTCGCCGGCGTATCGGCGACCTCACCAACACATTGCAACGCGGGGGACGGGCGGCTCGCCACGCCCCGCGGGGCGCGCCTTGAACCGCGCATCTGCGGCGTTGCCGTCCTTGGAAAGGGAATCACCCTTTCACGGCGGACGGTCGCCTTGCATCTACCCGCTTCAAGGCACGCAGAGCGGTATGACATTCGTGAAGATCTTCCCTAGAAAAAGCCGAAGCCGACCGAGAACAACTGCTCGATTTCGCCGATGCGGCGCTTGTCGGTCAGGAACAGCACCACGTGGTCATCCGACCGGATCACGGTGTCGTGGTGGGCAATCAGGACTTCATCGTCGCGCAGGATTGCGCCGATGGTGGTGCCGCGCGGCAGATTCAGCGCGTCGATGCGCCGGCCGACCACCCGCGAGGTGCTCTCGTCGCCACGGGCGATGATCTCGATCGCCTCGGCCGCGCCACGGCGCAGGGAATACACGCTGACCACGTCACCACGCCGCAGGTGCGTCAACACCTCGCCGATGGTGATCTGGTGAGGCGAGAGGGCAATGTCGATGCTGCCCATCTCGATCAAGTCAACGTACTCGGTGCGGTTGACGATGCACATCGCCCGCCGCGCCCCGAGACGCTTGGCCAGCATGGCGGCGAGGATGTTGTCCTCGTCGTCGTTGGTCAGGGCCAGGAAGACGTCCATGTCCTCGATGTTCTCTTCCTCGAGCAGCTCCGTGTCCGAGGCATTGCCCGAGAGCACGATGCTGCGATCGAGGGAAGCCGACAGTTCGCGCGCTCGGCGCAGGTTGTGACTAATCAGCTTGACCTGGTAATCGTCCTCGAGCTTGCCGGCCAGCGCCCCGCCGATGTTGCCGCCGCCGGCGATCATGATGCGCTTGTAGGGCTTGTCAAGCGGGCGCATCACGCTCATCACGCGGCGGATGTCGCTCTTCCTGGCCAGGAAGAACACCTCGTCGCCGGCCAGCAGGCGGGTGTCGCCCTCGGGGGGGACCGAGGTCTCGTGTCGGTAGATTGCCGCCACCCGCGCCTCGATGCCCGGCAGCAAATCACGCAAGCGGTGGATGGGCTCGCCCACCATGGGTCCGCCGCGGTCGACCTCCATGCCGATCAGCAGCAGCCTGCCGTCGCCGAATTCGCGCACCTGCAGGGCATCTGGGTACTGGATCAGCCGGGCGATGTAGTCCTTGATCAGCCGTTCGGGGCTGATGATGAAGTCGACCGGGATCGCCGCGTTGTCGAACAGCGCCGGGTGATCCTGGTAGTCGGTGACCCGGATCCGCGCGACCTTGGTGGGCGTGTGGAACAGCGTCCAGGCGATCTGGCAGGCGAGCATGTTGGTTTCATCCGAATGCGTCACCGCGATCAGGATGTCGGCATCGGCCGCACCCGCCTCCTGGAGCACGCTGGGCTGCGAGCCCAGGCCGGTCACCGTACGGATATCGAGCCGTTCCTGCAGCCAGTTGAGCGCCTCGACGTCGGTATCGACCACCGTGACCGAGTTGTCGGTCTCGGTCGCCAGCGCGGTAGCCACCGAACTGCCGACCTGGCCGGCTCCCAGCACGATCACCTTCATGCATTCGTCCCCGTGGATCGTTCGCCACCGGTCTGGATGCCCAGTGATTTGAGCTTGCGATAAAGATTGGTGCGCTCCATGCCGGTACGCCGCGAGAGCTCGGTCATCGAGCCGTCGACGTTCTTCAACTGGGCGAGCAGGTAACGCCGCTCGAACTCGTCACGCGCCTCGCGCAGGGGCAGGTCGAGGTTGAGCGACACCAGCGCCGGGCTGTTATCCGCGCCGGCCTCGTCCATCGGCGCAAGCCCCAGCGCCCGCTGGACTTCCTGCTCGTCGATCACCTCGCCGCTGCCCAGGATCAGCAGGCGCTGAACCAGGTTCTTGAGCTCGCGGACGTTGCCCGACCAGTGGTGGTAGCGCAGCAGGTTACGCGCGCCGATGGTCAGCTCGCGTCGCGGCAGGCCCTCGACCTTGTGGGCCGTCTCCAGGTAGTGCGACAGCAGCACCGGGATGTCCTCGGGGTGCTCGCGCAGCGGCTCGATGTGCACCGGCACCACGGAGAGGTGGTAGTAGAGGTCCTCGCGGAAGTTGCCGGCGCGCACCTCGGCCTCGAGGTCCTTGCGGGTCGCGGCAATCACGCGCACGTCCACCCGCACCGGCTCGTTGCCGCCGACGCGGAAGAACGACTGGCTCTCGAGCGCCGAGATCAGCTGCATCTGGGTCTGCTCGTCCATGTCGGCCGCTTCGGCGATGAACAGCGTCCCGCCATTGGCCTGTTCGAGCAGCCCGTAGCGGATGCGCCCGTCCTCCTCGGCACCGAACAGCTCCACCGCGGCGTTCTGCCGCCCGGACACCGCGCTGCCGCCGGTGTCGACGAAGGGGAAATGACGACGGGCCGAATGCCGGTGGATGAATCGAGCCAGCGCCTGCTTGCCGGTACCCGGCTCGCCGGAGATCAGCACCCAGGCGTCGTGGTCGGCGATCTTCTTCGCCTGATCGCGCAACTCCTGCATGTACTCGGAATCGCCGATCAAATCGAGCGGATCGACCTCGCCACGCTTGAGTGCCGCGTTTTCCTGCGCCAGGCGCCGGTTGTCGAGCGCATGCTCGATCAGCAGCAGCAACTTGTCGAGCGAGATGGGTTTCTCGATGAAGTCGAACGCACCCAGGCGGGTGGCCTCGACGGCCGTCTCGACCGTGCCGTGGCCCGACATCATGATCACCGGCCAGACCAATTGGTCTCGTTCGTGCCATTCCCGCAAGAGACCGATGCCATCCGTACCCGGCATCCAGATGTCCAGCAGGATCAGGTCGGGCCGCCGCACCGCGATCGAGCCGCGTGCCTCGACGGCATCGGCCGCGCTGCTGACCGTGAACCCTTCGTCCTCAAGCACGTCGGCCAGCAGGTTGCGGATCTCGCTCTCGTCATCGACGACCAGGATGTGTCCGATACTCATTCGTCAGGAAATTCCCGTTTCTCCGTGGGTGCCACCTTGGCGACCCTTTTCGACGTGGGCGCCACCATGGCGGCCCTTTTCGACTTGGGTGCCCTCGTGGCGACTCTTTTCGACTTCAGCGCCTTCGCGGCGGCGATTGTCACTTGCCTCGCAGCGCCCCGATTCCAAGGGTAGGCGAATCGTAACGCGAGCACCGTGATTGGCAAGCCGCCGGCCCGCCTCGGTGTCGTCGTTCTCCAATTGGTCAAACGCGTTCCAGGCATGCACGGCCCCGGCGTGCTCCTCGACGATCTTCTTGACGATCGCCAGGCCCAGCCCCGATCCCTTGGGTCGGGTGGTCGCGTAGGGCTCGAACAGGCGGTCGAGCATCTCGGCCGGAAAGCCCGGCCCGTTGTCGGCCACCGTCAGCTCGGCAAGGCAATGCCCTTCCTCCCCGACCACCCGCAGGTCGAGCAACACCATCGGCTCACCGGCCACCGCGCCGCGCTCGTCGAGCGCCTGACTGGCGTTGCGAATCAGGTTGTGCAGCAATTGGCGCAAACGGTTGCCATCGCCCTCGACCCACACCGGTTCGTCGACCTCCGGCAGGTAGCGCACCTTGACGGCCGTGTTGCCCCGGTAGAGCTCGACCGTCTGGCCGGCCAGGGCCTGCAGGTTGAGTCGCTCGAAGCTCACCTGCGGGCTTCGCGCGTACTCGGCGAACTCGTTGACCATCTGCTTCATGGCGTCGACCTGGGCGATGATCGTGGCGGTGGCCCGATCGAGGATCGGCGCATGCTCCTCGTCGAGCTGCGGCAGGATACGCCGGCGCAGCCGCTCGGCCGACAGCCCGATCGGGGTCAGCGGATTCTTGATTTCGTGGGCCAGACGACGCGCCACCTCCGACCATGCCGCGTCACGCTGGGCCTGGATCAGCGCGGTGACGTCCTCGAGGACCATCACGTAGCCACCGGCGTCACTCTCGCCATCCGGCGGCAGAGCCGCCAGCCGGGCCAGCAACACCTTCCGGCCGCTGCCGTTCATGATGCGCACCTGGGCCTCGACCGTCTCGCCGGGAGGCGGCCCCGCCGCCCCCAGCCGGTCGAGGAACGCCTCGCACAGCGGCAACAGGCTGGCATGCTCACGACAGACCGCCTGCAGTGTTCCCTCGAACAACTCCTCCGACGCCACCCCAAGAATCTGCTGCGCGGCGGAGTTGCCGCTGATGATGCGCCCGTCGAAGGACAACGTCAGCACGCCGGAGGACAGGTGCTGGATCACCGTGTCCAGATAGTCGCGTTCCTTGTCCGCCAGCTCCTGGAGCTCGCGCATCACCTCGTGGGCCCGGCGCACCCGGGCGGTCATGGTGTTGAATGACTGGACCAGCTGACCGAGGTCGTCACGCCGGTCGACCGGCAGGCGCAGGCTGTAGTCGCCCTCGGCGACCGCCTGGGTGCCGGCGGCCAGCTCGCGTATCGGGCTCAGCAACCGACGCGCGGCCAGGAAGGCCAGCCAGACGGCCGTCAGCAGGGACAGCAGCAGCGCCAGGGTCAGCGCCAGGGTGAAGGTCTGCTTGAGTGAGCTGTGCAGGTAGACCAGCTCGCGGTAGTCGTTGAAGGCATCCTGCACGCTCTTGGAAAGCTCGTTGGCGTCGTCGGGCACGTCGAACAGGGCCTGCAGCACCCGCTTGCCACCCTCGCTGGTAAGCCCGGCCTCCATCGGCACGACCACGCGGATCTGCAGATTGCCGTCGCCGCCGGGATCAAGCCCGATGAAATCCCGCCCGGAGCGGGCGTGCGCCAGCGCGGTATCGTCGGCCCGCGCCGGGACGATGCTGGTGGAATCTTCAGAGGACGAGGCGACGATCAGGTTGCGCTGGCCGAGAATGGTCATCTCCTCGGCGCCGGTGGTGCGCCTCACCTGCGAGAGCTTCAGTGCAATCAATTCCGACCCGCCATCCTGCAGGTCACTGGCCGCACGACGTGTTTCTTCAAGCGCCTGTCGCATCCGTCCGTCGAACGACATCTGCGAGAGCGAGAGCGCGTCGGTCATCGCCTGCTCGACCTGGACGTCGAACCAGGAATCGATGCCGCGCTGCACGAAGGTGAGCGAGAAGTAGAAAACGATCGCCACCGGCACCACCGACAACGCGACGAAGGTCACCACAAGGCGGGCGGTCAGCCGGGCACCGGGCGTGCCGCGGCGATAATCGCGGATCAGCCGAACGATGTGCCACAGCACCACCATGGCGAGGAACAACAGCCCCACCGCACTGATACCCAGGAGGGCCAGGAACAGCCCCTCGGGTTGCTCGACGGCGCGCAGCGAGTCGGAGACCAGGTACAGCAGCACCAGCAGCAGCACGATGACCGTCGCGCTGATCGGCGGGATGGCTCGCCTGACCCAGCGTTGCATGCGGCGGCCCAGGCGCGTCATCGCCGCACCTCCGAGAGCCCCCACAGGAACCAGTCGCTGTCGAGATCCCAGGCGTCCTTGAACAATGCCGGGACGCGCAGCGGCAGCGGCAGCTTGTTGACGTCCAGCGTCACGCGCAGCTTGCCCAGCAGGCGCGACTTGTCGGCCAGCGGCGCCCAGGGACCCAGCCGCCAGGCGCGCACGCGCGAGAGCGACTCGACCGCGCCGACCAGCTCGGAGAAGGTGTGCGTCTCGCGGGCGTGATAGTCGGTGACCACCCAGGTACGGGAAAGCGCGTGGTACTCCAGGCGCAGCCGCCGCCGATCAGACAGCAGGCGCCGATCCCAGAGCCATTCGCGCGGTTCGGCAATCTCCGCCTCGACGATCAGGTTCACGGCGATCGAGTTGCGCAGCGCCTCGATCACCTCGCTGCCCAGCGACAGCTCGAGGTTGGCATCCAGGAACACCGACTCCTCGCGCACCTCGGCATGCACGTCGATTACCCGGGCATCCGCGTGCAGCCCGGCCGAGCCGCCGAGCCCGATCACGAGCATCAGGAGCAACCAACCCGGACGTGACACGCGGCCCCACCTCATCCGTCGGCCACCGCTTTTTCCAGGACCGCGTAATAAAAGCCGTCGTGACCGTCGGCCTGCGGGAACAGTTGCCGACCGACCACCTGCGGCTCACCCCAGTCGACATCCAGCGGCACTGCCACCGCGTCCGGGTGGTCGCGCAGGAAGGACTCGACCTGCTTGGCGTTCTCGCGCTTGAGGATCGAGCAGGTCGCGTAGACCAGGCGCCCGCCCGGGCGCAGCAAGGCCCAGAGCCGTTCCAGGATCTCGCGCTGCCGGCGCACCAGGGTATCCAGGTCTTCGGGGCGACGCAGGCGCTTGATGTCCGGGTGGCGCCGAATCACGCCGGTGGCCGAACAGGGTACGTCGGCCAGGATGCGGTCGAAGCTCCCCGGCGGCTCGATCGATTGCGCCGTCAGATCGGCGCAGACCAGCTCGGCGTAACGCCCGGAACGTTCGAGGTTATCCTGCACCCGCGCCAGGCGCGTGACGTCGATATCCACCGCCGTCATCTGCACGGCCGGCTCGGAATCGAGGATCGCCAGCGTCTTGCCGCCGGGGGCACAGCAGGCATCCAGCACGCGCTGGCCGGGCGCGAGCGCCATCAGGTCGACCACCAGTTGGGCCGCCTCGTCCTGCACCGAGACTTCGCCCTGGTGAAACCCGGGCAGGCGCTCGACGTCCAGCGGCGAGGCGAGTGCCACGCCGTGCGAGGCGAAGCGTGTCGCGCTCGCCTCGATCGACTGTTCCGCGAGACGCTCGAGATACGCCGAGACGCTCTGCTCGGCGGCATTGACGCGCAGGGTCATGGGCGGATGGGTGGCGAGCTGCTCGCCCAACGCGATGGTGCGCTCTTCGCCCCAGTCGTTCGCCAGCATGCCGAACAGCCAGTCCGGCAGGCGCGCACGCACGGCCGGCGGCGCTTCGGCGAACGGCGTCTCGCCACCCTCGAGCTGGCGCACCGCACGCCGCAGCACGGCGTTGACCAGCCCGGTCGCCCAGTTGTGATTGAGCTCGCGCGCGGCATGCACCGCGGCGTTGACCACGCGCGAGGGTTCGCGCTTGGAGCCGGTCAGGCGCTCGAGGCCTACCAGCAGCAGCATGCCGACCTCGGCGGCGCGCGGATTGAGCGGACGGTCGAGCAACTGGTCACGCCACCAGGCCAGCGGCTCATAGTGACGCAACACCTCGTAGCTCATCGCCTGGACCACGCTGCGATGGGCGGTCTGGGCCCGCGCGGTCAGCTCGGGCAGCACGCTATCGAGGGAACGGCCGTGATCGACGACCTGCAGCAACCCCTCGGCGACCAGGGCCTCGGGCGAGCGCGGCGCCCCGCCGTGATCGGCACCACCGGGACGGCGACGCGGGCGCCCCCGCTGGCCATCGGGGCGGCGCCTGGACTGACGATCGGCCTGTGGGTTATCCGCCAAGCCGCACCCCCAGCAGATCTCGCCCGCGGGCGAAGTCGGTGGCCGCAATCGGCCGGCCGCCAGCGCGCTGCACGCGGGTCAATTCCAAACCACCACTCCCCGTCTGCAACACGAGGCCATCAGTGCTCAGCTCGATCACCTCGCCGGGTGTCGCCCCCTCGTTGCCATCGACGACGCGCGCACCCCACAGGCGCAACGGCTCGCCGTCCAGCGTGGTCTGCGCGACTGGCCAGGGATTGAAGGCGCGTACGCGGCGCTCGATCAGCTCCGCCGGCTCGCGCCAGTCGACCTTTGCCTCGGGCTTGGCGAGCTTGGCGGCATAGCAAGCCTGCGCATCGTCCTGCGGTTCGGGCGCACCCTCGCCCCGAATGATGGCCGGCAGCGCCTCGATCAGCGCCTGCGCACCGAGTGGCGCGAGCCGATCGTGGAGAGTGGCAGCGGTATCATCGGGATGGATCGGCTCGATCCGCTTGAACCACATCGGCCCGGTGTCCAACCCGGCCTCCATTTGCATGATGGTGATGCCGGTTTCGGTATCGCCCGCCTCGATGGCGCGATTGATCGGCGCCGCCCCGCGCCAGCGCGGCAACAGGGAGGCGTGGATATTGATCGCGCCGAGACGCGGCATCTCGAGCACGGCCGGCGGCAGGATCAGTCCATAGGCGGCGACGACCAGCAGGTCGGGCCGATACTCGGCCAGCCGCGCCTGGGCGGCCTCGTCCTTGAGACTCAGGGGCTGCTCGACCGGCAGCCCCAGCTCGATGGCGGCCTGCTTGACCGGCGAGGCGGTGAGTTTCTTGCCCCGCCCGGCCGGACGGTCGGGCTGGGTGTAGGCGGCGACCAGTTCGACCTTCTCGCCGCCGATCTCGTTGAGGCGCGCCAGCGCCTCGAGTGCCGGCACGGCGAAATCGGGCGTGCCGCAATAGACGACGCGCAGGCTCATACACGCTCCCGGCGCGCGGCCTTTTCCATCTTCTTGCGGATGCGCTGCTGCTTGAGCGGCGAGAGGTAGTCGATGAACAGCCGACCATCGAGGTGGTCGAGTTCGTGCTGGACGCAGATGGCGAGCAGCCCGTCGAGATCCTGCTCGATGGCCTTGCCCTTCTCGTCGTGGGCACGCACGCGAATGCGTTCGGCGCGCGGAATGGTCTCGTTGATCCCCGGGATCGACAGGCACCCCTCTTCGGATTCGACTTCCCCGGCGCGGGCCACGATCTCGGGATTGACGAACGCCATCGCCCCGCTGCGATCCTCGCTGACGTCGGCCACGAACAGCCGCCGATGCTCGTCGATCTGGGTGGCGGCCAACCCGATACCGCGCTCCTGGTACATGGTCTCGAACATGTCGGCGACCAGTTCGGCCAGCGCGGGCTCGAAGGAATCGACCGGGCGGGCAATCTCGCGCAGGCGGTCGTCGGGATAGATGAGGATGTCTCGCAGGCTCATACGTCGGTCACTGGTTTCAATTATTCGCCACGGTGGGGTCACTGGCACGGCGATTCATTCGCCCGCTGACCGACTGGACGGTAAGGGCGAAATCTTTTACAACAAGCCGTATTTGGGGATACATTGTACGCCAGCACTCGGCAGAACCCAGATGAATGTCGACAATCACGGGAGAACAGTTCGCACGCGGGCTGCTCTCGGCCGGACACCAAGGACGTTGTAACGATGAGATCGACCAAAGGACTCCCCCTGGCACTCGCCCCGGCACTCGCGCTCGCGGGCCTGATGCCGCTGACCGCCAGCCTCACCGGCTGCGCACTGACCGAAGACGACGTGGTCAACCCACGCGAACCGATGTCCGCCGATGCCCTGCCGCTGGGCGCCGAGCGTGGCCCGGTCAAGCGGACCCTCTCCGCCGAGGAAACCCGCGACCAGTTCCGTGACCTGTCCGCCGAGGACTACGTGGTCAAGAAGGGCGACACCCTCTGGTCGATCGCCAACCACTTCCTCAAGGACCCCTATTACTGGCCCGAGATCTGGTACGCCAACTCGGAAATCGCCAACCCGCATCGCATCTATCCGGGCGACCGCATCCAGATCGTCTTCGTCGGCGACCGCCCGCGGCTGTCCGTCGGTCTGCGCCCGCACATCCGCTACGAATCGCTGCCGCCGGCGGTCACCGCCGTGCCGCTCGACCTGGTGCGCCCGTTCCTGACCCACGACCAGGTGATGAACGAGGACGAGTTCGAGGCCGCCCCCTACATCCTCGCCAACCGCGAGGGCTCGATCCACGCCAGCAGCGGCGACACCGCCTACGTCCGCCCGCCGCTCGACGGCTCGCAGCAACGCTTCGCCGTGGTCGAGCAGGGCAAGGCGCTCCTCGACGGCCGCACCGACGAGCATCTCGGCTACCGCGCCATCTTTAAGGGCGAGGCGAACGTGGTCGAAACCGGCGACCCGACCACCGTCAAGCTCGAAGACACCGTGCGCGAGGTCAATGAAGGCGACCGCCTGGTCGAGATGACCGAAGAGGCCTTCGATCGCGACGTTACACCGCAGATCCCGGCCTTCCCGATCGACGCGACCATCATCCTGCTGCCGGATGCCATCACCCAGGTGGGCAGCCAGCAGGTGGTCGTGATCGACCGGGGCAGCGAATCGGGCGTGACCGCCGGCGACCTGCTGCAGATCAGCAAGCGCGGCCGCGTGGTCGAGGACCGCTTCGCCGAGCGCGACACCGGCGAGGATGGCCGCGAGGCCACCCACGGTCCGGCCGTGCTGCTGCCGGATCACCCGATCGGCACCGCCATGGTCTTCCGCGCCTACGACCGCGTCAGCTACGCGCTGGTGATCAAGGCCACCCAGCCGGTCCACGAGGGCGATCTCGCCCAGACCCCGGTTCAGGGAAGTCGCCTCTAAGCGGTGCCTCCCGCACCGATCTCCTCGCCAAACGCCCGGGCGATCGCCCCGGGCAACGGCGACGAAACCACCGCCCTGATCGAGCTGCTTGCGACCCACGGCATGGGTCCCAAGCGGCTCGGTCTGTTGCTGGCGCACTTCGGCACCCCAAAGGACGCCCTCGACAGCCCGCGCGGCGAATGGCGCCTCGCAGGGCTTCCCGAGGGCGTCATCCGGGCCCGCCCGGATGACGAGAAGGTCAGGGCAATCGCCGACTGGCTGGCCGCCGACGAGACCCACCACCTGATCGCCCGCGGTGACCCGCACTTTCCTGCCGCCCTCGAGGATCTCCCCGACGCCCCGGCTGCGCTCTTTGCCCGCGGTCGGATCGCCGCGCTCACCGAGCCGCAGGTCGCGATGGTCGGCTCGCGCACGCCCACCACCGGCGGACGCCAGAACGCCCGCGCCTTCGCCCGCCACCTGGCCGCCCAGGGGCTGGTGATCACCAGCGGACTGGCCCTGGGCGTAGATGGCGAGGCCCATCGCGGTGCGCTGGATGCCGACGGGATCACCATCGCCGTGCTCGGCTCGGGCCTCGACCACATCTATCCGCCCGAACACGCCTCGCTGGCCGACGAGATCGTTGCCGGCGGTGGGGTGATCCTGTCCGAATGGCTGCCGGGCACCGAACCGCGCCGCGGGCACTTCCCGCGCCGCAACCGGCTGATCAGCGGCCTGGCCAGCGGCGTGCTGGTGGTCGAGGCCTCGGTCAAGAGCGGCTCGCTGATCACCGCCCGCCTGGCCGGCGAGCAGGGCCGCGACGTCTTCGCCATTCCCGGCTCGATACACAACCCGCTGGCCCGTGGTTGCCATCGGCTGATTCGCGAGGGCGCCAAGCTGGTCGAGACCGGTCAGGACGTGCTCGAGGAACTCGCCCCCACCCTGCGCCGTCAACTGGAAGCGTCGGCCGCCGTACTGAGCCGGGCCGCCGATACCGCGACCGATTCGGCGACCGAGGGGCCCGCCCCGGTGCGCGATCCGGACCAGCAGCGCATCCTCGACCTGCTCGGCCATGACCCGCAACCGGCCGACACCCTGATCGAGGCGAGCGGATTGACCGCCGGTGAGGTTTCCTCCATCCTCCTCATGCTTGAACTGGCGGGAGAAGTGTCCACCCTGCCCGGTGGACTGTACGTCCGCACGAGCTAGAACAACCTGCCGACCGCGCCTGCCGCCGCTCCCATGTATTCCCGCCCGCGCGCGCAGACTCAAGCCATCTTGTCCCGGTGAGCCGATGAAAGAGACCGTTCTCGACCTGTTGATGTTCCTCTTCGAGAATTACATGGAAGACGAAGACCGCTTCCCCCCGCAAAACGAGCGTGCCGGCCTGCAGATGAAGCTGCTGGAAGCAGGCTTCGACCACGACGAGATCGAACATGCCTTCGCCTGGCTCGAAGGCGTGCTGGAACAGGGCAGCGAGTCCGGCCCCGAACGCGACCAGGCCTTCAGGGTCTACAGTGACGACGAGCAGATGATGCTCGACGTCGATGCCCGCGGCTTTCTGATGCAACTCGAACAGATCGGCGTGCTCTCGCCATCCGCCCGCGAGACGGTGATCGAGCGCGCCATGGCCCTCGGCGAGGACGAAATCGACGTCGAGCGTCTCAAGTGGATCGTCCTGCTGGTCCTGTTCGCCAAACCCGGCGAGGAACAGGCCTTTGCCTGGATGGAAGACCTCGTCTTCGAAGACGCCGCCATATTGCACTGACGTCACAAGCGAAAGACATTCTATGAGCGAAAACCTGGTCATCGTCGAGTCGCCTGCCAAGGCCAAGACGATCAAGAAATACCTCGGCCCCGGCTACGAAGTGCTGGCCTCCTACGGCCACGTGCGGGATCTCGTGCCCAAGAACGGCGCGGTCGACCCCGACAACGACTTCGCGATGAACTACACGGTCATCGACAAGAACAAGAAGCACGTCGATGCCATCAAGAAGGCACTCAAGAAGGCCGACACCCTGCTGCTGGCCACTGACCCCGACCGCGAAGGCGAGGCCATCTCCTGGCACCTCTACGAGCTGCTCAAGGAGGCCGGCCTGCTCGAAGGACGCGAGGCCAAGCGCGTGGTGTTCTACGAGATCACCAAGCGTGCCGTGCAGGAGGCCATCGCCCACCCGCGCGGGCTATCCGAGGACCTGATCGACGCCCAGCAGGCGCGCCGGGCGCTCGACTACCTGGTGGGCTTCAACCTCTCGCCGCTGCTGTGGAAGAAGATCAACCCGGGCCTGTCGGCCGGCCGCGTGCAGAGCCCGGCCCTGCGGATGATCGTCGAGCGCGAGCAGGAAATCGAGGCGTTCAACCCGCGCGAGTACTGGTCGATCGCCGCCGACTGCCGCACCGATGACCAGCCGTTCTCGGCGCGTCTCTACCAGCTCGACGGCAAGAAGGTCGCGCAGTTCACGCTCGAGGACGAGACCAGCGCCACCGCCGCGCGGGAACGCCTCGAGGCGGCCGCCGCCGGCAAGCTCACCGTCGCCAAGGTCGACCGCCGCGAGCGCAAGCGCCACGCCGCCCCGCCGTTCACCACCTCCACCATGCAGCAGGAGGGGGTGCGCAAGCTCGGGCTGACGGCCTCGCGCGCCATGCGCACCGCGCAGGAGCTCTACGAGGGCGTCGACATCGGCCAGGGCACCGTGGGCCTGATCACCTACATGCGTACCGACTCGGTCAACCTGTCGAACGACGCGATCGGCGAGATCCGCCATCACATCGGCGAGAGCTACGGCGCCGACTACGTGCCGGAAACGCCCAACCAGTACCGCACCAAGTCGAAGAACGCGCAGGAGGCCCACGAGGCGATCCGCCCGACCTCGATCGCCAACACGCCGGACAAGGTGCGCGCGTTTCTCAACCGCGACCAGTTCCGCCTCTACGAGATGATCTTCAAGCGGACACTCGCCTCGCAGATGAATCCGGCGATCTTCGACCAGGTCTCCGTGGATCTCGCCGCCGGTGACGAGCACAGCTTCCGCGCGACCGGCTCGACCCTGAAGTTCCCCGGCTTTATCGCCGCGTACCGCGAGGACGAGGACGACCAGGCCTCCGACAAGGACGACGATCGTCGCCTGCCGCCGCTGGAGGAAGGCCAGCAGATCGAGCTCGCCGCGATCAACGCCACCCAGCACTTCACCGAGCCACCGCCGCGCTTCACCGAGGCAAGCCTGGTCAAGACGCTCGAGCAATACGGCATCGGCCGCCCGTCGACCTACGCCAGCATCATCTCCACGCTGCGCTCGCGTGAATACGTCGAGCTCGAGCAGCGTCGCTTCAAGCCCACCGACATGGGCCGCGTGGTCAACGGTTTCCTGACCGAATACTTCCGCGATGTGGTCGACTACGAGTTCACCGCCAAGCTCGAGGACGAGCTCGACGCCGTCTCGCGCGGCGAGATGGACTGGGTGCCGCTGCTGCGCGAATTCTGGGAGCCGTTCTCCAAGCGCATCGAGCACACCCAGCAGAACGTCTCCCGCCAGGAGGCCGCCCAAGGCCGCGAGCTCGGCACCGATCCCAAGAGCGGCAAGCCGGTGGTTGCCCGCCTGGGCCGCTTCGGGCCGTTCGTGCAGATCGGCACCAAGGACGACGAGGAAAAGCCCAAGTTCGCCTCGCTGCGCCCGCACCAGAGCATAGCCACCATCACGCTCGACGAGGCCATGGAGCTGTTCAAGCTGCCGCGCAAGCTCGGCGAGACCCCCGAGGGCGAGCCGGTCGAGGCCAACATCGGCCGCTTCGGCCCCTACGTGAAATTCGGCAACAAGTTCGCCTCGCTGGGCAAGGACGACGACCCTTACACCGTCGAACTGCCGCGCGCGCTGGAGATCATCGAGGTCAAGAAGCTCGCCGAGAAGAACCGGATCATTAACGAGTTCGACGACGGCATCCAGGTGCTCAACGGTCGCTACGGCCCTTACGTGACCGACGGCAAAAAGAACGCCAAGATCCCCAAGGACGACGACCCCAAGGCGATCACCCACGAGCAGGCGATTGAGATGATCGCCAAGGCCCCGGAACGCAAGGGCCGGGGTCGCAAGGCTGCGCCCAAGGCCGCCGCCAAGAAGGCGACGACCACCAAGACCGCAGCCAAGGCCACCACGAAGGCGACAGCCAAGAAGACAGCGAGCAAGGCCACGGCCAAGAAGGCCCCGGCGAAAAAGACCACGGCGAAGAAGACCGCCGCCAAGAATAGCGCGCCGAAAAGCGCCTCCGGCGACAAGGCCGAATGAGCGTCCCGTCGCCGTTCCACCTGCGCGAGATCGCCCGCCACCTCGATGACGGTGGGCTGATCGCCTACCCGACCGAGGCGGTCTTCGGCTTGGGCTGTGCGCCGCTCGATCCGTTCGCGGTCATGCGCCTGCTCGCGCTCAAGCAGCGCGACGTGGGCAAGGGGCTGATCCTGATCGCCGACACGCCGGAGATGCTCCAGCCCTTCGCCGCGGTGAGCGCCGAGGAATGGGACCGCATCGCGGCCGACTGGCCGGCGGCACGCACCATTATCGTGCCCGCGGCCGACGGCGTGCCGCCCTGGCTGACTGGCGGGCGCAAGGAGATCGCCCTGCGAGTCCCGGCGCACGAGACCGCGCGCGCGATCAGTCGCGCCTTCGGCGGGCCGATCGTCTCCACCAGCGCCAATATCAGCGGCCGGCCGTCGGCCCGCGACGCGCTGACGGCACGGCGCCTGTTCGCCCGTGCCGACGTCCAGATCATCCCGGGCAGCGTCGACCGGCGCGCCCGCCCCTCCCAGATCATCCACTGGCCCACCGGGCGGACCATCAGGAGCTGACATGGCGGACAACCAGGCCGATACACAGGCCGACCTCCAGGCCATTCGTGACTACCTCATCGACCTGCAGGACCGGATCGTCGCCGGCCTCGAAGGTCAGGAAGACGGCACGCGCTTTCTTCACGACGACTGGAAACGTCCGCCGGGCGATCACCTCAATGGCGAGGGCCGCGGCCGCATCCTCGAGGACGGCTCCACCTTCGAGCGTGCCGGGATCAACTTCTCGCACGTGACCGGCAACAAGCTGCCGCCCTCGGCCACGGCCCACCGACCAGATCTGGCCGGCGGCTCGTTCGAGGCGATGGGTGTCTCGCTGGTCATCCATCCCCGCAATCCCTACGTACCCACCTCACACGCCAACGTGCGCTTTTTCCAGGCACAGAAGGAAGGGGTCGAGCCGGTGTGGTGGTTCGGCGGCGGGTTTGATCTCACGCCCTACTACGGCTTCACCGAGGACGCGGTGCACTGGCACGAACAGGCCGAGGCCGCCTGCCGGCCCTTCGGTGACGACCACTACCCGCGCTTCAAGCAGTGGTGCGACGAGTACTTCTGGCTCAAGCATCGAGCCGAGCCGCGCGGCGTGGGCGGTCTGTTCTTCGACGACTACGGCGCCGACGGCCAGGTCGACTTCGACACCGCCTTCGGCTTCATGCGCTCGGTGGGCGATCACTACCTGCCGGCTTACCTGCCGCTGGTGGAAAAGCGCAAGGACACGCCCTATGGCGAGCGCGAGCGCGCATTCCAGGCCTACCGCCGCGGGCGCTACGTGGAATTCAATCTGGTCTATGACCGCGGCACGCTGTTCGGGCTGCAGTCCGGCGGGCGCACCGAATCGATCCTGATGTCGATGCCGCCGCGCGCCGACTGGCGCTACGACTACCACCCGGAGCCCGGCAGCGAAGAGGCACGTCTCTACGACGAGTTCCTGCGCCCGCGCGACTGGCTGGCCGAACGCTGACCCGATTGCCGCACTCCGACGAAAAAAGGGCGAACCCGGTTAGGTTCGCCCTTTTTTCCTTCCGTTTGCCCGCTCGTCAGTCGAGCCGCTCAAGCGCGTGCGCCGAATCCACCGGGATGAACCAGTCCTGGTAGCGGTTGCTGTGATGCACGATCCAGCCACGCGCCCGCAGTTCCTCGCCTTCCAGCGCGTCGAAATCCCAGCCGGGGAAACGCTCGAGATCGGCCTTATCGATGCGCACGGCCACCCGACCCTCCAGGTTGAGCCAGATATTGCGCCGGCTTTCGCCCACCGACTCCACGCGGCCGCGGACGATCGCCGCGCCCTGCACGTGCTCGGGAATGCCCCGGGCCGACGGCAGGCCCGGATCGTAGGCGGGCAGTGACCAGATGCCGCGCTCGTCCTGCCGCGCGCGTTGCTCGCGGGCCATGAGGCAGTCGGCCAGTTCCAGATTCGGGGCGACGAACACCGCCATCGCCATGCCCTGCTCGAGCAACCGCGCCTGCACCGAGCGCCCGTCCGGCAAGTAGAGGTAGGACAGCCGGCGGCCGTAGCGGTCCTCGCCCTCGGTGGCATCGACCACGGTCACGCGGTTGCGCGACTCGGCCAACAACGCACGCAGGGCCTGCTGCGCCTCGCGGGCCATGGGCTCGTCGTCCGCGCCGTCACGCCCCAGCTCGGGGGTGTCGATGCCAACCAGCCGCACCCGGTCACCACTGGACAGCCGGACGGTATCGCCGTCGTTGACGTAGCTGACCGTGGCCGACTCGATCGACAGTTCGGGCGGCGGGGCACAGTCACCCGAGGGCGGCTGCGGCGGCTCCTCGGCCACGCAGCCGCTCGAGACGACCAGCGCGGCGAGCAGCCAGCTCAGCCCCATCGAGCGCACACGAAAAAGGGCACCGGGAAAACCCGCGGTGCCCTTTTGCTGCGTCCGGCCGTTTGGCGGGAACGCGACCATGTTGATCTTACTTCTTCTGGCCGTAGCGGTTGCGGAACTTGTCCACCTGCTTGGCCATGCTGCCCTCGGAGCGCTTGCCCGTGAAGAACGGGTGGCTCGCGGAGGATACGTCGATCTTGACCAGCGGGTACTCGTTACCGTCTTCCCACTTGATGGTCTCCTTCGACTTCATGGTCGAACGGGTCAGGATGGCGAAATCCGCCGCGACGTCCTGGAATACCACCGCCTGGTAGTTCGGGTGAATGCCTTCTTTCATCTCGATTCTGCCCCTGGTAAAGGTTCGAAAGTTGGGTCGGATGCCGCCGGGGCCGCATCTCAGGTTGATCGTCTTCGGGTTCGCCCCTGGCGGGGCCGCCGTCCCATCGCATCGCACCGGGATTTGACAATCACCACGGGCGTACGCGGCCGGGACGGCCAAGGCGCGAGATTCTACCCAAACTCCCGGCACGGCACAAGCCACATTTGCGCGTGCTTGGGGCAGGAGTCTGGTCGGCTTCTGCCGCCCAGACTCCTAGACCGGATATGTCATGAATCCGCGTGAAGATCGCGCAGAGTGTTGGTCGCACACGGGTTTTTCTGACGGAGTGCCGTATCAGGGAATACGGTCGACGGAAGAAAATCCCGTGTGCGGTCAACAAGCTAGCGAGGGCGCGTGGATTTCATGAAATATCCGGGTTAGGGCGTGCGCGCCAGCGCCCAGATGGACACGGCTCTCGCGCCACCTAGCCGCAAGGCCGCCGCCAGCGCCTCGGCACTCGCGCCGGTGGTCAACACGTCATCGACGATCGCGACCCGTTCGGGGATCGGCCCGTCGGCGACAAAGGCCCCACGCAGGGCACCACGACGGGCACGGGCCGCAAGCTCGGTCAACGAGCCGGTATCCCGCACCCGCCGCACCCCGCGACGCAGCAACGGCACGCCGGTGGCGCGGGCCAGCCCGTCGGCCAGCAGCCAGGCCTGGTTGAAACCGCGTCGACGGCGCTGCCTCGGGTGCAGGGGCATGGGCACCAGCGCATCGATTCTCGCCGCCTCCTCCTGCCCGGCGACGGCCTCGATCAGCGTGGCTTGCAACAGCGGAACGACGCTGAAATCCTGACGGTACTTGAGCCGGTGGATCAGCGCGCGCACCGCCGGATCGAGATCGACCGCCGCGACCACGCGTTCGAACGGTGATCGCCGACCGACACAGGCCGCACAGGTCTCGTCCCCCGCCCCGGCGGCTAGGTCGCCAGCAAGGATCAACCCGCAGGTTCGGCAACGTGCTTGGCCCAGCGCGGCGCGCCATTCGCGGCGGCAGTCCGGGCACAGACCATCGGCATCGACGGTATCGAGGCGGCAGAGATGACAGGGCGCGTCGAACCAGCGCCACCGTCGCGAGGGCATCCATTCCATGCTAATCTGCATCCCATACGCATATTTAGAGGTCGTTTCATCATGAGCCACGATGCATCCGCCGAAACGTTCGACACAAACGACGAGCACACCCCGACCCGCATCTCCGGCAAGTCGGCCCGGCGGGCCGCCACCTGGTTCAACTGGGGCAACATCGTCGCGATGATCGTGCCGCTGCCGCTGGCGATCTTCTGGACCGGCCTGTCCATGCTGGTCTACGCCCTGAACAAGCACCACCCCAACCCCAAGGTGGGCTACTACACCCAGTGGGCCGCCTATCGCTTCTACGGCGTGGCCGGCACCGCGATGGTAGTCGCCGTGTTCGCCCCGCCGAGCCTGACCTTCTACCTGGTCCTCTGGGTGATCGCCGCGGTGATCCTGATCCCCTGGTCGCTTTACGACCTCTACCGGATCAAGCAAGATACCTGGGAAGATTCCTTCACCGAACCGCCCGAATCGTTCGAGGATAACTGATTCCCATGACCCGCCCGCGCTGGAGCAAGCAACAAGCGCTCGACCTGTTCGCCAAGCCCTTCAACGACCTGCTTTTCCAGGCCCAGACGGTGCATCGCGAGCACTTCGACCCCAACGCGGTCCAGGTCAGCACCCTGCTATCGATCAAGACCGGCGCCTGCCCGGAAGACTGCAAGTACTGCTCGCAGAGCGCGCGCTACGACACCGGCCTCGAGCGCGAGCGTCTACTGCCGCTCGACGAGGTGCGCACCGCCGCCCGCCGGGCGCGCGAGAAGGGCGCATCGCGATTCTGCATGGGCGCGGCCTGGCGCAACCCCACCGATACCCAGCTCGAGCGGGTGATCGACATGGTGCGCGTGGTCAAGGAGACCGGCATGGAAGCCTGCGTCACGCTCGGCATGCTCAAACCCGAGCAGGCCGGCCGCCTCAAGGAAGCCGGGCTCGACTACTACAACCACAATATCGACACCTCGGCCGAGTTCTACGACCAGGTAATCACCACCCGCTCGATCGACGACCGCCTCGAGACGCTCGACCACGTGCGCGAGGCCGGCATCAACGTCTGCTCCGGCGGCATCCTCGGCATGGGCGAATCGCGCGAGGATCGCGCGTCGTTTTTGACCACGCTGGCTAATCTCGAGCGCGCGCCGGAATCCGTGCCGCTGAACATGCTGGTGCGCATCCCGGGCACGCCGATGGCCGACGTCCCGGCGCTCGACCCGATCGAGTTTATCCGCACCATCGCCGTGGCCCGCATCCTGATGCCGAGCTCGCACGTGCGCCTGTCCGCCGGCCGCGAGGGACTGAGCGAGGCGATCCAGGCCTGGTGCTTCTTCGCCGGGGCCAACAGCATCTTCTACGGCGAGAAGCTCCTGACCACCGAGAACGCCGACGCCGCAGCGGACGAGGCGATGTTCGAGAAGCTCGGCCTGACCCCGCTGATCCCCGACGGCTGCCAGCTCGACGAGCCGGCCGACAGCCAGCAGGCCTCCGTCTCGGCCTGATCGGCAACGACACCACGGCCATCACGGGCCGCGACTGACCACCCGGTCGGCCGCGGCCCGTTTGGTTTGGCACCCCGAGAAATCGAAGCCCCACTGTGGGAGCGGGCGCCGTAGGAGCGGCTTTAGCCGCGATGCGTAGGGGAAGGAAGGCTTTCTCCCATCGCGCCTGAAGGCGCTCCTACGCTTTCTCCAACCGCACGGCAAAATCAGCCCGGCCCGCTATTCGCCACCCCGTTCGACCTCGACCTCCACCTCGTCCGGCGCGAGACACACCTCGTCATCGCAGGCCTGCAGATCGAGGCGCAGGCGCGTCGGCATCTCGCCGGTCACGGGCACCCGCAACTCGAGCACCCCTTCGTAGACATCGATCGCCGAGCGGGCGAACTCGGCGCGAAAGGGCTTGCCCTCGGGGTAGTCGATCGGCCCGATCTCGCCATCCAGGGCGGTGACCCGGGTCGGCACCAGGAAGTCCTCGCTGGAGGGGTTGGCATTGATGTGAAAGCCCTCGTCGATGGTGATACGCACGACGATGGCCGCACCGCCGTCGGCCGCGCGCGCCTCGACCTCGACGTGATCGCGCGTCTCGCCCGGCCCGCCGGTGGTCTCGGTCGCCTCGGCCAGTCGCGCCGCCTCGCGCGTCACCACCTCGGCACGTGACGGCCGGGCCAGCGCCCCGACCAGGAAACCCCAGTCGGTCGGCGCGGCATCGACCTCGGCCGCGAACCCCGCCAGCGCGCGCACGGCCCGCTCCTGGCGCGCCGCATCCTCGAGCACGGTCCCCAGATCCAGCAGGAACACCACCGCCTGCGAATGCCCCGATGGTGCGGCGTCGTCACCCACCAGCGGCGGGCTAAGCGGCAACCCGCCACCCGATTCCGGCGGGCGCTCATGCAGCCGCCCCGACTCGTCGAGGTAATCGCGTTCGATCGTCGCGGCGATTCGCTGGGCGCGGAACAGCCAACGGATATCGTGGCTCGATCCGTACAGCGCCAGCATCAGGCGACCGGCAGCCGCGTGATCAGAAAGAAATGCCTCGCCGGAGACCTCGCCTTCGTAGACCTGCCGGTACAGGTGCTGCTCATCGGCATCCCAAAGCCTCGCCCAGAGCCAGTCACCCACCGCCTGCGCCCGCTCGTGCCAATCGCCCCGGTCGAGCGGCTGGGCGGCTGCCAGCAGCCCCAGCCCGGTCAGGGCATTGAACTCGGCGACCTGCTTGCGATCGCGCTTGGGCAGACCGCGCTCCTGGCGCGCCTCGAGCAGGGCCGCGTACTCCGTCTCGAACCCGGCAATTGACTCCGCCAGCCCGCCCTGCTCGAAGGCAGCGCAGGCCCGCCCGACGGCCAGGTTCACCGCGCCGCCGTCAGGCAACTCGTGATCGATCCGGCTTTCCGGCAAGCCGGCCAGCTGGTGCCAGTCGAGGAAGGCCTCGGCATCCTCGCCGAGCACCGCGCGGATCTCCTCGGCGGTAAAGACGTAGCTCTTGCCCTCGATGCCGTCGAGCTCGGCGTTTTCCGCGGTGAAATAGCCGCCCTCGTCCGCCCACAGCCGACGCTCGAGATAATCGACGCTGCGCGCGGCGACGTCATCGAACCAGTCCTCGTCCAGCCGCTGCCCGGCCCGCGCGTAGTGACCGACCAGCTGGGCGTTGTCGACCAGCATCTTCTCGAAGTGCGGAATCGCCCACTCGGGGTCGACGGTGTAGCGGTGGAACCCGCCGCCGACGTGATCGAACAGCGCGCCGATGCTCATCGCCGCCAGGGTCTGGCGCAGCATCGGTTCCGCCCGCGCGGCCTGGTCGTCACCATCGAGCGCCGAGAGCAGCAGCGCCAGCCTGGGCGACTGCGGAAAGCGGCTCGACTGCCCCGGCGGGGCGAAGCCGCCCACCAGCGGGTCGAACTGGCCTTCCAGCGCCTCGATGGCCCGCGCCCGCCAGTCGGCCGGGTCGATGCGCTCGGGCGCGAGACTGGTATCCGCGCCCTCCCTGAGCGCCTCGGCCGTTGCCTCGGCCCGCTCGATCAGTGGCTCGCGGTCCGACTGCCACTGGTCGGACAGACGCTCGAGGAGCTGCGGAAAGCTCTCGCGGCCGGGCAGCGGCTCGGGCGGGAAATAGCTGCCGGCGAAGAACGGCTCGAGCTCGGGGGTGAGAAAGACGTTGTTGGGCCAGCCGCCGCCCTCGCCCAGCGCGCGTGTGGCGGCCATCAACACCCGGTCGAGGTCGGGGCGCTGCTCGCGGTCGACCTTGATGTTGATGAAGCCCTCGTTCATCGCCGCGGCGATCTCGGGGTCCTCGTAGAGCTCGCGCTTGGCGACGTGGCACCAGTAGCAGGTGGAATAGCCCACCGAGACAAAGATCGGCTTGCCCTGCTCGCGGGCCAGCGAGAGGGCCTCTTCACCCCAGGGATACCAGTCGACCGGATTGTCGGCGTGATCGCGCAGGTAATCCGAGGCGGTATCCGCCAGGCGGTTCTCGGCGGTCGCGACGCCGATCGTCCATCCCAGCAGGGCCAGCGACAGCAAGAGCGGGGGCAATCGACTCATGGGAGCAGCTCGTTCGAGGGTAGAGTTCGAGAATGGCACAGCCAGGCGGGAAATGCGGGGTCGGGCAGGCGACGGCCACAATGCTAGGCTTGCCTCTCTTCCTCCTCATGCTGGACACCACATGTTCGAAGCCGCCGAACTGGGCCGCCGCCTCTCCAAGGCCGATTTCAAGGACGCCGTGCCGTCCTTGCGCCTGCAGCTGCTCGATGCCCAGCGGCGGGCGCGGGCCGCCAACCTGCCGGTGCTGCTGCTGATCAACGGCGTGGCCGGGGCCGGCAAGGGCGAGCTCGTCAACCACCTGCTCGAGTGGCTGGATTCGCGCGGCGTGCAGACACACGTGTTCTGGGACGAGACCGACGAGGAGAAGCAGCGCCCGCGCTGGTGGCGTTACTGGCGGGCGATGCCGGCGCGCGGCGAGATCGGCGTACTGTTTGGCGGCTGGTATCAGCGCCTGATCGAGGATGCCCGCCACGGCCGCCTGGAGGAAGACGGTGTCAGCGGCGAGCTCGAACGCATCCGCGAGACCGAGCACATGCTGATCAACGGCGGCGCGCTGCTGGTCAAGTTCTGGTTCCACCTGCCAGCGCGTGAACAGGCCCGCCGGGTCAAGGAACGCCGCAAGGACCCCACCAGCCACTGGCACATGGCCCCGGAAACGGCCAAGGAGGCCAATCACTACGACCAATTCATCGAGATCGCCACCCGCGTGGTGCGCGAGACGGATACCGGCGAGGCACCGTGGTTCTTGATCGAGGCCACCGATCCGCACTTCCGCGACCTGACCGCCGGCAAGACCCTGCTGCGCGCCATCGAAACCCGCCTGGCAAACGGAGCCCACGAGAACTCCGTCAAGGTCTCGCACTCGCCGGCCCTGCCCGAGGCCGACAGCGCCCGGCGCACCATCGTCGACCACGTTCCCGACGATCTCGTGCTGGACAAGGACGACTACAAGCATCGAAAGCGGTCGCTCGACGCCCAGCTCAACCGCCTCGGCTGGCAGGGCTTCGAGGCGCGCCGGCCGGTCGTCGCCCTGTTCGAGGGCTGGGACGCCGCCGGCAAGGGCGGGGCCATCCGCCGGCTCACCGAGGCGCTCGACGCCCGCCTCTACCGCGTGATCCCCATTGCCGCGCCCACCGACGAGGAGGCCGACCACCACTACCTGTGGCGCTTCTGGCGACACGTGCCGCGCGACGGCTACTGGACCATCTTCGACCGCTCCTGGTACGGCCGGGTGCTGGTCGAACGGGTCGAGGAATACGCCGCCCAGCCCGACTGGGCGCGCGCCTATCACGAGATCAACACCTTCGAGGAGCAGCTCGCCGAGCACGGCGTCACCCTGCTCAAGTTCTGGCTCAACATCACGCCCGATGAGCAGCTCAAGCGCTTCGAGGCCCGCCAGCAGACGCCCTACAAGCAGCACAAGATCACGCCCGAGGACTGGCGCAATCGCGACAAGTGGGACGACTACAAGGCCGCGGTCAACGAGATGGTGATCCGCACCTCCACCGAGTACGCGCCGTGGCACATCATCCCGGCGAACGACAAGCGCTACGCCCGGATCGAGGTGATGCGCATCGCCGCTGAGGCGGTAGAGCAACCGTCAAAAAGAAAGCAGGAGAATAAGTAACCCCACCGCAAGGCCACGAATCAGACGATGCGTTCGCTCACTTCATCGCCTCTTCGATCTTGCGCTCCATTTCGGGCGTCACCTCGGTGGAACGAGGTGGAAGGCTGGCACCGCCCCGCTCCCCGTTTTCATCGATATCGTCCAAGAGCCGCTTCATCAACTCGATCTCGCGGACCTGCGCGGCGATGATCTCGTCGGCCAGTTCGCGTACGCGTGGATCGCTGATATCTGCCTTGCGCGCGTTGTTTATCGCGATCGAGTGGTGGGGAATCATCGACTTCATGAAGTCGTCATCGTCGATCAGCATCTGACCCCTGTTCACGGCCAGCAGCAACACGCCCACCAGGGCCGCCACGACGACGACCGAGATCTTGGTCTTCAGCCCCTTGTACATCGGCCACATGAAACCGAGCATCACCACGGCCATCACGCACCCCATCAGCAGGGAGGCCGTCAGGCGGTTCAGGCTGAACGTAGCGTGGTCCATCGAGAAGACCAGCTGGTACATCAAGAAGAACATGACGAAGGTCGACGTCGCGATCATCGCCGTAAAGCGCCCCCAACTCATGCCGGACATCTGCGTTTTCTGACTCATTACGGGTCCTCCGTCGCATATGACATGTAGCCTGGTTCTAGACACCGACAAGCACTCAAAGTGCCGAAAACCACACAGACATGGCGCCCGCCATGCACCATCACCCAGAGGGTAGACCGCGCCTTTCGCATCGACCGAGATGGGTAGGCGTTTGGGTGCGGGCCTTGTTCGCGAAGGCCGTGTCAGTGGCCGTTCCGTTGCACACGGCGGTCACGCGTGGCTTGGGTAACACGTGTTTGTGCCGCTGGTTGATATTTCGCGCGCCGGTTGCGCGAGTAGGTATGGAGTCGGCGCCGTGCCCGGCGCACGAGGGTATTTTCTTGCTTGTCCAAGAAAACACCCGAAAAGAAGGACACCCCGGCGCATTGGCCCTTCGGGCCTGATCGCCGCGGATGAGATCCGCGCCGATCAGCCTCGCAAACGAGCGATTGCGGACGGGTCGGTTCGACGCGACGTCGTGTCGCGGCGAACCTCGGGCTCGCGTCCATGCGAGCCCGACCCTGCAATCCCTCGCTCGCGAGGCAAGGCACAAGGGGGACCAGCGCTTCGTTTCACCTCACGACAATTGTCGAAAATGACACACTCTTTGCAGAAGAGTGCACGAGATCACGAGTGCCAGGCAATCGACAAAAGAACGACAAAACGGCGGAAAGAGGGTTAATAACGAGATAAAATGTTAAGCACCCTCCTGCCCCATTAAGCAAATGTTTTCGCAACAAAAAGCCACGGAAGAGCTTCCACTATGCACCTCAGTTTACTCACCGCTTACATCACCGTCGCGCTCGTAACCGTAATCAACAATCCAGCCCTGGCGACAGAGGCTATGGATACGCGAAATGCAATTAAGGCCTGCAAACAACTCGAGAAGTTCGCATCCCGCACGGCGAACGACCGATTCGTAAAGGAAATCCCACTATCGGATGCTTTGCTCGAAGTAGCGGGCGATCCGACGCGCGAGGCAATCGTGCTTGAGGCGTACACGAAAGGCCCCAGGGAAATCGGCAATGGGGGACGAGGCTTTGGCGAACATGTATTCCGTCGATGCTACGCCGGCGCCAACTCACCAGACGACGGTCGAACAACACAGGAGATCCTTGCTGAAAACAAGAAGATGAAACACCAAGCCCTTTCCCACTGGGCCATGGCCGTGCAGAAAAAACTACGCGACAACTGGAAACGTCCCGATGACGCCTCCGTCGGCTGGACATGCACTGCGACGATATGGATGAAGGAGTCCGGTGAAGTCAAAACAATCAAGATCGAACGGTGCGATGGAACGAGCTCCTTCAAGGATTCAGTCCGTTCCGCTATCGAGTCCTCGTCTCCACTCCCCCGCCCTGCAATTAGCTCCATCTGGCAGGAAAAGATCCGCCTCAACTTTAAACCGGAATAGGTGGCAAGCCAGCCATACGGTGTCCCACTTGAATTGAGAGCGACAGCACTTCGTACTTGCCGGGAGACGTATCGGAGAAACCCCATTGCATCCTGTCTCGGGGCCGGTGGATGGCTCAGGGCCGGGGCGACATGGACGGCGCTCCGAGGCGCGCCTGGCATGGCGTCACCCCGCAAACCACCGAGCGACAACGGCGTGCGAAACCAAAAACAACGCCTGACGAGAGACGACTACGACACTCGTCGCAAGTAAGCCGTCACCTCATCCCGATCGTGATACAGCTGCCGAATATCCAACTCGAACGGCACCTCGGCTGCAACCAACCGATCCTCGATCAACTCCCGACACTCCATCACCGCCTGCTGGCGCTTCTTCATCGGCAATTTGAGATTGAAGATCGCGCGGCGGCAATCGCCGCGCGCCATCCAGTCGGCCATCAGCGCCGCCACGCGGATCGGTTTTTCCACCATGTCGCAGACCAGCCACTCCACCGGCCGCTCGGGGCGGAAGGTGAAGCCGTCCTCGCGACGGTGCTCGACCTGGTGGGAGGCGGCCAGCTCTTCCGCCATCGGGCCGTTGTCGACGGCCGTGACCATCAGCCCGTCGCGCACCAGCTGCCAGGTCCAGCCGCCGGGCGCGGCCCCGAGATCCACGGCCTCCAAACCGGCGCGCAGCAGTTCCTGGCGCTCGTCGGGCGAGAGGAAGGTGATCAGCGCCTCCTCGAGCTTGAGGGCCGAGCGGCTGGGCGCGTGCTTGGAGAGCTTCAGGCGCGGGATGCCCATCGGTCGCGGTGCCGCCTGCCCCGGGTGCGACCAGCCGGGGATCACGGTGGTGGAATCGGTGAACGTCAGGTGAAGTCTTGGCAGCTCCCGGTTGCCCGGCTCGAGCAGCCCGCGCTTGCGCATCGACTGCTCCAGCGGCTTGGTGAACTGGCGGGCCAGTCGCATCAGCGGCCGGGTCGCGTCGGCATCCGGCGTCTCCACAAAAACGCCGCCGAACACCTGCCCGTCGAGCGCGGCGAGGATCGGCCCCAGCCGGTTGTCGGGCGGCAGGTCGGCCAGCGGCTCGCCCGCGAGGCACAGCTGCCGGGCAAAAATCAGCTCGTCGAGTGCAAGCGTCTCGAACCACTCGGTCAGTGCCTGCGCGTCGTGGGCGATGAAGGTGAGATACCCGGTATCGGCCTTGGCCTTGCAGTACCCATGCACGCCAGCCTCGGCGGCGACGGCCTGCACCTGGGCGGCGCAGTCGCCCTCGTAGCCGGCACGGGTGAGAAACAGAACTTGGTTTGCTGAAAACATGGCGGCTAGTGTAGTGCTTCGTAATTTCTGGAACATTCAGCGAGCCGCTGGCCGGCCATCTGCGGCGTTGCGGTCTCTTGAAAGGGAACCACCCTTTCGGCGAGGCCGCGCCTTGCATCTGACCGGCCAGCGGCTCGCTGAATGTTCCAGAAATTACGAAGCACTACACTAATGCCAGAGCCCGACGAGGATTCCAGTCCATGCGGACCCAGCGCACCGATCGGCTCAGTGAGCCGCCTCGTCGAACGTCAACGGCTCGATACCGGCCAGGTCAATCTGCGACCGGGCAACGGCCAGGTCGTGCATGTCCTGCATGGCCAGCCAGCTCTCTGGCGAACGCCCCAGCGCGCGCGAAAGCCGCAACGCCATCTCCGGACTGACAGCGCTCTGTCCACGCAGCAGCCGCGCGACCGTCGACGGCGCAACCTGCATGCGAGCCGCCAGATGGCGCGCACTCATCCCGAACGGCTCGAGATAGACGTCGCGGATGAACTCGCCTGGGTGAGGGGGGTTGTGCATGGTCATCAGTGATAATCCTCGTAGTCCAGAACGTGCGCATCGCCGTCGCGGAATTCGAACGTCAGCCGCCAATTGCCACTCACCCGGATCGACCAGCGACTGGCCTGTTCCCCGCGCAATGCATGTAGACGAAAGCCCGGCACGTCCATGTCGTCGATCGTCGTGGCGGTCTCCAGTGCGGCAAGCTGCATCCTCAAGCGCCCGGCTTGCGCCGGTTGAATCCCGGCGACACTGCCCGACCTGTGGAACCGCCGGAGTCCCTTGTGGCGGAATGATCGAATCATTGGATGATCGTAGCGTGTTGCGCATCACGCATCAACGGGGCCGGCGGCAAGCGCTGCCAACGGCGTCAACAAACCCCGAACAGCAGACGAGACTTATGCGCTGAATCGACTACCCTTGGCTTGGCCCCGCCTAGACTTACTCTCGTCATCGCGCGCGGCGCACCGCCCGGATCAGAAAAGGAGTCACCCGTGAGTCAGTCCCCTTCCAGCAACCCGTCTGCGCAGTGGCTGGCGGATATCGACTCGCTTGATCGAGAAGGCTTGATCGAGCGCCTGCGCTCCATGGCCGCTGAACTCGACCAGGCGGAGGGACGTGAGCCCGCGCGACTCGAGCAGCAGGCGCTGATCGATGATCTGACCGGCCTGGGCAATCGCCGTGACTTCGTGCGCCAACTGGACACCCTGTTCAGTCAACATCGGCGACACGATCTACCGGTGAGCCTGATCCTGCTCGATATCGTCCAGTACATTAACCACCACGGCCCGTCGGCCGAAGACCGCGTCCTGCGCGCCTTCGGCGATTGCCTGCGCGAGACGCTACGTGGCATGGACATGTCGTTTCGCATCGCCGACCACGAGTTTGCCGTGATCCTGCCCGACACCCCGGTTGCCGGCGCCTCGGCGGTCGCGGACAAGCTACGCCTGGCGGCGGCCTACTTCCTGGTTGAAGACGCCGAGGCCACGACGACATACGACGTCAGCGTGGGCGTGGATGCCTTCCGGGTCGAGGACGAGAATGCCGATGCCGTGGTCCAGCGTGCATACGAGGCGCTCAACGAGAGTCGGGCGGCCCAGGCGGATTGGGGAGAAACGGCGCCCGAGAAATAGGGCTCTCTTCCCTTCCCCGCCTCAACGCTTCCCCTGTAGGTCGGACTTCAGTCCGACGTCGGCCATTGGCCGACTACTCCGAACAGACGAATACACGCTGGTGAATTGTTTCGCACGCCCGTTGCGCGGAGCGGCCGATAGCGACCGCCCTGCCTGGCGCGCGAGCCCCTTTTCTTGCTTGTCCAAGAAAAGGGGCGAAAAGAAGGACACCCCACGGCTTGGCCCTTCGGGCCTTCGAGGCCGGACGTTTGTCCGACCTCGAAGCCTCACGACCACCGGCTGTCTCGGGGCCGGCTCGACGCGACGTCGTGTCGCGGCGAGCCTCGGAGCGACATCCATGTCGCTCCGACCCCGGCCACCCGCCGGCCGTGAGACAAGCCGTCAGGGGGGGGGGCGACTTTCGTTAAGCGCCGTGCCCGTTGGGGCGTTCATCCCACCGGAAACCGAAGGCATGTCCGCCGCTGAAGTCCGTGAATTATGTGGATCGAAGGGTGAACCCCCTTACGCCTTGCCTCGCGAGCGGGGAATCGCAGGGTCGGGCCGGCAGGGACGCCGGCCCGAGGTTCGCCGCGACACGACGTCGCGTCGAACCGACCCCTCCGCGATTGCCCGTTCGCGAGGCTGATCGCACAGCGATCAGGCCCGCAGGGCCAAGGCGTCGGGGTGTCCTTCTTTTCGTTGGTTTTCTTGGACAAGCAAGAAAACCGACTCGCGCGCAGGGCACTGCAGCCAACCAATGCCGGTTCGCGCAAGCGCCGCGTGAAACTATTCCACAGCGCCTCGCAGTACGACCACGAACTCAACACTTGATGAGCCATCTTTTACCAGAAACGGCCCTCACGCGCTGGCATACACCTAAAGGGGCGCTAATATTCTCAATATCGGGCCATTCAACCGAACCAGCCGATAAAGTCCAATAGCGCCAACGGTGTCAAAGAAAACCAAAGCCAAGCACTAAATTATATCGAATATTGAAAAACCCGCTTCCTAATAGCACGCCAGTTTCTCGACACTCTCCGAAAAACCAGAAAGAGACAATTTCCCACTACTCACCCCGCCATCCATAGGGTCAGTCACCCGAATAGCTAAAGAATCCCCTGCCTTCAACTCTTCCAAGTATGAATCAACATCAGACATGGGCATAAAGCTACCTTTATTGGTAGTTGACAGAACCCAATACGAAGGACCATAAGCAGAATTCTTATCTACTCGCAAATCCACCTTGACGTTGTCATCTTGGTTCCCTCCCAGATAACCATGCACCAAAAACACGTAAAGATCATCACCATTGCACTCAGCGGCCAAAATGACATCAGGCTGATTTCTTTCGATATTAGCCTCAGTTGGCCAAACAAAACTCCGGTCTTCATCATTAAATGCGTCCCGCTTTTCTTCATACATCCAGTCGGAAGCCAGTAGAGAGGGAGAAACACACAGCATGACCGGCAAAAAGAACGCACGCATCCTCATAACAAACCTTTTTTCATTTTTTTGATTACATTCACGCCCACCAATATAGTCTCATGCAATTAGTGTTTCACACAAACGTTCCAAGCACACAATCAAGACTAAACATCCAACCCCCGACTAGCCATATTCGCCGCCCGAAACAACGCCCGCCGCTTATTCAACGTCTCCTCCCACTCGGTCGCAGGAATCGAGTCGGCAACGATCCCGCCACCCGCCTGAACGTGCAACTGCCCATCCTTGATCACCCCGGTACGGATCGCAATCGCGGTATCCATGTTGCCGTTCCACGCCCAGTAACCCACCGCCCCGGCATAGACACCACGCTTGACCGGTTCGAGCTCCTGGATGATCTCCAGCGCGCGGATCTTCGGTGCACCCGAGACGGTGCCGGCGGGGAAGGTCGCGCGCAGGACGTCCATGGCGTTGAGATCGTCGTCGAGCTGGCCGGTGACCTGCGAGACGATATGCATGACGTGCGAGTAGCGCTCGATGATCATGCGCTCCTCGAGCTTGACGCTGCCCACCCGGGCCACGCGGCCGGTGTCGTTGCGTCCCAGGTCGATCAGCATGACGTGCTCGGCGATCTCCTTGGGATCGCTCAACAGATCCTGCTCGAGGGCCTTGTCCTCGGCCTCGGTGGCCCCGCGCGGACGGGTGCCGGCGATGGGGCGGACGGTGACGGTGCCGTCCTCGAGGCGCGCGAGGATTTCGGGACTCGAACCCACCACGGTGAACTCGCCGGCATCGATGAAGTACATGTACGGCGAGGGGTTGATGCTGCGCAGCGCGCGGTAGAGGTCAATCGGCGCGGCGCCGAACTCGATGCTCATCCGCTGGCTGGGCACCACCTGCATGACATCCCCCGCCGCGATGTACTCGCGGATGGCGCGCACGGCGTTCTCGTAGCCTTCGCGGGTGAAGGTGGCGGTGAAGTCGTTCTCGTCGATCGGCTTGCCCGGGGCGCTTGATCCGTAATTGGCCACCGGCTCGCGCAGGCGGGCGGCAAGGGTATCCAGGCGGACGTTCGCCAGATCGAGCGCGCCGGCCTCGGCCGGGTCGATCAGGGTCACCAGCAGCAGCTCGCTGGAAAGGTTGTCGACCACGACCACCTCTTCGCTGGCCATCAGGAGGATGTCGGGCACGCCCAGCGGGTCGTCGGCATCGAAGTTGGCCAGGCGCGGCTCGATATAGCCGATGGTCTCGAAGCCGAAGTAGCCCACCAGCCCGCCGTGGAAGCGCGGCATGTCGACCGGCTCGTAGACGCGGTAGCGGGCCTTGAAGGTCTCGATCCAGGCGAGCGGGTCATCGACGGTCTCGTCCTCGACGATCTCGCCGTTCTGCCTCACCACCACGTGGTGGCCGTGGACGGTCAGGACCGTCGAGGACGGCAGGCCGATGATCGAGTAGCGCCCCCAGCGCTCGCCGCCGGTGACCGACTCGAACAGGTAGCCGAACGGTCCCTCGACCAGCTTGCGGTAGACGGACAGCGGCGTGTCGTAGTCGCCCAGTACGCGGCGGGTGACGGGAACGCGGTTGTAGCCCTGGCCGGCGAGTCGTTCGAGGTCGTGGCGGGTGGGCTGGTAGGGCTGGAAACGGTTGGGCATGACGGGCTCCGGAAGGGAAAGCGAGGGACGGGGACGAGTGCGCGTTCAGCTACGCCATCGTCTCCGCCATCGCGTCGTTCCCGTAGTCATCATCGCCGCAGCCATCTTCCCTGGGCCCGTCATGGTGCCTACCTGCCGACGAGACCGGCGAGCTCGGTCATGGAATCAATCACGGCATCCGGGTCGAAATCCCGAATGTCCTTGCCGTGGTTGTAGCCGTAGCTCATGCAGACGATCGAGAAGCCCGCGGCACGCGCGGCCTTCACGTCGGAAATCGAGTCGCCGATCATCAGCGCCTCGGAGGGATGCACGTGGAACCAGCCCGCCGAGTAGATCAGCGGCGCCGGGTCCGGTTTCTTCAGTGGCAGGGTGTCGCCGCTGATGACCACCTCGAAGTGATCGCGCAGGCCGGTCTGCTCGAGCAGCGGCAGGGTGAACGCCTCGGCCTTGTTGGTCACGCAACCCATCGGCAGGCCCAGCGACTTGACGAACTCCAGCCCCTGCAGCACGCCGTCGAAGACCTGCGAGTGCTGCCCGTTGTTCTCGGCGTAGTGACGCTTGAACACCGGCAGGGCCTCGTCGAGCTCGGCCGGATCGGGCGTGCCGTCGAGATCGTTGGTCAGCGCGCGCTCGACCAGTCGCTCGACGCCGTTGCCCACCCAGTTGCGGACGTCCTCTTCGGCGCGCTCGGGATTGCCCAGCTCACGCTGCATGGCGTTGACCGAGACCAGCAGGTCGGGCACCGAGTCGACCAGGGTGCCGTCCAGGTCGAACAGCACCATGCGCGGCGTGAAGCGTGGCATCACTTGACCTTGGCCAGCTCGGCGCGCATCTCCTTGATGACGCTGTCGTAGCCGTTGGGGTCGGAATCCTGGCCCTTGCCGAACAGCGCGGAACCGGAGACGAAGGTATCCACGCCGGCCGCGGCGATCTCGGCGATGTTGGCGCTGGAAACGCCACCGTCGATCTCGAGGCGGATATCACGGCCGGAGCGGTCGATGATCTCGCGCGCCTGGCGGGCCTTCTCGAGGGTCGCCGGGATGAACTTCTGGCCGCCGAAGCCCGGGTTGACGGACATCAGCAGGACGATGTCGACCTTGTCGATCACCCATTCCAGCACGTCCAGCGGGGTGCCCGGGTTGAAGACCAGACCGGACTGGCAGCCCTCGTCACGGACCAGCTGCAGGCTGCGGTCGACGTGCTCGGTGGCCTCCGGGTGGAAGGTGATCGAGGTGGCGCCGGCCTTGGCGAAGTCCGGGATGATGCGATCGACCGGCTTGACCATCAGGTGGACGTCGATCGGCGCGGTCACGCCGTGCTTGCGCAGCGCGTCGCAGACCAGCGGGCCGATGGTCAGGTTCGGCACGTAGTGGTTGTCCATCACGTCGAAGTGCACCCAGTCGGCGCCGGACTTCAGGACGTTGTCCACTTCCTCGCCCAGGCGGGCGAAGTCGGCCGACAGGATACTGGGGGCAATGATGTAGTCGCTCATCTCGCGGTCCTCGGATAATTGGGGAAGATTCGGGGAAATTCGGTCGAGCGGCGCCCGTCCCGATCGCCGAAACCGGCATCGGTCGAACGGGCGCACGCGCGGAAACTGGCGGTCAATGTACCGGATTCGGCGCGATTTTTTAAGAACGACATGGGTCGACCATCGGCCGGGAGCCGCGTTGCGGCCATCCGGCACGCGCCGCGCTCGGTATCGGCTTCCGGGACCTGGCAGCGGCGGTTACGCAAATCGGCTAGACTCCCCCGACATTTTCCAGCCGAACCACGATTCAACACCACTATGTTCCAGACCGAACTGCTGCTGCGCGAATTCGTCACCCATGACGTACAGCGATACATCCTGGCCAAGCCGGATGGCTACACCTTCACGCCGGGCCAGGCGCTCGAGCTGGCCATCGACGAGCCCCAGTGGCGCGACCAGGGCCGCCCGTTCACGCTGACCAACCGGGTTGGTGACCGCGTGCTGGAACTGATGATCAAGAGCTACGGCAGCCACGACGGCGTCACCCAGCACCTGGCCCAGGCCCAGCCCGGTCAGAAGCTGCTGATCTCCGAGCCCTTCGACAGCTTCAACTACGAGGGGCCGGGCTGGTTCATCGCCGCGGGCGCCGGCATCACGCCGTTTCTCGCCATCATTCGCGACCTCGCCGACCGCGGCCAGCTCGACGGCCAGAAGCTGATCTATTCGAACAAGACCGCCGGCGACATCATCCAGCAGCGCGAACTGGAGGCCGCCTTCGGCGAGAACGCGCATTTCGTCTGCACCCGCGAGCACTCGCCGCTGTGCACCCACAGCGGCCACGTCGACGACGGCTTTATCCGCGAGCACGTGCGCGACCTGTCCGAGGAGTTCTACGTCTGCGGCCCGCCGGCCTTCACCGAGCAGGTCAAAAAGACCCTCGGCGACCTAGGCGGCAACACCCAGAGCATGGAATTCGGCTAAGCCGGGTCGACAGACCGACCGAGAAAAGCCGCGCCACGGAGCCAATCCGGGCGCGGCTTTTTCATGTCCGTGCGCCGAAACACACGCCGTAGGAGCGCCTTCAGGCGCGAAATGCCCGGAGGGCACGCCATTTGATTTCGCGGCTAAAGCCGCTCCTACAAAGCCGGGCCGTTCGGTATCAACAGGCATCGATATCGAACCACTCGGTGACGCGCACCCGGGCCAGGTGGATGCGGTAGACAGTCTCGCGGGTGATCGTGCGGCCCTCGCGGCGGACTCGGAAGCTCAGCCGCCGGCAAAGCGGTTGGCGCTCGAGAATCCCCATCAGCGGAGTATCGGCCAGGCCGGCAATCGCGCGGTGCAGTCGCGGGGTAATGGGGCCGTTCACGCCGGCCACCTCGGTCAGTGCCTCGACGCGGACCTCACCGCTTTCCAGGCGCACGCGTCGTTGCCAGACGCGGGTGTCCCGGGGGATGGGCCAGTGGTTGGCTTTCTGATTGCGCCACCCCTCGGCAAGGCGCCTGACCACCACCGGTCGGCCGGTGTGCCGATGCAGGGCGCGGGTGAACGAGCCGGTGGTCCGGGCCAATCGACGGACACTGCCCGGCAGACCGAACAGTGCCGCGCCCCCTTCCGGCCCATTGACCGAGCGGAAGCAGCCCAACGCGAACGGCCGGCCGTCGCTCATAGCGCCTCGGGGGTGAACACGCTGGCCTCGCCCTCGCCGCGCGGGTCGCTAGCCGCCTCGAGCCGGCCGTCGTCACGCCACCAGGCGACCGCCTGCATGTTGCCAAAGCCATCATTGACCTCGATGCGATGCCCCATCAACTCGAGCTCGGCGCGCTGTTCGTCGGTCAACAGGTCGGGCTCGACCTCGATGCGATCCGGCAGGTACTGGTGATGGATGCGCGGGCCGGTCACCCAGTCGTCGACCGGTTCGCCGCGGGTCGCCGCCAGCACGCCGCCGAGCACCATGGTGATGATGCGCGAGCCGCCGGGCGTGCCGAGCACGCCGACCAGGTCCTCACTGCGTACGAAGGTGGGCGACATCGAGGACAGCGGCCGCTTGCCCGGGGCAATGGCATTGGCCTCGGCACCGACCAGCCCGTAGACATTGGGCACGCCCGGTTTTTGCGAGAAATCGTCCATCTCGTCGTTCAGGAGCACACCGGTGCCCGCCACGGTCACGCCGGCACCGAACGGGTAGTTGATCGAGAGGGTCGCAGCGACGTAGTTGCCTTGCGCATCCATCACGGAGAAATGCGTGGTATGCGGGCCTTCGGGCTCGGTGACCACCGGGGCGAGCGCGGATGAGGGCGTGGCGTCGGTGGGTGAGATACCCACCGCCAGCCCGGCGGCGTAATCGTCGCTGGTGAGTCGTTCGATCGGCATGTCGACGTAGTCCGGGTCGCCCAGGTATTCGGCTCGGTCGCGGTAGGCGCGGCGCATCGCCTCGGTCCGGTAGTGCAGGCCCAGCACGGACAGGTCGTCCAGCTCGCCGGCGCGCCGCTCGAGGACGCCATAGGTGTTCAGTATCTGCGCGATGGCGACGCCACCGGAGGACGGGGGCGCGGCGGAGACCACCTCGAAACCGCGGAAGCGACTGACCACCGGCTCGCGCTCGACCACGCGGTAGCCGGCCAGGTCCGAGCGACACCAGATGCCGCCGGCCTTGCGCACCCCGTCGACCAGTCGACCGGCCAACTCGCCCTGGTAGAAGCCGCCGCGCCCTTCGACAGCGATGCGCTCGAACGTCTCGGCCAGATCTGGCTGGCGAACGACATGACCGATCTCCGGTAGCTTGCCCTCATCGAGGAAGATCGAACGACTGCCCGGGTCGGCGGCCAGCACCTCCTCGCGGAAACCGGCCAGGCGGCGATACATCTCGGTGACCTGGAAACCCTCGCGCGCGGCGCGGATGGCCGGTTCGAGGGTCGTGCCAAGCGGCAGTGCGCCGTAATCGGCGGCCAGGTGATCGAGGGCGGCGGGGATGCCGGGGATGCCGGCAGCCAGCGCGCCGTCGACGGAAAGATCGGGTTGCGGGTTGCCCTCGTCATCCAGGTACATGTCGCGCGTCGCCTGCCCCGGCGCCCGCTCGCGGGCATCGAGCATCACGTCGCGCCCGCTTGCCGCGTCATGGAGCAGATAGAAGCCGCCGCCCCCCAAGCCGGAGCTGTAGGGCTCGACCACCGCGAGTGCGGCCGTGATCGCCACCGCGGCATCGAAGGCATTGCCGCCGGCCTCCAGCACCTCGCGCCCGGCGGCCGTGGCCATGGGGTGGGCGGTGGCAATCGCGGCCTGCCCCGGTGACGTGGCGCTTGCCTGAACGAGCCCCCACGGCAGGAGAACGAGAACGATCGCGAGCCGGCGCAAGGCGTTCATTCTCAGCCCCCGCCGATCGCCTGGACGATCTCGACCCGGTCGCCGTCAGCGACCACGGCGGTGGCGTGCTCGGCACGCGGGCAAATCTCGCCGTTGACCTCGACCGCGTAGCGCTTGCCGCTGGTCCCGGCAAGCGTGACCAGCGCCTCGATCGTGGTGCCCTCGGGCACGTCGCGCGGCTCGCCGTTGAGCTCGATACGGACGGTGGATTCGGCCATCGTGTGTCTCCTGTGCCATCGGCCTACCGGGCCGAGTGGAAAGTTGCTGCTGGTAGAATGGCGCACTGGCCGCCTGGGGGAAACTCTGCACGAACGCCATGCCACTCTGGCTTGGCGAGTCGTTCGTGATCAAGGCGCGATGTCGCCGGCGTGCCGGTGGCCACGTCAAGACATCGCAACGCGGAGCACGGGCGACTCGCCAAGCCCCGCCGGGCGCGCCTTGAGCCAGGCACCTGCTACGTTATCGTCCTTGGAAAGGGAACAACCCTTCCGCGTCGGACGAGCGCCTTGTATCTGCCCGGCTCAAGGCACGCAGAGTGGTATGCCATTCGTGCAGAGTTTCCCTCACGACCAGTCCACCCATTTTTGTTCAGGCCGCCTCCATGAGCGACACGCCCGCCCATCCAGCCCTGCCGTGGCAGGACATCGATACCGTGCTGCTCGACATGGACGGCACGCTGCTCGATCTCGACTTCGACGCCCGCTTCTGGAAGGAACACTTCCCGCAGCGCTACGTCGAGCTGAGCGGGCTGGCCGAGCCCGAGGCGATGGCGCGGCTCAACGCCCGCTTCGAGGGCCTGCGCGGCCAACTGGCCTGGTACTGCCTCGATGACTGGCACCGTGCGCTGGCGCCCGACTGCCGCAACGAGCTCGACCTGATCGCCCTCAAGCGCGAGCTGGCCCACCACATCCGGTATCGCCACGGCGTGCCCGAATTCCTCGAGCGCCTCGGCGGGGCAGGCAAGCAGCGCGTGCTGGTGACCAATGCCCACCCGGCCAGCGTCGATCTCAAGTTCGAACGGGTCGACCTCTCCACGCGGCTCGACCGCCTGTTCAACGCCCACGAGATCGGCGCGGCCAAGGAGTCGCCCCGCTTCTGGGATCGGCTGGCCGAGCAATTGCACTTCGACCCCGACCGAACCCTGCTGGTCGACGACAACCTGGTCGCCCTGGCGGCCGCCGAGGACTTCGGCATCCGACACCTGCGGGCGATCACCCTGCCCAACAGCCGTGGCGAGGCAATGGATACCGCGCCATTCGAGCCTCTGGATGATTTCCTGGCCGCGACGGCGGTTCTGGTCGGCCGATAACGACGGCGAAAGCCGCGCCCCAAGGCTCCGTAGGAGCGGCTTTAGCCGCGAACGCCAGGTATCTGCCGCGGCCTTTCGCGGCTAAAGCCGCTCCTACAAGAGTGTCGCGGGCTCCTCTTACTCGCCCTCGCTCGGCGGGACGTAGCCTTCCGGCTTGTCCTCGTTGCCCTCGAACAGGAATTTTTCCATCTCGCGGACCAGGAATTCGCGCGCCTTGGGGTCGATCGGCGTCAGGCGATACTCGTTGATCAGCATGGTCTGGTGCGCCAGCCATTGCTGCCAGGCGGCCTTGGAGATGTTGTTGTAGATGCGCTCGCCCATCTCGCCCGGATAGGGCGGCTTGGGCAGGGCCTCGGCCTCGCACTGCAGGCGCTGGCAGAAAACGGTGCGGTCAGTCATGAAAACCTCGTTCGCGACTCGATGCGGAATGTGTCCGGAATGATAACAGTGCCGGCAGGGACCACCGGTCAGTGAGTGCGCGGGATTCACCCTCACCGGATCGCCTCGGCGGCAATCGCCGGACCGACGCCCTACCGAAATGCCGTGGTGCTCGAGAGGCGGCCCGGATTCACGATTGACCCAGTGCCGCCCCGCCGCGTTCGCGGATCAGTCGCTGGATCGGGGCAGGCAGCCCCACCGGCGGCTCGTGGACCAACTGTTCGACCGCATGCCATTCGCCATGGCACTCGGCCACGGCAGCGGGCGCAACCTGCCTACCCCACACCTCGGCGGCCAGCTCGAAGTGGCTGAAGACATGCCGCAGCTGCCCCAGCGCCTGCCAGTCACCGGCCGGCTTGACGCCAAGCTCGGCCATCCGGCGATCGACCGCGTCCGGCGTCTCGCTCACCGGCAGGCAGGCCAGACCTCCCCAGATGCCGCTCGGCGGGCGCTTTTCCAGGAACAGGCGCCCGTCACCGTCCTCAAGCCACAACAATACCCGCTCGCGCACCGGCTTGGGTTTGCGCCGCCGGCGGACGGGCAACTCCTGCTCGCGTCCCTGCCGGTGTGCCCGACAGTCATCACGGACCGGGCAGACATCACAGCGGGGCGTGCCCCGCCGACAGACGGTCGCGCCCAGGTCCATGATTGCCTGGGTGTAGTCGGCCGCACTATCACCCGGGGTGCGCTCATCGGCCAGCACCCAGAGAACGCGCTGGGTCGCCGCCGCTTCCTGCGGGGTGTCGACGGCGGCATGACGGGCGAGCACGCGCTTGACGTTGCCATCCAGGATCACCGCCCGGCGGTCGAAGGCCTGGGCGACGATCGCTGCGGCGGTGGACGGCCCCACACCCGGCAGGTCGCCCCAGCCCTCGACCGTTTCCGGCACGCCCGTTTCCGCCATTGTTCGAGCGGCGGCATGCAGGTTGCGGGCACGGGCGTAGTAACCGAGCCCCGACCAAAGCGAGAGCACGTCGTCCGCCTCGGCGGCCGCGAGCGCATCGATATCGGGGAAACGCGCCATGAAACGCTCGAAATACGGGATGACCGTGGCGACCTGGGTCTGCTGGAGCATGATCTCCGAGACCCACACCCGGTAGGGCGTGCGCGGGTGCTGCCACGGCAGGTCATGCCGACCGTGGTCGTCAAACCAGGCCAGCAGCCGTTCGGCGAACGGCCCCGTCACGGCCCGCGACGGGGGCGACCGGCTGATCGCATGACGGCTGCACCGGACCGACTCACAGGCCGAAGCCCTTGAGCAGTTCCTTGACCGCGTCGCCGCCCTTCTCGTCCAGACGCTTGTCGATCTCTTCCTCGACGCGCGTTTTCACCTCGCCCTTCGCCGCTTCCCTGGCCAGCGATTCGAGGTCGAGCGAGATCGACGGGTCGCTGAATGCACCCTTGATGCGAATCGGCACCGGCACCTGCTTGAGGCGCTCGAGGTCCTTGCCGCCCTGGCCGGTGGCGGTATTCACCACGGTGACGGTCAGGCCGTAGTCGATCTGCTCTCGCGGCAGGTCGACCTCGCCCTTGCCGGCGACCCGTAGCAGCGGGGAGGAGCCGGCGAGATCGTCATTGCGCACCACGCCATTGCGGATGGCCGCCGTGCCCGTGATGGCCGTGAAGTCGGTGGACAGCTCTTCGGGTTCCGGCTCGGTCTTGCCCTCGAGGCGCGCCTGGGCCCGGCGCAGCAGGTAGCCGATGTCGAAGCCCTTGATCTTGCCATCGCGCAAGGAGAAATCGGCATTGCCGTCGAGCCCCGACTTGAGCTGATCGACCCGCTTGCCCTGGGTGGTGACGTCGAAGGAGATGTCACCCTTGCCGAGCAGCCGATCCTCGTCCATTACAGCGATGAGCAACGGTTGCAGCGACACGCCCTGCACGCGCCCCTTGCCGGCGTAGCTCGGCACCTCGCCACGCACGTCCAGCGCACCGCTGGCGTTGATCGCTCCGTCGAAGGCATTGGCGGTCAACTCGGCCAGTTGCAGCTGGCCACCGGCCGCCGTCAGGTGCACCACCGGGCTGCTCAGGCGGTAATCCTCGTAGCGGAGGCTTTCCAGCTGCAGCCGGGCATCGAGATTGAGCCCACGCAGGGTCTCGACCGGCAAGTCGATCTCGGCATTCTTGGTGGCGGCCTTGCTCTGCGCACTGCCACCATTGCCCGAACCGGACGATTCGCTGGCATCCTTGTCGCCTTCGGTCTTGGGCGCGAGGTACGGGTTGGCGTCGAAATCACCGCCCTGCAGCCGGGCAAGAAGGCGCCCGGTCTCGAGGTTGTCGATACCGGCACGGCCGGTCAGTTCCTGATCGTCGAGCGTGACGCGCAGATCGTTGATCATCGCCCGCGACGGGGTCACGTCGATCTGCCCCGTCATCGCGAATTGGCGCAGCGCCTCGTCCGAGCGCATCTCAGGCACGGTCATGCCCAGCCGGTCGGCCAGCTCGCGCGGATCGAAGGCGGCAATCTCGATCGGACCGGAGGAGACCAGCTCGCCCGTGTTCAGACCGCTGACATCGATCTGCCCCGAGCCCCTGACCGGATCGGAGGCGAACACAAGATCACTGATGGAGGCGGTGCCGGCGGCCAGATCGGCGTCGACCACCGCGTTGGCCGAGACGCTCACCGTGTCGTCGACCTCGGGGAGCCCCTTGAGATCGGCGCTCAGAGAGAGGCGCGGCAGCTGGTAGCGCCCGGCGGCCCAGTCGGCCTCCAGCACGGTCTCCAGCCGACTCTCGAGGTAGGTCAATGGGCCGACGCCCTTGCCGTTCAGGTCGAGCACCACGCCATCGAGCCGCGCCTGTGACTTGCCGGCACGCACGTCGGCCTTATCGACCTGCAGCATCGCCTCGATGCGCTCGGGCAGGCCGGCCTCGGCTCCGTCGTTGTGGCTGGCCACCAGGTTGAGCTCGAGATCCTCGAACAGCATGTCCTGACGGTCGAGCCACAACTGGGCCTGCGTGGTCAGATCGACGCTGCCGTTCAGGACCGGCATGTCGGGCATCGCCAGGCGAAAGCCCGAGACCAGCTCGATGTCGGTCGGCGTGCCGTCGGCCAGTTCGCCGGTCGTGAGATCCAGCCCGTCGATGGTCAACTGCTGATCGGCCTGCTCGTCGCGCCAGTGCAGGGTGGCATTGCGGATGTCGACACCGCCGACAGTGAGCACGAGCGACGGCCCGCCGCCATCCTGCGGCTCGACCCTCTCCGGCTCGCCACCTGATGCCTCGGCCGACTCGGCGGAGCGCTCGAGCAGGTCGTCCCAGTTGTTGCGCCCGTCCTCGAGACGGGTCAGGTGAATCTGCGCGTCTTCGAGCAGCAGGGTGCCGATCTCGAACTCGCCACGCAGCAGCGGCAGGAGCGCGGCCTGCGCCTCGAGCCGCTTGACCTCGATCATCGACTCGGGCTCGAAACCCTCGGCATTGGCCAGCACCACGTCCTCGGTGGTCGCCCCCAGCCAGGGGAAGATCGTTACCGAGAGGTCACCGTTGAACTGGATGCTGCGCCCGGTTTCTTTTTCTACCTGGGCGGCGATCTGCGGCTTGTAGTCGTTGGGATCGAAGGTCAGGGCGAAGGCGACGATCGCCAGGATGGCGACCAACACGATCGCGACGAAAAGCAGGCCAATGCGCTTGATCCATTTCATGCAGGGTCGTCCTCGAATGTCGATGGCCGGGCAAGCGTGCCCGGTTGGTCCGATCGGCCCGGTCGATTCGCGTGGTTCGGGCGCAATCCGGACTAGGATTGGTTCAGACTTTAGCAGACAATAGGCGTTGCCAGACCGGGCGTTCGCAGGTGTCGAAACGTCCGGCAAGGCGTACATACACTGTCAGCGAAACGACCGACCATGAGCATCACCGTCCGCCTGTTTGCCAGCCTGCGCGAGCGCATCGGCTTCGACGAGACCCGGCTCGACCAGACCCCCGCCACCGTGGCCGAGGCCTGGCAGCGGGTCACCGACATCGAGCGCCCCAGCAACACCCTGGCGGCCGTCAATCACGAATATGTCGACCTGGACCATCCGCTCTCGGATGGTGACGAGGTCGCCTTCTTCCCACCGGTGACCGGAGGCTGAGCCATGGCCAAGAAGCTGCCCGCCAACGAAATGCACCGGGAGATGCGCCAGATCATTTCCCGCCGACGCCGGCTGATTCGCATCTGGCCGGCGATCGCCCTGCTGCTGGGCGCGGTGACCATCGGCTTCTACGTCTGGGCCTTCTTCCAGCGCCCCATCCTGGTCAATCCGCTGCACGTGCTCGAACTGATGCAGACCGGCAACCTCGACTCGGCCACCCAGGCCCTGCTGGCCGTGACCGCGCCGATGCTGTTCCTGGCCGTGGGGTTGTTGGTACTCCTGCTGCTGGCCTTCGTCACCGCCGGACTGGTCAGCGAGGGCCGGCTGATGCGCGTGCTCGAGAAGAACCTGTCGCGCTGAGCTCGAACCGCCCCGTCACACAACCGTCAAGATTGTCGCGTAAACAATCACTTGACTGGATTGCCCGTTCGCCCGACATTGCTTAGGCAATGTAAGGCGACCGACGCCCGGTCGGCTTTGTGTGTCAATGGAGGGAAGGCCATGTCGATCACGAAAAAACCGCTCAAGGTACGTCCCGAGTGTCGCGTCACCTTCAGTTACCGTCCGAACGACGGCGAGAAACATCGCGTCGAGGTGCGCGGCGATTTCAACGGCTGGGGTGATGAAACGTTACCGCTCAAACGCCAGCGCGACGGCAGCTACCGGACCACGGTCAGCCTGCCGCAGGGCAGCGAATACGCCTTCCGCTACCTGATCGACGAGGAACGGTGGGACAACGACGAGGCGGCCGACGCCTACGTGCCCAACCCGTACGGCACCGGCGACAACGGCGTGCTGCGCACCTGAGCACCGTCCTGCCGAGACGCGGGGTCGGCCGGGGGATTTTTTCGGGGCCAATTCGAGGGTGTCCGGCCCGGTAGCCTCAGCCGCGCGTCAGGCGCAGGCGTTGCAGGCGCATGACCTCGCGGTCGATAAGCTGGCTGTCGCGCGGGGGCAGCGCGGCGAATTCCAGGCCGTAGACCACGCTCTTGCCCACCCCCGGGCGGCGGTTGCGGACAATGAACTCCAGGCGCACATCGATGCCCTCGCCGACCTTCAGGCGCGCGGCGCCGACCTCGTCGCCGGGCTTGAGCCCCGGATCCTTGTCTCCGACCACGCTCACGGCACAACCGGTGGCCGAAAGGTTGACCACGTCGCCGGACGTGACGCCTCGCGGCGGCGACGGGCAGAACGCCAGCGTGCCGGGCACATCCGGGGGGAGATCGATACGAAAGGCCGCCCGGCGCTGGAGACGCTGCATCACCTCGGGATAGCCGACACTCAGGTAGCAATCGCCACCCTCTTCACGGGTCGCGAGATCGGCGGAATAGAACCAGTTCAGCAGGCCGTCGATGACCGCCTGGAATCGCACCTGCCGGGCGTGAAGGATGTGGCGAAGCACCACCGGATCCGGGCAGTCGAGCACCAGCCGACGGGCCTCGGATTCGTTGCCCACCACCTGTACCTGGCCCTGGAAATCCGGGTCGTCATCGGGGATCAGCCAGAGATGTCCGCGGGCCTCGTACAGTCGCTCGAGCGAGCGCTCGATGGCGCGAGGAGAGCGGACGGTTTTGATGTCCTGATCGTCCAAGACCGATGACTCCGGATCCATGGGTTCGGCCGGGCGGCGGGCGCCGCCCAAGCATGAGCGTCGACAAGCATACCCATTTTGGCCTTACCCTGCAGCCGCCCGGAAACCGTATGCCAGCGCCGCTCGTCGGCCGTGGTTCGGTTGCTGCCGGCGATCGGTTACTATAGGCGCCGATTTTTGTAGCAGGGCGGCTCTGAATGCCTGGGACGTTCTTCCCAACCATTCAAAGACTTCCTGTCTCCAAAATCCGTTTAACCATTCGACTGACACAGAGGACTTTTCCATGTCTGAAGCCAAGCGACTTTCGCAGTACCTGGCCGAGCACCAGCGCCAGGGCCGCGTCGACGCCGATTTCGTCGGCCTGATCAGCGACGTGGCTGCCGGCTGCAAGCTGATCGCCGACCAGGTCGGCCGCGGCAACCTCATCGGCCTGCTGGGCTCCGCCGAGACCGAGAACGTCCAGGGCGAGACCCAGAAGAAGCTCGATATCATCTCCAATGACGAGTTCACCGACATCCTCACCGAGGGTGGCCACGTCGCGGGTCTCGCCTCCGAGGAAATGGACGAGGTCTACGACCTGCCGGCCGGCAAGCACCGCGGCCCGTACCTGTGCACCTACGACCCGCTGGACGGCTCGTCGAACATCGACGTCAACGTCACCGTCGGCACCATCTTCTCCGTGCTCAAGGCCCCCACCGGCAAGGAGAACCCGACCGAGGAAGACTTCATGCAGCCGGGCACCGAGCAGGTCGCCGCCGGTTACGTCACCTACGGCCCGTCCACCATCCTGGTCCTGACCATCGGTGACGGCGTCGACGGCTTCACGCTCGACCGCTCGGTCGGCGAGTTCAAGCTGACCCACCCGAACATGACCATCCCGGAAGACACCGCCGAGTTCGCCATCAACATGTCGAACATGCGCTTCTGGGACGCGCCGGTGAAGCGCTACGTCGACGAGTGCCTGGCCGGTAAGGAAGGCGAGCGCGACAAGGACTTCAACATGCGCTGGGTCGCCTCGATGGTCGCCGAAGTGCACCGCATCCTGGTCCGTGGCGGCGTGTTCATGTACCCGATCGACAGCAAGCACCGCGAGCGCGGCGGCAAGCTGCGCCTGATGTACGAGGCCAACCCGATGTCCATGATCGTCGAGCAGGCCGGCGGCCTGTCGATCACCGGCCCGGACCGGATCATGACCATCGAGCCGGAAAAGCTGCACCAGCGCGTGCCGGTCATCCTGGGCTCCAAGAACGAAGTCCAGCGCCTCTGGGATTACCACAAGGAAGGCTAAGGCCTTCCGGACAACCCGGATGCAAGAAAGCCCCGCGGGTCATCGACTCGCGGGGCTTTTTCTTTATCAGGGCTGGATGCTGAAAGCTTGAAGCTTAGCCGTACCGCCCGGTGATGTAGTCCTCGGTCTGCTGCTTCTCCGGGGTGGAGAACATGGTCGCGGTGTCGTTGTACTCGATCACCTTGCCCAAGTGGAAGAACGCGGTGTAATCGGCGACCCTTGCGGCCTGCTGCATGTTGTGGGTGACGACGACAATGGTGAAGTCACGCTTGAGCTCGTGCATCAGCTCCTCGATCGTGGCCGTGGAGATCGGATCGAGCGCGGAGGTGGGCTCGTCCATCAGGATCACGCTCGGCTGCACGGCGATCGTCCGGGCGATGCACAGGCGCTGCTGCTGGCCACCGGAAAGCGACGTCCCCGGCTTGTCGAGCTGATCCTTGACCTCGTCCCACAAACCGGCGGCACGCAGCGACTGCTCGACTAGGTCGTCCTGCTCACTGCCCTTGCTGACGATGTCGTGCATGCGCGGCGCGTAGGCGATGTTCTCGTAGATGCTCTTGGGGAACGGGTTGGGCTTCTGGAACACCATGCCCACCTTCTTGCGCAGGGCGACCTCGTCGACCTGCTTGGAGAGCACGTTCCGGCCTTCCATCACGACCTCGCCCTCGGCACGCACCGACGGGATCAGGTCGTTCATGCGGTTCAGGCAGCGCAGGAAGGTGGACTTGCCGCAACCCGACGGTCCGATCAGCGCGGTGATGTTGTTCTGGTAGATATCCAGATCGATGCCGTGAAGCGCCTGCTTGTCCCCGTACCAGAGCTTGAGATCGCGCACGGTCAGCTCGAGGTCGTGGGTGGTCTCCTGGTTGAAGGTGACCGGGGCACCGGGGGATGCGAGTTTGGTTGTCATGCTCGCCGTACCTGTTGTTGATGGGCGTTCATTGAGTGGCTTCGATTGGCACTACCGGCGATCACCAGCGGTGCTCGAACTTCTTGCGCAGATAGACCGCGGTCGCATTGAGCGTGATAAGCACCGACAGCAATACCAGGATGCCCGCGGCGGTCCGCTCGACGTAGGCCGACTCCGGCATACCCGCCCAGGTGAAGATCTGCGCCGGCAGGACGGTCGCCGCCTGGGTAAAGCTGCCCGGTGCATCCGGGATATAGGCGATCATGCCGATGATAATCAGCGGCGCGGTCTCGCCCAGCGCCTGGGCCAGGCCGATGATCGAGCCGGTAAGAATCCCGGGCATCGATAGCGGCAAGACGTGGTCACGCACCGTCTGCCAGCGGGTCGCACCGACGCCGTAGGCCGCCTGGCGGATCGAGTCGGGTACGGCGCGCAGCGCGGCGCGCGAGGTAATGATGATGATAGGTAGCGTCATCAGGCCCAGCGTCAGGCCGCCGGCCAGCGCCGAGGAACGCGGCGCGCCGAAGAAGTTGATGAAGATCGCCAACCCCAGCAGACCGAACAGGATCGAGGGGATCGCGGCGAGGTTGTTGATGTTGATCTCGAGAAAGCGCGTGAAGCGGTTGTCCGGCGCGAATTCCTCGAGATAGACCGCCGTCATCACCCCCACCGGGAAGGCAAACGCCAGGGTCACGATCAGCACCAGCACCGAACCGATCGCCGCCGAGGCGAGACCCGCCATCTCGGGCAACTTGGAATCACCGTTGGTGAAAAACCCGGTGTTGAAACGCAGCTCGGCGCGCCCTTCCTCGACCATCCGCTCGACCACCGCGACCTGCTTGTCCTTGAGCCGGGACTTCCTGCCCTTGAGGTGCTGGTCGACCGCGTCGTCGGCCAGCACCCATTCGGTCTGCTTGGTGCCCAGCAGCGAGTCGTCCTCGGCCATGCGCCCGGGGATCAGTCGCAGGTAGCCGCGGCTGACCAGTTCCCGGTACTCCGCTTCGACTGCGGCCAGCGGCAGTTCGGCGGCCCGTTCGCTGTAGTCGACCTCGATCTCGATGTAGGCCTGCTGGAACGCCGGCAGCCCCTTGATCAGCATGTCGGCAAGGAAGAACAGCAGGAACGCGCCGGCCGCGATCAGCGCCGACATCGACAACCACTTCATCCGGGCGGACTTGCGGTGGCGCTTTTTCAGCTGGCGGGAGATGTCGTCGAGGGACTGGGCCATGACGGGAGCTTTCCGGTTGATCGAATTACAGGTTGTTGACCGCGTACTTCTCGCGGAAGCGGCGGATCATCACCACCGAGACGAAGTTCAGCGCCAGCGTGACCACGAACAGCATCAGGCCGAGGGCGAAGGCCGACAGGGTCGCGGCCGACTCGAACTCGTTGTCGCCGGTCAGGGCCGAAACGATGCTCACGGTCACCGTGGTCATGTCCTCGAGCGGGTTGGCGGTGAGGTTGGGGCGCATGCCCGCGGCCATGACCACGATCATGGTCTCGCCCAGCGCGCGCGAGACGCCCAGCAACGTCGCCGAGACGATGCCCGGCAAGGCGGCCGGTAGCACCACGTGGCGAATGGTCTCGTTGCGCGTGGTGCCCAGCGCAAGCGACCCCTGCCGCATGGCCGTGGGCACCGAGCTGATCACGTCGTCGGACAACGAGGAGATGAACGGGATGATCATGATGCCCATGACGATCCCCGGAGCCAGCGCGTTATTGAACGAGGCCTCCAGGCCGACCGAATCCGCCGCCGAGACGATCAGCGGGGCGACGGTGATCGCGGCGAAAAAGCCGTAGACCACGGTCGGGATGCCGGCGAGCACCTCGAGCACCGGCTTGGCCACGTCGCGCACCTTGGGTGGGGCGTACTCGGCCATGTAGATCGCCGCCGAGACACCGATGGGCACGGCCACCAGCATGGCGATGGCGGTGATCATGAAGGTGCCGGCGAACAGCGGCAGGGCACCGAAGTTGCCGCTGGATCCTTCACCGGCCTCGGCGCGCCCAGCCGACTCGAGGAAGGAATCTCCCGGGGCCCAGTTGGTGCCGGTGATGAAGTACCAGAAGCTCTCCATCTGGAAGAAGCGGATCGCCTCGAACAGGATGGAGAACAGGATGCCGAAGGTCGCGAAGATCGAGATCGAGGCCGCGCCGATCAGCACCCACTTGACCGCCCGTTCGAGCGAGTCGCGGGCACGCAGCTCCGGCCGAACGCGTTTCAGGCCGACGAACAAGCCGAACGCCCCGAGCCCCAACGCGCCGACCACTGCCAGCCAGCCGGGGAAGGCCGTTTCGGACAGGCCCAGCACGATGGCCGCGATCATGGCGACGACCACCGCCGGGCCGGCGGCACTCAGGACGGTGAACCAGGCGTATTGATCCGGCTGGGAATGCATGTGCACCCCACCAGCACGGACCCGTGCAGCCTTGGAGCGGCCGAGAAAGAACCCCAGCAGCCCGAGGAGCAGCACCCCGGCAAAGAACGTCATCAGTATCTGGTCGGTCTGCATTTCAGCGCTTTCCGTCTCGTTTCGTGCATCGCCACGGCATGACCGAGCGAGTCCGGGTTGGGTGATCCAAAACGGCCATTATTGAGAAGCTGGCTCCTGTTGCAAGCATTCGGTGATCGAGACACCAAACACTTGCGACAAGAGAAAGCCGGCGGATGACCCACCGGCTTTCCCCGTCCCTGGGAGGGCATCCGTCCCCATCGCTGGGGAAACGGCCCCTGCGCTTACTTGAGGTCGGACAGCTGGAGCTTCTTGCGCTCGGCGACTGCCGATTGCAGCTCCTCGAGTTCCGCCTGCGGCAACGGGATCATGCCGATGCCCTTGAGGTAGCCCAGGTCGCTGATCATCTTGTCGCTCATGAACAGCTCGACGTAGTCGTTCATGGCAGGGACGTCATCCGCGTGGCTGTTCTTGATGTAGAAGAACAGGGAACGAGAGACCGGGTACTCGCCCGAACCGATCGCGTCCGGCTCCGGCGCCACGCCGTCAACGTTCGAGCCGATCAGCTTGTTGCTGTTCTCCTCGAGGAAACTGTAACCGAAGATGCCGAAGGCGTCGGTGTCGTTCTCGAGCTTCTGCACGATCAGGTTGTCGTTCTCACCGGCGTCGATGTAGACACCATCCTTGCGCAGGTTGGCGTAGCCCTCGTTGCCGTAAGCTTCCATCTCTTCGGTCACGGCCTCGAGCACCAGCTCCTCGAAGGCGTCACGGGTGCCAGAGGTGGACGGCGGGCCGTAGACGCGGATCTCGCGATCCGGCAGCGAGGAGTCGATGTCGCTCCACTTCTTGTACGGGTTGTCGACCAGCTCACCATCGACCGGCACCTGCTCGAGCAGCGCCATGGCGATCTGCTCGCGGGTGAACTCGGCGCTGTCGTTCTTGTTGCTCTGGGCGAAGGCGATGCCGTCGTAGCCGATCATGGCCTCGGTGATGTCGGTGACACCGTTTTCCTGGCAGCGCTCGAACTCGGAGGGCTTCATCCGACGCGAGGCGTTGGTGATATCCGGGGTATTCAGGCCGTTGCCTTCACAGAACAGCTTCATGCCGCCGCCGGAACCGGTCGACTCGATGACCGGGGTCGGCCACTTGGTGGTCGCGCCCAGTTCTTCGGCCACGTAGCTGGCGAACGGGAACACGGTCGAGGAGCCAACGATGCGGATCTGGTCCCGGGCGTGGGCCGTGCTGATGGAGGCGGCCATGACGGCGGCCAGGCCAATGCTGGTTACGGCAAACGGTTTCATACAGGTGATACCTCAGGTGAAATGCAACACAACGCTAGTACAGGAGTGGAGTCTGAGGATCGTATGTGACAGCAAGATGAATGTGTGACAACGGTTCGATGACAAGCGAAGAAACAAGAGACCAGAAGTGAGAAGACAAGAAGCCAAGGCGGCCACTTCTGATATCTGAACACCGATTTCTGACCCCGCCGTCGCAGGCGGACCTCATGCCGTCTGCGGGGGCCTGACCCCGAACCACACCGCGTACATCGCGGGCAGGAACACGATGGTCAACACCGTGCCGACGGCGATCCCGCCAATCAGGGTGACCGCCAGCGGCCCCCAGAAGGTGCTGGCCGTCAGCGGCACGAAGGCGAGCACCGCCGCCAGCGCCGTGAGCACCACCGGGCGGGCTCGACGGATGGTCGCCTCGATCACCGCCGTGTGACGGTCGTCGCCGGCGCGGCGGTTCTCGTCGATCTGCCCCACCAGGATCAGGGTGTTGCGCATCAGTATTCCCGCCAGCCCGATCAGGCCAAGAAGCGCGACGAAGCCGAACGGCTGGTTGAACAGCGCCAGGGCGCCGGCCGCGCCGATCAGACCCAGGGGCGCGGTCAACAGCACCATGAACAGCCCCGGGAACGAGCGCATGTTGAGCATCAACAGGGTGAGCATCAGCACGACCATCAACGGCATCACCACCTTGATCGAGTCCTGCGCCCGGCCGGATTGCTCGACGGTGCCGCCGATCTCGATGCGGTAACCGGCCGGCAGCTCGGCGCGCAACTCGGCAAGGTCGTCCCAGCTGGCGAAGGTGGCATCCGGCGGCTGCGCGCCGCGGATCTCGGCGTTCACATTGAGATACGGGGTCTGGTTGCGTCGCTTGAACACTGGTAGCTCGGTCTCCACACGGATCTCACCGAGCTGGGCGAGCGGCACGCTGCTGCCGTCGGGCAGGCGAATAGGCAGGGTCTCGAGCCGGGCGGGGTCGCGTGCCACGGCCGGGTCACCGCGCACCAGCACCTCGATACCGCGAATGCCCTCGCGCAGCTCGGTGGCGACCTGGCCGTTGATCAAGCCGGCGGTCTGGCGCTGCACCTCGACCGGTGTCAGGCCGAAGGCCGCCAGCCGCGCCGGATCGAGCGACAGCGACAGGGTGGGCACCTGCCGCCCCCACTCCAAATGCGGGTCGACCAGGTGCGGATTCTCGGCCATGACGCGACGCACCCGCTCGCCGATCGCCACCAATTGCTCGATCTCCGGGCCCATCACCCGGAACTGCACCGGCCAGACCACCGGCGGGCCGTAGAGCAGCGGGTGCGGACGCACGCGAGCCTCGGGGAAGGCACCCTCGGCGATCATGGTCTCCAGCCGCTCGCGCAGGGCCTCGCGCGCCTCGGCATCGCGGGTGACGGCGATGATCTTGGCGAAGGCGGGGTCGGGCAGTTCGGGGTTGAGGGCGAGGAAGAAACGCGGCGCGCCGCGGCCGATGTAGGTCGACAGCGACTCCAGCGCCGGGTCGTCCTCGATCGCCGCGGCGAGCCGTTCGGCCACTTCGCGCGTGGCCGTTGTCGAGCTGCCCTCGGGCAGCTGGATGTCGATCAGCAACTCGGGCCGGTCGGAGCTGGGGAAGAACTGCTGGGCCACGCCCTTGCCCATCAGCACCGCCGAGGCGACAAATAAAATCAACGTGCCGCCGAGCACCCACCAGCGATGCGCGACGCAAGCGGTAATCAGCCAGCGCAGTGCCCGGTAGATCCGCCCGCTATACATCTCGCCCGGCGACGGCTCGATGCGCGGCAACAGCTTGACGCCGAGATACGGCGTAAAAACCACCGCGACGAACCACGAGGCGATCAGCGAGATACCGAGAATCCAGAAAATGTTGCCGGCGTACTCGCCGACGTTCGACTGGGCAAAGCCGATCGGCACGAAGCCGACCACGGTGACCAGGGTACCCACCAGCATCGGCATGGCGGTGACCGTCCAGGCATGACCCGCCGCGGCAATGCGATCAGCGCCCTCCTCGAGCTTCACCAGCATCATCTCGATGGCGATGATGGCATCATCCACCAGCAGGCCGAGCGAGAGAATCAGCGCCCCGAGGGTGATGCGATCGAGGTTCTTGCCGGTGACCTGCATCACCACGAAGGTCACGGCCAGCGTCAGCGGCACGGCCATCGCCACGACCAACCCGGCGCGCAGCCCCAGGGCAAGGAAGCCCACCAGCATCACCACGCCCAGGGCGAGCAGGAACTTGATCTGGAAGGTGTCGACCGCGAGGCGAATCGCATCGGCCTGGTTGGTGACCTTTTCCAGTTGCACCCCGGCAGGCAAACCGGCAGCGACACGCTCCTCGAAGGCCGCCAACCGCTTGCCGAGCTTCAGGCCGTTGACGTTGTCCTCCATGATCACGCCCACCATCAGGGCGCGCTCGCCGTTATTCTCCACCATGAAGGCGGGCGGCTCGGCCAGTCGGCGCGAGACCTCGGCGACGTCCGAGACGCGCAGCACCCGACCGTCGATGGTCAGCGGGGTGGCCGCGATGCGCTCGATGGTCTCGGGGCCCTCGGCATCGAGCCCCGGCCCGACCCGCAGGTACAACCGTGGCCCGTCGGTCTCGATCAGCCCGCGGCCGGTCAGGCGGTTCTGGCCGTCGATGGCCGCGGCGACCGCCTCGACCGACAGGCCCATCGACTGGATGCGGGCCGGATCGAGACGGATCTCGACCCGGTCGTCCTGCTCGCCGATCAGGTGGGCCTTGCCCACGCCCTCGACCCGCAGCGCCTCGCGCCGCAGCGTCTCGGCGGCATTCACCAGCGTGCGCTGATCCACCCCGGGCGCGGTCAGCGCGTAGAGGGTGAAATAGACATCCGAGAAATCGTCGTTGAAGAACGGCCCGGCCACCCCCGGCGGCAGCTGTGGGCCGGCATCGGAGAGGTGCTTGCGCACTTGGTAGAAGATGTCATTGACCGCCTCGGGCGGCGTCGATTCCTCGAAGTTGATGCGCAGATACACCGACCCGGGCCGGGCGATGGTCTCGACGAAGTCGAAATACGGCACGTTGTCGAGCGCCCGCTCCAGCGGCTCGCCCACCTGCTCCTGCATCTCGCGGGCACTCGCGCCGTCCCAGTGCGCCTCGGCGAGCATCACCTTGAGGGTGAAGGCCGGGTCCTCGGCACGCCCCAGCGAGACGAAGGCATACAGCCCGGCGAAGGCGACCAGCAGGATCAGGTAGAGGGTGATCGAGCGCTCGCGAACGGCCAGCGCGGAGAGATTGAAACGGCTGACCACCGACTGGCTCAAGGCGAGGTCTCCTCGACCTCGTCCCCCGCACCCGCCGCGACCTCGTCGCCGCGCCGCGGCTCAACGGCCTGGCCGTCATGCAGGCGATTAACCCCGGCGATCACCACCAGCGCGCCGGCCGGCAGGTCTGACTCGATCACGGCATGGCCGGCCTCGAGGCGCAGCACGCGTACCGCGACCGCCTCGACCCGTCCATCGACCACCCGGAAGACCCGTGGATCATCGTCACGGCCGAAGATGGCGCCGATCGGCACGCGCTGCTGCGGTGTCGGCTGGTTGAATTCCAGCATGGCGGTCTGGCCCAGCGACCAGGGCCACCCGTCGGCCGCGGGCAACCGGTAGCGGGCGGCAAACGTCCGGCTGACCGGATCGGCCGCGCCGTTCACCGAATCGAGCGTGGCTTCGAGCTCGGCGTCATCGCTTTCCAGGCGCGCCATACCCGTTTCGGGCAGACCGGACAGGAGCCGCTCGGGCACGTCCACCTCGATCAGCCGGCCGTCATCGGCCGCCAGCCGCACCACCGGCTGGCCGGCGGCCACCACGTCGCCGACATCGGCGACCAGCTCGATCACCACGCCCGCGAAGGGCGCCGCCAGCGTGGCGTAGTCGAGGGCATTGCGCGCCTCGGCCACCCGCGCGCGGGTGCTGGCCACGCGGGCGCGGGTCGCCTGTTCACGCGAGATCGCCTGGTCGAGGGCCTGCTGGCTGGCTACCTGCCGCTCGCGCAGCTCGCGGGTGCGTGCAAGCTCCTGCCCGGCCAGTCGCGCCTCGGACTCGGCCTGGGCCAGCTCGGCCTCGACCGACTCGACCCGTGCGGCCAGATCGCGGGGATCGAGGTGGGCCAGGGGTTCACCAACGGTGACGCGCTGCCCACGCCGCACCGGGCGCTCGTCGATCCGCCCGGCGGCCTGAAAGCCGACCGATGCCGTGGTCTCGGCGGTCACCTCGCCGACCAGCGGCGCCTGTTCCACCACGCCGGTTGCCACCGGGGCGACCAGCACCACCGGCGTACCGGCTTCAGCCACCTCGGACGTGGCCAATGTCCGCCCCGTGGGCAGGGCCAGTGCCGCGACCAGGCCGGCGAGCAGCAGAAAAAAACCAGGGCGCTTTGCCATACTCACCGGCCATCCCTCCCTGCAGCCATTAGCCAACCGTCCATGTCCACATCGACCACCCTCGTCTGGTTCCGCCAGGATCTGCGCCTTGCCGACAATCCGGCGCTCGACGCCGCGCTGGCATCCGAGCACATCATACCCGCCTACATCGTACCCCCGGAGGGATCGGGCGAGCGCCGCGACGGCTTTCTCCGGGGCGGAGCCAGTCGCTGGTGGCTGCATCACAGCCTGACGGCACTCGATCGCGACCTGCGGGCTTTGGGCAGCCGACTGATCGTCCGCCGCGGCGAGCCGGGCGAGGTGCTGGCCCGGCTGGCCGCCGAGAGCGACGCGACCGCCGTGCACTGGAACCGTCGCCTGGAACCGGCCGGCATCGCCACCGACCGGGCGGTCAAGCAGTCACTCCGCGAACAGGGCCTGAGCGTCCAGTCGTTTGCCGGCAATTACCTGCACGAGCCCTGGAACGTGCTCAACAAGCAGGGCGCGCCTTACAAGGTGTTCACCCCCTACTGGAAGACGCTGCTCGCCGAGGGCATCGACCTACCCGTCCTGCCCGACCCCGAGCGACTGCCAGCCGTGGACGAGGCCATCACGGGCGAGTCGATCGACTCGCTCGGGCTCCTGCCGGGACTCGACTGGGCCGACGACTTTGCCGACTGGTGGACGCCGGGCGAGGCGGGCGCCTGGGACCGTTTCGAGTCGTTCCTCGACGACGTCTCGCGCTACCACGAGACCCGCAACCGGCTCGACCTGGACGGCACCTCGCGGCTCTCGCCGCACCTGCACTTCGGCGAGATCTCTCCCCGCCAAGTCGTCGCTCGGGTGCGCAGCGAATACCCGGATGCCCTCGACGACAAGGGCCCGGAGCACTTCCTGCGCGAGGTAGGCTGGCGCGAGTTCGGCGCCAATCTGCTCTACCACTTCCCGCAGACCGAAACCGAGAACCTCGACGCGCGCTTCGACCACCTGCCCTGGCGCAACGACCCGGATCACATCGTCGCCTGGCAGCGCGGCCAGACCGGCATCCCGGTGATCGACGCGGCCATGCGCGCCCTGTGGACGACCGGATGGATGCACAATCGCGCCCGGATGATCGTCGCCTCCTTCCTGACCAAGAACTGCCTGATCGACTGGCGCGTGGGCGCCGACTGGTTCATGGACACGCTGGTCGACGCGGATCTGCCCAGCAACACCGCCGGCTGGCAGTGGGTGGCCGGCACCGGCGCGGACGCCGCGCCCTACTTTCGCATCTTCAATCCCGTCCTGCAGGGCGAAAAGTTCGACCCCGAGGGCGCCTTCATCCGCCGCTGGGTGCCGGAGCTGGCCGAGCTGCCCGACAAGGCGCTGTTCGCCCCCTGGGAGGCCGACCCCGGCACCCTGAACCGCGCCGGCGTGACACTTGGCGAAACCTACCCCCGCCCGATCGTCGATCTCAAGGCCTCCCGCGAGGCGGCCCTGGAGGCGTTCGCGCAGATCAAGGATTACGAGCGGTGACGGCCGATGCGGGTAAGATCGGTCACCCGTTTACCCCGTTGTTCCACGCCTCATGTCGATATATAGTGAAAAACATAACGCGATGTTCACCGGCTCGCTCGGCCTGAAACTGGGTGCAGGCGAGGTGTCCGACCGCCGCCTGCGACTGCTGGCCGCCCTCGAACAGACCGGCTCGATCAGCGGGGCGGCGCGGTCGATCGGCATGACCTACAAGGCGGCCTGGGACGCGGTCGACGCGATCAACAACCTCGCCGACAAGCCGCTGGTCACCACCCGTCACGGCGGGTCGAAGGGTGGTGGGGCGGGGCTCACCGAGGAAGGGCGGCGCCTGCTAGCCGCCTGGAAGCGACTCAACGGCATGCAGCGGGAGCTACTGGCCCTGTTCGAACGCAACGAGCTGACCGACGATCTGGACCTGCTGCGGAGGATCCACATGAAGACCAGCGCAAGGAACGCCCTGGCCGGCCGGGTGAAGGCGATCACCCACGGCCCGGTCAGTAGCGAGGTGGTCGTCGCACTGGCCGGTGGCGACGAGTTGGTCGCCGTGATCACGCGCCGCAGCGCCGAGGACATGGCGCTGGCCGAGGGGCGTGCCGTGCACGCCCTGATCAAGGCAAGCTTCGTGATCCTGAGTGATGCCGGCTCGCGCACCTCGGCACGCAACCAGCTCTGCGGCACGGTCGAGCGCCTCGAGACCGGCGCGGTCAACAGCGAAGTGGTGGTCGCCCTGCCCGGCGGCGCGCGCCTGACGGCGGTGGTGACCAACACCAGCATCGACACGCTGGGCCTTGCCGAGGGGGCGGCGACCTGCGCGCTGGTCAAGGCCAGCCACGTGATCCTGGGCGTGGACGAGTAGCCGCGCGGGCGTTCACTCGGCGTCTCGCCGTGCACATCGATATATACCCGACAACCAATCGAAAGACGAAACAGGGAGTCCGAGATGTGGAAAAAGACCCTGATGGCCGCCCTGCTTGCCAGCGGTTGGCTGACCGCGGCGGCCGCCCAGGCCGAGACCATCACCGTGGCGGTGGCCGCAAACTTCACCAAGGCCGCGGAGGAGATCGGCGCGGCCTGGGAGGCGAAGACCGGCCACGACGTGCGGTTCTCCTTCGGCCCATCGGGCAAGCTCCTGGCCCAGATCCGTAACGGCGCCCCCTTCGACGCCTATTTCTCCGCCGACACCGGCCGACCGGAGCAGCTGGCCGAGTCCGGCGAGGCAAGGGACGTCTTCGTCTATGCGCGGGGGAAGCTGGCCCTGTTCAGCCTCGATCTGCCCGTTCACGAGCGCGCCGAGGAGATTCTGGCCGATGGCGACTTCCGCTACCTGGCCGCGGCCAACCCCAAGGCCGCGCCCTACGGTCTGGCCGCGCAGCAGGTGCTGGAAAAGCATGATCTCTATCAGCGCTATCGCGCGGAGGGGAAAATCGCCACCGGCGAGAGCATCACGCAGACCTTCCAGTTCGTCGCCACCGGCAATGCCCAACTGGGTTTCGTCGCCCTGTCGCAGTTGCGGGACCCGCAAAGCCCGGTAACGGACAAGGGGTATATCTGGATGCCGCCGGCCGAGGACTACGACCCGATCGAGCAGGGCGCCGCGGCGCTGACCCGCAGCGAACACCCCGAGCTGGTCGACGACTTCCTGGCCTTCGTTCGCAGCGACCAGGGCGCGACGATCATCCAGAAGTACGGCTACGACACGCCCTGAGGACCGGCCGGTTTGGAGACAATTTCATGATGAGACCTCGAAAAATCGTCGTGAGCCGCCCGAGTGCAAGGAGCCGCGGAACGAGCGACGAGACATATCCAAAAGATAGGCGAGAAGCGAGTGAGCACGCGACGCCGCAATCGGGTGGCGCAACAGATTTTCCGAGGTTCTAATGACGCTTTTCGGCATCCCGCTCGATACCCACCCGATCTGGCTGACCCTGCAGGTGGCGGCGGTGACCACCATCCTCCTGCTGCTTATCGGCGTGCCCATCGCCTGGGGGCTTTCCCGCATGCGATCGCGCTGGCGGGTGGTCTTCGAGGCGCTGGTCTCCCTGCCGCTGGTGCTGCCGCCGACGGTGCTGGGCTTCTACCTGATCATCGCCATGAACCCCAACGGCGCGCTCACCCAGTTCCTGGGCCTGTTCGGCTTCGACGGCCAGCTGACCTTCAACTTCGTCGGGCTGGTGATCGGCTCGGTGCTGTTCTCGTTGCCGTTCATGGTCCAGCCGATGCTCTCGGCGTTCCACGGGCTCTCCGAGGAGGTGCTGGACGCCGCCCGGCTGATGCGCGCCGGCTTTCTCGACCGGTTCTTCAGCGTAATCCTGCCGCTGTCGCGCCAGGGGCTGCTGGTCGGTTCGGTGCTCACCTTTGCCCACACGGTGGGCGAGTTCGGCGTGGTGCTGATGGTCGGCGGCAATATCGAAGGACAGACCCGCATGGTCTCGATCGCGATCTTCGATCACGTCGAGTCGTTCGAGTACGCCCAGGCCCACCTGCTCTCGGCGGTGATGGTGGCCTTCTCCTTCGCCACGCTGGTGGGCGTGTACCTGATCAATCGCCGGTTCTCGGCACGACTCGGATAATCCAATGTTCGCAGGCAACCTGACACTGACCGTCGGCGACTTCCGCATGGCCTCCGGCGACTTCCGCTTCGATTCGGACGGGGTGACCGCGCTGTTCGGTCGCTCGGGCTCGGGCAAGAGCACGTTGCTGCGCGCCATGGCGGGCCTGGATCGGCACACCCGCGGCCAGCTGCGCTTTCACGACGAGGTCTGGCAGGACGGGCGGCGCGGCCTCCCGGCCGAGCGGCGCGACATCGGCATGGTCTTCCAGCATGCGGCCCTGCTCGCCCACCGCACGGTCCGCGGCAACCTCGACTTCGCCGCAACGCGTGCACCGACCGATCGCGGCGCGGCCATCGACCGCGAGCAGATCATCGAGCGCACCGGTATCGGCCCGCTGCTCGACCGGGCAGTGGGCAAGCTCTCCGGCGGCGAGCGCCAACGCATCGCCATCGCCCGGGCCCTGATCGGCCGACCCCGCGTGTTGATGATGGACGAGCCACTGGCCGCGCTCGACTGGCGCGCCAAGGCCGATCTCCTGGACCTGTTCGAGACGGTGATCCGCGATTTCGGCATTCCCACGGTGATCATCACCCACGCCCCGGCGGAGGTGGAGCGCCTCGCCGACCGGGTGGTGTTCATGAGCGAGGGGCGCGTCGAGCGGGTCGAGACATTGAAGGAGGCGCTCGGGCGGGTCGACTCGCCGCTGTTCACCGAGGAAGGCCCGGTCGCCTCGCTCGACGGCCACGTGGAGCACGTCGATGGCGACCCGCATCGGCTGCGCTTCGTCACCACGCCACAAACGGCCACCGGCCAGCCGGTGACCTTCCAACTGGGCGCGGACGGCTCGATGACCGAGCACGGCCCGCGCCGCCTGCGCGTGCGCGCCGACGACGTGGCACTGGCCCGGGAGCGACTCGACAACATCTCGATGCAGAACCAGCTCCCGGCCCGGATCGAACGGATCGACACCAGCGCCCCGGGCCGCCGGGCCGTGTTCCTCACCCTGAACGATGGCCAGCGGCTGGTCAGCGAGGTCACCGACCGTGCGGTCACCGACATGGGACTGGATGCCGGCCAGGCCGTGATCGCCCTGGTCAAGAGCGCGGCACTGGCGAGGTAATCCGGGCGGGGCGGCACAACCGCGGGCACGGGTACCAAATCGTCCCCGCCGCGAGATGACGGGTACGCGTAGCGCGATCAGGCGGAAACCGAGCCCTTCTCCGGCCACGATGCCTCGGCGGCGCTGTCGTCACTCACCCGCCCCTCGCGGCACAGCTGGCCCATCCTCAGCAATTGCCGATCGAGCTGCGGCCCCCAGCCGTAGTGACGCACGGCCCGTCGGCGCGCGGCGGCGCCGGCGGTCCGCCAGTCGCGGTCGAACAGGCGCGTCACGCCCCGGGCGAGTGCCGCGGCCCGCGCCTTCGGGACCAGTTCGCCCACCGTCTCGTCGACCAGCTCGGGCGTGGCCCCGGCATCCACGCCGACCACCGGCAGGCCGCAGGCCATCGCCTCGAGGATCACCAGACCGAAGGTCTCGGCATCACCGGCATGCAGCAAGGCGTCCGCCGAGGCGAGGTAGGCGGCCAGCGTGTGCTCGTCGGCGACGTAGTCGACCACGCGCAGACGGGGATGACTGCCGACCGGCATGCCGGCGCCGATCAGCAACAGGTAGTAACGGTCGTCGAGCTCGTCGAGCGACGCGACCAGCTGGTCGACATGCTTCTCGCGCGTGTTGCGCCCGGCAAACACCAGCAAGCGGGCATCGCGCGGAATGCCGAGCGCGTCACGCAGTCCGGGCTGGACCGCCGAAGGACGAAAGACCGAGGTATCGACGCCGAGCCGCTGCACGCTGACATGTCGCACGCCCAGGTCGACCAGCTGGCTGGCCATGACGTCACTCGGGGCGAACATCCAGTCGAATCGGCGATACAGCCGACCCAGGTAGCGCCCCGACAGCGGCCGGACCCAGTCGCCGCAGCGCAGCGCGAGCAAGCGCGAGAGGTCCGAATGGAAGAAGCCGACCGCCGGCACGCCCAGTCGTTTCGCTGCGGCCTGGGCGGCGTGGGCGGTGACGTAGGGATCGCCCGACTCGATCGCATCGGGTGCCAGCTCGATCAATGCCTCGCGCCAGGGACCGGGGCGCAGGGGAAACCGGTAGCCATCGCCGGCGGGCAGGCGCCAGGCCGGCAACTGGCGCAGCCACTGGTTGGCATCGGCCGACCACGCCGGGTGGGGACCGGGCACCAGCAGGCTGTGCTGGCAATCCGGGCAATCGGCGATATGGCTGCGTTTGGCCTCGAGGTAACGCCTCACACCGCCCGAGGCCGGGCCCCAGAACATGGTGACGTCGGCCAGGTGCAGCGCCGGGGAAGCAGGTGTCTTTTCCATTGGCGCCAAATTACCCGGCGCGCATGACGATTTGTTGTCAGCGAAGGACGGTCTGCATGTATCCGATGCCACCCTGGACCCCTTGATCACCGACGGCTCGCCGGACCCGGGTGGTATCACATGTGGGCAGCCGTTCTAATCGGGCCATTCGACCGGCAACACGCGCTCGGGGTACTGGCCGGCCAGGTGGGCGAGGTTGCGGCAATCGGGGCGGTGGAGCTTGTAGCCCTGCGAGCGGCTCAGAAAGGCCATCACCCGCTCGCCCGGTTGCGGATTGCAGCATTTGGCCGGGATGACCTTGAGCCCGTCGATCGACTGGTTCTCGATGACGAGACTGCGCCCGCCCGGCGGCTCGGGCAACGGCTCGCCCGCGGGTGTCTCCTCGCGCGGCGGGCGCGCGGAGCGGTCGGCCGCCGCGCCCAACTGACCACGGGCGGCGGCCTGCAGCGTCTCCGGGGCGATGCGGTGATGCCCCACGGCCAGGAACAGCTGGTCTTCGCTGTTCACACCCAGCGCCTCGAGCAGCTGCCGGCGCGCGGGGGCATCCATGGAGAACCGCCGATAAAGCCGCTCGCAGATCAGGCGTCCCCGCTCACGGGCATCCTCGCGATCGAACTGCGCGAACCAGTTGCGCACCTTGGCCCGCGAACTGGCCGATCGCAGAAAACCGCTCTTGGCATGCGCCCACTCGCGGCTGGGCGCCGGCTCCTTGTTGGTCAGCACCTCGACCGTGTCGCCGTTGGCGACCTCGGTCTTCAGCGGCGTGATGTGGCCGTTGATCTTCGCCCCGCGGCAACGGTGCCCCAGGTGGGTGTGGATGCGATAGGCAAAATCGAGCACCGTCGCCCCCGCCGGCAGTTCGACCAGCTCGCCGTTGGGCGTGAAGGCATACACCATCGGCGCGGCCAGCGGCCGAATCTCGCCGCGCGACAGGCCACGCCGCAGCGCTTCGACCTGCATGTCGAAGGGATTGGCCGATCCGCCGCCGGCCTTGTAGCGCCAGTGAGCGGCCACCCCGAACTCGGCGAAGGCGTGCATGCGCTCGGTGCGGATCTGGATCTCGACCACCTTGTCCTCGTCGGCATGCACCGCGGTGTGCAGCGACTGGTAGCCGTTGGGCTTGGGGCGGGCGATATAGTCGTCGTACTCGCTGGGGATGGGACGGAACAGCTCATGGACCACCGAGAGCGCGGCGTAGCAGTCGGTGACCGAGTCGACCTGCACCCGCAGCGCGCGCACGTCGAACAGCCCCTCGAAGGAGAGCTGCTTGCGGCGCATCTTTCCCCAGATGCTGTAGATGTGCTTGGGCCGGCCGTAGACCTCGGCGCGGATGCCCGCCTGGAGCAGGGCGTGGTTCAGCTTCTGCTCGACCTGCACCAGGTACGACTCGCGGCTGGTGCGACGCTCGTCGAGCAGGCGGGCGATCTCGACGTAGGTATTCGGTTCGAGATGGCGGAAGGCCAGGTCCTCGAGCTCCCACTTGATCTGACCCAGGCCGAGCCGATGGGCGATCGGCGCATGGACCGCCAGCGTCATGCCGGCAAACCGCCGGCGCCGCGCCTCGTCGGGCTCGTCACCGAGCGCCCGCATCCCCTCCAGCCGGTAGGCCAGATCGATCAGCACCGCGCGGGCGTCACGCGCGCCGGCAAGCAGCAGGCGGCGCCAGTACTCGCGTTGCCCCTCCGCCTGCGGCTCGGGGTAACGAGCCTCCCAGCCCCGCAAACGCTCGATCGCCTCGATCAGGCGCTGTACGTCCCGCTTGCCGTTTTGGCCCAGCATCGAGGGTGCCGGCGGGGAGACACCAGATTCGCCCAGGGCCGGGTCCGCCAGCAAGGCGGCAACCAGGGTAGGCAGGTCGGCCTGGATGTCCGCCAGCGCCACGGCGACACGCGGGCCGGCCGCCGATGCCGATTCCCGCGCGACCGACAGGCACAACCGCTCGACGGCCAGCGCCACGTCGGGCGTGACCTCGTCGTCCATGCCATCGAGAACCTGTTGCAGGCGCTGGCAGAGATGATCGGAGCTGATGTCGAGCGGATGCTGCATGATGTTAGGTCGATGGCCTTGCCGGCCGACCCGCGGCCTCGTGTTGGGTTACGGCGGATTACCGTGGCAATATCCCGTTAAAACGCGTCCCTGCCGGTCCGACCGGCGGGGTGTCACCAGATTATCACCCGGCCCGCCAGCCGGGGATGCCCCAGGACGAAGGCGCCTCATGGAAAAGAAGATCGATATTCACGCCGAGCATCACCGCATCAATCGCAATTCATGGCTGAGGGCGTCCGTGATGGGGGCCAACGACGGCATCGTGTCGGTCTCCAGTCTGATGCTGGGCTTCATCGCGGCAGGCACCCCGCGTGCGGCCATCGTGCTGGCGGGCACCGCCGGGCTGGTCTCCGGGGCGCTCTCGATGGCGGCCGGCGAGTACGTCTCGGTGCAGTCGCAGAAGGACACCGAAAAGGCGGATCTCGCCATGGAGGCGCGCGAGCTGGAGATCAACTTCGACCACGAGCTGGCCGAGTTGCGCGAGATATACATCGACCGTGGCCTGAAACCGGAAACGGCCCAGGATGTCGCCCAGCAGCTCATGGCACACGATGCCCTCGGTGCGCATGCACGCGACGAGATGGGACTGCACGAGATCACCCGGGCTCAACCCTTTCTCGCCGCCTGGTCGTCGGCCGCCTCCTTCTCCGTCGGGGCAGGCCTTCCCCTGCTGACCGTGCTGTTCTCTCCCGACTCGACCATGATGGTCGCCGTGGTGGTGATGACCTTGGTCTCGCTCGGCCTGCTCGGTGGCCTGGCGGCCCGCGCCGGCGGCGCTTCCGTCCTCCGCGGTGCCGCGCGGGTGCTGTTCTGGGGCGTGGCCGCCATGGGTGCGACCGCCTTCATCGGCAACCTGATCGGCTATCACGTCTGACAACGACCCAGTGACGCCCTCCTCCGACCGCAGGCCGGTGGTACTGATCCACGGGCTGTGGATGGGACGCTGGGCCATGTGGCCACTGGCACGTCGCCTGAAACAGGCCGGGTTTGATCCCCTACTGTTCGGCTACCCCACCCGCGCCACCCCGGCGGCCAACGCCGAGCGACTCGCGCGCTGGCTGGACGAGCAATGCAGCCCACCCGGCCACTTCCTCGCCCACAGTCTCGGCGGCGTGGTCCTCGCCCACCTCTTCGCTCGCCACCCCGATAGCCGGCCGCCCGATGCACGCCTCGTGCTGCTGGGCTCCCCCCTGGGCGGCAGCGCCGTCGCCCGAGGCCTGGCCCAATGGCGGCTCGGGCGCTGGCTGCTCGGCGGCAGCCTGGAGGCCGGGCTCGACGGCGACGTTCCGGCGTGGAACGCCCCCAACACCCTGATGCTGGCCGGCACCCGACCGGTCGGGCCAGGTCGTCTCGTCGCCGACGCGCTCGAATCGCCCAACGACGGTACGGTGGCCGTCGCCGAAACCGTGGCCTCCGAAATGGCCGATCACCGCTGCCTGCCCGTGAATCACTTCGCACTGCTCTGGTCAGGGCGCGTGGCGAAGGTGGTGATCGACCACCTCTCGTCAGGTGGCCGGTGACGGCCCCGGCGGTCCCACACCGTCCCACAGCCAACCGATAACCGCGAGAACACGAAAAAGGCCGACCCCAGTGGAGCCGGCCCATTTATGTGGCCACTTCGGGCGCCCCTGCGCCGACCGGTTTTGGCCGGCGGGGCCCGCCCTTACTCGCCGGTATTCGGCGTGTGGTAGGCGGCGAAATAGTTCTGTTCGCCCATGCGATCGAGCAGCTCGAGCTGGGTCTGCAGCCAGTCGGCGTGCCCTTCCTCGTCGATGAGGATTTCCTCGAACAACTGGCGGGTACCCACGTCCCCGTCATCGGCGGCCTCGCCGGCGGCCTTGCCGTAGAACGCGATCGAGGCGAGCTCTTCCTTCAGGTCGGCCTTGAACATCTCGGTCAGCGACGTGGAACGCTTGGTCGGCTTGGCCTCAGAGACCACCGGATCGCCATTGAGGAACAGCATGCGATCGATGAACTTGCTGGCATGCCCCAGCTCTTCCTGCACCTCGCCGTTCATCTTGGTGGCCAGGCGATCCAGCCCCCAGTCCTCGAGCACGTGGGCGTGCAGCAGGTACTGGTGGGTGGCGGTCAATTCCATCGACAGCGCCTGCTGCAGGTTCTTGAGTGTCTTTTCGCCTTTCTTTGCCTTGGCTGCGCACATGGGTGGTAGCCCTCCATGATTTGGATGAAAACCCTCTCCGGCAGTCGTTCCCGCCGGACCTGTGCAAGACCTTAGACGTCTGCAGGGATTTTGCCAGCCGAAAGGGCTGCGACGCGCGCCCGCGGGTCCTGGCCGTAAAAGCGCGACAGGTGGGCGTAGATCGCGGCATCGAAGTGCCACAGCGCCTCGGGCAGGCGGAAAAAGTATTCGGAGAGCACAGCAAAGAACTCGGCCGGGTTGGTGGCCGCGTACGGGTCGATCGCCGGCTCATGGCCGGCGTCGATCTCCCGGTTGAGCCGGTCGAAGGCCGTCTGGAAGTCATGCGTCCAGCGGACGCGGTCATGCCCCTTGCCCAGTGGCGGGAAGCCGTTTTCCGCGCCGTTGGCCCCGTCGATGAAATGGGCCACCTCGTGGATCACCACGCTGGTGGCGTAATCCGGGTCGAGCCCGGCCTCGATATCCGCCCAGGAGAGCACCAGCGTGCCATGCGACCAGGCCTCGCCGGCGCGCAGGTCGCGCACGTGATGCACCACCCCGTCCTCGTCGACCTCCTCGTGATCGACCTCGAAGGCATCCGCGTAGACCACGACCGACCGAATCCCTGCCAGCCAGTCCATTCCGAGCGAGAGCGCCGGCAAGCTTGCCAGGGCCGCGATCCGCAGCTGCATGGCGTCGGTAAGTTCGATCGCCCCACCGGCGTAGAACGGCCGCCCGGCGAGAAACCGCCCGGCCAGCGACCGCAGGCGTTCGCCCTCCTCGACCGACAACACGGAGAGCTCCGGCTGCCCCCGGCAGACGCGTTTCCAGGCCGGGGCCGGAATGTCGATCGCTTGATGGGAGTGTCGACCGAACAGGCCGAGAAGCCAGCGCCAGACCGTCAACTCGGCCCCCCGCTGGAATCCGCCGCCAGCGTCATGTGCTCACGGGTCTCTGGCAGGTAGTGCACCAACCCCTCGAGCACCCCGGCGGCGTAATTGCCGTTCATGCCGAACAGCCCGCCCTGGGCGAGGTAGAGCGTGCCCTCCAGCGCGCCGGCACGCACCAGTTCGCGGGCACGCGCCTTGACCGCCGGTTCGGCATTGGCGACCAGCGTGCCGTTGATATGACTGCCGAGGGCGTGGAGGTCGTTGCCCGAATCGCCGGCGAACATCGCCCGGCACTCGTCGAATGCCAGATGCTGGATGAGAAATTCGATCGCGTGCAGCTTGCTCGCGCCGGTGGGCAACACGTCGAGCAGCAGCACGTCGGCCGCCTCGTCGAGCGACCAGACCAGTCGCGCGTCGACCCCGTTTCGCCATAGCCGGCCGTGCAGTTCGGCATCGAGCACCTCCTGGTTCGCCTGCCGGTCGACGTAATAGCTCGCCTTGAACGCCCCCTGCTTGGCCGGCTCCTGGGGACGGATGGCGGAAATGTCGGCGAACATGTCGGTGACATCGTCGTGGGTCAGCCCGTTCCAGTCCGGCGCGATCTGATCCGTCCACGCCGGCCAGTGAATCCAGTCTCCATCCTCATGACCCGTCTGTGATCGCGGCGCATAGATGGCGGTGCCGACATCACCGATGATGTAGTCAGGCTGCGGCAGCGACCACTCGTCGATGCCGTCGAGCACCAGCTGGAGGTCCCGCCCAGACACGAACACCAACTGGACCGCCGGATGGGAACAGAAGCGCGCCAACCGCGGCCGAGCCTCGGCCGATTCCTCGGCCCGACCGTTGGGGATCAGCGTACGGTCGAGGTCACAGCACAACAGGATCGGCGCCAGCTCGCTCATGACGCCTGCCCGTCATCGTCACGCCGCCCCTCGGGCAGGGCACAGGCACCGAAAAAATCGTAGTGATCGATGGCCTCGAGCACGCCCGTGGGCCCGTGTCCCCGGGTGAAGATCACGCGATCAAGGTCCGTCAGGCCCGGCAGTTCGCGCGCCCCGTCGGGCGTGACCACCGCGCCGAGTGGATTGCCTCGCAGCATGTCCTCGTCGGTCGCCACGCCACCGGCCACCAGCAGGTGATCGAGCGCAATGCCCCACTGCGTGGCGAAATAGCGCAGCGCGAAGCCCTTGGAGGCGCGCACCGGCATGGCCAGCAGTTCGTTGCGCGACAGGCGCACCAGGTTGGCGTGGATGTCGAGTTGATGCAGCTCGTTTTCCAGCGCCTCGAAGCCCGGGAAGGCATCGGTGTCCGCGATAAAGGCATGCACGGCATGCACCCCCTGTACCGCCCGGGAACGCAGCTCCACGCCGGGCGTCCGAGCCAGCAGGTTGTAGACGCGGTCCGGTTGCCAGGCATAGCCGATATGGCGACTCCAGCCCTCGTCGCGAGACAGGCGCGGACCGTAGTGGATCTGCGTGCCGCCGCGGGTGATCAGCACGTCGGGTGTGGGCACGCCCAACTCCTTGAGCGCACTGAGCACCTCGCGGCGCGGCCGGTCGGATACCACCGCAAAGCCGGCCTGCCGGCGATGGGCACGCAATGTCTCGACCAGCCGCCGGCGCGTGCCGGCATCGGTGGAATCGCCCAGCGCCGCCAACTCGACCACCAGCGCCCGGTCGACCTGGGTGAGCACATGATCCGGCAGGCTGGGACGCACCGCGCGACGCTCGCCCTCGAACAGGCTGGCCACGCGGGCGAGGTAGCTCTCGACGTGGGCATCCCAGGCGTAGCATTCGCGCACGCGCCGGATGCCGTTCTGCGAGTAGCGCCGCCAGCGTTCGCGATCCTCGAGCAGCGCGGCGATCCGCTCGCCGATGCCGTCGGCATCCAACGGGTCGATCAGCTCGCCGTTCTCGCAGGCGGCGATGATGTCGCGCGGCCCGCCGTCCTCGGTGGCCAGGATCGGCGCCCCGGCCGCGGCCGCCTCGATCAGGGTCAGGCCGAACGGCTCGGTCAGCGCCGGGTTGATGAACACCCCGCCGCTGCGGGTGACCAGCCGATAGAGATCGGGCACGTCATCGGACTGATGATGACGCGGATAGGCGGCCACGCCATAGAGGTCGTGGTAGTCGATCAGCAGCAGGATATCGGTCAGCACCTTGCGCGGCCCGGCATCCATGTCGCGAATGTCGTCGCGGTTGCCGGCGATGATCACCAGGTTCGCCTGCTCGCGCAGCGTGGGATGCGCGCCGAACGCCTCGATCAAGGTGGCGATGTTCTTGCGCTCATCGGGACGCGACAGCGCCAACACCATCGGTTGCTCGGGCTCGCGCAGGAAGCGACGCAGATCGGCGCAGATCGCTGGTGCGAACTGCTCGGGCGGCGGGGAGAAGCGCTCGAGGTTCACGCCCGGCGGGATCACCGTCATCTTCTCGGGATCGGTCCAGTCGTAAAGCCCGTACTGCTCCTCGATCTCCTGGCCGGTGCTGACCACCACCATGTCCGCGGCGAGCAGCACCTCCTCCTCGGCCCGGACACGGGTGGACATGGCGTAGGTCGACTCGATGGTCTCGCTGCTCTCGCCTCGCGCCAGCAGGCGGCGGCGCTTGACGCGGCCCAAGGAGTGGCCGGTGTGGGCCAGCGGCACGCCCAGGTGATGGGCCAGCCGCACGCCGACGTAACCGGCATCGGCGTAGTGGCTGTGGATCAATGTCGGCGTCCGGCCGAGCCGATCGATGTGTGCCAGCGCGCCGTCGACAAAGCAGTTGAGGTAGTCCCAGAGCCGCTCCTTGGGCAGATACTCCTCGGGACCGGCATCGATACGGATGATGTGGGCGTTGTCACCGAGGTCTTCCTCGGGCTGGGCATAGTCGGCATCCACGCGCGGGTCGATCACCCGCCGGGTGAACAGGTCGACGCGGGCCACCTCGGGACGGCGCGCCAGCGCGCGCGCCAGTTCGACCACGTAGAGGGTCTGCCCGCCAGTGTCGGCGTCTCGACCTAATTCCAGGTTGTACCCACGAATCAGCCCATGCACGCTGATCAGACAGATGTACAGCCCGTCGCGACCTCCCACCATAGCCATGGCATCGCTCCCCTCCCTCATCTGACCCTATTTAACCGCCGCGCCCGTCGCCGGGGGCACTGTTTTCATCCTCGGACAGCCCCAGCTCGACCAAGTTCTCGGGGTTGGCCAGCAGGTGACGGGCCAACAGCAGCCCGGTCGCGCTCCAGACCTGGTGCAGATTGGCCCGACGACCGATCAGGCGGCCGTGCCGACCGTCGTAATATTCAGGCCAGCTGTCGGCCATCAGGCGCCGCTCGGCGACGCGGAAGGCCCGCTCGCCCAGGTCCTGGCGATCGACGGCCAGTGCCGCGGCCACCATCGGCCAGATCAGCACCGGCCAATTGCCGCCGTTGTGATACGACCAGGGCACGTTCTTCGGGTCCGACCCGGTCATCAGGCGCCACTCGGCCCCGCGCGCCGGGGGATAGACCAGCTTGACCGGCATCTGCCCGACCAGGTCGTCCCAGCGCTCGGTGACGGTGTGCATCAGCAGACCGCCCTGCTCCGCGGTCGCCAGTCCGGTGGTCGTGGCGAGGAAATTGCCCTGCGAGAAAAAGCGGAAGTCGATCCGCCCCGGGCCGAGATTGCCAACGAAGTAGCCGCCGTCGTCCGGCAGCCAGTCGGCTACCCATTCGGGGATCGACTCGGGGTAGATGTTGAAGACGTTGTCGACATCAACGCCGAACTTCTCGGTGGAGAAGCGGTGCACCTCGTTGAGCACGTCCAGATCCAGCCAGTAGTAACGGCGCACGTAGTCGCGCAGCACGTCGCGACGGCGCTTGGCCAGATCGATCAGCCAGTGGCTGCCCTCGTCGACGGTCAGGAGATCGGCCGTGCGCAGGGTCATGTCGAACAGCGCCTGGATCTCGAGCGGGTGGCCGTTGACGCCCATGCGCCGATCGACCATGAACGAGCCGTCCGGCACCAGCAGCGTGGGGAAGACCTCGAAGCGGCTCTGCAGACAAAGGCTCAGGATCATGCGCAGGCCGCGCTGGACCTCCGGGGTGTGGGCGAACGCCGTGTCGCCAGTGTAGCGCACATAGGCACGCAGCAGCACCGCCCACCACATCATCGAGTCGACCGGGGCGACCCGACCGATGGCGCGGTCGCCGAAGTCGGCCGAGAGCTGCTCGCTGCCGTCGTCGAGGGTGATGACGCGGAACGAGGCCGGCAGCACACCCGGCGCGACCTGCTGCCCTTCCAGTTCTTCCTGCTGACCGCGCATGCGCAGGATCATGGCGAGAAACTCGCGCACCACGTCCGAGCGACCTTCCAGCAGCATCAGGAACGCCGCCGAGACGAAATCGCGCACGAAGCAGTCACGGTAGTTCTCGGCCGGGGCACGCGGATCAAGGCTCGCCATCGTGCCGACAGGATGACCCTGGTAGCGGATCACCGCGTCATCGAGCAGGCGATAGGCATCGGCAAGCACGGCCGACTCGTCGGCGAACCGCGGTTGTGCGAAGCAATGACGCGAGGCGTGCAGCGGTTCGGTGGCACGACTCGTGGACGGACGCTCGTTCATCCGGGGTCCTTCGCTGGTGTCGAAATGGAAGAGACGGCGGACTCGACATGTCGCCGAGTGCCGACGGGGTCACGTAAAACTTAGCACAGCCAATCGGCACGGTAACCCGTACCGGCGCCTGTACCGGCCGGATCAGGACGTAGGCAGAGTATCGAGATCGACCGGACGGTCGACATCGCTCACCACGCCGGGGTACTCCCATTCGATCGCCCGTCCGGTGGCGGCCGGGAAACCCGACTCGCCCAGCTCGGCCAGCCACCGCACGGGGCAAGCGACGGGGTGCCCGGGATCACCGCGATGGACCGGACGAACCGGCAATCCGGTCTCGAGCATCATTGCCCCCAGACGACGGGCATCGACGGGGCGAATGGCCGGCATGTCACCCAGAAAGACCAGCACGCCGCGCAGCCCGGTATCGCCTCTCAGGGCATCGAGCCCGCACCGCCGACTGAATACCAGGCCGCGGTGTGCGTCGGGGCAGACCACCAGCTCGGCCGGCAGTCGCTCCAGCAGTTCGTCCAATGCGGGATCGTGTCGCTCGACGACCACCAGCACGCGCTCGCAGGCCGCGCGGGCGGTGTGCAGCACGTAGGCGAGCAGTGGCTCGTCCTGCCAGGACGCCCAGCGCTTGTCGGCGCCGAAGCGCCGCGACCGCCCGGCCGCCAGCACCACGCCCGCCACCCCGGCGAGCGGTGCCTGATCAGCCGGCATCGAGTACGTGCCGTGTGGCAGGCTGCCTCGCGGCGGCCCGCTGGCGCTCGAGATGACGCGCCGCGACCAGCTCGGCGGCCATCGACACGGCGATCTCGGCCGGGGTATGCGAGCCGATATCGAGCCCCGCCGGCGCCCGCAGTCGCTCGGTATCGATGCCAAGGGCCGCCAGCCGGTCGCGACGCGCACGACTGGTGGATGCGCCACCCATGGCTGCAACGTGGAAGGCCGGCGACTCGAGGGCATCCATCAGCGCGAGATCATCCAGCCGCGGGTCGTGCGCCACGGCCACCACTGACGTGCGCGCATCCAGCCCGGTCACGGCAAAGAACCGCTCGGGCACCTCGCGGTGCAGCGCCACCCCGGGCACGGACCAATGGGCATGTGGCCGCGGGTCGCAGACATCCACCTCGAAGCCCAGCGAGAGGGCCTGGGGCGCGAGGGCCTCGGCCACCGGCCCGGTGCCGATGATCGCCAACCGCCACGCCGGGCCGAAGGGCACGGCCAGGGCGCCCTCGCCACGACTGGGCGATTCCGGTACCACGCCATCGATCGAGTGAAACTCCACCCGGCCGGTGGCCAGGTCGACCTCGCGCCAGACCGCCTCGCGACGGGAAACGGCCGCCAGTGCCGGACGCAGATCGGAGGATCGGCGCGGCCACTCCACCAGCACCGACAGGGTGCCACCACACGGCAGACCCGGGTGAGTGGTGCCATCGAAATGCCGCTCGACCGGCCTGCCACAACGCGCCTGCTCCGGGTGAGCAGCGAGCCAGTCGAGCAGGTCGTCCTCGACGCAGCCGCCGGAGACCGATCCGGCCTGCCTTGGGATCCCCTCGGACTGCGGGCCAGCCGGCTCGACGATCACCCACAGCGAGCCGGGACGACGAGGCGCCGACCCGTAGGTCTCGAGCACCGTGATCAACGCGACCTCGCGGCCGGCCTCGAGTGCCTCGACCGCCAGGGTCAGGGCCGCCTGGCGATCGTTTGCCGCGGCCGGGGACGGGGTCACGCCTCGTCGCCCAGCTCGATCGGCAAGCGGCGGATCGGCTTGCCGGTCAGGCTTGCCAGCGCGTTGACCACGGCCGGCGCCAGCGGCGGTAATCCCGGCTCGCCCACGCCGCCCGGCGGCTGGCCCGAATCGACGATGCCCACCTCGACCTCGGGCATCTGGTCGATGCTCACGGCCTGGTAGTCGTTGAAGTTCTGCTCCTGGACCCGGCCGTTCTTGATGGTGACCTTGCCGAACAGGGCAGCAGTCAGACCGTAGGCAATCGAGGAGTGCACCTGGCGCTCGACCCCGGCCGGATTGACCGCGATGCCGCAGTCCAATGCACACCAGACCTTGTGCACCCGTGGCTTGCCGTCCTCGATGGAGACCTCGGCGACCTGAGCGCAATAACTGCCGAACGACTTGGCCAGTGCGACGCCGCGGGCACGGCCCTCAGGCACCTCGCCGCCCCAGTCGGCCATTTCGGCGGCACGCTTGAGCACGCCGACGTGACGCGAGTCGCTCTCGAGCAATTGCAACCGGTACTCGACCGGATCGACGTCTGCCCGGCGGGCGAGTTCGTCGAGAAACGACTCGACGATATAGGCGTTGTGCGAGTGGCCCACCGAGCGCCAGAACCCGACCGGGATACCCGGGTCGACATTCGCATAGGACACGGCGATGTTTTCGATCTGATAAGGGTGATCCGCCGCGCCTTCGACGGCGGCCGGATCGATGCCGTCCTTGACCATGCCGGGCGCGACACGCGACCAGATCGACGGACCGGCGATGCGATGCACCCAGGTCACGGGCAGACCGTCATCGCCGAGGGTGGCCGACAGCTCGTTGTAGGCCGCCGGCCGGTAGAAGTCGTGACGCACGTCGTCCGGACGCGAGTAGATCACCTTGACCGGGCGACCGGCGCGCTTGGACAGCTCGACCGCCTCGCGGACGAAGTCGGTCTCGAAGCGACGGCCGAAGCCACCCCCGAGGAAGGTGGTATGCACCGTGACCTTGTCCTTGTCGACACCGGCGACCTCGGCGGCCACCTTCTGTACCGAGCCCGGTGCCTGGGTCGGCACCCACAGGGTCACGCCGTCCTCGGTGACCGAGGCGGTGGCGTTCATCGGCTCCATGGTGGTGTGGGCCAGATAGGGCACGCGATAGGTCGCGCTATGGGTGTTCTCGTCATTGCCCAGCGCATCGGCACCACGACCCTCGCTACGTGCGGAGCGGGCATCCTCCTTGATCCGTTCCTGGAACTGCGCGTCGATCGCCTCGTCGTCGAGGTCGGCCAGATCGCCCTCGTCCCACTCGATCGAGAGCTTGCCGCGCGCCTGGTCGGCACTCCACCAGTCCCGCGCCAGCACCGCCACGCCGTGATCGAGCTCAATCACGTCCTCGACCCCATCGGCCTTGCGGGCCTCGTCGGCGTCCACCGACTTGAGCTTGCCGCCGAATACCGGGCAACGCTCGATGCTGGCTTGCAGCAAGCCATCCGGGCGGGCATCGATGCCGAAATCCGCCTGGCCGGTGACCTTCTGCGGCGAATCGAGGCGTTTGGTCGGCTTGCCGATGATGCGAAAGTCCTTGCGGTCCTTGGTAAAGACCTCTTCCGGTGGCTCGAGCTGGGCGGCATCGCCGACCAGATCCTTGTATTCCACCTGCCGACCGCTGGCGGAATGCACCACGACACCCGGCTCGGTGCGCAACTCATCGAACGGCACGTCCCAGCGGTTTGCCGCGGCCTGCATCAGCATCTCGCGGGTCGCCGCGCCCACCTCGCGCAGCTTGGTGTAGAAACCGCGCACGGTGGCGCTGCCGCCGGTGACCTGGCTGCCGAGCGCCGGGTTGGCATAGGCCTCGTCGGCCGGGGCGAACCGGGTGTCGAACTCGCCCCAGGGCAGGTCGAGCTCTTCTGCGATCATCATCGGGATCACCGTCATCGCGCCCTGGCCCATCTCGGAACCCGAGATGGTGAGCATGGTGCGACCGTCGGGATGCATCTCGATCCAGGCATTGGGTTCGAACACACTCGCCGAACCCGACGCGCCTGACGTACCGTCGGCGGCCATGGCCGACTCGGGGGCACCCAGACGAAAGCCGACCAGCAAGCCGCCGCCCACGGCGGCGGATACCTTGAGAAACTGCCTGCGCGTGGTCATGCCGACACCTCCTGGTTGTCACTCTGGACATCAGAACCGGCCATCTTGGCCCGGGCCGCGTGCTTGATCGCCGCGCGAATCTGGTTGTAGGTACCGCAACGGCAAAGGTTGCCCTTCATCGCCCGATCGATGTCCTCGTCGGAGGGGTCCGGGTTGTCGGCCAATAGCGCGGCGGCCTGCATGATCTGGCCGGACTGGCAATAGCCACACTGCGGGGCGTCCTCGGCCACCCACGCCAGTTGCACCGGGTGATCACCGGCCGAGGAAAGCCCTTCGATGGTGGTGATTTCCTTGCCGTCCGCGGAGGCGACCGGCGTAACGCAGGAGCGCGTCGCCTCGCCATCGACGTGCACGGTGCAGGCACCGCACAGCCCGGCGCCACAGCCGAACTTGGTGCCGGTCAGGCCGATGTAGTCACGAATGGCCCACAGCAGGGGCATGTCATCGGCGACCTCGAGGGTCACGGATCGCCCGTTAATGGTGAGTGTTGCCACGGCGGTTCTCCTTGATCGATCGCACAGTCGGAAATCGCCCCGGGGCGGGGCGAGCAAAACGTGCAAAGGAGCGTAGACCGTGATGGCCGGGTCGCAATATGTTTTGAGAAACAGAGCGATGCCGGCGGGACGCTGCGCGCAGGAGGGTCGCGCCTCAGGCGCGGTCGGTGATCAGGCCGTCGGCGATGTGCAGGGTGCGATCCATCCGGGCGGCCAACTCGAGATCGTGGGTGACCAGCACGATGGCGCTACCCATCGCCTGATTGAGTTCGAGCATCGCCTGAAAGATCGCCTCGGTGCTGCGGGTATCGAGGTTGCCGGTGGGCTCGTCGGCCAGCACCACCGCCGGCCGGGTGACCAGCGCCCGGGCAATGGCGACGCGCTGGCGCTCACCGCCCGAGAGTTCACCGGGACGATGATCGAGCCGATGCCCCAGCCCGACGCGCTCGAGCAGGGCGCGCGCCTGCGATTCGGCCTGCTCGCGCGGTTCGCGGCGGATGATCAGGGGCATGGCGACGTTGGTCAGCGCCGAGAATTCCGGCAACAGGTGATGGGCCTGATAGACGAAACCCAGGTGCTGGTTGCGGAGCAACCCCCGACGGCGCTCGCCCATGGCCGAGAAACGCTGGCCTGCCAGCCACACCTCGCCCTCGGTGGGCTGGTCGAGCCCCGCCAGCAGCGAGAGCAGACTGGACTTGCCCGCCCCGGAGGCACCGACGATCGCCGTCCGCTCACCGGCGTGAATGGCCAGGTCGATGCCGCGCAGCACCTCGACATTGAGACTGCCCTCGCGGAAGGTGCGGGTGAGTCCCTTGGCCTCGAGTACCAAACGAGGGGTATCGGGGAGATCATTCATAACGCAGGGCCTCGTTATTCATAGCGGAGCGCTTGGGCCGGCTGGACACGGGAGGCGCGCCACGCGGGATACAGCGTGGCCAGGAACGAGAGCGCGAAGGCCATCAGGCCGATCAGGCCGACGTCGCCCCAGTCGAGCCGTGAGGGCACTTCGCTGATGTAATAGACGTCCGCAGGCATGAACTGGGTGCCGACCAAATCTTCGATCCAGGGCACGATCACGCCGATGTTCTCGGCAATCAGCACGCCCACGCCCACCCCGACCAGCGTGCCGATCAGACCGATCACCACCCCGGTGATGATGAAGATCATCATGATCGAACCCGGGCTGGCGCCGAGCGTGCGCAATATGGCGATGTCGCCCTGCTTGTCGGTGACCAGCATCACGAGCGTCGAGACGATATTGAACGCGGCCACCGCCACGATCAGCGACAGGATGATGAACATCACCGTGCGCTCGATCTGGATGGCGCGGAAGAAATTGGCGTTCGACTGGGTCCAGTCCTGCGCCACGTACGGGTAACCCAGCTGCTCATTGAGATCCCGCGCCACGGCCGGCGCACCGAAGATGTCGTCGAGTTTGAGACGCAGCCCCGAGACGCCTTCACCGGTGCGGAACAGCGCCTGGGCATCGGCCATGTGGATCATCGCCGTGCCGCGGTCGTATTCGTACATGCCGACCTCGAACAGCCCCACCACGGTAAAGCGCCGCTGGCGCAGCATGCCGCCGACCGGCGTGACCGCGACGTCCGCGCTGATCAGCATCAATCGGTCGCCCAGTTCCACGCCCAGCGAGCGCGCCAGCGCCGAGCCCAGCACGATGCCGAACTCGCCCGGTTCGAGGGCATCAAGCGCCCCCTCCTTCATATGGGCCCCGATGTCGGTGACCGGCGATTCCCGCTCCGGCTCTATGCCGCGGATAATCGCCCCCGAGACCTCCGAGGAGGCCGACAGCATGGCCTCGGCCTGCACGTAGGGCGCGACCGCCTGCACCGACGGCTCCTCGCCGACCCGCTCGGCGACCGTCTGCCAGTCACCCAGTGAACCGCCCCGCTCGCTGACGGTGACGTGCGCGGTCATCCCGAGGATGCGCTCGCGCAGCTCGTCCTGGAAGCCGTTCATCACCGAGATCACCACGATCAGGGCGGTCACGCCGAGGGTGATGCCAATGATCGAGGTGGCCGAAATGAACGACACAAACCTGTTGCGTCGTTTGGCGCGCGTGTAGCGCAACCCGATCATCCATTCGAATGTCCGCCGCATGCAGACCCCTGCTGTGCTGTAGGTGAATATCGTAAGAGAGCCGACATGAATCGACTCGTCGTGGGCCTTTTCGACCGTGAAACCGCCGATTCGTGCCCACGTATCGGGACGAGAGTCTAACCCGCGCCGCCGGTCATCTCGCTTGCAGCCAACGGCGGCGTGACGCAGACTAGCGACAATCGCGCCGAACACCCCGCCGCGCCGGCCGCCGGGCCGCCCCCAGCGGGGCATCGGCACCGCCCGGCCACCGGGGCGCGACAGACGATCATTCAGGGAACGAGTCATCAATGCAAGACAAGGAGCCGATCATGACCCCGCTGACGCATCTCGCCCGGCCGCTGGCCGTCGCCCTGCTGGTACTCGCCGGCATCCTGGCCGCCAGCCCGACACTCGCCCAGGGCGGCGACCGCTCGGCCGCGGTCCACGGCCTGACCCAGGAGCAGGTCATCGCCCGTTTCGGCGAGCCGGAGCGTCGCCACGCCCCCGTGCCCGCCACGGGCAAACACCCCACGCCGCCCATCACGCGCTGGGATTACGCCGACTTCAGCATCTTCTTCGAGAAGCGCATCGCGCTGCACCGCGTCGAGCACGGGAAATTCCCGCCCGAGTGACTACACTCCGGGCATGGACTTTTTAACCCGCTCAACCGGAGGATGCTGAGATGACTGCCAACGTGGGAATGATCGACAAGTGGTTGCGCATCGTGGTCGGCGTCTTGCTGATCGCCTTGGCGCTGTTTGGCGTGATCGGCTGGTGGGGTTACATCGGCATCATTCCTCTCGCCACCGGCGTGATCAACTTCTGCCCGGTCTACAAGCTGATCGGTTTCGACACGCGTGGCGCGGGGGTCGACAAGTCCGGAGACGGCCCGGCCTGACCGCCACGGCGGCAGTGCCCGGGGAACCTCGCCCCTTTGCGAGAATCCCACTTGAACCGATCCGGCTAACGGCCGATCCAGAAACACGCCCCGCCCAACCGGGATGCCCCAGGGAAGCTCTGCACGAATACGCAATGCCTCTGGCTTGCCGGCTTGTTCGCCATCAAGGCGCCGATTGGAAGGCGGGCCCAATATGATAACGAGGGCCCGGCGAGAATCGGCAACACCGATGGCGAACAAGCCGGCAAGCCCCGCAGGGCGGGCCTCCAGGCGCCCATCTGCGGTGTTGCAGCGCTTGCCAATGACCATCGCCATTGGTCGGCGCACTGCGTCTTGCATCTGGACGCCTGGCGACCCGCAGAGGCATTGCGTATTCGTGCAGAGCTTCCCTAGTGGAGCGGGGCGTTTCCATCTCTGCTTACCCCGTCACTGACCATGGCCCTAATCCAAAGTGACCCACACCGCTGGCCAACCGGGCTGCTGCTCCTACTGCTTGGAGCCGCCAGCATTCCCCTGTGGGCCGCACCACCCGCCCCGGCGGAGCACGAGTTGCCGAGCGCCATCGACGAGGCATCCGGGCTGACACAGTCCGACCAGCATGCCGGGCTGCTCTGGACGCACAACGACAACATCAACGACCCCGGCTCCATGCAGCGCGTCACCCCGCTCGTGCATGGCATCGACCACGAAGGGCGACACCTGCTGAGCCTCGAACTGGACGGGGTGACCCAACGCGACTGGGAGGCGATCGACAGCTTCCGAATCGATGGCTCGCATAGCCTGGTGGTCGCCGACACCGGCGACAATCGCGACAGCTGGCCGGACTACGCGCTGTGGTTCATCGACGAGCCGACCGAACTGCCACGATCGGTCACGACACACACCACCACGCCGACCCATCTGCTGCGCTTTAGCTATCCTGACGGGCCGGCCGATACCGAGGCCATGGTTGTCGACCCGCATGGCGACCAGATTCTGGTGCTCACCAAGCGTGAGGACCCGCCGCGCCTGTTCGCCCTGCCACTGTCGGCACGCCAGCCGTTCCCCGACGAGGGCAGCCCGCGCGAGCGCCTGGCCAGTGCCGAGGTGCACGAAGCCCGCCTGCTCGGCCCGATGGGCGGCCTGGCACCCACCGACCCGATCAACTGGCTGCTCTCGCCGCTGACCGGCCGCCAGACCAGCCTGCCCACCGGCATGGCGCTATCGCCCGACGGCCGCCTGCTGGCGGTACTGACTTATTCGTCGCTGTATTTCTTCCGCCGCGATGTGGGTGAACGCTGGAGCGAGGCCATTCGCCAACCGGTCGCATCGCGCTCGCTGCCCCGCATCGAGCAGTGGGAAGGCATCGCCTTCGACCACGACGCCAGCCAGTTGCACATCGTGCGTGAGGGCACGGGACCGGGCACCCTGCTTCACTTGGAGGTCCCCGAGGCGGCTCGCGCGAAGCACGACTCGCAGACGGCCGAGGCGCGGGAGCTCGACTGAATCCAGATCCGAGGGAGATGACCATGGCCGACACCATCCGGCGACACGTGCATGTCAGCGGACGCGTGCAGGGCGTGTTCTTCCGCGACTTCACCCGGCAGCAGGCGCAGGCGCTGGGACTGGCCGGCTGGGTGCGCAACCTCGACGACGGCCGGGTCGAGGCGGTATTCGAAGGCGACACGGCTACGGTGTCGACGATGCTGGAAAAGCTGCGTGACGGGCCGCCTCGGGCACGGGTCGAGGATCTCGCGGTGCGAGAGGAGCCGCCCGAGGGGCTGGGCGAGTTTGTGATAGCCGGCTAAGGCCGCAGACCGGGATTGGGGGCGCGCGGAGCGTAACCCGTTCAGCCGGACAGGCGCGCGCCGGCCACCAGCAGTTGGTAGACGCCAAAGGCGATCACCATGCCGCCGGCGACCCGGCGCACCCAGGGCCGGCGCACGAAGGCGGACAACTGCCCGGCGAACGCGCCCATTGCAAGCAGGTTCGGCAACGTGCCCAGGCCAAAGCCGAGCATCAGTAGCGCCCCCTGCAACGGGCCGCCCGCCGACAGCGCCCAGATCAGCACGCTGTAGACCAGGCCACAGGGCAGCCACCCCCACACCAGCCCCAGGCCGAAGGCCTGCGTGGGCGTAGTCACGGGCATCAGGCGACGCCCCACCGGCTCGATAAAGCGCCACAGCCGCGAGCCGAAGCGCTCGATCCGCGTCAGCCCGAACCACCAGCCGCCGACGTACAGCCCCATCATCACCATGAACAAGCCAGCGATGCCCAGCAGCACCAACTGGGCCTGCTGCATCGGCACCAGCGACAGCCCCAGCAACCCGATCGTCCCGGCAATCGCCCCGGCGACGGTGTAGGAGGTGATCCGGGCGAGGTTGTAGGCAAGCAGGTAGGGGAACAGCCGCGAGGCGCGCTCGCGCGTCTCGGCGGGCAGGCCGAAGGTCAGCGCACCGACGATCCCGCCGCACATGCCGACGCAGTGCACACCGCCGAAAAACCCGACGGCCAGGGCGGCGAAGAAACTGACGTTTTCCGGCATGGGGCAACCTCTGCGTGAGTGCGTGTTCGGCCCGGGCCATCGGGCGACCAACCATCCTTGTCCAGTATGTGCCGATCCAACCCATGCCATCTCGTACAATGGGTCGGATGAGTCATCCCGTCGACACCGCCGATCCGGCGAGCATTCTCGCGTATATCAACGCCAATCGCGATCACCTGGCCCTGCGTCATCTGCCACAGGTCGACCGGCAGTTGCGCCGGCTCGAGGAAGGCCGCCCGGACGAGGAGGCCCTGCATCGATTGCTCGACCGCGTGACGGCCGCCGCCGACGAGGTGGCCGCGCGCGATGCCCTGGCGATCGACATCGCCTACCCCGAGAGCCTGCCGGTGTCTGGGGCGCGCGAGGAAATCCTCGAGGCCATCCAGTCCCACCCGGTCACCATCATTGCCGGCGAGACCGGCTCGGGCAAGACCACCCAGATCCCGAAGATGCTGCTCGAACTCGGCTACGGCCGTCGCGGGCTGATCGGCCACACCCAGCCGCGGCGGATCGCGGCGCGCAACGTCGCCCGGCGACTGGCCGAGGAGCTCGACGAGGGCCTAGGCGGCGACGCGGGGGGCGGCGACGGGCGCACGGCGGTCGGCTACAAGGTACGCTTCTCCGATCAGACCCGCCCGAACTCGCGCGTGGCGGTGATGACCGACGGCCTGCTGCTCGCCGAGCTGCAACACGACCGCGATCTCTTGCGCTACGACGCGCTGATCATCGACGAGGCACACGAGCGCAGCCTCAATATCGATTTCCTGCTGGGGGTGATGAAGCGCCTGCTCAAGCGCCGGCCGGACTTCCGGCTGATCATCACCTCGGCGACCATCGACCCCGAGCGCTTCGCCGAGCACTTTGCCGACGAGCGCGACGGCCGCCCGCCGATCATCTCGGTCAGCGGCCGGGGCTACCCGGTCGAGGTGCGTTATCGTCCACCGGAATCCGACCGCGACGAGGAGCTGGGCTCGGTCGTCGCCCGCGGCGTGATGCACGCGGTCGACGAGCTGGTCCACGAGGGCCCCGGCGACATCCTGGTGTTCCTGCCCGGTGAGCGCGAGATCCGCGAGACCGAGCGCCAGCTCTCGCGCCACGGTCTGCGGAACACCGAGATCCTGCCGCTGTATGCGCGCCTGTCGGCCGCCGACCAGCAGCGCGTGTTCGCCCCGCACGCCGGACGACGCATCGTGCTGTCGACCAACGTCGCCGAGACCTCGCTGACCGTGCCAGGCATCCACTACGTGATCGACTCGGGCGTGGCACGGATCAGCCGTTACCACCCGCGCGCCCGACTGCAGAAGCTCGGCATCGAACCGATCTCGCGGGCCTCGGCCAACCAACGCGCCGGGCGCTGCGGGCGGATCGCCCCGGGCGTGTGCATTCGCCTCTTTGATGAAGAGGATTTCGAGTCGCGCCCGGCCTTCACCGATCCCGAAATCCTGCGCAGCAACCTCGCCTCGGTGCTGTTGCAACTCGACTCGCTCAAGCTGGGCCGGGCCGAGGACTTCCCCTTTATCGAGCCACCGGAGCCCCGCCAGCTGGCCTCGGCGCGCAAGCACCTGTTCGAGCTGCGCGCGCTCGACGAGCAAGGTCACCTGACCGAAATCGGCCGCCGACTCTCGCGCCTGCCGATCGACCCGACCCTGGGCCGGATGATCGTGGCGGCCCGCGAGCACGGCGACCGGGCCACCGAGGACATGCTGGTGGTCGCCGCGTTCCTCGCCCTGCAGGACCCGCGTGAACGACCGACCGAGGCACGCGGCGCTGCCGATGCCGCCCATCGCGAATTCGCCCTGGCCGATTCGGACTTCGCCAGTGCGCTCGCGCTCTGGTCGGCCTGGCACGAGGTGCGCCGCCACAAGAGCCGCCGCCAGGCACGCCAGTGGGCCATCAAGCGCTACCTCAACGCCAACCGCCTGACCGAGTGGCATGATCTGGTCGGTCAGCTGCGCCAGTCGGTCGACGAGATGTTCCGCATTCGCCTGCCGGAGTTCGAGCCGATCGTGATGCCGGACAAGCCCGAGGAAGGCGAGAAACAGAAACTCCCCGCTGCGTTGGCCGGACGCATCGAGCAGTTGCACCAGGCGGCACTCGCCGGGTTGCTCGATCACGTCGGGATGCGTGACCCGGCTCCCCCGAAGAGCTACCAGCAGGCCGCCGGCGATCATCGCGGCAAGAAGCGCCGGGCGCCGACCGTGTACTTGGGCGCACACAACCGCCGTTTCTACCTGTTCCCCGGCTCGGTGACCGTCAAGGCACAGCCCAAGTGGATGATGGCCGCCGAGATCGTCGAGACCTCCAAGGTGTTCGCGCGGATGAACGCGCCCATCAATCCGCGCTGGCTCGAGCCGATGGCCGGCCATCTCGTCACCCACGAGCACAACGAGCCCAGCTGGGACCCGAAATCCGGCCGGGTGACAGCCTTCGAGACCGTGCGCCTGTTCGGTCTGCCGATCGTCACCAAGCGACGGGTCGACTTCGGCGCGATCGACCCGGTCGCCGCCCGGGAGGTCTTCATTCGCCGGGCCCTGGTCGAGGGGGATTTCGAATCGGCCCAGCCGTTCTGGCAACACAACCAGGCATTGATCGAGGAGATCCGCACGCTCGAGGCCAAGCTGCGCCGGCCGGCCTTCCTGGTCGACGACCAGGCGCTCTACGACTTCTACCAGGCCCGCATCCCGGCCGATGTCACCGACGCGCGCAAGCTCAATCACTGGATCAAGCAGGACCGCGCCGCTGCGGCGAGCCTGGAGTTGACCCGCGACGACCTGCTGGCCACCGAACCCGACGACCGACGGCTGTCCGAGTTGCCCGACCACTGGCAGGCGGGGCGCTACCGACTGACGCTTGCCTACCACTTCGCCCCGGGCGAACCGGATGACGGCGTGAGCCTTCACGTCCCACTCGGCTTGCTGAACCACATCGATGTCGCGCCAACGACACACCTCGTACCAGGCCTGCGCCGGGAGAAGATCGAGGCGATGATCCGGGCGCTGCCCAAGGCCGAGCGCCGCCATTTCGTCCCGGCCCCGAGCTTTGCCGAGGCCGTCGAGGACCGCATCACCGACACCGACATCTCGCTCTCGCAGGCCGTGGCCGACGAACTGCGCCGCATGACCGGCCACGAGGTCGACCCGGCCCTGTTCGACGAGCAGAAGCTGCCCGAGCACCTGCGCATGCGCTTCGTGGCCGTCGACGAGGACGGTGAGCCGATCGACGCCGACCGCGACATCAACGCCCTGCGCGGCCGGCAGGCCCAACGCGCGCAGGAGGCATTCAACCAGCGCAGCAAGCATCGCCTCGAGGATCACCAAGCGACCGAATGGGACTTCGACGAGCTGCCGGAAAAGCTCACGGTGGAGAGTGGAGGCGCTCAAGTCGAAGCGCACCCGGCACTGGTGGACCACGGTGATCACGTCGCGATCGAACTGATCGCCGATCCCGGGCGCGCGCGCCGGGTCCACGAGGCCGGCGTCGTCCGGTTGATGTTGCTGGCCCGCGCCCAGATGGTCCGACAGGCCGAGTCCGACCTGCGCGGCGACCGTTCGCTGGACACCGTCCGTCTGCACTACAGCCGGTTGAAATCCCCACGCCCGGTCCCCAATGAGGGCATGCAGGCATCCCGGCGGGCCGACCGCGCCTTCGACCAGGAGCTGATCTTCCGCGCGGCCTGGGAACTGGCCGTCGCCGGCGAGCCACCGATTCGCGGCCCCGATACCTTCCGTCAGCGTCTTGCCCGTCTCGATGGCGAGCTGCCGCGCCGGGCCATGGCGCTCGCGCAGCGGATCAAGGCTATCCTCGAGCACCAGCATCGCCTGCGCCGCCAGCTGAGCGGGCGGCTGCCGTTGTCGGTGATCGAGGCGGCCAAGGAGATCGGCGACCAGATCGACCTGCTGGTCCACCCCGGCCTGATCTGGCTGGCGAGCGAGGAACGGCTTGCCGCCTTGCCGCGTTACCTCGAGGGCGCCGAGAAGCGCCTGGAGAAGACGGAGCGCCAGCCGGAGCGCGATCGCATGCTGCGGGTGACCTTCGCCCCGCTCGCCGAGCAGGTGCGCAACCGGCTGATGAAGGGCCACCCGGACCTGGTCGAGTGGCAACGACGCGAGGCCCTGCTCGACCTGCTCGAGGGCCACCGGCTGGACGTCTTTGCCCAGGAGCTGGCCGGCAAGGGTGCGCCCAAGGCCAAGGACATCGAAGCGGCCCTCTCGGATCAATGACTCGACCGGACGAGGGCGAAACCGGACCGCGACAAACTGGTCTATACCCGTTAGGGATAACGAGCTTGAAGACAACCACGCGGGGCGCGAGCAGGATGATCCGGTTGCATACCTCATTACGACTGCCGGCCACCATCGGCATGGCCGCCCTGGCCCTGGCCCTGGCCCTGGCCCTGACGCTGACCCTGGGGGCGACCGAGGCGGCCATCGCGCAGGAATCCGAAACCGTCTACAAGTGCATCCACTCGGATGGGCGCATCGTCTACTCCGATGAGCCCTGCAACGGCAAGATGGAGATACAGACCATCACGGCGCCGGAGGCGGGCAGCGGGGGCGAAGCGGCTCGCGAGGGCATCAAGCGGATTGCCGAGGAATACGACGAGCGTGTCGAGGCCGAGCAGCGTGCACGCGAAGAGGCCGAGCGGCGTGCCCTCGAGCAACGCCTGTCCAACCCGGAGGTAGTCGTGGTCGCCCCGTGGCGCGACGAGCCCCGTTACACCCCCTACTACCCGCGGGGTGAGCACTTGCCACCCTACGATCGCTACCGCGATCCCGCGCATGGCGGCATGCGCCTCGACGACGACGGCTTCTCGCTCTGGTTCGACAGCGGCCAACCCTTCCCGAACCACAGACCACCGCCCTACCATCGCCCGCGCGATGGCGATCGCCCGCCACGCGATCCGTATTCCAGCGACGGCCAGCCGATCAAGGAGCCCGGCTACTCCGGCCGCTACCCCGGAGGGTTCCCGGGCTACCGATAGTCAAGGCGAGGGCAGGAGGATGCGGAATCTGCGACAATCGCCCACCCATCCATCGGTGAATTAGGCAGGTCAAGCCCGTCATGCAGGCGCATATCTTCAAGAGTCGCAAGAACCCCGACATGTATCTGTTCGTGCGCGAGGGACAGGACATGGATGAACTCGATCAAATGGTGCGCGAGCGCCTGGGTGAACTCGAGTTCGTGATGGCGCTGGACCTATCGGCAGACCGGCAGCTCGCGCGCACCGATAGCACCACCGTGCGCGACCACATCGAAAAGCTGGGCTTTCATCTGCAGATGCCGCCGAGCGCCGAGAACTGGGCCCACTGGGACAACCTCAAGGCCGGCATCCGCGCCGGCAAGCCCGAGCCCGAGTAACAGCCAGCTCCCGCTGCAGGCGGGGGCTGGCCCCCACCGGCGAGCGCTTCAAAGCGCGGCGATCTCGTGCAACCGATCGAAATCCAGATGCAGGCCGTTGTGGGCCACGAACATCGGGTTGAGCAACGATTCGCGGGTGTTGTAGCGCAGCGGACGGCCCGAGAGATCGGTCAACTCGCCGCCGGCGGCCTCCAGCACGCACTGCGAGGCGGCGGTATCCCATTCCGAGGTGGGCCCCAGGCGCGGGTAGAGATCCGCCTTGCCTTCGGCCACCAGGCAGGTCTTCAGCGAACTGCCACAGCGCACCACGCTGGCCTCGGCACCCGGTCGGGAGAAGGTGTCGATCAGCTGCATTTCACGCCGGCTGGCGTGCGAACGGGACAGCGCCAGGGTGGGCGGATCGGCCGGAGCCCGCACATGAATGGGGCCGGGCTCGTCATGGTAGCGCCAGGCGCCCTGACCGCGAATCGCCGCGTACTCGAGATCGATCGCCGGCGCGAGCACGACACCCAGCACCGGCACACCGCCATCGATCAGCGCGATATTGACGGAGAATTCACCGTTGCGCTTGACGAACTCGCGCGTGCCGTCGAGCGGGTCGACCAGCCAGTAGCGCGACCAGGTGCAGCGCTCGCGCCAGGCCGGGGCACGTCCCTCTTCGGTGATGATCGGCCAGCCGTCACCCAGGGTGGCCAGACGATCGGCAATCAGCTGATTGGCCACCAGATCGGCCTCGGTGACCGGCGAGGCATCCGCCTTGCGTTCGACGGCGAAGTCCTGCCGGTAGACCGTCATGATCGCCCGCCCGGCCGCCGCGGCAATCGCCCGCACCTCGGCGAGCAGTGCGGCATCGACACCAGGGATCTCGCCAGCCGCTGAATCCCCCGTCGGGGCTACACGATCCGTCATGCGCTCCCTTCCCTTTCCCGTAGCTGCCGGTGCGCCCGCACCAGGAACATGGCGGCCAGTGATCTTGCCTCGGAACAATCGCCCGAGGCGGCAAAGTCATCGAGATCGGCCATTGGCAGGAAACTGACCTCCAGTGGCTCGGGCTCGTCGCCCGGCAGACGGGCCGGGTAAAGCGATTCGGCCAGCACCAGCTGCGTGCGCTGGCCGGAATAGGTGGGCGCCATGGTCATTTCGTTGAGCCGGGTCAGGCGGCGGGCGGCGAAGCCGGCCTCTTCCCTCAGTTCGCGATTGGCGGCCTTTACCGGCGTTTCGCCGGCATCGATCCGGCCCTTGGGAAGGCCCAGCTCGTAGCGCTCGGTGCCACAGGCGTATTCGCGAATCAGGACGAACTCGTCACGGTCGGTCACTGCCGCGACGATCACCGCGCCGTTGGCGCTGCCCTTGAGACGCTCAAACTGCACCTCGGTGCCATTGGCAAAGCACAGATCCACGCCCTCCACGCGAAACAGGCGGGTTTCGGCCAATGTACGGGTCGCCTGGATGGTGGGAGGGGCATTCGAGGGCATGTCACGGCCTGATCCGGTGAAATAAGGTTTCGCGCTTCTTCGTCATTGTAGCCGACAAGGCCGGCTGGCCCGACCGGCTCACCGCCCGACAGGGGATTCATCTCGGGCATGAGAATGGCTCACGCCAGCCCCTTGCCTTTGCGCAACGGATTGCAAACAATGCGCCCCGACGTCAGAGGTGGTGCCCCCGCGGAACGTGGCGGGCACTGAAACAGGGAAGCAGGTCCAATGCCTGCGCTGCCCCCGCAACGGTAGGTGGTGACGTCGGCATCATGTAGCCACTGGTTTAGGCAACCGCCGGGCCGGGAAGGGGATGCCGACAGGGAACATACCCTAGACCACGAGCCCGGAGACCGGCCTCTGATCGGCATTCCCGACCTGCGGTGGGCTGGTCGGTCACGTGAAATCAAATCCATGACGCATGCTATCCCACGGCGACTGTCGTCGCTCACCGCCGGGCTCACCGGCCTGACCTGGCTTTTTACCCTCGCCCCATCACAGGCCGATGACCGGCTGGGTCCGATCAACATCACGGCCACCCGCGAGGCACCGGCCATCGCCCCCGCGATGCCCGAGACCGTCATCACGCGCGAGGAGATCGAGCGCAGCCAGGCACGGTCGCTCGAAGAGCTGCTGGCAGGCCGTCCCGGGCTGAACGTGACCAATCTGGGCGGGCCGGGCAAACAGTCGAACGTCTCGATCTGGGGGCAGAGCGCCAGCCGGACGGCCGTCTTCGTTGACGGGATTCGAATCGGCCTGCCGTCAGCCGGACAGAGTTACCTCGAACACATTCCGCTGGCGCAGATCGAACGCATCGAGATCGTGCGCGGCCCGCGTTCCGGGCAATGGGGCGCGGATGCGGGCGGCGGGGTGATCCAGATCTTCACCCGCAAGGGCACGGCGGATGGCACGCATCTATCCGGCGGTATGGGCGCCGGCTCGCGTGGAAACCGCGAGGCCGACGCGCACCTTGGTGGCCGGCAGGGGGCGTTCGACTATTCGTTCGGCCTGTCCCACCGTGAAACCGACGGGTTCGACAGTTTCGAGGGCAGCGACCCCGACGACGATGGCTATCGGAATCAATCTGCCCAAGGGCAGATCGGCTACCGATTCGGCGATGGTGGCCATATACGTGGCCACTTCCTGGGCTCGGAAGCGGAAACCGAGTTCGACAGCACCTTCGGTCCGTTCGGGGCCAACGAAGTCGAGGAAAGCTCGCGTGCCTTCGGTGTTTCCGCCAGCACCGGCCAGATCGGCTTCTGGCAACTGAGGGCTCGCGCCGGGCGCTCGAGTGCCGATCGGGATTTCTATGAAAACCGTGCCATTCTGTCAGCGCGGCAACCCGCGTATGCCTACGACGATCAACGTGACACCGTGTTCGTTGCCAACGATTTCCAGGTCAATGAGCAGCACACGATCACGGTGGGCGGCGACTGGAGCCGGGATTCCGCCGAGACGTCGCCGGATTACCTGATCAACGACCGCATCAATCGCGCCCTGTTCCTGCAGGTCAATTCCCGTTTGGGCGAACGGCTGGATCTGCAAGCCGCCGTTCGTCGTGATTTCAACGAACAGTTCGGCACGGCCAACACCGGCTCGCTAGATCTGGCCTACACCTTGACCAGCCAGTGGACACTCACCGCCGGCCACGGTACCGCGTTTACCGCTCCCTCATTCGATCTGCTTTACGCGCCGTTCGCCGGATTCAGCAACCCGGATCTCGACGCGGAAAGGACACGCACCAGTCGCGCCGGCCTCCAGTGGCAAAAGGGTTCCTGGCAAGCCGAATTCACGGCATTTCGTACCAACGGCCGTGACCTGATCCGGACCGGTTTCGAACCGGTCAATATCGACCGCGCGCGAATCCACGGTGCCGAGGCCCTCGCCACTTACACCGATGCGAACTGGTCCGCCAGCGCCAGCCTGACCTACCTGACCACCGAAGACCGTACGACAGGAGAACGACTGGTCCGTCAGCCGCGCTGGAACGGTCGCGTGGACGTCGATCGACGGCTCGGGCGCTTCGACGTCGGGGCGACCCTCAGGGGCCAAAGCAATTCAAAAAGCACCGGCATGCAGGACAACGCCGGCTTCGTCACCGCCGACCTGCGCGGCGCCTACCGGATCAATACCAACTGGCGCGTGGAGGCACGCATCGACAATCTCTTCGACCGCGATTACCAGATCGAGCAGGGATACAATCAAGCCCCACGTGGCGTGTTTGTGAGCCTGCGCTACGGCCGGTAACATAGCGCTTCCCACCCGGTTTTCAGGACGTCATCCGACCATGCCCCATCCGCTCCAGGAACGACTTTTCCCGCCCAGCCGAGTTGTCGCCATTGCGGCGCTTGCCGTCATGGCGATCTCGATGCTGGCCACGCGCTATCACCACTTCAGCTCGGCGCTGCACCTGGCGGACACCTCCTGGGCGGTCTTTTTCCTGGCCGGGCTGTGGTTCCGTCAACTGCGGGTGCTGGGCGGTCTGCTGATGCTTGCCGTCGCGATCGATCTGGGCAGCGTCTGGCTCGATGGCGCGGCAATGGCCAGCTGCTTCTCACCGGCCTATCCCGGTGTGCTGGCCGCCTATGCCGCCCTCTGGGGCGCGGGGCGACTCGCGGACACGCAACTGACGAATGGCTCGAAAAACACCTTCGCAGGGACGGCATGGATTGCTGGGGCTTTGCTCGCGGGCAGCGTGATCGCATTCGGCATCTCGAACGTCACCTTCTACGCCTTCTCCGGCCAGTTCGGGGCCATGGCGGCATTCGAATACGCCCAGCGTACGGCGCCGTATCTGGGTGGCTATGTGATCAATGCGGCGATTTACAGCGCAGTCGCGCTGGCCGGCATGGCCGCAACGAATGTCGTTCGCCACGGAGCCCGGGCACAGCGGCACGGCTAGCCGCCAGCCCCCACGCCTCGCCCCGGGAATTGGCGAGGCACAACAAAAAACCCGGCACACGTCAGTGGCCGGGTTTTTTCGTCGACGCCTGAGCACAACTCGAGGCAGGGACTACTCGCTGTCGGGAGATGCTCGCGATTCTTCCTCGCCAAGGCGCATCTGATCGATTCGCTCCTCGAGCACGCGGATATTCGGGATGGCCGTCAGGCGCCCATCGAGACGAACGACGGCATGCCAGAGCGGGTTGTCCTGCGGGCCCGCCGTCTCGATCTGGCGACGCTCGACCTGCTCGGAACGCGGCACGCCGGACAGGAGCAAGGCGTAGTAGGGCAAGGCCCGATCGGGATCGGTTCCATAGAGTATGGCGCACCGCACGCGCCGGCCGATGGTGGGCACGGTCTCGCCGTTCATCGCCTCGAGACTGACCAATGGCACGCGCTGACCGCGCCAGTTGACGATAGTGGCCTCGTTTCGCCCCAGACGAATGCTGCCCTCGGGCAGGGACACATCGGTAATCTCGGCGATCAGCGCATAGGGGATCAGCAGCTCGAGGTCGGTTAGCTGCGTGGGGAGTCGCACGGCGCGGATCGGGGCCTCGCCGGCTTGCGGTTGCTCTTGCTGTGCCATGGCTGCTTGCTGTCCTTCAGTCGGCATGCTCGTCACCCGCACCCTCGTCGGCACCGGCCACCGCGGCTACCGGCAGCAGGCGCGTGATGGTGTCGATCAGATCGAGTTCCGTGTAAGGCTTGCCCAGGTAGGCGGAAACGCCCAACGCCTCGGCACGCGCGCGGTGCTTCTGGCCGGTCCGTGAGGAGATCATGATCACCGGCGTGTCGGCGGCCGATCGATCATTGCGGATCGCACCCAGCAGCTCGAAGCCGTCCATGCGGGGCATTTCGATATCGGTGAGCACGAGATCCGGCAGGCTGTCCTGCAGGAGGCCCAGTGCCTCGACGCCGTCACGCGCCAGGACGACGTCGTAGTTGTTGCGCTCCAGCGTGCGGGCGGTGACCTTGCGCACGGTAAGCGAATCGTCCACCACGAGCACCGACGGACGGGCGCGAGCGGGCTTGAGGCCTGCCTGCGTGCCCAGACGACGCTGATAATCGCGCCGCTGGAACTGCTGGACCAGCTCGAACAATTCCAGCACCAGGATGACGTCGCCATCGTCGGCGATCGTGGCCCCGGACATGCCCGGAATACGCCCAAGCTGCGGCCCCATCGACTTGACGAACAGCTGGATGCCACCGAGCTGATGGTCGACATGCAGGGCGAAACGGCGCTCGCCCAGCTTGAACAGCATGATCGGGCGGATGGCCGCCACGTCCTGCGCCGTCTCGGCGGGCGGCTGCCCCCACAGGAGCTCGCCCAGGTAATACAGCGGGTAGTGCTCGCCGTCGTGCTCGATCTGCGGCTTTTCCTCACGATAGTGCTCGGCGAGCGCCACGCCGGTCATGCGGGTAACCGCGACTACCCCCTTGTAGGGGATGGCGTAACGATCATCGCCGCTGGCAATCAGGATCCCGCGGGTCATCGCCTGGGTCAGCGGAAGATTGAGCCGGATTTCGGTGTAGCGCCCTTGCTCGGAACCCACGTCGACGAAACCGCCGAGCTCACGCGTGGCGCTGGCGACCACGTCCATCCCCACCCCGCGCCCGGCCACCTGGGAGAGGTTCCCGGCGGTGGAGAAGCCCGGCAGGAAAATCAGCGACCGCGCCTCCTCGTCACTGATGTCGATGTCGGCCGGCATCAGGCTGCGCTCGATCGCCTTGCGACGAATGGCATCCAGATCAAGCCCGCGGCCATCATCACGCAAGCTGACGGTAATATTGCCGCCCCCGCTGTCAATGTTGACCAACAGGCGACCCACCGGCGGCTTGTGGGCGGCGCGCCGCTCCTCGGGTGACTCGATGCCGTGGGCAATGGAGTTGCGCAGCATGTGTTCCAGCGACGGCAGCATGGCCATCAGGGTGACCCGGTCGATCTCGGCATCACCGTTCTCGATCACCAGTTCGGCCTGACGCCCCATCTCGTCACCCACCTGGCGCACGATGCGGCGCAGGCGACCGGCGACGTCATTGAAGCGAACCAGACGCATGGCAAGCACGCCGTCCTGCATCTTCCGCCCGAGACGGGACTGCTGCAGCAACAGCAGTTGCGACTGCTCGGTGAGCGAACTGAGGCTCTCCTCGATATTGGCGACGTCCCCGAGCGACTCCATGATGCCGCGCGAAAGCTCCTGAACCTGGGTAAAGCGGTCAAATTCGAGCGGATCGAACTGTTCCTCGCTGATCCCGGCCTCTTCCATCAGGTCGGCCTTGATCTGCGTCTCGGTCTCGATCTCCAGTCGGCGCAGCTGGCTGCGCAGGCGAGTGACGGTCTGCTGAAGCTCGAACAGCTGACGCTCGAAGCCGTTGACCTGCCGATCGATGCGCGACTGGAGCAACACCGACTCGCCGATCTGGTTGACCATGGCATCGATGCTGCCCGCGGCGACCCGCACCTGCTCGTCTCGGCGCTCGGCGCCGGCCTCCTGCCCGAACCCGCCGCCGGCCTCGGTTGATTCGACGGTCAGCGGCGCCGGTCCGGCAGCGGCTGACGATGGCGTGCCTTGACCACCGGCTTCGTCCGAACGGGCAACATCTCCGCCCTGGTTGCGTTCGGCAAACCGGCGGGCACCTTCCGGATCGCGAATCCGACCTATCAACTCGCGCTGTTGCGGAATCGGCTGCTGGTTGCGCACCCGGTCGAGCAGGCCGGCAATAACGTCGTAACTGTGCTGGACCAGCGCCACCAGGGGCTCTTTATCCGCGGATTCGTCGCGCCGGGCCAGGTCCAGGCGTCCCTCGAGATGGTGCGCCACGTCCCCCAGATTGAGCAGGCCGGCCATGCGGGCACCGCCCTTGAGGGTGTGCAGGTTGCGGTGCAGCAGACGGATCGATTCGAGGTCGTGCGGGTGGACCCGCCAGTGGGCCAGGTAGGCATCGGCCTGCTCGAGTAGCTCGTCGGCCTCGTCGAGGAAGATCTGCAGGATGTCTTCGTCCTGCTCGGACGGATCATCGTCCGGGCGATGCTCGATGTCGGCATACTCGTCGTCCACCTCGTCATCGCCGACCGACGCGCCAGGCGAATGGTCCGCTTCGGTTCGTGACGCCTCGACGTCACCTAACTCGACCTGATCTGTCTCGACTTCACCCGGTTCGGCATCGTCCACGGCCGTTTCATCGACCGTCTGCTCGTCTTCCCGGAGCTCGACACCCGATGACTCATCTGCCGGGGCGTCGGACGCCTCGTCCTCTTCTGCCACGTCGTCGGAATCGTCGGCGGTCAGCGACGGTTTGGGCTCTTCTGCCTGACGCGAATCGCGCGCCTCGGCGCTTTCCGCCACCTCGCCATACTCGGCCAGCACCTGCTGCAACTGGATATCCAGGCGCTGTTCCAGATCGGTCGTGTCGGGCTGCTCAAGGCTCGGATCAACCGCCCAGCGGCGCAATGCCTCGATGGCATCAGCCCCCTCGGCGAACAGGGCCAGTTCCTCACCGCCCAGACGCTCCTGATGCTCGGCAAGGGCGCGGGTCCAGTCTTCCAGGTAACGGGCCAGCGAGGCGATGATGTCCACGCCGGCGGTGCGCGCCGAGCCGAGCGTGGTATGCAGCAGACGCACCAGGTCGTTGTCACAGGCAAGACCGACGCCATGCTCGCGCGCGGACTCGATCTCGCGATGCAATTCGTCGATATAGCCGCCGATCTCCTGATCGAAGATCTCTCGCAGCACCGGGTCGTCGATGACCGGCGCCACCGCTTCGGCATCGGCCGACATCTCGTCCGATGACACCGCGTCGGTTTCGATCGCCCCTTCTGGAGCGGCAGGTGAAGTGGGTTCGGTCTCCGCCGGGGATTCGGCCGTGGCCTCGTCGGGCGAGGCCTCCACCTCAACGGGCTCGCCAGATTCGAGACGCTCGGCCAGCCGGCGGGATTCGGCCCAGTGAGACTCGGGCGTCGCCTGCCCCGCCTCGAGATCGGGCAGGGCAGCCTGCATCAGGGCAACGGCCTCGAGCGCGCCCTGACGAGTCGCCTTTTCGCCGTCGATCTTGCCGTCGATCACCTGATTGAGCAGTCGTTCCCAACCCCAGGCCCACTCACCGATGGTGTCCAGACCGACCATCCGGCCACTGCCCTTGATGGTGTGGAAACCGCGACGCAGGGTCACCAGCGCCTCGGCATCCTCTCGCCTACGCCAGGCCTCGGCCGCCTCACCCATGTCCGGCACGGTCTCGGCCATCTCCTCGGCAAAGACCTCGCGCATCTCCGCCATCATCGGGTCGTCTTCCGGCTCGGTGACGGCCTCGGTGTCCGGCGTCTCCTCGAACTCGTCCGCGGAGGTGGCGACAGCCTCCACCTCGGGCAGCTCCGGGGCCTCGGCGGACTGATCGGGCAGGTCTTCCGTCTCTCCGAAGGACAGGGCAGCCGGCTCGCCGCTAGCAGACTCCGTATCGCTGTCCGAGGCGTCGGTCATCAGCGGCTCGCCCTGATCGCCCGCCGTCTCGGTCTCGGTCTCGGTCTCGGTCTCGGTCTCGGTCTCGGTCTCGGTCTCGGTCTCGGTCTCGGTCTCGGTCTCGGTCTCGGTCTCGGTCTCGGTCTCGGTCTCGGTCTCGGTCTCGGTCTCCGCGAGCGTGTGGTCCTGCTGGTCTGCTGACAAGCCCGCTTCTTCGGGTGCGGCCACCGGCTGATCGGGAAGGTCGACGGTCAGCCCATCATCGGGCGACTCGGGCCGTTCCGATTGCGCCTGCTCAAAACGCAACTCGTCCTGATCGTCGGCCAAGCCGAAATCGAGAGCCGACTCGAGGGCCTCCGAGTTTTCCTCCGATGTCTCGGAGAACGTCAACGCTTGCGCATCGACGTCCGGCTGATCCGCGACTTGCGTCGCCTCGACCTCCTCCCGTACGGCGCTCGTGCCCTCGTCCGACTCGGCTTTCGTTTCGGCAGTGGCCGACGACTCGTCCCGTGGCAGAGAGTCCAACGCCGTCTCGTCGGATTCGCCCTCGGACGTCTCCGATTGAGACTCCGCCTCATCCCCCTCGGTCGGCTCGTCTGCCGGCAGGCTTAGGGCATCGAGATCGGCCGGGGTTTCCGAGGCTTGCGGTGTTGACGCCACCTCGTCGGGCAAGTCGGGCAGGTCGTCCGACGCGGGTGCAACACGCTGTTCTTCCTCGCCCTCGTCCAGTGCGAAGTCGAGCGCCGCCTCCAATTCCTCGCCAGTCGCCTGGTCACGGGTTTCGGCCTCGATCGGCTCGACGTCTTCGGCAGGCGATGTGCGATCGGCTTCGGGGGCATCCGCGGCGAGCTCCTCTTCCTCGACCTGCCAGAATTCGATCAACTCGTCCGGGGTGGCGAGACTGTCGTCGACCGGTGCGGCTGGCACCTCCTCGGCAGTCGACTGGGACTCGTCTGGCGCGGTGTGGGACGCCGCCGATTCGGTCGTGCGGTCCTCGACCGACGCCATGGTCTCCTTCACGTCGCCCGCGCCGCCCAATAGATCGTCGATCCGCCGCTTGGGCGCTTCGAGGAAACGGGCGATTTCCTTGCTGAAATCGCGCAGGTTCTCGAGATAGAACTCGAGCGCAGCGAATATCTCGCTCAAGGCCGACAGGGTATGTTCGTCGCCGACCGGCTCACCGAAGGTCTGTGCGCGACTCCAGCGGGCCAACGCCATGACCAGCGGGGTCGCGGCATCGCGGCCGGACAGACGGAGCACCTCGCCGATGCCGGTCAGCCGATCGGCCGCCTGGGCAAACGGGTCGTCGGACGGCGTTTCGCCGTCGCCCTGCCCGGCGAGGCCGGTGTTGATCTTCTCGCGAGCCTCGCTCAGGGATTCGAACGCCGCGCTGGCGATCGCACCAATCGAACTGGCAACCGTCTGGTCGTGCAGGGCCTCGGCCCGGTCACCGTCGGCCATGCTGCGCGGGATGCCGTCGATGACCTGCTCGACCAACATGACCGTGCCGGCCAGATCCATGAGCATCTCGTCATCGAGGAGCTCGGCGCCCCGTGTCACCGCCTGCAAGCGCTCGCGACCGTCTGCCAGCGCCTCGGCCGCAGCCGTGTAGCCAAGCGTGTAGAGCACCCCGCTCATCTGTTCGAACTTGTTCAGGATCCGTCCGAGGGGCTCGAGGTCATCGCGCTTGCCACGGACGAACAGGTCGAGCACATCCTGGGTGGCGAGCAGCTCTTCCTCAAGCGCCTGCTGGACCGCCTCGAGGGCCTGGGCATCAAGGCCGACGAAACGCGCCGGCACATCGGCGCGATCCAGTTGCTCGAGCCAATCGCCGGCACGGTCCCGACAGATTGACTCGTCATCGTCGACCCGCTCCAGCAGTGAGAGCAGCACGGAAGCGCCCAGGTCCAGGCCGGCATGGTTGATCACCGACTCGCTGCGACCCTGAAGCTGCAGGCGGAAGAGCTGCAGGACCCGCCCGACCGCTCGCTTGAGCATCGGCGCGTAACGATCGGGATCGGATTCGGTCAGGCGCAGCAATTCGCCGACCACCCGGATGGCGATGATCGCGCTGCGACTGGGTTCGTGAGCGATGATCTGCATCGACAGATCCCGCAACCCCGGCAGGACGGACCAGTCGTCGCGCATGACGGCGAGCACTTCACGCTCCATCCGACGCAACAGCGGGCGGAGTTCGGCCTCCTCGTCCACCCCCTTTTCGCGGTGCGGGCGCTTGCCCAGCTCGTGTTCGGCCTGCAACAGGAAGGCGCGCGCGGCCAACTCACGGGCCTCGAGCGGCGGCTGCTTGATGGTCCCTCGCAGGCGGTTGACCATCGGCAGCAGGCTTGCCGGCGCGATTTCCGCCCCGGCCGCCATGCGATCCAGCAGCGCCTGCAGCAGGGCCGCCGACTCGATCTGCGCGGAAATAGCCGTCTGGTCGTCGGACGGCTCTTCAAGCGGCTCGAGGGCGGCCATCTGGGTGCGCACCAGCACGCGCACCAGCTGGATGTCGACCATGGAGAAAACGCGGTCGATGGTCTGCAACGCCTGGGTGGCGTCGAAGACATGCTCGGTGACGTTTTCGCCCTCGGAAAGCTGCTCCAGCGCCCTCAAGAGCTCGGCGAGCCGCTCCTCCAGCCCCTCACGGAGCCAGTCGAATACGATCGCGTCGACTTTCCTTTCTGTCCGCATGTCTCAATTCACCGCCTTTCGGCATCCCGCCTGCTGGAAGATCCGTGCCCCGGTCACGACGATAGCCTCGCCGGCCGACCGGGCCGCCTGCTGTCCTGCCGGACTCAGCCCGCTGCTTGAGCGTCGTCCCGCTCGGGCATCGTGAAGCCGGCCACGGAGCGGTTGAGCTCCTGCGAGAGCGAGCCCAGCTCGCCGATCTCGTCGGCGGCCTGGGTCGCGTTTTCTGCCGTCTGTTGCGTGTCCTGGCGAATCCGGTTGACCGCCTCGCGCAGCTCGGTCGCCACGGAGGCCTCCTTCTGGGCCACCGAGGTGATGTCGTTGATCTGCTGCGAGAGTTTCAACGAGACGCTCTCAATCTCGGACAGCGCCTTACCGGCGTTTTCGGCGAGCGTGGCACCGTCGACGACGTTCGAGGTGGTCTGTTCCATGGCGAGCATGGCCTCGGAGGTGTCGGTCTGGATCGTGTTGACCAGCAACTCGATCTGGCGGGTCGCGTCACTGACGCGCTCGGCCAGTCGTTGGACCTCGTCGGCAACCACCGCAAAGCCGCGACCGGCCTCACCGGCCATGGCGGCCTGGATGGCGGCGTTAAGTGCCAGGATGTTGGTCTGGTCGGCGATGTCGGTGATCAGGCCAACGATGTCGCCGATCTCCTGCGAGGACTCACCCAGGCGCTTGAGCCGCTTGGAAGTTTCCTGGATCTGCTCGCGGGTCTGGTTCATGCCCGTGATGGTCTGGCGCACCGCATCGCCCCCGCGGTGGGCCACGTCGACCGAGGATTCCGCGATCTGGGCCGATTCCTGCGCACTGACCGAGACCCGCTCGATCTCGTCGGACATCTGCGCGATGGCATCCGAGATCTCGGTGATGCGTTGGGCCTGGCCGCGCGACTTGTCGGCGAGCGCCCGCGAGCTGTCCTGCGAGGCGCGCACCGCCGCGGCAACCCGCACCGAGGTGTCGTTGATGGTGCCGACCAGGTCGCGCAGGGCGTCGATGGTGTAGTTGACCGAGTCGGCGATCGCGCCGGTGATGTCTTCGGTGACGGTGGTGTGCGCGGTCAGGTCACCGTCGGCGAGCGTCATCATCTCGTCGAGCAGACGCAGGATTGCCGCCTGGTTACGCTGGTTGGCCGCCTCGGTCTCATTCAGGGCCCGGCGGGATTCCTGCACCAGCGTCACGCCCAGCCAGACGAGCAGCAACAGGCCGATCGCGCCACTGGCGTAACCAAGGTAAAGGAACTGCGATGCCTTGTTCTGATCGGCGGCCAGCGTGCGCGCCAGTTCGGAGGTCGCGCTGGTGAAGTCGCCCGACATGCGGTCGATTTCACGCGCGGCCTGGTTGGCCGCCAGCAATTGTGGCGCCTGTTCGAGTACGGCCGATACCAGCTGGTTGACGGTGGCGAACAGGACGCCCACCTCGCGCAGCCCGTCGCGGACTTCAGCGTTGTTGACGCGCGGTGCCATGCGGTTGCCGTTGAGCAGGCCATTGAGTACGCCGCCGAACAGGGCCACATCGCGGCCGAAACGCTCGGAGGCGTTCACGGCCTGCTCGCCACCGCCGGTGATCTCGTCGAGCGTGGTGCCGATGCGTTCGATGAACATCAACTGCCGGGTGCCCAAGTAGATGAGATGGCTGGGCGCTTCGTTGGCGACCAGCGTCTGGACCACCTCGTCCGAGGCCGCGGTCAGGTCCGGCAGGATCTCCTCGATCTGCGCGGACTGCTCGCCGACGCTGAGGATGGCCTCCCGGCCCTCGAGCACCTTGCTCAGCGAGTCGTTGTAAGCAATCCACTGGCTATCGACCGTGCCAAGCAGGTCCTGACGATTGCCGGGCACGGCTAACTGCGGTTGTTCGGCGTCCTTGCCCTGCAAGGCCGTGAGGCTGTCGGTGAACTCGGCGCGGACCGACTGGACCCGATCGAATGCCCCGGGATTACCGCGAATGGCACGCAACACCTCGATGGTGATCTCCTGCGAGGAACGCTCCAACTCGGCGCCGGCAAGACGGCGGTCGAGGAACTCCTGCTCGCGTTGGGCCGCGAAAATGAACACGACAACGGTCGCGACCAGGGCCAGAACCGCGAGAACCACGAGGATCAGTATCTTACGGCTGATGCCGCCCATCCGTGCGCCAAGACTCATAGTTGCCACTTACTCCTGAATGGAATTCATCGTCATTGTTTAGTTATATCCGGGCAGCTGCCCGGAGCCGACGTCATGCGACGGCATTGAGAAACTGGTCGTGGTCGAGCAGCGACCGGAACTCGAGCACCGGTAGCCACTCCTCGTTGAGCCGCACCTCCTGGTGGAAGCCCGGCAGGGACGCAAGCTCGCGGTGGTGATCGGAATCGCTCAGGGGGCGCTCATCGCCGTAGGCAACCTGGCGGATTCCGTAGGAACGCTCTACCAGAAAGGCGGACGAGGCCTGGGCGTGCTTGGCGAGGAAAACCACGCTGTGGCGGGATTCCGGTGTGGTGACATCGAACCAGAAGCGGGCCAGATCGAACACACCGGTCAGCTCGCCACGCAGGTTGGCCAGACCCGACACCCAGGGGCGCGCCCCGGGAAGCGTCACCATGCGCGGCGGGGCGACGATTGCCCGCACCTCGTCCAGGGCGACGATCATGCGCCGACCGTCGACGGCAAACAGGATGCCCTGCCAGGTCCTGACATGGTCGTCGCTGCTCGGCAGCCCGACGGCATGCTCATCGACCTGGCGATTGATCCAGCCGAGATAGTCGAACACGTCCTCTGTGCGCTGCATGACGTCAGCCGAGCACGCTCTTGAGCACGTCGATCAGGTCGGCCTCCTTGACCGGCTTGACAAGGTACTCCTTGGCCCCCTGGCGCATGCCCCAGATGCGATCGGTTTGCTGGTCCTTGGTGGTGACGATAATCACCGGAACCCCGCTCGTCTCGCTGTCCTTGTTGAGTGTGCGGGTGGCCTGAAAGCCGTTCATGCCCGGCATCACCACGTCCATGAGTACCGCGTCGGGGCGAACCTGGCGCACCAGCTCGATGCCCTCTTCGCCACTGTTGGCGACGGAAACCTGGTGACCGTGACGCTCGAGAATCTGCTGGAGCACGTACACCTCGGTCGGCGAGTCATCAATGACAACGATGTGAGCCACTACCCTGTTCCTCTAGAAAAATCCGGTTCAATACGATCCTGCCGACATCCGCGATCGGACCCCGGTAGCCACGCCATTCTCAGTCCGCCATCGCGCCTTCGTCGGCCACGGGGCGTCCTTCGGCGAAACGCTCGACCGCGGCGAGAATCTCGTCGCTGTTGAAAGGCTTGGTGAGGTAATCGGAGGCACCGACAATGCGGCCGCGCGCCTTGTCGAAGATGCTGTCCTTGCTGGACAGCAGGATGATGGGCGTCTCGGCGAAGCGATCGTTGTTCTTGATCAGCGCCGTGGTCTGGTAGCCGTCGAGACGCGGCATGAGGATGTCGATGATGACCACGTCCGGGTCGAACGCGCCGATGCGGGCCAGGGCGTCGAATCCGTCGATCGCGCTTTCCACTTCGCAGCCCGCCTTGCTGAGGATGCTGTCTGCTGTCCGTCGGATGGTCTTGCTGTCGTCGACCACCATGACCCTCAGCCCGTCGAGGCCGGCGTGATTCTCTGTCGCTTCCATGTCTTCGTCCTTGCTGCTGGCCAATTCTTGCCTTGCGTCGGCCGAATGTAACCAACGCGCCGGCCTTTGGCAAACGCCTTGACGGCTACCCGCGTGAAGGAACAAGCGAGCCGGCCATCGTTTACACTGTGGGCACGAAAGCGTGGCCAAGCACCGGCCCGCACCCACCCCCGCGAATACCGTGACGAAAAGTCGATGACAAACAATCATTCCGCCCTGCAACTGGACACCTCGGACTCGACCCCCGAGCTCGAAGCGAGCTACTGCGGCCCGCTGTTGATGATCGAATCGCACATCATCGAGAACCGCCGCCAGATCGAGACCTGGTTCCGCGAGCAGTGGCGCAAGACGCCGGCCCCCTTCTACGCCTCGGTCGACCTGCGCAACGCCGGCTACAAGCTCGGCCCGGTCGACACCAATCTCTTCCCGGCCGGCTTCAACAACCTCAACCACAGCTTCGACCCGCTGGTGGTGCAGGCGATCCAGTCAGCGGTCGAGCACGCCTGCCCCGACGCGCGCGGCATGCTGATCATCCCGGAGCGCCATACGCGCAACCAGTTCTACCTCGAGTCACTGGCCACCATGGCCGAGCTGTTCGAGCTGGCCGGCTTCGAGACGCGCATCGGTTCGCTCGACGCACTGGAGGAGCCGGCGCACTTCGACCTGCCGTCGGGCCGCACCCTGACCCAGCACCCGATCCACCGCGAAGGGCGCCGGATCGAGGTCGACGGCTTCTCGCCCTGCACCATCGTGCTCAACAACGACCTGTCCGGCGGGCGCGAGGACATCCTCGAAGATATCGAGCAGACGGTGGTCCCCCCCACGGCGCTGGGCTGGTGGCACCGCTCCAAGTTCAACCATTTCAGTCATTACCAAGCACTGGCCAACGAGCTGGCCGAGCTGATCGATCTCGACTCCTGGCATCTCGCACCGATGATCCTCGACTGCGGCCAGATCGACTTCATGAAGCGCGAGGGAGAGAACTGCCTGCAGGAAAAGGTCAGCGAGATGCTCGCCGCCATCCAGAAGAAATACGACGAACTCGAGATCAAGGAAAAGCCCTTCGTCGTGATCAAGGCCGATGCCGGCACCTACGGCATGGGCGTGATGATGGCCCAGTCCGCCGAGGAGGTGGTCGGGCTCAACCGCAAGCAGCGCACGCGCATGGCCGCCTCCAAGGATGGCCGCAGCATCAACCGCGTGCTGATCCAGGAAGGTATCTACAGCTTCGAGAAGCTGGGCTCGAGCGGACACGTCGCCGAGCCGGTGCTCTACATGATCGACCGCCATGTCGTCGGCGGCTTCTATCGCGTTCACACCAAGAAGGGCCAGAGCGAGAACCTCAACTCGCCCGGCGCGGAATTCGTGCCGCTGCCCTTCACCCAGTCCTGCGTGACGCCGGCACCGGGCGCCTCGCCCGACAGCGACCAGAACCGGCTGTACTGCTACGGCGTGGTGGCCCGGCTGGCGCTGCTCGCCGCCGCGCGCGAGCAAGGCGACCTGATCGGCGGCCCGGCCACCGACTGATCCGAACCGCAACCGGAGCCAACCCATGCGCATCGCCGTCGTCATGGATCCGATCGAACGGATCAAGCCCTGGAAGGACACCTCGTTCGCCTTCCTCCTCAGCGCCCAGGCCCGCGGCTGGGACTGCTGGTATATCGAGCCCGACTGGCTGTTCTTCGCCGACGGCATGCCTCAAGCGCAGGCTGCCCCGATCACAGTTGTCGATCGCGACACGGACTTCTACACGCTCGGCGAGCGCGGCGTCCACGCGCTGACCGACTTCGACATCATCCTGCAACGCCAGGACCCGCCGATCGACCTGGACTACCACTACATCACCGGTCTGCTGTCGCTCGCGGAGCAGGCCGGCGTCGTGGTCGGCAACCGTCCGGACGCCGTCCGGGCCGCCAACGAGAAACTGCTGGCACAGCATTTCCCCGCCCTTTGCCCACCGACGCTGGTCAGCCGCTCGATCGACCAGTTCAAGACCTTTATCGCCCAGCAGGGCGAGATCGTGGTCAAGCCGCTCGATGCGATGGGCGGCAGTTCGATCTTCAAGATCCACGCGGACGACGAGAACACGCAGGTGATCCTCGAGGTGATGACGCGCGATCAGACCGAGCTGGTGATGGCGCAGCGCTACCTGCCCGAGATCCGCACCGGCGACCGCCGCGTGCTGCTGATCGACGGCGAGCCGGTCGATCACGCCCTGCTGCGCGTGCCGGGCGAGAAGAGTTTTCGCGCCAACCTCGCCGCCGGCGGCCGTGGCGAGGTGGTGCCACTACGCGAGCGCGACCGGGAGATCGCCGCGACCGTCGGCCCGTGGCTGGCCGAGCGCGGCTACGGGTTCGTCGGACTGGACGTGATCGGCGACTGGCTGACCGAGATCAACGTCACCAGCCCCACCTGTGCCCGCGAGATCAGCGCGGTCACCGGGCAGGACGTGACCGGCACCATGCTCGACCGGCTCGCCGAACGCCTCGACCGATGATCGACCGCCGCCGGCGCGCCCTGCTTGGCGGGCTGGCCGGCCTGCCGCTGGCCACGCTGACTACCCTGCCCGGTTGCGGGGACGAGCCGACCTTCCGCGAGGCGGGCTTCAGCGTCTTCGGCCAGGTCTGGACCCTGCGCTTCGCCGACACCCCCGCCGAGCGGATCAATGCCGCCGTCAATGCCGCCCAGGGCATCGTCGAGCCGCTCTACCGTCGCCTGCACCCCTGGCGCGACAGCGAACTGACCCGGCTCAACCGCCAGCTGGCCGAGCACGGCGAGGCTACTGCCAGTGCCGAGGTGCGCGCGCTGATCCGGGCCGCCCGCCCACTGTTCGAGGCCAGCCATGGACGCTTCGATCCCAGCATCGGCGGGCTCATCGCCCTGTGGGGCTTTCATCGGGACGCCGGCGACACGCCGATCACGCCGCCCGCCGAGTCCGTGCTGGACGCCTGGCTGGCCGAGGCGCCCTCGCTCGACGATGTGCGGATCGACGGCAACCGCGTGATCACCACCAACCCGCGGGTCCAGTTCGACTTCAACGCCCTCGCCGAGGGCTTCGCGGCCGAACGGGTGCTCGATGCCATCGAGGCGGCCGGGGTGACCAACTGCCTGCTCGACTCCGGCGGCGATCTCTACACCCTGGGCCGCGCCGGCGGGCGGGACTGGCAACTGGGCATTCGTGACCCCAGGGGCGATCCGCACGGCGCGGCGGCGTTGGGAGGCGTACGGGTCGCAGGACGGCATGCGCTGTGCAGCTCCGGCGACTACGAGCGTCGCCTGCGCTATCAGGGCAAGAGCTTCGGTCACATCATCGATCCGCTGACCGCCCGCCCGGCGCACCACAACACCGGCACCACGGTGCTGGGCCGCGACCCCATAACCGCCGACGGCGCCGCCACCGCGCTGATGCTGCTCTCCCCCCGCGAGGCCGCGCGCCTTGCCGGACAGCTGGGACTCGACGGCGTCCTGCTGGTAACCGAGAATGGCAGGCCGTGGCGCGATGCCGGCATGCAGTCGGCCATGTCCACAACACCGGCCGGGCGCACGATCGACTGGCACACGCCCTAATCCAGAACCACCCGGAAAACGCAGGGATGCCGACCAAGGGAACGACACAAGAACACCACCGCCCCGACGACCTCGCCGCGAGTCCCGCGCTGGGCTCGTCCCGGGTGTTGCCGATCGCCATCGGGCTGGCCGTGCTGGCCCACGTCGGCCTGCTGCTGCTCGAAATCACCCGCCCTGAAGCCGAACAGCGCCCGGTCATCGAGATCACCCTGGATGCCCCAGAGGCTGAACGCAGCGTCGATGCGGGCCGGGAGACCGATGCCATCAATCGCGAGCTGCCGGCCGACCCGATGCTCGCCGGCCAGCGCGGCCCGGACAGCCCCACCGACACCCTCAAGGAAGACGGACAGGGCCCGCAGCAGGAAGGTGCCTGGGCGGCGAGCGACACGCCGCGCCGCATCTCCACCCAGGATCAGATCGACCAGCTCTACGAACAAGTCAACGAGGCACTGCGCACCGGCTACGCCACCAGCCGCACGCAGGGCGGCCCTGCCGGGCGCTATCTCGCACGCTGGAAGCGCCAGGTCGAGGCCTACGGCAACCAGCATTATCCCGATGCGCTGGTGCAGCAGAACCTCTCGGGGCAGGTGATCCTCGAGGTGACCATCGGCAAGGGCGGGCACGTGCTCAACCTCGCCATTCGCCGGTCGTCCGGCAACCCGATCCTCGACAACGCCGCACGCAACCTCCTGCAGGCCGCCGCCCCCTATCCGGCGTTCCCCGACGAGCTGGCCGCCCGGCACGATCGGCTGGTGATCACGCGCACCTGGGTATTCACCAGCGACCGCCGGCTGCTCGACGAGGCGACAAGCCCTTGATTGACAACCGACAGCCCCATTCGGCGGGCGTTGCGCTCACCGGATACCGCCCCTATACTTGCCCGTCGCCCGTTCTCGGCCATGGACCGGAGGACGAGGCAGGCAGCGGCCCCGGCGCGATCCGCGCGATTGCACAACCTCCGGGGCGGCCCCGAAAGGGCCCGTTCCGCGAGTCGTCATTCGGCGCTTTCACATTCAATTACAGCGTCTGCTCGGGCAGAGGTGGTGGATAAACATGGCAGTTGAACTCCCGGAAGGTTACAAGCCCTCGGAAGACGAGGAATACATGAACCCGATGCAGCTGGAGTACTTCCGGCAGAAGCTCATGACCTGGCGCGACCAGTTGATGACCGAGTCGGACTCGACCATCAACCACCTGCGCGAAGAGAACTGGCAGGAGCCGGACATCAACGACCGCGCCACGCTGGAATCCGACGCCGCGCTCGAGCTGCGCACCCGCGATCGCTACCGCAAGCTGATCAACAAGATCGACAAGGCACTCAAGCGCATCAACGACGGCGATTACGGCTTCTGCGAGGAGACCGGTGACGAGATCGGCCTCAAGCGCCTGGAAGCCCGCCCGATCGCCACCCTGACGATCGAGGCCCAAGAGCGCCACGAGCGCCTCGAGCGTGTCCAGCGCGATGATTGATGCGGTACGCCGTCTCGCGGCTGCCGCCCTGGCCGCCGCGCTGGCACTTGCGACCCTGCCGGCAGCCGCCGACACCCAGGTGCGGCTGAATACCAGTCACGGGGCCATCCTCATCGAGCTATTCGACGACAAGGCCCCCGCCACGGTCGACAACTTCCTCGCCTATGTCCGTGACGGGTTCTACGAGGACACCATCTTCCACCGCGTGATCCCGGGCTTCGTCGTTCAGGTTGGTGGCTATACCGCCGACTTCGAGCGCAAGGCCACCCGGGCCCCGGTCGAGAACGAGGCCGACAACGGCCTGAAGAATCTCCATGGCACGCTGTCGATGGCGCGCACCAACGACCCGGACTCGGCCACCTCGCAGTTCTTCATCAATCTCGCCGACAACGACTTCCTTGATCGTCAAGCCGGCAAGCCCGGCTACGCCGTGTTCGGCCGGGTGATCGAGGGGCTGGACAACGTCGAGGCCATCGCCGCCATCCCGACCGGTGCAGCCGGCCCGTTCCGCCAGGACGTGCCCCGCGAGACCGTGCGGATCGAATCGGCGCACATCGTCGAGCCTGGCGAATAACCGGCGTGCCGAGGTTCCCTAGATCCCGCCGCCAGACCCCGTCGACGGGCGCATGAACCACGAGCAACCTCAGGTCCGTTTCGTCACCCATGGCGAAGAACTCGACGCCCTGCTCGAGGCCATGCGCGCGGCTCGCTACCTGCCGCTGGACACCGAGTTCGTCCGCGAGCGCACCTACTTTCCCCAGCTCGCCCTGCTGCAAATCGCCACCACCGACACGGTCTGGCTGGTCGACCCGATCGCCGGGCTCGATCTCACGCCCTTCTGGCAGGAGCTGGTTTCGCGTGACACCCCGGTGGTCCTGCATGCCGGCGATCAGGACCTCGACCTGATCCTCACGGCCGCCGGGCGACTGCCGCCGCAGGTGTTCGACACCCAGGTCGCGGCCGAACTGCTCGGCATCGGCGGCCAATTGAGTTACGCGGCCCTGACCGAGGCCCTGCTCGGCACCCGCCTGGACAAGGGCGAGACACGCAGCGACTGGCTTGCCCGCCCTTTGAGCGACACGCAGCTGAACTACGCCGTGCAGGATGTCGCCCAGCTCCACGCTCTTTACCCGCTACTCGAGCAACGCCTGCAAGACGCCGGGCGCCTCGACTGGATGACCGAAGAGATGGCACGCCAATGTGAGCCGGCGCGCTTCACCCCGCCCGACGAGCAACGCTGGCAAAAGATGCGTGGCGTGCAGACGCTCAACCGGGCCGGTCTGGTGGTACTGCAGGTCCTCGCGGCCTGGCGGGAACGGCTGGCACGCGAACAGGACCGGCCGCGCCGTTGGGTATGGGGCGACCAGGCCATGCTGGACCTCGCCCACGCCATCGCGCGACAGACCGCCAAGGCCGACAACCGGCCGAGTGCCGAGGTCATCACCGACCAGGTCGTCCGCGCTCGATCCCCGCTAGGCCGGGATTCGAGCGCCCAGGACGCCCTCGGTCAGGAGATCGCGGCGGCACTGGCCGGCGATCCGGCCGACTGGCCGCGGCTGTCGCGTCCACCGGCACTGCCGCCAGCGCAGCGCGAGCTGGTAAAATCCCGACAGGCAAGGCTGGTCGCCGTCGCCGAGGAGCATGCCATCAGCCCCTCTCGGCTGGCCACCAGCGCCGAACTCAGACAACAGCTGGCCAATCCGGATCGGCCATCTAGGCTCACGCAGGGCTGGCGAGCCCCACTGCTCGCGCCCATCCTGCAGGCACCCGACTAGGGAAGGTCTGCACGAATCCGATATCGCTCTGCGCGCACTGAGCCGCGCAGATGCAAGGCGCTCGTCCGTCGTGAAAGAGTTATTCTCTTTCATAGGACGACAACACCGCAGATGCGCGGCTCAGAGCGCGCCCTGCGGGGCTTGGCGAGCCTTCCGTGCTCGGTGTTGCGCCGTCTTGACGTGGCCACCGGCACGTCGGCGACGACGCGCCTTGATCACGAATGGCTCGCCAAGCCAGAGTGACATCGGATTCGCGCAGACCTTCCTCAAACCCGCACGACCCGGAGGACCTTCCGCAGATGACCGACAACGAGATCATCGAGCTGATCCAGGCCGAACTGCCCGACGCCCGCGTACGGCCGGACGGTGAAGGCTGCAATTTCCGCATCGCCGTGACCAGCAGCGCCTTTGTCGGCAAGTCCCTGCTGCAGCAACACCAGATCCTCAATCGCATCCTCAAGCCGTTGCTTGATTCGGGCGAGCTGCATGCCGTCACCTACGACACACGGACGCCCGACAGCTGATTCGCCCCGACTTGCGCCACCCGGAGTGAGTCACCCCCCAAGTGAATAAAACCGTTACGCGAGGGACCCTCATGGCCATCGATTCCAGCAACCGTGATCAGATCGAGGCCGCCGCCTTCCGCCGGCTGGTGGCTCACCTGCAGGAACGCACCGACGTGCAGAACATCGACCTGATGAACCTGGCCGGCTTCTGCCGCAACTGCCTGTCACGCTGGTTGCGCGAGGAGGCCGAGGAGCAGGGCATCGACCTGGAGGATGCCGAGGCGCGCGAACACGTCTACGGCATGCCCTACGAGGAGTGGAAGGCCCGCTACCAGAAATAGGTCGGGCCCAACAAAAACGCCCGGACCAGCATGGCCCGGGCGTTTTTGTGACGCGACGTGCAGCGCGCTTACTTGAGTGCCGGCCACTCGCCATCGTTCAGCGCCTTGGCCGCGCGCTCGCGGTAGTAGTCGACATCGGCATTCTGGAATGGCTGGGTGTCATTGACGGTGATCACGCGGAACCAGCCGGTGTAGATGGCCAACAGGTCGTCGACACTGAACCCAGACACCTCGCGCGGATCGTCGCTCTGCTGCGCAAGCTCGCCGAGCTGCTTGTCGAGGATCTCGTGCAGGCGCACGATCACTGCCGCCAGTGGGTCATCGCGATGCTCGGGGGTGGTGCCGCCGAGCATGCGCGCGGCCGTCTCGACCGACTCGGGGTAGCCCTCAAGCTTGGCGGCGACCTCGTCGAGCATCGGTGCGGCCTTTTGCAGGGCTCGCGATGCCGGCACGGGGAATCCTCTGCCCTGGGTCGATTCGACCTGCATCTTGCCGATCTCCATCGCCGCCACCATGCGCGGCAGGCCCACCTCCTCGGCACGACGGATGGCCACGTCAAATCGATCCGGCGTCATGCCCATGCCGCTGCCGAGGTACTTGAGATAGGCGATACTCAGGTTCTCGCGCTTGAGATAGAGCTGGCTGCCACGCCGATAGGTCATCACCTCATCGGTCGGCAGGCGCTGCTCGACCACCAGGTCATCCGGGTCGTCGGAAACGATTTCCGCCCCGGAAAGCGCCGTGCCACCCGAGGGATGACAGGTGCCGCTCAGCGTCTTGCCCTTGCCCGTCTGGACCTTGTTGATCCGGAGGGTCAAGGTGCCATCGTCATGCACCTGCTCGACGAAGCCCTCCGCGTAACCGTCCAGTTCGGGGTTGGGTTCGAACATGGGCACGAAGACCTTTTCGCCCACCTCGAAACTTGCGGCGGACGCCAGGCCGGCGGAGAGCAGCAGTGTCGCGCCAACGGTGACGCCGGCCACACGGGCCATATGACGGGTGATCGGTTTCATGACTCGTTCACGAACCCACTCACCGATAATAGCGGGCACGCCCATCCCACTTGTCTGCCCCGCTGAAAGGGAGATCCACATTATCGTTACCTCGAAATACCTGTTTTCCAAGCGCGCAAGGCCACGCCGGGTCACCGAGAGACCAGCGGCCTCTCGCCGAGTTCATCCTTCATCGAATCACGGGGCCATCGCATGAAGGCCAACGTGCTCGAACGGCTGAACGACGAACATGGCCCGCTCGAGGTCATCGAGCAGGGCGGCGAGGTCGCGCTCCAGTTCGGCAACCACACCTCGCAATCGGCCTGGCGACCGGAGCAGCCGGAGCAACTCTGCTTCGCCTATTACCGGGCCATGATGCTGCCCCTGGCGCTGCACCCGCACCCCGCCCGCGTCGGGCTGCTGGGGTTCGGTGGCGGCGTCCTGGCGAAGTTTCTTCTCGAACATACCGAGTCTAGCATCCACGCCGTCGATCTGCGCCCCGCCCTTGGTCCGATTGCGGCGCGTCACTTCGGAGTGGATCTCGAGCACCCCCGGCTGGACCTGCAGTTCGCCGACGTCAGCTCGCCGGATTGGGAGCCGCCGGCACCACTGGATGTCGTGCTGATCGACCTGTTCGACCAGGACGGCATGATCCGCCTGCCGGACGAAGCGGTCGCGCGGCTCGCCGAGGCGGTGGCCCCCGGCGGCATGATCTGCCTCAACCTGTGGCGCAACCACATGCCGGCGGTGGTCGAGGCCCACCGGCAACTCTCGGCACATTTCCACCCGGATGCGCTGGTCGCCCACGTGGCCGACCGCCTGAACACCGTGATGACCTACCGACGCGAGGCCTGGCGCCCCGACGATCTGGAAAACGGCTTGCGACGACTCACCCGAGAAAGCGCGCCACTGCGACGCGCTCAGGGGCAGGCATGGCAATGGCTGCAACCGCTCCGGGGTCAGCGGAAGTAGGCGAGGCAGACGACCACGACCGCCGCAAGAGGAACGCGCCGAGAAAGGATCGCCCAGAAAGCAATAGCGGCGGGGCACAGACGAAGAAAGGCCCGCCATGGAAGGCGGGCCTTTCGGGATGTGGCGCAGCGGACGGGACTCGAACCCGCGACCCCCGGCGTGACAGGCCGGTATTCTAACCAACTGAACTACCGCTGCTTATAGAGATGATGGTGGGTGGTGAGAGGCTCGAACTCCCGACCTAAGCCTTGTAAGGGCTCCGCTCTACCAACTGAGCTAACCACCCGATGGAGCGGGAAACCGGATTCGAACCGGCGACCCCAACCTTGGCAAGGTTGTGCTCTACCAGCTGAGCTATTCCCGCGCATCTCTCGCGACCGATCGCTCGACCGCGTTTGCTAGAGCGCGCATTATACAAACCCGGATTCGTGACGCAACCCCTTGGGAACGCGGATGACGAAAAAATTTCAGCGCCCCACTCACCGGACCAGCCATCTCATTGATCGCAGGCGACAAATCCGCCCCCAAAGACGCCACGCTTGCTGCGAAAAACTGTTTACCTCACCCCGGCAGGCGCTCCCCACCGCTGGATGGCGCACCCGCCCCTTCCCGGGCCGCAGGTCTATCGGCGTCGGCGGACGGCTGATACAGGCCAATCAGGATCCAACCCGGCCCCGGGCGCTGGCTGAGTTCGTCACTCAAGGGCCGCAGGTTGCCGTTGGGGGTGATGCCGAACAGCAACTCGCCGCGCCCCTCGTAATGGGCGAGGTACTCGCTGTAGCCAAAGCTCTCGGTCAGGCGGGTGCTGAACAGTTCCGCACCGGCCTCGACCAGGCGAAACAGATGACCCAGCGACACATCCTCGCGGAACAGGCCGCGGGCGTTGAACTGGGTGGTGATGCGCTGGTTGTCCGAACCGGCCACCTCCTGCGGGGTCTGCAGCACGAACACGTTCGACTGGCCAAACTCGTGGCGATAGCGGACCGCGGCGAGGTTGTTGATCTCCGACTGCGCCGACATGGCGAACATCTGGCCGATGCCGACCAGGTCCAGCTTGCGGTCGGCCGCCTCGGAGACAGGGTTGCCGTAATAGGTCTCCAGCCCGTCCATGCGCGCCTGGCGGATCTCGCTGTAGTTGCCGTCGGCCATCACCACGCGAAAGCCATGCTTGTTCAGCACCTTGGCAATCTCGCGCGTGACGCGATTGGCGCCGACGATCAGCACGCCGTGATCCTCGGGCAGGGCAATGTCCAGGGCCCTGGCCAGCGGCCGGGCGGTCAGCGAGGCCAACACCACGGTGCCGACAATGATGATGAAGGTCAGCGGCACGATCACCTCGGCACCCTCAAGCCCCTGCTCGACCAGCTTGAGCGCGAACAGGCCCGAGACGGCTGCTGCGACGATACCCCGTGGCCCGATCCAGGCAATCATCGTCTTCTCGCGCCAGTTCAGTCCACTGCCGATCGCCGACAGCCAGACCTTCAACGGCTGGGCGACAAACACGATCGCCGCAAGTACCAGCAACGCCCCGAAGCCCACCTGACTCAGGGTGGCCGGATCGATGCGGGCGGCAAGCAGAATGAACAGCCCGGAGATGAACAGGATGCTCAGGGTTTCCTTGAAATGCAGGATGTCGTCAAGCGGCACGCCACGCATGTTGGCCAGCCAGATACCCATCACGGTCACCGCCAGCAACCCGGACTCCTCGGCCAGTACGTTGGATGCGGTGAAGACGGCCAGCACCGCGGCCAGCACGGTCACGTTGATCAGGTAATCCGGCAGGGCATGGCGCACCAGCAACTGGCCGAGCAGCCAGCCACCCGCGACACCCAGCACGGTGCCAAGGCCGACCAGCTCGAGGAACGGCAGCACCACCCCCTCGAGCCCTGCCGCCCCGGTCTGCGACTGGGTGACGATGAACTCGTAAACAAGTACGGCTAGCAGCGCGCCGATCGGATCGATGATGATCGCTTCCCAACGCAGGATCTTGCTGACCCGCGGGCTGGGGCGAACGATGCGCAGCAGGGGCGCGATCACCGTTGGCCCCGTCACGACCACCAGCGCACCGAACAGGAACGCGATCGGCCAGTCCAGGCCAACAAACCAGTGTGCCGCGGTGGCCGCCACCCCCCAGGAAATCACCGCCCCTAGGGAGACCATGCGGACGATCGTCGACGAGACCCCCTGTATCTCCCGAAAACGCAGGGTCAGGCTGCCCTCGAACAGGATCACGCCGACGGCCAACGAGACGATCGGGAAGAGCAGGTCGCCGAAGAGCTCGTCGGGGTTGAGCAGGCCGAAGATCGGGCCCAGCGCGATGCCGATCAGCAACAGGAACAGGATCGCCGGCACCTTCACCCGCCAGGCGAGCCACTGCGCGGCAATGCCCAGCACCACGATGGCGGTCAGGGAAAGAAGAATCGAGTCGTGCATCAAGAGGCTCGCTTGGGAAGGTCTGCACGAATCCCCAATGCCTCTGGCTTGCCGGCTTGTTCGCCATCAAGGCGCCGATCCGAAGGCGGGCTCATTGCCCGGCGAGGATCGGCAACACCGAGGGCGGACAAGCCGGCAAGCCCCGGAAGGGCGGACCGCCAGGCGCCCATCTGCTGCGTTGCAGCGCTTGCCAATGACGATGGCCATTGATCTGCGCACGGCGCCTTGCATCTGGACGCCTGGCGACCCGCAGAGGCGTTGGGGATTCGTGCAGACCTTCCGTGGAAATCAGCCGGCATGATAGACGTTATTCGTCCCCGCGAGCGAATCCCCGCCGCCGGGTCGGGGGAAGCCACAGGGCGACGGGACCACCGTCCCGCCGACACCCGCACGACCAGCGACGGGGTGCGCAGCACGCAAAAAACCCGGGAGACCCCGGGTTGCGATGACGTTCGGTTGCCGGTGGCGCCCCACCGGGGCGCCTGGCCAGGCGGACGGCTTACGGATGGATGTAGGCCCAGCCTTCGGCCTGGCGATCGGCGACGTGGGCCACGCCGGACGGGACGACGTCGGATTCCTTGGTGTCGTAAAGGTCGTCCTTCACGTCCAGGTTCTTGCCGCGCAGGGTGTTGGCACAGACCTTGATCTCGACATCATGCGCCTTGACGTTGTCGATGGCGGCCTGCAGTTGCGGGTCGTTGCGCGCCTCGGTCAGCATAGCAATGCCACCGCCATGGACGGCGATCTCGATCTGGGTTTCCGGGCCGGACGGCGAGTTGATGTGGTTCGTGACGTTACGCAGGGCAGCCTTAATGGTGTTCATGTCCGACTTGTTGACATGATAGACGACCTGCTTGGTCTTCTCGGTCTCGGCCAGGGCGGCGTTGGACTGCAACGCCAGCGGCGCGGCGATGATCAGGGCAAGGGTGGCGATCAGCTTTTTCATGGCTTTCTTCTCCTTCAGTATCAAAACCAGTGAGAGCACCCTACGCCGCCAATACCCAAGCGTGGAAGTCGAATATTTTTATTCAACGAGCACATTCATAAATCAAAGCAGTTGCGAATATTCGCAACTCTTTTCTTAAGAGAACAGCCAGATACGGACATCCGCATCCAGGCCGCCCGCCCCGGAAACGAGAAAGGCCCGTCACGGGACGGGCCTTTCGAGACAGAAGCAGGGGAATGACGACTCAGGCGTCGTTGTTGCCTTGAGTGACGATGCCCCGGCTGCGCGAGAAGTCGAGCATGCGCTGGATCGATTCGACCGCCTTGACCCGGATCGCGGGGTCGACCGTGATCTCGTGGTCTTGCGGGTGCTTGAGCGCGTCCCGCACGCTCACCAGCCCGTTCATCGCCATCCACGGGCAGTGCGCACAGGAGACACAGGTCGCCGAGCGCCCGCCGGTGGGCGCCTCGATCAGGGTCTTGCCCGGCGCGGCCTCGGCCATCTTGTGGAAGATGCCGCGGTCGGTCGCCACAATCAGGGTCTCGTTGGGCAGTTCGGTGGCCGCCTTGATCAGCTGCGAGGTCGAACCTACCCGGTCGGCCATCTCGACCACCGCCTCGGGCGATTCCGGATGGACCAGGATGGCGGCCTCCGGGTGCTTCGCCTTGAGCTCGGCCAACGCGTCGGCGCGGAACTCGTCGTGGACCACGCAGGAGCCTTCCCAGAGCAGCATGTCCGCGCCGGTCTTGTCGCGGATGTAGCGCCCCAGGTGCTTGTCCGGCGCCCAGAGGATCTTCTCGCCGCGCTCCTTGAGGTGCGTGACGATCTCCAGCGCGTTCGAGCTCGTGACCACCCAGTCGGCGCGCGCCTTCACCTCGGCCGAGGTGTTGGCGTAGACCACCACCGTGCGGTCGGGGTGCGCGTCGCAGAAGGCGGTGAACTCCTCGGGCGGACAGCCGAGATCCAGCGAGCACTCGGCGTGCAGTTCCGGCATCAGCACCCGCTTTTCGGGGCTGAGGATCTTGGCCGTCTCCCCCATGAAGCGCACCCCGCAGACGACCAGCGTCTGCGCCTCGTGCTCGGCGCCGAAGGCGGCCATGTCGAGCGAGTCGGATACCCGCCCGCCGGTCTCGTCGGCCAGGATCTGCAGGTCCTCATCGACGTAGTAGTGGACCACCAGCACCGCATTCTGCTCGACCAGCAACTCCTTGATCTCGGCGCGCAGGGCCTCGCGCTCCTCGGCGGTCACCGGCGCGGCCGGCTTGGAGGCCAGCGCAATGCGGGCGATCTCGGGCTCGAGGGCGACGGGGATCTCGCGCGCGGCGCGATCGGATTGGGCATTCGCGGTCATACGGCCTCCCGGGAAGGACGGCGCGCCGGCGATTGCCGGCGGCCAACGAACAGGGCACGACTACCACCCATGACTATGGACAGCAGCACCGATTGCAAGGTCGGGCGGCGCTCAGCCCTTGTCTTCCTTGCTTTCCTTGGGCGGCAGGCGCACGCGGATGGAAAGCTCGCGCAGGGCGGCCGGGTCGATCTCGCCGGGCGCGTCGGTCAAAAGGCAGGCCGCCGACTGGGTCTTCGGGAAGGCGATCACGTCACGGATGGAGGTCGCCCCGCTCATCAGCATGGCGATGCGATCGAGACCGAAGGCCACGCCGGCCATCGGCGGCGCGCCGTACTTGAGCGCATCGAGCAGGAAGCCGAACTTGTCCTGCGCCTCGGCCTCGTCGATGCCTAGGTGGGTAAACACGCGCTGCTGCATCGCCGGGTCGTGGATACGCACGGAACCGCCGCCCAGCTCGTAGCCGTTGAGCACGAAGTCATAGGCCCGCGAACGGACGTTTTCCGGCTCGGAATCGAGCTTATCGATATCGTCCGGGTGCGGCGCGGTGAACGGGTGGTGCAAGGCGTAGTTACGGCCGTCCTTCTCGTCATACTCGAACATCGGGAAGTCGACCACCCACAGCGCCTTGTAGCCGTGCTCGACCATCTCGAGATCATGGCCGAGGCGTACGCGCAGCGCGCCGAGTGCCTCGTTGACGATCTTCGTCTTGTCGGCGCCGAAGAAGATCAGGTCGCCGTCGGCCGCATTGGTGCGCTCCATGATGCCGGCGATCGCCTCGTCGGTGAGGAACTTCAGGATTGGCGACTGCAGACCCTCGCGCCCGGCGGCCGCGTCGTTGACCTTGATGTAGGCCAGGCCCTTGGCGCCGAAGATCGAGACATACTTGGTGTAGTCGTCGATCTGGCTGCGCGGCATCTTGCCGCCCTGCGGCACGTGCAGTGCAGCGACACGACCGCGCGGGTCCTTGGCCGGGCCGGAGAAGACCTTGAAGTCGACGTCCTTGACCAGATCGGCCACGTCGACCAGTTCCAGCGGGATACGCAGGTCGGGCTTGTCGGAGCCAAAGCGGCGCATGGCATCAGCCCACGTCAGGCGCGGCAGCGGATCGGGCAGGGCGACCTCGACCGCCTCGATGAACAGATGGCGCATCATGTTCTCGATCAGGCCCATCACCGTCGCCTCGTCGGCGAAGCTCATCTCGAGGTCGAGCTGGGTGAACTCGGGCTGGCGATCGGCGCGCAGGTCCTCGTCGCGGAAGCACTTGACGATCTGGTAGTAGCGCTCGAGCCCCGAGACCATCAGCAACTGCTTGAACAGCTGCGGCGACTGCGGCAGGGCGAAGAATTCGCCCGGGTGGGTGCGTGAGGGCACCAGGTAATCGCGCGCGCCCTCCGGGGTGGCCTTGGTGAGCACCGGGGTCTCGACGTCGATGAAGCCGGCGTCGTCAAGGAAGCGACGCATGGCGCTGGTCACGCGGTGACGCAGACGCAGACGATCGAGCATTTCCGGGCGGCGCAGGTCGAGGTAGCGGTAGCGCAGCCGCACGTCCTCGGAGACGCGCTCATCGTCGAGCTGGAACGGCAGCGGCTCGGCGCGGTTGAGCACGGTCAGCGACAGACCGAGGACCTCGATCTGACCCGAGCGGATATTGGGGTTTTCGGTGCCCTCAGGGCGATTGCGCACCCGGCCGCGCACCTGGATGACGAACTCGTTGCGCAGCGTCTCGGCGACCGCGAACATCTCGGGGTCGTCCGGATCGAACACCACCTGCACCAGGCCGTCCCGGTCGCGCAGGTCGACGAAGATCACGCCGCCGTGGTCACGGCGCCGGTTGACCCATCCGACCAGCTCGATTTCCTGGTCGAGCAGCGCCTGGTCGACTTGTCCGCAGGTATGTGTCCGCATCGGCATGGTCATCAAATCCGTCGTGGTGAAAAGCCCGCTATGGTAGCGCCAGCGGCGGGATTTTTCGAGCGCTGCCGGCCGGCTCAACCCTTGTCGCGCGAATCCGTACGGCCGAGGTACGGCTCAGGCGGCGTGGTATCGAGCACACGCCCATCGCCATCGCGACGCGGCGGAAGGACCACGCCCAGGGAGACCACCATGCGAAAGCCCTCCTCGACGGTCATGTTGAGCTCGACCAGCTCCGAGCGCGGCACCATGATCACGAACCCCGAGGTGGGGTTGGGCGCGGTGGGCACGAACAGCGTCACCAGGTGTTCCTCGATGCGGTCCTGCACCTCGCCGATCGGCTCGCCCGAGACGAACGCGATCGACCAGGCGTTGCGGCGCGGGTACTCGACCAGCACCACCTCGCGAAACGAGCGCGAGTCCTGCGAGACGAAGGTCTCGACCACCTGCTTGACCGCCGAGTAGATGCTGCGCACCAGCGGGATGCGATTGAGCAGTCGCTCCCAGGCATGGATCAGGCTGCGCCCGAGGATGTTGGCGACCAGCGCCCCGGTCAGCAGCACGATCACCACGGCGAAGAACGCCCCCATGCCCGGCAGTTCGAAGCCGATCAGGGCCTCCGGCCGATAGGCCGAGGGCAGCAGCACGATGCTCTTGTCCATGAAGGAAATCAGGGCGTTGACCACCCAAAAGGTCACCGCCAGCGGTGCCCAGACCAGGATGCCGGCAATCAGCCAGCGGCGCAGGGTGACAAATCGCCCACCCTTGCCGGGCTTGTCCTCGTCGTCCGGCATCTGCGGCTGCTCGTTCATGCGCCCCCCGCGGGCCCCGCCATGGGCAACAATGGCCGCATCCACGAGGCGATGGCCGCCAGTAACGCCAGCGCGGCAAGCAGCGTGAACCACTGGCGCAGTCGCTGGTACGACCAGCCGACCGGCAGGCTATCGAGCCAGTGGCGATCGATCTGCCAGGAAACCACCAGCAGCAGGAACAGCAGCGAGAGCGACAGCACCGCCCAGGGCAGCATCGCCACAACCCAGGCAGCCAGCATCAGCAGCGCGCCCCAGGCCAGGCGATGGCGCGCATCCCCGACCAGCAGGGCGCGCTCGGCGGGCGTGGTCGCCAGGACCACGCCCCAGTGAATTGCACCGAGAAAGCCGAGCATCACCGCGGCATAGGCGGACAGCGCATCGAGCGCATGGGCCGACCAGGCCGGCGTGGTCATCCACGCCAGTGCCGCCAGGGCCCAGAACGGGATCAACAAGCCGAACGCGAGCAGATAGGCGGTAGTGCGCATTCCGATCTCCTTGGCCCCGGGGCCGTGACTTACGCCGGGCGGCGCAATGAACTTGTTGTCATTCTAGGCCAAGCACCCGCCGGAACAACCATCCAGAAACGACATCGCCCGGGGGCGGCCCGGGCGATGGCTGGCTAGCAGACGTGGCTCGGCTCAGCCGGTATTGAACTTACTCACCTGACGCGAGAGCTCGTGGGCATAGCGAGCCACCGATTCACCGGCATCGGCGGTTTCCTGAGCGGCCTGGGCGTTGTCGCTGGTGGTCTCGCTCATGTGCTCGATGCTGGTCTTCATCTCGCCGGAGACGGCCGTCTGCTCCTCGGCGGCCGCGGCGATGCGCGTGCTCATGTCCTCGAGCCGCTCGAAGGCCGAGGCGATCTCGTTGAGCATGCGGTCGGCCTGGGTGACCGCCTCGAGGCTCTTGTTGCTTACCTCGCGGCCGCTGGTCATTGCCTCGACCGCCTCGCCGGCACCCTCGCGCAACCGGGCGATGATATCGGTGATTTCGCGGGTCGAATCCTGGGTGCGATTGGCCAGCGAGCGCACTTCCTCGGCGACGACCGCGAAGCCGCGCCCCTGCTCGCCGGCACGCGCCGCTTCGATGGCCGCGTTCAACGCCAGCAGGTTGGTCTGCTCGGCGATTGAGCCGATGACGTCCAGCACCTTGCCGATCGACTGCGACTGATCCGAGAGGTTGGCGACGATGCCCTCGGCGCGGGTGAGCACCTCGTCGAGTTCCTCGGCGTTGCGGGCACTGCCGTTGACCTGGCCCAGGCCGTCATGCAGCTGGCGGTTGGCCTGCTGCACGGCCGAGCTGGCCTCCTCGGCCCCGCGGGCAACCTCTTCGGCGGCCTCCAGGGTCTGGCCCATGCCGGTCATCAGCGAATCGATCGCCGCCTCTTCGCGCTTGGCGCCTTCCCGACCGCGCCGCGAGGCACGCTCGAGGCTTTCGGAGGCCTCGGACATGGCCGACGACGAGCGGGCCACCTCGCGCACCAGGTTCTGCGCGGTGTCGGCGAAGGTGTTGAAGGCCGCCCCCACCTGGGCAATCTCGTCGTTGCCCTCGGCCGGCAGCCGCTGGGTCAGGTCGCCGTCGCCTTCGGCGATATCGCGCATGCGACCGGCGATGTGTTGCAGCGGCCGGGAGATAGTCAGCACCGACAGCCAGGCCAGCAGCCCGACCACCAGGATCCCGGCGATCACCGAGCCGATCTGCCAGTTGCTGGTCGATTCCAGCGCCGCCATCAGGCTCTTGGAGCGCTCGGCGATCTCGCCCCGCTCGCGCGCGACGATCGACTCGACGCTCTCCTCGATCTCCTTGAAGACCGGCGTCAATTCGGTCCGCACCAGGTAGGCGTCCATGCGCCACTTCTCGGAGGCGTGTATGTCGAAGGCGCGGTTGGCCGCCTCGATGAATTGCGGCACTTTCTCGTTGAGTTGCTCGACGGCGTCCACCTGCTCGAAGGTGAGCAGGTAGTCGTATTCGTCGGCGATCTTCTGCGTGCGCTCGAGAGCCTGGTTGGCGTAGAGGTTGAAGTTCTCGCGCAGGGCCGGCGAGCGGAAGGAGATAAAGCCACGCAGGCCGGCGACCACGTTACCCCAGTCGGCCTGCAGGCGAGCGAGGTCCATTACCAACCGGCGGCGCGAATAACGGCTGGCATCGGCGTTTTCCTCGGCGTTAAGCAGTTGGCCAAGCAGCCCCGAAATCTCGCGCTGCAAGGGGTTGGCGTTCTCGTTGGCATACTGCATGCCCGGGTTGTTGGCCGCCTCGTCACCGGAGATGGTGATGATCTTCTCGGCGGTGCCGGTGAACCGGTCGATCTGATCGTCGAGGTTGCCGCCCGAGTTGTCTCGGTAACGCGCCAGTTCTGAGCGTGCAGCCTCGACCTTTTCCAGGGCGTCGCGGAAGCGGGCGAGGTCCTCGTCGCGCTGGCTCTGCAGGTAGAAACCCAGCGCCCCGACCCCGCGTTCGACCTGAATGCGAATGGTGTCGGCGGCAAAGGCCGCGGGCTGACCGCGCTCGACCACTTCCTCGACCTCGTGGGCCACCTTGTTCATGTTCACCATGGTGAGCACGGCGATCGCGACCATCAGGGCCAGGATCAACCCGAACCCGAGCAGGTTCTTCTGCGACAAACTGAAACGATTCAACCAACCTAGCATCTGCTCCTCCTGCCCTCGTTCCTATATCAGGACGGGCTGATTCCCGCGCGATTCTTGTGGGTAAGCGTTGTTATCGACCCGCGGGGCAAAAACTTGATGCCCGCGAGTGTTTTCGCGCAGACCTTCCCTGACCGCCGCCAAGATCCCGTCAGTTGCCGACGAGGCTCATCAGGAATGCCACGAACCCGGCCACGGCAAGCAGGATCAATGCCACTCCCAGCCATTCCTCGCGCGAACCCTTGCGACTAGCCGCCATCATCGGCTTGACCCGGGGCAGCAGGAAGAGCAGGACCGCACCGAGCAGCACGGCCATGCCGATCTTCATCCAGAGATCCATCACGTCACTCCTCTCGGCCCACGCCAATGGGCCCATTTCCGGTGATCACGTACAAGAAGACCCCTTGCACGAGGCAAGGGGTCCGGTGTGCTGACGCCCGCGACCCGGCCGCCGACCGAGTCGGGCAAGCGCCCCTTGTGTCAGTCGTTCTGGTTCATCCCCAGCAGACTGAGCAGGTGCACGAACAGGTTGAAGATGTTCAGGTACAGACTGACGGTCAAAAGCAGGTAGTTGTCCTCACCACCGTTCACCATCCGGCCGGTGTCGTAGAGGATAAAGCCGCTCATCAGGAGCACAACCGCCGCGGAGATCGCCATGGACAGCGCCGGGATCTCGAGGAAGATGTTGCCCAGCATGGCCGCGAGCACCACCACCAGGCCGACCACCAGAAAGCCGCCCATGAAGGAGAAGTCACGCCGCGAGACCAGCGCGTAACCGGACAGGCCGAGGAAGATCGCGCCGGTACCGCCCAGGGCAGTCATGACGATCTGCCCACCGTTGGGCAGGGCGAGGTAGTGGCTCAGCATCGGGCCCAGCCCGAAGCCCAGCAGGCCGGTGATGGCAAACACCACGCCGAGGCCGGTGGCCGAATGGGCCGTGCGCGGCAGGACGAACCAGACCAGCACCAGTGCGCCACCCAGGGTGAGCAGCGATGTCCAGCCCGGCACGCCGGCCAGCAGGGAGACCGTCGCCATCAGCGCCGAGAACAGCAGCGTCAGCGACAGCATCATGTAGGTGTTGCGAATGACCTTGTAGGTCTCGAGCTGGGAGACCCCCGTCTGAACGGTGGCCTGATTCTCGAATGCCATGCAACCTCACCTCGTCTCTGGTATTCATGTGATTCGGAGTTGATCCCGGAGTATAAGTGCTGTGAACTCAGGCGCAATCGCCCGACCTGATTCCAAGGAGCAGCCCCTCGTGTCCGACCTCGCCACCCAATCCCGTCGCGTCCTGATCACCGGCTGCTCATCCGGCATCGGCCGACGCGCCGCCGAGATGCTCGCCGCGCGAGGCCATCAGGTGGTTGCCAGTCTGCGCAGCCCGGCCGACGTGACCGCGTGGCCGCATACCCACATCCCGGCCGTGGAGCTGGACCTGGATGACCCCGAGTCCATCCGCACGGGGCATACCGCGGCGGTCGAGGCGGCCGGCGGGCCGATCGAGGCCCTCTTCAACAACGGCGCCTATGGACAGCCGGGTGCGGTCGAGGATTTGAACCGTGCCACCCTGCGCGCGCAACTCGAGACCAACCTGCTCGGCACGGTGGAACTGACCAACCACCTCATCCCCTCGATGCGCGAGGCGGGCTTCGGTCGCATCGTGCAGAACAGCTCGGTGCTGGGGGTGAGCGCGCTGGCATTTCGCGGCGCGTATGTCGCCTCGAAGTTCGCGCTCGAGGGCATCAGCGACACGATGCGCCTGGAACTGGCGGGCAGCGGCATCGAGGTCTCCCTGATCGAACCCGGCCCCATCACCTCGCGCTTTCGCGCCAATGCTCAGCGGGCCTTCGAGGCGAACATCGATTGGCAGCGCTCGGTGCACCGCGAGGCATACGAGCGCCAGCTCGAGCGGCTGAAGAAACCCGGCCCGGCCGCACCGTTCACCCTGCCGCCGGAGGCCGTGGTCCGCCGCGTGATCCATGCGATCGAATCACGCCGACCGAAGGCGCGTTACCCGGTAACCGTGCCGACCTACCTGTTCGCCGTGCTCAAGCGCCTGCTGACCACGCGGGCGATGGACCGCGTGCTGGCTCGCGCCTCGGGCGGCGGCAAGCGCTGATGAACGCGCTCGACTCGCCCATCGCGCAGCTCTACGTCCTGATCGAGTGGACGATCCGGCTCGCCGCCCTGTTCATCGTGCCGCTGCGCCGCCCACCCGCTGCCGCGACGGCCTGGTTGCTGCTGCTCTTCTTCCTGCCGATCGTCGGGCTGGTGATGTACCTGCTGGTGGGCCGGCCCCGGATTTCCCGCGATCGCGCCGAGAAGGTCGCCCATCTGACACATACCCTGCGCCCGATCACCGACCGGCTCGCCCAAGCGGAGCCACAAGGCAGCGGCAACCTGCCGGCACGCTTCGCCGCGGTCGACCAGATGGTGCGTCGCTGGCGCCAGTTTCCGCTGTTCGACGGCAACCGCATCGGCCTGATCGATTCGATGGACGCCTTTGCCGCCGAACTGGTGCGCGAAATCGACGCGGCCCGGGATCATGTGCACCTGACCTTCTACATTGCCGCGATCGACCGGGCCACCCGCCCGGTATTCGATGCCATGGAACGGGCGGCGGCGCGGGGCGTGACCGTCCGGCTGATCGTCGACGACTTCGGCTCCAAGGAAAACATGCGCGATCTGCGGCGACTCGCCCGTCGCGGCATCGCGGTTGGCCGGGCGTTCCCGCGCTCGAAGCTGCCGCGCAAGTCGGCACGCTTCGATCTGCGCAACCACCGCAAGCTGGTGGTGATCGACGGACAGGTCGGCTACGCCGGCTCGATGAACCTGGTGCACCCGGAATTTCGCCGCGGGCAGTCCTACGAGGACCTGATGTTGCGCATCGAGGGGCCGGTCGTGCTCGAGCTGCAGGCGATCTTCGCCGGCGACTGGTACCTGGAGACGGGCCTCCTGCTCGACACCGAACGCTATTTCCCGACACCGGTCACCGCTGGACACGAGTCCTGCGTCGGCCTGCCCAGTGGCCCCGAGTACCCCGAGCCGCTGCTCCAACGACTGCTGCTCGGGCTGCTGCATGCCGCCACCGAACGGGTCGAAATCGTCACGCCGTATTTCGTCCCCGACGAATCCACCCTCGATGCGCTCAAGGCCGCCGCCCGTCGAGGGGTGCATTGCGAGCTCATCCTGCCCGAATCGCTCGACCACCCGTTGGTGCAACTGGCACAGGAATCCTACTTCGACGAATTGCTCGAGGCCGACGTGATCATCCGGCGCCACCCGACCCGACTGCTGCACAGCAAGATCACCCTCTGCGACGGCCAGCTCTCGCTGGTGGGTAGCGCCAATCTCGACGTACGTTCCTCGCTGATCAACGCCGAATTCGGCCTGCTGTGCTACTCCAGCGAAACCGCCGCCCGACTGGCCGACCAGATCGAGGCCTACCGACGCGTCTGCCCACTGCTGACTCGCGAGCAATGGGACGAACGTGGCCGCGGCCGCATCCTGACACAGAATCTAGCCCGCCTGACCTCGCCCCTGCTCTGAGCCAGTCGGCAGCGGGGAATCCCGGACAATCCCGGGCGCCAACGTAAAACGGCGCCCGAAGGCGCCGTTCAATCCAAACCGTTTGGCCGGTCCGTTGGCGGGGTTCTCAGCGGTTGGCCGCCCGTTGGTCCAAGGCGACCAACATTCGGTCCTGCGCCTGCAACTCCTCAGACAGCTCACGCGCGGCGACCAACTCCTCCTCGTCCATTTCACCGAGGAACGACTGCATCAGCTCGTCTGCCGCCCGGTGACCGTTCTCCACCAGCGGGCTGAGCAGGCCATAGGCCGCCACGTAGTCGGGCTCGTCCAGGCCCAGGCCATGGGCGTACATCATGCCGAGGTTGTAGCGGGCCACGGTGTGCCCCTGGGCGGCCGCTTTGCCATACCAATGCAAGGCCTTCTCGTAGTCCGGCTCGACACCCTTTTCGCCCAGGTAGAGCGCGGCCAGGTTGCTCTGGGCACGTGCATAACCTTCCTCGGCAGCCCGGGTGAACCAGTCAAGTGCCTCGTCGCGATCCCGCTCGACACCCTGGCCTTGGAAGTACATGGTCCCGACCGCCAGCTGGCTCGGGGCGAAACCGGCATCGGCCGCCTTTCGGTACCAGCGCATGCCGAGTTCGTAGTTCTTCTCGACCTTCTTGCCGTTGCAGTACATGTGCCCCAGGACGTACTGGGCGAAGATGTCGCCCTTTTCGGCCTTGGGCAGCCAGTGCTCGACACCGCCGTTTTCATAGAGATCCTGCGCGACTGCCGCCGGAAGGTCGGCCGCCTGCGCCGACAGCGGCAGGGCCAGCCCACCGGCCGCCAGCGAGAATGCCAGCGCCCGCGCCAGGCAGCCGGCGCCTAATGTATTGATGCGTTTCATGATCCCTGCCCTCGTTCTGCTCCGATTCGGGAAACAAGCATGCCCCCGAAACGGCGGAAATACAATTATAAAATACCACGCCGAGTGACTGATTTCGAAGGGAAAATATCACGGGAAACGAATATTGCCCCATCAGCACATAGTGATCCTCATCACCCACGCCGGATCGCACCACGGCAGGGCTCCCGATCAATGTGCGCATTCAATGCGCGATCGCCAGCTGAAAGGCGAACATCGCCATGAAGGACAGCACCACCACGGTCCCCACGTTGGTCGCTGTCAGGTGACGGTTGGCGTCCGGCAACAATTCGGCAAATACCATCCAGATCATCGCCCCGGCGGCCAGTCCCAGCCCGATTGGCAGGAAGGGCTCGAAGGCGGTCACGAACAGGTAGGCGGGGACGGCCATCAATGGCTGCGGCAGGCTGGAGAAGATCGCCCAACCGGCAGCCTGCCAGACCGGCACACCGCGCGGTACCAGCACCAGGGCGATGGCCAGCCCCTCGGGGATGTTGTGCACGGCAATCGCCGCCGTGATGAACATGCCCAGATCCTCGCCACCGCCATAGGAGACCCCGACTCCCACACCCTCGGCGAAGGAATGGATGGTCATCACCCCGACGATCATCAGGGCCTTTCTCGCATCCGCCCCCTGCAGGTCACTGACATCCGGGGTGTCGTGTCGATCCAGCCAGCGGTCGGCGAGCACGACCAGGACCAGGCCCGAGGCCATCCCCAGCAATACACGCCATGAACCGATGGCGCTGCCCTCGGCCACCAGGCTGTGGCTGGCCGCCAGCATCAGGCCCGCGGCCAGGGCGGCACCCACCGCCAGCCAGCGGTCATCCACGTGCCGGGCGAAGGCGAGCGGGATGGCGCCCAGCCCGGTGGTCAGCGCCGTGATCAACGCGGCGATAAAGACGGTCAGCAAGCTGACTTCGAGTGTCATCGGCGAACCCCGATCGAGAAACTGGTGCTGACTTTAGTCACTCCTCGCCCCGTCAGCCCGCCGACGGCCAGCCGAGATCAAGTTCCCCCAACGGCAGTCCTGCTCGGGCCTCGAGCCCCGAACAGGTCACCCCCAGCAGCCGAATCGGCCGGCTCCCCGCCTCGGTGTCATCGAGCAGCCCCGGCAAGGCGCCCAGCAACTCGCCGGCCGACGACAACGGCCTCGTGAAGGTGCGCCGACGGGTGATCTGAACGAAATCCGCGTACTTGACCTTCAGGGTGACCGTGCGGGCGGCAAGCTCGCGGGCCGCCAGGTCCCGTGCGACCCGCTCGACCAACGGGGGCAGGGCCGCCTCGACCTCATTACGGGCAATCAGGTCGCTTGCGTAGGTGGTCTCGTGCCCCAGCGACTTGCGCTCGCGCCGGCTCTGCACGGGGCGCTCGTCGATGCCGCGCGCGATCTGGTAGTAGTGCCGCCCCGCCTTGCCGAACCACTCGACCAGCTCATGCAGTTCGTGTCGGCGCAGATCGCCGCCAGTGTGAATGCCGTGCGCCCTCATGCGTCGCTCGGTGGCTGGCCCGACGCCATGGAAATCGCCCACCGACAGCGTCTCGATAAATGCCGGCGCGGCCTCGGGATCGATCAGGTAGAGACCATCGGGCTTGTCCACGTCCGAGGCGAGCTTGGCGAGAAACTTGTTGTAGGACACGCCGGCCGAGGCGATCAGCCCGGTCGTCTCGCGAATCGCCGCCTTGATCTCGCGGGCCATCAGGGTGGCGGACCCGCGACAGGCCGAGCTGTCGCTGACATCGAGGTACGCCTCGTCCAGCGACAGGGGTTCGATCCAATCGGTGTAGCGGCGAAATACCTCGTGAATCTGGCGCGAAACCGCGCGGTAGACATCGAACCGGGGGCGCAGGAAGACCACCTCGGGGCAGGCACGGGCAGCGCGGGCGGCCGGCATCGCCGAATGAATGCCGAACCGTCGTGCCTCGTAGCTCGCCGCCGCGACCACGCCGCGGCCAGCCGGATCGCCACCGACCACCACGGGCCGACCGCGCAACTCGGGCCGATCGCGCTGCTCGACCGAGGCATAGAAGGCGTCCATGTCGACATGGATGATCTTGCGCATGCCCGCCGCAGGCCTCACTCGGCCAACGCGGCCCGGTTGCGCCCCGCCGCCTTGGCGCGATACATCGCCCGATCGGCCGCCCGCACCAGGTCATCGCCACCGACCGCGTGGTCTGGGTAAAGGGCCACACCGATACTCGCCGACACCCCCACGGTCTGGCCCTCGACTGTTAACGGCTCGGCCAACGATCGACACAACGCCCCGGCGACCGCCAATGCCTCCTCGCTGCCGGCAGGGGTATGCAGGAGGACGACGAACTCGTCCCCACCAAGCCGCCCCACCAGATCGGACTCGCGCAGACCGTCGACCAGCCGCCAGGCGGTGGTCACCAGCACTTCGTCCCCGGCGGCGTGACCGAGACGGTCGTTGATCGGCTTGAACTCGTCGAGGTCGATGAACAACAGGGCCACCTTCTCGCCGTGCCGGGCCGCCAGCCGCAATGACTGCTCGAGATGTTCGAAGAACAACGCCCGATTGGCCAGTCCGGTCAAGCCATCGTGCTGGGCCAACTGACGGATGCGCTCCTCCATGGCACGCCGCTCGGTGATATCGCGGGCGATGCCGAGAAACGCCACCACCTCGCCGTTTTCACCACGCAACGCCGCGGCATTGCTGATATGCCAACGCCAATGGCCGTCCTGATGACGCACCCGGTACTCGATGCCACTCTGCGGCTGGCCGGAAGTCAGCACCTGCTCGAGGAAGCCCTGGCAATGAGACAGGTCCGCCGGGTGCAGGTAGTCACGGATATGGGTGCCGACCACGGTCTCGACCGGGTGGCCCAGTGTTGTGGCCCAGTTGGGCGAAACGTAGCTGAACACCCCGTCGGGCGTGAGCGTATAGATGATGTCGTTGGCGTTCTCGACCAGCTGTCGATAGCGGGCCTCACCGATGCGCAGCTCGTCCTCTAGCGTCTTGCGCCGTGAGATGTCGTTGACGTAGCCGGTCCAGATGATCGTGCCATCCTGCAGCCGTTGCGGCAGATCGTTGGCCTCCACCCAGAGTACGCGGCCATCACGATGGCACATGCGGAATTCCGCCTGCCAGGGCTCCAGCCGCCTGCCTGACTCGATGCTGTCGGCCAGCACGCGATCGCGATCCTCCGCGTGAATCCGGCCAAGCAAGGCCTCAGCATCAGCGAGCACCTCGGCCTGACTCACGCCGAACATCTCCTCGACCCGTTGGCCAACGAACAGAAATCGCCAGTCCTCTCCGCCCGACCACTGCAACTGGTAGACAAAGCCAGGCAACTGCCGCGAGACCGTATGCAACTGCTGGGCGAAGTCACGGCTCCAGGTGATATCCCGCGCCGATCCCAACAACTCCACCACCTCGCCCTGCTCGTCGCGCAGCGGGCTCAACTGGATCTGCCAACTGCGATTGCCGCTGGGCACATCGAAAATCGACTCGACCAGGGCCGGCTCGCCGCTGGCGAAGCACTCGGCATACACGGTCTCGAGATGTTCGGCCTGTTCGGCAGGCAAGAGCTCGCGCGGTGTCTTGCCCACGATCTGTTCGCGGGACAGCCCGGTATCGCGCAGCAGGGCGGCGTTGACTTCGCGATAGACAAACGCGCGATCCGCTCGCCGGGCGATCAGAAAGAGCACGTCCTGCGACTGCTCGAAACAGGCCTGATAGGGAACTCTCGGCATCGATGCGCTCTGCCTCCGCCTTTGACATGACCAGTATGCGGCCAGCGGCGCCGGCACAAAAGACAGCCAGGCAAGACCACATTTCCCGAAACGAAAAAACCCCCGATGCGAGGATCGGGGGTTTTCGGGAATCGTGGTGGCCAGAGAGGGAATCGAACCCCCGACACGGGGATTTTCAATCCCCTGCTCTACCAACTGAGCTATCTGGCCATGTCCGCTTGTCGCTGCCGGCGCACATCAGGCGCCGTCGCCGGGCGACGAGGCTGCGCATTTAACGGCAAAATCGACGCGCGGTCAACCCCGCCCCGGGAGGATCGAGGGCGGATCGTCGCCGAACGACCCAAGCCGTTTTCCGACCAGAGGCTGACGTGCCGCGGCGGGCATTGTATGCTCCCGATTCGGGAAGGTTTCCCGCTCAACCAAATTCCAACCGCCCGAGACGCGAACCGACCATGGCCGCACGCACCGCGCAGATCCGCCGCGAGACCAACGAAACCCGCATCGCCATCGACATCAATCTCGACGGCGAGGGCAAGGCCCGCCTCGAGACCGGCGTGCCCTTCTTCGAACACATGCTCGACCAGATCGCCCGCCACGGGCTGATCGACATCACGCTGAGCTGCGACGGTGACACCGAGATTGACGATCACCACACCGTCGAAGACTGCGGCATCGTCCTCGGCCAGGCGGTGGCCAAGGCCGTCGGCGACAAGCGTGGCATCGTCCGCTACGGGCACGCTTACGTGCCACTGGACGAGGCGCTCTCGCGGGTGGTGATCGACCTGTCCGGACGGCCGGGGCTCGAGTTCAACTGCGATTTCACCCGGTCGCTGATCGGCCGCTTCGAGACCGAACTGGTCGAGGAGTTCTTCCGCGGTTTCGTCAACCACGCCGGCGCGACGCTGCACGTCGACAACCTCCGCGGGCGCAACGCGCACCACCAGGCCGAAACCATGTTCAAGGCCTTCGGCCGGGCGCTGCGGATGGCATTGAGCGCCGACGACCGGCAGGCCGACGCCATCCCGTCGACCAAGGGCTCGCTGTGAGGCGCCTCGGAAAATCGTCGCGAGGTGCACGAGTGCAAGGAGCCGCGGAGCGAGCGACGAGACATATCGGCAAGATAGGTGAGGAGCGGGCTTACGCCAGCTTCGCGTTAGTGAGCACGCGACGCAGCAATCGGGTGGCGCAGCAGATTTTACGAGGTGCCTCGTAATGCAGATCGCCGTCGTTGATTACGGGATGGGCAACCTGCGCTCGGTGGTCAAGGCCATCGAGCACGTCGCCCCGGATGGTGCCCACGTGGTGCTCACCGACGCCCCCGAGGTGATCCTGGAATCCGAGAAGGTGGTCTTCCCCGGCCAGGGGGCGGCGGCCCAGTGCATGAGCGCCCTGCGCGAGCGCAACCTGCCCGCCGCCCTGCGCGAGGCGGCGCAGACGCGGCCGTTCCTCGGCATCTGCATGGGCATGCAGGTGCTGCTGGAGCGCTCGGAGGAGAACGATGGCGTCGACCTGCTGGGCTGGTTTCCCGGCCAGGTCAAGCGCTTTCGCCCCGAGGATGAGTCGCTCAAGGTGCCGCAGATGGGCTGGAACCAGCTGCACCAGACGCAGGATCACCCGCTGTTTGACGGCATTCGTCAGGACGCGCGCTTCTATTTCGTGCACAGCTATTACTGTGAGCCAACGAACCCGGCCCACCCGGTCGCGACGGCCGACTACGACCTGACCTACTGCGCCGCGCTGGCCGATGACTACGTCTTCGCCATCCAGGCGCACCCGGAGAAGAGCGCCGACGACGGCCTCAAGCTCCTGGCCAATTTCACCCGCTGGTCCGGACCTTGGTCCTGACCGCATCGCAACACGACAGCCGCATTTCGAGGACGCCCGAATCATGCTCCTGATCCCCGCCATCGATCTCAAGGAAGGCAAATGCGTGCGCCTGCGCCAGGGGCGCATGGACGACGACACCGTCTTTTCCGACGACCCGGTCGCCGTGGCCGGCCGCTGGGTGGAGGCCGGCGCGCGCCGTCTGCACCTGGTTGACCTCGACGGCGCCTTCGCCGGCAGCCCCAAGAACCGCGAAGTCATCAAGGCGATCTGCGAGGCCTACCCGGACCTGCCGATCCAGGTCGGCGGCGGCATCCGCGACGAGGCCACCATCGAGCAGTACCTCGAGCTGGGCGTGGATTTCGTCATCATCGGCACCAAGGCGGTCTCCGAGCCGCACTTCGTCGAGGATGTCTGCCTGGCCTTCCCGGGGCACATCATCGTCGGCCTGGACGCACGCGACGGCAAGGTGGCGATCGACGGCTGGTCGAAGCTCTCGCACCACGACATCCACGACATGGCCCAGCGCTTCGAGCACGACGGCGTCGCCGCGATCGTGTTCACCGACATCTCCCGCGACGGCATGATGCAGGGCGCGAACATCGAGGCGACCCGCGAGCTGGCCAAGTCGGTACGCATCCCGATCATCGCCTCGGGCGGCGTGACCGACATGAGCGACATCGATCTCTTGATCGATGCCGCCGATGACGGCGTCTCCGGCGCGATCATCGGCCGGGCGCTCTACGAAGGCACCATCGACTTGAAGGAAGCCCAGAAACGCATCGACGACCGTGCGGGCATCCCGCCGTTCTCCGAGTAGGCCATGGGGCTTGCCAAGCGCATCATTCCCTGCCTGGACGTGGCCGAGGGTCGCGTGGTCAAGGGCGTACAGTTCGAGGGCCTGCGTGACGCCGGCGACCCGGTCGAGGCGGCGCGCCGCTACAACCAGGCCGGCGCCGACGAGCTAACCTTCCTCGACATCTCCGCCTCCCACGAGGGGCGCGAGACCATGCTGCACGTGGTCGAGGCCGTCGCCGCCGAGGTATTCATCCCGCTGACGGTCGGCGGCGGCATCCGCACGCTGGCCGACGTGCGCCGGCTGCTGCACGCCGGGGCCGACAAGGTCTCGATCAACACCACGGCCGTGCATCACCCCGAGCGCATCAAGGAGATGAGCGACGCGGTCGGCTCGCAGTGCATCGTGGTCGCCATCGACGCCCGGCGCGTCTCGGGCGAGGGCGAGCCACCGCGCTGGGAGATCTTCACCCACGGCGGGCGCAACCCGACCGGGCTGGATGCCGTCGAGTGGGCCGAACACATGGCCGCGCTGGGCGCCGGTGAGCTGCTGGTCACCAGCATGGACCGCGACGGCATGCAGCAGGGCTTCGACCTCGAATTGACCCGCGCGATAAGTGACGCCGTACCGATCCCGGTGATCGCCTCCGGCGGCGTGGGCAACCTCGATCACCTCGTCGACGGCATCACGCAGGGCCATGCCGATGCCGTGCTCGCCGCCAGCATCTTCCACTTCGGCACCTACAGCATCAGTGAGGCCAAGGCCGTGATGGCCAAGGCCGGGATCGAGGTGCGCGACTGAACCCGGCTGCGCTGTCACTGCTGACGGTTTTTTCGCCATCCCTGATATACTCCCGCGCCGGCCACCGGCCCGCCCACCGCTGAAAGACGACACCGACAGTGACCGAATCTCAGGCAACACCCCCGGCATTCCGCGAGTCGCGCGACTGGATCGAGACGATCGCCTTCGACGAGCACGGCCTGGTGCCGGCCATCGCGCAGGACGCCACGACCGGCCGGGTGTTGATGTTCGCCTGGATGAACCGCGAGGCGGTCGAGAAGACCGCCGAGTTGGGCGAGGCGGTGTACTACTCGCGCTCGCGCCAGAAACTCTGGCACAAGGGCGAGCAGAGCGGCCACACCCAGAGGGTGCGCGAGATCCGGCTCGACTGCGACGGCGACGTGCTGCTGCTGTCGATCGAACAGCACGGCGGGATCGCCTGCCACACCGGCCGCGAGTCCTGCTTCTACCGTCGTCTCGAGGGCGGTCGCTGGCAGGCGACCGACGAGGTCAAGAAATCCCCGGGAGCGATCTATGGCAACGGCTGACCGCCGATCGACCGAGGTGCTGGAACAGCTCGCCGCCCTGCTCGAGCAACGCAAGGGCGCGGATGCGGGCAGTTCCTATGTCGCCAGCCTGTACCACAAGGGGCGGGCGAAGATCGCCCAGAAGGTGGGCGAGGAAGGGGTCGAGGTCGCGCTTGCCGCGGTAGGCGACGACCGCGACGAATTGATCAACGAGATGGCCGACCTGTGGTTCCACAGCCTGGTACTGCTGGCCGATGCCAACCTAACCCCGGCGGACGTGCTCGACGAGCTCGAACGCCGATTCGGATTGTCGGGCCTTGAAGAAAAGGCACGGCGCGCACAAGATTGACAGGACATCAGTAGGAGATCGCGATCATGGGTACTTTTAGCATCTGGCACTGGCTGATCATTCTCGCCATCGTGCTGCTTCTGTTCGGCACCAAGCGTCTGAAGAACCTCGGCACCGATCTCGGTAGCGCGATCAAGGGCTTCAAGTCCGCCGTGAAGGACGAGTCGGAGAAGGACGAGGAAGAGCAAAAACGCGCCGAGAACCTGGAACACAAGGAGGGCGAGCAGCCCAACGCCAACCGGGTGATCGAGAGCGAGACCATCGAGGCGGGCAAGGAAAACACCGCCGAGAAGTCGACCGAGCGCAAGGACAGCTGATCCCAAGCGCGCATCGGTATTGATCCGTGTTCGGCTTCAGCTTCTGGGAAGTGTCGCTCATTCTGGTCGTGGCCCTGGTGGTCATCGGCCCCGAACGGCTGCCCGGCGTAGCGCGCAAGGCGGGCGAATGGACCTACAAGGTCCGCAAGTTCGTCGCCAACGCCAAGGCCGAGATGGACAGCGAGTTCAACATGCAGGACATGAAGCAGCTGCTGAACTCGCAGGAATCCGAGATCAGCAAGCTGCGCGCGATGGTCGAGGAGACCCGCGACGACCTCTCGGGCACCGAGAGGAGCGTCAAAAGCGCCCTGTCCGATGCCGAACAGACCATGCGCAGCTCGGCCGAGGCCGAGAAGGCTCGACTCGACAAGGCCGGCAAGCAGGCTGACGGTTCAGAGAACTCCCCGGACACGGGCGCCGAGGGCAGCCGCCTCAAGGCGCTCGACGACGAGGTGCCCGACACCTTCGAGGACGAGCTGAGCCGACTGGAATCGGAAACCGGCGAGACCTTCCGCCGCCCATTCGAATCGGCCGACACCGATACCCCGGCCGAGCCGGCCACGACCCAGGAATCGACGGCAAAAGACCAAGATGAGCCAACGGAACGCGGACGCGACAACTGACGAACCCTCCGGTCTGGCGGGTTTCGTCTCGCATCTGGTCGAACTGCGCAACCGGCTGATCAAGTCGGTGGCCGTGGTCTTCGTGCTTTTCCTGGCACTGTTCCCGTTCCGAAACGACCTGTTCCGCCTGCTCTCCGATCCGCTGTCGCAGTTCCTGCCGGAAGGCGCCAGCATGATCGCCGTTCAGGTCGCCTCGACGTTCTTCATTCCGCTCAAGCTCGCCGGCTTTACCGCCCTGTTCCTGGCGATCCCGTTCCTGCTCTATCAGCTCTGGGCCTTCATTGCGCCGGGGCTGTATCAGCACGAACGCAAGATGGTGATCCCGCTGGTCTTCTCCAGCACCGTCCTGTTCTACCTGGGCGCCGCCTTCGCCTACTTCGCGGTCTTTCCGGTGGTCTTCGGCTTTCTCGCCGGCACCGGGCCGGCGGAAGTCAGCTTCGCGCCCGACATCAACGAGTACCTGAGCTTCGTCATCACGATGTTCTTCGCCTTCGGCTTCGTCTTCGAAGTGCCGGTGGCGACCGTGCTGTTGATCCTGATCGGCGTGGTCACGCCCGATCAACTGGCGGAAAAGCGCCGCTACGCAATCCTAGTCGCGTTCATCCTCGGCGCAATCTTCACCCCGCCGGACATCCTGTCGCAGTTCATGATGGCGATACCGGTCTGGTTCCTTTACGAACTGGGTATCGTCATCGGCCGCATCCTGCTCAAGCGCCAGGGCGGCCCCGTGCTGCCGACCGACGACGAACCCGAGCCGGATGACACCCCGCCCGGCGGTGGCACGGGCGGCGGCTCGCCCGCCGGCGGCAGCCCTGCAACCGCAAGCGGCACGGGCCCCGGCCGGGCCTTTGAAACCGAGAAGGACGACGATTTCGACTTCGATCGCGCCTTCGAGGAGATCGAGCGTGAGCAGCAGTCTCTCGAGGCGATCGAGGCCGAGGCGCGTGAAGACGAGGCCACGCAAGGCGCCAGGAAAGAGATGCAGTATGACCAGGCGCCCACCGCGTCCGAATCCGAGCAAAAAGACTCGGATGCACGTCGAGACGACACGCCCGACGCGAACGACGACGAGCGCAACGACCGGCGCTGATACCGGTCGACCTCGTCAACCGGGCGGGGACCTTCGCCCGCCCAACCCAGAATGAAACGGATGGCCCGCTGCCCCCCCCCGCCGGGCGGATAACGGCGCGCGCCACCCGATTCGTTCCGGTGACTCCAACCGAAACACGAACAAGGAACGCAAGCCCATGTCCAATATCGCCCCGCGACGCCCCGTCCTGCTTGTGATCATGGACGGTGTCGGCGTCAACCCGAGCCGCAAGCACAACGCCGTGAGCCTGGCCGAAACGCCTCGGCTCGACGAGTTGTACGCCCACCACCCGCACACGGTGATCGAGGCCTCCGGGCGGGCATGCGGCCTGCCTGACGGCCAGATGGGCAACTCCGAGGTCGGTCACCTGACCCTGGGCTGCGGCGCGATCAACCGCCAGGACCTGGTGCGCATCGACGACGCGATCAAGGACGGCAGCTTCTACGAGAACTCCGCGCTTAACCAGGCGATGCAGAAGGCCGCGGATGCCGGTCGCCCGATCCACCTGATCGGGCTGGTGTCCGACGGCGGCGTACACAGCCACGTCCGTCATCTGCTCGCCTTGATCAAGATGGCGAAGAAGATCGGCGCCCGGCCGCTGATCCACATGATCACCGACGGCCGCGACACCGCGCCGAAATCCGCGCTGGGCTACCTCGACCAGCTCGAGCCCAAGCTCAAGGACGCCGGCGGGGCGATCGCCACCATCAGCGGCCGCTACTACGCCATGGACCGCGACCAGCGCTGGGAGCGCACGGAAGAGGCGTTCAACGCCATCGTCCGTGGAGACGGCCCGCGTTTCCGTGACGCCCGTGCCGCGCTCGACGCGTCCTACGCGGCCGAGCAGCACGACGAGTTCATCCGCCCCGCGGTGCTCGACGGCTTCGAGCCGCTGTCGGCCGACGACTCGATGATCTTCTTCAACTTCCGCAACGACCGCCCGCGCCAGCTCACCGAGGCGCTGGGCCAGGCGGAGTTCACCGGCTTCGACCGCGGCGACTACCAGCCGATCGTGGTCACCTGCCTGACCGAGTACGACCCACGCTTCCTGTCGCCGATCGGCTTCCCGCCGGAGCGGCCCAAGAACGTGCTGGCCGAGGCGATCAGCCAGGCCGGCATCAAGCAGTTCCACTGCGCCGAGACCGAGAAGTACGCCCACGTGACGTTCTTCTTCAACGGCGGCAAGGAAGAGACCTTCGCCGGCGAGGACCGCGTCATGGTGCCCTCGCCCAAGGTAGCGACCTACGATTTGCAACCGGAGATGAGCGCGCGCGAGGTGGCGGATGCGGCCATCGACGCGGTGCGCGCCGAGCAGTACGGCTTCGTGCTGGTCAACTTCGCCAACGGCGACATGGTGGGCCACACCGCCGTGCGCGAGGCGGTGATCAAGGCCATGGAGACGGTCGATCTCGAGGTCGGCCGGCTGGTCGACGCCGCGCGCGAACAAGGCTACTCGATCATCCTCACCGCCGATCACGGCAACTGCGACGAGATGGTCGACCCCGTCACCGGCGACCCACACACCCAGCACACCACCTACCCGGTGCCCTGCATCGTCATCGACAAGACCCCGGTGCGCCTGCGTACCGGCGGCGGCATTGCCAATATCGCGGCGACCGTGCTCGAGCTGATGGGCCTGCCGTTGCCAAAGAAGATGAAGCGCTCGCTGCTGCTGGAAAAACCCTCCAGCTGACCGAACCGGGCCTCCGGCAATCAAGGCCGCGCCGGCCCCCGCTGGGGTCCGCGCGGCCTTGTTCGTTTCGGCGAAAGGCGGACAACCGTTCGGCGCCAGGGACAGCCGCAGGACCTTCTCCCCCGAGGAGGACTAGCCGTCCTTGTCGTTATGTTATAACGTTTGCGACATCACTAAGACCAACCTTGACCAAGGAACAAGAACCATGCCCCGCCACTTGCCGCTCCGTCTGGCCCCACTGCTCGCCGCCACCAGCGTAGTGCCCTGGGGCACCGGCCAGGCAGCCGCACTGCCACTCGACCCGACACTCACGGTCGTTCTGGACGGGGTCTACTACGATGACAATGCCGATGGCGAGGGCGACGCCCGGCTCGGCGAAACCGCCGGCATCTTCGATGCCCATGACCACGAGGCGGCCGACCACGAACACGGCCTCGAGCAGGGGTTCAATCTCCGCCACACGGAAATCTCGCTGACCGGCGGCATCGAGAAACTGCTCGATGCACGGCTGAACGTCGCCATCTACGACGGGGGCGATGTGGAAGTCGAGGAAGCCTTCCTCGCCACCACGGACCTGCCCGCCGGGCTGCGGATCAAGGCCGGCAAGTTCTACTCCGGCATCGGCTACGCCAACGAAAGACACCCGCACGACTGGGATTTCGTCGACCAGAACCTGCCCTACCGCACCCTGCTGGGTGTACACGGCCTGTCCGACATCGGCGCACAACTCACCTGGCAACCGGCATGGGACCACGACACGCGCTTTGGCATCGAGGCCTTCCAGGGCGACAACAACGAACGTCTCGGCACCGAGGCCGACCACGCCGACGACCTGCCGGGCCGGGACGACGCTCCCCGCTTGTACACGGCATTTGCCAAGTGGTCGCCAGCGCTCGGCCACGACCATGCCCTGCAACTCGGCGCCTCGGCTGCCTGGTTTCGCAGTCACCAGGAATTCCATCACCACGACGAACTCGATGAGCACGGCCTGGACGGCGAGGCCCGTCTCTGGGGGCTCGATGCCACCTACGCCTTTCACGCGGACGGCGCCCACGGACAAGGCGACTGGCGCGTGGCGGCCGAATACCTGATCGCCGAGAAGAACCTCGAGGTGGCACATCACGCCAGCGACCCGAGCGTGATCGGCCAGGCGCGAGACTTCACCGAGGACGGCCTGTACGTGCAAGCCACCTACGGGATCGCCCCGCGCTGGGAGGTCGGACTGCGCTACGACGCGGTTGGCTTCACCAACGAGAAACGCGGCCCGCTTGTCGCTGCGAATATCGACTTTGATGAGAGCGACCGCTGGACGGCGGCCGCCACCTGGCAGATCAGCGATACCAGCCGACTGCGCGCCCAGGTCGCACGGGTCAGCGCCGCCCTGGAAACCGACCGGGAGCACTACACCCAGTTCTACCTGCAATACCAGTGGCGCTTCTCGCTCGGCCAACGCTCGGACCCTCACGCCGGGCATCACCACGGTCACGATCACTGACGCGGCCAGGGTATCGGCTGGCATGCTAACCTCGATGAGCCGCCAGCCTGGGCGGCACGCCGCGAGGACTTGCCGTGACCGACCCGAACCAGCCCAACCAGACCCCGCCGACCGACGAACCCATCACCCGGCCGGACGAGCCACGTCGCGGCATCGGGTGCCTCGGGGTGAGCCTGATCATCGTGGGCACGATGATCGTCACCCTGGTGCTCGGGGCAATCGCCGTACGCTACTTTCTTTTCCCGGATCAGTTCGAGCCGGTCGAACTGAACGCGGCCGAGCAACAGACACTCGACGACAAGCTTGCCACCATCGGCGTTCAGCCCGACCAGCCCTCGCCCCGAGCGGGGGATCGGTTTTCCTCGCGACCGGAGGAGTTCGATGACCAGGGTCGACTCAAGCCCGAGCCATACCGGGAGAAGGACGCCCCGCGCGAGGTGCAGTTCGACGAACGCGAGCTCAATGCCATCATTGCCCGCGACCCGGAGATGGCCCGGCGACTGGCCATCGACCTGTCCGAGGACCTGGTCAGCGTCAAGCTACTGGTGCCGCTGCCACCGGACTTCCCAGTCATGGGCGGGCAGACGCTACGCCTGAACGCGGGCGCCGAAGTGCGGCAAGTGCCGACGCCGGAAGGATCCCGGCTGGCGGTGGTCGTCACCGGCGTGAGCCTGTGGGGCGTGCCGCTGCCGAATACCTGGATCGGCGGGCTCAAGGGCGTCGACCTGGTCGCGGAATTCGGTGGCGAGCCGGGCTTCTGGCAATCCCTCGCCGAGGGCGTCGAGTCCGTTGACGTCAAGGAGGGCCAGCTGGTATTCCGGCTGGCCGAATGAAAATCGCACACCCAGATAACCGAAAGGAGACTTTGGCATGAAGACCGCCCTGATCACCGGCACCAATCGAGGCATCGGCCTGGATCTGACCCGCCAGCTGCTCGAGGACGGCTGGCGGGTGCATGCCACCGCGCGTGATCCGGAGCAATCGGCCGAACTCAAGGCATTGGCCTTCGCCCACCCGGAGACGCTGCAACTGCATGCCGTGGACGTTGCGGATGCCGAGTCCATCCGGACACTTTCCGACCAGCTGGCCGACGAATCGATCGACTGGCTGATCAACAACGCCGGCATCTACGGCCCGCGAGGCGTGGCCTTCGGCAACGTCCACGACGTCGAGGCCTGGCTGGAGGTGTTCCGCATCAACAGCATCGCACCGATGCTGATCATGCAGGCGTTTGCCGACCAGGTGGCGCGCAGCGGGGAGAAGAAGATCGGCATTCTCTCGAGCAAGGTCGGCTCGATGGGCGATAACGGCTCGGGTGGCGGCTACATCTACCGGTCGAGCAAGGCGGCGGTCAACGCGGTAATCAAGAGCGCCTCGATCGACCTCGAACCACGCGGCATCAATGTGGTCGCCCTGCACCCGGGCTGGGTGCTGACCGACATGGGCGGCCCCAACGCCGAGATCACCACCGCCCAGAGCGCCGCAGGACTGCGTCGCAACATGGCCGGTCTGACCGAGGCCGACCGGGGGCGGTTCATCGACATCGATGGCACGACCATTCCCTGGTAAGGCCCCCAAGCCAAGGCCATAAAGGACCCGCCTCCCCAGCAACATGGCGGCAGTCCTCGGGGCATGCGGGGGACGGGGCCACCCTCCTCGCGCTTGCTGGCGCAAACGGGAATCGTTATCATTCCGGTGCGATTCCAAGCGTGTGCATTCCACGTAGCGCACTCGCCCATGTCAGCCAGCCGGGAGGCCGTCATGCAGCTGTTGCACCACTGTGGGGAAGAGGCCGACCAGATCGTGGTCATCTCGCCCGAGGGGGATTGGGAGATCGCCCGGTTTCGCTATGCCGAGCTCGACCGTTTCATCGCCGAGGGCAAGCTTTCGAGCGCGGAGCTGTTCGACCGCCGCCCAGCGGGCCAGGCCGCACTGTGCCGGCAACTGGCGCTGCTCGCCTGTGCGCGCGAATGCCGCCACGGCATGACCTGCCTGGCGGTCGACTGCCCCTACTACCCGGCACCCTCGCACCACCCCATCCCGACACTCGACAGCCTGCCGGCCGCCAAATCGAAACGCGCTTGAACCAATATGGTGCCAGCGGCCAGCCCAATGCACCAGTGTGGTGCGTTCGGGGCTGCGTATGCGCCGCACCATCGATGTCGACCGCCGATGCACTGGCGGCGCCACCACCCGCCGACTCCAGCGCGCCTTGCGCGATAACAGTCACTTAGGCGCACCCGGGCCACCCGGCAGCCGCCCCATCTGGCTGCACCTCCGCGCAGCAATCCGTCAACAAAAAACAGGCACGGTTTCTGCTTTTCTTGCACCAAGTCGGGCATCAGCGGATCATGTCGGCAGCATGCCGCGCGATCTCACGCCCGCCGCATTCGAGATACATCGTTCACCGGAGGATTCCATGTCCAACGCGACCAACAAAGTCATGACCCTGATGGAAGAAAACGGCGTCAAGTTCGTCGACTTCCGCTTTACCGACACGCTGGGCAAGCAGCAGCACGTCACCTACCCGGCCAGCCACATCGACGAGGAAACCTTCGAAGACGGCGTGATGTTCGACGGCTCGTCGATCGCCGGCTGGAAAGGCATCAACGCCTCGGACATGATCCTGATGCCGGACCCGGAATCCGCCAACATCGATCCGTTCTCCGAAGAGCCGACCCTGATCGTCGTCTGCGACATCATCGAGCCGGACACCATGCAGGGCTACAACCGTGACCCGCGCTCGGTCGCCCGCCGCGCCGAGGCCTACATCCAGTCCTCTGGCCTGGCCGATGCCGCGCTGTTCGGCCCGGAAAACGAATTCTTCATCCTCGACGACGTGCGCTGGGGCTCGGACATGTCCGGCTCGTTCGTCAAGATCGACTCCAAGGAAGCCGCCTGGAACGCCGAGCGCGTCTACGAGGACGGCAACATGGGTCACCGCCCGGGCGTCAAGGGTGGCTACTTCCCGGTCCCGCCGGTCGACTCCCTGCACGACATCCGTCAGGCGATGTGCCTGGTGCTGGAGGAGATGGGCCAGGACGTCGAGGTCCACCACCACGAAGTCGCGACCGCCGGCCAGTGCGAGATCGGTGTCGCGTTCAACACGCTGGTGAAGAAGGCCGACGAGGTCCAGGACCTCAAGTACGTGATCCACAACGTGGCCCACGCCTACGGCAAGACCGCCACCTTCATGCCCAAGCCGATCGTTGGCGACAACGGTTCCGGCATGCACGTCCACCAGTCGATGACGCGGGATGGCAAGAACCTGTTCTCCGGCGACGGCTACGCAGGCCTCTCCGAGATGGCGCTGTACTACATCGGCGGCATCATCAAGCACGCCCGCGCGCTGAACGCGTTCTGCAACCCGTCGACCAACAGCTACAAGCGCCTGGTCCCGGGCTTCGAGGCACCGGTCAAGCTGGCCTACTCCAGCCGTAACCGTTCGGCATCCATCCGTATCCCGTTCGTCTCGAACCCGAAGGCCCGTCGCGTCGAGCTGCGCTTCCCGGACTCCACTGCCAACCCGTACCTGGCGTTTTCGGCGATGCTGATGGCTGGCATCGACGGCATCCAGAACAAGATCCACCCGGGCGAAGCAGCGAGCAAGAACCTCTACGACCTACCGCCGGAAGAAGAGAAGAACATCCCCGAGGTGGCCTTCTCTCTGGATGAGGCGCTCAAGGCACTGGATGAGGACCGCGAGTTCCTGACCCGTGGCGACGTCTTTTCCGACGACCTGATCGACGCCTACATCGAGCTCAAGGGCGAGGAAGTCCAGCTGCTGCGGATGACCACCCACCCGGTCGAGTTCGACATGTACTACAGCCTGTAAGGCCAGTGGTCCGGCCGGGCGCAATGTCCGGCCACCGGAAACACGAACGCCCCGCATCGCGGGGCGTTTTTGTCTGTGGGGTGGCAGATTTTTGGGGCCACCTCTCACAGGCGCGTCACTTCTTGGGGACGCCCTCGGCACCCAGCTCTTCCTTCATCCGCTTCTGGAATTCCTGGATCTGCTCGCGAGCCTCTTGTTCGCTGACGCCGTAGCGAGCCTGGATCTTGCCGATCAGCTCGTCCTTCTTGCCCTCGAGCACCGCGAACTCGTCACCCGTGATCTTGCCCCAGTATTCCTCGGCGTGCCCGATGAACGATCGCCAGTTGCCTGCGATGTGATCCCACTTCATTACGGAACTCCTGTGCAGTTTTGCCCTCTTCATTGTAGGCAATCGACGCCGGCCTGCTGACCTGAATGCGACGCTAATCTAAGTCGGCGATACAATGAGCCCAGCTAATGATTATTCCTTTCGATTAAATTTTGAGAACAAGAGAGACTGCCATGCCACCCGAGGCCCTGTTTCGCGCCCTTGGCGACACCACCCGCCTGCGTTGCCTGATGCTACTGCTCCGAGAGGGCGAACTGTGTGTCTGCGAGTTGACCGAGGCGCTGGCATTGAGCCAGCCCAAGATTTCCCGCCATCTCGCCCATTTGCGCGATGCCGGCATCACCCAGGTGCGACGCGATGGCACCTGGGTGTTCTACCGCGTCGCCGAGGACTTGCCCGCCTGGGTCCGCGCCGTACTCAAGGACACCTTCGATGGTAATGCCGGCGGCGAGACATTCACCGAGGACCTTAACCGCCTCAAGCAGATGGCTGGCCGGCCTTCACGTGCGTGATGCCCTTGACCCCGCCGGGAACGACACGCTTCAACCGAACCAGGCGCAAGCACAAGGCGCTGCACAACCGGTTCCGGACTAGCTTAGCTTCGGGTAGCAACATGCTCGCCTTTAGATAGACTGGGGTTATTTCCAAATAACCCCTAAGGCGATCGTGATGAGACAAGGGTCAAACCCGGCACTCCGGCACCTCGGACTGATGACGCTGCTGGAGGGTGGTTCGCTGATCGCCCTGGTGGCGATCGCCATGCCGCTCAAGTACCTGGCCGGGTTGCCGGAGGCCGTCAGCGCCGTCGGTCCGATCCACGGGATATTCTTCCTGTGGACGATGGCCGTGCTCGCCATCACGCTCTACCGCCAACTGCTGCCTATTCACCATGGGGCGGTGGTGGCGGTCGCGGCGCTGATTCCCTTCGGCGGGCTGGTCTCGCACCGGCTGGTCCGTCGGCGCCTCCAGGCCACGGCCTGAGCGCCACGACCACCGGAAACACCGATCCGGACGAACAAGGACGGGCCGCGGGGCTCCTAGCGGCGCAACTCGACCGGGATGGGGAAGACCATGTTCTCGACCACGGCGGGCTCGCGCTCTTCGAGCGTGGCCTTGCACTCGAGCTTGAGCCGCTCGATCACCTGCTGGACGAGGATCTCCGGGGCCGAGGCGCCGGCGGTCACGCCCACGCGGCTGCAATCGCTGAACCAGGCCGGGTCGATGTCGGCCGCATCGTCGATCAGGTGGGCGGGCGTGCCGCACTGCTCGGCGAGCTCGCGCAGCCGATTGGAGTTCGAGCTGGTCTTCGAGCCGACCACCAACACCATGTCACAGCTTTCGGCCAGCTCGCGCACGGCGTCCTGGCGGTTCTGCGTGGCATAGCAGATGTCGTCCTTGCGCGGCCCCTCGATCTGGGAGAAGCGATCCTGCAGTGCGCCGATGATCGCGCGGGTCTCGTCGACCGAGAGCGTGGTCTGAGTCGCCCAGGCCAGCCCCTTGGGATTGTCGACCGAAAGCTTTGCCACGTCCGCGATCTTCTCGACCAGGTGGATCTGCCCACCGAAAGCCGGATCGAAGTGGCCCATGGTGCCCTCGACCTCAGGGTGACCGGCGTGGCCGATCAGCACCACGTCCCGCCCCGCCCGGGCGTGGCGGGCGACCTCCATGTGCACCTTGGTAACGAGCGGACAGGTGGCATCGAAGACGGTCAGACCACGCTCGGCGGCCGTGTCCTGGATCGCCTTGGAAACGCCGTGGGCGGAGAAGATCAGGGTCGCGCCGTCCGGCACGTCCGCCAGCTCCTCGATGAAGATCGCGCCCTTGTCGCGCAGGTTGTCGACGATGTAGCGGTTGTGGACGATCTCGTGGCGGACGTAGATGGGCGCGCCGAAGGAATCGAGCGCGCGGTCGACGATTTCCACCGCGCGGTCGACCCCGGCGCAGAAACCACGCGGGTTGGCGAGCTGAATCTTCATGGCGCCTCTCCCTGCAATGCGGGTGAATCGGCGGGTGCGGCGCGTCCATCGACGGCCAGCACTTGCACGATCAACTGGATGTTCTGCCCGGCCAGCGGGTGATTGAAGTCCACCGTCACCGCATCCTCGGTCAGGGCCGTCACAGTGCCCGGCACCGACTCGCCATTGGGCAGGTCGAACTCGATCACCAGTTGCGGCTCGAGGTTCATGTCGTCCGGGAAACGGCCGCGCGGCATGGTGTGCACGTTGCCGGGGTCCGGCATGCCGAAGGCGTACTGCGGAGTGAGCAGGATGCGTGTGTACTCGCCCAGCGGCAGCCCCACCAGCGCCTCCTCGAGGCGCGGCTCGAATGCCCCGGCACCGAGCTTCACGGTGAACGGCTCGTCGCCGAAGGTGCTGTCGACCACGCGATCGTCGGGCAGACGGATCTCGTAGTGGACGGTCACCTCGGAGTCCTTGCCGATAGTCGGCAGGTTGGACGTGTCGGCATCACTCATCGGATACGCTCTCTCGGCCAGCGGGCCGCAGTTCGGCCCAGATAATCAGTGCCACGCCGATGGTAATGGCCGCATCGGCGATGTTGAAGGCCGGCCAGTGCCAGCCGGCGGCATGGAAATCGAGGAAATCGACCACGTGGCCATAGAGGACCCGGTCGATCACGTTGCCCACCGCCCCGCCGATCACCAGGGTGATGCCCGCCTTGATGCGCCCGTCCCGGATCGCGACGAACGCCAGCCAGGCCAGCAACGCGGCCGTGATCACCACGGCCAGGAAAACGAAGAACCAGCGCTGCCAACCGTCGTGATCGGCCAGGAAAGAGAACGCCGCGCCGGTGTTGTACAGCAGGGTGAAATTGAAGAACGGCAGCACCTCGACGGGACGGGCGTAGACCAGCCCCGCCAGCGCCGCCCACTTGGTCAGCTGATCGGCGACCAGCACCCCGAGGGACAGCCAGAGCCAGCGCAGGTTCGCCTTGTCGATGCTCATCCCGCTACCCCGTGGGCCTGGGCCTCACCCGCCGCACCCGTTCGAGCGTGGCAACAGACCGAGGCCGGGACACGCGCCGGACGGCGCGTTTCGCTTGGCGAATAAGCACCCACAACGCCCAACGACAAACGTAGGAGCGCCTTCAGGCGCGAAACGCCACAGGGGCCACCATTGGGCATCGCGGCTAAAGCCGCTCCTACGACGGGGCCGTTGGGTGAAGGGATGCTCATGGCCTGCTCAGACAAAGCGGCGGCTTTCGCCGTCACCTTCGATGTTCTCGATACAGCGCCCGCAGAGCGTGGGATGCGCCTCATGCGTGCCCACGTCCGGGCGGAAGTGCCAGCAGCGCTCGCACTTCTCGGCCTCGGCCGGGGCGATGCGCACGGCCAGTTCGCCCACACCCTCGATCGACTCGGCCTCGACCTCCGCCGGCTTGTCGGCCAGCGGCCGCACCGTGACCTCGGAGACAATCAGCAGGAACCGCAGCTCGTCACCCAGCTCGGACAGGCGCCCGGCGACGGCGTCGTCGGCCCAGATCTCGACATTGGCCGAGAGGTTGGCCTTGATGCGTTTGTTATTGCGCGCGGCCTCGGCGTGGCGGTTTACCGCATCGCGGATGGCGATGACGTCATTCCAGAAGCCACGCTGGTTCGGCCCGGCGTGACCGTCATCGAGCAGCGGGGCGAGCGTTTCCACGTGGGTGGCCATGAAGACCGTTTCCTCGCGACCGTCGGCCAGCGCCGGCAGGTGCTCCCAAAGCTCCTCGGCGGTGAACGACAGCACGGGCGCAATCCAGCGCGTCAGCGCCTCGACCGTGCGCCACATGGCGGTCTGTGCCGAGCGGCGCATGGACGCATCGGTCTGGCCGGTGTAGATGCGGTCCTTGACGATGTCGAGATAGAACGCACCTAGCTCGATCGAGCAGAAGTGGTGGATGCGCGCGATCGTCTGGTGGAACTGGTAGGACTCGAAGCCCTCGCGCACCTCGCGGTTCAGGCGCGCGGCACGGTCGACCAGCCAGGCATCCAGCGCCAGCAAATCGGCGTCGGCCACGGCATCCCTGTTCGGGTCGAATCCGTCGATGTTCGACAACAGGAAGCGCGCGGTGTTGCGGATGCGGCGGTAGGCATCGGCGGTGCGTTGCAGGATCTCGTCGGAGACCGTCATCTCGCCGGCATAGTCGGTGGAGGCCACCCACAGCCGCAGCGGGTCGGCGCCCATCTTGTCGATGACCTTCTGCGGGGCGATCACGTTGCCCAGCGACTTGGACATCTTGCGGCCCTTGGCATCCACGGTGAAGCCGTGGGTGAGCACGCCGCGGTAGGGTGCCTGCTCGCGCAGCGCGGTGGCGGTGAGCAGGGAGGACTGGAACCAGCCGCGGTGCTGGTCGGAGCCCTCGAGGTACAGATCCGCCGGCCAGGTCAGCTCCTCGCGGCGGTCGAGCACGGCCCAGTGGGTCACGCCCGAGTCGAACCAGACATCGAGCGTGTCGATGACCTTCTCGTACTCGGCCGCGTCCTCGCCGATCAGCTCGGCAGCGTCCAGGTCGAACCACCAGTCCACGCCGTGCTGCTCGACCTGCTCGGCGACCTGGCGCATCAGGTTGGCGGAATCCGGGTGGGCGTGACCGGTCTGCTTGTGGGCGAACAGCGCAATCGGCACGCCCCAGAAACGCTGGCGCGAGATGCACCAGTCCGGGCGGTTCTCGACCATCCCCTCGATGCGCGCCCGACCCCAGTCCGGCGTGAACTCGACGTTATCCAGCGCCTTGATGGCGTCCGCACGCAGGTGCTGCTGGGTCATCGAGATGAACCACTGGTGCGTGGCGCGGAAGATCAGCGGCGTCTTGTGCCGCCAGCAGTGCGGGTAGCTGTGCTTGAACTTCGAGTGCGCCAGCAGGCGGCCGTCGGCTTCGAGCCGCTCCAGGATGGCGCGGCCACCCGCCTTGAGATCCATCCCGCCGACGAACGGCGTATCGGCGAAGAAGCGCCCCTCCCCGTCGACTGGGTTGTCCACGGGCAGGTGGTAGCGCTTGCCGACCGCGAAGTCTTCCTCGCCGTGGGCGGGGGCCGTGTGCACCAACCCCGTGCCGGCATCCAGCGTGACGTGCTCGCCGAGGATCACCGGCACGCGGCGCTCAAGGAACGGGTGGGCCAGCTCCTGGCCTTCCAGCCCGGCGCCAGTGCATTCGCCCAGCACCCGCGGTGATTCGGCACCCATCCGGGCCAGCGCGTCCTCGGCCAGCCCCTCGGCCAGCACGATGCGGCGGCCGTCAAAGTCGATCAACTGGTAGCTCAGCTCGGCGTTGACCGCCACGGCCTGGTTGGCCGGCAGCGTCCAAGGGGTGGTAGTCCAGATGACCAGGTCCACCGGTGCCTCGTCTTCCACGCCAAAGGCACGGTTGACCGCCGCCGAGTCGACCGCCGCGAAGGCCACGTCGACCTGGTCACTGGTCTTGTCCTGGTATTCCACCTCGGCCTCGGCCAGCGCCGAACCGCAGTCGACGCACCAGTGCACCGGCTTCTCGCCACGGTGCAGGTGTCCGCGCTCGATGATGCCTGCCAGCGCCCGCAGCGTGTCGGCCTCGAAGGCGAAGTCCATCGAGCGGTAGGGGTTGTCCCAGTCGCCCATCACGCCCAAGCGGATGAAGTCCTGCTTCTGTCGCTCGATCTGGCTGACCGCGTAGTCACGGCAGGCCTGGCGGAAGGCCCGCTCGTCGAGCTTCACGCCCGGCTTGCCGTGCTCGCGCTCAACCACCAACTCGATCGGCAGACCGTGACAATCCCAGCCCGGCACGTAGGGGGTGTCGAAACCTTCCAGCAGGCGCGTCTTGTTGATGACGTCCTTGAGGATCTTGTTGACGGCATGCCCGATGTGTATGTCGCCGTTGGCATACGGCGGGCCGTCGTGCAGCACGAACTTGGTCCGCCCGGCGGCGTGCTCGCGCACGGCCTTATAGAGATCGCGCTGTTGCCATTGCTCGAGCATCGCGGGCTCGCGCTTGGGCAGATTGCCGCGCATCGGGAAGTCGGTCTTGGGGAGGTTGAGCGTCGATTTGTAATCGGTCACGGTAGGGCCACGTCGGTTCAGTTTCGCCGGAAGACTGCAAACCCCTGATTGTAACAGCGCAACCTGCGGGAACGCTCATGGCCTCGCCCCGGCAACAACCGAGTGACGACACCACTCAAAGACGGGGACACGCCCCGTCGAAATCGACCGCCTGCAACCGCACCCGACCACTCGCCGAAATCACCAGCTCCCGCGCGTTCGGCGACAGATCCGCCGCCACGCAAACCCGCAATCGTCCGGCACCGAACGCCCCGCTGACACGCTCGGCGTGACCCATCGGCACGTAGACCAGCGTCGACCGAAACGGCCCGTTGCCATCCAGGCTCACGGCGCCGCCGGCAGCAGGGACGCGACCGTGACGAACGACCCGCTCGTCGTCATCGAGGTCGCCGCTGTGATCGGCATCCCGAAAGACCAGCCACTCGCCAGCCGACCAGTCGCCCGTACAACCCGCATCAGGCGTACCGGCACAAATCGAAACGGGGCGCCCCTGCATCACGGCCGACTGCCGGGCCGCCATCAATGCGCCGCGAGCGGCATTGGTCGACGCCGCCAGCTGGTTCTGAGCGATCATCGAGGAGAATGCAGGAATGGCAATGGCGAGAAGAATCGCGGCGACCGAGATGGCGACCATGAGCTCGATCAGCGAGAAACCGCCCACTTTCTGGCCCACAACAACACTGCGAAAACAGAAATGTGGGACCCAGTTACGGATCCATCGCTCGTCCCTGAACATAAGGACCTCCTTGTCCAAATCAGCGAAATGCTAAACGGGCGCTTCCATGCGCCCGTTTTTGTCGAAAAATAGAGGCTTCGAACTACGTAATCAAATCACCAGCATTGATCAACTTTGGCTGTGTCGACACTGCCGTCATCGCCGACCCCCACTCCTCGAGTACCCGCCTGATTCAAAACCAGAGGATCACAATCGGAGTCTCGTGACTCTTGTGCCCCATCCGCTTTTGCCTTCAACAGATAAGTGGCTGGCGGATCGCCTGTATCGACTGAATCGACTGAATAGATATAGTCATCGCCAGTATTGGCCGCAGAGGCACAATCCAGATCTGGCAATGTTGCCCCGATATACGTCAAGTTGGTGGTGTAGTACCGCTCCATGAAGTTGGCATATTCCGATAGACAGGCCGCTGCCGCAGCCCGTTTGGTCTTGACCACGTGCTGTGTGTACGCCGGGTAGGCGATCGCCGCGAGGATGCCGATGATCGCGACTACGATCATCAGCTCGATCAGGGTGAACCCTCGGCCACGCCGAGCGGAAACAGATCCCGGTGAACCATTCACTGTGCTCATCCGTCTCTCCATGGTTTAGTCAAAGATGATTTCACGCCAGGAGCTACGCTGCCCGGAACTGCCGCCGCCCGCCGCCTCGACCGAAGCCGTGCTGCCGTCATCAAAGCTCACCAACATGGTGTTGCCGACGAAGATCGGCGCATTGGGCAATCGGTTGAAACCCAGGGCCCCGGCCGCAAACGTCTGGCCGTCGACTGACAGAACATCGTCGCCATCGACGACTCCATCGCCATTCAGATCGACGAACGGCTGGTCGACATTCGTACCGTCGAACGGGTCGATGCCCATGATGAAACCGCGTCCAGACGGGTTACACACATCCACCGCCTCGGGAATCAACGACGTCCCAACGAGCACCTCTCCCTGGAACTGGTTGGGCAGAACCATCCGTTCGCCTTCAGACTGGCCATCCGGTGGCACCAGATCGATATACCAACCGGATGTTCCGTCCATGTCGTCGGCCGTGCCTTGGCTAAAGGCTCTTGCGGTGAAATCTCCGCTAATCTCTTCGGCAACTATGTCTCGCTCAACCAATACCGAGCGGTCATCACCGCTGGAAACCGGCAGATCAGCATCGCCTGACTCCACGATCAACCCGTACCAGGTCTGGAGCGATTGATCGTTAAGGTCAGCCTGCGAGAGATACTTGCCCGTGCCAAAGAAGGCCCACAAGTTGCTGGTGGTCGGATCCTTGCCCAGCAGCAACCCCGCGGTGATCGGTTGAGCCGACCCATCCTCTCTCGTGGCCTGATACACCGCCTCCCCATTGCTCGTGGAGGAGGTCAGGTCGAATCGCCAAACCCAACCGTTGAGATCGCCGGCATAGGCAACATCCTGGATACCATCCGGGCTGTCCGTGTAATCGAATGTCGCGGGCGCCGCCAGACCATTACCGATCACACCATCATTGGTTGTGTGAACGTCGAGCGCCCCCGTTCCCGCATCGAATTGCAACAATGCCGCACTGTCATTGGCACTGTTGTAGCCATTGCCGATCAACACCGACCATTCGCCGTTGCCGGTCTGGACGACTAGCGGTTTACCAATCATCTGACCGATATAGTCCGCATTGGCACCGCCATCGCCCGCAGAACGCTCCCAGAGGAAGCGAATATCAGCCGGATCCGTGATATCAAGCGCATACACCGCTTTTGCTTCACCACGCCCCGTGGTGCCCACAAGAACGGTCCGCCACTGCACATCGGTGCCATTCGTATAGGGCAGGTCAATGTAGACATCCGCTACCGTCAATTCACCGTCATTGAAATACTGATGACCCGGATTTGCCCCGTAATCCGAGTCAGCCAACTTCTTAATGTCCGATTCAATCACCGCGCCCGGCAAGTAGGCATAGAACTCCGTGCCGGTCAGTGCGTCGAATGCATGAAGCATGCCGTCATTGGCTGCCACATACACTACCGGCTCGCGGGTATTGTCCCCGCCCTCGGGGTCCTGCCCCTGGTTATCGTTATCCCCTTCGGGATCCTCGGCGAAGGCCGGATAATCGGCCACCCCGTCAAACGACCGCGCGGTGTAAAGGTTCGGATCCGGCTTCCCTACATAAACCGGCTGCGAGTTCACGATGTCGCCGAGCGCAGTGCTTCGATCTCGATAACCACCACCGTTTGCTTCGGCGTTAGTGGTATCCCCACGCAAGAAATCGACGATCGCTTCCTGCTCGGCAACGGAATCACCCAGCGCTGTCTGCTGGCTCCCGGAGAGACTTCCCACATCACTGGCCAAGAATTCACGATATTGGGGATCGTTGTTGCCGAGGTTCCCGTCGTCGGTAGCGAAGGTATAAATCGAGCGCCCGTCGGGGCAGACCTCGCCGGCTGACGCCGAGCACGCATCGGCCGGGGCCGCCAGAAGATTCTCGGCCGCCGACCAATCCGGAGATGAAGCAATCTGCTTGGTGTTTGGGTCCACCGAATACGCCTTCAGGTCACCTACCCAGGTGCCGGTGAAGTAATTTGCTTGATAGGTGACCGTCCCTGTCTCCAGCCGCGTGGAGTTCGCCGCCAAGCTCGCCCCGGTGCCGACCCGCTCGGCGGTCCGCCCAACCGCATCGGAAATCGCAGCGGAGAATGCCTGCGGTGTCTTGGTCGAATAGAAACCACCGTGACCGTTAACCGCGGCATGCAGCATGTCGGCAATATTATTGACACTGCCTGAGCTGGGCTGCGGCCACTCGAAACCACTAATCGGATCCCCACCATTGGCCCAATCGAACACCGCATCTGCATCAATCGGATCACCGCCAGCATCAAGCGCGTCGTATCCCAACCCGACGGAAAACGTGGTCATGTGCTGCCAGAAGGCCGGGTCCTCGTCGGTGGTCGGCACCTCGTTTTCCACCCCCGTGCGGAGGTCGTTCTTCCAGTAGTACATCGCCACGTCGGCGAGTGTATTTGCGAACGTATCGCTGTAAGGGAGCACGGCGTCGTAGGTATAGTCGCGCCCATTAGGACCCGTAACGGTCGGCCCGTCAGTGCCGTCGGCGTTGCCGACGGCCGGGTCCGGATCACCTACTTCGTTCCAGAAACCATCCGATGTCAGGATGGTGTACGACTGTCGGCAGGCATACTCCTGAGACACGTCGTCTCCATCGAGGCTCGACCAGGGCTGCCCGGTGCGGTAATACTCGCCGGCCGCCTCGAGGGTCTCGCGCAGGGGTGTATTTTGGTCTCCCTCCGCATCGATCAGCCATTCCCAGAACTGCGCCTTGCGGGTACCGGCCGAACCATCGCCCCAAGCCGCGACCCCGGCAAGTTCATTGTTGCCCTGCGTATCTGTCGAGAAACCGTAGCGACAGCTCGCGCTAAACACGTCACCGCACTGGCCGGAAGTGATCCCGCGAATATACTCGGCCGAATTGCCATTGATTGAACCGAACCCGACACGGAATTCTTCACTCACATCGGCAAAGCCATTCATCAGGCCGCTCTTGGCCGCAAGCATGCGTGTGCGGTAATAGCCGAACCAGTTGCCGACGTTCTGCTTGGTCGCTGCATCGTCAGCGCAACTGCCTTGCGCGCCAGTCGGCAAGTCTCCACAGCTAGTAGCCACATAACTCTCGTTATATCCGCCGCTACCATCCGGAGTAGTAAACACGAAGGCCAGCTCATCCGCTTCGTAGTAATAGTTGTTGTTACCACCATCCTGAAACAGCAGAACGTGGTCGTCATCATTATAAAAATTGCTGGAGTAACACGTTCCAAGATGGACACTGCTTTGGAAAGTGTTAGCCGGGCAAAAAGCACGGAAAAAGGGGAAGCCGACATTACTGTAGCCACCGCTCGAGTAGTAACGGGTGATGTCAGCCTGAGTTGGTGAGTTATCGAAACCATCCAGAGGGAGGTTCGGGAAAGACGTGACATCGGTGTAACTTGACCCATCGGCCTTAAGCGGGGGCCTATAGGTCACATTTCCGTCGTAGTAGATGTAATTGTTTGAGGCACTCTGCATGCCTTGATCGGAAGTATCGCCGAGGTACCCGGCGTCCGGCATGTATTCGCGTGCCATCGAGCCCGAATCATCGAGAAGCAACATCACGTTGGGCGGCAGCGTTTGCTGAACAACCAATGGTGTTTGGTCGATAGTGACGCCCAGCGCCTGACTACCCCAAGACAGGCAAGAAACGAAGCACGCCGCTATAAAGCCACTTGCAGCACGTCGATGAGCTCGCAGCGGGTTTGACACACCCCGGTGGCGCGATGAAATTTTCATGCGATGTCCTCCTAGCCCCTAACCCAAGTCTGCAGAACCACGACGGCCCGATCAGGGGCTGCTGACGGGTCGGCGCTGCGCGCGGTGACCCGATAGAAGTTGATGGTGGTGCTCGTCCCCTGCGCCCCATATTGGCTGGCCGCACCACTGAGGTTTACGCCAGTGTTCGATGTCGGGTCCGGCCAGAGCCCCATGTTCTCCACAACGTACTGTGGCTGGGCCGCCGCAAGTGAACCAGCATCAAACTCATCTGAACCAGTTCCCACCGAAACCGTTTGCCACGGGACGCTGTTACCTGAGGGGATGGCCTCGCAGGTCACGCCACCGAGAGAGCAGTCATGCCATATGTCCGCCGTCGTGTCGGCAATGCGCCGCTCGGCAATACGCAACGCGGCCTCAGCTGCTTGGAAGGCGATATCCCGATCCTGCAGGTTGCTCGACATCTTTTCTTGCAGCGTGGTACCCCGCATTGACGCCAGGCCGACGAGCGTAATGGCCAGCAAAAGCACCAGTGCGATGACCAGGGCAATGCCAGATTGTTGGTTCTTCAGCGTGATCATCTTTGTCATTCCACCCGATTCCGCACCGTCACCGTGGTTGCCAGGGTGCGGGTGAGCACCTGCTGATCCGTGCCCGCTCGCTCCATCTCACTCTGAATGGTCAAGGCCACCCTGGCGGCATCGACCAGTGACCAATCGGAAACCGCATCGGCATCTTCGAATGTGCTACCGCCTTCACTGAGGTAGGTAACCTGCATGTCTGTCACGTTGCGCACCATTTCGGTTGCCACTCCGGTCGGAGTGCCGCTCTGATTCTCGAGCGAAACCCGATACAGCGATCGCCCTCCCACCGGGTTGTTCCCGATATACCAAGCGGTCGAGGAAAGCTTGGCGATTTGAGAGTTCTGACCGAACTCGTAACTATTGCCCACGGCGGTACAGCTAGTCGGGTAGCCCAAACCCTTCGAGCAATTGCCCGGCGAACCCGTGCCGGTGTTGTGCACCACTGTCACGTTGCTGCTGTTGTAGTTAGTGATCTGCATGACAGCTGCATGATCTGGGTCACAAACCACAACGATGTCACCGACATCAAAGTTGGTGGTGGCCTCGTTGATCTTGAATTGGGCCGACGTGGGTTGATGACTATCGACACTGAATCCACTGCCCTCGATGCCCACCAGCTGGAACGAATCCGTGCCGGAAACGCGCTCGGCCTCGCCTGTGCCGGTGGTTACCGCCGGGTCGGTCTCATCGCCTTCGTAACCGACAATGGAATTGGAGAAATCGGCGAACCAGTCGGTCGCGGACCCTCCACTCGGTCCATTGTTCAGCACGTTGGCTATGCGATTGAGATTGCCGCAACCGGTCAACCCCGCCATTCGGATGTCACGCGCAAGGAATTCGAACGCCGTTCGGCTGTGATCCTGGACCTGGCTCAACGCTTCATTGGTTCGATAAGACTGCTTGTTGGCAATGAACACGCTGATCACCCCACCGATGATCACCAGGCCCAGCACCATGGCGATCATCAGCTCGACAAGCGTGAACCCACCGATCTTCTGGCGCATATTGTGGAGTCGACGCCCCTGCCCCCGTGTTCCTTTCATAGTCTCGCCCTTGTCACGACTTCCTGCGCATCACTGCCGCCCGAAGCCTTCTCATCGTCAAAGACAATGGTGATCTCACAGATGCCGTTGCCATCACAATCGACCTCGCCGGAAGCCCCATCCCCGAGAGCAGCGAGCCCGTCGGGGGGATTTAACCCCGAACCTTCACACCAGCGGTGAACCTGCCCACTGGCCAAGCTGCTCCCCGCGGCAGGACAACTACCAACCGTGTACGTACCGTCATAGTCCCCTGTCAGAGCGCTCCCTCGATCTGTACGCATCGCATCAAGAATCGAGTACGTCGCAATCGTGGCTTGCGTCCTCGCCATGGCACTGTTGTTGTTTGATAACGCCTTGGTTTGAAGGGCCGCCATGCCAAGAAAGCCAATCGAAAGCACCAACACGGCGATCAGTATTTCGATGAGACCGACACCGGATTGGCTGCGTCTGTGATGAATGTTCGTATTCATTTTTAGTTACATGCCGCGTCAGGTTGGGATGTCACCGTCGTACCAGAAATCATGCGAACGCAGCGGTGATTCTCGCCCGGCAAGTCCGGCGCGCTGATGTCCGCCACAAGCCCGGTGACCGGGGAGTTGCCATTCGCCAATCTCCCGATACCGCTGGCACCGAAGCGCAGAGTCTGCGAACCGCCAAGACTCACACTATCCGGAATTTCCAACGCGGCTCTTACGACGGTGACGGTCGTGGTTCCCGACTGGTACGCACGCACTTCACCCAGCCGATTCCCGCAGTTGTTCGTCAGTGCCGTGCCGTCATTCGCGTTCTCACCACAAACGACGACACCCGCATTCCGCTTGATCGCCTCCGAGCGAGCCATATTCACGGCCGTCACCCATTCGTTCGTCACCGTGGTCAATTCGTTGGAAAGGATCAGGTTGCGAAAGCTCGGGATCGCGATCGTCAAAAGCACGGCTGCCACGGCAATCGTGACCATCAGCTCGATCAAGCTGAAGCCTGAAGATCGACTAAACCGTCGTTGTGGAGCGCGTATTCGTGTCATGCGGTTCGATTCCTTTTTCACATATGGATCCAATCATGCATAAGCGACCGCTGCCAGAGGCCTCAGGACGAAAGGCGGGTCGTGACCGATGAACGGTCAATGGGTGATCCAAGTCACGTAGAATCGCGACATAATCAACCCTGCCATCCGATGGGTCACCGCTATCGGCGTGTCGTCATCAAGAGACGCCTCCAGTATCCGACCAAAGGTTTTTACCATGCTCTCGCTCAATCCTTCCGACCAGTCATCGGCAATCAATCTCGTCCGCAAGACCGCCCACCGGCACCTGCTGGGCGTAGGCACCCAGGCCGCCGACCGCAAGACCGACGGCAGCTGGGTCACCGCGACCGACCACGCGATGCAGGCGGATCTGCAAGCTGGGCTTGCTGAACGATTCCCTGAACATGGCTTTCTCGGCGAGGAGATGTCAGTCGCCGAGCAGGAAGGGGCCTGGCGAGAGTGCCTAGACGGGCGGCCGACCTGGGTGGTCGACCCGCTCGATGGCACGAGCAACTTTCGCGTGGGTTTTCCGGTGTTTTCGGTGACGGTCGCCCTGCTGGTGGGCGGAAAGACGATATTCGGCGTGGTCTTTGATCCCAGCCGGGACGAGTGCTTTCATGCCTCACGTGGTGGCGGGGCCTGGTTGAACGGGGAGCGGTTGTCGCTTGCCGACGAACCCAAGCAGGAGCTGAAGAGCTGTCTTGCCACGGTGGATTTCAAGCGTCTGCCGCGCGGCGTAGCGGCGCACTTGGCCTGTGACCCGCCCTACGCCTCGCAGCGTTCAATCGGTTCGGTGGCACTGGACTGGTGCTGGGTGGCGGCGCATCGGGTGCAGGTGTATGTGCATGGAAAGCAGAAGTTGTGGGATTACGCTGCCGGTCAGTTGATCCTGCACGAGGCCGGCGGCGCTTCAGCGGATCTCGAGGGCGAGATCGATTATCTCGATCGGCCGCTCGAACCGCTGCCGCGCTCGGCGGTGGCGGCGACGCATGTGGAGTTGCTGGAGGATTGGCTGGCAGAGCTGAGAGCTGAGAGCTGAGAGCTTCACGACGTTGCGCCGGCACGGACAAATCAAGCCGGAACGGCCACCGGCGGCGGCCTGCGCGGGCAAGCCCCGCTTGCACGGTGGGACGTACCCACATCCCGTAGGAGCGGCTTTAGCCGCGATGCCTACTGGCGCCACGTCGACGTATCGCGCCTGAAGGCGCTCCTACGGTTATCGCATGCCTTTGCGGGAGCTTGCCTCGCGCCGGCGGAAGCGAGTCCCGGCCTCAGCTCGTTGCCACGCTCGAACGGGGACGGCGGCTGGCGCCACTCGCGGGCAAGGCCCGCACGCATACGGGACCGGCGTCATAATGCCTTGATAACGATTAAAGGCCCGCCATCTCGCGATGACGGGCCTTCTGGCGTCGGCCGCCACGTGGGCGGCACGGAAAACGGTCAACTGCCCCAGATATCCTCGGTGATCGAGGCATACCAGTCGTGGGCGTAACCGGCTTCCTTCTCGGCGTTCTTGCCGCCCAGCGGTGAAACACCACCGGCGCCCTCGACGGAGACGGTCTTGCCATCCTCGACGCGGTAGACCGCCGCCACTGAGATGCCGTAGTCCGGGGCGATGAGGCTATAGCAGGTGTTCACCCAGCTCGGCTCCGGCGGGTTCTCGTTGTGGAACATGGCCACGATCGCCGCCGCGCAGTTCTTGGCCTGCGAATTCGCGGCAAAGCCGGACTTGGGCAATGGCGAGCCGATGCAGGCATCCCCCACGACGTGAACCCCGGCATGCATGGTCGACTCGTAGGTGCCGGTGTTGATCGGGCACCAGCCGGAATCGTCGACCAGGCCGGCCTCGTGCGCGATCCAGCCGGCCTTCTGAGGCGGGATGACGTTGATCACATCGCCGTCGTATTCCGTGCCCCCGGCGGTAACCACCATGCGGTCGGCATCGACCTTGTCCACGCCACCACCGAAGTCGGGACCGATCCACTCGATCATGCCCCCGTACTCGGCTTCCCATCCTTCGCGGAACAGACCTTCCTTGGAGAAGTTCGCCTTCGGATCAAGCACCAGGATCGTCGAGTTGGGCTTGTTTTCCCTGAAGTAGTTTGCGACCAGGGAAACCCGCTCGTACGGCCCCGGCGGGCAGCGGAATGGGTTCGGCGGCGCGACCATGATGAACCGTCCGCCATCCTCCATTTCCTCGAGCTGCTTGCGCAGCAGCAAGGTTTGCTCACCCGCCTGCCAGGCATGCGGCATTCTGGTGTTAGCGACTTCCTCGGAGTAGCCCTCGATCGCGTCGTAGTTGAAGTCGATTCCCGGCGAGACGACCAGCCGGTCGTACTCGTAGGTCCGACCATCCTCCAGGGAGACCGCCCGCGCCTCCGCGTCGATTCCGGTGACCCAACCCTTGACCACGTTCACGCCACGCTTTTCCAGCGCGGTGAAGTCGTGTTTGATCTCGTCGATCTCCTTGAGACCGCCGATGACCAGGTTAGAGAACGGGCAGGTGGTGTGGCTAGCCTGGCCGTCGATCATGGTCACCTCGACCGTAGGGTCGAACAGCTTGACGTACTTGGCCGCGGTCGCGCCGCCGAAGCCGCCGCCAATGACGACCACGCGCTTGGCGTCGGCCTTGGCGCCATCACCCTGGCAGCCTGCTGTCGCGCCGATGGCCCCGGCACCGGCCATCGCCGCGCTCAATTTCAGAAATCCGCGTCGGGAAAGACTCATAGCGGTTACCTCTCGTGTTCCTTGTGCTTGAGCGGGGCCGCTCACTGTTTGGCGAAGAACTCGGCCACGGCCTGAATCTCGTCATCCGTGTAGCCCTTGGCGATCCGATTCATCACCGTCCCCTCGAGGGCTCCCGACTTGTATTCCAGCAGCTTGCCCGCCGTGGCCTCCTTGGCCACACCAGCCAGGCGGGGAATATCACCACTGCCCTGGCCCTGGAAGCCGTGGCAACCCATGCAGGTCGCCCCGATGATCGATCCGGTGCTCATCTCCATCCTTTCCGTATCGCTTTCCGCCTGCGACATGCCGGCTGCCAGCATCAAGCCCAGCCCGATCGCCGCAAGGGACGCGGTCGACAGTCGACGGCCGATCGCCGCTTCTCGATTCTGTGACATCCCCGTTCCTCCTCGATGTTTCATGTCGTCCAGACATGCACTAGCCGTCCTTGCCCGGACCCAGCAACCTTACCGCTGCGCCATGTTATTTTGCAATTCATATATAGACTATCCTTTTGCCCTCATTGATAGAACCCACGGGGCGCAGGATTACAACCACGCAACAACAGTCGGTTACGGGACAGTCAATCGCATTTTCTGGCCATTAAAGCACCCACGGACAATAGTCACCCCACCATTACCGTTTTTACTGTTTTCCTAATATACGAAACTAGCCACAATCCCGAGGACGCCGGCACCTCCCGACATGGCGATTCACAACAGGGAAAGGCTGAGAGAGGCGATCACACCGCCAATAGCGGCGCCGACCAGCACATCGGAGAGATAGTGAAGACCGAGCACCATGCGGGAGCTCGCGACCAGCAGGGCGAACGGCACGATCAGCGGCGCGAGCGAGGGCTCGAAGGCAAGGAGCTGGATACCGAAGTTCGTCGCATGGAGGGTATGGCCGGAGGGGAAACTGTATTGGTCGAGCGGCGCGACACTCACCTCAATCCGCACGTTCCGATGAAGCGGCCGCAACCGGCCGGTACGCCGCTTGATGGTCAGGTACACCAGCACACCGACACCACCGGAGAACAGCATGACCAGCATCGGCTCGACTGCCACCCCACCGTGAACGGCCAGCACCATCAGGGCAAGCACGTACCAGCCGACACCATCCCCAAGCCGCGAGGCCAGTGCGAACACCGCCCGCGGGACGCGCCGGCGATGAATGCGATTGCAGCGCTCGGTCACCAGCGCCTCCCAGGCCAGATAGGCACCCAGGTGCCGCGACAACCGCGCCGGCTCGACGAACCGTGGACGCAACAGACTCATGCCCGCTCCGCCCGCCGTTGTGCTTGCCGCTCGGTGGCATCGATCACGTCCAGCAGGTGCTGCTCGAAGGCATCGATGATCGCAGACCAGCCGTACCTCAGCGCCGTCTCGCGGGCGCGGCGCCGACGATCGCCCGCACCGCCGGCCAGCAATGCCGGCACCTGGTCGAGAAAGGCCTCACGGGTATCGGTGGGGGCCAGCAATCCGTTGGCGCCCGGCTCGATCAGCAACCGCCCCGCGGCGTAGTCGAAACCCAGGCAGTCGAGCCCGCTGGCCATGGCCTCCAGCAGTACGATGCCGAAGGTCTCGGTCAGGCTGGGAAAGAGGAAGGCGTCAGCCGAGGCGTAATGCCGCGCCAGAGCCTCGCCCCGCAAGACCCCGGCAAAGACGGCGCCCGGCAGCCGACGTTCGAGACGGGTCCGCTCGGGCCCGTCTCCGACAATCACGAGGCAGGTTTCCGGTTCGACCTCGCGCGCCCGCGACCAGCTTTCCCAGAGCAGGTCGAGGTTCTTCTCGGCGGCAAGGCGTCCGACATGCAGCAGCACCGGCGTGGTCTCATCAGCGCCCCACAGGGCGCGCAGGGCCGGGTCGCGACGATCGGGGTTGAACAGCTCGGTGTCGACGCCCCGCCCCAGCACCACCAGGCGCTCGAAACCCTGTGCCGAGAGCTCATCGGCCTGCATCGCCGTGGGGATGAAGGTGTGCGCCGACCGGTTGTGGAATCGCCGCAGGTAGCGCATCACCGGGCTGGCCAGCCAGCCCAGCCGATAGTCGCGCGCGTAGGCGTGGAAATTGGTGTGCAATGACGTAGTGACCGGCAGCCCCAAGGCGCGCGCGGCCGCCAGCGCCGAGCCACCCAGCGGGCCCTCGGTGGCGATGTGCACCACGTCCGGCGGATCGTCACGCCAGTCGGCGAGAAAGGCACGCCGGCGCGGGAGACCGAACCGCACCTCGCGGTAGAACGGCAGCGCGACGCCCGGCACCTCCGCCCCGTCGCCCAGGTCGCGCGCCACGGCCGCCTTCGGGCAGGTCACCACCACGCGATGACCGCGCGCACGCAGGCCCGCGACCAGGCAACCCAAGGTGGTCGCCACCCCGTTGATGTCGGGCGGAAAGGTTTCCGTCACCAGTCGGATGTCCAATCGGCACCTCGGTCTGACTCCGGGGCGAGAGTGCCCCACGAGTCAGACGCTAGGCCGACTGGATGACAGCGGCGTGTCGCCGTCTTGACGATTTGGCGACAGGAGGGGAAGAGGTCAGAGGTCTGACGCGACCGTGGACGGATCGTCCAGCAGGCGGGCAAAGGCCTCGGCATCGAGCACGGGCACGCCCAGCTTCTTCGCCTTGTCGAGCTTGCTGCCCCCGGCCTCGCCGGCGATCAGCGCGGTGGTTTTCTTGGAGACCGAGCTGGTGACCTTGGCCCCGAGCGCGGTCAACCGATCGGAGGCCTCGTCGCGGGTCATGTCCGGCAGGGTACCGGTGATGACAAAGGTCTTGTCGGCGAGCGGCGCGTTCTCGGCGGGAGCTTCTGGCGTCGGCCAGTGGATGCCAGCCTCGAGCAGGCCGTCGATCACCTCGTTGTTGTGTTCCTGCTTGAAGAACGCCACGATCGATTTCGCGATCTCCGGCCCGATGCCCGGCACCTTGGTGATCGTCTCGTTCTGCAGCTGGCCCTTCTCGGCGGCGCGTTGCATGTCGGCCAGCGTGGGGAACGCCTCCTCCAGGCGCGCCAGGGTCTTGTCATCCACGCCCGCCGGCCGGTCCTCGGCAAAGGCGTCACGAACGGTGGTCGCCCCGTCCGCCTTGTGCCCCGCCAACCAGTCCTGGAGCGACTCGGCGCGCTTGGGACCGATGCCGGCCACCCCCTTCTGCTCGATGAAATCCTCGAACCTCGCCTGGCGCAGTGCCCGAAGGTCGCGGAAGTGTTTGGCCAATTCGTTGGCCGTTTCGCTGCCGACCAAGGGGATACCCAGTGCAAAGAGGAATCGGTCGAGCGTGGTCTCCTTGGCCTTCTCGAGTGATTCGAGCAGGTTGTCCGCGGATTTCGCCCCCATGCGCGGCAGGGCGACCACGTCGTCCCGGTTCAGGCGGAACAGGTCGTCGACGTGCTCGACGAGATTACGTTCGAGAAACAGGGTGATCCACTTCTCGCCCAGCCCGTCGATGTCCATCGCCTTGCGACTGGCAAAGTGGCGAATCGCTTCGCGGCGTTGCGCGGGGCAGAACAGCCCCCCGGTGCAGCGCGCGACCGCCTGCTCCTCGTCGCGCAGCACCTCGGAGCCACACTCCGGGCAGGTGGCCGGCAACTCGATCTGGCGGGCATCGTCGGGTCGCTTCTCGGGGAGCACCTCGATGATCTCGGGGATTACGTCACCGGCGCGGCGCACGCGCACCCAGTCGCCGATGCGCACGTCCTTGCGCTCGATCTCGTCCATGTTGTGCAGGGTGATATTGGCGACGGTCACCCCGCCCACGGCCACCGGCTCGACGCGGGCGACGGGGGTCAGCGCGCCGGTGCGCCCCACCTGGAACTCGACGTCGCGCACCTGGGTGAGCTTTTCCTCGGCCGGGAACTTCCAGGCGATCGCCCAGCGCGGCGCGCGGGCGACGAACCCGAGACGCTGCTGGTCAGCCAGCGAGTCCACCTTGTAGACCACCCCATCGATATCGAAGGCAAGCCCCGCGCGCTTCTCGCCGAGCGACTCGTGGTAGGCCTGCGCGGCCTCCAGTCCCTCGACGCGGTCGCGATGCTCCGCGACGGCAAACCCCAATCGCTCGAACCAGTCGAGCCAGCCCGACTGGGTCTCGGGCGCCTCGATGCCCTCGGCCGCCCCGATACCGTAGGCGAAGAAATGCAGCGGCCGGCTGGCCGTGACCCGGGGGTCCTTCTGGCGCAGCGAGCCGGCCGCAGCGTTGCGCGGGTTGGCGAATACCTTCTCGCCGCGTCGTTCAGCGCGCCGGTTGATCTCGGCAAACGACTCGTGGGTCATCACCACCTCGCCGCGGATCTCGATGCGGCTGTCGACCGGCAGGTCGATCGAATACGGCACGGTCTCGATGGTGCGGACGTTGTCGGTGACGTCCTCACCACGTCGCCCGTCGCCACGGGTCGCCGCCCGGGCGAGCACGCCGCCCTCGTAGGTCAGGCTGATGGCCAGGCCGTCGAACTTGGGCTCGGCCAGGTAGGTGATCGGCTCGTCGCGGCCAAGGCGCTCGCGCACGCGGCGGTCGAAGGCGGTGAACTCGTCTGCATCGAAGGCGTTGTCGAGCGACAGCATCGGCAGCTGGTGCTCGACGGTCTCGAAGGCGTGACTCGGCGGGGCACCCACCGTCTGGGTGGGCGAGTCGGGGGTAATCCAGTCGGGATGCTTCGCCTCGATCGCCTCGAGCTCGCGCATCAGCGCGTCGTACTCGGCGTCCGGCACCGTGGGGCGATCGAGGACGTAGTAGCGGAAGTTATGCTGGTTGATCTCGGCGCGCAGGGCCGCAAGGCGCTTGCGTTCGTCGGCCTCACTCATGCCGCCATCACCCGTGCTGGTCAATCAACTCGCGATACCGGTCGATCGATTCGCTGTCCAGCGGCTCGCGGCGATCGTCGATCAGCATGGCATCCAGCGATTCGGCCAGCGAGGTGGCCACCTGGTGCATGCGCTCGAAGACCAGCGACGGATCGGCGCCGCCACGCACTGGCAACTGCATGAACAACGCCAGCGCGGGGGTTTCGAAGGAGGACAGGTCGTCGGGGTTGAACTGTCCCGGGGAGACAGCATTCATCAGCGAGAACCAGTCGGCCCCGTCGATATCCTGGAAGTGGTAGATCGCGAACTCGCCGAACTCAAACCCCGAATCCTCGATGGCACGACGCACCCGTTCGGGCGGCATTGCGGCCTGTTCCCGATCGACGATCATCATCGAGATGACGGCCCCGCTGGGCGACGCCTCGGCATCCACCGATTCGTCTTCCGCGATGGTCTCGGCATCGCTCGGGCCACCGGCAGGCGCCGGCTCGGCGGGTTCGTCGGCCGACGCCTGTGGCTCGGTGCGCCGGCTCGTCTGCCCCTGGCGGGTGAACAGACTGGAAAAGCCGGGTTGTGGACGGGAGGTGGATTCGTCTCGAGCCGGGGCGTCCTCCCCGACCGGCGACTCCTCGCGGGCCGGGGACTCGACTGCCGGCTCCGCCTGCTTCGATGCGAGCTCGCGGTCCGGCTCTGGCTCGAGGGCCGGCTCCTTGCGCGCGGCCGCCGGCGTCGGCCACTCGGGCTCGTCGTCCGCGTCCGGGGCGCGCCAGACCACTCGACCGGCGGATGCCCCATCAATGAAGCCATCGGCGTCGGGCGGCGACCAACCATCGTCCCCACTGTCGCCCGCGAGTTCGAGTTGCGGTTCGCGCCGCTCGCCGCGACCGGAGTCCCCATCTTCCGCATCCGCCCGGGCACCCACGCTCGCATCGATCGGGTCGTGATAATCACCCCGATGCGGTTGACCGCCGCCGAGGTCGACGGCCTGCTCACTGCGGTGCCGGCGATACATCCAGACGATGCCGCCAATCACCAGCAGCCCCACCAACAGAACAATCCAGCGCAACCATTCCATACCGTCTACTCCCCGAAAACCGGTGCGTCGCCGCCCGTCGTCCAGAGACTCATGACGGGTCCGTCGGTTCGATACGTCTGCTGGCTCACTGGTCCGCTCACGACAAATTCCAAGGGCATTCGTGTCAGGTCTCGACCAGGCCCACCGCGGCGTCGATATCGACGGACACGATCCGCGAGACACCGGCCTCGCGCATGGTGACGCCGACCAGCGCGGAGGCGCTCGCCATGGTGGTCTTGTTATGGGTGATGTACATGAACTGCACCCGGTCGGACATGGCCGAAACCATAGCACAGAACCGCCCCACGTTAGCCTCGTCCAGCGGGGCGTCGACCTCGTCGAGAATGCAAAACGGCGCGGGGTTGAGCTCGAAGATCGCGAAGATCAGTGCGGTGGCCGTGAGTGCCCGCTCGCCGCCCGACAGCAACGAGAGATGACTGATGCGCTTGCCGGGCGGACGGGCCATCAGGGCCACCCCGGCATCGAGGGGATCGTCGCCGGTCAGTTCCAGGCGGGCCTCGCCGCCACCGAACAGCGATTCGAAGCGTGGCCCCAGGCGCTGGTTGACCGCATGGAAGGTCTCGCGAAAGCGCTCACGGGTCTGGCGATCCATGGTCTCGATCGCCTCGGCCAGTTGCGCCAACGCCGACTCGACGTCCTCGATCTGGCCGGCCAATTCCTCGCGACGCTGCTCAACCTCGCGGTGATCCTCGATCGCCGAGAGATTGACCGCGCCCAGCCGACGAATCTGGGCCTCAAGATCGGCAAGCTCCGCGGCCAGTCGCTCGGCCACCCCCGGCTGGGCGGCAAGTCGCTCGATCGCCTCGGCCTCGGGCTCTTCCTCGTCGTCGGCCAACTGCTCGCGAGCCTCGGCCAGGCGGACGCGGGCATGCTGTTCGCGGGTCTCGCCCTGGGCGCGATCGATGCGGGCCTGCTCGCTCTTCGCCCGCGCCGCATCGCGCTCGCCACGCAACTCGGCGACCGCCTGACGCGCCGCGGCCTGGGCCTCGGTGGCCACCCGCTGATCCTCGCGCGCCCGTACCTCGGCCGCCTCCGCCTCGGCGAGGCGCTCCTCCTGACGGCGCCGTTCGGTCAACAGCCCCTCGCGCTCGGCCTGGGCCCGCTCGCGCTCGCGGGCCTGCTCATCCAGACGACGGGCGATCGCCTCGCGCTCGTGATCCAGCCGGCGGATCTCATCGCCGAGGCGCGCGATGCTTTCGTCGCGCTGCTCGATCTCGCGGCGGGCACGATGAAAGCGGTCGGCCGCCACGCGCGCGGTCTCGCGGGCGGCCTCCAGTGCCTCGCGAGCCGACTCCTGTCGCTCGACGGCCTGGTTGCGGCGCTGATCGGCCTGGGCCACGGCATCCGCCGCCGCATCGCGCTCGGCCTCGAGGCGTGCCTGCTCCCGGCGGGCGACCTCCAGCTCCTCGGACTCGGCGCCCGCGCGGGCCTCGAGCGTCTCGACGGTCTGCGCCAGGCGCTCGAGGCGCTCGCCGAGGTGCCGGCCCGCCAGTCGTGCCGACTCGAGCGCGCGTACCTGCTTGTCGCGTTCCTGGCGTATGGCCTCGACGGCCTTGCGGTCGGCCTCGAACCGCCGCCGGCTCTCGCCCAGCGCCGTCTCGGCCCGTTCCACCGCGGCCTCGGCCTGGTTGACCTCCTGTTCGAGCTCGCGGCGCCGGGCCAGGTGGGCAAGGTGGGTCGCGGCGCCCGCGTTGCCGCTGCGCCCCACCCAGTGCCGCCCGACCCACCATCCGGCCGGGGTGATCAGGAACTCGCCGGCCGCCAGGGACGGACGACGGGCCAACGCGGTATCCAGATCCTCGACCGGCCGTCCCGGAAAGTCGCGCACCCGCTCGGCGAGCCAGTCGGCATCTCGATCCGCCTGCGCCTCGAGCCACCAGCCCCCGGCGCCTTCCGTCTGGTTGAACCGATCGATCTCGGCGGCCACCATCGCGTCCAGGTCGTCGACCAGCTCGGCCTCCAGTGCCTCGCCCAGTGCGTGGCCCACCCAGGGCTCGCGGATATCTGCCTCGACCAGCCGCTCGACCAGTCGCGGCCCCGAGCGGTCATCGGAAGCCTGCGGCGCATGCGCGGCGATCAGCCGATCGAGGGCCTGCTGCTCGGCGGTGAGCCCGTCATGTACGTGGCGCGCCTGGCGCCGGGCCTCCTCGTGATCGTGCAGGACGGCCTCACTGGCCTCGGCGGTCGCCACCGCTTCGTCATGATCGCGCTCGACCACCTCGAGGGCCGCCTCGGCCGTGGCGATCTGGCCGCCATGCTGCTGATGCTCGCGCTCCAGCTCGGCCCGTTCCTCGCGGGCGCGGGCCAGCTCGGCGGCGGCCGGGGCGGATTCGAGTCGTCGACATTCGCGCGCCACGGCATCGAGACGCTCGCCGAGCCGCGCCTGTTCACGCTGCGGACCGATACGCGCCTCGGCGGCGGTCATCGCCTCGCGGCGCAGCGCATCGAGTTCGGCCTCCGCGCTCGAGCGTGCATCGCGGGCACGCTCATGGGCAGCGGCGAGCTCCTCCAGAGAGGCGCGGGTGTCGTGCTGCTCGGCGGTCAGCCGCTCGCGGCGGGTCTCGGCGTCGCCACGTTCGCCCTCGCGGCGCTCGGCCGTCTCCCGATCGTGGTGCGCCTGCCGATCGAGCCCCTCGATCCGGGCGTCGAGCTCGGCCTGGCGGGTGGTGACGGCATTGAGGTCATTGGCCAGCCGATACTTCTCGGCCGACAGCTCGGCCAGCCGCTCGCCGGCGGTCTGGACGGCGCGCTCGGCCTCGTCCTGGGCCGCCTCGGCCGCGGCAAGGCGCGACTCGCAGGCCGCCTCGGTCTCGCCAGTAGCGGCAACGATCCGATCGAGTTGCTGCCGCTCCTCGCGGGCCTCGATCAAGGCAACGGCCGCGGCCTCGACCTGGCGGCGGCGGCGCACCGCCGAGAGCTCACGGTATCGCCGTGCTGCCCGCGCCTGGCGGGCCAGCGTGGCCTCCTGACGCTCCAGTTCGGCGGCGATGTCATTCAGCCGCGACAGGTTTTCCTCGGTGTGGCCAATGCGATTGGCCGTCTCGCGGCGGCGCTCGCGGTAGACCGAGATACCGGCGGCCTCCTCGAGATACCCGCGCAGCTCGTCGGGCTTGGCATCGACGATGCGATTGACCTGCCCCTGCTCGATCACCGAGTAGGAGCGCGCGCCCACCCCGGTGCCGAGGAACAGGTCGACGACGTCGCGGCGGCGCACGCGGGTGTTGTTGATCTCGTAGCGGGACTGGCCGTCGCGGTCGAGGCTGCGCCGGACGGTGAGTTCGTTGTAGGCGGCGAAGGGGCCGTGGATGCGCCGCTCGCGGTTGTCGAGCGTCAGTTCGACCACGGCCCGACTGGCGGCGGCCCGCTCGCCGCTGCCGGCGAAGATCAGGTCGTCGAGGGCCTGGCCGCGCAGGTGGCGGGCCGACGACTCGCCCATCACCCAGCGCAGGGCGTCGATCAGGTTGGACTTGCCGCAGCCGTTGGGGCCGACGATCGCCAGCGTGTTCGCGGGCAGCCGGATCTCGGTGGGCGAGGCGAAGGACTTGAAGCCGGCCAAGTACAGGCGGGTCAGGCGCATGGAATCAACACACCCCCGGTGCGAACGAGGCGGCAGGCCGAAGCGGAACCACGCGCTTGCCGGGCAAGCTCCCACGAGGCAGGGTGAAACCGTAATCAGCCGCTACGGTCGGCAAGGCCCGGGTCGGGGACTTATACTTCCGCCCCCGATTCAACAGAACCTCGTCACATACCGCAGGACAGTCATCCATGTCGACGCAACCCAGCAAGACACTCGAAACCTTCCCCAACCCGCATCCGGAACGGGACTATACCATTCACATGGAGGTGCCCGAGTTCACCTGCCTGTGCCCCAAGACCGGCCAGCCGGACTTCGCCACCATCCTGATCGACTTCGTGCCGGACCAGCGGTGCGTCGAGCTCAAGTCGCTGAAGATGTACATGTGGTCGTTCCGCGAGGAAGGCGGCTTTCACGAGGCGATGACCAACCGCATCGCCGACGACATCGTCGCCGCGATCAACCCGCGCTTCCTGCGCCTGACCGGCCGCTGGAACGTCCGAGGCGGCATCTGGACCAACGTGGTGGTCGAACACCGCCAGGACGGTTGGGCGCCGGCACCGAAGGTCGAGCTGCCCTGATTCCATGACGACCGCCCGGCATCTCGGCGTCGACGTCGGCACCTCGGGGCTGCGCCTCGCCGCCCTGGATGCTGCGGGCGACTGTCTCTGGTTGGAAAAGGCGAACTGGCCGGTGCCACCGACACCAGACGGTCACGAGCAGAACCCGGCTGACTGGTGGGCGGCGTTCGATGAGCTGATGCGTCAGCTGGGCGAAGAGGGTCGGCTGGCCGACGTCGACTCGCTGGCCTTTGCCGGCACCTCGGGCACGGCGCTGACCATCGGCGCCGATGGCCAGCCGGAAGGGCCGGCGCTGATGTACGACGACCCTCAGGGGCGCGAGCAGCTCGCTGCGTTGCGCCAACTCGAACTCGATCCCGACGCCCAGTTGTCCGCGCTGGCCCGCTGGCGATTCCTGGCTGAGGAACGCGGACAGAGCGGGCGGCCGGTCAGCCAGGCCGACTGGTTCGTCACCCGCCTGACCGGCCAGCATGTCAGCGACAGCAACAACACGCTCAAGTGGGGCTTCGATGCGGTGGCCGAGCAATGGCCGGCCGCCCTTCAAGAACGATTCGGCGACCGACTGCCCGCGGTGCATCGCCCCGGCACGGCCGTCGCCCCCGTCACGCCCGCGCTGGCCCAACGCTGGGGCCTGCCGAAGGGCGTGATCGTGGCCACCGGCACCACCGACTCGATGGCCGCCCTCTGGGCCAGCGGGGCGGCCGAGGAAGGCGACGGCGTGACCAGCCTGGGCTCGACGCTGGCCTTGAAACTGATCAGCACCCGTCCGGTAAGCGATGCGGCCAGTGGGGTCTACAGCCACCGCTTCGGCGAACGTTTCGCCGTCTCCGGGGCCTCCAATACCGGCGGTCGCGTGCTGGCCACGTTCTTCGACAACGAGGAGCTGGCCCGGCTGAGCGAGTCGATCGACCCGGACGCACCCGACACCCTCGGTTACTGGCCGCTGGCCGGCCGGGGCGAGCGGTTCCCGGTGGTCGCCCCGGCGATGGGGCCGCGCCTGACGCCGCGTCCGGCCGACCCGGCCCTATTTCTCGGCGGGATGCTGCGCGGGATCGCCCGGATCGAGGCACTGGGCTATCGGCGCTTCGCCGCGTTGGGTGGCTCGGCCGTGCGGCGAGTGCTCTCCTCCGGCGGCGGGGCGCACAACCCAGTGTTCGCCCGCATCCGAGAACGGGCCCTGGGCGTGCCGGTGACGCTGGCGACACACACCGAGGCGGCCGTGGGTGCGGCACGCCTCGCGGCATTGTCAAAAGGGGAGGGAGCATGACCCAACCACTCACACAGGTGGCGCGCGAGATGGGCGGGCTAGGTTACTGGCTGGCCGGGCTGCGCCTGATGTGGCAACCGGGCCTGCGCCGCTTCACCCTGATCCCGCTGTTGATCAACACCCTGCTGTTCGGACTGGCCGGCTGGCTGCTCTTGAGCCTGGCGGGTGACTGGGTCGAGGGCCTGCTGCCGGACTGGCTGGACTTCCTCTACTGGCTGCTCATGCCGATCGTGGTGCTCGGCCTGCTGCTGGCGACCTTCTTTACCTTCACCCTGGTGGCCAACCTGATCGCCGCGCCGTTCAACGCGGTGCTGGCCGCTCGGGTCGAGGCCCACCTGACCGGTGAGCCACCGCCCGAAGACGGCCAGGGCGTGCTTGCCGGGGCGGTTGGCGCAGTGGCCGGCGAGGTCGGCCGGTTGCTCTATCTGGCGGCCTGGGCGATCCCGCTGGTGATCCTGTGGTTCATCCCGGGCCTGAACCTGCTGGCGCCGTTCGCCTGGTTCGTCTTCTCGGCCTGGATGATGAGCCTGGAATATGTGGATAACGCGGCCGGCAATCACGGCCTGTCGTTCGCCGAACAACGCCGCCGCCTGCGCCAACGTCCGGCGCTGACGCTCGGGTTCGGCAGCCTGATGACGCTGATGACCATGGTGCCGGTGGCGAACTTCCTCGCCATGCCGGTGGGCGTCTGCGGGGCGACCCGGATGTGGGTCGAGGGGTTCGAGGGGAAGGCGGTCAGACGAGAGGGCTGAGCGCTGGAAGCTCAGCCTGTCGTACCGTGGCCGGGGCGGCCGCTGGGGCGGCCTTCGCGCGCGGGGTACGCACCCACAATGGGGTCCCCGCAAGCGCTTGGCAGCACCTTACTGTGGGAGCTTGCCTGCAGGGGAAACGTGCCGCGGGCGCGTGTCCCACGCCGACCTGGCAGCCAACCTCGACGGACCGGGCTATTGACGGAGCAGCCCCTGCGGGGCCACACCGCACTCAGCCCTTGCGCGGCTCACGCCCCTTTGAGCGACGGCGAGCCTCGGCCTTCTTCTGCTTGACCTTCTGCAGCGGGGTGCGGCGGTCAACCTTGCCCTCGTAGGGGTTCGAGTCGGTGCGGAATTCGATCCGGATCGGGGTGCCCATCAGGTCGTGTTCGCGGCGGAAGTAGGACTCGAGGTAGCGGTGGTAATGCCCCGGCAGGCGCTTGGTCTGTTTGCCGTGAATGACAATGATCGGCGGGTTGCTGCCGCCCTGGTGGGCATAGCGCAGGCGGATGCGCCGGCCATGCACCAGCGGCGGCTGGTGCTGCTCCACGGCGGCGCTCAGGGTGCGGGTCAGCGCGTTGGTCGAGATCGAGCGCATCGCGGCCTCATAGGCCTGATCGACGCTCTCGAACAGATGGCCCACGCCGGTGCCGTGCAGGGCGGAAATGCGGTGGATCTCGGCGTAGTTGATGAAACCGAGCTTGCGCTCGATCTCCGAGGCCACGCGTTCGCGCATGTCCGACTCCAGCCCGTCCCACTTGTTGACCGCGATCACCAACGCCCGGCCGCGCTCGTTGATAAAGCCCAGCAGGTGCTGGTCCTGCTCGGTGATGCCGGTGTGCGCATCGAGCACCAGGATCACGACGTTGGCCGCGTCGATCGCCTGCAGGGTCTTGACGATGCTGAACTTCTCGATCGCCTCGCCAACGCGCGACTTACGCCGCACCCCGGCAGTGTCGATCAGCGTGTAGGGCTTGTCGTCACGCTCGAAGGGAATCTTGATCGAGTCGCGGGTGGTGCCCGGCTCGTCGAAGGCGAGTACGCGCGATTCGCCCAGCAACCGGTTGGTCAGGGTGGACTTGCCCACGTTGGGACGGCCGACCAGCGCGACGGTGATGCCTCGTCCCTCGGGCTCCTCGGCCGGCTCCTCGGCGAGTTCCGGCGGCAGCATGGTCTCGAGCCGCTCCCACAGCCCGCCGATACCGCGCCCGTGCGAGGCGGCGATGTACTCCGGCTCGCCCATGCCCAGCGCCCAGAACTCGGCCTGCACCTCGTGCTCGTCGACGCCGTCGGTCTTGTTGACTACCAGCAGCACCGGCTTGCCGGCGCGGCGCAACTCCGCGGCGATCTGCTCGTCGGCGGCGGTCAGGCCGGCACGCCCATCGACGAGAAACGCGATCAGGTCGGCCTCCTCGACGGCCAACCAAGCCTGGTCCTCCATCAAGGCCTCGATGCCACCCCGCTCGCCGGTCAGCCCGCCGGTATCGATCACCAGCCAGTCACGCTCCTCGTGGCGAGCCGCACCGTACTGGCGATCGCGGGTCAGGCCGGCGAAATCGGCCACCAGCGCATCGCGGCTGCGAGTGAGCTGGTTGAAAAGGGTCGACTTGCCCACGTTGGGACGGCCGACCAGGGCGATAACGGGTTTCATCGCGTCAAAGGACTCGTAGGGTGGCGAAAGCCAGAATTAGTCAAGCGAGAACGCCCGCAGTTTGCCGTCGCGGGTAACCGCCAGGCCCTGGCCGTCGACCTGCTGGATCGGGTCGATCAACGGATCGCCCCAATCGGCCCGGCCGACCAGCGCGCCGCTAGTGGTCGAGAGCACGTGCACGTAGCCCTCACGATCACCGACGATCAGGTAACCGTTGATCAGGGCCGGACCGGTCAGGCCGCGGTGCTTGAGATCCGATTGCCGCCAGAGTGCATCGCCGCTGCGGCGATCGATGGCCCAGATCACGCCGTCGGCGTCGCTCAGGTAGAGTGCGCGACCGCCGGCAGCGATGTTGTTGGTGTTGGAGAAGTCGCGTGACCACAGCTCGCGGCCACCCTGGGCGGCCATGGCGGCCAGCTTGCCCTGGTACGTCGCGGCGTAGAAGACGCCATCGGCGAACACCGGTGTGGCATCGACGTCGACCATGCGATCGACGTCGGTGCGCCCGGTCGGCAGCGCCACGGCCTGGCTCCACAGCTCACGGCCATCCTCGCGGGCGAAAACGGCGATCGTGCCGTCATCGAAACCGGCGGCCAGGGCGTCGGGGAACATCAGCACGCGGCCCTGCCCCTGCAGGGTCAGGGCAGGCGGATTCTTCGACTGGCGCCAGCGCACATCTCCACTCTCGGCGTCCAGCACGGCCAGCGTGCCGTCACGGCCACGCACGGCCACGTCACCGAAGCCGACCGACGGCGCGGCATCCACGGAGCTGCGGATCGAGGCATCCCAGCGGCGCTCGCCACTGTCGGCGGCCAGCGCGAAGACACGACCGTCCTCGCTGCCGAAGACGACGATTCCTTCGCCAGCCCCACCACCGACACTCAGATCGGCATCGAGATCGACCGACCACAGCCGCTTGCCCGACTCGAGATCGTAGGCGAACACGTCGCCCTTCGGGCCGGCCACGAAGACACGGCCCTCGTCCTCGACCGGCGCGATGGCGGTCAGGTGATTCTCCTGATCGCCGCCGGAGGAGGCACTCCAGGCGACCTGGGGCGGGTTCTCGTTCTCGATTTCCTGCAGCGGCGTGGGCTTGACCAGCTCGCGCGGTGCCGAGCAACCGGCCAGAGCGATGACAAGACCGGCGACCAGCGGCAGGGTCCAACGGTTGTATTGCGTGGTGATCATGACGCCTCCTCTACATTCGCCGGCAGGCTGTCGAGCTTCATCTGCAGCAGGCCATTGGCGGCATCCGACTCGACGGCGGTTGCGTAGGCCTCGCGGGCGGCGATCAAGTCGCCGCGCTCGGCGAGGATGTCGCCGCGCAGTTCGGCGAACAGCCCGTCGAACCCGGCCGGCGGATTGGCCAGTCGCTCGAGCGCAGCGTCATGCTCGTCCTGAGCCCAGAGCACGCGGGCGAGCCGCAGGTCGACCGTCGCGACCAGCTGGGCCCGATCGGCGCTCTCGCGTGCCCGCTCGAGATAGGACGTGGCCGTTTCGAGGTCGTTGTTCTCGACGGCAGCACCGGCGCCGATCAGCCAAGCCAGCGAGGTGTAGCTGGTGCCGTCGTGACTGGTGGCAACTTCACGCGCCCGCTCGACCACGTCACCGTCACCGCTTGCCGCCATCTGCTCGAGATTGGCAAAAGCCGCGGAGGCCGAGGCGACGCGGTTGTCCTGCCAGCCCTGCCAGCCCTGCCAGCCAACCAGGCCGGCAATACCCAGCACGACCCCGGCGATCACCGTCTTGCCGTGCTCCGACCACCAATCGCGGATGCGTTCAATCTGTTCTTCGTCTGAGGCGACCATAGGGGTTCCCGAAATACGTTAGTTAGTGGCCAGGAGGCCGTCGAGGGCGTCCGCGGCGACGGTCTGCTGCTCGCCGTCGCCGCGCAGCGGCTTGACCGAGATCTGCTCGCCGGCCTCGTCCTCGACGATCAGCGCGGTCGCGGCGCCACTGCGATCCGCGCGCTTGAACTGTGCCTTGAGGCTGCCGCCGTCGAGATTACACTGCACCCGTCGGCCAACCAAGGTGCGACGCAGCCGGTCGGCAAGCCGCAGCCCCGCCCCCTGGCGGGCCACTTCCGGCACGATCACGTAGATGTCGGCCCGACCGGCATCCGCCGGCGTCTCGGCCAGCGACAGCAGTCGCTCGATGCCGATGGCAAACCCAGCCGCCGGGGTGGCCCGGCCGCCGAGCTGTTCCACCAGCCCGTCGTAGCGCCCGCCGGCGCAGATGGTGCCCTGGGCGCCAAGCGACTCGGTCACCCACTCGAACACCAGCTTGTTGTAGTAGTCCAGCCCGCGCACCAGTCGCGAGTTGACCCGATACTCGATGCCCAGCGCGTCGAGAAGCTCGCAGGTCCGCTGGAAATCGGCGGCTGAATCCTCGTCGAGATAGTCGGCCAGCTTCGGGGCCGCCTCGAGAATCTCCTGGATCGCCGGGTTCTTGCTGTCGAGCACCCGCAGCGGGTTCTCGTGCAGGCGTCGGCGTGCCTCCTCGTCGAGCTGATCGGCGTGACCCTCGAGGTACTCGACCAGCACCTCGCGGTGGCGGGCCCGGGCCTCCGGCTGGCCGAGGGTATTGATCTCCAGGCGCACGTCCTGAATGCCGAGCCGTTCCCACAGCGAGGCGGCCATCTGGATCAGCTCGACCTCGAGTTCCGGGCCAGCCACACCAAAGGTCTCGACACCGAACTGGTGGAACTGGCGATAGCGGCCCTTCTGCGGGCGCTCGTGGCGAAACATTGGCCCGGTGTACCAGAGGCGACGCTGCTGGTTGTGGATGATGCCGTGCTGCAGGCAGGCACGCACGCAGCCGGCCGTGCCCTCGGGGCGCAGGGTGAGCGAATCGCCGTTGCGGTCGTCGAAGGTATACATCTCCTTCTCGACGATGTCGGTCACCTCGCCGATCGACCGGGCAAACAGCGCGGTCTGCTCGACGATGGGCATGCGGATCTCTTCGTAACCGAAGGCCGCGGCGGTCTCGCGCAGCGTCGTCTCCAGTCGTTGCCAGGCGGGGGTGTCGTCGGGCAGCACGTCGTGCATGCCCCGGATGCTCTTGGGCGTCTTGCTCATCGTGGGATCAGGTTATCGGTCATCGCTGGAATCGTGGGCTGCCTCATGGGCGGCCTTGTCCCGGGCAACGCGCTCGCGAATGGTGTGTTCGATCTGGTCGACCAACTCTTCCTCGGTCAGCTTGCGCGAGGGCTTGCCGTCGACGTAGAGGAGATTGGGCTGGCCTCCGGTCAGGCCGATGGACGCCTCGCGGGCCTCGCCGGGCCCGTTGACCACGCAGCCGATCACGGCGACGTCCATCGGCAGGTCGATGTCCTCGATGCGCTCTTCCAGGGCGTTGACGGTCTTGATCACGTCGAACTCCTGGCGGGCGCAGGACGGGCAGGCGATCAAGTTGACGCCGCGGCTGCGCAGTTTCAGCGACTTGAGGATGTCCCAGCCGACCTTGACCTCCTCGACCGGGTCGGCGGCCAGCGACACGCGCAGGGTGTCACCGATGCCCTCGGCCAGCAGCATGCCCAGGCCAACGGCCGACTTGACCGCCCCGGCGCGCGGGCCGCCCGCCTCGGTGATGCCGAGATGCAGCGGCTGCTCGATCTGGTCGGCCAGCTTGCGGTAGGCGCCCAGCGTCATCCAGACGTCGGAGGCCTTCAGCGAGACCTTGAATTCGGGGTAGTCGAGCCGGTCGAGGATGTCGATGTGCCGCAGGGCGGACTCGACCAGCGCGTCCGGCGTGGGCTCGCCGTACTTCTGCTGCAGGTCCTTTTCGAGCGAACCGGCATTGACGCCGATGCGCAGCGGGATACCGTGGTCACGCGCCGAATCGATCACCTGGCGCACACGATCCTCGCGGCCGATATTGCCCGGGTTGATGCGCAGGCAGTCGGCGCCGAGATCGGCGACGCGCAGGGCGATGCGATAGTCGAAGTGGATGTCGGTGATCAGCGGGATGGAGACCCGCTGCTTGATCTTGCCGAAGGCCTCAGCCGCATCCATGTTGGGCACGGAAACGCGCACGAGGTCTGCACCCGCGGCGGCGAGGCGTTCGATCTGCGCGACCGTCGCCTCGACATCGCAGGTGTCGGTGTTGGTCATCGACTGGACGGAGATAGGCGCATCGCCCCCCACGCCCACGGACCCGACCTGGATCCGACGGGACAGGCGACGCGTCACCGGAACCGGTTGAAAACTCATGAATTCCCCACGGTGGTTCGCAGCACGCCGGTATCCCCGCTCGACTCACCCAGTTCCACCGGCTCGCCCTGGTATTCGACCTCGAGCCCCTCGGGCTGCCCCAATACCAGCGAGAACGGCCCGGTGGCATCGGCAAACTCGCGTTCCTCGCCGGCGGCCAGCACGTCGTACATCAACCGCTCGCCATTGCCGTCGCGCACCTCGACCCAGCTGTCGGCCCCCGTGGCACGCAGCAGCAGGGCCGGCGGCTTGTCGGCGGCCGACGACGTTGATTCATCGGCGTTGGATTCGTTCTCGCCCTCACCGACGGTTGGGCCGGACCCGCTCTCGACGGGCTCCCGCTCTTCGGTCGTGGCACCGATCGCAGCCAGACGCTCTGCGGGCAGTGCCAGCGAGATGCCCTCGGCCGCCCCCGCGCTAGTCTCGTCAGCCGCACCCTCGGTCGACGAAGGGGCCTCGGTCGGCGGTGCCGGGGGCTCGTCGAGCGCCCCTTCAATGGCGGGACGCTCGTCCCCCGAACGCTCCTCGTCCACGGGCACCGAGTCCGAGTTGGTCGAAGGCTCGGTCGTCTCACCCTGCAAGTCGGACCACCATGCCTGCACGCGATCGGCGTCCAGGCGAGAGAGGGCGAGCACCACAATCGCAATCACGATCAGGATACCGAGCCACCCCAGCAAGCGGCGACCAGAGCCGCCACCGCGGGGCTCCATGACATCCAGTGTGGGGTGAATGCCACCCTGCACCGCGCCGTTGTCCGGGGCCCGCTGGGCGTTGTACTGCGCGATCAGCTCATCGCCGTCGAGGCCCAGTTGTCCGGCCCAGGCGCGCAGGTAGGCAAGGATGTATGGACGGCCTGGCACAGCATCGAGCTCGTCGCGCTCGATGCACTCGATCACCTTCAGATCAAGGTTGAGCGGCTGGGCCAGGTCGGCGGCGCTCAGACCGGCGGCTTCGCGGCCGCCCCGGATCCTTTCGCCGACGCTGGGGCCGGCTGCCTCCTGCCCAAGGGTGATCGCCTCGCCCGGCTCGCGGGCCGTTGCTCCGACCGCGGGCTCACGCCGCTCCTGCTCGCTCATCGACTGCCTCCCTGTTCCAGTGCCTGGGCCTCCGGCGAGTCCGGGAATCGGCCACGCAGGATCAGGCGGTGGTTCTTCAATGCCTGCTCGTCACCCACCGCGCGGTCGATCGCAATCGCAATCCCCAGCGACCGCGAGGTGTGCCGATGACGCGATTCGTATCGCCGCATCGCCTCGGCTGCCTCGTCCGCCTCGCCGGTTTCCAGCAACGCCTGAGCGACACCCAGCAGCGCGCCCGGCTGGCGCGCGCCCTCGTCCAGCGCCCGGCGGAACTGGGCCAGGGCCTGGGCCTGATCGCCGGCCTGCTGGTAGCAGCGACCGGAATTGACCAAGGCGTACTCGGGGGTCTCGTAGAGGGGATCGCTGTAGGCGCGGCGGAACATCGCCTGGGCGCGCTCGTAATCGCCCTGCGAGCAGAGAAAACCGCCGTAGTTGTTGGCCATGTCCGAATTCTCGCCATCGAGACGCACGGCACGGGCAAAGGCATCGCCAGCCTTCTCGTCCTCACCCAGGCGCTGGAGCAACAGGGCGTGGACGTGGTGGGCCGGGGCGTAGCCACTGTCGAACCGGATCGCGCGCCGGATCTTCTCCATGGCGACCTTGAGCTCGCCCTCGCGCATGTAGCCGGCGGCCAGCTCGGTGTTGATCTCGGCGGCCTGGCGATTCTCGCCGACGTGGCGCTCGATCGAGCCACGGTCGCCCTCCAGGCCGGTCGTCGCGCAGCCGGTCAAACCGAGCAGGACCAGTGCGCACAGGGTCAGGAGACGGTGTGTCATCGAGTCACCTCCACGACGCCCTGGCCGAGGCCCATCTGCGCCAGGCGATCCTGCCGCCGCGAGCGATCGGCCACCTTGCCCGCGAGCTGGCCGCAGGCGGCATCGATGTCGTCGCCGCGCGTCTTGCGCGGCACGGTGTTGATTCCCACGGCCTTGAGCCGCGCCCGGAACCGCTCGATGCGGTTGCGCGAGGAGCGCTCGTAGCCGGAGCCCTCGAAGGGGTTGAACGGAATCAGGTTGATCTTGACCGCCTCCTTGCGCGGGCCGAGCAGCTCGATCAGCTCATCGGCATGCTCGGGGGTGTCGTTGACGCCCTGGATCATCACGTACTCGTAGATGATCGCGCCGTGGGGCACGACTTCGGCGTAGCGATCGCAGGCGGCCATCAGCTGGTCGAGCGGGTACTTCTCGTTGATCGGCACCAGCTCGTTGCGCAACGCGTCGTTGGGCGCGTGCAAGGAGATCGCCAGCGAGATCGGCAGGCGCTCGCCCAGCCGGTCGATCGCCGGGACGATGCCGGAGGTCGAGATGGTCACCCGGCGCTTGGACAAACCGTAGGCGTGATCGTCGAGCATCAGCTCGGCGGCATCGACCACCGCCTGCTCGTTCAAGAGCGGCTCGCCCATGCCCATGAAGACCACGTTGCTGATCGCCTTGCCGGTCGGCAAGCGACGTTCGATCAATCGTTCGGCCAGCCAGAGCTGACCGACGATCTCCGCGGTCGACAGGTTGCGATTGAAGCCCTGGCGGCCGGTCGAACAGAAGGTACAGGTGAGCGAACAGCCCACCTGCGAGGAAATACAGAGGGTCGCGCGGTCGTCCTCGGGGATGTAGACCATCTCCACGGAGTTGCCGCCGCCCGTATCGACGAGAAACTTGCGCGTCCCGTCCTTCGATTCCTGGTCGAGCAGGATCTCGGGGGCCTGGATGCAGGCGATCTCCTTGAGCTTTTCGCGCAGGCTCTTGGCGAGATCGGTCATCGCGTCGAAGTCCTCGACCCGGCGCTGGTGCACCCACTTGAGCACCTGGTTGGCACGGAAGGGCTTCTCACCCATCTCCGCGAACCAGGCACGCAGGCGGCTGGGCGCCAAGCCCAGCAGGTTGATGCGTTCGTCGGTCGAAGTCATTCAGGCCACCCGTATGTCGACCCGAAAAGGTGCCAGCGGTCTTAGCGGCTGGTCAACTCGTCGGGCTTGAAGAAGAAATCGATCTCGGTGCGAGCGTTCTCGGCGCTGTCCGAACCGTGGACCGCGTTGGCGTCGATCGACTCGGCGAAGTCGGCGCGGATGGTGCCCGGCTCGGCTTCCTTCGGGTTGGTCGCGCCCATCAGATCACGGTTCTTGACAATGGCATCCTCGCCCTCGAGCACCTGGACGAAGACCGGGCCGGAGATCATGAAGCCGACCAGTTCACCGAAGAACGGGCGCTCCTTGTGGACCGCGTAGAAGCCTTCGGCCTGCTCGCGGGTCAGTTGCAGCATGCGCGCACCGACCACCGACAGACCGGCGTCTTCGAAGCGCGAGATGATCTGGCCGATCACGTTCTTGGCAACGGCGTCGGGCTTGATGATCGAAAGGGTGCGTTCTACGGCCATGAAATTATCTCCTGATCGGGCGGGATCAATCCGCCCCGGTGAAACGTGAAAAAGAAAACGGAAACAGGAAGCTGTCGCTCACCGGAGGCGAGCGACAGCAAAGCGCGATAGTTTAAGGAACCTCTGCACGAATAGCCAATGCCTCTGGCTTACCGGCTTGTTCGCTATCAAGGCGCCGATTCGAAGTCGGGCTCGTTGCCCGCCGAGAATCGGCAACACCGAGGGCGGGCAAGCCGGCAAGTCCCGGAGGGCGGGCGCCAGGCACCCACCTGCGGTGTTGCAGCGCTTGCCAATGACTACGGCCATTGAGCGGCGCGCTACGCCTTGCATCTGGGCACCTGGCGACCCGCAGAGGCGTTGGCTATTCGTGCAGAGGTTCCTTGACGATTCACCGGAAAACAATCCATGCGCGCGCGATGCCGCCCGCGTCAGATCGGGTGCAGAGGATCAGGGGCCGATGCCCCGCATGCCGGCCGCGACGGCCTCGGAACGCTCGTCGCGCGTCTGCTGCAGCTGATCATCCTGGCGAGCGGAGACGTCGAGCACGTCGGGCTGCTCCACCAGGTCGGCCAGCGAAATGGATTCGAGGAACCCCTGGATCTGGGCCGACAGCCCCATCCACAGGTCATGAGCAAGGCACTTGCCGCCATCCTGGCAGTTGCCGCGGCCACCGCAGCGGGTGACGTCGACCACCTCGTCGACCGCGTGGACGATCTCGGCGATGTTGATCCGCGCCGGCTCACGCGCCAGCTGGTAGCCTCCGCCCGGCCCGCGCACGCTGCTGACCAGTTGCCCGCGACGCAATTGGGCGAACAACTGCTCGAGGTAGGAGAGCGACAATGACTGTCGTTCCGCGATGTCGGCCAGTGCCGTCGGCTGGCCGCGGTCATGGATGGCCAGGTCCAGCATGGCCGTGACGGCGTAGCGGCCCTTGGTCGTCAGCCTCATTGCAAACCTCCCGGCAGCCCCTGTCGGGGCCGCCCAAACGGGTCAATCCCGAGCGGGATTCTCGGGGATAGTCGCCCCATCATAGTCCGGCGACACCACGCTGTACATGGGCGGACGCCGCCCGGATCAGTCGCGCCGATCCGAGATCTCGTCGACCGGCTCGTCGCGACCGCAATTGACCAGCCCGTCTTCCTCGTCGAGGTGGCAGCCATCCAGGCTGGGACGACTCGGTCGGGAGACATCCACCCCCAGCGAGCGCAGGGCGTCGGCCATCTCGTCGAGCTGGCCGTCGACCGTCTGGACGTGGTCCAAAAGGCGATCGACCACCGTCGCCACCGGATCAGGCATGTCGCGGGCCACCCCGTAGGCATCGAACCCCAGGCGCTGGGCCACGCGACGCTTGGTCTCGTTCTGCTCGGCGCGCTGCTCGACCATGCGCGCGGGGATGCCCACCAGGGTCGCGCCGTCGGGCGCATCCCTGAGCACCACGGCGTTCGAGCCGACCCGCACGCCCTCGCCGAGGGTGATCGGCCCGAGGATCTTCGCCCCGGCCCCGACCACCACGCCGGCGCCCAGCGTCGGGTGACGCTTGCCCTCCCGCCAGGTCGTCCCGCCCAGCGTTACGCCGTGATACAGGGTGCAGTCGTCACCAATCTCGGCGGTCTCGCCGATCACCACACCCATGCCGTGGTCGATGAAGAAGCGCCGTCCGATCTCGGCACCGGGATGGATCTCGATCCCGGTCAGCCAGCGGCTGACGTTGGATATCAGCCGGGCGAGCAGGCGCCAGTTGCGCCGCCAGAGGGCGTGGGCGACGCGATGCCACCAGACGGCGTGCAGACCCGGGTAGGTCAGCGCGATCTCCCAGCGGCTGCGCGCGGCCGGGTCGCGGTCGAACACGCTGTCGACGTCATCGAGAATCGTTTTCCACCAACCCATGCACTTGCTCCGCAATCTATCGATCAATCCGTCCCGCCACGCCGCTCCCGGGAAAGCGCGGTCAGCATGCCCTGCAGGATCTGCAGTTCGTCGCGGCGCGGCGCGGCCCGGTTGAGCATCACGCGCAGGCGCTGCATCAGGCGACGGGCGTGTCGCTCGGTCTCCGCCACGCCATCGCCGGGGAAGTAGTCGCGCTCGGCCAGCGCCGCCTCGAGACGAGCGCAGAGTGTAGCAAGCTCGGCCTTGCGGGCCGGCGGCTCGCCGCCGGACTCCAGCGGTTCCGGCTGGCGCGAGGCGTGGAACAGCTCGTAGGCCACCAGCTGGACCGCCTGGGCAAGGTTGAGCACGGGGTAGTCGGGATTGGCGTGCAGCGCAAGCAGATGATCCGCCACGCCCAACTCCTCGTTGGTCAGCCCGGTGCGTTCGGCGCCGAACAGGATGCTGACCCGGCCGGGGGAGTCGGTCGGCAGCAAGCTGACCTGCCGCATGACCTCGGCCGCCGCCGCCCGTCCGTCGAGCAAGGGCAGGGCCAAGCTGCGCGTCCGCGCCGTGGTCGCCCACACGGCCACCGAGTCGGCGACCGCCTCGTCGACCGACTCGACCACCCGCGCGACATTCAGCAGGTCGGCAGCGTGCGTTGCCACCGCGCGGGCCTTGTCGTCAATTGCCGCCCGATCAACTCGGGGCGCGACCAGCACCAGCCGCGAGAGGCCCATGGTCTTCATCGCCCGCGCGGCGGCGCCGATGTTCTCGGCCATCGATGTCTGGCAAAGCACGATCTCGATCCGCGCAAGGGCCTGAGTGGAGCCGGTGGCGGCGGATGGGCTGGTGACGGAAGAGGAGGAATGCGGCATGGCTGACATAGGGGCGTTTACGCGTATAATTCCGGATCCGAGGAACGGGGCACATCAGCGCCCCGACCGGGCATCACGGTCCGATCGACCGGCCCGGACGCGCCTCTGGCAGCGGGCAAACCGCGTGTCACGGCACGTCATCCACCATTCGCTCGTCGAGCCGACCAGACCATTATGCCGCACCCCATGCTCAATATCGCCGTGCGCGCCGCCCGCGCCGCCGGCAGTGTCATCTCCCGCAGTCGTGATCGCGTCAACGATCTCACCATCGAGTCGAAAAAGCGCAACGACTTCGTCAGCGAGGTCGATCACCAGGCCGAGGCGGCGATCATCGACACCCTGCTGCGCGCCTACCCCGACCACGGCATCCTCGCCGAGGAGTCCGGCGCCGCCGGGCAGGATGGCGCCGAATTTCGATGGATCATCGATCCGCTCGACGGCACGACCAACTTCCTGCACGGCATCGGCCACTACGCGGTGTCCATCGCGCTGGAACGCCAGGGCCGACTGGAACTGGGCGTGATCTACAACCCGGTCAACCAGGAGCTGTTCACCGCCGAGCGCGGCGGCGGTGCCTTCCTCGACAACCGCCGCATCCGCGTCGCCCCGCGCAAGGGGCTGGACGGCGCGTTACTGGGAACCGGCATCCCGTTTCGCGACGACCAGAACCTCGAGCGCTATATCGCGACCCTGCGGGCGCTGCACGGCCCGATCGCCGGCATCCGCCGTCCCGGTTCGGCCGCGCTGGACCTGGCCTACGTGGCCGCGGGCCGTTTCGACGGCTTCTGGGAATTCGGCCTCAAGCCCTGGGACATGGCGGCCGGCGTGCTGTTGGTCCGCGAGGCCGGCGGTGTGGTGATCGACAACCAGGGCGGCGACGACTATCTCGGCAGTGGCAACGTCATCTGCGCCAACCCCAAGCTGGTCCACGCCATGCTGCAGGCGATCAGCAAGGGCGAAAAGGCATGGCGCTCGGTGTCCCGCCCCGAATAACGCGCCGCGACAACCCCGGACACGAAAAAGCCCGCATTCAATGCGGGCTTTCTTCTTTCCGGCATCCGCCCGGTAACGAGATCGGGCAGGGTTGCCGGGACGGCCGGTCAGCGATCAGGGCGCGCTGTCCTCGGCCTGCTTGAGCCGCTCCTTGTCATCGATCTTGAGCAGGTCCTGACGCTTTAGCCCCATATCCAGCGACACCGCCGAGGCGACGTAGATCGAGGAGAACGTACCGATCGCGATACCCAGCAGCAGGGTCAGCGAGAAGCCGTAAAGCGCCTCGCCGCCGAAGACGAACAGCGCCAACGCGGTGAGGAAGGTGGTGCCCGACGTGATGACCGTGCGCGACATGGTCTGGTTGACCGAGGCGTTCATCACTTCCTTCTCGGTGCCCTTGCGCATCTTCTGGAAGTTCTCGCGGATACGGTCGAACACCACGATGGTGTCGTTGATCGAGTAACCCGCCAGCGCCAGGAAGGCGGCCAGCACGGTCAGGTCGAAGCGCAGCCCCAGCAGGCTGACGATGCCCAGCACCACCACCAGGTCGTGCGCCAACGCCAGGATCGCGCCGCCGGCCAGGCGCACCTGGAAGCGAAAGCCCACGTAGACGAGGATGCCGGCCAGCACCACCAGGAGCGCGAGCCCGCCGGCATTGAACAGCTCCTTGCCCACGGCCGGGCCGACGTACTCGACCCGGCGCATCTCCACGTCGTCGGTCTCGGACTGCATTGCAATCAGCAGCTCGTCCGCCAGCCGGCCGTGACTGTCGTCGGTCGGCGGCAGGCGGATCATCACCGACTCCGACGAGCCGAACAGCTGCGCGACGGCCTGGTCGAAGCCCTGGGCATCGAGCGTTTCACGCACGGCATCGATGTCCGCCCCACCGGGGTAGCCCAGCTCGATCACCACCCCGCCGGTAAAGTCCAGGCCCAGGTTGAGCCCCTTGGTCGCCAGCGAACCCACCGCGACCAGCAGCAGGGCCGCCGACAGGGCGTAGGCGAAATAGCGCTTGCCGAAGAAGTCGAATCGCGCGTCGGCTGGAAATACGTTCATGGTGTCACTCGTCTGATTCGATTGTCGGCACCTGGCCGGCTCAGATGGAAAGTCCCTTCAGGCGCGCCTGGCGGCCGTAGACCAGATTGGCCAGTGCGCGCGACAGCATCACCGCGGTGAACACCGAGGCGAGGATGCCGATCGACAGCGTCACGGCGAAGCCCTTGACCGGCCCAGTGCCGAAGGCAAACAGCGCGAGGGCCGCCAGCAGGGTGGTGATGTTCGCGTCCAGGATGGTGCCGAAGGCCCGCTCGTAGCCGGCCTTCATCGCCGCGTGCGGCGTCATGCCGTTCCTGAGCTCTTCGCGGATGCGCTCGAAGATCAGCACGTTGGCATCCACCGCCATGCCCACGGTCAGCACGATCCCGGCAATGCCCGGCAGGGTCAGGGTCGCCTGCAGCATCGAGAGTACCGCGACGATCAGGATCAGGTTGGTCACCAGCGCGACCACGGCAATCACGCCGAACACGCGGTAGTAGATCATCATGAAGATCGAGACCAGCACGAAGCCCAGGATGGCGGCGTTCACGCCGGCCTGGATGTTCTCGGCGCCCAGGCTCGGGCCGACGGTGCGCTCCTCGACGATATCCATTGGGGCACGCAGGGCGCCGGCACGCAGCAGCAGCGAGAGGTCGCGCGCCTCCTGCGAGGAGTCGAGCCCGGTGATCTGGAAGCGGTTGGCCAGCTGGTCACGAATCGTGGCGACGTTGATCACCTCTTCGACCAGTTTCTTCTCCTCGCTCAGCTTGCCGTCCTCGTCGACCTTGGTGTCGATGCGGTTCTCGATGAACACCACGCCCATCTGTTGACCGATGTTGTCGCCGGTGATGTCGGCCATGCGGCGCGCGCCCTGGCTGTCGAGATTGACGAACACCGCCGGCGAGCCGGAGTCCTGATCGAAGCCCGAGGACGCCCCGGTGACGCGGTCGCCCGTGACGATCACCTGGCGCTTCAAGAGCACCGGGCCACCGTCGCGGCGCTTATAGAGTCGCGCCTGCGGCGGCACGCTACCGGACTCGTCGGCGTCGACCCAGTCAGCCGGCGAGCCGTGGACCAGGCGGAATTCCAGCGTGGCCGTCGCGCCGAGGATTTCCTTGGCGCGCACGGTGTCCTGGATGCCCGGCAGCTCCACCACGATGCGGCTGTCGCCCTGCTGCTGGATCAGCGGCTCGGCCACGCCCAGCTCGTTGACGCGATTGCGCAGGGTGGTGATGTTCTGCTCGAGGGCGGCGCGGCGCTCGGTCTCGACACCCTCCTCGGTCATCGTCGCCGTCAGGTACGGCTCGCCGTCGATCTCGGCTGAATCGAACTCGAGATCCTCGTAGTCGGCCGTCAACTGTTCGATGGCCTGGTCGCGGGACTCGGCATCACGGAAACGCACCTGGATGCGCTGCTCGTCGGTGACCTCGGCGGAGACATAACGCAGGCGTTCGCCGCGCAGGTCGGCACGCATGCCATCGACACGACGGTCCAGCGCGGTATTGACCGCCGCACCCATGTCCACCTGCATCAGGAAGTGGACACCACCACGCAGGTCCAGGCCCAGGTACATCGGCAAGGCGCCGAGGTCGGTCAGCCAGGTTGGCGCGGCCGGCGCGAGATTGAGGGCAACGGGGTAATCACCACCGAGGGCGGCACGCACCACGTCGACCGCCTCGAGCTGATCGTCCGTGGAGTTGAACCGGATCAGACCGGAGTCGTCCTGCAAATCGGCACGGCTGTACTCGATGCCGGCCGCCCGCAGGGCACTCTGCGCCTCGGACAGGGCAGCCTGTTCCATGCCGCCGTCGCGCTTGGAGATCTGCAGGGCCGGCTCTTCGCCGAAGAAGTTCGGCAGGGCATAGAACAACCCCACCAGCACGACAACGACGACGATCAGATTCTTCCACAGGGGATAGCGGTTCATCTTCTAGGCCTTCGCGAGGAAAGGCGCCCCGTGGACCGGGACGCGGCCCGCCGACACGCATCCCTGGCCGGCGGGCGGATAAAACGAGAGGGCCCGCCGTGGCGAGCCCTGGGGAATGGCGAGGATCAGGCCTCGCGTGCGTCCTTGATGGTGCCCTTGGGCATGACCGTGGTCACGGCGAATCGCTGCACGACCACGTTGGTCCCGTCGGCGATCTCCAGCACCAGGAGGGTGTCGCCCAGGTTAACCACCCGGCCCAGCAGGCCACCGGAGGTGGCGACTTCGTCACCCTTCTCGATCGCCTCGACCAGCTTCTTGTGTTCCTTCTGACGCTTGATCTGCGGACGGATCAGCAGGAAGTACATGACGGCGAAGATGAGCAGCAGCGGCAGGAAGGTCGCCAGCAGGCTCGGCTCACCGGCCCCTTCCGCCTGGGCCATGGCATCGCTGATAAAGAACATCGTGGTTGGTGCTCCCGATTTATTCGTACGTGGTTATTTAAGACAGCCCCGGAGTATGCCACAAGCCCGGGGGATTACATTGTCCGCCCTAAATAACGACTAGACCCCGCGGTCGCGGTCGGAGTAAAAACGCGCCCGGAAGCCATCAAAGTCATCACCCTCGATCGCCGCGCGCATCTCGGCCATCAGCACCTGGTAGTAATGCAGGTTGTGGATGGTGCACAGCCGCGCCCCCAACACCTCGCGCGCCCGGTGCAGATGCTTGAGATAGGCCCGCGAGTAGTGCCGGCAGGTGTAGCAATCGCAATCTTCGTCGAGCGGCCGGATGTCGGTGGCGAAGCGGGCATTCTTCAGGCGCACGTCGCCGTAGCGGGTGAACAGGTGACCATTGCGCGCGTTACGCGTCGGCATGACGCAATCGAACATGTCCACGCCGCGGGCGACCGACTCGACCAGGTCCTCGGGCTTGCCCACGCCCATCAGATAGCGCGGCCGGTCAGCGGGCAATTCGGGCAGGGTGAACTCCAGCACCGCGTTGCGCTCCTCGAGCGGCTCGCCGACCGACAGGCCACCGACGGCATAGCCATCGAAGCCCAGGTCCACCAGGCCGGCGGCCGACTCGCGCCGCAGGGGCTCGTGCATACCACCCTGGACGATGCCGAACAGGGCACGATCCGAACCTTCCGGTCGGAGCGACTCGAAAGCCGTCTTCGAACGCGCCGCCCAACGCAGCGACAGGCGCATCGAGGCACCGGCCACCTCGGGCGTGGCCGGATAAGGCGTGCACTCGTCGAAGATCATCTGGATGTCCGAGCCCAGTTCGTGCTGCACCTGCATCGAGGATTCGGGGGTGAGCATCACGCGATCGCCGTTGACCGGCGAGGCAAAACGCACGCCTTCCTCGGTGATCTTGCGCATGTCGGCCAGCGAGAACACCTGAAAGCCGCCCGAATCGGTCAGGATCGGGCGCTCCCAGTGCATGAAATTGTGCAGATCACCGTGCAGGCGAATGATTTCCGTGCCCGGGCGCAGCATCAGGTGGAAGGTGTTGCCCAGCACGATCTGCGCGCCCAGGTCGATCAATTCTTCCGGGGTAACCGCCTTGACCGTGCCGTAGGTGCCCACCGGCATGAACGCCGGCGTGTCGATCACCCCGCGAGCGAAGCGGATCTGGCCCCGGCGCGGGCCGGCGAGGCGCTCGGCATCGTCCTTGGCGCGGGTGCAGTCATGCAGTTCGAATTTCATGCGATCTGTGCGCCCCCGACGTCGGCACTGGTCTCGATGAACATCGCATCACCAAAGGAATAGAAGCGATAGCCGTGCTCGATGGCCTCGTGATAGGCGGCCAGCACCCGCTCGCGCCCCGCGAACGCCGAGACCAGCATCAGCAGCGTCGAGCGCGGCAGATGGAAGTTGGTCAGCATCGCGTCGATGACGTGCAGCGGCTGGCCGGGATAGAGAAAGAGCTGGGTGTCACCCACAAAGGGACCGATCTCGCCGCGAGCGGCTTGCTCCGGGTGTGCGCGGGCGGCCGTCTCGATCGCACGGACCGCCGTGGTGCCGATCGCGATCACGCGATTGCCGCGCTGATGGGCCGCGGCGACCGCCTCGACCGTTGCCTGCGGCACCTCGGTCCATTCGCGATGCATCTCGTGGGCCTCGATGGTCTCGCTGCGCACCGGCTGGAAGGTGCCGGCACCCACGTGCAGGGTAACGAAGGCCGTCTCGACACCCTGGGCGCGCAGACGCTCGAGCAGCGCCTCGGTCAAATGCAGCCCGGCGGTAGGGGCAGCGACCGCCCCCTCGCGGCGGGCAAACACCGTCTGGTAATCGTGGCGATCCTGGTCGTCGTCCGGGCGCTCGATATAGGTGGGCAGCGGCATGTGGCCGTGCTCGTCCAGCCAGCCCAGCATGCCGTCCATGGGGCTGGAGGCGAGCAGATTCACCTCGAACAGCGCCCCGTCCCGACCAATCACCTCGAGTCGAGCACCGCCTTCCATGATCAACTCGGCGCCGACCCGTGGCGAGCGGCTGCTGCGCAGATGGCACAGGGCTCGGTCGGTATCAAGCAGGCGCTCGAGCAGAAACTCCACCTTGCCGCCGGAGACCTTGCGCCCGAAGGCACGAGCGGGAATCACGCGGGTATCGTTCAGGATCAGGAGGTCACCCGGCGCGATCAGGTCGGGAAGATCGCCGATTTGGCGATGATCGAACTCGCCCACCGCCGGCAACACCAGCAGGCGCGCCGATTCGCGCGGCTCGGCCGGGCGGGCGGCGATCCGTTCGGGGGGCAGGTGATAATCGAAGGCGTCGAGTTTCATGGCGGGCGCAGTCTACCCCGCCGCGCGGGGACAGGCCACCAGGAACATCGACCACGGCCGCCGCACGGCCACCAACGGTTACAGGGAGCACCCCGGGCAGGCGACACCAACCAAGCACGGTTACGAGTCACCACGGAGGGTGACGGGCAGGGATGCCGAAACACACACGCAAAAAAACACCCGATTCTGAGTCACTCAGAGGGTGGTTCTGGGTCGTCTGTCGCGAAAAAGGAGGAGGGCCTTCCTGGCCGGGAAGCGATCCTGCCCTGCGGCATGGATCCGGCGCGTTGTCCCTGCGCGGAATCGTGGGTCCCAATCCCTGGGTCCGGTGTGGCGAGTGCTTTTCCTTAAGACAGAGGCAGTATCCGCTGCCGATCCTGTTGATTCTTGTCTCGCCGCTGACCGTTCCTGCGGTTTCTTGTTGTTGCCGGCGTCTACCACCGTTCTTTTCAGCGATGCCATCCTGCATCGAGCGCGCGTCCTGCGCGGAATCGTCCCTTGCCGTCCGTGGCAGCACCCGTCCTGGGCGCTTGGCTAAGATCCGTTACCCGGGCCCGGCATCCTTGCCGAACGCGCCGCGGCCTTCCTGGCGGCCCGCAAAAAACCTGGACTCTATCCTGAGGTCCGGTTGTTTACGGTGCGCTTCCTTAAAAGAGCGCCGTGCGCGCGTCGGGCGAACCCGACTACCCGAATTGGCAGATCCTCTGCCGGTGCATCCTGCGCGGACATCCTGTCCGCCGTACGATCCCTCGGCCTCCTGGCCGGGTGGGCTTCCTGCCCTGTGCATCCAAGCACGGGTGCATGATGCGCGCCTCGACGCCGGCTGAACAGACGAAATCGCCTAAAGTTTCGTAGGATTTTTCGATTTCTTTTGTAGGAATTTTCCTACACGGAGCGATTAGCCGATCGATTGCTCCGGAAAATCGTGGCAACCGTGGGCGAAAAAGCGGGTGACCGCATCGAGGAATCCGGCCGTGTCCTCGATGTGCGGCCAGTGACGCGCCTGCTCCAGGGTGACGATGCAGCTTTGCGGGAAGTCGCGGGCGATGCGCTCCTCGTCTCCCGCTTCGATGTAGGCCGACTGGGCCCCGCGAATGAACAACGCCGGCCCGAGGTAGAAGCCCGACAGCGCGGGCATGTCCGAGGTCTGCTCGTACGCCGCCTTGAGCTCGGGCAGGTTGAAGCGCCAGCGCCACTGGCCGTCGACCTGCTCGAGGTTGGCCGCGAGGAAAGACCGCACCTCGGGCTCGAACACGTGCGCGGCCATCTGCTGGCGCGCCTGCTCCCGCGACTCAAGCGTCTCGAGGTCAACGGCATCCAGCGCGGCGAAGACATCCTTGTGCCAGGGCGGATACCACTTCGGCGCAATATCGACCACGGCCAGCCGGGCGACCCGCTCGGGGTGGCGGTCGGCCAGCACCATGCCGAGCTTGCCGCCCAGTGAATGCCCGATCAGATGGGCGCGCTCGACCCCGAGCCGATCCATCACCGCCAGGATGTCGTTGGCCATCGCCTCGTAGGAAAGTCCCGGGGCGTGGGGTGAACGGCCATGATTGCGCAGGTCGACGTTGATGACGCGGTAGTTCGCGCTCAACGACTGGGCGATACCGCGCCAGTTGGACAGCGACCCGAACAACCCGTGCATGATGATCACCGGCAGACCGCCGCCGCGCTCCTCGAAGTGCAGATCGACCGCCGCGTTTGCCGCGCCCCGAGTCGCCTCGTTTGCTTGCGTACTCATTGAAATGACATGGTCCTATTAATGGAATCGCCCCCCGATCAGGGGCATGCGAGATCGTGAGATACTACCAAACGCCAGCCTCACTGACCGCCGAGCACCCCATGACCGACTCGATCCCGCCCCAACACCCGACACCCGGTGACGACTGGCCCGCCCCCGACCTGCCCCGCGGGCGCACCTTCCCGGCCCAGTTGCAGCTGGCCGCCGAACTGCTCGAGCGCATCACCGAACAGGGCCTGCCCGCCGACCGCAGCCTGCAACGCGAACTGGCCGCGCGACGCAAGATGGGTCGGCGGGATCGCGAACGGGTGCGCGAACTGACCCTGTTCGTGTTGCGTCAGCGCCGGGTGCTCGACTGGCTGCTCGATGACAGCACGCCGAGCATGGCCGCGCGGGTCGCCGCCGCCCTGTCTCTGGCCGATGCGCTCGACCCGGTGCTCGCCGAGGCGGCCGGATTGACACCCAAAACCGCTGATGCCCTGTCGCGGCGCCGCGCCGAGCGGTTCGACTCCCTGCCCCGGACCGTTCGTTTCAACCTGGCCCCGGCCGCCGCCGAGCAATGGCAGGCCTGGCAACCCGACGCCCCGGAGATGCTGGCCCAGGCGCTGGATGCCCGCGCGGCCGTCGACCTGCACACCAACCCACGTCACGGCAAGCGCGACGCGCTGATCGACGAGCTGGCCGAGGCCGACATCGACGCCACACCCATCGCCGGCTTGCCACTGGGCATCCGACTCGAGCGACCCGCACGCCTGACCCGCCTGCCCGCCTTCGAGGCAGGCGGCTTCGAGGTCCAGGACGCCGGCAGCCAATGGGTGGTGCGCGCCCTCGAGGCCCGGCCGGGCGAGCGGGTGCTCGATCTCTGTGCCGGCGCCGGCGGCAAGACCCTCGGACTGCTCGACGAGGCCCGCGGCCAGTTGCGCCTGACCGCCTGCGACCTTCACCCCGAGCGTCTGGATCGGCTGCGCACGCGCGCGCAGCGTCATGGCGATAGGGAACTCGACCTTCGCGCGCTGGATGCCACCCAGCCACTCCCTGCGGATCTGGCCGGCTTCGACCGGGTGCTGATCGACGCCCCCTGCAGCGGATCGGGGACCTGGCGACGCCACCCGGAGTTGCGCTGGGCCGCCATCGACTGGGACGCGCTCGCCGAGACGCAGGGTCGACTACTCGAACAGGGCAGCCAGGCCACGCGCCCCGGCGGGCGGCTGGTCTACGCCACCTGCAGCCTGTGGCCGACCGAGAACGAGGCCATCGTCGAGGCCTTTCTCGCGCGTCACCCCGGCTGGAGCGTGATCCGCCCATCGCTCGACGGCCTGTCCGAAGACGCCTTCACCGCGGACGAGTGGATCCGCCTGCGGCCCGATCGCCACGGCTGCGATGGCTTTTTCATCGCCTGCCTGCAGGCCCCGACCGGCCCGCTGGGCGGCCAGCCGACAGCCTGAGCCATCATCTTGAGGCATAATCGGGGGCTCCCGATTCCATTTGAACACCGCTGTACCAACGGCCCGCCGGGCCCCGGAGTCCGCATGCAACGCTCTTCGCCGACCCCATCATCGTCCCGCCGCCTCGGTGCCGGGCTGCTACTGGCCACCCTTTTGCTGGCCGGCTGTGGCCAGAAGGGACCGCTCTACCTCCCCGAGGACGAGCCGGCCGCCGCAACCGACGATGACACCGCGCCAGCGGCAGACACCACCAACCAGGACTGACCCCGGAGCCTTCACGTGCCCCAGAGCGAACTGCCCCCCTTCTTCTCCCGCAACGATGCCGGCGATCTCCTGATCGAGCAGGTCAGCGCCGGCGAGATCGTCGAGCGTTTCGACTCACCCACTTATGTCTACTCGCGCGCCGCGATCGAATCGGCCTTCAACGCCCTGACCGCCGCCTTCGGCGATCGGGCCCACCGCATCTGCTACGCGGTCAAGGCCAATAGCAACATCGGCATCCTCAACGTGCTTGCGCGACTGGGGGCCGGCTTCGACATCGTCTCCTACGGCGAGTTGGCCCGCGTGATGGCTGCCGGCGGCGACCCGGGCAAGACGGTTTTCTCCGGCGTGGGCAAGTCGGCCGACGAGATCCGCGGCGCGCTCGAGGCCGGGATCGGCTGCCTGAACGTCGAGTCGGAGGCGGAATTGCAGCGTATTGCCGATATTGCCGCCGAAATGCAGCAAGTCGCGCCGATTTCCTTGCGCGTCAACCCGGACGTCGACGCCCGCACGCACCCCTACATCTCCACCGGGCTCAAGGACAACAAGTTCGGCGTCGCGATCGACGAGGCGCTGCCGCTCTACGAGTGGGCCCACGCCCACCCGGCACTCGAGGTCACCGGCATCGACTGCCACATCGGCTCGCAACTGACCGACGTCAGCCCGTTTCGCGATGCCGCCGAGCGGGTGATGAAGCTCGCCCACCGTCTGGCCGAGCGAGGCATCACCCTCCAGCACCTCGATCTCGGCGGCGGGCTCGGCATCCGCTACACCGACGAGACCCCACCGGCGGCCGCCGACTGGATCGAGGCGATCCGTTCGGTGGTCGACGCCGACCCGCTGGCCCGCGAGCTGCCGATCTGGATCGAGCCGGGCCGCTTCATCGCCGGACCGGCCGGTGCCCTGCTCACCCGGGTCGAGTACTTAAAGCCCGGTGAGCACAAGTCGTTTGCCATCGTCGACGCGGCCATGAACGACCTGATGCGCCCGGCGCTCTACGGCAGCGACATGGCGATCGTCCCCGCCGGCCAGGTTGCCGGCGATCGCCGCCCGGGCACCTGGGAGATCGTCGGCCCGATCTGCGAGACCGGGGACTTCCTCGGCCACGAGCGCGAGCTGGAACTGGCCGAGGGCGACGTGCTGGCCGTGCTGGGCGCGGGCGCCTACGGCTTTTCCATGGCCTCGAACTACAACACCCGGCCTCGCGCCGCCGAGGTGCTGGTCGACGGCGACACCTGCTACGAAATCCGCCGCCGCGAACCGCTCGACTCCCTCTGGGCGCTGGAGCAACTGCCCGCCACCGACTGACCTGTCGGAGCGATCGCTTGTCCGCCTATCCATTGGCCGACGACTTTTCGATAGTTTGCCGCTATCGAAAAGATCGGGAAATTCAATTTCCCCTGATCGAAACCCTCGACTAAGCTGAAACCCATTCAAAGCAATGCTGGCGGATCATGCCTGTGGGGCATGTTCCCCGGGGCCACCCCGGGGCATTGCATTTGCGGGTTTCGACCCCAGATTTTCCGTGCACCGGGATGCCAGCGCGAATCGCTGCCACCCGGTCCGGTTTTTTCGTCCCCATGTTTTTACCCTCAGACAAATAGGAGACTTTTGCATGCTGGAGAATCGTGAAGGCCAGAAGGTACCCAACGTCACCTTCCGCACCCGTCAGAACCATGACTGGGTCAACGTGACCACCGACGAGATCTTCAAGGGCAAGACCGTCGCCGTCTTCTCCCTGCCGGGCGCGTTCACCCCGACCTGCTCCTCGAGCCACGTGCCGCGCTTCAACGAGCTGGCGCCGGTATTCAAGAAGCACGGCGTCGACGAGATCGTCTGCATCTCGGTCAACGATGCCTTCGTCATGAACGAGTGGGCCCTGGACCAGGATGCCGACCGCATCCGCTTCATCCCGGACGGCAACGGCGACTTCACCGACGGCATGGGCCTGCTGGTCGACAAGGACGACCTCGGCTTCGGCAAGCGCTCCTGGCGCTACTCCATGCTGGTCAAGGACGGCACCATCGAGAAGATGTTCATCGAGCCGGAGAAGCCGGGCGACCCCTACGAGGTCTCCGACGCCGACACCATGCTCGACTGGCTGGCGCCGAACGCCAAGAAGCCGCACTCGATCATGATGTTCTCCCGCAAGGGCTGCCCGTTCTGCGCCCGCGCCAAGGGCATGCTGCACGACGCGGAGCTGGAGTTCGACGAGATCGTCGTCGGCGACGACGTCAACCTGCGCGCCCTGCGTGCCGTCGCCCAGACCGAGACCGTCCCGCAGGTCTACATCGACGGTCAGCGCATCGGTGGCAGCGAAGAAGTGGAAACCTGGCTCAAGCAGAACGGCTACTGATCGCCCCAGGTTGCCGAGACACGGCCCGGGTTTCCGGGCCGGCTTTCGCCTGCCACGCAGGGCAAGGCAGACGAAAGCCGCTTTACTTCCATCCGGGTGCGGGCCTGCCAGACTGGTCATGACGCCCGACCCTGTTTTCTGACACCCCTTTCTGGAGGCATCCATGAGTGGCAAGCATTTCGACATGATCGTCCTTGGCGGCGGCTCCGGCGGTCTTGCGGTCGCCGAGCGCGCGTCCCAGTACGGCAAGCGGGTCGCCGTGGTCGAGCCGACCGCGCTCGGCGGCACCTGCGTCAACGTCGGCTGCGTGCCGAAGAAGGTCATGTGGTACGCCGCCAACCTCGCCCACGACCGGGCGGACGCCGTCGACTGGGGCTTTCCCGAGGCGCCGGGCGCGGTGGACTTCGGCACGCTGACCAGGAAGCGCCGCGAGTTCATCGCCGGCATCAATCGCTTCTGGGACGGCTACGCCAAGGACCTCAAGCTCGAGGTCATCGACGGCTACGGCCGCCTGGCCGGCGGCGACAAGGTCGATGTCGACGGCACCACCTACACCGCCGACCACATCGTGATCTCCACCGGCGGTCGCCCGCTGGTCCCGCCGGTACCGGGTGCCGAGCACGGCATCACCTCCGACGGCTTCTTCGAGCTCGACGAGTTGCCGAAGAAGGCCGCCGTCATCGGCGGCGGCTACATCGGCGTGGAGCTGGCCGGCGTGTTGCGCTCGCTGGGCAGCGAGGTAACGCTGCTAGACATGCTCGACACCGTGCTCGCGCCGTTCGATCCGCTGATCCGCGAGACGGCCACCGAGAACCTGCACCAGATGGGCATCGAGACCCACCTGCCGTACAAGGTCTCGAAGCTGGAGAAGACCCAAGAGGGCACGATCATCCACGGTGCGGACGGCGAGAAACTCGGCCCGTTCGACCAGGTGATCTGGGCCGTCGGCCGCAAGCCGAATACCGACGATATCGGCCTGGACAAGGCCGGCGTCGCGGTGGAGAAGAACGGCATGATCCCGGTCGATGCCTACCAGAACACCAATGTGGAAGGCATCTACGCCATCGGCGACATCATCGGCAAGTACCCGCTCACCCCGGTGGCCATCGCCGCCGGGCGGCGCCTGTCCGACCGCCTGTTCGACGGCCAGAACGACGCGCATCTCGAGTACGAGACCATCCCGACGGTGGTCTTCGCCCACCCGGCGCTGGGCACGGTCGGCCTGACCGAGCCACAGGCCGTCGAGCGCTTCGGCAAGAAGCAGGTGACGATCTACGAGACCACCTTCACGCCGATGCGCTACGCGCTCTCCTCGCACGGCTTCAAGACGGCGATGAAGCTCGTCTGCGTCGGTAAGGAGGAGCGCGTCGCCGGTCTGCACCTGGTGGGTGACGGCGCCGACGAGATGCTGCAGGGCTTTGCCGTGGCGGTGAAGGCCGGCCTGACCAAGGGCCAGTTCGACGACACCGTCGCCCTGCACCCGACTTCGGCCGAGGAACTGGTCACGCTCAAGACGCCCCGCGCGGACTGACCGCGACAGGCACTCGCCACGCAACCCCATTGGCCGGCGCGGGACAACCCGGTCGGCCAATTTTTTTGAGCGAAGGCAACACCCATGTTCCTGGAACTGCGCCACCTCAAGACCATCCGCGCGATCGAGCAGACCGGCTCGCTGGCCGCGGCGGCCGAACGCCTGCACCTGACGCAGTCGGCGCTGTCGCACCAGATCCGGGCGCTGGAGTCGTACTACGAGACGCCGCTGTTCTCGCGCAGCTCGCGCCCGATGCGGCTTACCGAGGCCGGGCGGCGCCTGCTGGCCGCGGCCGACACCGTGCTGCCCGAGGTGGATCGGCTCGACCGCGACCTGCGCCAGATCGCCGGCGGGGCGACCGGGCGGCTGTTCCTGGCACTGGAGTGCCACTCCTGCTTCACCTGGCTGATCCCGACCCTCGAGCACTACCGCGCGCAGTGGCCCTCGATCGAGACCGACCTGTCGATGTCGTTCAGCTTCGATGCCATCGACGCCCTGCGCCGTGGCCAGCTCGACGGGGTGATCAGCTCCGATCCGGTCGACGACCCGGAGCTGCATTTCGAACCGCTGTTCCATTACCCGGTGGTGCTGGTGCTCGCCCCCGGCCATCCGCTGGCCGCCGAGACACGCATCACCCCGGAGATGCTCGCCGACCAGACGGTGATCGGTTACCCGGTCGAGCGTGACCGGCTCGACATCTACCGCCGCTTTCTCGATCCCGCCGGGGTCGAGCCGGCCGGATCACGCCGCTCGGAGCTCACCGCGATGATTGCCCAGTGGGTCGCCAGCGGTCATGGCGTCGCCGCCCTGCCCAAGTGGGCCATCAGCGAGGAGCTCACCCGGGGCACGGTCGTCGCCCGTCCGCTGGGCGATGGCCTGACCGCGACCATGCACCTGGCGGTGCGCCGCGACGAGCACCGGCTCGCCTACCTGGACGCCTTCCTGCGCCTGGCGCGCGAACAGGCCGGCGAGCGGCTCGGCGACATCACGCTGGCCCGCCCCGGTCGCTGACCGTCGTCGGCACGGTCGGCAGGGCGGCACTCTCGCGGGCGAAGCGATAGCCCTGCATCAGATCGATCGCCAGCCCGCGGATCAACTCCACCTGCGCGTCGGTCTCGACGTTGTGGGCGATCACGGTCACGCCCAGGGTCTCGGCGATGGTCAGCAGCCCGTCGATGAAGGCCCGGTCACGGCGACTGACCTTGCGATCGCACAGCCAGTCGGCCTCGATCTTGACGTAGTCGACCTCGAACCGGCGCAGGTAACTGAGCGTCTCGCGCCCGGAGCCGGCATGGTCGATCGCCAGGCGCAGCCCGGCGGCGCGCAGGTCGGCCAGCGGCCCGGCCAGCGCGCCGATCTCGCCGGCCAGCGGACTCTCGCTGATCTCGATCACCACCTGCCCGGCCGCCAGCGTCGAGCGCTCGACCGCGGTCAGCAGGAAGTCGACGAACCGCGCCTCCATCAGGCTGGTGGGGGCGATATTGAAGAACAGTCGGCCGGCGAAACCGCGGTTCGCCGGATCACCCAGCACGCGTTCGACCACCTGCCGGTCGACGCGATCGATCAACTGGTCACGCCCCAGCGCACGCACGAAGTCGGCGGCCGGCACCAAGCGCTCGCCGACGCGGGCACGGGCGAACACCTCGGCGCCGACCACCTCGCCATCCGCCTGCCGGATCGACTGGTAGACCACCGACACCGTGTCCGGATCGATCGCGGTGATCGCCTCCGCCGAGGCGCCCTCGGTCTGCTCGACGGCCCGCACCTCGTCACGATTGGCCACCGCCAGCCGGTTCTTGCCGGCGGCCTTGGCGCGGTACATCGCCTGATCGGCCAGCGAGAACAGCGCCTGCGCCGAGGCAGGATCGGCCGCATCCACGGGCCCGACGGCCAGACCGATCGACAGCGACAGGACGAGCGATTCGCCGTCGGGGGCGGCGACCACCGTCTGCTGGGCCCGGGCGAGCAGGCGGCCGGCCACCTGCTCGGCGGTGTCATCGTCGGCGTCCGGCAGGATGGCGACGAACTCGTCGCCGCCGTACCGGGCGACGATATCGCCGTCACGCAGGCTGGTGGTCAACAGATCGGCGACGCGACGCAGGTAGTCGTCGCCGAAGCCGTGGCCATAGCGATCGTTGACCCGCTTGAAGTCATCGAGGTCGATCACCATCAGGCCGAAGCGGTACTCGTGGCGCTGGGCGCGGCCGATCTCGTAGTCGAGTAGCGACCAGAACATGCGCTGGTTGTACAGACGGGTGAGCGGGTCGCGGGTGGCGAAGTACTCGAGGTCCTCGGTGTGGCGCTCGATCGCGCGCACCGAGCCGACCACGTTGATCAGGGTCGAGAGGATCGACTCGATCACCAGCTTTTTCACCGGCACGCGCGCCTCGCCCATCGGCACGATCAGTCCCACCATCCCGCGCATCGGCGGCAGGTCCATCGAGAGGGTCTTTGTGTGCAGGTCGAGGCGGCCGGCATCGGTTACCGGCGGACCCTCCCGGCCGGGGTGCTGACGCGGCGTGATCTCGTGCGACTGGTTACCGAAGCCTTCGCCCACCCGTCGGCTGACCTCGTGGTCGAGACGGGCGGCGACCACCTCGTCGACCTCGCCATGCCAGAACACGTCCACGCCGATGGGCCGATCGGCAATCGAGAAGGCGGTGAACACGCCGTGCACGGTGAATTGCTTGTTGATCTCCTCGAGCAGGTCGCGCACGTAACGGCGCCAGTCGCGCACCACGTCCGAGGTAATGACGAAATGCTCGAGCAGGCCGATCTCGAACTCCAGCAGGTTGCGGTCGATTGCCACATAGCGGACCTTGTCGGTCAGCGCATCGACCCGGGAGAGCACGTCGTCGAACTCGGTAAAGCCGGTCGAGGCGCCCGCGAAACGCAGGTCGGCCAGATCCTCGACCCGGTTGACCTGCTCGATCGAGCGGTTGAGACGCTTGACCGAGCGGCCCAGCCGCCAGCTGAGCAGCCCCGCGATCAGCAGAGCGGCGAGCAGCGGCGCCGGGACGATCAGCATCAACCGGTCGACCAGTTCGTCGTGCGCCTGCTCGATCATCGGACCGACCGGCTGGCGGATCGAGAGTACGCCCAGCACGTCACCGGCATTGGCGTTGGCGTGGCATTGCAGGCATTCGGCATTGGCGACCAGGGGGCGGTCGTAACGCACCATCTGGTCGCCGGCCTCGACGTGGGTTCGGCGGGTGTCGAAGGCGGCCATGGCGGTCTTGTCCGGGGCGGGCTGCTCGAGGCGCCCGAACAGCTCGTTGACCCGCGAGCCGCGATAGACGTTGATCACCGCACCGGGGTCGGCGCGCTGGTTGAGGGAGTCGAGAAACTCGTTGAGCTGATCACGCGTCCAGCCCTGGCGCATGATCTGGTACATGGCATTGAAGGTGCCGTCGGCCAGCACCCGGGCATTCTGCACGGACGCGCGCTGCACCGCCTGGGTGAAGACCGCCTCGGTGGCCAGGTAGACCGCCGCGGTGACCGCCACCGAGACCACCAACGCCACGACCAGCATCAGCGCGCGCAGGGATCGGAACCAGCCGATCACATGAGCGAGAGGGCCTGCCGCCTTTCGCCCCGATGATTGCCCCGACAACTGCCCGTTGTTCCCCATTGGCTTTTACCCATCCCTGGTCGAGAAAGCCGCCAACCGCTCGGCTGTTGATGAAGTACGCTCCGTGGTCCACCGCGACAAGACCACAAAACCGGTGTGGTCATTATTGGCCGGTCAGCATAACGCCGTCAAAGCAGCGACTGAAATCAGACTTAAAGCCAGCATTATCAAATATTTGAATATTCTGTTTTCAATAACGCGGCCATTTCCACCAACGGCGCATTAAACCGGTCGTGATGGCTTACTCAACACCGAGGGAAAACCATTGGCCCCTCGCTCACGTGGCGACTATGGTCAAACCAGTCCCCCCGCTGTCATCGGGGGAGCCTCGACGCACACGGGAGGCCCGGCCATGTCAGACCCCGACCTGTCTCGACGGCGCATGCTGCAACTGGCCGCCGCCGGCCTGGGGGGCGGCTGGCTGCCCGTCACGTTCGGCCAGGACAAGCCGAAAGGCAGGGACATCATCACCCGGCGCCTGCCGGACGGCCACGACCTGCCGGCGATCGGCATGGGCACCTGGATCACCTTCAACGTCGGCTCGGACCCCGAGGCCCGGGCCGGACGCACGGAGGTGCTGCGCACCTTCCTCGAGGCCGGTGGCGCACTGGTCGACTCCTCGCCCATGTACGGCTCGGCCGAGGCGGTCGTCGGTCACGCGCTGGCCGAGATCGGCGGCAAGCCGCCCGTGTTTTCCGCCTCCAAGGTCTGGACCCCGGACGGGGACGCCACCACCGAGCAGGTCGCCCAGTCGGAGCGTCGCTGGGGCCTCGAGCGCATGGAGCTGATGCAGGTGCACAACCTGGTCGCCTGGGAGCCCCATCTCGAGCACCTCCTGGAGATGCGCGAGCAAGGCCGGCTGCGCTTCGTCGGCATCACCACCTCGCATGGGCGGCGGCACGCCGACATCGAGCGGATCATGCGCGAGTGGCCGATCGATTTCGTCCAGGCCAGCTACAGCCTGGCCAACCGCGAGGCCGAAGACCGCCTGCTGCCATTGGCCGAGGAGCGGGACATCGCCTTCATCGCCAACCGCCCCTTCCAGGGCGGACGCCTGATCGATCGGGTCAAGCGCCACCCGTTCCCCGACTGGGCGCGAGAGGCGGGGCTGGCGAACTGGGCCGACTACCTGCTCAAGTTCCTGATCGCCCACCCAGCCGTGACCTGCGCGATCCCCGCCACCAGCCGGGTCGAGCACATGCGGGAAAACATGGCTGCACTGCGCGGACCACTCCCCGACCAGGCACTGCGGCGTCGCATGATCGAACAATTGCGCTCGCTCTAGGAAGCCCATGGAAACCTGGCTCAGCTACCGCCTCTCGGACCTGCTGATGTTCTCGCCGGCCATCTATGCCCGGCTGTTCGAGCGGGTGAACGACGCCCTTTGGCCCGGCCATCTGCTGCTCGCCGCCCTGAGCGTGGCGATGCTGGTACTGGCCGGTTCACGCACCCACGTCGCTCACCGGCTGGCAGCCGGGCTGCTTGCCATCGCCTGGGGCTGGGTGGCATGGCGCTTTTTCGGGCTGTACGCACAGATCAACCTGGCCGCGCCCTGGTTTGCCGCCCTGTTCGCAGGCCAAGCCGTCATGCTGCTGGCGCTGGCCGCGTTCGGATCGGGGCTCGCCCTTGCCCGCCCGCGACAGGCCCGTCATTGGGTCGGGCTGGGACTTGCCCTCTGGGGGCTGGTGCTCCACCCGATCGCCTGGCTTGCCGGTGGACGCCCGCTGGCGGGAACGGAACTCTTTGCCGTCGCGCCCGATCCCACGGCCATTGCCACCATCGGTCTGTTGCTGATGGCCCGCGTGCCCCGGTGCGGGTGCCTGCCGCTACGCGGAATCCTGCTCGCCCTGCCGGTGACCTGGCTCTCGATCTCGGCACTGACCTGGTGGGCGCTACTGACCGCCTGACAATTCCGGCCGCCGCCGGGCGACTATCGCCGATTGAACTACGATCTAACCCGACACCCGCAGCGGAGGCGAAAGCGCCTGCATGACGACCACCGACACCAACGATGAGGTTGCCCCGACAGATGAGGGCTTCTGGCGTACCGGCCGGGCCGATCGCCTCGGCCTGGTGATCGATGGCGAGCACTGGTTCCCGGCGTTTGCCGACATGCTCGCGCAGGCCCGCCACCAGGCCATCATCCTCTGCTGGGACATCGACAGCCGGGTCGAGATGCACCGCCCCTGCGAGGCGGATCAGGCCCCGTGTCACCTGACCGCCGTGCTGCACCAGGCATTGAAGAGCAACCCGGGGCTGACGATCCACCTGCTCCCCTGGGACTTCGCCATGATCTACGCCTTCGAGCGCGAATGGCTGCCGCTATTCTCGCGCCCGATGGCCCGCCATCCGCGCCTCAAGGTGCAATACGACGGCGAACACCCCATGGGCGCCTCGCAGCACCAGAAAATGCTGGTCATCGACGACCGGGCAGCGCTGATCGGCGGTTTCGACCCGTCCAAGTGGCGCTGGGACCGGCGCGCCCACGCCGCGGACGAGTCACTGCGCCGCGATCCCGACGGCCAGCCGTACCCGCCGTTCCATGACCTGGCCTTCGCGGTAACCGGGCCGATCTGCCGCGATCTCGGCGAGCTGACGCGCGCGCGCTGGCAGCGGGCCACCGGAGAGCACCTCGACCCGCCCAGCGAGACCGATCACCCCGCACCTTGGCCGGCCGAGCACGTCGCCGTCGTCCTCGACGATGCCCGGGTAGGCATTGCACGCACACTGCCCGCCTGGCGTGATCAGACCGAGGTACGCGAGATCGAGACCCGGCTATGCCGACTGATCGGCGAGGCACGCGACTGTATCTACATCGAGAACCAGTACTTCACCAGCCACCGGATCGGGGAGGCGCTGATCGCACGGCTGGAGGAAGAGTCCGGCCCTGAGGTGATCCTGTTGCTGCCGCGGGAAAAGGACGGTTGGCTCGAACGCGTGACCATGGACGTGCTGCGCGCCCGCCTGATCGAGCGCCTGCGCACCGCCGATCGGCACGACCGCCTGCGGATCTATTACCCGGCCGTGGCCGGCCTGGAGCCCGCCATGGTGAGCCTGCACTCCAAGCTGGTGATCGGCGACGACCACGAGATCAACCTCGGCTCGGCCAACACCTCGAATCGCTCCATGGGCTTTGACAGCGAATTGAACCTCTCCGTGCTGGGCGATCGCGAGGAAAGCCGCGCGGCCATCGCCGCCATGCGCCGCGAGTTGCTCGCCGAGCATCTAGGCACCACGCCGGCGGCAGTCGCGGCCGCCGAGGACGAACACGGCTCGGTCGCCGCGGCGATCGACGCGCTCAACCGCCCCGGGACCGAGCGCTGGCTCGAACCGTTGACCATCACGCTCGACCCGGCCATCGACCGCCAGGTGCCCGATGCCGCGGTCATCGACCCCGAACGTGCCCGCCCACCAGAGGAACTGATCGACATGTTCATCGAGAAGAAGTCGCGTGGGCCGGTGCGACGCAAGGCGGCCGCCTTTGCCCTGTTGATCGCGCTGTTCGTGGTGATCGCCGCCATGCTCAAATTCACCCCGCTGGGCGAGGCGCTGGCCCCCGGGGAACTGATCGATCGACTGGCCGATCTCCGCGACGCCCCCGGCGGCACCTGGGCCTTCCTCGGGCTGGCCGTGATCGGACTGCTGCTGGGCGTGCCGGCGACGCCGGTGGTGGTGGCCGCCGGGTTGCTGTTCGGGGCCTGGGCCGGTTTCGGCCTGGCCTACGGCGCGCTGGTGACCGCCGCACTGACCGGGTTTCTCGTCGGCCAGTTCCTCGGTGCCGAGGCGCTGCGCCGGCTGGCAGGCAAACGGCTCGATCGGTTGTCTCGCACCCTGGCCCGCCGCGGCATCCTGACCGTGTTCTCGTTGCGCTTGGTGCCGCTGGCCCCCTTCGCGGTGGTCAACCTGGTCGCTGGCGCCAGCCGGATTCGTTTCCGCGATTTCCTGATCGGCAGCCTGGCCGGGCTCGTTCCGGGCACCGTGGCGCTGACGATCTTCTCCGACCAGCTGCTGCGCACGCTGCTCGATCCCTCGCCGGCCACGATCGGCGTGCTGGTACTGATCACCGCGGCATTCATCGGCATCGGTTGGGGGCTGTCACGGTGGCTGGCCCTGCGCGAGCAGGCCTCGGGGGCATCATGACGGACGCCGGGCGTCGGCTGCGTGTCGTGACCTGGAACATCCACAGCTGCATCGACCACCGCGGCCGCTACACCCCGGAGCGCACCGCGCGGGTGTTGCGCCTGCTCGCGCCGGACGTGGTGGCGTTACAGGAAGCCAACCTCGCCAGCGACCCGGCCGATGACCGCCTGCTGCGGGCAATTGAGCCGATACTGCCGCACTGGCTGTTCGCCCCGACCCACGAGCGTGGCTGCCAGCATCGCCCTGGCGAGGTGACCGGATTTGGCAACCTGATCGCCTCGCGCTGGCCGATTCACCCCGAGACCCCGCTGGAGCTCTCGCACGTCGACCGCGAGCCCCGTCAGGCCCTCAGAGCGCGCATCGACCTGCCCGAAAGCACGCTGCACTGCTGGGTGGTGCACCTCGGGCTGGGCCTGGTCGAGCGTCGCGAGCAGGGGCGACGACTGGCCGAGGCACTCGCCGAGCTGTCGCCTGACGAGCCGCTGGTGCTGGCCGGTGATTTCAATGAATGGTTGCCGCGGGCCAGGAGCCTGCGGGTACTTCACCGCGAGCTGACCCGCCTGCCGGTGCGACGCACCTTCCCCGCCGGGCGCCCGCTGCTGCCGCTCGATCAGATCTGGATTCGCGGCCCGCTGCACGCCCACGCACTCAAGGCGATCCGCGATCCGATCGTACCGCGCATCTCCGACCACCTACCGCTGGTCGCCGACCTGACGATCGAGACGCGCTGAGCGGCACCGGATTCGTGCCGGCCGCCCTCTGGCAGCACCGATTCAGTCAGGCGCCCGGTCCAGCCACTCGCTGATCACGTCGCGGACCTCGCGCACGTGGGTGCCCTTGGTGCCGGAAAAGGCCATCCACTGGCCATCGGGCAGGGGATGCTCGCGCGCCAGTCGTGCCACCGTCTGCTTGGCCTGGCCGAAGCTGAGCTTGTCGGCCTTGGTCAGCAAGGCGAGTACCGGCAGACCGCGCGCCGTCGCGTACTCGATCATCTGCTGGTCGAGCGCCTTGAGCGGGTGGCGAATGTCCATGATCACCACCACGCCGACCAGCGACTGGCGCTCGGCGAAGTACTGCGCCATCGCATCGCCCCAGGCGCGGCGCACCCGCTCGGGCACCTTGGCATAGCCGTAGCCGGGCAGGTCGACCAGCCGGCGGCGGGCGCCCTCCGTCTCCCCGCCGAGACCGAACAGGTTGATCATCTGGGTGCGTCCCGGCGTGCGCGAGGTGCGTGCCAGCGCCTTCTGGCCGACCAGGGCATTGAGCGCGGTGGACTTGCCGGCATTCGAGCGTCCGGCGAAGGCGACCTCGGCACCGATATCCTCGCCGATGTCGGTTAGGCGCGGGGCGCTCTTGATGAAGGAGGCGGCGTCGAACAGGCGGCGTTGGTGTCGAGTGGCGTCGTCGGTCATGCGGTTCAACCAGGCATTGAAGGGGAGGAGGAAAAATCAACGGACCCAAGCCCGTGTTTTCCCTTAGCGAAGGTCGGCACGAATCCGATACCACCCTGGGCTGCAGGGCATGCCGTGAAGCATCCGGTTCAAGCAGAACTTCCCGAAGCATCCTGCCACGCCGGGAGGTTGCAAGCGAGTGACTTATGCGGTTTGATTACGGGTCGTTTTGGCGACGCCCCGACCCAATCTGGGAATACCGCAGTGAATTGCTCGACTGAATTCCTATAATCGGGGCGCTCCGAAACACCTTTTATGAAGGCCAGGGCCGGCCGAACGCGAACCACAACGAGATTGTTAGCGATGATGACAGCAGTTCACCCGATGCCGCGTCGCGGCCGTTTCGCCGCCGGCATGCTGATGGGGCTTTCCTTTCTCGCCGGCGCCGCACAGGCCAGCGAGGCCGGCTCGATCAAGGCCGGCCGCGAGGCAGCCCAGTCCTGCGCCGCCTGTCACGGCGACAAGGGCAACAGCAACAACCCGGCCTTCCCGTCGCTTGCCGGCCAGCCGGCCAAGTACGTCGCCTCGCAACTGACCGCCTATCGTGACGGCAAGCGCGAGAACGCCATCATGAATGGACAGGCCTCCGGTCTCAGCGACCAGCAGATCCAGGACATCGCCGCCTACTACGCCGCCCAGGAGCGCAAGGTGGCAAGCCCCGCCGACGAGGGTTCGGCGTTGGGCGCGGACCTGTACCATCAGGGTCGCGAAAACGTCGCCGCCTGTGCCGCCTGTCACCACAGCGAAGCGCTCGGCAACCAGCCGGCCGGCTTCCCGGCCCTGCGCGGGCTGACTGCCGGCTACGTCGCCCAGTCGCTCAAGGACTACCGCAGCGGCGCGCGCGCCCATGGCCAGGCCACCCTGATGGCCCCGCTGGCCGCCGAGCTGACCGGCGACGAAATCGACGCACTGGCCGCACACATCGCCAGCCTCGACTGAGCGCCAACACGTCACCGTACCGCCCGGGCCGCCGCTTGTCGGGGCACCCGGGCGGCGGCGAGACGCCTGAATACGTTGGCGAACGCATCCCGATGCCGACAGTCGCCATGAACCTATCCGATCCCGCGAAGGCTAGCCGATGACCTCCCAGGCCCAAACCGCCCGCAAACGCCGCCGCAGCCTGAGCTCGCGCCTGTACACCTGGCTCACGTCGATGAACCTGGCGATCGCGCTGCTCTCGATCCTGGCGATCGCCTCGGTGATCGGCACCGTGTTGCAGCAGAACCAGCCGGTCAACGACTACCTGATCGAGTTCGGCCCGTTCTGGTACGAGGCCTTCAATGCCCTCAAGCTCTACGACGTCTACTCGGCCGGCTGGTTCGTCACCATCTTGCTGTTCCTGCTCGCCTCGACCAGCGCCTGCCTGATCCGCAACACGCCGGGCTTCATGCGCGACATCAAGAGCTTCCGCCTCAACGCGCAGGACAAGTCGCTGCGTGCCTTCCGTCACTCCCGCCAGTACGAGAGCGATCTCCCCGCCACGACCATCGTCGAGCGCACCCAGGGGCTGTTTGCCCAACTGGGCTACAAGGCGCGGGTCAAGGAACGCGAGGGCGAAACCCTGGTGGCCGCGCGCAAGGGCGGCATGAACCGCATCGGCTACGTGCTTACCCACTTAGGGATGGTGGTGATCCTGGTCGGCGGACTGATCGACAGCAAGATGTACCTCAAGACGCTCAACATGCTGGGCGTGGTCGAGGTCGAGACCCGCGACCTGCCGGTCAGCCAGGTGCCCCAGGAATCTCACCTGCCGCCGGGTTCACTGGCCGGCTTTCGCGGCTCGGTGAACATCCCCGAGGGCAAGTGGGGCGACGTGGCCTTCATCGGTCTGAAGGACGGCTACGTGGTGCAGAACCTGCCGTTCAAGATCGAGATAGAGGACTTTTTCGTCGAGTTCTACGACACCGGCATGCCCAAGTCCTTCAACTCCAAGATCACACTCACCGACAAGGAAACCGGCGAATCGATCGACGAGACCATCCGCGTCAATCACCCGCTGCGCTACAAGGGTTACAACATCTTCCAGTCGAGCTTCGGCGACGGTGGGACGGAACTAGAGTTCGATGCCTGGCAGCTGTTCGGCAAGGCTGGCACCAAGCAAGCGCTCGAGGGCACCGTCAATCAGGAACGAACCTTCGAGTTCAACGGCGAGAAGTACAAGCTCGAATTCCGCGATTTCTCGTTGTTCAACGTCAACCCCACCGAGGGCCCGGACGGCAGCCGCGAGAACACCAACTTCGGCCCGTCGGTCACCTTCCGCCTGCGTGACGCCGCCGGCGAGGCGATCGAGTACGAAAACTATTTCCAGCCGGTCGAGTTCGACGGCACCAAGTACTTCCTCAGCGGCGTGACCCCGGAGGTCGGTGCCCAGCAGCAGTTCCTGTTCATTCCGGCCGATCGCAACGATTCGATCGAAACCTTCATGGCGTTCTACGCCACGCTCAAGGACCGCGACGAAATCACCCGCATTGCCGCCGACCTGGTCGCGCAGACCCCGCAGGGTGGTCAGGGTGGCGCGGCCCAGAGTTCGGCTGCCCGCTCAATCGCCGGCATGGTCGAGACCTTCGTCGAGCAGGGCTTCTCCGCGCTGACCGAGCAGGTCGACCAGCAGATGGCCGAGCGCGACATGCCGCCTGAAATGGCCGAGCAGGCGCGCGAATCCTCGTTCCGAGTGGTTCAGTCGGTGCTCATGCGCGCCTACATGGAGACCTTGCAGGATCAGGGGGTCGAGGAATTCGGCGATCGCGACGAGGACTTCTTCGAGAAGGCACTCGACGTGGTCACGGTCATTCCCAACTATGGCTCGCCGATCTTCGTCGCGCCCACCGGCTTCAACCACATCCAGTCGACCGGGCTGGAGATCACCCGGGCGCCGGGCATGTTCTGGGTGTACCTGGGCTCGCTGATGCTGACCTTGGGCATCTTCATGCTGTTCTACATTCATTACCGTCGGCTCTGGGTGTTGATCAAACCGGCCGACGTGAACGATGATGGGGAGTCAACGCGCCACCGTGTAGTGGTGGCCGGCACGGATGCCCGCAAGAACATCGACTTCGACCAGGCCTTCGCCCAGTTCAGCGATGAGCTCATGCGTCAGACCGGGTCCAACGACCAAAATGACGCGTCCACGACGCCCGGCAAGGGCTAGAGGCGCCGGACTAATCCGCGCAGGAGAAAACGACGATGTCTGTCCCGAACGAACAGATGGTCAACGGCTATCAACCCACTTCGAACCTGCCGGCACCACGGCACGTCGGCCTGATTGACGTGCTGTGGACGGTGGCGATGCTGGTCATCGCCGGCATCGGCTACGTGCAGTACAGCGAATCTCTCGATTTCTATGCCACCGGCACGCTGTTCGGTACCGCCCTGGGGCTGGGCTTTCTAGGCTGGGTCTGGCCGGCCACCCGTTGGCTGGTGGGGGTCGTGGCCATCATCTCCACCTTCGCCGTCTGGCAGTACAACATCCTGGGTGCCGACGGGGCCATCGGCCGCGCCGCGCTGGCGGAATTCCAGGAAACGAACTTCCTGTTCACGTACTTCCTCTCGAGCACCGCGGCGACGATGTGGATGGTCGCCCTCTATTTTCTGGCGATCCCCACCTACTTCATCGCCACCCTGGCGCGCTCGAACTACGGGCTGAAGGTCGGCTCGGCGCTGGTCTGGACCGGCTCGGTGATGGGCTTTGTCGCCTTTTTCACCCGCTGGCGCGAGGGTTACCTGATCAACCTCGACTACGGCCACATCCCGGTGAGCAACCTCTACGAGGTATTCATCGTATTCGCCGTGTTCACCGCGCTGCTCTATCTCTACTACGAGAAGCGTTACAACAACCGCAGCCTGGGCGGCTTCGTGATGCTGATCATCGGCATCTCGCTGGCCTTCCTGCTCTGGTACCAGTTCGACCGTGAGGCCCACGTGATCGAGCCGCTGGTCCCCGCGCTCAACAGCTGGTGGATGAAGATCCACGTGCCCGCGAACTTCGTCGGCTACGGCACCTTCGCCATCGCCGCCATGGTCGGCATCGCCTACCTGATCAAGCAGAAGATGGGCGGTGACGGGCCAGACGATCGTCTGCCGTCGCTGGCCGTGATGGACGACATCCAGTACAAGGCCATCGCGCTGGGCTTCGCCTTCTTCACCATCGCCACCATCCTCGGCGCCATGTGGGCGGCCGAGGCCTGGGGCGGCTACTGGAGCTGGGACCCGAAGGAGACCTGGGCGCTGATCGTCTGGTTGAACTACGCCGCCTGGCTGCACATGCGCCTGACCAAGGGCTGGCGCGGTCCGGTCATGGCCTGGTGGAGCATCGGCGGCCTGTTCATCACCAGTTTCGCCTTCCTCGGGGTGAACATGTTCCTTTCGGGGCTGCACTCCTACGGCGAACTCTGATCCGCCCAAACCGAATGAACACGCATGGGGCGGCCGGCTGCAAGGACAGCGGGCTTGCCCCATACTTCGTTCAGGGGCACCGGCCGACTCGGCCCCGCACTGAACGCCCCACCTGATCGAATCTCGGAGACATTCCATGCTCGTCAATCGCCTCAAGTCATTCGTCACCGCGCTGCTCGCCACCACCGCCCTGGCCCTGGCCGCCCCCGCGATGGCCGCAGGATCTGGCTACAAGGAGGTGCAAACCGATGTCACCTCGCCGGAGGGCAAGGTCCTGGTCCAGGAGTTCTTCTGGTACGGCTGCCCGCACTGCTACTACCTCGAGGGTGAACTCCAGCCGTGGCTCGAGGAACTGGACGAGGACGTGGTCTTCGAGCGCCGCGCCGTGGCACTCGGCCAGCACTGGGTGCCGCTGACACGCGCCTTCTACGCCGCCGACCAGCTCGACGTGGTCGACGAGACGCACGCCAAGGTATTCCACGCCATCCACGAGGAAGGCACCCGTCTGACGGACACCGACTCGATCGCCGACTTCTACGCCGAGCAGGGCGTCGACCGCGAGGCGTTTCTCGAGGCCTTTGAGGGCTTCGGCACCCAGAACGCCATCCGCCAGACCGGGCAAATCGCCCAGGGCGCCGGCGTTCAGGGCGTACCGTCCCTGCTGGTCGATGGCCGTTACCTCGTCACCGGGCGGCTGGCCGGCGGCAACGTCGAGATGCTGGAGGTCGTCGACGCCCTGATCGAACAGATCCGTGACGAACGCGACTGATCGCCCCGTGACCACCGGCGCCCAACTGCTGCTGCGCTGTCTCGAGAACGAAGGCGTCAAGTACGTCTTCGGCATCCCGGGCGAGGAAAACCTCGATTTCGTCGATGCACTCAACGAGTCGTCGATCGAGCTGATCGTCACGCGCCATGAACAGGGCGCGGCGTTCATGGCCGATCTCGTCGGTCGGCTCACCGGCAAGCCGGGGGTGTGCTTTTCCACGCTCGGTCCCGGCGCGACCAATCTGGTCACCGGCGTGGCCGACGCCAACATGGACCACGCCCCGCTGATCGCCATCGCCGGGCAGGCCGGTATCGACCGGCTGCACAAGGAATCGCACCAGGTGCTCGACCTGGTGCGGATGTTCGAACCGATCACCCGCTATGCCTCGCGGATCGTCACCCCGTCGGCGATCCCCGAGACCATTCGTCGGGCGACCAAGTTCGCTGAGGCCGGCAAGGGCGGAGCGAGCTTCATCGAGCTGCCCGAAGACGTCGCCGCCATGCCTGTGGAGTCGGGCTACGCCGAGCCGCTGCGGGTGACCGCCAACGGGGCGAGCGAACCGCGCGAATCGAGCCTCAAACAGGCGGCTCGGCTATTGAGCGAGGCCCGGCACCCGATCATCCTCGCCGGCCATGGCGTGGTCCGCGCCGAGGCCAGCGAGGCACTGGCGAACCTTGCCGAGCGCCTCAACATCCCCGTGGCCAACACCTTCATGGCCAAGGGCGTGATCCCCTTCCGCCACCCGATGGCGCTAGGCTCGGTGGGCCTGCAGTCGAAGGACTACGTCAACGTCGGTTTCGACCAGGCCGACGTGATCGTCTGCATCGGCTACGACCTGGTGGAATACCACCCCCAGCTCTGGCACCCCACCCGCGATCGCCACATCATCCACGTGGATACCGAGGCCGCCGAGGTGGATGCCTACTACCCGGTAGCGACCAGCATCGTCGGTGACATCAACACCGCCATGAACCGTCTCGGCGACATGACCACCCCGCGTGACGGACCTGCCTTCCGCAACCTGCGCGAGGCGCTGATCGAGGACATGAACCGGCACGCCGACGACGACTGCATGCCGATCAAGCCGCAGAAGCTGATCTGGGACCTGCGCACCGCACTCTCCAGCCAGGACATCGTCATCTCGGACGTCGGCGCCCACAAGATGTGGCTCGCGCGCATGTACCGCTCCGAGCAGCCCAATAGCTGCATCATCTCCAACGGCTTTGCCAGCATGGGGATCGCCCTGCCCGGGGCGATCGCCGCCAAACTGCTCTACCCGGAGCGCCACATCGTCGCCGCCACCGGCGACGCCGGCTTCCTGATGAACGTGCAGGAACTGGAAACGGCCGTGCGCTGCAACACGCCGATCATCGTGCTGATCTGGAATGACGGCGGCTACGGCCTGATCGACATGAAGCAGCGCCGCGGATTCGGACGCAGCACCGGCGTGCACTTCGGCAACCCCGACTTCGTCCAGTTGGCCGAGAGCTTCGGCGCGAAGGGCTACCGGGTCGAATCCGGCGACGGGCTGCTGCCAATCCTCAAGGAGGCGATGGCAAGCGAGTCGGTCTGCGTGATCGACGTGCCCGTGGACTACCGTGAGAACGAGCAGCTCACGCGTCGACTCGGCGAGACCCTGGTGGGCGGATGACCCGCCGGGCGGCCAGCCAACGCGGCCTGAGCTGCAGCACGGCCACCGGCGGGCCCGACGATTTCATTGCCGTGCGGGGCCATCAACCGCTGCGGCTCCTGTCGCACAACATCCAGGTCGGCATCGCCACCCATCGCTACCGCGACTATCTCACCGGCGGCTGGAAGCACCTACTGCCCAGTGCCGACCGTGCCCGCAGCCTGGCCGCGATCGCCCCGACCCTGTCGCACTTCGACATCATCGGCCTGCAGGAGGCCGATGCCGGCTCGATCCGCAGCCACTTTCTCAACCAGGCCGAGCACCTGGCCGAACTGGCCGAACTCTCCCACTGGGCGGTGCGCGTCAACCGCGATCTCGGCCAGTTCGGTAAGCACGCGCTGGGCCTGATCAGCCGCATCCAGCCACGGGAGATCACCCAGTGTCCGCTGCCCGGTCGCATGCCCGGCCGCGGGGCACTGGTAGCGGATTTCCTCTGGGACGGTCACCCGCTGCGCGTGATCGACACCCATCTGGCCCTGAGCCGCCGCGCCCGCCAGATGCAGTTCGACCAGCTGGGCGAGCTGGCCGACGTCCCGGGCTACGTGGTGGTGATGGCCGATTTCAACTGCGAACCTGACGACCCCGGCATGCAGCAGTGGTGCATCGAGAACGGCCTGAAGCTGCCCAAGCGCCCCCCGCTGACCTACCCGCGCTGGCAACCGCAACGGGCGATTGATCACATCGCGGTAAGCCAGTCGCTCGATATCCGCGGCACCGAGGCCCGCCCGATCGGCGGTTCGGACCACATCCCGGTGGCAATGAGCATCGCGCTACCATTGCCGCATAAACCGAACTAGTCTTTGGACCTCATTTCAGGGAGAGATCGCAACAATGGCCGAGGCACCGAACGCGTCGACGGAAAACGACGACTACCGGGAGCGTTACGAACAGCTGCTAGGTGAGCTCGGCCGACTGGAGGACCACGACCAGGAACTGGGCGGGCTGCTCAAGATCATCCTCACGCGGGTGCTGTTCGCCGTCGACAAGGCCTACCCGGAGCTGGCCGACGCCGCCGCCCGCATCCGCGACAAGGCCCGCAAGCAGGACGAGCATGCCTTCGAAGTCGGCCGGCTCAAGGGGGAGCTCGAAGAGCTGGCGCGGCGCATCCGTGAACTCGAGGCCAGCCAGCCCGACGACACACCCCGGCCGGAGTCCGCCCCGGCCAGCCATGGCACGCACAACGGCTCGGCCTCACATGTCCGTGAAGTGCTGCCCCTGCTGCTCGACCGCATCGCGTTCGTCGATGCGATGGAAGGTCGCCGCGCGCGACTGATCGCGGCCATCGACGACCCCAACGACCGCACCTTGCCCAGCATCCTGATCGACCGCAGCGCCACGTTGATCAATGACATGCGCCAGGCGATCGAGAAGGAGAAGGGCGAGCTCACCCGCTTTCTCGAGCAGGTCACCGACGCACTGGCCGACATCGACCAGTTCAGCCAGGCACAGAGCGACGACCTGCTCGTGCAGCGAGACGCCCGCCTCAAGCTCGACGACTCGCTGCGTCAGCAGGTCGACGACATCGACGCGCAGGTGGAATCGGCCGACGATCTCGATGGCCTCAAGCTCGTGGTCCGCGAACGGATCAACCGCATCCGCCAGCAGGTGCAGGCCTTCCAACAAGGCGAGGAGCGCCGCCAGGAAGACGTCGAGGCGGACAACGAACAGTTGCGGCAACGACTGGCACGCCTCGAGGACCAGACCCGCATGCTCGAGGAGCAGCTCAAGCAGAGCGAGGCGAAGCTGTTCCGCGACAACCTCACCGGGCTGCCCAACCGGCTGGCCTTCGATCACCGCGTGCGCCTGGAAATGGCGCGCATGCGCCGCGACGAGACGCCGCTTACTCTGGCGATCTGGGATCTCGACCGCTTCAAGGAGATCAACGACCAACTCGGTCACCAGGCCGGCGACAAGACCCTGATCATCGTCGCCAAGACCTTCATGAACCTGATCCGCGACGTCGACATGATCGCGCGATTTGGCGGCGAGGAGTTCGTGATGTTGCTGCCGGCCGCCGCCGGCGAGGACGCCCTGAAGGTAGTCGAGCGCATCCGCGAGAAGCTGGCACGTACCAAGCTGCGCTACCGCGGCCGCGAAATCGGCGTCACCGCCTCCTGTGGACTGGCCGAATTCACGCCCGGCGAGGAGATGGAAACGGTCTTCGCGCGCGCCGACGACGCGCTTTACCAGGCCAAGGAGCAGGGCCGCAATCGCTGCGTGCTCTCGGCCGACACGGTCGACTGACCGCGCGGGCCCGGGCTGAACCGAGAATTCAGTCCTTCTGCGCGGCCTCGGCGCGCGCCATCACCGACTCGAAGACCGAGGCCATCGCCTGCTCGGCCTGGCGGTCGGCGCGGATCGGCCGGCCCCATTCGCGGTCGGTCTCGCCCGGCCACTTCGTGGTCGCATCCAGCCCCATCTTGCCGCCCAGCCCGGAAACCGGCGAGGCGAAGTCGAGGTAGTCGATCGGGGTATTCTCGACCAGGTGCGTGTCGCGCACCGGGTCCATGCGCGTGGTCATCGCCCAGATCACGTCCTCCCAGGAACGCGGGTCGACGTCGTCGTCCACCACGATGACGAACTTTGTGTACATGAACTGCCGCAGAAAGCTCCACACCCCCATCATCACGCGCTTGGCGTGGCCCGGGTACTGCTTTTTCATCGACACCACCGCCATGCGGTAGGAGCAGCCCTCCGGCGGCAGGTAGAAGTCGACAATCTCCGGGAACGGCTTCTGGATCAGCGGCACGAACACCTCGTTCAGGGCCACACCGAGGATGGCGGGCTCGTCCGGCGGTCGGCCGGTATGGGTGCTGTGGTAGATCGGATTCTTGCGATGGGTGATGCGCTCGATGGTCATCACCGGGAAGGTCTCGGTCTCGTTGTAGTAGCCGGTGTGATCCCCGTACGGGCCCTCGACGGCCGTGTCGTTGGGGTAGATGAAGCCCTCGAGCACCATCTCGGCATTCGCCGGCACCAGCAGGTCGTGCGACCGGCATTCGACCAGCCGGGTGCGCTCACCGCGGAGCAGGCCGGCAAAGGCGTACTCGGAGAGGGTATCCGGCACCGGCGTGACCGCGCCCAGGATGGTGGCCGGGTCGGCGCCCAGCGTCACGGCGATGGGAAACGGCTCGCCGGGGTGGGTCTCCTGCCAGTTCGCGAAATCCAGCGCCCCGCCGCGATGGGCCAGCCAGCGCATGATGACCCGGTTGCGGCCGATCACCTGCTGGCGATAGATACCCATGTTCAGGCGCTCGCGGCCGGCGGCCGCGGCATCCTCGGGGTTGGACTCGAGCCCGCCGCCCTTGCGCGGTCGGCCGCGCGTGGTGGTCAGCCCCCAAGTGATCAGCGGCGCGGCGTCTTCCGGCCAGCAGGTCTGGATCGGCCACTTGGCGAGATCCACCTCCTCGCCCTCGATCACCACCTCCTGCACCGGCGCCTTCTTCACCCGCCGCGGCGCCATGTCGAGCACCTTCTTGAAGATCGGCAGGCTCCGCCAGGCCTCCTTGAGGCCCGCCGGCGGGTCGGGCTCCTTGAGGAAGGCCAGCAACCGACCGATCTCGCGCAGGTCGGCAAGCGTCTGCCCGCCCATGCCCTGCGCCACGCGCTCGGGCGTGCCGAACAGGTTGAGCAGCACGGGGGTGTCGAAGCCGACCGGGTTCTCGATCAGCAGCGCCGGCCCACCGGCGCGCAGCACGCGGTCGGCCAGCACGGTCATCTCCTGCTTGGGGTCGACCGGCTCGGTCACCCGCACCAGCTCACCCTGTCGCTCGAGCTGGTCGAGAAAGCGCCGCAGGTCGGCCAACGCCGCCCGATCAGCGGCCATCGTCGGTCGCGGACGGTTTCACCGGTTGCGGGGCGGCGGCCGTTTCCAGGCCGGCCCGTGCCAGGGCACGCTCGTAGAGCAGGGCCGCCTCGCTGCTGTCGCGCAGGCGGGCGTGCACGCGCGCGGCGACCGCCAGATAACGCAGTTCTTGGTCGAGCGGACCCAGACGCCCCACCCACATCTGTGCCGAGCTGGGGTCGGATTCGGCCAGCGCGAGGCGTGCCATCGCGTAGGCGAATGCGGCGCGCTCGCGGGCACGCCCGACGTCGGGGGCATTGGCCGGCTCGCTCCAGTCGTCCGGCACCAGCTTGAGCAGGCGCTTGCGCGCATCGGCCGGGTCCTCGTGGCGCAGTTCGGCCCAGGCATGCAGCGTCTGGGCCTCCAACGAGCGGCCGAGGCGCTTTTCCAGCACGCGGGCGGCGCCCGTTTCCGCGCCACCACGGGCCAGTGCCTCGGCGTAGGCGATCGTCACGGCCGGACTGTCGACCACGTTGCGCCCGGCCTCCGACCAGAGCCGCGACAGGAGATCCAGATCACGCGCCCGGGAGGCGGCCTCGATTCGGCCGAGCAGCACCACGCGTTCGATGCGCAGCAGCTCGTCGGCGGTCAGGCGCTTGTCCTTGATGCGACGCAGGGTCGGCAGCAGTCGCGCCAGCGCGTCGAACTCGCCGGCCAGTTCGAGCAATTGCGCCCGGATCAGCAGAATGGCCTCGTCGCGCGGGTGGGTCTCGACCAGCGGCTCAACCATCGTCTGCGCCCACTCGATCTCGTTCAGCGCGATCAGCCGCTGGACGATATGCAGGCGCAGGAACTCGGCGAACTTGGGAAAGCGGCGCCCGACCGTCTCGAACAGGTCACTGATCTCCTGGCGGGTCTCGTCCCGGCCATGCATCGCCACCCCCTGACGGGACGGATCGAGCCCATCGAGCAGGGCGTCAATCGCCACCTGGAAGTGCATGGGCGGCAGGCTGCCGTCCTCCACCCCGGCCAGGGCGTAGCGCTGGGCCAGATCAGTCTGGCGACGCTGGCGCTCGGCCCAGGCGCGCAGGAGCTTCTCGTCGGCCGCCCGGCGGCGCTGTTCGGCCGAGCGGCGACCGAAGCGAGCCGGCAAGTGCACCACCCCGGCGATCAACCGCCCGATCAGTTGCAGGCCAATCAGCACGGCCAGCACGATCAGCACCAGGCCGACCGCGGTGGTTTCGAGCCGCCATCCGGCGAATTCGATCATCGCCACGCCGGCCCCCGGCAGGAAATAGATGGCCGCGGCCACGGCCGCCGCCAGCAGGACGATCCAGACGATCAGGCGCTTCATGACGGGTCCCCCTTGACGGTCTCAGCGGGCGCTTCGGCCGGCTCGGCACGCGCCTTTTCGCGGGCATTGGCCCGCTCCCAGGCATCGAGCACCGCGTCGATCGACGGGAATTCGCGGCTGGCGAAACGCTCTTGCGTACGCTCGAGCGCCTCGAGGGCCTTGTCCGGTCCGTCGGCGTCGGTAGCGTAATGCGACTCGAGCCAGTCGCGCGCCTCGTCGACCGTGGTCGAGAGCGCGTCGTGGTCCCGCGAGAGCAGGGATTCCCGCACGGCGATCAGCCACAGACGCATCTCGCGATCCGTGGCCACGCGCTCGCGCAGTCGAGTGGGTGTATCCGACCGGGTCACGGTGACCTGCCCGGCGACCCAGCCGCTGGTAGCCGCCCAGGCCTTCTCGTACCAGGCGGCATCGTCCGGCAGCGATTCGTCGGTATCGGCTGTATCGGCGGGCGCCTCGGTCTGGTCGCCTTTGCCGCCGTCGCCCGCGTCGGCCAGCGGCCAGTCCTCGACACGGTCAGTCAGCCGACGCAGTGCCAGCGCCTGGCCGACCCGGTCACCCTCGCCGGCCGCCTCGATTTCGGCGATGGCATCACTGATCGCCGAGCGCAGCGGCAGCCAGTGCGGCCGCGACAGGGCGGCAACCCGCTGATCGGCCAGCTGCAGGGCCAGCATCGCGCCGTCGGGATCACGCGAAATGGTCAGGCGTTCCTGGGCGCGCGTCAGCAAGAAGCCGATCTCCGCGGTCTTCCAGGCGATCTCGCCGCGCGAAAGCCGGTCGTCGATGCGGGCCATGCGTTCATCGAGATGATTCTGTCGCTCGGCCAGTTCGTCCTGCTGGGCCTGCAGGCCGGATTCGACCTCCTCGCGGATCGCCTCACCACGATCTTCCAGCGCCGACACGCTCGAGCGCGTCGAGCCCAGCTGCTCATCGAGGCGCTCGATTTCCTGGTTCAACTTCTCATCCAGCGCCTCACGCTCGCCGGCCTGAGAGGCCAACGCCTGCTGCTGGGCCTGCTGGAGCTGCCACAACTGCCAGCCGCCCACCGCGGCCAACGCGAACAGGATCAGGACGCCGATGACCAGCCAGGGCGTGGCCGACCGACGGGGCGGGCGCGCAGACGATGCCGAGGCGGTCGTCTTGGCACCGGCGATCTTGTCATCCCCCCCCTTGGGGTTCGCTGCCTTGGCATCGGCGGACGAATCCTCGGCACTCGACCCGGCAGATTTGGCATCCGGGTCGTCCGATGGCTTTCCGCCCGTGACCTTCGCGCCCGAGGCGGCGGGCTTGCCGCTCGTCTTCTGCCCGGCCTTGGTGCTGGGCTTGCCTGCACCGCCCATGTTGGCCTGACCCTTGTCAGTCTGGGCATTGTCGGCCGATGGCGAAGCGGCAGACGACTCGGAGGCCTTGTCCGTCTGGGCAGATGCCCCGGCCTTGGTCTCCTCGGCCTGCTTGTCGTTGTCTTTCTTGTCCATGCTCATCCCCAGTATGGATGCGATCGGATAAAAGCGGTCGGGCGCGCGACCGCCCGGTCAGTGCCTCGGCGGCGATGATTGCCGCTCGGCGATCAACTCCCACGCCGCGCGGGCCAGTGTCTCGGCGCCCGGCCCGCCGGCCAGGAGAATCGGGCCGCGAATTCCCAGTGCCCGCGCCCGCTCACGCGCGCGCTCATTGATGACCAGCAAGTTGGAGTCTAGCAGCCCGGGCTCGCTCCCATCCGTCTCGCCGGCCAGCTGGGCGAAACAGTCGAGGGCCTGCGGGGCGGTGATGATCCAGAGGCAGGCGGGACCCACCGGCACGGGTGGCTTCGACGCTGGGCATTCGCGCCGGTAGACAGCGACGAAACGGGGCTCGGCACCCCGTGCGGCCAGGGAGTCGGCCAGCAGTTCACGCCCGGTCTCGCCCCGGATGATCCACACGCGCCGGCCGCTCATGGGCACATCGCGCAGACACTCAAGCAACCCCTCGCTGTCCTCGGACGAATCGGGCAGGAAGGTGGCGGGTCGACCGACGTGCGCCAGGGCCCGGCCGGTGGCCGCCCCCACCGCGGCAAACTCGCGCGCCGGCCAGTCGACCAGCGAACGCACGGCGTCGGCAACCTCCACGGCGCGCGGGCTGACGAAGACCACGAGATCCGCGGCGGTCATAGCCGCCAGCGCGTCGGGCAGGTCGCCACCATCGGCCAGCGGCTGGATGGCCAGCAGCGGCTGCGTGATCAGGACTGGCTCGGGCATCCCGGCGGGCCGGGCGGCCACCAGCGCCTCGCGCAGGCCGGCATTGCTCCCGGCCGGTCGCGTCAGCACGACCTCGCGGATCGGCGGCAAGCGGTGGTCGGTCACGGGATCAGCCCTGACCGGGGGCCTCGGTCTCGATGCCCACCTCGGCGAGGATCTTGTCGGCACCCGCACGCAGCACGCGCTCGGCCAGCTCGATGCCCAGTGCCTCGGCTTCGGAGCGCGGCCCGGTGATCTCGTCACGCAGGGTCTCGGAGCCGTCCGGGCGCCCCACCAGGCCGCGCAGCCACAGCTGGTCGTCCTCGACCAGCAGGGCGTACCCGCCGATCGGCACCTGGCAGCCGCCGTTCAGACGCGTGTTGAAGGCCCGCTCGGCGGTCACCCGGGTGGTGGTGTCACGATCGATCAGCGGATCGATCAGCGCATGCACGTCGGCATCGTCACTGCGCGCCTCGATACCCAGCGCCCCCTGGCCCATCGCCGGCAGGGACTCCTCGGCCGACAGGCGGTGCGTGATGCGGTCGGCCAGCTCGGCGCGCTTGAGCCCCGAGGCGGCCAGGATGATGGCGTCGTACTCGCCGTCGTCGAGCTTGCGCAGGCGGGTGTGGATGTTGCCGCGCAGGGTCTTGACCTCGAGGTCCGGGAAACGCTCGCGCACCTGGGTCTCGCGACGCAGGCTGGAGGTACCCACCACACTGCCGGCCGGCATCTCGTCGAGGTTGCCGTACTTGTTGGAGACGAAGGCGTCGTGCGGGTCGTCGCCCTCGAGGATGGCGATCAGCTCCAGGCCGTCCGGGAACTGCATCGGCACGTCCTTCATCGAGTGCACCGCGATGTCGGCACGATCCTCGAGCATGGCGACCTCCAGCTCCTTGACGAACAGGGCCTTGCCGCCGATCTTCGACAGTGGGCTGTCGAGCAGTTGGTCACCCCGGGTGGTCATCTTGACCAGCTCGACCTCGAGGCCCGGGTTGCGCTTTTTCAGCTCCGCGGCGACGAACTCCGCCTGCCAAAGCGCCAGCAGGCTGGCTCGGGTGGCGATCCGCAGCACGCGGCCCTCGGAAAATGCCTTGCTCATCTGTCATCCTCATTCTGGCAACCGGACGGTCCGGGTCCCGGCCGGGACCGTCGCGAAATAGCCGTCATGGTAACCCGGATGCCGCACTGGGACACGAGGTCCGGGGAACCCGGCCACCCCGACATAGTCCAAACCGAATACAATCCGGGCAACGACACTGGCGAGAACCTCGGCCAGACCTCGGGTCAGCCCGGCAGCCACACCTTTCGGGAGACAAACCTTGCCTGCAATCATCCCAACGCGCCCCGTCACCCGTCTCGCCCTGGCCGCGCTGGCACCCCTGGCCGGCCTCATGCTCATGGGCATGGCGACCCCGCCCGGTCAGGCCGACGAGTCGGCCGCCAGCACGGAGCGCGACAAGGTGCCCTTGATGAGCGACCTGGAGAACGTCCAGGCCGACCTCGACCACATGCAGGAACACCAGATCCCGATGCTGATGTTCTTCCACGCCACCTACTGCACTTATTGCCAGACGGTCGACGACGAATTCCTGCAGACCATGGCCAATGACCCGGACTACGAGGGCCGACTGATCATCCGACGGGTGGAAATCGACTCCGATCTGCCGGAAATCGAATGGCAGGGCACCTCCTACACGCCGGTCGAGTTCGCCCGCCTGCAAGGCGTGCAGCTGGTCCCCGAGGTGATCTACTTCGCCCCAGACGGCAAGCAGGTGGTCGACGAGCTCAAGGGCGTGACCGTGCCGGACTTCTACCCGCAGTACCTCGACCAGCGCCTGCGCGCCGCCGAACGCTGCATCGAAGACCCGACACTCGATGTCTGTACCGACGGCATCGATCAGCCACGACGCGACCTGACCCGCACGGACTGACCAACTAGTTGACTGGGCTAACAAATCCCAGCGACTAACTCTGGTATTGCCGACTACCCTTGGGCATCATCAGGAAACCGGTAGCCTCGATGGCTGTCGAAACTCAACGCGGTTCACCCGCGTGAATCCCCAACGAGAGGTTCTGACGAGATGAAAGCCCAATCCAAGAAGCACCTGCTGATCGGCTCGACCGCCCTTGCCACTGCCATCGCCGGCTCCTCGGCCCTGGCCGCGGGCAACGGCAATCCGTTCGCCTCCGAGTCCACCCACGCAGGCACCTTCCAGACGGCCGAAATGGCCTGCGGCGCCGGCCAGTGCGGCAGCAGCATGGATGAAGAGAAGGGCGACGATGACAAGGGTGACGACAAGGACAAGTCCTGAACCGCGCCCTGACGGCACCGGCCCACTTGGGCCGTCGCCTCGACTGAAGGTCGCCGGCACGCTGCCGTCGGCCCACAAACAATCCCGGCCGGCGGGCTCCCCGCCGTCGACCATCCAGCGCTCCGGGAGGCCTGCCATGAGCCCCCAATCCGCCAGCCAGCCCGTCCCCGTCGGCATCGGCCTGCGCCGTGGTCCGCTCATGCGCGAAATCGAGGAGCAGCGGCCGAACGTGGATTTCCTCGAGGTCGCGCCCGAGAACTGGTTGCGCTTCGGCGGGCCGGTCAAGGAGCGCTTCCAGGCCCTGCTCGAAGACTATCCGCTCTACACGCACGGCCTGTCGCTCTCGATCGGCGGCCCCGCGCCGCTGGATATGGGCTTCGTCGATGACGTCGGCGCATTCCTCGACGAGTATCGTCCGGCGCTCTACAGCGAGCACCTGTCGTTCTGCTCGGACAACGCGCACCTCTACGACCTGATGCCGATCCCCTTCACCGAGGAGGCGATCGATCACGTCGTCGCGCGCATCGACACCGTCCAGCAGCGCCTCGGCCGGCGGCTGGTGCTGGAGAACGTCTCCTACTACTCGCCGGTGGAATCCACCATGGACGAGCAGACGTTCATTCTGGCAATCCTCGAGCGCTCGGGCTGCGACCTGCTGCTCGACGTCAACAACGTCTTCGTCAACAGCGTCAATCACGGCTACGACCCCTACGCCTTCATCGACGCCATGCCCGCCGAGCGGGTGCGCTACCTGCACGTCGCCGGGCACCACCAGGTCGAGAAAGACCTGATCATCGACAGCCACGGCGCGCCGGTCAGCGCACCGGTGTGGGACCTGCTCGAGCACACCTACCGCCACGTCGGCCCGGTGCCGACGCTCCTGGAGCGCGACTTCGACATCCCGCCGCTCGACGAGCTGATGGGCGAGGTCGCCCAGATCCGCCGCGCCGGCGAGCGAGCCTTGGGTAGCCGGGCCGCCTGATGGGCCAGGGCTTCAAGGAAACCCAGGAGGCGTTCACTCGCTACGTACGTGATCCTGAAACCAACCCACCACCGCCGGGCAGCAGGCCCGAGCGCATGGCCTGGTACGCGAAGCTGTTCTTCAACAACATCGACAGCACACTGGAAAACGCCTTCCCGGCGCTGCGCGCGAGCCTCGACGACGATAGCTGGCAGGGACTGACCCGGCCGTTCTTCCGCGACCACCCGGCGCACTCGCCGATCCTGCGCGACCTGCCGGCGGCGTTCGCCGAGTTCCTACAAGAAAAGCCCGAGCTGGCCGACTGGCAGCGCGAACTGGCCGCCTACGAGTTGGCGCGTTTCGAGCTGATGGCCGAGGACGCCGACCCCGCACCCGACGATCTCGATCAGGCAGGTGACCTGCTCGCCGGCCGGCCGGTGGTCTCCTCGCTGGCCCGCCTGATGGTGAGCGTCTACCCGGTCGACCGGATCGCCGCAGCCCTCGAGGCCAGCCATACGCCCGAGATCCCGCCGGCCGGCATGCACCACCTGCTGCTGCACTGCGACGAAAACGGCGCACCGTTCGCCCTGGCCCTCACGCCCGGCAGCGCCCAGCTGTTCGTGGCACTGGCCGAGGCCGATGGCCAGACCGGCCACGCGCTCGTCGCCCAGCTCGCCGAGGCCTTCGGCCGGCCGGTCGACGAACTGCTCGGATTTGCCGGCGGGCAGCTGGCAGAGTGGCGCGCGCAAGGCATCCTGCTGGGGGCGCGTCCGCCGGGCTGAACCAACACCGTCCATTTGCCATGACGATTCCAGGGAGGGAATCACCATGCCCATCACCGACTGGCCGACCACCGAGCGGCCACGCGAACGCCTGCTAGCCCGAGGGCCGGCGAGCCTCTCCGATGCCGAACTGCTGGCGATCTTCCTGCGCACCGGGGTTGCCGGCCGCTCGGCGGTGGACCTCGCCCGCGACCTGTTGTCGCACTTCGGCTCGATCAGCGCGCTGCTCAGTGCCTCGCGAGAGGATTTCGGCCGCGCCCGCGGGCTGGGCGACGCGAAGTTTTGCCAGCTGCAGGCGGTGCTCGAATTGGCCCGGCGGCACTTCGCCGAGGAGCTGCGCGTCGGGCCGGACATCACCAGTCCGCAGGCGGTGTTCCGCTTCCTGCAGGCCGAGCTCGACGGCGAAACGCAGGAGGTCTTCGGCGCGCTCTATCTCGACAACCGTCACCGCGTGCTCGGCTTCGAACGCCTGTTCTTCGGCACCATCGACCAGGCGGCCGTCCACCCGCGCGAGGTGGTGCGCGCCGTGATGCGCCACAATGCCGCGGCGGTGATCCTCGCCCACAACCACCCCTCCGGCGTCGCCGAACCCAGCAGCGCCGACCGGCGCATCACCGAACGGCTGCGCGATGCGCTGAATCTCATCGACGTACGTCTGTTGGATCACGTGGTGGTGGGACGCCCCTGCATCTCGATGGCCGAGCGCGGCCTGCTGTAGGAGCGGCTTTAGCCGCGAAATGTCGCAACGACACCTGATCCCATCGCGCCTGAAGGCGCTCCTACGCACTCCGTGGGAGCAAGCCCCGCTCGAAAAGGCCGCCCCCCCCCCAGCGGCCGTCCCGATCCGGACGTTGCAAACCGCCCAACCCGGAACTCGCGCGTCCCGCACGATTCGCGACCGAGGGTCGCTCCCACAAGGGCCTTTGCTTGAACGCCGCGCGCCTGCAACACGCCCTGCGTTGTTGCATATGCACACGTCTGACCCTATCGTTGGAATACGCAACACAGGAGTCGTGACATGACCCTCGCCGTCGCCCCCAACAACGCCTCGAAAGACAAGGCCATGGTGCTGGCCAAGGCCCTGTTCAATGCCGGGCGCGGGCTCGGCCTGAGCCAGACCCTGATCGGTCGGATCGTCGGCAAGAACCGCTCGACCCTCACTCGCTCGGGCGTGGACCCGGAAAGCCAAAACGGCCAGCTGGCCCTGCTGCTCGTGCGCTGCTACCGAAGCCTGTATGCGCTCATGGACGGCAACGAGGAGCAGATGAAGCACTGGATGCACACACCCAACCGGCACACCGGCGGCACACCGGCGGAGCAGATGCTCTCCGTGGCCGGGCTGGTGCATGTCTGCGACTATCTGGACGCGATTCGCGGCAAGGTCTGAGGCGTGCCGAATCTGTGGCAGGCGTGCGAACTCGCCGAGCGAATCGAGCCGGTCGGCGGCATGCTGACTCGCATCGTCGAGAGCCAGGAGCAGGTGGCGACGACCGGGCTGGTCGACACCCTCGAGGAGCAGAGCATGCTCGAGGAGATGCTCGAGGCGACCAAGCCCCCGCCACGCCACGACAGCGAGGATCTGCACTACCTGTTGCTCACACCCTTCCGCTATCCACCGCTGAGGCACGGGTCGCGCTTCGGCGGCCGATTCGAGCCATCCCTGCTCTACGGATCGCTGGCCACCGACACCGCGCTGGCGGAAGCCGCCTACTATCGGCTGGTGTTCTGGTCCGGCATGCAGACGCCGCCCTCGTCCGCGCTTCGCAGCCGTCACACCCTGTTTCGCGCAAGATACGACACGGATAACGGCCTGCGGCTGCATCGCCCACCTTGCGACCGCAAACGGGCCGTCCTGACCGATCCGGCCGACTACACCTCCACCCAGCAACTCGGCCGAGCCATGCGCGAGGCCGGGATACTGGGTTTCGAATTTCCCTCCGCCCGCGATCCGCGCGGCGGCATCAATGTCGGCTTGTTCGAACCATCGGCCCTGACCTCACGATCGCCGACCGAATGGGAAGGCTGGCTGTGCGAGGTGACCGGCAAGCTCGTCGCCTTCCTCCATCTCACCGGCGGACGCATCGAACGCTTCCCCGCCGACACCTTCCGCGTCGACGGACAGCTGCCGCAGCCGGCCGTCTGAGCGCGCGGAGGCTGCAACCACGGTCCCGGTCGGGTGCCGCCCTGAGGGTTGGCCTCACCGGCAACAGGAGGGCAGTCGGCAGGAAGGGCTTTGGCCCAGGAATGCCACCACGGCGCCCGATACCATCGCGCCTGAAGGCGCTCCTACGCTAACCGCACCACGCGCCTGTAGAAATAAGCGCGGCTGACGAAAGCCGCATCGGTCGCCGGGCACCACGGGGTTCCGCTTACCCCGTCCGCCAGTCGATCGGCTCGAGCCCGTGCGATTCGAGAAAGGCGTTAATGCGGGAGAAGGGCTTGGAGCCGAAGAAGCCGCGGTAGGCGGACAGCGGCGAGGGGTGGGGGCTCTTGATGACGAGATGCTCGGGGCGATGGACGTGCGCGGCCTTTTTCTGCGCCTGCGCACCCCAGAAGACGAACACGATCGGGCGGGGCTGCTCGGCGAGCACGCGGACGGCCCGGTCGGTCAGCGCCTCCCAGCCCATGCCCTGGTGCGAGGCCGGCTGGCCCGAGGCGACGGTCAGCACGGCGTTCAGCAACAGCACGCCCTGGTCGGCCCAGTGGGTGAGGTCACCGTTCGTGTTCTGGATACCCAGATCGTCGGCGAGCTCCTTGAAGATGTTCAGCAGCGACTTCGGCAACGGCCGGACGTCCGGGCGCACGGAAAAGCACAGGCCGTTGGCATGCCCCGGCGTGGGGTACGGGTCCTGCCCGAGGATCACCACCCGTACCTGGTCGAGCGGGGTGTGGTTGAAGGCGCGGAACCACTCGTCGGGCTTGGGGTGGATAACGGTGCCGTTCTTGCCCTGCTCGACCAGTCGCTCGCGCAGCTGCTGCATGGGCGTATCGAGCAGTACCGGGGCGAGCGCCTCGCGCCACGCCGGCTCCATCTGCACGCGTTCGAGGGCCGGCTGCGTCATGGCATGAGCCTGTCGATGCGCCAGCCGTCGCCCTCCCGCACATAGGCGAAGCGGTCGTGTAACCGCGAGGCGCGGCCCTGCCAGAACTCCCATTCGCGCGGCACCACGCGGTAACCGCCCCAGGCCGGGTTGCGCGGCACCTCGCCTTCCGGGTAGCGCTCGGCCATCTCCTCGAAACGCGCCTCCAGTGCCTCACGGGATTCGATCGCCGCGCTCTGGGTGGAGGTGATCGCCGCCAGCCGCGATCCGCGCGGGCGCTGGCGGAAGTAGGCCTCGTTGTCCTCGTCGGACAAGCGCTCGACCAAGCCTGCCACGCGTACCTGCCGGTCGACCTCCGGCCAGAAGAAGGTGATGGCAGCGCGCGGGTTGGCGTCGAGTTCCCGACCCTTGCGGCTGCGGGTGTCGGTGTAGAAGCACAGGCCGCGGGCGTCGAAGTGCTTCAACAGCACGTAGCGCGCCGAGGGCCAGCCGTCGGCGTCGACGGTCGAGACGCACATCGCGGTGGGATCGAAGTTGTTCGCCTCGCGCGCAGCGATCAGCCAGCTGGCCAGCTGGTCGACCGGATCGGTGGCCAGGTCGCGGCGATGCAGTACGCCGTGGAGGTAGTCGCGCCGGTCGGCACGGTGATCGAATTCGCCCGCCATGGGTGCTCCCGAAGGTCGCTGAAGGTCAGTGGTTACCGTGCGAGACTATAGGGAACCTCTGCACGGTTCGCCAACGACTCTGCGGGTCGTCAGGCGTTGCGAACGCAAGGCGTGGGATTGGGCTGACCGTCGAGTGGTCGCTGATACCGCCACGCCGCGGCAGGGCCTGCCGACCCGCCCTTCGGGGCTTAGCGGCTCGCCCGCTCTCGGTGTTGCCGCTCCTCGACGGGCAACCAGCCCGTCTTCGAACCGGCGCCTTGATAGCGACCGAGCCGGTAAGCCAGAGCCATTGGCGACCCGCCCAGAGGCTCCCTGGGCAGAAACCACCCGTTTCCAGAAAGGACCACGGACGATGAACCGACCGCTGCACCTATTCCTGTTTCACGGCCTGGGCGCCGACGGCGACGACCTCGCCCCGATCAGCGACCTGATCACCGAGCGCGTGGCGCTGACCGACCACCATTGGCAGGTCCACCGCCCGGACGCGCCGGTCTCGCCGGTATCCCTCAACGGCGGGCTGCCCATGCCCAGCTGGTTCGACCTGATCGCCGACAACGGACAAATCGAGGCCGACCGCGACAGCCTCGCCGGCATCACCTTTGACCTGCAACAACAGGTGCAGGACACCGTCGGCGACGACCCCTACATTCTCGGCGGCTTCTCGCAGGGCGGCGTGCTCGCCTATCGCTTGATGCTGAGCCTGCCGCGCCCGCCGCTGGCCGCGATCCTGCTCTCCACTTGGCTGCCCGCCCCCGAGCAGATCGAGAAACCCAGCGACGGCCGCGACCCGGCGGTGTTTATCGGCCACGGCGAGCACGACACCCTGATCCCGGTGCGCGCCGCCGGCATGGTGAATGACTTTCTCAACGACTGCGGCCTGACCAATATCACCGAGCGGCATTACCCGGTCGAGCATGGCATCTTGCCGGAGGAACTAGAGGACATGGCGGGCTGGCTCGAACGAACTTTGGCACAGCAAAAATTGACTTGAATGGTTGCCGGAACACCCCCAACCCAATCGTTGTAAAAATCGATATCTCAACCGCGCCCGGCCCACCACAACCAAACGCTTTGACCAAACATGGAAAACAAAATAATTTTCTGGGCATCCTTCATTTTTCTAATCACAGCGGCTGCAACATTTGGTTACCAAGGAAAACTAGGAGCCATGGCACTATCAGTAGTTCCGGGTGCCTTAGGGATGGCTTTCTCAAGACTGGAAATGTTCACGAGAATAAAAGGAGCTGGATTCGAAGCCGAGCTTCGGAGAGCAGTAGATGAAGCATACGCAACCACCTCTAGCGTTAAAGAACTTGCAGCCGAACTAACGAAAGCCATCAACGCAATAATTGGGGGCGAAGGACGTTGGGGAGGAATAGGCCTAAAAAGAAAACTCCAGATAATAAAGGCGATCGACCAGTCCCTAAGAAAAATTGGTTTGAGTGATGAGGACATAAGGGGAACCCACGACACATTCAACAAATATTTAGAATGGGACCACGGACTAGCCATCATAAACCAAATACAAAAAAATCGGCCATCAAACAATGAACTCAGACAAGAACTAAACAAAAAGCACGACCACTCAAGGCTGTGGGTCGCGCCTCCCGAGGATTTTCGGTCGATATTATCCAGCTTTGAAATAAGCGACCCGGAGTCTAAAGAAAAGATCGAAGACCTGTCTTTTTTTATCAGAACACACAAACTTCGTAGGCCAGAAACATGGGATCAATAGGCCTATATAGACACAAGAAATTTCAGCGAAATGATTGAGCAAGGAACACAAATGACCACCGGATGGGAAGTGGCGCGGACCATTTTTAGCGGGCTAACATTATTATCAATTGCTGTCGCTTATTTAAGCTACAGGGCGAGCAAGAAAAAGCAAGAAGCGGACAACAGGGTAAAACGAGACAAGGAAATAGCGGACCAAGCCTCGCTTTCCCTGCGATGGGCTTACGACGTGCTTTCAGATGGGGCGGACGAAAATTCCGCCCCCTTGGCCAATCGACTCAGCTGGCTGACCTCTGCTCGACATTTAATTCGATACAGATGGCTAAGGGCCTCGATAAAAACGGAAACGCAAGCCGTCATATTAGCCGAACAGGAAGAATACTGGCGACATCGGTTCTACGTTCTGCTCGATCACCCAGAGCTGAAGTCTAAGCAATACTACATGAACGAAAGGGACCCACTATGGCCGGAAAAAATTGACCCCACTTCAGCTCTTGTTATAGCGGACTTTTCCAATTGGCCAAAAGAAGCAACGGACCCTCTGGATAAAATCAACAGAGCTGATCTAGTAAACAATGGAAGCCCTTTTGGAGGCAACATTGGGAAAGGGGTGATCGAATACACCAAAGAATTGAATAAGTCGCGAGCCCAAGCGAAAATCGGACCGGCTCAAGCCGAAACTTCACGATAGCTCCTCCGCTTTTACACACTGCCTTTCATAAGCCAATGACTCACAACGGAGCACGCGGAGCGCTAGTAGTGCGTCTGCATCAGGCGATCTTAAACGCCTCCAGCGCCGCCCTTGCCGCCACGGCCCGGGCGCGGACGCGCTTGGGTGCCGTGCCACCGGGCAGGTCGCGGGCGGCCATGGAGCCGTCGACGGTGAGCACGTCGAAGACGTCCTTCTCGATGTGACCGGAGATGGCCTGCAGTTCCACCAGCGGCAGGTCGGCGAGATCGCAGCCCTGCTCGGTGGCGTGGCGCACGGCCTTGCCGACGATCTCGTGGGCATCGCGGAAGGCGACACCGCGGCGGACCAGGTAGTCGGCCAGATCGGTGGCGGTGGAGAAGCCCTGGCGGGCGGCCTCGCGCAGGCGCTCGCGGTTGGGCTGAATCGCCGGGATCATGTCGGCAAAGGCGCGCAGTGAGCCCATCAGGGTGTCGACGGCATCGAAGACCGGCTCCTTGTCCTCCTGGTTGTCCTTGTTGTAGGCCAGCGGCTGGCTCTTCATCAGGGTGAGCAGGGAGAACAGGCTGCCGTAGACACGACCGGTCTTGCCACGCACCAGCTCGGGTACGTCGGGATTCTTCTTCTGCGGCATGATCGAGCTGCCGGTGCAGAAGCGGTCGGGCAGTTCGATGAAGTTGAACTGCGCCGAGGTCCACAGCACCAGCTCCTCGCTCATGCGCGACAGGTGCATCATCAGGATCGAGGCCGCGGAGAGGAATTCGATCTGGAAATCGCGATCGGAGACCGCGTCGAGCGAGTTCTCGCTGATGCCGTCGAAGCCCAGCTCGTTGGCCACCCAGTCGCGGTCGAGCGGGTAGGAGGTGCCGGCGAGCGCGGCCGAGCCCAGCGGCATGATGTTGATGCGCTTGCGGGTATCGATCAGCCGCTCGACGTCGCGCTCGAGCATGTCGTGCCAGGCGAGCATGTGATGGCCGAAGCTGACCGGCTGGGCGACCTGCAGGTGGGTGAAGCCGGGCATGACGGTGTCGGCCTCGGCCTCGGCGAGATCCACCAGCCCGCGGCGCAGGCGGTTGGCCTCTGAGATGATCGCGTCGACGGCGCGGCGCATGAACAGCCGAATGTCGGTAGCCACCTGGTCGTTGCGCGAACGGCCGGTGTGCAGCTTCTTGCCGACGTCACCGATGCGGTCGATCAGGCGCGCCTCGATATTCATGTGCACGTCTTCGAGCTCCACCGACCAGGCCAGATCGCCGCGCTCGATATCGCCGCGGATGTCCTCGAGACCACGGACGATCTTCTTGGCCTCGTCCTCGGTGATCACGCCGACGCGGGCGAGCATGCGGGCATGGGCGATCGAGCCGGTGATGTCCTCGTCGTAGAGGCGCTGGTCGAACCCGATCGAGGCAGTGAAGGCCTCGACGAAGGCGTCGGTAGGTTCGGAAAAACGGCCGCCCCAGAGCTTGGCGGCTGGCTTGTCGTCGCGATCGGTCATGGTGGTCCTCGGGAAATCGGGTTCGCATCGGGTCGGCCGTGCCGGCCGCCGTCGGAATTTGAAAGTGACGCGAGTATATCGCAGCCAGCGCCGGCACCCTGAGGCCCGAATCGATTCACGTGAGACCTTGAGGCAAGATAGACCCCGTCAGGTCATCGACGCGAAAGGAGTCGCCCGCTTGCCATCCCAGCCCACCAACGCAACCACCTCGGAAACCGCCCGCGACCGCGCGCTGCTGCCCGCTGCGCTGCCGGCCTTCTGCACCGCGCGGGTGATCCTGATCACCCTGGCGATGGGCGCGGCACTCTCGCTGCTGATGACCCTGGTGCCGGGGGTGGGGCCGGAACGCTGGGCGCGATTCGGCACGACGCTGTGGCTGGTGACCTGGATCGCGCTGGTGACCGTGGCGCTGCTCTGCGCCACCAGGCGCTGGCTGGGTCGTGCGCCCTTGGCGGTGCTATTGGGCACTATCGTGGTGCTGTTACTGACGGTCACCGCCGTGACCAGCGTGACTGCCTTCGGGGCGCTGCAATCGATCGGCTGGCGTCCGCACGAGACCGCCGGCGAATTCCTTGTCCACAACCTCGCCATCGCCCTGCTGGTGGGGTTGATCGGCATCTGGATGTTCTCGCTGCACTTGGGCAATGCCCGCCAGATCAACGCCGCTGCCGAGGCGCGCTTGTCGGCGCTGCACGCGCGCATCCGGCCGCATTTCCTGTTCAACAGCCTCAACACGGTCGCCGAGCTGGTCCATGACCGACCGGAGGCGGCCGAACAGGCGGTGCTGGATCTCTCGCGCGTGTTCCGCGCCGCGCTGGCCAGCGACTCGACCAGCACGCTGACCGAGGAAATCGAGCTGGCGCGACGCTACCTCGAGATCGAGCGCTGGCGGCTGGGCGAGCGCCTGCACGTCGACTGGCAACTGCCCGATCCGCTGCCCGATGCCCAGCTGCCGGTGCTCACCCTCCAGCCGCTGGTGGAGAATGCCGTGCGTCACAGTGTCGAACGCCAGGCCGAGCCCGGCCCGATTCGGATCGAATGCCAGGTGGGACGCCAGGCGATCGGTCTGGTGATCGAGAACGACCGCGTCGCCGGTCCCGATCACCACGGCAACGGCATGGCGCTGGCGAACATCCGTGACCGGCTCGCCCTGATGTTCGGCGAGGAGGCCTCGCTGCGCGCCGGGCCGGTCGACGGGCGCTTCCGGGTCAAGCTGGTCCTCCCGCGAGCGAGCGAGGGGGTGGCGAGATGATGCGCGCCCTGATCGTCGACGACGAGCCACTGGCCCGCGACCGGCTGCGCCGCCTGTTGGGCCGACTGGGTGGCATCGAGGTGGTCGGCGAGGCCGGCAACGCCACCGAGGCGTGCGTGGCCATGCGCCAGATACCGGACCTGGTGTTTCTCGATATCGAGATGCCCGGCGAGGACGGCATCCAGCTCGCCCATCGGCTGCGCGAGGCGGACCTGCCGCCGGCGATCGTCTTCACCACCGCGCATGCCGACCGCGCACTGCCCGCCAGCGAGACCGCCCCGGCGGGTTACCTCCTCAAGCCGATCGAACCGGCGGCCCTGACCGCGGCGATCGAACGCGCCGCCCGGCCCAATCGCTGCCACCAGTCCCGTCGCCCGACCCTGACCGTGCGCCTCGGCCGCGAGGAACTGCGCCTGGGGCCCGAGCACGTGGTCGCCGCGATGGCCGAGGACAAGGCGACCCACCTCTACCTGCTCGATCCGGCCGATGGCCGGCGCCGCGAGGCGTGGATCGAACCGAGCCTCAACGAGCTCGAGGAACGCTTCGACGGCCAGTTGCTGCGCCTGCACCGCAACAGCCTGGTCAATGCCGCGCAGATCCACTCGGTGAGCCATCACGACGGCCAGCATCGTTGCCACGTTCATCACCTCGACGAGCCACTGATGATCAGTCGCCGCGCCTGGCGGTCCGTACGCGACGCGCTCGAGGAATAACCGCAACGCCCGGGTCTGGACGACGGGGCGCTGTTTCATTTGTGCGACACTTGGGGGTCACCTGCCGGGGCATGACACGACCCCGCAAGCCCCACGAGGAGGTCCGTGATGACGCAATGGTTCGATGAGCTGTGGTTCCTGACGCTGGAGGCCGCCCCCTGGCTGCTGCTGGGGTTGGTAATCGCCGCGCTGATCAAGGCGTTCTCCGACCAGCTGGCAATCGCCAAGTACCTCTCGGGCGAGTCGACCGGCGCGATCGTGCGCGCGGCGTTCATCGGCGCGCCGCTGCCGCTGTGTTCCTGCGGGGTGGTGCCGGCGGTGCTGGGACTGAAGGACGCCGGCGCCGGCCGCGGCCCGTCGATGGCCTTTCTCGTCGCCACGCCGGAGACCGGGCCGGATTCGATCAGTGTCAGCTACGGCATGCTGGGGCCGGTCTATGCCATCGCCCGCCCGATCGCGGCGATCATCGGCGCCATCGTCACCGGCGTGGTCAGCGGCCGACTGGCCGGACCCATGCCGGCCGACTCGGCCACGACAACCGCCGACGGTTGCTGTGGCGAGGAGAAGGACAGCGGCTGCTGTGACACCACTCCGGCGAGCGCCTCGACGGCAAGCTGCTGCGCCCCGGAAAACGACACCGCTACCGCCTGCTGCGGGGACGACGTGCCGGCGGGCCCGGGCGCCCGCGAGCGCCTCTCCGGCGGCTTTGCCTATGCCTTCGGCCAGGTGCTGATCGACATCGTGCCGTGGATGGTCCTAGGCCTGGCCATCGCGGCCACCGCGGTGGTGCTGATCCCGGACGGCTTTTTCGACAATGCCTGGGGACTGGTGGGTAGCTACCTGCTGATGGCCGTGATCGGCATCCCGATGTACGTCTGCGCGACCGCCTCGACGCCGATCGCCGCCGGGCTGCTGGTGGCGGGCATGTCGCCGGGCGCGGCGCTGGTGTTCCTGCTCGCCGGCCCGGCGACCAACATCGGCACGCTCGGCATCCTGAGAAAGCACTTCGGCGCCCGCCTGATCGGGGTGTATCTCGTGACGGTGATTGCCTGCGCGCTGGTCGCCGGGATCAGCCTGGACCTGCTGTGGCAAGCGTTCGACTGGAGCCTGCCGAGCAGCGCGGCGGCCGGCCATGCGATGGAAGCGAACTGGCTGGGCATCGGCTCGCTCGCCGTGCTCGCCGCCGTCACCATTCACGCCTACTGGCGCCGCCGGCAGGTCCGTCAGGTGCCACGCCACGGATCAGGGGAGGAAGCCTGTGGCTGTTCACAAGACCGGGATGGATCTCGGTGACCACGACCGGGTCACGGTCGGCCTGATCAGCGACACGCACGGCACGCTCGAGCGCGCCCTGCTGCCGCTGCTGGCCGACGTGGACGTGATTGTCCATGCCGGCGACCTGCTCGATCCCGGTGAACTGCGCCAGTTCACGCCGACCAGCGGCCACGTGGTGGTCGTGCGCGGCAACAACGACACCCCCGACCAGTGGCCGGAAGGGACCGAGGCACTGCTCGAGACCCTACCCGAACAGGCGCATCTGCAACTGCCCGGCGGCCTGCTGGTGATCGAACATGGTCACCGCGTCAACCCCGCCCGCAGCCGTCACGAGCGCCTGCGACGCCGCCATCCCGATGCGCGCGCGATCGTCTACGGCCACACCCATCGTCGGGTGATCGACACCGACGAGACGCCCTGGGTCCTCAACCCGGGGGCCGCCGGGCGCCAGCGCGCCTTTGGTGGGATCGGCTTTCTGCGCCTGACCGCCACGGTGGACGAGTGGTGGGTCGAGGTCGTCACCCTCCCCAAGCGCGGCCGGGACACGTAGACTCTCCCGGGAATCGTCACCAAAGGACACACTCGATTCATGGCGAACGTGCTGGGCGTGGGGATTGCCACGCTGGACATCATCAACGAGCTCGATCACTACCCAACCGAGGACAGCGAGCAGCGCGCCGTTTCCCAGCGCGTCGAGCTGGGCGGCAATGTCGCCAACAGCCTGCGCGTGCTGCGCCAGTTCGATCATCCGGTCGAGTTTGCCGGCGTGCTGACCGAGGATGCCGACGGGCGACGCATCAGTGATTTGATGGATCGCTACGGCATCGATACCCGCCACGCGCGCCGGGTCGAGGGTCACGCGCCCACCTCCTACATCACCGTCAATCGTGCCACCGGCAGCCGCACCATCGTGCACTGGCGTGACCTGCCGGAATTCGACCTGGGCTCGTTCATGGCGCTCGACCCAAGCGAGTACGACTGGCTGCACTTCGAGGCACGCGCCTGCGACGAGACGGCCGCCATGCTGGCCCTGTCCCGCGCGCGGGTCACCGACCAGCCCATCTCGCTGGAAGTGGAGAAAGACCGCCCGGACCTGGACCAGCTCTGGTCCTTCCCCGACATCATCTTCTTCTCCAAGGCCTTCGCCGGTGGTCGCGGCTTCGACGAGCCCGCAGCCTTCCTGCGCGAGGCTCGCGGCTGGGCGCCGCAGGCGATCCTGGTGCTTGGCTGGGGCAGCGGCGGGGCCTGGCTGTCCCGACCCGATGAGGCCGAGCCCGCTCATGTTCCGGCGCAACCGGTCGATACGATTATTGACAGCATCGCCGCCGGCGACACCCTGATCGCCGGGTTCATCCATGCCCGCGCGCGCGGAATGGGGTCGCTGGAGTCGCTGGAATTTGCCGTCCGCCTGGCCGAGCGCAAGCTGGGCCAGGCCGGATTGGCCGGGCTGGGTCCGAACGATCCGGCCGCCGACCCGGACCTGCTTTGCCGCCTTGATGATCTCGAGCCGGTGGATGCCCTGGGCGTGTGGCCGCGTGGCGACGAGGCAGCCCGGGGCGGGCCAGCACCGCTGATCGTGGCCCGCGACGGCGAGCGGGTCTGCGCCTGGCGGAACGTCTGTCCGCACAACGGCTCGCCGCTGTCGCGGGAACGGCACGATTTCCTCGAGACCCGCGAGGGCGAACGCCAGCTGCGATGCAACGTGCATCAGGCCTATTTCCGTCTCGACGATGGCCTGTGCACCGCCGGTCCCTGCGAGGGGCAACGGCTCGAACCCGTCGATCTGGAACGGATCGGCAACCGGATCTACCTGGCCGATCGTGCAAGCCGGCGAGATGAACAGGAACGCCCCCAGGAACACTCGTCGGGAAACCCGCAGGGATGATGAATCGCCAACATGACATTTCGCATTGGCTCGAGGCATTGCCCGACCCGCTGGTCGGACGTGATGCCGACGGTCGGCTGCACCTGATCAACCGGGCGGCCCGCTCGATGCCGGCGAGCAGCAAACTCGAAGGCATGTTCGACGACCGCGAGGGAGACATCTCCCCGCGGCTGGTCAGCCATCCACCCAGCGAGGATGCCGACCGCCGGGTGTATCGCCACCTTCACCTCGGCTCGCACCCCGACCCCGAGGCCATCCCGCGCGAGCTGCACCTGCTGCAGGACGTGACCAGCGAGAAGCGCGCCGAATCGGCGCTGGCCGAAACTGAGCGCCTGGTCCGCCTGCTTATCGACGCCAGTCCCGACGTGATCCTGGTCAAGGACGGCCAGGGTCGCTGGCTGCTGGCCAACCAGGCCGCGCTCAACCTGTTCCGTCTTGAAGGCCTGCCCTGGTGGGGACGGGACGACGACTCGCTGGCCGAGCTGACCGAGCCGACCTTCCGGGACGCCTTCTATTTCTGTCGACAATCCGACGAGCGCGCCTGGAAGGCCAGCGAACTCCATCGCGAGAGCGAGGTGATCAAATCGCCGGAAGGCGAGGAGCAGGTCTTCGACACGATCAAGCAACCAGTCCTCGACCCCGACGGTCGGCGCCACGCCATGATCGTGATCGCGCGCAACATCACCGCCCAGTTGCGTGCCCAGGCCGAGTACGAAGACCTGGCCATCCACGACGAGCTGACCCATCTCTACAACCGCCGCTTCTTCCAGATCGAGGCCCAGCGCCGCCTCGACGAACTGGGCCGCGAGAACCGCCACGCAGCCGTGGCCGTGCTGGATCTCGACCGTTTCCGCAGCATCAACGACTGCCACGGCCACGAAGAAGGCGATCGGGTGATTCGCCAAATGGCCGATCGGCTGCGCGACCTGGGGGCGACGCAGGACTGGCTGGTCGCCCGGCTCGCCGGTGACGAGTTCGCCATCCTCGCCGGCGACGTCGAATCCAGCGACGGACCGGAGGTGCTGGGCGGGGCGCTGCGCGAGCTCATGCGCCATTCCTTCGAGCTTGAAACCACCAACCTGATCCTGACCGCGAGTACCGGCATCGCCTACTGGCCGGCCCACAGTCGCCATATCGCCCAGCTGCTTACCCAGGCGGATGCGGCAATGTTCGAGGCAAAGAAGAACGAGCGCGAGCCGGTGGCGGTCTTCAGCCCACAGCTCTCGGAACGGCAGATCTGGCGTTCCGAGATGCTGGGCGCCCTGCGCGACAGCCTGGAGAACGACCGCTTCCATATCGTCTACCAGATCCAGCAGGACGCCCTCGGCCTGGCCGTCACGGGCGTGGAGGCCCTGCTGCGCTGGGACGCCCCCGATCCGCAACTGCAGTGCGGCCCCGAGAAGTTCATTCCGTTCCTCGAGCAATCGGGGCTGATCGTCGAAGTCGGCGGCTGGGTGATGACCGAATCGGCCTGCCAGGCCGCCGAGTGGGGCCGCGAGACCGGCGAGGCGATCACCGTCTCGGTGAATGTCTCCAGCGTGCAGCTGCATGCCCCCTGTTTTGCCGAGCGCGTCGCGCGTGCGCTGGAGATATCCGGCCTGCCCCCGGAGCGACTGGAATTGGAACTCACCGAGACCGCGCTGGTCCATGATCCTGAACAGGCGGCAACAATGTTGGATGCCGTGCGCGCGCTCGGCGTGAAGCTCGCGCTGGACGACTTCGGCACCGGCTATTCCTCGCTGAGCTATTTGAAGCGATTCTCGTTCGACCGGCTGAAGATCGACCAGGGTTTCGTGCGCGACATCCTCGGCGACCGCAACGATCTGGAGATCGTCCGGGCGATCATCGCCATGGGCAACGCCCTGTCGCTCGAGATCATCGCCGAAGGGGTGGAGACCACCGAGCAGCGAGACCTGCTGGACGCGCTCGGTTGCCACTCCTTCCAGGGCTACCTGATCGGTCGCCCGACACCGGCCGACGCCATTCGCCCGCTGCTGGGCGTGCGGCTGCTCTAAGGAATCTCTGCACGAAGCGTGCAGAGGTTCCCTAACCGCCAAGAGGCCCGAACCCATGACCACACGCGCACAATGGATCGAGCAGACCCTGCGGGACGCGCTCAACCCGAGTTATCTCGAGATCACCGACGAGTCGACGCAGCATGCCGGCGACCGCGTCGAAAGCCACTTCCGCGTGGTGGTGGTCAGCGAGCAATTCGATGGCCTGCCCCTGATCCGCCGCCATCGACTGGCGCAGGATCCGCTCAAGCCGGCCTTTGAGCAGGGCCTGCACGCGCTGGCCCTGCACACCTACAGCCCCGCCGAATGGGAGCAGCGTCTGGACGCGCCGGTATCACCGGATTGCCAGGGTGGGGGGCACTAACCAGGGGAAAACTTGCTACACGGAATGGATGCCTGAAGACGTCTCGATCATATCCCGATAAAGATCGTCGGGTTTGTTTACAACCACGGGTCGACCGACTAGGCTCCCCGCCAAATGTCGTTACGCGCATGCCCCGGTTGGGGCATTTTCGTTTCTGAAGCACGAATTTGACGCCGTGATCGCATCCGTTCCAAACAGTTAGGAGTTCCTCATGAAAACGCGTCACCTACTTCTGGCCACCCCGTTGGCCCTAGCCCCATTGGCCATCAGCCCGGCACTCGCCCACGAAAGCGAGGAGGAAGTCGAAGTCGATGAAGGATGGAGTGGCTCGGCCGAATTAGGCGCCTCGATGACCACCGGTAACACCGAATCGTCCATGGTCAATGGCAAGTTCGAGGTGGGCTACGTTACCGGCCTCTGGACCCACGATCTCCGCCTCGAGGCCATGCAAGCCAGCGAGGACGGCGAGGACACGGCGAACCGGGCACTGGGCGAGTTCGAGAGCAATTACGCCCTGACCGAGCGCGACTACCTGTTCGGCGTGGTGCGCGGCACCCACGACGAGTTCTCGGGCTACAAATACCAGTCCAGTGTCGCCGCCGGTTACGGCCGTAAGCTCTGGGTCTCGGAACGCGGCTACTGGGACGCCGAGATCGGTCCGGGTCTCCGGGTCTCTGAAACCGAGGACGGCGTGCGCGAGACCAACCCCATCGCGCGTGTCGCCAGCAGTTTCGAGTACCGCCTTTCCGATTTCGCCGAATTCAACCAGGACGTGACGGTGCTCGCCGGAGAGGACAACACCGAGATCGAATCGGTTACCGGGCTGTCGACCTCCCTGACCGAGACGCTGGCAATGAAACTTGCCTATACCGTCCAGCACAACACCGACGTGCCGGCCGGTACCGAGAACACGGATACCTATACCTCGGTCAATCTGGTCTACAACTTCGACTGATCGAGGTATTCGCCCGGGTGGGCGAACCCGATTGGAGAAGACGACAAGCGAAAGGCCCGGTGGCGGATGCCAACCGGGCCTTTTCTCGGCCGGGCTACCGGAAACGGGGCGATCAGTCCGGCAGGACCATCACCCCGTCGATCTCCACCTCGGCGCCCTTGGGCAGGGCGCGCACGCCGAGGGCAGCGCGGGCCGGGAACGGCTCGGCGAGATATTCCTTCATGATCGCGTTGACGGTCTCGAAGTGCGACAGATCCGGCAGGTAGATCTGCAGCTTGACCACGTCGGCCAGTTCGCCACCGGCGGCGCGGCAGACAGCGGTGAGGTTGTCGAAGACGCGTCGGGTCTGCGCCTCGATGCCACCCTCGACCAGCGTCATGGTCGCCGGATCGAGCGCGATCTGCCCGGACAGGTAAACGGTGTCGCCGGCGCGCACGGCCTGGGAATAGGGGCCGATGGCGGCCGGGGCGTCGTTGCTGTGGATGATTTCGCGTCGGCTCATGGTCTCTCCGTGAAAGGTCAGTGGCGCGAGACGCGCACCACGTCACGCAATTGCTTGATCGAGCGCATCACGCGGGCCAGGTGGATCCGGTCGGTGACGCGCACGGTGATGTCGATGATGGTGAGGTTCACGTCGCGATCGTCGAAGCGCACGTCGTCGATGTCGGAGCCGGCATCCGACACCGCGGCGGCGATGCGCGCCAGGCCGCCACGGACGTTGTTGGCCTGGATGCTGATCTGCGACTGGTATTCGCCGGTGGGCTGCGCCTCCCAGTCGACGGCGAGCCACCGCTCGGGGTGTTCGCCGGCATCGCTGGCATTGGGGCAGCCCTGGCGATGGACGACGATCCCGCGGCCGGTCGACAGAAAGCCGACCACCGAATCGCCGGGCACCGGGTGACAACAGCCGGCGAAGCTGACCACCAATCCCTCGGTACCGCTGATGATCACCGGCGCCTGCTTGGCGCTACCGTCACGCAGGATCTCGTCGGGGTCGAGCTTGCCGGCTTCGGCCTTGAGCAGGCGGACGACCAGTGGGGCCATGCGATTACCCAGACCGATTTCGCGCAAGAGGTCGTTGAAGCTCTCCTGGTGGTACTCGCGCAGGATCTTGTCGATGCGCGTCTCGTCGAGCTCCTCGATGTCGCAGCCCTCGGCCGTCATCGCCTTTGCCAGCAGACGATGGCCCAGGCGGATGGCCTCGGCATCCTGCAGGTGCTTGAGGTAGGCGCGAATGTTGGCCCGTGCCCGAGCGGTGACCACGAACGACAGCCAGCTGGGATTGGGCACCGCGCCCGGGGCGGTGATCACCTCGACGGTCTGACCGGACTCGAGCGGGGTCGACAGTGGCGCGAAACGCCGATCGATCTTGCAGGCCACGCAGGTATTACCCACGTCGGTGTGGATCGCGTAGGCGAAGTCCACCGCGGTGGCACGACGTGGCAGTTCGATGATCTCGCCCATCGGCGTGAAGACGTAGACCTCGTCGGGGAACAGGTCGACCTTGACCGACTCGAGGAATTCCTGCGGGTTGCCGGCCTTCTGCTGGATCTCCAGCAGGTCACGCAACCATTCGCGTGCCCGGGTCTGGGTCACCGAACCGCGGTCGCCCTGGGTCTTGTAGAGCCAGTGGGCGGCGATGCCGGACTCGGCGAACTGGTGCATCTCGTGGGTGCGAATCTGCACCTCCAGCGGGATGCCGTGCGGGCCGAACAGGATGGTGTGCAGCGACTGGTAGCCGTTGGCCTTCGGGATGGCAATGTAATCCTTGAAGCGCCCCGGCAGCGGCTTGTAGAGGTTGTGGACGATGCCCAGCGCCCGGTAGCAGTCATCGACCGAGTCCACCAGTACGCGCACCGCGAAGACGTCGAACACCTCCTTGAAGGACAGGTGCTTGGACTGCATCTTGCGGTAGATGGAATAGGGGCGCTTCTCGCGCGCCAGGCTGTCGGCGGTCAGGCCCTCGTGGGAAAAACGCTGCTCGAAACGCTCCTGGATGCCGGCGACGATCTCCTTGCGGTTACCGCGCGCGCGGCGCACCGCCTCGCTCAGGATGCGGTGGCGCAACGGGTGGAGCGAGGCGAAACCGAGATCCTCGAGCTCGTGCCGGATGGCGTTGAGGCCCAGCCGGTTGGCGATCGGCGTGTAGATGTCGAGCGTCTCGCGCGCGATCCGCCGGCGCTTGTCCGGGCGCATCACGCCGAGCGTGCGCATGTTGTGCAGGCGGTCGGCGAGCTTGATCAGGATGACGCGCACATCCTCAACCATCGCCATCATCATCTTGCGGAAGTTCGCCGCCTGCGCCTCGGCCTTCGACTTGAAGCGGATCTGGGCGAGCTTGGAGACGCCATCGACCAGGTGGGCGACTTCCTCGCCGAACTCGGCGACGATTTCGTCGTGGACGATGTCGGTGTCCTCGACGACGTCATGCAGGATGGCCGCGACCAGGGTGGCCTCGTCCATGCGCAGGTCCGCGAGGATGTGCGCCACCGCGATCGGGTGACTGATGTAGGGTTCGCCGCTCTTGCGGGTCTGACCGGCGTGCGCCTGGGCACCGAATTCGAACGCGGTGCGAATCCGGGCAATGTCCGCCTGGTCGAGATACTCGGCGAGGTGCTGGGCCAGCGGGGCGAAGAAGACGTCGGTCAGGTGCGACTCGGCCGTCGCGGCGACGACCGGTGTCCCTGTCTGCCCGCTCTCCATCGGTGCCCCGACCCGGCCCTTGGGCTCAGGCCTCGTCGCTGGTGGCCGGCGTGGCCGGGCGGGCCGGTTCGGCGCTTTCGTCGGCAAACTGGGCCAGCTCGGCGCGGATCTCCTGCTCGGTGATCTCGGAGCGAGACAGCGTGATCTGCTTCTCGATCTCGTCGATCCGTGCGCGATCGATCTTGCCCTCACCCAGCTCGCGCAGGGCGATCACCACCGGCTTTTCCTTGCCCATCGGCACCAGCGGCTCGGCGCCGTGCTCGATCTGGCGGGCGCGCTTGGCCGCGGTCAGTACCAGCTCGAAGCGGTTGGGGATCTTTTCCAGGCAATCTTCTACGGTTACGCGTGCCATTGGTGTCTTAGCCTCGGTATACAGGTTGGACGGCCCGGCCGTCAGGGGACGACCGGGCCGTATCGCGGTTGGGTGTCTTTTCGACCGAAAAGACGTTTCTGGCCACTAGTTTACGGTCAGTCGGCCTCGCCCAGCAAATCGGCGATCAGCTCGGGCTGCCGTTCGCGCTGTCGATCGGTCTCAAGCCGGGCGGCGGTGAACAGCGCGTCGAGCTCATCCAGCGCCTGCTCGAAGTTATCGTTGATCACGAGATAGTCGTACCAGTGGCACTCGCTCATCTCGCGGCGGGCTTCCGCCAAACGCCGCGCGATCACCTCGTCGTCGTCCGAGGCGCGATTGCGCAGGCGGCTTTCGAGTTCGGCGCTGCTGGGCGGGAGAATGAAAATGAAGATCGCCTCGGGAAACAGCTTCTTCACCTGCGCCGCGCCCTGCCAGTCGATCTCGAGGATCAGGTCGCGGCCACGCTCGAGCTCCTCGCTGATCGCCGCCTTGCTGGTGCCGTAGTAGTTGTCGAACACCTTGGCATGCTCGACGAAGGCCTCCTGGGCCAACATCACCTCGAACTGCGAGATATCGACGAAGTGGTAGTGCTCGCCGTTGATCTCGCCGTCCCGCCGCGGGCGGGTGGTGTGCGAGACCGACAACGCCAGCTCCGGCCGACGTTCACGCAGCGCCTTGATCAGGCTGGTCTTGCCCGCCCCGGAGGGCGCCGAAATCACGAATAGCTGTCCACGCGGCGTTGCCGTCATCGTCTCTCCGTCTGGTTTACGTTCCTCTAGGGAACCTCTGCACGAATGCCATGCCACTCTGGCCTGTCGAGCCGTTCGTGATCAAGGCGCGTCGTCGCCGGCGTGCCGGTGGTCACGTCAAGACGACGCAACACCGAGCACGAGCGGCTCGTCAGGCCCCGCAGGGCGCGTCTTGAGCCGGGCATCTGCTGTGTTGTCGTCCTTGGAAAGGGAACGGACCCTTCCGCAGCGGACGAACGCCTTGCATCTGCCCGGCTCAAGACGCGCAGAGCGGTATGGCATTCGTGCAGAGGCTCCCTGGCTCAGCGTGTCACGCGGGTGGTGCCGTCACGCGCCTCGATCACCCGCACGCGCTCGCCGGGCTGGAAGGATACATCGGTGGCCTGCACGATGCTGACGGTCCGACCGTTGTCGAGTCGGACGGTGATCTCGTAACCCGCCTGTCGGGTGATGCCTTCCTCGGCAGCCGAACCGGCCACGCCGCCCAGCAGCGCGCCGCCGACGGTCGCCAGCGCGCGACCCGTGCCGCCACCGACCTGGTTGCCCAGGATGCCGCCGGTAATCGCGCCCGCGCCGGTGCCGATCGGGGTCTTGGTGCCCTCGATCTGTACCGTGCGGATGTTCTGGACCGTGCCGTAGTAGACGGTCTGCATCTGGCGTGCCGAATCGCGCGAGTAGGCACCACTCGAGAGGCTGCTGGCGCAGCCGGACAGAAAGGCCAGGCCGACCACGGCCAGCACCAGGGTCATCCAGTGTTTCATGTGGAACCTCCGCACGAATTGACGAGTGATGGGAAAAGTATAAGTCAGATGCGACGCGCACCGCAGGGTTCCCCAGGGAAACTCCGCACGATTCGATGGTGTCTCTGGCTGGCGGGTTTGTTCGCAATCAAGGCGCCGAGCCGAAGGCGGGCTCATTGCCCGGCGAGGGACGGCAACGCCGAGTGCGGGCAAACCCGCAAGCCCCGCACGGGCGGGCCGCCAAGGGCCCACTTGCGGTGTTGCAGCCCTTCTAAAGGCCCCGCCATTCACGGCGGACTGAGCCTTGCAACTGGGCCCTTGGCGGTCCCGCAGAGGCACTATCGAATCGTGCGGAGTTTCCCTTGGCTCAGCGATAGTCGATGATCAGCGGGGCGTGGTCGGAGAACTTCTCCTCGCGATAGACCTGCACGTCGGCCAGCCGCTCGCTCAGATCCGGGGTGACGATCTGGTAGTCGATCCGCCAGCCGACGTTGTTGTTCCAGGCATTCGCCCGATTCGACCACCAGGTGTACTCCGCGACGTCCGGCTTGAGGGTTCGGTGGGCATCCACGAAGCCCAGGTCGTCGAACACGCGATCGAGCCAGGCGCGCTCGTAGGGCAGGAATCCGGACTTGTTGCGATTCGCGCGCCAGTTCTTCAGGTCGATCTCGCGGTGGGCAATATTCCAGTCACCGCAGAGGATCAGCGAACGTTCCTCGTCACGGACCCGCTGCAGCATGGGCAGGAAGGCCTCCAGGAAGCGATCCTTGGAGGCCTGGCGATGATCCCCGGCCGACCCCGAGGGCAGGTAGAGCGAGGCGACGGTGAGATCGCCCAGGTCGAACGCACAGTAGCGGCCCTCGGCGTCGAACTCCGCCAGCCCCATTTCGGTGGTCACGGCCTCCGGCTGGATCCGGCTGTAGATGGCGACCCCGCTGTAGCCCTTGCGCTCGGCGTCGACGTAGCGGCAGTGGTAGCCCTCGGGCCAGAAGGCCGGGTCCTTCTCCAGCTGCCAGGCCTGGGCCTTGGTCTCCTGGATGCAAACGAGATCGGCATCCGCCGTGGCCAGCCAGTCGAAGAACCCCTTGCGCGCCGCGGCGCGGATGCCGTTGGCGTTGAAACTGATTACCCGCATGTGTTCGTCCAAATGGATGGATTCTAGCAAGGTAAATTCGAATCAAATCGGCCATCCGAGCAGCCGCCGAGAACAAAAGTGCAAAAAAAACCCCGACCATCGGGTCGGGGCAGCGGTTCTTCCATGAGGAGCCATTCAATGAGAGTGGTTAGCCGGTTAAAAGTTCCTCCGGCCGAACCACGGGTTCTAGTCGAGGTCGACCGCCAGGAACAGCGGTTGACCGCGGCGCAAGAGGCGAATGGCAACCGGGCGGTTTTCCGGTGCCGAGGACAGCGCCTCGACAAGATCCTGCTCGCCGCGCATCGGGCGACGATTGACCTCCAGCAACACGTCCCCTGGCTCGAACGCCCCGGCAAACGGCGAATCTCCGGCAACGGATTCGATCTCGATGCCGTAGCGCACGCCGAGGCTGCCACGATCGCCCTTCTCAAGCGGCGCGACGGACAGCCCGTACGACGACAGGGCGCCGCCACCAGCGGCCGCCGAGGCATCCAGCTCGGAAAGCACGACCTCGAACTGCATTTCCTCGCCATCACGGATCACGGTCACCTCGGCCGGCTCGCCCACCGGGGCGGCGCCCACCAGCCGCGGCAGCTGGCCGGAACGCCGGACCGGCTTGCCGTTGAACTCGGTGATGATGTCACCGGACTCGAGCCCCGCCTCGGCCGCCGGGGTATCCGGCTGAACCTGGGCAACCAAGGCCCCCTGCGTGTCGTCCAGACCGAACGAGCGGGCCAGTTCGTCGGTGACCGGCTGGATGATCACGCCGAGGTAGCCGCGCCGCACCTCGCCGGTGTCCTTGAGCTGCTCGGCGACGTTCATGGCCACGTTCACCGGGATCGCGAACGAGATGCCCATGTAGCCGCCGGAGTTGGTGTAGATCTGCGAATTGACGCCGATCACCTCGCCATCGGCGTTGATCAGCGGGCCGCCGGAGTTGCCCGGGTTGACCGGTGCATCCGTCTGGATGAAGGGCACGTAGGTCTCGTTGGGCAGGTCACGGCCGATGGCCGAGACGATGCCGTGGGTGGCCGAATGATCCAGCCCGAACGGCGCGCCGATGGCCAGCACCCATTCGCCCACGTCGACCTCGTCGGAGTCGCCGATGGTCACGGCGGGCAGGTCCTCGGCATCGATCTTCAGCAGGGCAATGTCGGTACGGCGATCCTCGCCTATCAGCTCGGCGGGGTACTCCTTCTGATTGTTCAGGCGAACACTGATTTCGTCCGCTCCACGGACCACGTGGGCGTTGGTGATGACGTAGCCATCGTCACTGATGATGAAACCCGACCCCAGCGACTGGGCCGGACGCGAGCGCGGCATCGGCTGCTGCGGCATCTGCTCGAAGAAATCGCGCAGCATGTCGCCCATCGGGCCCGGCGGGAGGTTCGGCATCTGCGGCAGTTGCCCCGATTGGCTCGACTGCTGCCCCTTGGTGACGGTGTTGATGTTGACCACCGCCGGGGCGTTGTCCTTCGCCAGCTTGGCGAAATCCGGGTACTGCGCCTGGGCAGGCGCCCCCAACAGCAACATCGTCGCGGCGAATGCGACCGCAAGAAGCGCGGTGGCTCGGCGGGTTGTCACGAATGCCATCATCGACCAACTCCTATTCCGGTTCGGAATCATGCGAAAGGTAACAGCCAAGCCCCGGATCAAGGCTAAAGGGACCAAACGAGAAGGGGCCAGATCGATGAGATAGGGCTGGCCGCATGAAGTTCAAGTTCAATCCCCCCGGCGGGACGGATCCGCCTCACCCGGGGCGCTGCGAATGCACCGTGATCTCGCGTTCATGCAAGGCGGCGACCAGCGCGGTCATGGCCCGCTCGACCTCCGCACGTTCCCCCTTGAAGCCCAGTTCCAGCAGCCGTCGTTCGGTCGAGAGCACCGGCAGGCTGAACAGCCGCAAGGCCGGGTGGGCCGCACAGAACGCCTCCATCAGGTCGACCAGCTCGCTCTCCGGGGTGTCGATCAGCCAAAGCGATCGCTCCACGTAGCCCGCATCCCCGAGTCCGGCCAGCGGGCCGGCAAGGATGTTATCGAGCATCGCGTGCGCCATCTCGGGGAAGCCGGGCAGGAAGAAATGCCGTTCAATGGCAAAGCCCGGCACGCGGTTGAACGGGTTGGGTACCAGTTCCGCGCCCTCCGGCAGGTCGGCCATCAGGATGCGCTTGGGGTGGGCGCCCTCGCCGAACTGCGACTCGATCAGTGCGGCGGCCTCGGGGTGGCGCACCAAAGATCGCCCGAAGGCCTTGGCGGCACAGGCCCGAGTGAGATCGTCGGGCGTCGCGCCGATGCCGCCGAAGCAGAACACCGTCGCGCCGTCGGCCCGGCTGCGACGCAGCAGATCGATGATGGTGATCTCGCGATCAGGCAGGAACTGCGCCCAGTCGACCACCAGCCCGCGGGCCGCAAGGCGCTCGGTGACCGCCGCGAGATGCCGGTCCTGCCGGCGACCGGAAAGTATCTCGTCGCCGATCACCACCACGCCGATGCCGGCAAGCGCTCCGTTGCCAAGACCCTCGTTCATCCCGGACGCGCTCTACTGTTTCGCCCCGATCTTCAGGGCGTTCTCGCGCACCCGGTCGCGCTCGCGCTGGTCCTCGACGGCATCGAACTCGCTGTGCTCGACCCAACCCTGGGTGTGCTGACGGACCAGGCGGGCCAGCGCATCGAGGTGATCCCCCCGGTCGTTGAGCGCCGGGATGTAGTGATAGGTCTCGCCGCCAGCCTCCTCGAAGTACTCGCGGTTCTCGTCGCCGATCTCCTCGATGGTCTCGAGGCAGTCGGCCGAAAAACCCGGGCAGATCACGGCGATGTGCTTGACGCCTTGGCCGGGCAGGGCCTTCAAGGTCTCGTCGGTGTAGGGCTTGAGCCATTCCTCGGGACCGAAGCGCGACTGGAAGGTCACCATGTAGTCGTCCTCGGACAGACCCAGGCGTTCGGCGACCAGCCGCGAGGTGACGTAGCAGTGGCAGTGGTACGGGTCGCCGTTGAGCAGGTAGCGCTTGGGCTCGCCGTGGTAGCTCATGATCAGCTTGTCGGGCTTGCCGTGCTCGTCGAAATGCTCCTGGATGCTCGCCGCCAGGGCATCGAGGTAGCCCGGGTCACGGTGATACTGGTTGATGGTGCGCAGCTCGGGCACCCAGCGCCAGTGCATGAATTCGTCGAAGACCGCGTCCAGCGTCGAGGCGGTGGTCGCCCCAGCGTACTGCGGGTAAAGCGGCAACACGACCACGCGCCGGCAGCCGGCCTCGCGCAGTTCGTGCAGGGCCGAGGGCACCGACGGGTTGCCGTAGCGCATGCCGAGTGCCACGGTCACCGGGCCGGCCATCTGCTCGCTCAACCGCTCCTGCAGGCCCTTCTGCTGCGCTCGTGCGATGGTCAGCAGCGGCGAGCCCTCGCCGTGGTGATCCCAGACCGAGCGGTAGGCCTCGGCGGATTTCGCCGGGCGGGTGCGCAGCACGATGCCGTGCAGGATCGGCCACCACTTCCACTTCGGCAGCTCGATCACGCGCGGATCGGAGAGAAACTGCTTGAGGTAACGACGCAGCGCCGGCGCCTCCGGCGCGTCCGGCGTACCGAGATTCAGCAGCAGTACCCCCAGTCCTTCCGCACTGCCGTGCTTGTAGTCCGGTTCACCTTGGTAATTCATTCGATGGCCTCAACATTTTTCGACGAGTATCCTACAGTCTGGACGTGCTCGGCCGACGCACCAACACGCGTCGCCGAACCCGAGACCGGGTCAATCCCGGGTCATTCTAGGCAAACCAGTCACACGTTGCCGGACCGGATGCTTTCACGCCGATCCGGCGGTCGCCGTCACGCCGGTGACCCTTACACCGAATAATCACAGGAGTGCTCCTTCACCATGGCCGACAGCAACACCCGCCACAGCAAACTGCTCATCCTCGGCTCCGGCCCCGCCGGCTACAGCGCCGCGGTCTACGCCGCACGGGCCAACCTCGACCCGGTCCTTATCACCGGCATGGAGATGGGCGGTCAGCTGACCACCACCACCGAGGTGGAGAACTGGCCGGGTGACCCGGACGACCTGACCGGGCCGGCGCTGATGGATCGCATGAAGGCGCACGCCGAGAAATTCGACACCGAGATCATCTTCGATCACATCCACACCACCAAGCTCGACGAGCGCCCGTTCACGCTCACCGGTGACCAGGGCACCTACACCTGCGATGCCCTGATCATCGCCACCGGCGCCTCGGCCCGCTATCTCGGCATCGAGTCCGAGCAGGCCTTCCGCGGCAAGGGCGTGTCGGCCTGCGCGACCTGCGACGGCTTCTTCTACAAGAACCAGACGGTCGCCGTGGTCGGCGGCGGCAACACCGCGGTCGAGGAAGCGCTGTACCTTTCCAACATCGCGGCCAAGGTGCATGTGGTGCACCGTCGCGACCGCTTCCGCGCCGAGGACATCCTGATCGACCGCCTGATGAAGAAGGCCGAGGACGGCAACGTCGAGATCCACTGGAACCACGAGGTCGACGAGGTGCTCGGCGACCAGATGGGCGTCAACGGCCTGCGCATCAAGGATAACGACGGCGAGACCACCGATCTCGAGCTCTCTGGCGTGTTCATCGCCATCGGCCACTCGCCCAACACCGGCATCTTCGAGGGCCAGCTCGACATGCCCGGCGGCTACATCAGCGTCAAGAGCGGCACCAACGGCAATGCCACCGCGACCTCGGTCGACGGCGTGTTCGCCGCCGGCGACGTCATGGACCACGTCTATCGCCAGGCCATCACCTCGGCGGGCACCGGCTGCATGGCCGCCCTGGATGCCAAGGCGTTCCTGGAAAAGCTGGACGACTGATCCCGACCGATCATCGCTTCATCCGGCCGATCGGACGATCGGCCATCACGACCGAAGGAACACCGACATGGATCCAACCATCGCCGCCTACATGGTGCTACTGGCACTCGCGCTCGGCCTGACCGGCGCGCTGCGTGCCGAACGGGAACACTGCGGCCGGGGCCTGCTAATCGTGACCACCCTGGCCGGTTTCCTGGTGGTCGCGGCCGTCAGCGCGCTGCTGACCTCGCAGAGTGCACTTGAACTGGTGTTGTCGACTGTCGCGGTGTTCTTCGGCGCCCAGTCGGCGGCAACGGCCTTCCTGCTGCTGCGCCAGGAGATACACGCCGAACCGGCGGACGAGCCCGACGAGCAGGACATGCTCGACGAGGAGGACCGCGAACAGCAGTTCGCCCATGAACGTGCCGGCAAGGAGGTGTCGTGATGGGCATCGGATTGATGATCGACAATGCCGGCTGGTTCGCCCTGGGGCTGGTACTGATTACCCTCTCGGCGCTGACCCACCCGGGGCGCCGCCGGGTCTGGATGTGGGCGCTGCCGCTGGCGATCCTGATCGTGCTCGCCGGCGCGCTCTTCCCCGGGGCGGCCGGCGATCTGCCCAGCATGGGCTGGAAGGCCTGGCTGGCGATCGCCGCGCTGGCCTTCGGCGTGGCCGCCGCTCCGTGGTATCGGGCCAGTCGCGACCAGGACACCCGCCTGATCGATCTGGTGCGGGGTGCAGCGATCGTCCTGATCGGCAGCGGCATCACCATTACCCTGCTGGGTGTGATCGGCTGGGAGCAGACCACGCTCTACCTCGGCGCCTGGGATCTGCGCCTGGCCGCGGTGCTGGGCATCTTCATCGGTGTCTGGACCGGCGTCACCGGGCTGATCCACTGGCTGCGCCTCAAGGGCACGTTGCGTGCCTCGAACCGGGGCTCGCGCAATCAGCAGATCGCTCAATGGGTGGTGCTGGCGATCATCGGGGTACTCGGCGTGATCGCCGTCGCCTACCCGAAGGTGGCCGTGGCGCCATTGGTTCTACTAATCGTGCTCGCAATCGAATGGGCGGCCCTGGCGGCCCTGTCCCAGCCGCACGAGGACCTGTTGCGCATCCAGGCGCGTCACGTCGGCCTGGTGGGTGCGGCCATCGTCACGCTCGGCTACGTGCAGAGCAGCCTGTTGCTCCTGGTGATCGGCGGGCTGGTGGTTGCCGGCTCGATCCACTTCATCAAGCGCCAGGGCGCCTTCTGCCAGATCTCACGGCGGACCTTCTACGACGACGAGACGGAGGACGCCACCGCCGAGTCGGAGCCAAACGAGTCGACCAGCTCGGCGAAGTGATCGCGCCCGGGGTTGCCGGGGCTCAGTCGTGGCTCAGGTCGTCGAGGGTCAGCTCGAAGGCATCGACGAACTGCTGACGGAAGAAGGCCACCGCCGGCAGGTCGGTCATCTCGTCAAGCTTGCCGTACAGGAACTCCTCGGCACGGCGGAATTCCTGGTTGCCGGCGGCCCGCTCCTCGATGCACTTGAGGTAGGCCGATAGCGAATCGGCGGCCTTGACCAACCGCAGTACCTTGGGCTCGATACGTGCGCTCTCGATCACCTCGGCGAACGATTCCTGCAATGACTCGGGCAGCAGGCCGATGATCTTGCGCTCGGCATGCGCCTCGAGTGCCTTGTAGGAATCCCGGATGTCCTCGCGGAAGTACTTCACCGGTGTGGGCAGGTCGCCGGTGATGATCTCCGAGGCATCGTGGTAGAGCGCCACGCTGACCACCCGGCCGACATCGTTGTCCTCGCCGAATTCCTGGTTGCCGATTACCGCCAGCGCGTGGGCGATCATCGCCACCTGCAGGCTATGTTCCTGGACGTTCTCGCTGCGCGTGTTGCGCATCAGCCCCCAGCGGTAGATGTACTTCATCCGCGAGAGGTAGGCGAAGAAGTGGCTTTTTTCGGGGCTCTGGTCGGAATCGCTCATCGGGCTCCTGGCAATTTTCTGACAATCATCAAAGGCTAAGCGGGTAGTCGCCACTCTCAGGCCTGCGTGGACGGGCGGAAACCCACCTCGCGGAATTCCTCGAACAGGCTGACGGCGAAACTGTCGGTCATCCCCGAGATCATGTCGGTCAGCAGTTGCGCCTCGCGGTAGCGGATCGGCATCGGGTTGCCCGGTGACTCGAACACCCGCCGGTAATTCTCCGAGATGCGCTGATAGATGTAGCCGGCCAGCGGCGTGGACCGCGGGCTGGCCGGGTCATCGCGATCCTCGCGGCGGGTGATCGCGTACCAGAAGGCATCCATCAGGCCGTGGATGACCCTCAGGCCGGTCAGCTCGACGCGCAGCACCGACTTGTGCCGGTAGGCGTGCTGCCAGTTGCAGGCCTTCAGGGCGGCCAGCAGGCGCCCGCCGCGCGAGGCATCCACCAGCTCCTGCTCGAAACGGCCCTCGGCCATGGCCGACAAGGAGTCGATGAACACCTCGCCGATCGCCTCCATCAGCGCCCCGATCGCGCGGATGCGGAAGGTCTGCATGGAGATGTCGTTGAGTTCGTCCGGCGAGAGGCGCTCCTGACGGTAGGCCTTGTGCTCGGCGGCCGCCGCGTCGCATACCGCCGTGACCACCGGGTCGTCCGGCGCCTCGTGGCGCAGAAAGGCGATGGTATCGGAAAACGACAGCAGCCCCTTCTTGACCGCGTCCTCGGCATCCAGCACCGAGTAGGCGATGTCGTCGCAGGCCTCCATGATCCAGGTCAGCGGGTGGCGCTGCCCGGGTGACAGGCCCGTGCCGGCCCAGACCTCGTCCATCAGCGCCCGTTCGGACTGGAAATAGCCATGCTTCTTGTGGGTGACGCGCGACCGGTCGATCTCGTCGCTGGCCGCCGGGTACTTCACGAGTGCGGCCAGACTCGCCAACGTCAGGTTCAGCCCGTAGTCGTCGTTGATCAGCTGGAGCTTGGTCAGCAGGCGCAAGGTCTGGGCGTTACCCTCGAAACGCAGGAAGTCCTGCTTCATCGCCGGGCTCAGGGCTGGTTCGGCATCCAGCACCTCGGCACGGTTGATCTCGAACCAGCGCGCGATCGCATCCTCGCCCTGATGACCGAACGGCGGGTTGCCCAGATCGTGGGCCAGGCCGATGGTGGCCAGCAGGGCGGGGACATCGCGCAACGCCTCAGGCAAACCCGCGGCCACGCCGTGATGGAAGACCAGATCGATGCCCACCGAGCGGGCCAGGTTGGCCACCTCGTGCGAATGCGTCAGCCGGGTGCGCACGCTGTCCGAGCGATCCAGCGGGAAGACCTGGGTCTTGTCGGCCATGCGGCGCACCGGGGTGGAGAACAGCACCCGGTCGTAATCGCGCTCGATGGCCGTGCGCGTCTGCGCCGGCACGGTCGCCAGGAGGTTGCCCTGCCCGCTGCGGGGGCGGCGGCGGTCGGAATTGAGCCAGCGGCGCCAGTGGCTGTCGAGATCCTGCCTCATCACGATTCCTTGAGGGGTGGCCAGGGAATAGTCGGAACACGGGGCCGTCGGAGCCGGAAATCACCACCGGGTTCTGCTAGCCTCCTTAGGCCGAAACGGGCCGGTAACGACACGAAAGCAAGGCCCGAAGGTTCGCGATTCCACCAGTGGCGACAGGGAAACGAACGACCGCTGGCGCAAGCATAACCCTATACCCGCCGCAATCCACCAGACGACGGAGCGTGCCCCGCGCGATTGTGGCGAGAGAACGACCGCAGCACAGAACATCGAAGAGGGCACCGTCATGAACACCACGATCGGAATGATCGGCCTGGGGCTGATGGGAACCGCCATGGCCCGCCGTCTCGCAGAAGCTGGCTGGGCGGTGACCGGCTTTAACCGCCACCCACGCGAGATCGAGAACATCCCCGTCGCCGCCAGCCTGGCCGATCTTGCCGATCGCGCCGAGACCCTCTGGATGATGGTCAGCGACTACACCGCCTGCCGCGAGGTAATCGACCGACTGGGCGAGGCCGGCATCCGCGATCACGTCGTGATCAACAGCTCGACCATCGCCCCGTCGGAATCCGCCGAAATCGCGCGCCGGGTCGAGGCGCTCGGCGGCGAGTACCTGGAGGCCCCCGTCCTCGGTTCCATCCCGCAGGCGCAAAGCGGCACACTGCAGTTGTTGTTGGGCGGTCCCGAGGCGCTGATCGAACGCCTTGATCCGCTCCTGCGGGCGCTGGGTACGCCGACCCATTTCGGGGCGGTACGCAGTGGCGCCGCCGCCAAGCTCGCCTTCAATCAGCTGATCGGCTCGCTGACCGCGGCCTTCTCCATGAGCCTCGGGCTGGTCCAGCGCGAGGGGGTCGATGTCGACCGCTTCATGGAAACCCTGCGCGACTCGGCCCTCTACGCGCCGACCTTCGACAAGAAACTGGGCAACATGCTCGACCATTCGTTCGACAAGGCCAATTTTCCACTCAAGCACCTGCTCAAGGACATTCGCCTCTTCACGCGCAGCGCCGCCGGACAGGACATCGACACCCACCTGCTGATCGGCCTGCAGCACGTGCTGGAAGAAGGCATCTACGCCGGCCACGGCAATCACGATTATTCGTCCCTCTACGAGAATATCGTCCGCCACGGCACCACGCACTGATCACTCGGGAGACCGGCGAACGAGCGGGTCGTGGGTTGCAGCAAGGGAGCCTAAACACCTCCGGGCCAAGCGGGTACAATGCGCGGTTTGCGCACCGCCCCGTCGGGCGGCTGGTGCGTTTCGAACCCATCGCTGAAAACACGGATATCCCCATGAGCCATCATGCCGTCAAGCCGCGCCGCGCCCTGCTGAGCGTTTCCGACAAGACCGGGATCCTGGGCCTGGCCCAAGGTCTGCACGCCGCCGGCGTGGAACTGCTGTCCACCGGCGGCACCGCCCGTCTGCTGCGCGAGAACGACGTGCCGGTGCGCGAGGTCAGTGACGTCACCGGTTTCCCGGAGATCATGGCCGGGCGGGTCAAGACGCTCAACCCGCTGATCCACGGCGGCATCCTCGGCCGTCGCGGCACCGACGACGAGGTGATGACCACCCACGGCATCACGCCGATCGATCTGGTGGTGGTCAACCTCTATCCGTTCGCCCGCACGGTGGCCGACCCCGACTGCGACCTGCCCACGGCGATCGAGAACATCGACATCGGCGGCCCGGCGATGGTGCGCGCGGCGGCCAAGAACCACAACGACGTGGCGATCGTGGTCAACCCGGCCGACTACGAGGTCGTGCTCGGGGAGATCAACGGCGAGGGCATCTCCATGGCCACGCGCCAGCGTCTGGCTGGCGCGGCCTTCAGCCATACCGCCCAGTACGACGGCATGATCGCCGACTACCTGGGGCGCCAGTTCGAGGAAAGCGCGTTCGCCCCGACCTGGCACCTGCCCCTGAACAAGTCCATGGATCTGCGCTACGGCGAGAACCCGCACCAGAACGCGGCCTTCTACGTCGAGCCGAACGCCGCGCCGGGCACGCTGGCCCGCGCGCGCATCGTTCAGGGCAAGCCCCTGTCGTTCAACAACCTCGCCGATGCCGATGCCGCACTCGAATGCGTCAAGCAGTTCGACCGCGCCGCCTGCGTGATCGTCAAGCACGCCAACCCCTGCGGCGTGGCGACCGGTGATGACATCACCACTGCTTACGATCGCGCCTTCGCCACCGACCCGACCTCGGCCTTCGGCGGCATCATCGCCTTCAACCGTCCGCTGGACGCGCACACGGCGCGCAGCATCGTCGAGCGGCAGTTCGTCGAGGTGATCATCGCCCCCGAGATCGGGGCCGAGGCGGCCTCCGAGCTGGCCGCCAAGCCGAACGTGCGTGCGCTGGCGATCGATGACTGGTCGGTCAAGCCGGCTCCGGGCATGGACTTCAAGCGCATCGGCGGCGGGCTGCTGGTCCAGGACTTCGACCACGGCGTTGTCGGCGCGGATGACCTGAAGATCGTCACCAAGCGTGCGCCGGACGAGGCGGAGATCCAGGATCTGCTGTTTGCCTGGCAGGTCGCCAAGTTCGTCAAGTCCAACGCCATCGTCTACGCCAGCGGCCAGCAGACCATCGGCGTGGGCGCCGGGCAAATGAGCCGGGTGTATTCCGCGCGCATCGCCGGCATCAAGGCGGCCGACGCCGGGTTGCCGGTGGAGGGTTCGGTGATGGCATCCGACGCCTTTTTCCCGTTCCGCGACGGCATCGACGCCGCGGCGACGGCGGGCATCAAGGCCGTGATCCAGCCGGGCGGCTCGATGCGCGACCAGGAAGTCATCAACGCGGCCGATGAGCACGGCATCGCCATGGTGTTCACCGGGATGCGCCACTTCCGCCACTGATCCTGGCTTGTCGATCCGCACACGAGAAGGCCCCTCGAACGAGGGGCCTTTTTTAATGGGCGCCGGCCGCGCCGGATCAGGCAAAGGGATCGAAGGGCTCCTGATCCTTGCGCCGGTGATGACGCTTTAGATCCAGCTCCAGCGATTTGATCAGGGTGTGTTCGTCGACCGGCTCGCGGTCGCGACGCTCCAGTTCGGCACGCGCCCTCTCGATCAGGCGCCGCAGTTCCGTCAGAGAAAGACGATTGAAATCGAACATCGGATCAGCCGGTCGCATCGATCACGGAATGGAAGTGGTGCCCGCGGCGCACGAACCGGTGGGTCCGCACACTGGGATCGTGGTAGTGCGCGCTCACGGCGAGGGTGTCGCCTACCTCGACCAGCGCCAGCCCACGGCCGGGCCGTTCGTCCCACGCGCCGCAATCGATCCAGAGCCGGTTGCCGTCACGCACGGGCTGGCCGGTAATCGTATGTCCGGCGATGACCCAGTCGATGCCCCGCACACTGCGTTCCGGTCGACGGCCATCGAGCACCTCGTGGACCTGCGAGCGCCCCCACAGCATGGTGTCGAGCTGTGGGTCGGCCTTTGTCGAGGCCCAGTAGCTCAGCTTCTTGACCCGCTCGAGTCGAGCGATGTTCTGGTCCCAGTCCCACAGCGGCAATTCGGCATGCACCACGCCGACGGCCGCCGGTCCGTTGCCGACCTGGATCATCAACGGCATCTGGCTGATCAGGTTCATCACCTCGGTGATCAGGTCGTCCCACTTGTCGTCGTTGAGCTTGTCGTAGGGCTCCAGCAGCCAGGCCGAGCCCATCGCCTCGAGGTCGGCGTGCTGGCGAGCGGTCAGGCAACGTTCGGCGAGCGCGTCGCGATGATTCGCGATCACCCGCTCGTGATTGCCGGCCACGGAAAAGAACCAGGGCTCACCCAAGAGACGCAGGGTGCCCAGTGAATCCTCGCCGTAGTCGATCAGATCCCCTACGGCAATGACACGATCCCGCTCCGGGGAAAAATCGTGCTTGTCGAGGATCTTTTCCAGCAGCGGCCGACTGCCATGCAGATCGCCGACGATGAAATCCCGACCCCGCGGGTTCTTCAAAAGCTGTTTGAATAACGTCATGTAATCTAAGCAACAACGCCTGCGCCACGGCATGCGACGGGCCGTCTGACATGCCATGAGGATTGGATTGGGTCGACGGTCCGTCCGGGACTCAAATCGGCAACGAGCTGGGCGACTTCGCTGCCACGCGGGGACGGGGCGGGCAGATAGCCCGCCGATCGCATGATCGATATGTTCGCTAAAAAATAGCGTCAGGTCAACAGCTTGGCCAACGGCTCCTGCGGTTGCGCGCGAGGTCGCAAAAGCCCGCATCGTCGCCATCGATTTTGCCCAACATTCGCTGATACCCCATTCGATAATTTACCGACTAAAGGGCTGCGCTTCCATTTGCTTGAGCGTATGCTGTTTGACGGGATGCAATTCACACCCGTGACAATAAAACCGACGGAAACCAGTCAAGGAGGATTTTCATGAAAACCCGTTCCCTTTTCCCGGCCGCCTGGCTGATGTTGCTTGCCGCGTTCTCCTTCGCCAATGCAGCGCATGCCGCCGATGCCGACAAGATCGAGAAAGTCGGCGGCAATACCCTGGCCAAGGAACACCTGGTGCTGCAGATCACAGAAAGTGACATGCAGCGCCAGAACCTGGTGCTCAATGTTGCCAACAACGTCCTCAAGGCACGTGGTGGCCCGGATCAGATCGACGTCGAAGTCGTTGCCTTCGGTCCGGGCATCAGCATGCTGTTTGCCAACAACCATCACGCCGAGCGCATCCAGTCGCTGGCTGATCAGGGCGTGCGCTTCTCCGCCTGCGAGAACTCGATTGCCGGCGCGACGCGCAAGCTGGGCAAGGAACCGGAGATGAATTCCGCCGCCGTCCCGGTCGAAGCCGGTATTGCCCGCATCCTCGACCTGGTCGACGCCGGTTACGTGCTGGTTCGCCCGTAACGCCAGAACCCCGCACGCAAGCCGCCCCGGTTCCCTTATCAAGGGCCCGGGGCTTTTTTGTGGCCGATCGAACGTCACCCAAATCACGGCACTGCAACCCTGCACCCACCTACCGGCAAGGCGTATGATCGAGGCATCCCTCATCAACCGACAGGCCGATCCCCGTGTCCGACCTCGACGAAATCACCCCCGCACAGACGCTACTTGATCAACTGAGCCAATCCTCCTCACTGGAGCCCTCGCAACGCACCCAGCTCGAACACGTGATGCGCTGCAGCCCGTTCATCCAGCAAAGTCTGGCCGCCGAGGCCGACATCCTCGATTACGTGCTCGATGGATGCGCCGACGACTTCCTCGGCGACGGGCTCGAGGCGCGCTTCGCCCGGCTGAGCGGCTCGGCCGACGAGCGCCGAGCGCTGGAAACGGCGGCCTTCGGTCGGGAGCTACGACGCCTGCGTCGGCGCGAGATGATCCTGATCGCCTGGCGCGATCTCAACGGCATCGATGACACCGATGCCACCCTGCGCTCGCTGTCGAAACTGGCCGACTACTGCGTCGCCGAGGCGCTTGCCTACCACGAGCATCACCTGCAGTCGCGCTTTGGTCAGCCGCGCGGGCCGAACGGCGAGCCGATCGGCCTGGTCGTGATCGGCATGGGCAAGCTCGGCGGCGACGAGCTCAATTACTCCTCGGACATCGACCTGATCTTCGCCTATGCCGAGGAAGGGGAGACCGACGGCCGCAAGACGATCAGCAACGCGGAGTACTTCATCCGGCTCGGCCAACGGCTGATCCGCTCGCTCGACGAGAAGACCGGTCACGGCTTCGTCTTCCGGGTCGACATGCGTCTGCGTCCCAACGGCGACGAGGGCCCCTTGGCGATGAGCTTCGACGGGCTGGAGCTCTACTACGCCACGCGCGGACGCGAATGGGAACGCTATGCGTGGATCAAGGCACGCGTGATTGCCGGCGACCAGGAGGCCGGGCGCGAGCTGATGGACATGCTCCGCCCGTTCGTCTTCCGTCGCTACCTCGACTTCGGTGCGTTCAGCCAGTTGCGTGAGATGAAGCGCATGATCGAACGGGAGATGACCGATGCCGCCATGCACAACAACATCAAGCTCGGCCCCGGCGGCATCCGCGAGATCGAATTCATCGGCCAGCTGTTCCAGCTACTGCGCGGCGGACGCGAACCCGCGCTGCAAGCGCGACGACTGATCCCCGTGCTCGCCATCCTCGAGGAAATGGGCGAGCTGGACGAACACACCGTCACCGATCTCACCGCCGGCTACGACTTCCTGCGTCGGTCCGAGAACCGTCTGCAGATGCTCTACGACCACCAGACGCAGACCCTGCCGGACAACAAGTTCGATCAACTGCGCCTGGCGATCGCGATGGGATTCGAGGACTGGGGTCATTTCCTTTATGCCCTCGACCAGCACCGCGATCGCATCCACGGACATTTCTCCGAGGTGTTGCGGCTGCCCAGCGACGGCGACGAGAGCGAGGAGCCACTGGAACAGGTCTGGAATGGTCTGGGCGATGTAGCCGACCGCGTCGCCATCCTCGAACGTCACGGCTTCGAGCAAGCATCCGTGCTGGAGCAGCATCTCTCGTCGTGGCGCGACACCCAGGCGCCGGCGATCAGCGGCACCGTGGCCCAGCGACTCGACGAGCTGATGCCCGACCTGTTGCGAGACATCAGCGCCTACCAGGGCCAGGTGGCGATCCTCGATCGCATGCTCGACCTGCTGACGGCCATACTGCGCCGCTCTGTCTACGTGGCATTGCTGATCGAACAACCCCAGGCCCGTCGCCAACTGGTCCGGCTGGTCCACGGCAGCCCGTGGATTGCCTCGCTGCTGACGCAGCACCCGATTCTCCTCGACGAGCTGATCGACCCCGAAACCCTGTATGCCCCGCCCAACAAGTCCGAACTGGCGCAGGAACTGGGGGAACTGCTGGGCAAGTGTCCGCACGACGAGGAACGCAGCCTCGACGAGCTGCGCCGATTCAAGCAACTTGCGACCCTTCGGGTGGCCGCTGCCGACGTGGTCGGCGCCTTGCCGGTAATGCGGGTCTCCGATCAGCTCACCTGGATTGCCGAGGTGATCCTCGAGGCGGTTCACCAACGTGCCCGGGAGCAGATCGAGGCGCGCCACGGCAAGCCACGCGCAGTCAACGATGCCGGCGAGGCATTCACACCAGGGCTGGCCATCATCGGCTACGGCAAGCTCGGCGGGATCGAACTCGGATACGGCTCGGATCTCGATGTGGTCTTCCTGCACGATTCCACTGATCGGGAGGCGGTCACCGATGGGGATCGTTCGATCGACAACAGCCTCTACTTCGCGCGGCTGGCCCAGAAGATCATCCACACCCTGAGCATCCGCACCCCAGCCGGCGTGCTCTACGAGGTCGACACGCGCCTGCGACCGGACGGCGTCGGGGGGTTGCTGGTCTCGTCGGTGAACGCCTTCGCGCAGTACCAGGCGGAACACGCCTGGGTCTGGGAGGTGCAGGCAATGTGCCGTGCGCGTTTCGTGGGCGGATCCAACTCGGTGGGCGATACCTTCGCCGAGATCCGGCGCCTGACGCTGACCCAGGAAAGGGACCCGAGCGAGCTACGCGAGGCCGTGGTGGGCATGCGTCGCAAGATGAGGGCAAACCAGACCGAGACACCGGCCGGGCTATTCCACCTCAAGCGCGACGTCGGCGGCATCACAGACATCGAGTTCCTGGTGCAGTACCTGTTGCTGCGCCATGCCGCCGAGCACCCGGAGATCCTCGAGTTCACCGACAACATCCGTCAGCTCGATTCGCTCAGGGATGCCGGGTTGATCGACGCCGAGGCCAGCGACGCCTTGGTCCAGGCCTACCGAACTCTGCGGGACGCGGGCCATCATCAGGCCCTGCTGGGCAGCCGCTCGGTGGTCGAGGCCCAGGCGTACGAGGCCGAGAGACAGATCGTGATCGATCAATGGCAGGCGTTGGTCGGTTGCCTGCCACCGGGGTCCGACGGCGATAGCACCGAGTAGCGGTCAGGCTGCGGCACCCGTTAGCTGCCGGGCGCACCGTGATCGAGTTCGAGCACCACCGGGGCATGATCCGACGGACGTTCCCAACGACGGGGCTCCACGTCGATCCGGCAGGCCCGGGCTTGATTGCGCAGGGCCTCACTGATCAGGATCAGGTCGATCCGCAGGCCGCGATTGCGACGGAAATTGGCCTGCCGATAATCCCACCAGGAAAAGGCGTTCTCCGGCTGATCGAACAGGCGGAAGGCGTCGATCAATCCGGTCTCGAGGATCCGGTCAAGCGCATCGCGCTCGGGGGTGCTGCACAGGATACGATCCCGCCAGGCTTCCGGGTCATGGACATCGGCGTCCGCGGGGGCGATGTTGAAATCGCCGACCACCACGCGCTTGGCGTACCGGCCTGCCTCCTCGGCCAACCACCGGGTCAGGGCTTCCAGCCAGGAAAGCTTGTAGGCGTATTTCTCCGAACCAACCGCCTCGCCATTGACCACGTAGAGGTTGATCACCCGCAAATCGCCAAACGTCGCGGCAATCACCCGTCGCTGAGGGTCCTCGAAACCGGGGATATCGGTGACCACGTCGGTCGGTTCCGGCCAGTGGGCGGGATAGACCCACGCCACCCCGTTGTAGGTCTTCTGGCCGTTGGCGATCACGCGGTAACCGGCCGCCTCGATCGTCTCGCGATCGATGGCCTCGTCGAGCTGCTTTAGCTCCTGCAAGCCGAGCAGGGTGGCGGGCTGGTCGCCCAGCCAGTCCAGTACCTGCGATTGGCGGACCTTGAGCGAATTGACGTTCCAGCTAACGATGTTCATGCGCGTCTGCCTCGGGCGAAATCCTTGAGCGAAATCATGGGACCATTCTCGCAGAATCCGGGCAACCTGCGGGCCGTCAGAACGGCGCGCGAATCCCCTGGGCGATCAGCCAGATCACGAACAGCACCAACGAGGCGCTGATGAACGCGCCAGCCTTGCGGGTCTTGCGCCGTATCAGCCTCTCCTGGGGCAGGCCGGAAATGATGAACGGCTCACCGCCCGTCGGCCGACGCAGGAGATGAACGGTGTTGCTGGCCGAGACCCGTGGGTCATCGGCCTCGCTGAGCTCCTTTCTCGCCTGCGCGCGGGCCAGGCGCATGGCCCAATCCCATTCACGCGGCGAGATATCGCCATCGCCATCCAGATCGAAACGTTCACGGGCCGCCGCGTCGTGTTTCCACTCCTGCAGGAGTTCACGCCGACGCCTTTCGATCACGTCCCGCTCCGAGACTCCGCCATTTCGATGCCCACGGGTTTCCAGCCAGCCGAGCACGTACAGGGGTTGTTCAGGGAGAAGCAGGCGTTCGGTGTAGCGATACGGCTTGCCGCCGAAACCGAGCGAGGAAGTCGACGACCAGTCGGAGTCCGAGGCACGCTCGCGCCAGCGTCGACTGGAATGCGGGATTACCCGGGCGTGATCCGGATCGACGAACGCCTCGTCGGTGCCATCGTCGATCCGCAGCAGGGCATCGCTGGTCCGCCGCTCGACGGTGACCCAGTTCCGATTCTTGCCGCTGGACTCAAGCCGCTCGATCTTCATGTCGAACCACAGACACGGGGTGAAGGTCAGCGGCGAGTAGAGGGGATGCTCGGCGATCACCCGCCCGGTGCCCTCGATCTCGTTGAAGCCCTGGGCGGCCGAGCGCAGCTTGGCGGTTGGGGTATGGGCGATGATCCGGGCCCGGGCAAGGGTGCGAAACCCGACGAACAGGCAGACCAGCAGCAGGATCAGCAACCCCGTCCAGAGCACCAGGTAGAAACCCGGGTCGAGACCGATCAACCAGTCGGATAGGGCGTCCTGCATCGGTCGTCAACCAGGCTGGGCGACAGCCGGGATCAGCTGAACAGGGCCTTCACGTCGACGTCTTCGGTGGTCTTGCGATCGAACTCCAGCAACCGGAAGGCACGGAAGCGGAACAACTGGGCGATCAGGACATCCGGGAACTGTTCGATGCGGATGTTGTTGGTGTTGACCGCCGCGTTGTAGAACTCGCGCCGATCGGCGATCTCGTTTTCCAGCCCGCTGATGCGCTGCTGCAGGTGCTGGAAGGTCTCGTTGGCCTTGAGCTCGGGGTAGGCCTCGGCCACCGCGAACAGGTTACCCAGACCGAGGCGCAGGCTCTGCTCGGCACCGCCCAGCGCCCCGACGTCGCCGCGCTGCTGCGCGTCATTGACCGCCGCGCGCGCCTCCATCACCCGTTCGAGCGTATCGCGCTCGTAGTGCATGTACTGCCGGGCGGTTTCAACCAGCTTGGGCAACTCGTCGTGACGCTGACGCAGCAACACGTCGATGTTCGACCAGGCCTGCGAGACGTTGTGCTTCAGCTGCACCAGGCCGTTGTAGACGATGATCCCCCAGATCAGGATCAGCACCAGCAGGAAAACGATGATCGACAGCGCGATGCCCATGGTTTGCTCGCCTCCGTGGCCACCCCGCCATAACGGGGTTCAGTTGCTTCAATGATTGCGGGTTACACGTCGATATTGGATGCCGACAGCGCGAATTTCTCGATGAAATCACGACGCGGCTCGACCAGGTCGCCCATCAGCACGGTGAACACCGAGTCGGCCGCGACGGCATCCTCGATGCGCACCTGCAGCAGGCGACGGGTGTCCGGGTTCATCGTGGTTTCCCACAGCTGATCCGGGTTCATCTCACCCAGACCCTTGTAGCGCTGCACCGCTAGGCCACGTCGGCCCTCGGTCATCAACCAGTCGATTGCCTGCTCGAACCGCTCGATCGGCTGGCGACGCTCGCCGCGGACCACCTCGGCTCCTTCGGCAATCAGCCCGTCGAGCCGCTCGCCCAGATCGGCCAGCAGCCGGTATTCGTTGCCACTGAAGAAGGCAGCCGGGATGGTGGTTTCATGTGAAACACCATGTTGGCTACGCTCAATGCGGAACACGTGGCCGTGCTCGCCTTCCTCCATCGCCACACCGTATTCCACCCCGGCATCGGCGATGGCATTGAGCATGCCGTTAAAGTGCCCCAGCCAGCCGGCCAGACGCGACTCGTCGTCCATCATGGCCGGCTCAAGGCGCCCGATCTGCATCAGCGCCTTGAGCGCGTTGAGATCGAACCGGTTGGCCATGCGCTCGATCATCGCCTGGGCCGACAGGTATTCACGCGCCAGCGACTCGAGGCCCGGCCCGGAGATCGGCGGGGTGTTCTCGCCCAGCTCCAGGCGCGCGCCGTCGACCGCCTGCTGCAAGAGGTACTGGTTCAGGGCCAGATCGTCCTTGAGGTACTGCTCCTGCTTGCCCTTCTTGACCTTGTACAGCGGCGGCTGGGCGATGTAGACGTGACCGCGCTCGACCAGCTCGCGCATCTGGCGATAGAAGAAGGTCAGCAGCAGGGTACGGATGTGACTGCCATCGACGTCCGCGTCGGTCATGATGATGATGCGGTGATAGCGCAGCTTGTCCGGGTTGAAGTCCTCCCGACCGATGCCGCAACCCAGCGCGGTGATCAGCGTGCCCACCTCGACCGAGGAAAGCATCTTGTCGAAACGGGCCTTCTCGACGTTGAGGATCTTGCCCTTGAGCGGCAGGATCGCCTGCGTGCGCCGGTCACGGCCCTGCTTGGCCGAGCCGCCGGCGGAGTCGCCCTCTACCAGGTACAGCTCGGAGAGAGCCGGGTCCTTCTCCTGGCAGTCGGCCAGCTTGCCGGGCAGGCCGGCGATGTCGAGCGCGCCCTTGCGACGGGTCATCTCGCGGGCGCGACGTGCCGCCTCGCGGGCACGCGCCGCCTCGATGATCTTCGAGGTGATCGCCTCGGCATCGGCCGGATTTTCCTCGAGGAAATAGGCGAGGTGCTCGGCGGTCATCGACTCGACTGCGGTCTTCACCTCGGAGGAGACCAGCTTTTCCTTGGTCTGCGAGGAGAACTTCGGGTCAGGGACCTTGACCGATATCACCGCCACCAGGCCCTCGCGCCAGTCCTCGCCGGTGGTGCTGACCTTGGCCTTCTTGAGGATCCCGTTGCGATCCATGTAGTCGTTGAGCGTACGCGTCAGTGCGGTGCGGAAACCGGTCAGGTGCGTGCCGCCGTCGCGCTGCGGGATGTTGTTCGTGTAGCAGAACAGGTTTTCCTGGTAGGAATCGTTCCACTGCAAGGCGAGCTCGATGCCGACATCGTCACGATCGCCGGTGAGGTAGATCACGTTCTTGTGGATCGGTGTCTTGCCGGTGTTCAGGTGCTCGACGAACGCACGGATACCGCCTTCGTAGTAGAACGTGTCCGAGCGGCCGCTCTGCTCTTCGGAGAGCGAGATGTGCACCCCGGAGTTGAGGAACGACAGCTCGCGCAGGCGCTTGGCCAGAATGTCGTAGTGGAAGGTGACGTCGGTGAAGATCGTCTGGCTGGGCAGGAAACGGATCTGGGTACCGGAGCGCTCGGTGGGACCCGCATCCTTCAGTGGATACTGCGGCTCGCCCAAGTGGTATTCCTGCACCCAGCGGCGGCCCTGGCGCCAGATGGTCAGGTCCAGCCGGTCGGAGAGTGCGTTGACCACCGAGACGCCCACGCCGTGCAGGCCACCGGAGACCTTGTAGCTGTTCTGGTCGAACTTACCGCCGGCGTGCAGCACGGTCAGGATGACCTCGGCGGCCGAGCGGCCCTCTTCCTCGTGCAGGTCCGTGGGGATGCCGCGACCGTCGTCGGTAACCGACACGGACCCATCGGCGTGGATCGTCACGTCGATCTTGGAGCAATGGCCGGCCAGCGATTCGTCGACCGCGTTGTCCACCACCTCGAACACCATGTGGTGCAGACCGGTGCCGTCGTCGGTATCGCCGATGTACATCCCGGGGCGCTTGCGCACCGCGTCGAGTCCCTTGAGGACCTTGATGCTGCTGGAGTCGTAAATGTTATCGGCGCTCATGTAGCTCTTGTCCCTTCCTGTCGCAGCGGTCCTGTCGGCGGCGCTTGCCGAACCGGACCGGTCCACCGGGAGATCGGCCGGCTGGCCAATCCGTCCCGATCGTTCCGACGGTGTTTCAAAACTTAGGGAAGGTCTGCACGAATAGCCAATGCCTCTGGCTTACCGGCTTGTTCGCCATCAAGGCGCCGATCCGAAGGCGGGCCCAATATGATAACGAGGGCCCGGCGAGGATCGGCAACACCGAGGGCGGGCAAGCCGGCAAGCCCCACAGGGCGGGCCGCCAGGCGCCTATCTGCGGTGTTGCAGCGCTTGCCAATGACGACGGCCATTGGACGGCGCACTGCGCCTTGCATCTGGACGCCTGGCGACCCGCAGAGGCGTTGGCTATTCGCGCAGACCTTCCCTGCTGATCATACCATTTTCCCGCCCAACCTCGGATCAGACCGATGAGCGGGCCGCCAACACGGGGTCGACACCACTCAACGGGGCGTGATCTGGCCTGCCGAGACCGCAAAGCGTGCCTGGATATCGCCCTCACCATCGATGGCGTCGGCGGCGATCACGCTGACGAACGCCTGATGCCCGCTCGCGCCGAGATAGTCCAGCACCCGGCGGCGATTGTCGGCATCGAGCTCCGAGGCCAGATCGTCGAACAGCACCACCGCGGGTTCACCACGCACCTCGGCCCAGAGATCGAGCACCGCCAGGTGCAACAGCACCACCAGCATCTTGATCTGCCCGCGGGAGGCGACCTGCCGGGCCTCGTGATCGTCGAGCGCGATCTTGAGATCCGCGCGGTGGGGACCGAACAGGCTGGCCTGCTGGTCGCGTTCGCGCTCGGCACCCTGGCGAAGGGCTTGTTCGAGATCGAGATCCTGGCGGTAGCCGGGCAGGTAGCGCAAGGCGAGCACGCTACCCGGCAGCATCCGCTCCAGCAGGGCGGTGATCCGCTGGTTGAGATTCGCAAGCACCTCGCGTCGGGCCGTTTCGAGTCGGCCAGCGGTTTCGAGATAGAGCTGATCCCATGCCGGTTCGCGGCGGCCCCGGCGCAGCAGGGCGTTGCGCTGCTTGAGCGCGCGCTGGAAATCGCGATGGATGCCGTGGAAGTCCGGCCGGGCATAGAACCCGACGCGGTCGAGGAAACGGCGCCGGTAGTCGGGCGAACCGAGCACCAGGTCGTCGGATTGCGGGTGCAGGGCCAGCACCGGCAGCAGCCGGGCCAGTTCACTCAGCCGGGCGACGTTTTCCTGGTCGACCCGCAGGGTCATGCTGCGCCGATCGCGCTGCAACGCGAGCCGATGCGTGGTGTGGCCGGCCTGGGTCTTCACCTCGGCACGCAGCAACAGATCATCGGCACCGTGTCGGATCAGTTCGCTGGCGTTGTTGCCGCGAAAGGAGCGCCCAAGGCTCAAGGTGTGAATCGCCTCGAGCAGGCTGGTCTTGCCGGCGCCGTTGGCCCCGCTGATCAGGTTGATGCCGGCCGCCGGCTCGAGATCGAGTGGTTCGAGGTTGCGGAACCGCTCGACGTGCAGTGTCGCCAGTCGCGTCACGTCAAGCCGCTTAGATCTTCATCGGCATGAGGACGTAGCGGGTCCGGATGGCGTCTTCGTCGGTCGGCAGGATCAGGGCACTGGATTCGGGGGTCTCGAAATCCATGCGGACCTGCATGTCGTCGACGTGCGAGAGGATGGCCAGCATATAACTGATATTGAAGGCGATTTTCAGGTCATCGCCCTGGTAGTGAACCGGGATTTCCTCGCGGGAGGATTCCTGGTCGCTGTTGATTGCCTCGATCGCCAAGCGGTCGGATTGCAGGTGGTAGTGCGCACCGGCGAAGCGGTCGGTGTTGAGCACGGATGCACGTTGCAGGACCTGCTTGAGCGTCTCGCGATCGACGTGGACCTGTTTGCTGTTGTTCTTCGGGATGACCCGCTCGTAATCCGGGAAACGACCGTCGATCAGCTTGCTGACCATGCGTTGGTGGGCGAGCTTGAGTTCGATCTGCTGGGTACTGACCAGCAGTTCGACCGGGGAGTTGTCGTCGCGGTCCAGCGCCCGCATCAGTTCCATCACCATCTTGCGCGGCACGATGATGCGCAGGGTCTCCTCGATCGCCTGCTGACTGTCGGTTTCGGCGAGCGCCAGTCGATGGCCGTCGGTGGCCACGCAACGAATACGCTCAGGGCTGACTTCGAACAGCAGGCCGTTGAGGAAATAGCGGACATCCTGCTGGGCCATCGAAAACTGGGTCTTGTCGAGCATGGCGCGAAGCCGATCCTGTCCCAGGACCAGGCGATGTTCCTCGGTGGTCGCTTCCATGCGCGGGTATTCGTCGGCAGGCAGGCAGGCGAGTCGAAACACGCTGTGGCCGGCCTGGACGATGACGAAGCCTTCTTCCTGGCGAATGACGATCTGCGATTCGGCGGGGATTGCTCGAATGATGTCGTGCAGCTTGCGTGCGTTGACCGTGGTTCGACCCGGCTGGGGGGCGTCGACGGGACACTCGCTTTCCAGTTGGATCTCGAGATCGGTGCCGGTGAGCTTGAGCCGATCGGCATCCACTTCAAGCAGCAGGTTGCCCAGGATCGGCATCGTCTGGCGTTTCTCGACGCCTCCGATTACCCGGTTGATGGCATCGAGCAGGTCCGGTCGACTGACGGTCAGTTGCATGGTGGGCGGTTCCTCTGAATCAGTAACAGATGTTTTTATTCTGTTGATGATGATGAATGTGACGTAGCCGCTTTCCTTGGGATAAGTGCGAAAAGCCGAGTTCGATCAGTAGCTTCTCGCACTTAACAGGTTGGCTCAATGCCATGGGACGGCCTGTGTATGAAATGGGACGGTTTGTGGAAAACTCATTATTCGCGGATTCATCCACACGTTCCCCAGTGCCTGTCCCCGTGGTGTACGTGGTTTGTCCCCAGGACCGCCGGCGATTACACATTCAGCGTGTGTCGCAGCAGGTTGTAGTCGTCATTGATCTTGCTGTCGATCTCGCGAAGCTCTTCGATCTTGCGCACCGCGTGCAGCACTGTGGTGTGATCGCGGCCGCCGAATGATTCGCCGATCTCGGGCAGGGAGTGGTTGGTCAACTCCTTGGCCAGTGCCATCGCGAGCTGGCGCGGTCGGGCGATCGAACGAGTGCGTCGGGCGCCGGTGAGTTCCTGGATCTTGACGTTGTAGTACTTGGCGACCGTGCGCTGGATGTTGTCCAGGGTGATCATCTTGGCGTGCGCCGAGATCATGTCCTTGAGCGCATCCTTGGTCGACTCGATGGTGATCGGCCGCTTGGAGAACTGCGTGGTGACGATCACCCGTCGCAGGGCACCCTCGAGTTCGCGGATGTTGGCCTGGATACGTCGGGCGATGAAGAAGGCGACGTCCGAATCGAGATCGATGCCCGACTGCTCGGCCTTGCTGTGCAGGATGGCGACCCGGGTTTCCATGTCGGGCGGCTCGACCGCCACCGTCAGGCCCCAGCCGAAACGCGACTTCAAGCGTTCCTCAAGCCCCTCGATTTCCTTGGGGTAGCGATCGCAGGTCATCACGATCTGCTTGCCCTGCTCGATCAGCGCATTGAAGGTGTGGAAGAACTCCTCCTGGCTGCGCGGCTTGGTGGCGAAGAACTGGATGTCGTCGATCAGCAGCGCGTCGATGCCGCGGTAGAAGTTCTTGAACTGCTCGGTGTTGTTGTTGCGAATCGCAGTGATCATTTCCTGCACGTACCGCTCGCTGTGCAGGTAGATCACGCGCCGGTCGCTCTGCTGCTCGATGATCTGATTGCCCACCGCGTGCATCAGGTGGGTCTTGCCCAGGCCCACGCCACCGTAGATCAGCAACGGGTTGTAGCTGGCCCCGGCATTGGCGGCAACCTGCTGGGAGGCAGCGCACGCCAGTTGGTTCGACTTGCCCTGGACGAACGTCTCGAAGGTAAAGCCGCGATTGAGATTGTGCGAGAAGCCTTCGTCGGCGGTGTCACCCGGCTCGACCGGCTCGGGTTCGATTGGACTGGGCGTGGTCGGTCGAGGGGCCGCAGGCGCCGGCCGGGTGCTCGGAGGCGTGCTCGGGGTCGTCGATGACTTGGTATGGCTGCGTCCTGCCTCGCCGATGCGCAACGAGACGTCGAGTTCGGGTTGGCCGGAAATCTCGCGGGCGTGGAAGCGAATCTGTTCGAGCAGTTTCTGGTTGACCCAGTCGAAGGCGAAGCGGTTGGGGGCCCACAGCAGCCATTGCTCGTCGCTGACCTGTTCGGCCTGCAACGGGAATATCCACATGGTCAGCTGATCGTTCGGCAACTCCTGGGCCAGACGATCGATGCATTGTTGCCACATCGGGAAATGCTGCATGACGACGGTCGTTCTCCACCGGTTCGGGGTCGACTAGGGTTCTTTACACGAATCGAGACCGCCGCTGGGGCAGTCTGGCGGGCTTGCCGGCTTGCTCGCCCTGGTTCGTCACGGGGCGTCCAGCTTCTTGACGGGCAATCAGCCCGTGGTTGAATCGGTGCCGTGACGGCCAAAAAGCCGGCAAGCCGGGGCTGCGGAGATTCGTGTATCGATACCTCGGACAAGGGGCGGATGATAACATCCACCCCCGGTCGATCGACATCTTATCCACAAGATATGAGACGGTCGCGAATCCGTCGATACACAGACCAACGGCGGGTGGTTCCTGGCCGGGTTTCGAGGTGCCGGGGCAGTCTTTCCGGGGCCCGTGCCACGCCGCCCTTGACAGCGGCCCCCGGTCTGTCAGAGTATTCGGCCCCTTTTTCAAGCGGATACGGTCGATCGATTCGACCCGAACGGACCGGCGAGACCGGTCTTTCCGACCACCTCATCGACCTGATCAATACTGGGACGTCGTCATGAAAAGAACCTTTCAGCCGAGCAATCTGCGCCGCAAGCGGACCCACGGTTTCCGTGCCCGCATGAAGACCCGTGGCGGCCGCGCCATCATCAACGCCCGTCGCGCCAAGGGCCGCAAGCGTCTGTCTGCCTAAGGCAGATGACTGACGCAGCGCCCGAGGTCCTGATCGCCGGGGCCGACAGCACGGAACCGGCCGTCATTCGTGGCGGCCGGTTTCCGCGTTCGGCCCGTCTGCTTTCCGGACGGGACTACCAGCGCGTGATGCGTGACGGCGGCCGGGTGCATACGGCCAACCTGATGCTGGCCCTGCGCGCCAATCCGGAGGGCGAACCTCGCCTGGGGCTGGCCGTCAGCCGCAAGCGGGTGCGACTTGCCCACGAGCGCAATCGGGTCAAGCGCGTCGCTCGTGAACATTTTCGCCTGAGCCGCGCCGACCTGCCCGGCATGGACGTCGTCGTGCTGGCCAAGTCGGGGGTGGACAAGCTGTCCATGCCGGATCTGCACCGCCAGATGCGCCAGGCACTGAACAAGGCGAGTCGGAAATGCGCCGCGTCCTGATCGGACTGGTCAAGGGCTATCGCCTACTGATCAGCCCCATGCTGCCGCCGTCCTGCCGTTTCTACCCGACCTGTTCCGAGTACGCCGTCGAGGCCCTGTCACAACACGGCGCGCTCAAGGGCGGTTGGCTGACCCTGCGTCGACTGGGGCGCTGCCATCCCTTTTGCGCCGGTGGCGTCGATCCGGTGCCTGGTACCTCCTCGGCACACGGCTGCTCCCGCTGCCAACTCGAATCCGACGCTTCCCGAGCCGATGCCCATCACGGGCCCCATGCCGTTCAATCGCGAGACTGAAAGATTCCCATGGAACAACGCCGCCTGATCTTGATCATCGCCCTGGGCTTCGTCCTGATCCTGCTCTGGCAGGCCTGGCTGGAAGACAACACGTCATCGGCCGAGCGCAGCAACGTCTCTCAGACGACCGAACAGGCGGCGGCCGGAAATGACCGCCCGGCCGACGATCTGCCTACCTCCGGCGGGCCGTCAACGGGGGGCGATGTGCCTTCCTCGACTGGCGAGGAGGCGGCTGCCGGGCCGGGTGCCGCGTCGGATCGGATCCGGGTCGAGACCGACGTGCTGTCGTTGGAGCTCGATCCGAACGGCGGCGTGATCCGCCAGGCCGACCTGCTGGAGTACCCCGTCGAGCTCGATCGGCCGGATGAGCCGGTGCGCCTGCTACAGGACAGCAGCGGGTTTACCTACATTGCCCAGTCCGGCCTGATCGGCGCGAAGAATGCGCCCGCGCCGGATCACCATGCCACCTTCCAGGTAGAGGAGCCCGAGTACCGGCTCGCCGACGGCGAGTCCGTGCTCGAGGTGCCGATGACATGGGAAGAGGACGGCATCCGGGTGACCAAGACCTACCTGTTCAAGCGCGGCTCGTATGCAGTCGACCTGCGCTACACGGTGGAGAACACCACCGACGCCGAATGGCGTGGTCAGCAATATCGTCAGCTGACCCGCTCGGGCTCCACCCCCGGCATGCAGCTGATGTATACCTACACCGGCGGCGTCTACGCGGGCACGCCTCCCGGCGGCGGTGATCGACTCAACTACGAGAAGATCGAATTCGACGAGATGGGCAAGATCAAGCTGCAGAAGGATCTGCAGGATGGTTGGGCCGCCATCATCCAGCACTACTTCATGAGCGCCTGGGTGCCATCGAACCCCGAACAGGTGAACCAGTACTACACCCTGCGCAGCCAGAACGACGGCTTTACCGTCTATAGCCTGGGCCTGATGTCGCCGGTCACCGCCGTGGCGCCGCAGTCGACCCAGACGCTCGAATCGATCCTCTACGTCGGGCCGAAGATCCAGTCGAACCTCGATCCGCTCGCCACCGGCCTGCACCTCGCGGTCGACTTCGGCATCCTGACCGTCATTTCCGAGCCGATTTTCTGGCTGCTCGACTTCTTCCATAGTTGGGTCGGCAACTGGGGCTGGGCGATCGTGCTGGTCACCCTGGTGATCAAGCTGCTCTTCCTGTGGCCCTCGGCAATCAGCTATCGATCGATGGCGCGCATGCGGGCCGTCACGCCGAAGATGCAGGCCTTGAAGGAGCGCTTCGGCGACGACAAGCAGCGTCTCTCCCAAGAGATGATGAAGCTCTACCAGAAGGAGAAGATCAATCCGCTGGGTGGCTGCCTGCCGATCCTGATCCAGATCCCGGTGTTCATCGCGCTCTACTGGGTGCTGGTGGAGTCGGTCGAGCTGCGCCAGGCGCCATGGATCCTGTGGATCGAGGACCTCACCCAGAAGGATCCGTACTTCATCCTGCCGTTGCTGATGGGCGCCTCGATGTTCCTGCAGCAGAAGCTCAACCCGGCGCCGGTCGATCCGATGCAGAAGAAGATCTTCCAGTGGCTGCCGGTGATCTTCACGGTCTTCTTCGCCTTCTTCCCGGCGGGTCTGGTGCTCTACTGGTTCGTCAACAACCTGCTTTCGATCGTCCAGCAGGCGATCATCACCCGCCGGGTGGAAAAGCAGATGGCGGCCCAGAAGGGATCGAGCTGATCGGCGGCGATGTTTCCCGTGAAACATCGCACCCTTTCCGACCGTAATCGGACCTTTCCATGAACGCGATACCGGTCGACACGATCTGCGCGGTGGCGACCGCCGCCGGGCGGGCCGGTGTCGGCGTCGTCCGACTGTCCGGGCCGGAGGCGCTCGCCATCGTCCGACGCCTGAGCGGCATCGAGCCCCGTCCTCGCTACGCCCACTACGTCACGCTGAACCGACCGGAAAGCGACGAGGTGCTGGACGACGGCATCCTGCTGTATTTCCCGGGGCCGCATTCCTACACCGGCGAGGACGTGGTCGAATGGCAGGGGCACGGCAACCCGGTGCTGCTGGATGCCGCCGTCGCGGCGATGATCGCCTGCGGTGCGCGCATGGCCCGTCCCGGTGAATTCACAGAGCGGGCCTTCCTCAATGGCCGCATGGATCTGGCCCAGGCCGAGGCGGTCGCCGATCTGATCGAGGCCGGTTCCACGCAGGCGGCCACCGCCGCGCGCCGGTCGTTGACCGGGGCGTTCTCGCGACGTGTGGATGCGTTCGTTGAACACCTGATCCACCTGCGGATGTACATCGAGGCCGCCCTCGATTTCCCCGAAGAAGAGATCGATTTCCTTTCCGACACGCGGCTGCGTGACCAACTCGCCGCCTTGCGTGAGGAGCTGGCCGACCTGCTGGGCCGCACCGGTGAAGGCGTGCGGCTGCGCGAAGGATTGCAACTCGTGATCGTCGGCCAGCCCAATGCCGGCAAGTCGAGTCTGCTCAACCAGCTGGCCGGCGAGTCGCGCGCGATCGTTACCGAGATTGCCGGCACCACCCGCGATGTGCTGCGCGCCGAGATCATGCTCGACGGCCTGCCGCTGCACGTCATCGATACCGCCGGCCTGCGCCAGAGCGATGACCCGATCGAGCAGGAAGGTATCCGCCGGGCCTGGGAGGAGATCGAGCGCGCCGATCTGATCCTGCACCTGATCGACGGCGCGCACGGCCGATCGGCCGAGGACGAGGCCACGCTCGCGCGCCTCCCCGACAAGCCGCTGCTGACCGTGATCAACAAGGTCGATCTGACCGACCAGTCGCCCTCCGAGGCGGTCGAGGACGGCATACTGCGGTTGAGCGCCCGAACCGGGGCGGGCGTGGATGCGTTGCGCCGCGAACTGCGGCACCTTGCCGGCGTGTCCGATCGGACCGAGGATCCCTTCATCGCGCGCCGGCGGCATCTCGAGGCACTCGAGCGCGCCCGGGAAAGCCTGGCCGAGGCCTCCGACTCGCTGACGTTGGGGGCGGGCGAGCTGGCGGCCGAGTCCTTGCGCCGCGCGCAGTCCGCGATGGAGGCCATCACCGGTCGCTATACCGCCGATGACCTGCTGGGCGAGATCTTCGGCAGTTTCTGCATCGGCAAGTGAGCCGTACCGGATTCGTGCCGGTCTACCCGAGCGCCCTGCTTGGTTGAAGGCCCCGGCCTCTCGCGCTTAAATACCCGATCGATTTTTCTTGGTACCGTCGGGCCACGTCCGGCTTGCCCTTTCGGGTAGAGGAGCGCTGCCATGCTGTCGATGGAGTACCAGCCGCCGATCGACATTCGACAGGTCACCGGTCGAGTGGTCGGGTTGGGGACCCACCGGGCCTTGCAGTCAAAGACCGACTGCAATGGCATCATCACCCAGGCCAGCCGATCGCTGGCCGAGATTTCCGGGTTCGCGGTTGACGAGCTGATCGGCCAGCCGCACAGCATCCTGCGCCATCCGGACATGCCCGATACCGTCTATTACCTGATGTGGCAGACCATTCAGGCCGGCGAGGAATTCTTCGGCATCGTCAAGAATCGCTGCAAGAACGGTGATCATTACTGGGTGCTCACCCCCGTCGCGCCGATCGTCCGCGATGGCCAGGCGCAGGGTTGCACCTCGGCTCGCTTCCTGCTGCGCGCCGACGTGGTGCCGGAATGGGAGCAGCTGTTTGCCAACATGCGCGCCGCCGAGCAGCGCAGTAGTCAGACCGACGAGCGGCGTTTTGCGCCCGCGATCGAGGTAATGAATCGCTTCGTCCGTCGGCACGGTTATGCCAGCCTGCCGCAGATGGTGCTGTCCTCCCGGGCCTGAGTTGGCGTAGAACAGAATGTCGTTGCCCGCCTGCCATTCCGCTGAGCCCAATCGGCTGTCCCTCGATCCGGCGGAACCTGACGATCTGCCCGGTATCGCGGCCCTGGCCGAAAGCATCTGGTGGCGGTGTTATCCGCCCATCATTGGCAGTGCCCAGGTGCATTACATGCTCGGGCGCGGCTACGCCTTGCCCGCGTTGCGCGAGGCCCAGCAGAACGGCACCCGCTTTTCGCTGCTGCGGATTGTCGGCGTGCCGATCGGCTTTTCGGCCTGGCGCCACGAATCGGATATGGCCTTCCTCGACAAGCTCTACCTGGATCCGAGCTTTCACGGTAAGGGGCTGGGTCACTGGTTGATCGATGCCAGTTGCCGGCAGATGGCCGTTGAGGGTCTCGACCAGGTCCGACTGCGGGTCAATCGACACAATCACCCGGCCATCAGGGCCTACGAACGGGCCGGGTTTTTTGTCTCGGGCAGTGATTGCCAGCCGATCGGCAATGGCTTCGTCATGGACGATTACCTTATGTATCGCACGGGAATTCTCGGGCTTTTGCTAGACTGACCCACTGGCGCCGCCGCCTCGGTGGGCCATTGCTTGTCAGTGCCCCGGGAGGTTGTCGATGCCGCAAGTGACCGAACTCAACGATCTGCAGGTGTTCCCCGACGGGGTGCGGCAGGTCACCTGCCGCGATTGCCTGGCCGAGGCGTCGGACAAACTGGGTTTCTCGTTTTCCATGGCGTTCCAGCCGATCGTCGATATCGATCGCAACGAGATCTACGCCTACGAGGCGCTGGTGCGCGGTCCCAACGGGGAGTCGGCCGGCAGCGTGCTCGGCCAGGTCACCGACCAGAATCGCTACTACTTCGACCAGGCCGCGCGCGTGACCGCGATTCGCCTCGCCTCCGACCTCGGGATCGAGGCGAATCTGAGCATCAACTTCATGCCCAATGCCGTCTACAAGCCGCAGGCCTGCATTCGCGCGACCATGGAGGCGGCTGCGATCTACGGCTTCGACCCGAAGCGGTTGATCTTCGAGGTCACCGAGGCCGAACGCATCACCGATCGCGGCCACCTGCGCTCGATCTTCGACGAGTACCGCGAGCGCGGGCTGATGCGGGCGATCGATGACTACGGCGAGGGGTTCGCCGGACTGAATCACCTGATCGAGCTCGAGCCCGACCTGGTCAAGATCGACCTCAACCTGGTACGTGGGGTGGACGAGCATCGCAGCAAGCAGGCGGTGATCCGTTCGACCGCGATGATGTGCGACGAGATGGGGATCGAGCTGATTGCCGAAGGGGTCGAGACGCGCGAGGAATACGAGACGCTACGTTCGCTCGGGCTCAACCGCTTCCAGGGATACTGGTTCGCCCGGCCCGGGTTCGAGACACTCCCGATCCCCGAGATGCCCTGAATTCGTCCAAGCCCACCCCGTCGACCCCACGCCGCCGTGAGGTGTCGAGCCACGGGGCGGTGATGGTCCCCCGCTCGATAGCGGTTGAACACAGTCCACCGATGATTCCATGTCCTCAGACAACGCCCCCAACATCCGATTGACCCAGTACAGCCACGGTGCCGGTTGTGGCTGCAAGATCGCCCCGGCCCTGCTCGACGACATGCTGGTCTCGAGCCTGACCCCGATCCAGCCCGACGCCCGGCTGCTCGTGGGCAACGACTCGCGCGACGATGCCGCCGTCTTCGATCTGGGCGATGGCAGCGCCGTGATCTCGACTACCGACTTCTTCATGCCGATCGTCGATGATCCGTTCACCTTTGGCCGGATCGCGGCAACCAACGCGATCAGCGATGTCTACGCCATGGGCGGTCAACCGTTGCTGGCGATCGCGATCCTCGGCTGGCCGATCGATAAACTGGGCCCGGAGATCGCCGCGGCAGTGATCGACGGCGGGCGCAGTGCCTGCTTTGATGCCGGCATCACGCTGGCTGGCGGGCACTCGATCGATGCCCCCGAACCCATTTTCGGCCTGGCCGTGACCGGCCGTGTCGAGCTCGACCGGCTCAAGCGCAACGACACCGCTCGTGCCGGCGATCATCTCTTTCTCACCAAGCCGCTCGGCGTTGGCGTATTGACCACCGCACAAAAGAACGGCGTGCTCGACGCCGCCCACGCCGATTTCGCCCCGCAGAGCATGACGCGCCTGAACCTTATCGGCCGTGAGTTGGCGGCGCTCGAGGCGGTCACCGCCATGACCGATGTCACCGGCTTCGGGCTGGGCGGTCATTTGCTCGAGTTGGTGCGCGGCAGCCGGCTGCGCGCCGAGATCGACGTGGCATCGTTGCCGCTGATCGAGGCGGTCGCCGACTACATCGCCGCCGGCCAGATGCCGGGCGGTACCGGGCGGAACTTCGACAGCTACGGACGTGATCTCGGCCAGATGAGCGAGTTCGCCCGCGCGATCGTCTGTGATCCGCAGACCTCCGGTGGGTTGCTGGTATCGGTGCGTCCCGAGGCAGCCGACGCCGTCGCCTCGTTGCTGGCCGAGGCCGGACTGCACGCGGCTCCCATCGGACGCCTGCACGAGGAGAACGAGGGCCCGCGCGTGGTCTTCCACGAGGGCGGCTCGGCGTGAGCGGGCGTGCCGATCTGCCGATCGTGACCGATATCGCCTCGATTTTCCTCGACGAGCGGCCGATGCTGGACGTACGCGCGCCGGTGGAGTTCGAGCAAGGGGCGTTTCCCGGGGCAGAGAATCGGCCGCTGCTCACCGACGAGGAGCGCCACCAGGTCGGCATTCGTTACAAGGAAGCCGGCCAGGATGCCGCGATCGCGCTGGGCTACGAGTTGGTCGACGCACAGGAAAAGGCCCGCCGGGTGGCGCAATGGCAGGCGTTCGCCGAGGCCCATCCCGACGGCCTGCTCTACTGTTTCCGTGGTGGGCTGCGCTCACGATTGACCCAGCAGATGCTGTTCGAGGAGGCGGGTATCACTTATCCGCGCGTCGCGGGCGGCTACAAGGCCATGCGCCGCTTTCTGCTCGATGCCCTGGAAACCCAGGCGGCCGACGCCCCCCTGATCATGCTGGGTGGGCGCACCGGCGTGGGCAAAACGCCGTTTCTGTACCACTTCGAGCGCTACCTGGATCTCGAAGGGCGGGCGCGGCACAAGGGCTCGGCCTTCGGTCGCGAGCCGGAACCGCAACCCATGCCGATCGACTTCGAGAACCAGGTCGCGATTGACCTGTTGCGCCTGCGGCATCGTGCCCCGGACGAGCCGATCCTGGTGGAGGACGAGGGCAAGATGGTCGGCGCGCGGCTGGTGCCGCCGACCCTGTTCGAGCGCATGCGCAGCTCGCCGCTGGTGGTGATCGAAAGGCCACTGGACGAGCGGGTCGAGCAGAGTCTCAAGGACTACATCATCGATCTCGAGGCAGGCTACCGCCGCGTGCTGGCCACCGACGCCACCGGGGCGAGCGCGCGGGTGCGCGAGCACATCCTCGGGGCGATCGACCGGGTGGCCAAGCGCCTCGGCGGCGCGCGCCACGCCAAGGTGCGCGGCATGGCCGAGGAGGCCCTCGATGCCTGGTACGGCCAGGATGATGTCCAGGGCCTGCGCGATCTGATCCGGGTGATGCTGGTCGAGTACTACGACCCCATGTACGACTACCAGCTGGCCAACAAGCGCGATCGGATCGTGTTCAGCGGTCCGCCCGAGGCGGTGGCCGAAGAGCTGGCCTCGCGAGGACTGCGGCCGCAACGGCCGATCTGACGCCCTCGCTGACCTGCCCCGGCCCGGTGAGCCTGTTCGTCGCCCTCTCGCCGCGGTAGACTTTCCGCCCCCTCGGAAGGTCGAGCCCGTCATGCCGGAATCACCTCAACAACCCATCCCGAGCGGTCGAGACGATCTCTACCGCGACCCGCAGCCACCGGCGGCGTTCCGTTTCGACGCCTCGGTGGCGGCGGTCTTCCCCGACATGATCTCGCGCTCCGTGCCCGGCTATCGTTTCAACCTCGAGCTGGTGGCGGCGATTGCCCGGCGCCACGTGCAGGCCCATTCGCGGGTCTACGACCTGGGCTGTTCGCTGGGCGCGATGACGCTCTCGATCCGCTCGGCACTCGCCGGCATGGATGCGCCGCCGGCGGGGGTCGAGCTGATCGGCGTGGACAACTCGCAGGCCATGCTCGAGCGCGCCCGGGCGCAGCTGGCCGCGTTCCACTCGCCCTATCGCACCGATCTGGTCTGTGCCGACCTTGCCGAGGTGCTGCCCGAACGCGCCTCGATGGTGGTGCTCGCCTACACGCTGCAGTTCGTCGAGCCGGCGCGGCGCGATGCCGTGATCGCCCGCCTTTACGACGGCCTGTTGCCGGATGGCGTGCTGGTGCTGGCGGAAAAGGTCAACGAACCCGAACCCGAACCCGGCGCCGAGGCGCTGATGACCGAGCTTCACCATGACTTCAAGCGCGCCAATGGCTACTCCGAGCTGGAGATTGCCGGCAAGCGACAGGCATTGGAAAACGTGCTGCTCACCGAGACGGTCACCAACCACGAGGACCGCCTGCGGCAAGCGGGCTTCGACGAGGTGGTGATGCTCTCGCGCCATTACGGGTTCTGCCTCTGGCTGGCGCGGCGATGCAAAAAAACAACGGATCAGACCGACTGATTGCCCCGTCCAGGGAACCGCTCATGGCGGGAAGAGACATACCTCTTATGCTGTGCGACCCATAACGGACGGTCGCGATCTTGTCGTGTGTGAACAACAGGAATGGAACCGATGAACGCCTTTGAAAATCTCGTGTCCCGGGCCGTGGCGCAGGCCATTGCCTTGGCCATCCTGCCGCTGAGCCTGCTCCTTGCAACGGGGGCGCAGGCCTCGCCGATCGCCGACGAGACCGGTTTCTCCGGCGAGATTCAGCCGCTGATTGGTGTCATGTCGAGCCGGTCCAATCTGGCCGTGTCCGGCGATCAGAAGCGGATTGATTCCCTCTATAGCCTGTCCTCACGCGAGACACGCCCGATCGGTGGGGTGTTGGGGCAGATCGACTACACCGTCGTGCCGCGCGAGTTGTCGCTCTATGCCGGCACCCCTCGGTCCGCCCTGGCCGATGCGGAGCTCGGCGTCGAGGTCGGTGCGCGCTACCTGGTGGGCGGTGTCGGGCTGCTGACCGCGGGCGTGATCCCGGTCACCGTCAATGACAGCGAGGTCTGGTCGGACCCGTTCGTGGTCGGAGAGCGTCGTGACGCCACTGATGTCGATCGCCGCGGCCTGCACCTGGGGCTGGCGGTCATTGCCGGAACCGGGTTGTCGGTGGATTACCGCCTGTACCGTCGCAACATCGACGATGAACGCTCCGGCCAGGCGCTGGAGTTGTCGCCCGCCGAGCGTCGACTGCTGGAACGGGAAGGCACCGAGCACCGCTTCGATCTCAATTACCGGCTCGCCCTCACCGATCGCTTTAGTGTGACGCCCGGCGTGCAATACCGCCGCCTGGATGCCGATGGCGCCGCGAACCGAGGCTGGCTGCTGCGCCCGCAGCTGACCGCCCGCTACGAGATCGATCGCTGGTCGCTCTCGATGACCGGTTACTACGGCGTGGATCGCTACGACGCGCGTCAGCCGATCTATGACGAGTACCGCGACGGCAAGGAAATGGGTGTGGTTGCCGGCGTGCGCTACGCCGAGCCGTTCGGTTGGTCGAACTGGTCGGTCAACGCCTACGGTGTCTGGTCCGAGCGCGATTCCGATATCCGCTTCTACGATCAGGAAACCGGCCTGTTCGCCGTCGGGCTCGGTTACCGGTTCTGATCAACCGATGAGGGATGCCGCCACCGAGCGGTCGGTCGCGCTCGGCATCGAGCGCATCGCCCGCCAGACCCGTGCCGCGCTCGGTCACCTTCCCCGACGCATGCCGATGGAGGGGTGGCGCACGTTCGACTGGGCGTCAGTCAATCACGGCGACTGGTCGCGATGGCTGGCCGCCGTCGGCGATCTCCCCGAGCGCCCTGCCGGGGCCGTCAATCATCTCGACCGACCCGCTATCACCGCGCGTGCCGACGAGGCCCTGGCCGGGCTCGAGGATGTGCTCCGTGACCTGATCCCCTGGCGCAAGGGGCCTTTCGACCTGTTCGGGGTGTCGATCGATACCGAGTGGCGCTCGGACCTCAAATGGGACCGACTGGTCGACCACATCCAGCCGCTGGCCGGTCGTCGGGTACTCGATATCGGCAGCGGCAACGGCTATCACCTCTGGCGCATGCTCGGCGCCGGGGCGGACTTCGCCCTCGGCGTCGATCCCACCTGGGTGTTCGTGGCCCAGTTTCATGCCGTCGCCCACCTGCTGGGCGAAACGCGCGCCGGCATCGTGCCTACTACGCTGGAAGGCTTTCCGCAGCGGCCGCGCTTCGACACGGTCTTCTCGATGGGCGTGCTCTACCACCGCCGCGATCCGTTCACGCACCTCGGTGAACTCAAGGCCTGCCTGCGCCCGGGCGGCGAGCTGGTCCTCGAGACCCTGGTGGTCGAGGGGGGTGCCACCACCATCCTCACGCCGGCCGATCGCTACGCTGGCATGCGCAATGTCTGGTTCCTGCCCAGTCCGGCTGCCGTGATCGGTTGGCTCAAGCGCATGGGCTTCGTCGATCCCGAAGTGGTCGACGTGACGGTGACCACCGCGGAGGAGCAGCACCGCACCGACTGGTTCGGCGACCGCCAGTCGCTGGTCGACTTCCTCGATCCCGACGATCCCACCCGGACCCGCGAAGGGCTGCCCGCGCCCCGGCGCGCCATCATCACCGCTCGTCGCCCCGGCTAGCGTTACGACATTCCCCCGCTGAACAGCCGATCGAGGTTGCGGTAGCCGATCGCCTCGGCCAGGGCGGCCGAATCGATGGCGTCGCGATCCTCGTAGTCGGCGATGCTGCGGGCGAGCTTGAGGATCCGCTCGCGCGCCCGCCCCGAGAGATTCAGTTGCTCGATCGCCCGGTTGAGCATGTGGCGCTCGGGTTGCGCCAGCACGATGTGTTCGGCCACCCCGGCGGCGTCCAGCCGCGCGTTGACCACCCCCTGCCGTGCCCGCATGCGTTGACGTGCCGCGATCACCCGCTCGCGCACGGTCTGGCTGTCCTCGCCGTCGGGCTGAGCCTGATCGAGGTCGGTGGCCGGCACGCGCGGGACTTCCAGGTGGATGTCGATCCGATCGAGCAATGGGCCGGAGACCTTGGCGCGGTAACGCTGGGCGGCGCGCGAGTGGATCTCGCTGCCCTGCGGTGAAGGGTTCATCGCCGCGATCAGCTGAAAGTCGGCCGGGAAGCGGGCGTGGCGCGCGGCCCGCGAGATCATCACCGAACCGGCCTCGAGTGGTTCGCGCAGGGCCTCGAGCACGCGGCGATCGAATTCCGGCAGCTCGTCGAGGAACAGCGTGCCGTGGTGGGCGAGCGAGATCTCGCCCGGTGCCGGGTGAGAGCCGCCACCGATCAGCGCGACGGCCGAGGCGGAGTGGTGCGGGGCGCGAAATGGGCGCTCACCGAAGCGAGTGGGGTCGAAACCACCGGGCGTGACCGTGGCCACCTCGGCGGCGGCCAGCGCCTCTTCCTCGGTCATCGGCGGCAGGATGCCGGCGAGTCGCTGGGCCAGCATGCTCTTGCCGGCACCCGGTGGACCGATCAGCAGCAGATTGTGTTTTCCAGCCGCGGCGATCGCCAGCGCGCGCTTGGCCCGCGGTTGGCCGCGGACGTCGGCGAGATCGCCATTGATGGCCGGGTCGACCGGCGGGGGTGGACGGTGTTCCAGTCGCACGGGATCGGCCTCGCCCGCCAGGTAGGCCACCAGATCGCGCAGATGATGTAGCCCTCGGCCGGCAACCCCCGGGATGAGCTCCGCCTCCGCCTGGCCGTCGGCTGGCAGGAGCAATTCCCGCCCGGCATCGCGCGCCGCCCGGGCGGCGGACAGATTGCCGCGCACCGAGCGCAAGCTGCCATCCAGGGACAGCTCACCCAGGCATTCGATATGTGCCAATCGTTCACGGGCGGGCGCCGGTAGCTGACCGGTGGCGGCGAGGATGGCCAGGGCGATGGCGAGATCGAAGCGCGCGCTTTCCTTGGGCAGGTCGGCCGGGGCGAGATTGACGGTCAGCCGACGTGGCGGGAACTCGAAGCCCGAGGAAAGGATCGCCGCACGGACCCGGTCGCGGGATTCGCGCACGGCGGTCTCGGGTAGCCCGACCAGGGTGAATGCCGGCAGTCCCGGGGCGACATGGGCCTCGACGGTGACCGCGGGGGCGTGAATGCCGAGCAGGGCCCGGCTGTGAATCTTGGCGATGGGCATGTCCGTATGCCTCGTGTCGTGGGTAGGTCGGCCGGCGGGCCTTGCGGAAAACGCGGCGCCGGCGAGGGGATTGTCGGTCTGAGGCCGCTGCTGGCCGGGCATCCATGCCCGTCGGCAACGGCTTGTTCAACGAACCGGCGCGGAAACCGGTTTGCCGGGTCCGGGTTCAGCTGGCCATGTCGCCTTCTTCATTCTCGGGCTGGCCGCCGTGGTGTTTTTCCATCTCGGCGACGCGCTGCTCCAACGCCTCGAGCTTGGCGCGGGTGCGGGCGAGCACCTGGGTCTGCACGTCGAATTCCTCGCGCGTGACCAGATCCATGCGGGAAAACCCATTGCTGACGGCCTGGCGAACCGCCTTGTCGAACTCCTGCTTGCCCTCGCGCAGGCTCTCGGGCATGGCCTGCTCGATGCGTTGGGAGATCTCTTCGATCGTGTGGGTGATGGACATCTCGGTACCTCGGTGTGGTTCGTCGTCGACGGCATCCCGATTGTTGGGGATACCCCTGGCAGATGCAAGGCAAAGCGACCCGGCATGACCACACCCGATCATCACCCGCCCCCGGTCTGATCTCCGGGCGATGCCGGGGCAATTACGGGGCAATCACGGGGCGCGGGGCGCACCATAAAGAGGCAGCAGCGAAAATCGCCGTCCCCAAATTGGGGAGCCGGTGCGCGGAGCGGCGAGAGCGATTCCGATGGCGGAGATTATAAGTGTCTATAAATAAAGGAAAACCACAACTGGCACGGGCGGTGCAATGACCTGGGCGAACCCGAACGTTCACCTGATGGAGCACAGACATGAAAAAGACACTTATCGCCACCAGCCTTGCCACCGCCATGGCTTCCGCCGTCAGCCTGTCGGCCCTCACCCTGCCCTCCGTGGCTGCGGCCGAGGTCTCCGCCAATGTCGGTGTGGTTTCCAACTACTTCTTCCGTGGTGTGACCCAGACCGACGACGGCGCGGCCGTCCAGGGTGGCCTCGACTACGGGCATGACTCCGGCTTCTACGCCGGCACCTGGGCCTCCACTGTCGACTTCGGTGACGGCACCAGCTACGAGCTCGACCTGTATGCCGGCTACGGCGGCAGTATCGGCGATCTCGGTTACGACGTCGGCTATATCTACTACGCCTACCCGGACGGCGACGATCTCGACTTCGGCGAGATCTACGGCTCGCTCTCCTACAGCTATCTCACCGCCGGTTTGGCCTACACGGTCAATTCTCAGGCAAGCGGTGACGATGCTGCCTTCGATACGGGTGACCTGTACTACTACGCCGGCGTCGATGTTCCGTTCGGCGATTCCGGTTACAGCGGCAGCCTCTACTACGGCTACTACAGCTTCGAGAACGACAGCTCGACCAACGAACTCGACTACGGTCACTGGAGCGCGGGCCTTTCCAAGGATGTCGGCGATTTCGGTTCGGTCGGCTTCAACTTGGAGATGGCTGATATCTCGGGGGATCACGCATGGGCTGATTCGAATTCCGACGACCTGAAGCTGTGGATCAGCTGGTCCAAGTCGTTCTGATCCGACCGAACCATAACGGACCCACGGGTCGGCCCGGCGCCGGCCCGCTTCCGAGGAGAGAAACATGAAACTGATTACCGCAATCATCAAGCCCTTCAAGCTTGACGACGTCCGCGAGGCACTCGGCGGCGTCGGCGTGAAAGGGATCACCATGACCGAGGTCAAGGGCTTCGGTCGCCAGAAAGGACACACCGAGCTCTACCGGGGCGCGGAGTACGTGGTCGACTTCCTGCCCAAGGTAAAGCTGGAAATGGTCGTCGACGACGGCCTGGCCGACCAAGTGATCGAGGTGATCACCAACGCGGCGAGTACCGGCAAGATCGGCGACGGCAAGATCTTCGTCTCGCCGATCGAGGAAGCCATTCGCATCCGTACCGGCGAGACCGGCGCGGACGCCCTTTAAGCGGAGGATTTCACCGTGGAAACTCAAGTCATCGAACTGGGCTATGCCCTCGATACGTTCTACTTCCTGATCGCCGGTGCCTTCGTCATGTGGATGGCAGCGGGCTTCACCATGCTCGAGGCCGGGCTGGTGCGCTCGAAAAGCACCGTCGAGATCCTGACCAAGAACATCGCGCTGTTCTCGATCGCCTGCGTGATGTACATGGTGGTCGGCTACAACATCATGTACGGCGACGGCATCTCCAGCATCATCCCGGGTCTGAGCTTCTTCCTGGGCGCCGACAACACGGCGGCCGAGGTCGTGGCGAGTGGTGGCGACATCTACTACTCCAACATGGCCGACTTCTTCTTCCAGGTCGTGTTCGTGGCCACCGCCATGTCCATCGTCTCCGGCGTGGTCGCCGAGCGGATGAAGCTGTGGGCCTTCCTCGCCTTCACCGTGGTCCTCACCGGCCTGATCTACCCGATCCAGGGCTACTGGAGCTGGGGTGGCGGCATCCTGAGCGATCTGGGCTACTCCGACTACGCCGGCTCGGGCATCGTCCACTTCACCGGTGCGGTTGCCGCCCTGGCGGGTGTGCTGCTGCTTGGTCCGCGTAAGGGCAAGTTCGGTCCGAACGGTCAGGTCAATGCCCTGCCGGGTGCCAACCTGCCGCTGGCGACCCTGGGTACGTTCATCCTGTGGTTGGGCTGGTTCGGCTTCAACGGCGGCTCGGAACTCAAGGTCTCCGATGTCGACTCGGCCAATGCGGTCGCCCAGGTGTTCACCAACACCAATCTCGCCGCTGCCGGTGGCGTGATCGCGGCGATGATCGCCTCGCGCCTGACCTTCGGCAAGGTCGACCTGACCATGGTGCTCAACGGCGCGCTGGCCGGTCTGGTCGCCATCACCGCCGACCCGGCTTCCCCGTCTGCCCTGATGGCCACCCTGATCGGTGCGATCGGCGGCGTGATCGTGGTCTTCTCGATCCTCGGCTTCGAAAAGATCCGTATCGACGACCCGGTCGGTGCCCTGTCGGTCCACGGCGTGGCCGGTGTCTGGGGCGTCTTGGCGGTACTGCTGTCGAACGACGAGGCGACCCTCGGCGGACAGCTGGCGGGTCTTGCCCTGATCGGTGGCTTTGTCTTCGTCGCCAGCCTAATCATCTGGCTGATCCTCAAGGCCGTCATGGGCCTGCGCATCAGCGATGAGGACGAGCAGGAAGGCGTCGATTCGGTCGAGTGCGGCATGGAGGCCTACCCCGAGTTCACCACCAAGTAAGGACATATCGAGCCATTCGACGACACAGGGACGTGTCAGCAAGAGCGAGGCCCGGGCAACAGCCCGGGCCTTTTTGCGTCTATCGACACGTATCGTCGGTGGTGCTCAGTCGTCGTTGGGCGGCTCGAGCCGTTCGATGCCCTGGGCGCCAAGGAAGGCCTCGAAGGCGTCAACCTGTTCGACGGGTACGTCCAGCCGTGCGGTCACCCGGTTGCCGTAGTCGATCGACAGCAGTTGCGCCCCGTACTGGTCCGACCAGTGTCGCAACGGCTGCTCGTCGGCAAAGTCGAGCGCCAGGGTAAAGGCCCGCTGCGGGCGATGTTCGTCCAGGGGGAGTTCGGCGAGTACCTGCTGTGTCGACCCGGCATAGGCGCGCACCAGGCCACCGGCACCCAGCTTCACCCCGCCGAAGTAGCGCGTCACCACGACGATCACGTCACCGATGCCCTTGTGCTGGATCACGTTGAGGATCGGCTTGCCGGCCGTGCCGCTCGGTTCGCCGTCATCGCTCATCGCCGCGCTGGCGGCGGTTTCCGGGTTGCCGACCAGGTAGGCCCAGCAATGATGGCGCGCGTCCGGGTAGTCCGCCTTCACTGCCTCGACGAAGGTCAGGGCCGCCCGGCGGTCCGCGACCGGCCCGGCACGGGCGATAAAGCGGCTTTTCTTGACCTCCAGCTCGCGCTCGATCGTTGCGGCTGGGGTGACGTAGCCAGTTGACGGGGGTGGCTGGCTCATGAAGGAAGCTCTGCGCGATTCGATGACGTCTCTGCGGGACCTCCAAGGGCCCAGATGCAAGGCGCAGTCCGCCGTGAAGGGCCGTCGCCCTTCACAAGGGCTGCAACGCTGCAGATGGGCCCTTGGGGGCCCGCCCGAACGGGGCTCGCGGGTTTGCCCGCATTCGGCGTTGCCGTCCCTTGACGGGCAACGAGCCCGCCTTCGGGCCGGCGTCTTGATTGCGGACAAACCCGCGAGCCAGAGATGCCATCGAATCGTGCAGAGCTTCCTGAGGTCACAACGGAAAACGCCTGCCGGATGGGCAGGCGCGGGGCGTGATCGGGACGATTGTCGATGGAGGGATTCAACGGGCGAGCTTGGATTCCACCGCGTCGCGGGTCTCGCGTCCGGCCAGCTGTTCGACCAGCGCGAGGGCAAAGTCCATCGCCACGCCCGGTCCGCGGCCTGTGACCAGGTTGCCGTCGACTACCACGGCCTCGTCGGTCACCTCGGCACCCTGCGCCTCGGTGGCATCGAGCGCGCCGGGGAAATGCGTGATGCGACGACCCTTGAGCAGGTTGGCGGTGGCCAGCACCTTCGGCGCGGCACAGATGGCACCGATCCAGCGCCCGGCAACCGACTGGTCCTGCAGGCGCCTGAGTACCCGCTTGTCGGCGGCGAGATTGTTCGCCCCGGGCTGGCCCCCGGGCAGGACGATGGCATCGAAGACCCGACTCTCGTCGAGCAGCGTGAGGTTGGTGTCGGCGACCACCGTGGTGCCGCGCGAACCGGTTACCTCGTCTTCGTGCAGCGCGGCGACCTCCACCTGGATCCCGCCACGGCGCAGGATGTCGATGGTGGTGATGGCCTCCAGGTCCTCGAACCCGGGCGCCAGAAGGACCAGAGCCTTGCTTGCCATGTCGTGCTTCCTCCTCGTGTGCCGTGCGATCAGCGGTGGGTGTTCTTGCTGACGATCACCATGCCCTTGAGCATGTTAAGCGCCTCATAGAGCTGGTAGTCGCGAATGACCAGCGGCTCACGCTCCTCGTCGTCCTCGCCACTCTCCGCCTGCTTGATGGCATCCATCATGTCCGAGTCGCCGTTGGTCAGGTGGCCGGCGAGGCTGGCCTCGGAGATGGAGAACACATCCTCGATGTCGCTGACCTTGAGCTGATGAACGGTGACGTCCGGCTTGATGCCCTCGGCCTGGATGGAGCGGCCGCTCGGGGTATAGTAGCGCGCGGTGGTCAGGCGCAGGGCGCCGCCGTTGGACAACGGCATGATGGACTGGACCGAGCCCTTGCCGAAGGTCTTCTCGCCGATGACCAGCGCCCGGCCGCTGTCCTGCAGCGCGCCGGCGACGATCTCGGAGGCCGATGCCGAACCGCCGTTGACCAGCACGACCATCGGCGCGCCGTCGAGACGATCACCGCTGCTGGCCTCGAAGCTCATCTTGGCGTCGGCGACGCGACCCTTGGTGTAGACGATCTGGCCTTTCTCGAGGAAGGCGTCGACCATCTCGACCGAGCCGTCCAGCACGCCACCCGGGTTGTTGCGCAGGTCGAGCACCAGGCCCCTGAGCGCCTCGTCATCGTTTTCATCGACCAGGGCGTCGAGCGCTTCGTGCATCTGCTCGACGGTGCGTGACTGGAACTGCGAGACCCGGATGTAGCCCATGCCGGGCTCGAGCAGTTCGTGCTTGACCGACTCGGTCTTGATGATGGCGCGGGTGATGGTGAACTCGAGCGGCTTTTTCTCGCCTTCGCGGGCGATGGTCAGCTCGATGTCGGTATCCGGCTTGCCGCGCATGCGTTTGACGGCTTCTTCCAGGTCCATGTCCTGGGTGAGCTCGCCATCGATGCGAATGATCTTGTCACCCGCCTCGAGCCCGGCGCGTTTTGCCGGGGTGTCGTCGATCGGGGCGATGACCGTCAGTACGCCGTCCTTCATGCCCACCTGGATGCCCAGCCCGCCAAACTCGCCGGAAGTGGACTCGCGCAGGCTCTTGAATTCCTCGTCGTCGAGGTAGCCCGAGTGGGGATCGAGCTCCGAGATCATGCCGCGGATGGAATTCTCGATCAGCTCGCCCTCGCTGATGTCATCGACGTAATCCGAACGTACCCGGTCGAGCACGTCGGAGTAGGTCCGCAGCTGCTCCAGTGGGACGTCGCCGTTGGTTTCGGCCGGTCGTTCGGCCATCGCGTTGACGGCAATCGCAATGGCAAAGCCGAAAAAGGCGGCGATGCCCAGGTTCGAGGCCTTGCGGATCCAAGTGGTCATGGTGTGCTCTCTAGATATTAATTAGCGGTAGTGGGCCCAATCGGGCCGGTGTTGCGGTCGTTACGCCGGGGATAACCCCGGCTGGGCGTTTCGTGTTGTTCCTGTGACGGTGGGGGCGACTACCCGGCAATCAAGGCGCAAGATGGCGCCGTGATCGCTTTCCTGGGCATTCGGCTCGAACCCCGTGGCGTGTTGTCCTCGGCGGGGCAGCCCTGCCCGACACACGATTGTCGTCAACTATGCCATGGTCAAGGCCCCGGCCGCGAGCCTATTAGTGGGCTCGGAACTCCCTTGATTAGAACACGACGGGACCGGGCGCCACCGAGGCTCGGTCAGCCGCCGACCACCTTGCGCCATGCCGGCCAGCGGCCCGGGTCGATCGGACGGTTACCCCGGCGGACCTCCACGTACAAGCCTTCCTGGTCGGCATCGATGATTCCCGAGGTGCAAAGGCGCTCGCCGCGTGCCACGCGATCGCCCTTGGCGACATCCAGCGAGCGGCAGTGGGCGTAGAGCGAAAGGAAGTCGCCGTCGTGGCGCAACATCACCAGCTGTCCCCAGCCCTTGAGCGTCCCGGCGAATGCCACGCGGCCGGCATCGACCGCTCGAACCGCACTGGCACCGGCAACATGGAAGATCACGCCGTCGTTGCGCAGGCGCCCCTGAGGCAGGGTCTCGCCGAAGCGACGTTTGATCTGTCCGGCGATCGGGATGCTGCCGTCGTCGTGGACCTGTGCCGGGGGGGCTTCCTTGGGTGCCGGGCGTCGCTCCTGTCGCTCCTGCCGCGCTTGTTGCTCGGCCTGTTCGCGTTCGGCCCGGCGGCGTTCCGCCTCGGCCTTGGCTGCGGCCTCGGCGGCCTTCTGTGCGGCGGCCACCTCGCGGTCCAGCCGTTGCTTGCGATCCAGCAGGTTCTTCAGTTTCTGTTGTTGGTCATCCAGGGTCTCGCCCAGCGAGGCCAGCAATTGTTGCTGTTCAGCGAGGTTCTCACCGACGTCCTCATAGTGACCGTCGAGGCGCGCGCCGGCCTCGCGCAACTCCCGGTCGGTCGCCGCGATCGCTTTGCGGTTCTCGGCCAGTTTGACCCGTTGCGCCTCGAGTGCCCGCTGGGCCTGTTGGACGGGGCGGATCAGCGCACGCAGGTAGTGCAGGTCGCGGTCGGTCTGCAGGGCATCGCCGTCACCCAGAAGGGCCTGAAGCACACTGCCGCGCGTCAGCGGATAGGCCGCCTGCAGCCGGTTCTCGAGTTCGGCACGTCGCTGGGCCAGCCCCTCACGCAGTTCGGCTTCGCGTTGATCGAGTGTTCGCTGACGCGATTCGAGTTCACTGCGCTCCGCGTCCAGCTCGCGCGCCTTCTCTTCCAGAAAGGCCATGCGCTTTTGCAGCTCGGCCAGGGACTCGCGGGCGGCAACCCGTTCCTTCTCGGTGGACTCGATCACCTCGCGCTGGGCCTCGATGCGTTCCTGGATGGCCTCCTCGGCGAGGGCTGGCGAGGCGAGCGCAATGAGCACGGCCAGCATGGCCCGCCGGGGTGCCCGACCGAGCGGCAGTTTCGGGGTGTGACGGTTTGGCGGTGACTGTGGCAAGGCTGCCCCTGACCATGGAGAAACGAGAGCGGTGGCACCGCCGAGCGAACGTTGTCGTGTCCACCTCGGGCTTCGCCCGTGGCCACTGCAACAATTCGGCGGAAAAGCGGTAGTATACGGAGCAGGGAAGTCTCTGCACGAATTGCCAAGGTCTTGGCGGAGCGAGCAGAGGGTCCCACGAGGGATTTCGCCGTACGGGCGGCCCGAGGCGAGCGGCGCAGGCCGGCGCCCGGTCGATCGCCCTGTTTCCCGCGGGAACGCGGCGGCTTCCGTCACCCGCAACCAGCACTTGGGTCGAACCATGAATTTGGAAACCGAGGAATATCCTGCCACCCGGCTGATGGGCCGCTCCGATGATATCGAGCGTGCTTCGCGATCACTCAAGGCGATGTCACACCCGCTCCGGCTGAAGATCCTGTGCGTGCTGGGCGATAACGAGCTCAGTGTGCAGCAGATCGTCGAGGCCGTCGGCACGACCCAGAGCAACATCTCCCAGCACCTCGCCATCCTGCGCGACAAGGGCATTCTTGCCTCGCGCAAGGACGCCAACCGCGTGTTTTACCGGGTCTCCGATGCACGGACGTTGCGCCTGATCGGCATGATGCAGGAAGTTTTTTGCCCGCTTAATTAGAATAAAATAATTCTATTCGGGCGTAGCCAACTTGATTGGCGCGCCGCCCCATGGGATTTCGCGGAGGCACAGAAATGACTACCGATCGCTACGTTCGCATCATTGCCGGATTGATGATTCTGGCCACCCTCGCCCTGGCGCATTTCACGGGCCAGGCGGATCTCGGCCAGCTCTCCTGGCTGTGGTTGACGGCGTTCATTGGTCTGAACCTGTTCCAGAGCGGCATTACCTGCTTTTGCCCGCTGGATTCGATTCTGGCCAAGATGGGCGTGCGCCGGGCCTCCTGAGGCCGGCAACTGCGGCAACCGCCGCACCACTCGATTTCAAGGCACCGGATCGGCATCGCGCCGCCGGTGCCTTGAATTTTTTGTGTACCGCGGCCATTGTATGGCCCACTTTCCTCCCCCGATTTCAGAGAAGACGCAATGGAATCCTTTATCGATTTCCTGGCTCGCCACTGGGTGCTCTCGACCGTGGCCGCCGTCCTCATCATGCTGCTGATCAGCAACGAGCTCTCCCGCCGCCTGCAGAAGTTCAAGACGCTCGATCCGGCCGAGGTGGCTCGCAAGGCCGGCCGCGACGGCGTGGCCCTGATCGACGTCCGCGAGGACAACGAATGGAAGGCCGGGCATATCAAGGGCGCGCGGCACATCCCGTTGGGCAAGCTGGAAAAGAAGCTCGGCGAGATCAAGGGCGAAAACCCCGACGAGGTGGTGCTGTACTGCCGCTCGGGCAATCGCTCGGCGACCGCGGCCAACATCCTGGTCAAGGGCGGGTTCGAGAACGTCAGCCACCTTGGCGGCGGCATCCTGGCCTGGGAAGGTCAGAACTACCCCGTCTCCAAGGGCAAGTAAGGCGCTCGGCATGACCGCTGACCCCGGCAAGGCCGGCGACCAGCCGGCGATCGTCGTCTACCAAAGCCCGCTCTGCCCCTTCTGCCATTTCGCCAAGCGGCTGTTGAAAAAGCGCGGTCTCGAGTTCGAGTCGATCAACGTGCAGCTGTCCTCGGCGAAGAAGGAGGAGATGATCCAGCGCGCCAAGCGCCTGACCGTCCCGCAGATCTTCATCGGCGAGACGCACGTGGGCGGTTACGACGAGTTGGCGGCCCTGGATCGTGATGATCGACTGATGCCGCTGGTGGAGGCCGAGGCACGACGTGCCGCCGGCGAACCGCCAGTCGAAGGTGCCTGACGCGTCGCAGCGGCGATGTCACCGCTCGGTCGCGCTATCATGGGGATCGGCATGGAGCGAGAGGACGCGCCGCGATGAGTGAATCCAGACACGTGGTCTGCCCCGGTTGCGGGGCGGTCAATCGGCTGCCTGCCGAGCGCCTCGGTGACGGCAAGTGCGGGCGTTGTGGCCAGTCCCTGTTTCCCGGTCAACCGGTGACGCTGGACGAGGCCGGGTTCGATCGGCACGTCGCCCGCAACGACCTGCCCGTGCTGGTCGATTTCTGGGCCGAGTGGTGCGGGCCCTGCAAGATGATGGCCCCCACCTTCGACCAGCTGGCGCGAGATTTCCGGGGCCGGCTGGTGGTCGCCAAGCTCGAGACCGAGCGGGCGCCTGCCGTCTCGGCGCGCTTCGGCATCCGCAGCATTCCGACCATGATCCTTTTCTCCGGCGGTCGCGAGATCGACCGCCTCTCCGGTGCCCTGCCGGCCGCGCAACTGACGCAGTGGCTGGCCGGGCACGGTATCCGCTGAACCCAAACGAACAAACGACCACCAGGAAGTACCGACATGGCAGAGGGCGAAAACACCGCCGCCGGCAATGGCCAGGCAACGGAAGGCAACGATCAGCAGTTCTTCGTGCAGAAGATCTATCTCAAGGACCTGTCCTTCGAGTCGCCGCAGGCACCGGACATCTTCACCCGCGACGACTGGAAGCCCGAGATAAACGTCCAGGTGGGCAACAACGCCACGCGCCTGAGTGACGCCGCCTTCGAGACCGAGCTGACGATCACCGTCACCGCCACCGTTGACGAGAAGACCATCTACCTGGCCGAGGTGCAGTACGGCGGGGTGTTCACCATCAAGGGCTTCGACGACGCCACGCGTCGCCAGCTGCTGGGTGCCTACTGCCCGACGCTGCTCTTCCCCTACATCCGCGAGACGGTCGGTGACCTGGTGATGAAGGGCGGTTTCCCGCAGATGATCCTCCAGCCGATCAACTTCGATGCCCTGTACGCCCAGCACGAACAGCAGCAGCGGGCGGCACAGGCTGACGACGCGCCGGACGCCCGGCCGAACTGATCGCTCGAGATGAGTGAACCGGAGCGCACACGGATCGCGGTGCTCGGGGCCGGTTCCTGGGGTACCGCGCTGGCCTCCCTGCTGGCGGCCAACGGGGCTCGGGTCCGGCTGTGGGCGCGTGACGCCGAACAGGCAGCGGCCATCGATCGTGATCACCAGAACGCGCGTTACCTGCCGGGCATCTCCCTGCCCGAGACGTTGCGGGCGAGTTCGGACTTGGCCTGGGCCGTGGAGGGTGCCGACCAGGTCTGGCTGGTGCTGCCGACCAAGATCCTGGGCGAGTTCCTCGCCGAGCACGCCGCGACGCTCCCGCGTGCGGCCATCTACATCACCGCTTCCAAGGGCTTCGAGCCCGGCACGGGGCGGCGTATCGACGAGCTGGTGGCCAGCGCGCTGGGTGACGTGTCGTTCGCGGTGGTTTCAGGGCCGACCTTCGCCATCGAGGTGGCACACGGTCGGCCGGCGGCGCTGGCCGTCGGCAGCCGCGACCGGGCCGTTGCCGAGACGGTCGCCGATGCCCTGCGCAACGACCATATCCGCTGTTACCCCAGCAGCGACGTGGTGGGCATCGAGCTCGCCGGCGGGCTGAAGAACGTGCTGGCGATCGCCGCCGGCGTGTCCGATGGTTTCGGCTTCGGCGCCAATACCCGTGCGGCGCTGATCACGCGTGGTCTGGCAGAAATCATGCGCCTGGGCGAGGCGATGGGCGCGCGCATGGAAACCTTCACCGGCCTAGCCGGTCTGGGTGACCTGGTGCTGACCTGCACCGACGATCACTCGCGCAACCGGCAGTTCGGTCTGCGCCTGGCCCGCGGCGAGTCGGTCGATGCGGCAGTGGCCGGGATCGGCCAGGCGGTCGAGGGCATCAGCGCGGCGCGCGAAGGTCATCGGCTTGCCCAGGCCCACGGGCAGGAGATGCCGATTACCGAGGCGGTGTATCGCGTGCTTTACGACGGGTTGCCCGCTCGGGAGGCCGTCGCCGAATTGCTGTCGCGCGATCCGCGCCCCGAGGACTGACGCGAGCCTGTCCCGGCCGTCAGTGATCGGCGGTCACGATCTCCCGGATCTCCGCGCGATGCTCGCGCACCACGAAACGCACGTCGATCTCCTCGATGCGCATGCCGTAGACTCGCTCCGGGTCGTCGTGGAACGCCGGACGGGGGTCCTGGGCGAGGGTCTGCTCGATCAGCGCGATCCGTTCGGATGACAGTCGTTCTAGCCACGGCTCGGCCGCGCCCCAGACTACGGCCAGCCGCTCCGGCGGTGCGCTGGCCCAGCCGCCACGGCTGTCGGTTGGGCAGTCGGCGTAGGGCACGTGTGGCTTGACGTCGAGGATTGGCGTGCCGTCGAGCAGATCCAGCCCGCCCAGATGCAGCCGCACCCCGTTATCGACCTGCTGCACGTCGATCAGCCGCACCACCGAGAGCCCGATCGGGTTAGGCCGTATCGGGGCGCGACTGGCGAATACCCCCACCCGTTCGTTCCCGCCCAGGCGCGGTGGCCGGACCGCCTTGCGGTCACCGGCGTGCATGCGCCGCTTGGCATGGAATACCCAGACCAGCCATAGGTGCGAGAACGCCTCGATGCCTTGCCACGCGGTCGGGTCCCGCCACTCGGCGGTCGGCACCAGGATGCCGGTGGCTGCCGGCACGATGCCCGACTGGCGCGGAATGCCGAAGCCTTCCCGGTAGGGGCTCTCGATATGCCCGATGGGCTGCATGCGCCACTTGTCGATCATTGCGCCCCCTCGAAGTTCAGTTGACGCCAGGCCTCGAAGAAGGCCACGGCGGCGGCGTTGGCCAGGTTGAGGCTGCGCGAGCCCGGCACCATCGGCAGGTAGAGCCGTTGCGATGCGGGCAGGGACTCCAGTACCTCGTCGGGCAGGCCGCGGGTCTCGGGGCCGAACAGCAACACGTCGTCGGGGTGGTATTCAATCCGGTCGTAGCGCGTCGTGCCGCGCGTGGAGAACGCCAGCAGCCGCCCGGTAATCGCCGCCCGCGCCTGCTCGAGATCGGCGTGGCGATGAACGTGGGTCAGGGTGTGGTAGTCCAGCCCGGCCCGGCGCACGGCCTTTTCCGACAGGGAGAAGCCGAGCGGCTCGACCAGGTGCAGCGTCGAGCCGGTATTGGCACACAACCGGATCAGGTTGCCGGTGTTGGGCGGGATCTCGGGTTCGAACAGCATGATCGATGGCATCCGGGCATTGTAGGCCAGCCGGGCGTTTCGCCGTGCAGGACCGGCCGGCCGAGGGTCCGTGGGCTGATGTAGAATGCGAGCCACAATCCCGTTCGCCTGCCCGTGACGCCACCCCCGGTTGCGCGGTCAGGCGAACCGAGCAGACTTGCCTGGTGACGGCTTGGAGGTAAAGGCATGAAGGTACTGGTAATCGGTGGAGGCGGCCGCGAGCACGCCCTGGCATGGAAGATCGCCCAGTCGTCGCGGGTGGAGACGGTCTTTGTCGCCCCGGGCAACCCCGGCACGGCCACCGAGGTCAAGTGCCGCAACGTGCCGATTTCCGCGACCAACGTCGCCGAACTGGTCGCCTTCGCGGCCGATAACGCCATCGATCTGACCGTGGTCGGTCCCGAGGCGCCGCTGGTCGAGGGCGTGGTCGACACCTTCCGCGACGCCGAGCTGTCGATCTTCGGCCCGACCCAAAAGGCGGCCCAGCTGGAGGGTTCCAAGGCCTTCGCCAAGGACTTCATGGAGCGCCACGGCATCCCCACCGCCAAGTACCGGGTGTTCGACACCGCCGCGCCGGCGATCGACTTCGTTCACGAGCATGGCGCCCCGGTGGTGGTGAAGGCCGACGGGCTGGCGGCCGGCAAGGGCGTGATCGTCGCCCAGCGCATCGAGGAGGCCGAGGCGGCCATCCGCGACATCTTCGCCGGTCAGTTCGGCGCGGCCGGCGCGCGCGTGGTGGTCGAGTCCTTCCTTGCGGGCGAGGAGGCGAGCTTCATCGTCATGGTCGATGGCGAGCACGTCCTGCCGATGGCCTCCAGCCAGGACCACAAGGCCCGCGACGAGGGGGATAAAGGCCCCAACACCGGCGGCATGGGCGCCTACTCGCCTGCGCCAGTGCTCGATGACGCGATGATCGAGCAGGTGATGGCGCAGGTGATCGAGCCGACCGTGAAGGGCATGGCCCTCGACGGCCTGCCCTACACCGGCTTTCTCTACGCCGGGCTTATGATCGGCGCGGATGGCGAGCCGCAGGTGCTGGAATTCAACTGCCGCTTCGGCGACCCGGAAACCCAGCCGGTGTTGATGCGCCTGGACAGCGATCTCGTCGACCTGATCGAGGCCGGCGTCAACGGCACGCTCGATCAGGTCAGCGCCGAGTGGACCGAAAAGGCCGCCGTCGGCGTGGTGCTGGCCTCGGCCGGTTACCCGGAGAGCTCGTCGAAGGGTGACGTGATCACCGGCCTCGATGCGCTGCCCGCGGGCGTCAAGGCCTTCCACGCCGGCACGGCCGAGAAGGAAGGCCAGGTCGTCACCAACGGCGGTCGCGTGCTCTGCATCACCGCGCTGGGCGAGACCGTCGAGGCCGCGCAACAGGCCGCCTACGCCGGTGTCGACAAGGTGAAGTTCGAGGGCGGCTTCTGCCGTCGCGACATCGGCTGGCGGGCCATCGGTCGGGGTTGAGCCGGTTGCGGTCGGTCAATCGGGGCTGGCGAACGGCGAAAAAGCTGCTTTACTTCGTGGGCCCTACCTACCACGGTAAGCGAGCCATGCGTCGACTCTCCGCTCTTTTCGCCTCCTTGTTGCTTGCCGGGACGGCCCAGGCTGCCGACCTTGCGGTTGGTGATACGGCGCCTGCCTTCGCCCTGCCCGACCAGCACGGTGAGACCCGTCGACTCGAGGACTACCGTGGCCAGTGGCTGGTGCTGTATTTCTATCCCAAGGACGACACGCCCGGCTGTACCACCGAGGCCTGCAGCTTCCGTGACAACATCAATCGGCTGATCGCGCAGGACGCGGCCGTGCTGGGCGTGAGCATGGACAGCGTGGAGAGTCACGCCGATTTTGCCCGCGAGTACGAGTTGCCCTTCCCGCTGCTCGCCGACCCGGACGGCGAGGTGGTCGAGCGCTACGGCGCGCTGAGCGACTTCCTGGTGGTGAAGTTCGCCAAGCGCCAGACCTTCATCATTGATCCCCATGGTCGGATCGCGACGATCTACCGCAAGGTGAACCCGGACGAGCACGTCCGAGACGTGCTCGATGACCTCAAGGCATTACGAACCGCCGACTGAGCGGGCGGACAACAAAAAACCCCGGCTTGAGCCGGGGTTTCTCGTTTCGGGTGACGGGTCTGTCAACCGCGGCGCATCGAGTCGTAGAACTCGTTGTTGGTCTTGGTCTGCTGCAGCTTGTCGAGCAGGAATTCCACTGCCTCGAGCTCGCCCATCGGGTGGAGGAACTTGCGCAGGATCCACATCTTCTGCAGTTCCTCGGCATCCGTGAGCAGCTCTTCCCGGCGCGTGCCGGAACGGTTGATGTTGATCGCCGGGTAGACGCGCTTTTCCGCGATGCGCCGGTCGAGGTGGAGCTCCATGTTGCCGGTGCCCTTGAATTCCTCATAGATCACCTCGTCCATCTTCGAGCCGGTATCGACCAGCGCGGTGGCGAGGATGGTCAGGCTGCCGCCCTCCTCGACATTGCGCGCGGCGCCGAAGAAGCGCTTGGGACGGTGGAGGGCATTGGCGTCGACACCACCGGTCAGCACCTTGCCCGAGGACGGCACCACGGTGTTGTAGGCGCGAGCCAGGCGGGTGATCGAGTCGAGCAGGATCACCACGTCACGCTTGTGCTCGACCAGGCGCTTGGCCTTCTCGATTACCATCTCGGCGACCTGCACGTGGCGGGGGGCCGGCTCGTCGAACGTCGAGGCGACCACCTCGCCGCGCACGGTGCGCTGCATTTCGGTGACTTCCTCGGGCCGCTCGTCGATCAGCAGCACGATCAGGTCGCACTCGGGGTGGTTGTGGGCAATGCTCTGCGCGATGTTCTGCAGCAGCATGGTCTTGCCGGCCTTCGGCGGAGCGACGATCAGGCCGCGCTGGCCCTTGCCGACCGGCGAGACGATGTCGATGATCCGCGCGGTCAGGTCCTCGGTCGAGCCGTTGCCGCGCTCCATCCGCATGCGCTGCTCGGCGTGCAGCGGCGTGAGATCCCCGAACAGGATCTTGGTCTTGGAGGCCTCGGGCTTCTCGAAGTTGATCTTCTCGATCTTCAAGAGCGCGAAGTAGCGCTCGTTGTCCTTGGGCGGTCGGATCGAGCCGCTGATGGAATCGCCGGTCTGCAGGTTGAAGCGGCGTATCTGCGAGGGCGAGACGTAGATGTCGGCCGGCCCGGCGAGATAGGAGCCGTCGGAGCTGCGCAGGAAACCGAACCCGTCCGAGAGGATTTCCAGCACGCCGTCACCGTGGATCGACTCGCCGGTTTTCGCGTGGGCCTTGAGCAGGGCGAAGATGACGTCCTGCTTGCGGGTCCGGGCGATGTTTTCCAGCCCCATCGACTGGGCCAGATCCATGAGTTCCGGAACGGGCTTGCTCTTGAGTTCGGTTAGATTCATTCGGAAGGATTCGTCGTGGGGACCGCGGCGGGCCACAGATGGAAAATCAACGGGATGTCGAAAGGAGAAATCAAATGCTGAGATCGGTAGGCCACCGAGGTGTGGCCGGACGACAGAAGGGGTGTGTCGTCTCAGGGAGTCGCTGAACGCATCCAAGTGGCTCGCAGCCGATGGGCCGGTAAAGCTTCAGGGCGGGCAGAGCGGGATGGGTGGCGTTCAGCAGTCCCTTGTATTGGCGGGGATTCTGGCACAGAACCGACCACTTGCCAAACAGGTCAAGCCCGGTCGGCGAAGATTGAGGTCGGTTCCCGTGTCCCCGGCGGTTACAGGGCCGAGTCGATGAAGTCGGTCAGTTGCGACTTGGATACCGCGCCGACCTTGGTGCCCTCGACCTTGCCGCCCTTGAACAGCATCAGGGTCGGGATGCCGCGGATGCCGTTCTGGCGCGGGGTTTCCGGGTTCTCGTCGATGTTGACCTTGGCGATCTTGAGCTTGCCGGCGTAGTCGTCGGCGACCTCGTCGAGAATCGGCGAGATCATCTTGCAGGGTCCGCACCATTCGGCCCAGAAGTCGACCAGCACGGGCGTGTCGCTGTTGATGACCTGGGCTTCGAAATCCGCGTCGGATACGTAGACGATGTTGTCGCTCACGGCATGACTCCTAAATATCAGTGACTGTTAATGCCTGTCGGGCAATTGTTCATCCCTTGACGCCGCTTTTCAAGCGACCGCACCTCGTGGTGCTATTCTGCTGCCCGACAGCCCGGTCGGGCGTGCCGAACACCCGGAGTATGGCCCGGCCTTATCGATCACGCAAAAGGAACCTGCCTTTCATGGCTTCTTTGACCGAGCTCCGCTACGTGGTCGCCGTTGCGCGCGAGCGGCATTTCGGCCGTGCCGCCGCGCGCTGTTTCGTCAGCCAGCCCACCCTGAGCGTCGGGGTCAAGCGGCTGGAGTCCGCGCTCGGGGTGCAGATCTTCGAACGCGCCAGTCGCTCCGAGGTGCAGGTCACCCCGGAAGGCCGCGCGATCATCGAGCAGGCCGAGCGGGTGCTCGCCGAGATGGAGCGCCTCGAGGAGCTGGCCCACACCCGGCGCGATCCACTGGCCGCCCCCTTGCGCGTCGGGCTGATCCACACGGTCGGCCCCTATCTCCTGCCCCGCCTGATCGGCCGGCTGCACCAGTTGGCGCCCCGGATGCCGATCGAGATCACCGAGGGGCTGACGGCCGACCTGGCCGAACAGCTCGAGCACGGCGAAGTGGATGTGGTCGTGCTGTCCCTGCCGTTCGAGGCGCCGGGCGTGGTGGTCGAGCCGGTCTACCGGGAGCCGTTCACGGTGGCGGTGCCGGTCGGCCATCCCCTGGCCGAGCAGGATGCGATCGAGCCCGACCAGCTGGCCGAGCACGATTTGCTGCTGCTCGGTCAGGGGCACTGCTTTCGGGACCAGGTGCTGGGCGTCTGCCCGCGCTGCAACGACGGCCGGGCGTTCGGACGCCTGCAGCGCACGCTGGAGGGCGGCTCGCTGGAAACCATGCGCATGATGGTCGCCAGCGGCGCGGGGATCACCGTGCTGCCCTGCGCCTCGACTTGGGCGCAGGACGAGGGCACGCAGGCGCTGGTGCGCTACCTGCCGTTTGCCAGCGACACGCCCACCCGCGACATCGCGCTGGCCAGCCGCCGGCGCTTTTCGCGGCCGCAGGCGGTCCAGGTGCTGGCACAGTCGATTCGGGAAACCCTGCCGGCCTGTTGCGAGCCGCTGGGCGGCCCGGCCGAGGGCAGTGCGATCAGTCGAGAATGACGACTTCTTCGGCTTGCGGGCCCTTGCGACCCTGGCCGATCTGGTATTCGACCTGCTGACCTTCGTTGAGGCGCGAGGCGCCGCCATCGTTGATGGCGCGGAAGTGGACGAACAGGTCTTCACCGTTGTCGCGAATGATGAAGCCGAAGCCCTTGTCGACGTTGAACCACTTGACCTTGCCGGTCTCGCGAACCGGTTCGTGTTCCACCGCGACTTCCTTGGGGCGCAGGCCGGGCTTGGCGGAACGGGGTGCGAGCCAGCCGGCCAACAGGGAGATGATCAGGATGACGGCCGCCGAGGCGAGAAACTGCAGCAGCCGCTGGTCGATGTAGTCGTAGATCTGGCCGATGGCCAACGCGCCGATGACGGCGAGTCCGAGGGTGACGATAAAGGCGGTAAGTCGAGAGTCCTGCCAGGTTTTCATGGGTGGGATAGGTTCCGTGTTGGTTGTGTGTTGTTATTCGAAATGGCGGCCCGGCGTGAAATCGTTCCGGCGGGATATAGGCCGGGCACCATCCGTCACGCGGGGGCTCGCGGCTGGTATTCTGTCACATTTGCAGCTTGCCTGAGGCCCCGAATCGGGTCGGGGCGAGGCGAATCACGGGAGGGAGGTCATGTCCGGCAAGCACGACGAGTGGGTCTACGAGACGGTCGAGGAGATGGGGGCGCGCTTCGGCATCCGCGCGACCGAAAAACTGCTCGACGAGCAGACGCCCTACCAGCACCTCGAGGTCTGGCGCACCGAGCACTGGGGCAACCTGATGCTGCTCGATGGGGTCATGATGCTCTCGTCGCTGGAGAACTTCGTCTACCACGAGATGATGTCGCACCCGGCGCTGCAGACGCACGCGAACCCGCGCAACGTGGTGATCATCGGTGGCGGCGACTGCGGCACGCTGACCGAGGTGCTCAAGCACCGCGAAGTCGAGTCGGTGGTGCAGATCGACATCGACGAGGCGGTCACCCGCGCCGCCGAGCGTTTCTTTCCGGAACTGACTGCCCACAACGATGACCCGCGCGTGTCGCTGCGCTTCGAGGACGGCGTGGCCTGGATGCGCAACGCGCCGGCCGCGAGCGTCGACGTGATCATCGTCGATTCGACCGACCCGATTGGCCCCGGCACCGGCCTGTTCGGCCCCGATTTCCTCGCTGACTGCCACCGCGTGCTGCGCGAGGACGGCATCATGGTCGGTCAGAGCGAATCGCCGTTCTATCACATGCCGCTGATGCTCGATTACCACCGTGCGATGAAGGCGGCCGGCTTTGCCGAGCGCCGTTCGCTGCTGTTCCCGCAGCCGGTCTACCCGGGCGGCTCGATCACCGGCACCCTGGCGCGCAAGTCGGGGCCGCTCGACGAGATTCGCCCGCTGGCCGACGATGTCGCCACCCGCTTTTACCGCACCGAGTTGCACCGCGGGTTGCTGGCCATCCCGCCCTTCATGCAGGAGGCGCTCGGCGACGTCTGATCGTCGCGGCGCCTGCCCCGGGCAACTTCGCCCTCCTTGTCCTGTCCACTGGCCGCCCCCCGCGCCCGCACATGAAGTCGCGGGGTGGCCACTGGTTTCATTCGTACCGATCTCATCACCCGCTATGACCCAACACGACTGGCCCGAACGGATCATCGTCCGGCCCGCCCCGGAAATGCAGTTGAAGTCGTCTCCGACGCGCCGCCGCTTTCGCAATATCCTGATGAACAACCTGCGCATGGCCCTCGACGGGGTGGCGCATGAGTTACGCGTCGACCAGGGGCGACTGCTGCTGTTGACCCGGGAGCGCGAGGTCGCCGCCGAGCGGCTGGAGCGCGTCTTCGGCGTGGCCTCCTACTCGCCGGTGGAGGCGGTGGTCGAGCCGACCGTGGCAGCGCTGGTCGAGGCCGCGCGGACACGCTTCGTCGAGACCGTTCGTGGTCGAACTTACGCGGTGCGCTGCAAGCGCCATGGCGGCGCCCAGCTTTCGACCCGCGAGGTCGAACGCCAGGTAGGCGCGGCGCTCAACCCCTTCGGCACGGTCAATCTCGATCGGCCCGACGTGCGGGTCGAGATCGATCTGGTCGAGGCGGGCGCCTGGGTCTTCACCCGGCGCCAACCGGGGCCGGGCGGCGTGCCGCTGGGGGTGCAGGACCGGGCGGTCACGCTGATGTCCGGCGGCTTCGACTCGCCGGTGGCCGCCTGGTACACGATGCGCCGCGGGGTGGGCAACGACTACGTCTTCTGTAACCTCGGCGGGGCGACCCACGAGCACATGGTGACGCGCATCGCCCACCGCTTGGCCCGCGACTGGGCTATCGGCGACCGGCCGCGGCTGTTTGTGGTCGATTTCCTGCCGGTGGTCGCCGACATGCGCGAGCGATTGGCCGGCGAAGTCTGGCAGGTGGTGCTCAAGCGATTGATGTATCGAGCCGGCGAAGCCATTGCCCGGCGCACCGGCTCGCAGGCGCTGGTCACCGGCGAGGCGCTCTCGCAGGTCTCCTCGCAGACCCTGTCGAACCTCAACAGCATCGATCCGGCCAGCGGGTTGCCGGTGCTGCGTCCGCTGATCGGTTTCGACAAGACCGAGATCATGACGCTCGCCCGCCGGATCGGCACCTACGAGCTTTCCGAGGGCGTGCCGGAGTTCTGCGCGCTGTCGAACAGCAAGCCGCTGGTCTCGTCCCGGCGCGGGCGGATCGACCGCGAGGAGGCGCAACTCGACCACGCCCTGCTCGAGCGGGCGGTGGCCGAGGCACGCGAGATCGATCTCGCCGTGTTGACGGAGGAGGCCCTCGCCGAGCCCGATGTCCTTGCCGACGTGATTCCCGCCGATGCGCAGGTCATTGATTGTCAGCCGCCGCGCCGTTTTCGCGACTGGCACCTGCCCGGCGCGGTCAATTACCCGCCGGACGAGCTTGCGCGCCAATTCGAGTCGTTGTCGAAGGATCGCTGCTACCTGCTCTACTGCCTGCGCGGGGCGAACGCGCCCCTGCTCGCCGAGCGGATGCAGCGCGCCGGCTTCGATGCCCACGCGTTTCGTGGTGGCGTGAGCCGCCTGCGCCGGGCCTTCGAACGCGGCGACCCGGCGGTGGTCGGCGCGGCGTGATGGCGGGCGATAACTGCTGGATTTGACAGCGGTTTCCGTTATACTGCCGCGCCCTCGGGGGGGAAGGTGTGCACGAATCGAACGCCACTCTGGCCGGGCCCCGCAGGGCGCGCCTTGACCGGGGCATCTGCTGCGTTGCCGTCCTTGGAAAGAGAGTGACTCTTCCGCGGCGGACGGACGCCTTGCATCTACCCCGGTCAAAACGCGCAGAGCGGCATCCGATTCGTGCACACCTTCCCACGGCCCCATTTCGTGCCGGGGGTGATTAGCCGTTTTGGCGGCAGGAGGTTCCCATGCGTTATCCAGATCGATTTCCCGTGATCGTCATCGGCGGCGGCCATGCCGGCACCGAGGCGGCGCTGGCGTCCGCGCGCATGGGCGTGGAGACCTTGCTGGTCACCCACAACATCGAGACTCTCGGCCAGATGAGCTGCAACCCCGCCATCGGCGGGATCGGCAAGGGGCACCTGGTCAAGGAGATCGACGCGCTGGGTGGGGCGATGGCGCACGCCGCCGATCTCGGCGGCATCCAGTTCCGCATCCTCAACGCCCGCAAGGGGCCGGCCGTGCGTGCCACCCGCGCCCAGGCCGACCGGGTGCGTTACAAGGCCGCCGTGCGCCACATGCTGGAGAACCAGCCGCACCTGACCCTGTTCCAGCAGGCCGTCGACGATCTGATCCTCGACGGCGAGCGGGTTGTGGGTGTACGCACCGCCGGCGGCATCGAGTTCTATGGCGAGTCGGTGGTGCTGACCGCCGGCACCTTTCTCGCCGGGCAGATCCACGTCGGGCTGGAGCGCTCCGAGGGCGGCCGAGCCGGTGACCCGCCGGCCAAGAAGCTCGCCGACACCCTGCGCTCGCTCGACCTGGGCGTGGCGCGGCTGAAGACCGGCACGCCGCCGCGCCTCGACGGCCGCAGCCTCGATTATTCGGTGATGCAGGCCCAGCCGGGCGATACGCCCACGCCGGTGTTCTCCTTCCTCGGCTCGCCCGAGGAGCACCCGCGCCAGGTCGACTGCTTCATCACGCATACCAACGAGCGCACCCACGAGATCATCCGCGGCGGGCTGGATCGCTCGCCGATGTTTACCGGCAACATCGAGGGCATCGGCCCGCGCTACTGCCCATCGATCGAGGACAAGATCCACCGCTTCGCCGACAAGAATTCGCACCAGATATTCGTCGAGCCCGAGGGGCTTGATACCCACGAGGTCTATCCCAACGGCATTTCCACCAGCCTGCCGTTCGACGTGCAGCTCGAGCTGGTGCGCTCGATCCGTGGCTTCGAGAACGCGCACATCACGCGCCCGGGCTACGCGATCGAGTACGACTTCTTCGACCCGCGCGGTCTCAAGCCCACGCTCGAGACCCGGGCGATCGACGGCCTGTTCTTCGCCGGGCAGATCAACGGCACTACCGGCTACGAGGAGGCCGCCGCGCAGGGGCTGATGGCTGGTGCGAATGCCGCGGCGCGCGTGCTCGATCGCGATCCGCTCACCCTCCGCCGCGACCAGGCTTACCTGGGCGTGCTGGTCGACGATCTCACTACGCAGGGCACGCTCGAGCCCTACCGCATGTTCACGAGCCGGGCGGAATACCGCCTGATGCTGCGTGAGGACAACGCCGACCAGCGCCTGACCGCGATTGGCCGCGAGCTGGGCCTGGTCGACGAGCGCCGCTGGCGGGCCTTCAACGAGAAGATGGAGGCGATCGAGTCCGAGCGGGCCCGTTTGGGTGACATCTGGGTCCACCCGGGTCACCCGGCGGCCGACAAGCTCGACGGGTCGATCTCGCGCAACGTCACTGCGCTCGATCTGCTGCGTCGCCCCGAGCTCGACTACGCCGCCATCGCCGCGGTCGACGAACTGGCGCCCGCCGCCACGCCCGCCCCGGCGGTGATCGAGCAGCTCGAGATCGAGGCGAAGTACGCCGGCTACATCGATCGGCAGCGCGACGAGGTCGCCCGCTCGGTCAAGCAGGAGCAGGAAGCGATCCCGGCGGATATCGACTACGCCGAGATCCCGGGGCTGTCCAATGAGGTGCGCGACAAGCTTAGCCAACAGCGCCCGGCCACGGTTGGCCAGGCCGCGCGCATTCCCGGCGTGACCCCGGCGGCCGTGTCCCTGTTGCTGGTGCACCTCAAGCGCCGCGGCCAGCTGGCCCGCTCGGCCTGATCGCATGCCCGCGGCGCTATCCGACGAGCAACGGAATCGACTTGAGCACCAGCTGTTCGATGGCGCGCAGCGCCTCGGGCTCTCGCTCGCGCCGGCCGTCGGGCAGCGACTGATCGACTACCTCGAGCTGCTTGCCCGCTGGAATCGCGCCTACAACCTCACCGCGGTGCGTGATCCCGAGTCGATGGTCACGCGCCACCTGCTCGACTCGTTGGCGGTGCTCCCCCACCTGCCGGCCTGTCCACGTCTGCTCGACATTGGCAGTGGTCCCGGCATACCGGGTATGATCTTGGCGGTTTGTCGCCCCGACAGTGAGGTCACCTTGGTCGACTCCAATCTCAAGATGACGCGTTTTGCCATGGCCGCCCAGCGCGAGCTGGGGCTGGGCAACGTCACCGTGCGACGCGAACGTGTCGAGCAGCTCGATCCGGCCGACCGGTTCGATTGCGTCATCTCGCGGGCGTTTGCCGCGCTGGCCGATTTCGTCCGCCTCGGTGGCCCGCTGCTCGCCGACGGCGGGCACCTGTATGCCATGAAGGGGCGGCTCGATCCGCAGGAGCTCGACGCCCTGCCCGACGGGTTCGCCGTCACCGCCCGGCATGTGCTGGATATCCCCGATCTCGATGCCGAACGCCACCTGCTGGTCGTCGAACGGGCGGGCACCGCATGAGCTGGGTGCTCGCGATCACCAACCAGAAGGGCGGCGTCGGCAAGACCACCACGGCGGTGAATCTCGCCGCCGCGTTGCAGGCATTCGGTCGCCGCGTGCTGCTGGTCGACATGGACCCGCAGGGCAACGCCACCGTCAGTTCGGGTTTCGACAAGCATTCGGTCGAGCGTCACGTCGGCCAGGTGCTGCTCGAGGAAATCGATGTCGCCGAGGCGCTGCTGCCCACCGACCCGGGCGGCTTCGACCTGCTGCCCGCGACCATCGACCTGGCCGGGACCGAGTTCCAGTTGGTCACGCGCATCGGCCGTGAGACCAAGCTGCGCCAGGCGCTCGCCCCGTTGGTCGACGACTACGACTTCATCCTGATTGACTGTCCGCCGGCCTTGAACACCCTCACGATCAACAGCCTGGCCGCGGCCGATGACGTGCTGATCCCGGTGCAGTGCGAATACTTCGCCTTGGAGGGGCTCTCCGCCCTGCTGGATACGATCGAGCAGGTGCGGGTGGCGCTGAACCCGGACCTCGGCATCGCCGGGGTGCTGCGCACGCTGTATGATGCGCGCAACCGCCTCGCGCAGGATGTGAGCGGGCAGCTGCGCCAGCACTTCGGCGACCGTGTCTTCGAGGCCCTGGTGCCGCGCAACGTGCGGCTGGCCGAGGCGCCCAGTCACGGCCTGCCGGCCATGTTCTACGACAAGAGCTCCAGCGGCGCCGAGGCGCATGCCGACGTGGCCCGCGAGCTGGTCAAGCGGGCTCGCAAGCGCGGCAAGCTGGGCAAGCCGGCCGCCCTGCGCCAAGGCCGCGCCGGGGCGGCCGGTCGCGACTGACGAACGGGACATACAGAGGCCTTTCCATGAGCACGAAACGCAAGGGGTTGGGGCGCGGTCTGGATGCCCTGCTGGGCACCGCGGAGCGTCCCGCGGAGCAAGCCGGGGCACAGCTGCGTGAGCTGGCGGTCGACCTGATTCGCCCCAACCCGTTCCAGCCGCGCACCCGGTTCGACGAGGCCGCCCTGACCGAGCTGGCCGATTCCATCCGAGCCCAGGGCGTGATCCAGCCGGTGGTGGTACGCCGCCGTTCCGGCGAATACGAACTGATCGCCGGCGAGCGCCGCTGGCGGGCCGCGCAGAAGGCCGGTCTCGATCACATCCCGGCGGTGGTGCGCGAGATCGACGACAATCAGGCGGCCGCCATGGCCTTGATCGAGAACCTGCAGCGCGAGGATCTCGATGCCATCGAGCAGGCCCAGGCGATGCAGCGTTTGGTCAAGGAATTCGAGCTTACCCACCAGCAGGTCGCCGACGTGCTGGGTGTCTCGCGCCCGGCGGTCAGCAATGCCCTGCGGCTGCTGGACCTGGCCGCCCCGGTGCAGAAGCTGTTGCGCGAGCGCAAGATCGAGGCCGGCCACGCCCGCAGCCTCGCCGTCCTGCCGAAAAAGGAGCAGGCCGGCATTGCCGAGAAGGTAGTCTCGCGCACGCTGACCGTGCGTCAGGTCGAGTCGATGGTCGGCCGTTACCTCAAGGCGGCCAGCCCCGCCCCCGAGGGTGGCGATGACCCGGATACTCGCGCCCTCGAGCGGCGGCTGGGCGAGGCGCTCGGCACGGCCGTCACCATCCAGGCCAATCGCCGCGGCAAGGGGCGTGTGGTTCTGGGTTTCGACAGCCTCGATCAGCTCGACGGCCTGATCGAGCGTCTTGTCGGTCGCAGCGAGGCCGGACGCCCCGAGGTGGACTGACCCGGCTCCTGTTCAAGCGCACGCGCCTGCGCTCAAGCGACAAGGGCAGCCAGCGCGATGGCAGCGACCTATCGGCAGGCGCCCGACTCATAGCCAGCCAAGGCATCATTGCTTGTCGATCGATGAGCGAATCGCTACACTGGCCGCCAATTTTTGGGCCCCGAACATGAACGATCGCGACAAGACGCCCGCCGATGCTGGCCAGAAAGGCCAGGGTGGCTACTGGAGTGCGCGCTTCAAGGGCCTGCTGCAGGTCGGCGCGGGAAACATGTTCGCCTCCAGCATCATCGCCGGGTTTTTTCTCGGCTTCTTGCTGGACAGCTGGCTGGAGACGGCGCCGATCTTCATGCTGATCCTCGGGGCCTTCGGTTTCGTCGCCGGCATGCGCAATGCGAAGAAGACTTTGCTGGCAACCGGTCGCGACGAGTCGGAAAAGAAGGATTCGGAGCGCCCGTGAGTCGCATGGCCGAAGCGATCACCCGCCGCGGGCGGCGCGTGGTGATGGTCCAGTTGACCGTTCTGGCGCTGGCCGTCGGCGCGGCTTTGCTGCATTCGCCGCACGCGGCGTTGTCGGCCGGCGGTGGGGTGGCGGTAGCGATGCTGCTGGCCTGGATGCTCCGCCGGACGATGGCACGGGCGACCGAGCTGGCGGTGGAGTCGCCGCAGCAGAGCATGAACACGATGTATCTCGGGGCGGTGGTGCGGTTTGTCGCGCTGCTTGCCCTGATGGCGGTCGGACTCGGGCTGCTGAAGCTGGACGCGCGATTCATGGTCGGGGCCTTCGTGGTCGCCATGATCGCCGGCGTCCTCGCGGCCCGCGGTCAGGATTCCGGACGTCCGACCGACCAGACAACAGATTGATTTCAAGCTTGAGGAGTTAGAGACAGTGGCTACGGAGAATGCGGGCGGTGGCCCGGTTGAATATATCCAGCATCACCTGACCAACCTCTCTGTTGGCGAGGGCTTCTGGACGCTGAACATCGACACGCTGTTCTTCAGCATCCTGCTGGGTGCGCTGATCGTGTTCGTCGCCATGCGTATCGGCCGCGGCCTGCGCGCGGAGACGCCCAACGGCCTGCAGAATGCCGCCGAAGGCATACTGGAGTTCGTCGACGAGCAGATCCGCGACTCCTTCGGCAGTCGGGCGCCGAAGATCATCGCCCCGCTGGCGCTGACCATCCTGCTGTGGGTCTGGCTCATGAACTTCATGGACCTGATCCCCGTCGACCTGCTGCCGGCCATCGCTTCCGGTCTGGGTGTCGAATACCTCAAGGTGGTCCCGACCACCGATCTGAACACCACGCTCGCCATGGCGCTGTTCGTGTTCATCCTGACCATTTACTACAGCATCAAGGTGAAGGGGCTGGGTGGATACATCAAGATGTTCCTGTTCCACCCCTTCGGCAAGTTCCTGATTCCGATCAACATCGTGATGACCGCCATCGACGAGCTTGCCAAGCCGATCAGCCTCGCGCTGCGTCTGTTCGGCAACATGTTTGCCGGTGAGTTGGTCTTCCTGCTGATCGCCCTGCTGACCCTGGGTGCGACCATCAGTGCCAGCCTGCTCATCTGGTTCCCGCTGCAGGTCGTGCTGGACATGGCGTGGATTGCCTTCCACATCCTGGTCATCACGCTGCAGGCATTCATCTTCATGGTGCTCACCATCGTCTACATCGGTATGGCACATACCCTGGACGATCACTGAGTACCGACCCGAGTTTCCTTTGACCCTTTGTTTTTCTGATTAGGAGAAGAAGCTATGACCCCCGATATGCTCGCTACCATCTATGCCTACACCGCAGTTGGCGTTGGTGTGATCCTCGCTGCCGCCGGCCTCGGCTCGGCCATCGGCTGGGGCCTGATCTGTTCCAAGACCCTCGAGGGCATCGCGCGTCAGCCGGAAATGCGTCCGCAGCTGATGACCAACATGTTCATCTTCGCCGGTCTGATGGAGTCGTTCCCGTTCATCATCCTCGCGTTCGCGATGTGGTTCCTGTTCGCCAACCCGTTCGTCGGTGCCCTGACCGCCGCGATTGGCGCTCTCTAAATCGCGTCCTTCGTGACATCGATTCGGCATGGGCGGCGGTTCGACCCGCCGCTTCATGCTGACCGGAAACCCAATCCGTATTTACGCGAGGGGACATTGTGAGTATTTCGATCACACTGCTTGCTCAGCTGATCGCCTTCGTGCTGATGATCTGGCTGGTCAACAAATATCTGTGGGCGCCGCTTTCTGCCCTGATGGAAGCGCGTCGCAAGAAGATTGCTGACGGCCTGTCCGCTTCCGAGCGTGGCAAGCACGAGCTGAAACTGGCCCAGGAGCGCTCGACCGAGCTGCTGCGCGAGGCCAAGGACAAGGCGAACGACATCATCGCTCAGGCGAATTCTCGTTCGAACCAGATCCTGGAAGAGGCGCGTAACAACGCCAAGACCGAAGCCGAGCGCATCGTTGCCCAGGCCAACGCCGAGATCGACCGCGAGGTCAATCGCGCCAAGGAAGAGCTCCGCGCCCAGGTTGCCGACGTGGCTGCCACCGGTGCCGAGCGCATCCTCAAGCGTGAGGTGACGGACAAGGACCACGAATCCGCGATCTCAGATCTGATCGCTCGGATCTAAGACAAGCGGAGGCCCTATGTCTGAGAACACCACAGTTGCCATCTCGTACGCGAAGGCAGTGCATGACCTCTGTGCCGATGCGGCACAGGCCAAGCACTGGTCCGAGACGCTTGCCGGGTTGTCTGCGGTCGCGCAGAACGCCGACATGGTGGCGTTTCTGGGCGACGAGGCTCGTTCCCGTGCCGATCGGCTCGCCGGCTTCATCAAGGTGGTCGAGGGCGCGGTCGACGAGAAGGCGCTTAATCTCGTGCGTCTGCTCGGCGAACGCGACCGCCTCGATCTGCTGCCGGAAGTGGCCGCGGAGTTCGAGAAGCTGCGTGCCGAAGGGGAGCGCCGCATCGTGGCCTCCGTCGTCTCGGCTAAGCCTCTGACCGACGAGCAGTCGAACCAAATCAAAACAGCGCTCGGCAAGCGACTCGATCGCACCGTAGAGCTCGAAACTACCGTCGACGAAGACCTCATCGGCGGCGCGATCGTCCGCGCCGGTGACCTGGTCATCGACGGATCGATGCGCGGAGAGCTCGAGCATCTTGCCGTACAAATGAGTCGCTAAGGAGATCTTCCATGATCAACCCGTCTGAAATCAGCAGTCTGATTAAAGAGCGCATCGAAAACTTCGATGCCGGCGCGGAAGCGCAAACCGTCGGCACCATCGTCTCGGTGGGCGACGGCATCATCAAAATCCACGGCCTGAGCGAAGCCATGCTCGGCGAGATGCTCGAGCTGCCGGGCGGCTCGTTCGCCGTAGCCATGAACCTGGAGCGTGACTCCGTCGGCGCCGTAGTCCTGGGTGCCTACGAGCACCTCACCGAGGGCGACCAGGTCAAGTGCACCCAGCGCATCCTGGAAGTGCCGATCGGCAAGGAACTGCTGGGCCGCGTCGTGAACACCCTCGGTCAGCCGATCGACGGCCGTGGCGAGCTCAATGCCGAGACCACCGCGCCGATCGAAAAGATCGCCCCGGGTGTCATCGAGCGCCAGAGCGTCGACGAGCCGATCCTCACCGGTATCAAGGCGATCGACTCGATGGTGCCGATCGGTCGTGGTCAGCGCGAGCTGATCATCGGCGACCGCCAGACCGGTAAGACCGCGGTCGCGATCGACACCATCATCAACCAGAAGGGCAAGGGCGTTTACTGCGTTTACGTCGCGATGGGCCAGAAGGCCTCGACGGTCGCCAACGTGGTCCGCGAGCTCGAGAAGCACGGCGCGATGGAGTACACCATCGTCGTATCCGCCGGCGCTTCCGACCCGGCCGCCATGCAGTACCTGGCCGCCTACGCCGGCTGCACCATGGGCGAGTACTTCCGCGATCGCGGCATGGACTCGCTGATCGTGTACGACGACCTGACCAAGCAGGCCTGGGCCTACCGCCAGATCTCCCTGCTGCTGCGTCGTCCGCCGGGCCGCGAAGCCTACCCGGGTGACATCTTCTACCTGCACTCGCGTCTCCTCGAGCGTGCCTCGCGGGTCAACGAGGACTACGTCGAGAAGTTCACCAACGGTGAAGTCAAGGGCAAGACCGGCTCGCTGACCGCGCTGCCGATCATCGAGACCCAGGGCGGCGACGTTTCCGCGTTCGTTCCGACCAACGTGATCTCGATCACCGATGGTCAGATCTTCCTCGAGACCGACCTGTTCAACTCCGGTATCCGCCCGGCAATCAACCCGGGTATCTCGGTATCGCGTGTTGGCGGCTCGGCCCAGACCAAGGCGGTCAAGAAGCTGGCTGGCGGTATCCGTACCGACCTCGCCCAGTACCGCGAGCTGGCGGCGTTCTCGCAGTTCGCTTCCGACCTGGACGAGGCGACCCGCAAGCAGCTCGAGCGCGGCAAGCGCGTCACCGAGCTGATGAAGCAGCCGCAGTACAAGCCGCTGTCGGTCACCGAAATGGCCCTGTCGCTCACCGCCGCCAACGAGGGCTTCCTCGATGACGTGCCGGTCGAGAAGGTCAACGACTTCGAGGCCGCGCTGCATGCTTACGCGGGCGACAACGCCGGCGAGCTGGCGAAGAAGATCGGTGACGAAGGCAACTACAGCGACGAGATCGCCGCCGAGCTGAAGAAGGTCGTCGAGGACTTCAAGTCCAAAGGCGTCTATTAACCGGGGGGCGAGATCATGGCCGTAGGCAAAGAGATTCGCACCAAGATCAAGAGCGTCCAGAACACGCGCAAGATCACCAAGGCGATGGAAATGGTGGCCGCATCCAAGATGCGGCGCGCCCAGGAAGCGATGGAGGCGACGCGCCCCTACGCCGAGAAGTTTCTCGAGGTGGTGGGTCACATCACCAACGCGCATCCTGAGTACCGCCATCCGCTGATGGTCGAGCGTGAAGTCAAGCGCGTTCTGATGATCGTGGTGACCACGGATCGTGGCCTGTGCGGCGGGCTGAACGTCAACCTGCTCAAGCGCACGGCCGACAAGATTCGGGAATACGAGAAGAATGGTGTCGAGGTCGACGTCATTCCCGTCGGCAGCAAGGGGCGGGCTTTCTTCCGCCGGTACGGGGGCAACATCCTGACCTCCGTCACCGGTCTGGGAGACAAGCCGAATTACGCTTCGATGCGCAAGGCGATCAATGCGGCGCTTGCCGCGTTCGAGAACGGCGACGTCGATCGGATCGATCTGGCGCACAACGGGTTCGTCAATTCGATGACCCAGGATCCGTCCGTCGAGCAGATCGCCCCCTTGCAGTACCAGGAGGACGAGAGCCTCAAGCATCACTGGGACTACATCTACGAGCCCGACTCGCAGATCGTCCTGGACGCGGTGCTCAAGCGGTACATGGCGGGTCAGATCGTGTCGGCCACCATTGAGAACGTGGCTTGCGAAATGGCGGCCCGTCGGATCGCGATGAAGAACGCATCCGATAACGCCAACGACATGATCACGGACCTCAAGCAGCAGTACAACAAGGCGCGTCAGGCGGCGATCACCCAGGAGATCTCCGAGATCGTGTCCGGCGCGGCCGCCGTGTGACGACGGCACCAACCCATTTTTCGAATTGAAAGAGGAACACACATGAGTTCTGGAAAAATTGTCGAGATCATCGGGGCGGTGATCGACGTCGAATTTCCGCATGACCAGGTGCCTTCCGTCTACGACGCGCTGCGTGTCGACGAGAACGGTCTGGTGATCGAGGTTCAACAGCAGATCGGTGACGGCATCGTTCGTGGCATCGCGATGGGCACCTCCGACGGTCTCAAACGCGGTCTGGCCGTGTCCAACACCGGCAAGCCGATCTCGGTTCCGGTTGGCAAGGGCACCCTGGGTCGCATCATGGACGTCCTGGGCGAGCCGATCGACGAGGCCGGCGCGGTCGAAACCGACGAGAAGTGGTCGATTCACCGCAAGGCACCGACCTTCGACGAGCAGGCGGCCGGTACCGAACTGCTGGAGACCGGCGTCAAGGTCATCGACCTGCTCTGCCCGTTCGCGAAGGGCGGCAAGGTCGGCCTGTTCGGCGGCGCCGGTGTGGGCAAGACCGTCAACATGATGGAGCTGATCCGTAACATCGCCGTCGAGCACAGCGGTTACTCGGTATTTGCCGGCGTGGGCGAGCGTACCCGTGAAGGGAACGACTTCTACCACGAGATGAAGGACTCCAACGTCCTCGACAAGGTGGCCCTGGTCTACGGCCAGATGAACGAGCCGCCGGGCAACCGTCTGCGCGTCGCGCTGACCGGCCTGACCATGGCCGAGTTCTTCCGTGACGAAGGCCGTGACGTGCTGATGTTCATCGACAACATCTACCGTTACACCCTCGCGGGCACCGAGGTTTCCGCACTGCTGGGCCGTATGCCGGCCGCGGTGGGCTACCAGCCGACGCTGGCCGAGGAAATGGGCGTTCTTCAGGAGCGCATCACCTCGACCAAGACGGGTTCGATCACCTCCGTCCAGGCGGTCTACGTACCAGCGGACGACCTGACCGACCCGGCTCCGGCGACCACCTTCGCCCACCTCGACGCGACCGTCGTACTGGCGCGTGACATCGCCGCCATGGGTATCTACCCGGCGATCGACCCGCTGGATTCCACCAGCCGTCAGCTCGACCCGCAGGTTGTTGGTGAAGAGCACTACAACACTGCCCGCGGCGTGCAGAACACCCTGCAGCGCTACAAGGAGTTGAAGGACATCATCGCCATCCTCGGGATGGACGAGCTGTCCGACGACGACAAGGCCGTGGTTTCCCGTGCTCGTAAGATCCAGCGCTTCATGTCGCAGCCGTTCTTCGTCGCCGAGGTATTCACCGGCGCTCCGGGCCGTTACGTGCCGCTGAAAGAAACGATCCGCGCGTTCAAAGGCATCGTGGCCGGCGAATACGACCACCTGCCGGAGCAGGCGTTCTACATGGTTGGCACCATCGACGAAGCCGTCGAGAAGGCCAACAAGATGGCTGAGAAGGCCTGATAACGGAGGTCGACAATGGCTATGACTACCCGAGTCGACATCGTCAGCATGGAAAAGCCGATCTTCACCGGGAAGGCGACCTTCGTCACCATCCCGACCGAAGCCGGCGAAATGGGCGTCACGGCCCGCCACACGCAGACGTTGTCGGTACTGCGCCCGGGCGAAGTCCGGGTGCATCAGGACGACGGCTCGATCGTGCGCTATTTCGTCGGTTTCGGGGTGGTCGAAGTCCAACCCCACGTCGTCAGCATCATCGCTGACTGGGCGCTGACGGAAGAGGACGCGAAGAACCTGGATCCGAACGAACTCGAAGCCCGCATGGGCGAAGAGGAAGAGTACGTTTCCGAGTACGAGCAGCGCGGGCAGCTCGACTTCACTTCGGCCCAGATGATCATGGTCGAGGCGGAAGAACGTCTCAAGTGGATCAAGTCCATGCGTTCCGCGGGCGGTCGTCACTAAGGCGACGCGTCGGCTGACGTGTTGAAAAGGGGCCTACGGGCTCCTTTTTTGTTTCCGCCGACGCGGTCGGCTCGAAACCAGAGGTACAAACGCAATGAAGGATTCCGCTACCGGCCGAGTGCACGTCGTCGTCCTTGCCGCGGGCAAGGGGACGCGCATGCGCTCGAGCAAGCCGAAGGTACTCCATGAGCTTGCCGGCCGCTCGATGCTGGCCCACTGCTTGGACACCGCTGCGGCACTGAATCCGGCCACGGTTCGGGTCGTGATCGGCCACCAGGGGGAAGCGGTGCGCGAATCGCAGTCTCACCGCAACCTCGACTGGGTCTGGCAGCACGAACAGAACGGTACTGGCCACGCGGTCCAGCTCGGGATCGAGGGGCTGCAGGCGCGGCCGGACGACCGGGTGCTGGTGCTGTACGCCGATGTGCCGCTACTCGGTGCCGATCTGCTTGCACGCCTGACCGGGTCGAACGCGGTCGTCTCGCTGTTGACGGTGCACATGGACGACCCTACCGGCTATGGCCGCATCTTGCGCGATGACACGGGACGTGTGCTGCGCATCGTCGAGCAGAAGGATGCCAGCGAGGCGGAGCGCGAGGTCCGTGAGGTCAACACCGGCATCCTGATGGCGCGCTATGGCGAGCTGGAGACATGGCTCGATCGGCTTGAATCCGGCAACGCGCAGGGCGAGCTCTATCTCACGGACATCATCGAGATGGCCGCCGCCGAGGACAAGGTCGTCGAGGCGGTCATCGCCGAGGATGCGTGGGCGGTGACCGGGGTAAACGATCGCCTCGCGCTGTCTCGCCTCGAGAGGGTCTACCAGCAGCGTCAGGCCGAGGCACTGGCACTGGCCGGCACGACCGTGGCCGACACGGCGCGCATCGACATCCGGGGTTCGCTCGACTGCGGACAGGATGTGTCGATCGACGTGGACTGCGTGTTCGAGGGCAGCGTGCGTCTCGGCGACAACGTCCATATCGGTCCGCACTGCGTCCTGCGTGACTGCGAGATCGGCCCCGGGTCGACGGTGGAGGCGTTCAGTCATATCGACGGGGTGGTCACCGCGGGCGACAACGCCATCGGCCCCTATGCTCGGTTACGTCCGGGTGCGGCGCTCGATTCGTCGGCCAAGATCGGCAACTTCGTCGAGATCAAGGCGGCCCGCATCGGCGCGCGTTCCAAGGTCAATCACCTCTCGTACGTGGGCGATGCCCGGGTCGGCGATGACAGCAACCTCGGCGCGGGTACCATCACCTGCAACTACGACGGCGCGAACAAACACCACACCGAGATCGGTGATCGGGTGTTCGTCGGCTCGGCGACGCAGCTGGTGGCCCCGGTCAGCGTGGGTGATGATGCGACCATCGGGGCCGGGTCGACCATTACCCGCAACGTGGGTCAGGGGCAACTCGCCGTGGCGCGCGCTCGCCAGTCCGTGATCGACGGTTGGCAGCGTCCGCGCAAGAAGGGCGATTAACCGGCGGGCGACTCGTCTGGCAGGAACCGGCCCAGCACGTCGTTGAGAAAGCGCAGGCCGCGGTCGGTCGGCCGGATGGTCTGGATGTCCCATTCGATCAGGCCGTCTTCCTCCAGCCCGCGCAGTGTCTTGGAGACCATGGCGATGGGCATGCCCGTGCGTTCCTGGAACAGGCCCACCGGGAAACCCTTGGTCAGCCGTAGGGCATTGAGCATGAACTCGAACGGGATCTCCTGGCGCTTGATGTCGTGGGCGTCGATGTTCGCCGGTTGACCCGCGAGCTCGAGATACTGATTGGGGTGGGGGCTGCGCAGGCGTCGTTCGATGCGGTTTTCCGCCGGGATCGTCAGCTTGCCGTGTGCGCCGGCACCGATGCCGAGGTAATCGCCGAACTGCCAGTAGTTGAGGTTGTGCTGGCAGGAGTGGTCCGGCTGGGCGAACGCCGAAATCTCGTAGTGCCCGTAACCGGCATCGAGGAGACGCTGGGCGCCCGCCTCGCCGATCCGGTCGAGGGTCGCCTCCGGCGGTAGCGCCGGTGGGCTGAACGCGAACGCCGTGTTGGGTTCGATGGTCAGTTGGTACCAGGACAGGTGGGGCGGTTCGAGCGAGATCGCGGTGTCGATATCCACCAGGCCATCGTCTTCCGTTTGCCCGGGCAGGCCGTGCATCAGGTCGATATTGAAGCTGTCGAGCCCCGCATCGTGCGCCGCTTCGATGGTGCGCCAGGCCGCTCGCCGGTCGTGGATGCGGCCCAGACGCTTGAGCGATTCGTCGTTGAAGCTCTGCACGCCGATCGAGACCCGGTTGAAGCCGATGGCGCGGTACTCGGCCAGCCGCGATGCCATGTCGGTGCCCGGGTTGACCTCGAGGGTCACTTCGCGGGTAAAGCGCAGGTCGAGCAGCGCACGCAGGCCGGACATCAGCCGATCGAGTGCCTCCGGGGAGAACAGGCTGGGCGTGCCGCCGCCGAGGAAGATCGTCTCGATTGGTCGCCCCCAGATTAGCGGCAGCTCGGGCTCGAGGTCGCGCAGCAGCGCGTCGACGTATTTCTCCTCGGGCAGGTCTCGGCCCTTGAGCCCGTGCGAGTTGAAATCGCAGTAGGGGCATTTCTCCACGCACCACGGCAGGTGGACGTAGAGCGAGAGCGGCGGGTTGTCGGTGAACTGCAACAGGCTCATGAGTGGCTCACGCGGGGTTGATGTCGAGGGTAGCCAGCTGCTCGATCAGCTGCTTCAAGGCGCGCGCCCGATGACTGGCCCGGTGCTTGTCGTCCGGGTCCATCTCGCCGACGCTCATGCCGTGTTCCGGCGAGAAGAACAGCGGGTCGTAGCCGAAACCGCGCGCACCGCGCGGGGCATCGAGCACCTCGCCCTCCCAGGTGCCCTCGACGATGATCGGGGCATCGTCCTCGGCATGGCGGACGAAGGCCAGGGCACAGACGAAACGCGCGCTGCGCGGAGCATCCGGGCGACGCGCCAGTTCGTCGACCAGTTTTTGGTTGTTCTCGGCATCGCTTGCCTCCTCGCCGGCAAAGCGCGAGGAGAAGATGCCTGGTTGGCCATCGAGGGCATCGACCACCAGCCCGGAATCGTCACCGATGGCCGGGTGACCGGTGAGCGCGGCGGTGTGTCGTGCCTTGATCAGGGCATTGCCGCGGAAGCTGTCGGCATCCTCGACCGGTGACGAGACGTTCCAACCGCGCTGCGAGACGAAGCGCAGCCGGTCCAGGGTCGGATGGCTGGCCGCCAGCACGCGGCGCATTTCCTCGAACTCGGCCATCTTGCCGTCGTTGTTGGTGGCGATCACGATGTCTGTCATTCAGGCGTCCCGGTTGGTTGGTGCAGGCAGCGAGGATACCTGCAACCGGTCGACCCTGCAGTGTCCAGAAGGCCCAGGGCGAACGGGTGGGTTGCCATTGTGCTCCGGATCCGCTATATTGCCGCGCTTTGTGTGGAACCGAGCGGATTAGCGAAAGGGGCGTCCATGAAAATTCTGTCTTCTCTCAAGTCAGCCAAGAAGCGACACAAGGACTGCCAAGTCGTTCGTCGTCGCGGCAAGGTTTACGTCATCAACAAGACCAACCCGCGCTTCAAGGCCCGTCAGCGCTAAGTCGCCTGCCGGATTGACGCGTGACACAAGGCCCCGCCTCGGCGGGGCCTTGTCGTGTCCGGGCCTTGAAAATCCCCGCGGTCGACCTACATCAAAGGCATGAACACGGCATTGGCCCGTCATTGAGCATCGAAGGGAGGTGTTGAATATGGCTATTGTGCGTTACAAGCCGGAAGGTCAGATCCGCAATCAACCGTGGGGTATGCTGGATCAGCTCTATCGCGAGATGAACTCGCTGTTCGAGCCGAGCCTCAATGAAGCGCGTGACGAGGGCAAGCTCGAGGTCGCGGACTGGGCGCCGGCGGTCGACATCAAGGAAAACGAGAACGCCTACGAGCTGCACGTCGACCTGCCGGGTATCGACCCGAAGAGCGTCGAGGTGACCGCCGACAACGGCGTGCTCGAGATCAAGGGCGAGCGCAACTCGGAGCTCAAGAAGTCGCAGGACGGCTACGCGCGGATCGAGCGCCATTACGGACGCTTCTACCGTCGCTTCACCCTGCCCGAGCAGGTGGATGCAGATGGTATCAAGGCGAGTTCCGAGCACGGCGTACTCACGGTGACCATCCCCAAGGCGGAGACGTCGAAGCCGCGGCGCATCGAGGTGAGTTGATCCGGTTCGGCCGCCGGCCGCGGAAGCACGCGAAAAGCCCGGCCGCCCCGGGCTTTTCCTCATTGGGCTTTTCTTCATTTCCGGCGTGCCAAAAGCCTGACGCAACCCCGATGGACGGGGCGGGTTTTCGAGACGCCGGCCACACGGCAAACCGGACATCACTCGGAGGAGTGCAGGCGTGAAATATCACGACTACTACGCAACCCTGGGCGTGGCGCGCAATGCCTCGCAGGACGAGATCAAGCGCGCCTACCGCAAGCTTGCGCAGAAATACCACCCGGATCGCAACAAGGGCGAGGGTGCCGAGGACAAGTTCAAGGAAATCAACGAGGCCTACGAGGTGCTCGGCGATGCCCAGAAGCGCGCACGCTACGACGCGCTCGGTTCGGGCTACCATCATGGCGACGAGTTCGGCGCTGGCCCCGGTGGTCCGGGCGGTCCCGGTGGATTTGGTGGCGGCTTCGGCGGGGACGATTTCGCGGCCGGCGGCTTTTCCGATTTCTTCTCGCAGTTCTTCGGCGGCGGTTTCGGTGGCCCCGGTGGCCCGGCCGGTGCCGGTCAGGGCCGCAGCGTGCGCGGCCAGGATGTCGAGGCCGACGCACCGGTGCCGCTTTCCTTGCTGGTCACTGGCGGCGCGCACACCATCCGGGTCTCCGATGGACGCGGCGGCGCTCGCTCGCTGAAGGTCAACGTGCCGGCCGGGTCGACACCGGGGCGTCGCATCCGGCTGTCCGGCCAGGGCCAGCCGAGCCCGATGGGCGGCTCGCCGGGGGATCTCTACCTGGTGCTGACCCTGCGCGAGGAGGACCGCGACCGGGTCGACGGCAACAACATCGTCCAGGAACTGCCGATTACGCCCTGGGAGGCGGCGCTGGGCGCCAAGGTGCCGGTCACCCTGCCCGACGGCAAGCGCATCAACATGAGCGTGCCCGCCGGGTCGCAATCCGGGCGCAAGCTGCGCATCTCCAAGCGTGGCTTCGCCGGCGGTGACCTGATGCTGGTCCTGATGATCCACACCCCGCCGGCCAAGACCGACGAGGCGCGCGAGTTCTACGAGGAAATGCGCACCTCGATGCCCTTCGATCCCCGATAACAGCACTTGGGCCACGTGGACGGCTCATGAGCGTCTAAGCTTCCGGTAGAGGTGCCAACGTGGTGCCTCGTCCTTGTCACGCGCAAGCAACCGGGAGGAGTCGTCGATGACCGCGCATGCCTTGAGCCAACTCCACGAATCGCAGGGCCAGAGTCTCTGGCTGGACAACCTTTCCCGAGCCCTGTTGACGGACGAGGGCCTGCCGCGGCTGATCCGCGACTACGGCATCCGCGGGGTGACCTCGAACCCCTCGATCTTCAAGAAGGCGATCGTCGGCAGCGACCTCTACACCGAGGACATCGCCGCGGGCAAGCGGCAGTACTCGGACGTCGAATCGGTCTACGAGCACCTGGTCGTCACCGACATCCAGCGCGCCTGCGATCTGCTGCGACCGGTCTGGGACCAGTCGCACGGCGAGGACGGCTGGGTGTCCTGGGAGGAATCGCCGGGGATCGCCCATGACGCCCATGCCTCGGTGCGCGCCGCCCATCGCCTGCGAGAACTGGTCGATCGGCCCAATGTGCTGATCAAGGTGCCCGGCACAGTCGAGGGCATCGAGGCCTTCGAGCGCCTGATCGGCGAGGGCGTGAGCGTCAACGTCACCCTGCTGTTCTCGCTCGACCAGGTCCAGCGGGTGTTCGCCGCGTATCGACGCGGCATCGAGCAGCTGGAGAAGAACGGCGGCAAGGTCGCGGAGGTGCGCGCGGTGGCCAGCCTGTTCATGAGCCGGGTCGACACCCTGGTCGACAAGCAGCTCGATGCCATCGGCGGCGCGCGCGCCGAGGCGCTCAAGGGCCGAGCGGCCCTGGCCCTGGCCGGCATGGCCTACGCGCATTTCCGCGAGGTGTTCGAGGACGAGTCGTTCGACCACTTCGAGCAGGAAGGCGCTTGGCCGCAGTACCTGCTCTGGGCGAGCACCGGCACCAAGAACCCGGCCTACTCGGACCTGCTCTACGTCGAGAACCTGATCGCCCCGCGCACCATCAACACGCTGCCGGATGCGACCCTCGAGGCCTTTGCCGACCACGGCCGGATTGCCTCCCTGTTGAAGCCGCGTCTCGACGAGGATCGCGAGGTCTGGGCGGAACTGGCCGAGGTGGGCATCGACATGGACGGCGTGGTACGCGACCAGCTGCTCGACGAGGGGGTAGAGCAGTTCCAGGCCGCCTTCGACGATTTGCTCGCCGCTATCGATCAGGCCTGACGTACCCCAAATTAGTTGGCGGCGCGGTTCATCCACCACATCCGCAGGCGCACGCCCCAGGGACTGGTCAGGCCGGTGGTCGAATGGGCCACCCGGCCGGTCTGGTCGAAGAACAGGAAGGTGGGGGTGACGTTCACGCCCAGGCCGGCGGCGATTTGCCCGTCGGGGTCGTTGATCACCGGCAGCTTCTCGAGATCGTTTTCCCGCATGTGGGCGCGCACCGTGGCCGCATCGCCCGATTGCATGGCCACGGTGATCACGCGGTGATCGTCGACCAGATCGACCAGCCAGGGCATCTCCAGGTCGCAGTAACCGCACCAGGTAGCCCAGAAGACCACCACGGTGGGCTCGTCCGCCGGCCCGCCCAGGGTCAGTTGCTCGCCATCGATGGTTTCTGCCGCCATGCCGGGGATCTCGCCCTCCGGCAGATCCGGCCCCATCCACGCCTGCACGGCCAGCAGCGCGGCGACGAACACCAGCCCCTCCAGCGTCCAGCGAGCCCAGCGCGGCAGGCGGCGCTTGGGCTTTGATGGCGGGGTGTTTTCGGGATCGTTGCCGGGCTGGTCGGCTTTCTTGTTCGGGTCGTCTGCCATGCGGTGGTCTCAAAGCGATTCGGTGAAAGGTGGCGGATGGTGTCGTCGGCGCATCGCCCTCGCCGTGCCGGTTAGGCGGTATCGGCTGCCTGCCGGTCTTCCCTGATAAACTGCGCCCATGAACGCCCCATCATCCAACCATCGCATCCTCGTCGGCGTGTCCGGCGGCATCGCGGCCTACAAGGCCGTGGTGTTGGTGCGCCGCCTGGTCGAAGCCGGCTGCGAGGTGCGCGTGGTGATGACCGAGGCGGCAACCCGGTTTGTCACGCCGCTCACCTTCCAGGCCGTCAGCGGTCACCCGGTGCGCACCACGCTGCTGGATGCCGAGGCCGAGTCGGGCATGGATCATATCGCGTTGGCCCGCTGGGCCGATGCCGTGGTGATCGCCCCGGCCAGCGCCGACCTGATGGCGCGTCTGGCCGCCGGCATGGCCGACGATCTGCTGACCACCCTTTGTCTCGCCACGGACGCGCCGGTTCACATCGCTCCCGCCATGAACCGGCAGATGTGGGCCCATCCGGCGACGCAGGCCAACCGCGACACGCTGCTGGCGCGCGGCGTGACCCTGCTGGGACCGGCTGCCGGCGCCCAGGCCTGCGGCGAGACCGGCGAGGGGCGGATGCTCGAGCCGGAGGCCATCGCTGGGGCCATCCTCGAGGCCCTGCCGCGCGACGGTGGTCGGGACCTGGCGGGACAACGGGTGGTGGTCACCGCGGCCGGCACCCGCGAGCCGATCGACCCGGTGCGCTTCATCGCCAATCGCTCGTCCGGGCGCATGGGATTTGCCATCGCCGCCGAGGCCGCCCGCCGCGGCGCGGCCGTGACGCTGATCGCCGGCCCCTCGACCCTGCCCACCCCATCGGGCGTGACACGGGTCGACGTCGAGACGGCCGCCGAGATGCAGGCGGCGGTCGAGGCGATCGAGTCGATGGACATCTTCGTCGGCGCCGCCGCGGTGGCCGACTACCGGGTGGCCGCGCCCGCCGACCATAAGCTCAAGAAGGACGGCGAGCCGTTGCGCCTGGAGCTTGTGCCCAACCCGGACATCATCCGTGGCGTGGCGGCGCGTGCCGACCGGCCGTTCGTCATCGGCTTTGCCGCCGAGACCGAGCATGTGCGTGAGCACGCGGTTGCCAAGCGCGCGTCCAAGGGCATGGACCTGATCTGTGCCAACGAGGTCGGGGCGGACAAGGGATTCGACCGGCCGGACAACGCCCTGCTCCTGTTGTGGGACGGCGGCGAGCGGGCACTGGCGCAGGCGGTCAAGGAGCGGCTGGCCGCGCAGTTATTCGATACCTACCACCAGATTCACCACGAGATACGGAAGGAACGACCGCATGCATCGAGTTGAGGTCAAATGGCTCGACCCCCGGCTGGGCAACGAGATCCCGCGCCCGGACTACGCCACCGACGGTTCGGCCGGCCTGGACCTGCGCGCCTGCCTGGACGAGCCGCTGACGCTCAAGCCCGGCCAGACCGAGCTGGTGCCCACCGGCATGGCGATCCACCTCGGCGACCCCGAGCTCGCGGCGATGATCCTGCCGCGCTCGGGGCTGGGCCACAAGCACGGCATCGTGCTCGGCAACCTGGTGGGGCTGATCGACTCGGACTACCAGGGTCAGTTGTTTGTCTCGATGTGGAACCGCGGCAACAGCCCGTTCACCGTCGAGGTAGGCGAGCGCATTGCCCAGCTGGTGGTCGTGCCCGTAGTGCAGGTGGCCTTCGAGGCGGTCGACGAGTTCGGCGAGACCGAGCGTGGCACCGGCGGCTTCGGCCATACCGGCAGGTCCTGAGCTCTTCGGCTCGGGTGACCGCGCTGAGCGGCGCCCGACGGTGTCCAGCCGATTCCGAATGCCCGTTTTCCCTTAATTCGCACACAGAGATTCCGACATGCCCCGATTCGACCCCGCCCTGACCGCCGACGTGCTGATGGAGGCGCTGCCCTACATTCAGCGCCTGTTCGACAAGACCGTGGTGATCAAGTTTGGCGGCAACGCCATGGTCGACGAGGAGCTCAAGGACGCCTTCGCCCGCAACATCGTGCTGTTGAAGCAGGTGGGCGTGAATCCAGTGATCGTCCACGGCGGTGGGCCTCAGATCAACGAGGTGCTGCAGAAACTCGGTAAGCAGGGCGAGTTCATCGAGGGGATGCGCGTGACCGACCGCGAGACCATGGACGTGGTCCAGATGGTTCTCGGCGGACTGGTCAACAAGGACATCGTTGCCCTGATCAATCGCCACGGCGGGCGCGCCGTGGGCCTGACCGGCCGCGATGCCGGGCTGGTCCGTGCGCGCAAGCTCAAGGTGACGCGCAAGAACCCCGAGTTCGACGAGCCGGAGATCATCGACCTGGGTCACGTCGGCGAGGTGGCCTCCATCGACGCGGGCATCCTGCGCACGCTGGATGCCTCGGACGTCATCCCGGTGATCGCGCCGATCGGCGTGGGCGAGGACGGCGAGGCCTACAACATCAACGCCGACGTGGTGGCGAGCAAGGTCGCCCAGGTGCTGGAGGCGGAGAAATTGCTGCTGCTGACCAATATCGCCGGGGTGTTGGACAAGGAGGGCAAGCTCCTGACCGGCCTGACCGCGGGCGATGTGGAGGCCCTGATCGAGGACGGCACCATCTACGGCGGCATGCTGCCGAAGATCAATTTCGCGCTCGATGCCGTGCGTGGCGGGGTCAAGACGGTGCAGATCATCGACGGGCGCGTGCCGCACGCGGTGCTGCTCGAGCTGCTCACCGACCAGGGCGTTGGCACGCTGATTCGGGGTTGATTCCCGCGTGAGTCGCGGCCAGTCGGTGGGGGCGGCCGGGGCTAGCCGTTCGACCTGAGCTCGCGCAGGCGCTTGAGATCGGCCTCGAATTGCTCGGCCATTGCGTCGCGCTCGGCGCGCACCTCGACCACCGCCTGTTTCATCCGTTCGAGATCACGCGCATACGCCGGGTCGTCGTGCCCGTCGTCGATGTTCGCCTGCATCCGCTCGATCGAGCCTTCCATTTGCGCAATGCGGCTGTCCATCCGGTCGAGGCGCTGGTCGCGCGCCTGCTTCAGGTCCGCCTCGTTGCTGTAGAGCGACAGCAGGATGCGGTCTCGCTCGGCCTGTGCCTGTGCCTCGCGCTCCGCGAGTTCCATGGCCTCTTTTGCCGCCGCCTCGCGTGCCTTCTCCTCGGCCGTCTTGCGCGGCGCGACCTCGCGCACGACCGCACCCGTATGCGGGTCGATCACCTGGTAGCCGTTGGTGGCCGCGCCGGAGGGCAGGGTGTCGCTCAACTGCAGATTGCCGTTGCCGTTCACCCAGCGATAGGTGACGTCGGCGGCCTGGACCGCCTGCAAGGCAAGGCCCGAAAGCAGGGTGAGCGCGAGACCGGCCAGAATGGCGCGATGGCGGACCTGCATGCTGATCTCCTTGTGTCCAAGATGGCTACGACCTGCCTGGTCGCAGGGTCAGAAAGTGACAATACGCCCTCCCCGTAGGGACTCCCGACAGGGATTGCGCGTTCACTTGGACACGTGTGCAAGCACGATGCCAGTTGGCCAGAGTGGTGGGCCAGGCTAGAGGGCCTGGCCGGATGCCTGACTCGTCCGGGCCGGACGTCAGTCGTCCTGACCGCGCGGCGCGAGCCCCAGCGCCACCCACAGCCCGGACAGCGCCATGCTCAGCCCGACGAGCCAGAAGCCCGCCTCGATGCCGCCGGTGAGCGTGGCCACCATCCCCAGCGCCAGCGCGCCCACGGCATAGCCGAAGTCGCGCCAGAAGCGGTACACGCCCAGGATGCCGGCGCGCTCGACCGGCTCGCAGTGATCGGCCACCGCCGCCCCCAGGGTCGGGTAGAGCATCGCCATGCCCACGCCGGTCACCGCCAGCGCGAGTCCCCACGCCCATGCCGAGTGGGTCAGGACGATCGCGATGATCCCCGCCCCGCAGAGCCACATGCCCCAGGTGATCAGGCCGCGCCGACCGAGCTTGTCCGAGGTCGGCCCTGTGATCAGCTGGCCGGCGCCCCAGACCACGCCGTAGATGCCCACGAGGAAACCGGTGGTCACCAGATCCGCGCCGCGTGTGACCAAGAGGATGGGCACGAACAGCCAGATGATGGTGTCGGTGAACTTCTCGACCAGGCCGGCCTGGTTGATGGCCAGCAGGCTGCGATTGCCCCAGGTGGCATGCAGGAAGAAGCTCAGCCCGGAGCGGCGTGCCGGGGCGGTGCCGTTGCCGCTGGACTTCTGCTGGGCGTGCGCCCAGGGCAGGGTGTCGCGCGCCATCCAGATGGCCAGGGCCAGGGCCAGGATGATCACAGCCAGGCCGAACCAGAACAGGCCCTCACGCGCGCCGAGATGCTCGGCGGCAATCGCGGCGAGATAGCCCGCCACCGCCACGCCGCCGTAGCCGGCGAACTCGTTGGCGCCGTTGACCAGCCCGCGCTGGTGGGCGTGGGTTAGGTCCAGCTTGCTGTTGAGCGCCATCGACCACGCCAGGCCCTGGTTGATGCCCAGGAACACCGTGGCCAGCAGCACCCAGCCCCAGGAATCGGCGATCAGCAGCAGGAACGGCACGGGGATCGCGAACAGCCAACCGGCCACCAGCACGCGCTTGCGCCCGTACCGGTCAGAAAAGCGCCCGGCCAGCAGGTTGAGGGTGGCCTTGATCACGCCGAAGATCACCACGAAGCTTGCCAACGTGGTGAATGCCCCCGCGGCCAGGCCGAAGTCCGACTCCGAGAGCACCGGCAGCACGGTGCGGGTCATGCCCACCAGCGCGCCGACGAAGAAGACCTGCAGCAGAAACTGGACGAACTGGCCGCGGTTGGCGGCAATGCCGTGAGTGAGATCCCGGTGGGTGATATCCATGGGTTTCCTCTTGTCCCTTGCGGGTGACTGGGTTTCGTATCGTGTTTGTTATACGTCTTGCCGGATGCGATCCGCTCGTATGGGCCGAATCGGGCAAGACGCCCCGCGCCATGGCGGGGCGTGGTGGGACGAGTTACTCGCCCGCTTCCTCGGCCTCTTCCTGGGCCCGGGCGTTCGCCTCGAAGCCACCGGCCTTTTGGAAGCCGGTGAAGCCGTCCTGGAGGATGCGGACGTTGTCCATCCCCGCCAGGCGCAGCATCAGACCGGCCTGCGCCGACAGCGAGCCGGTATTGCAGTACACCAGTACCATCTCGTCGGTCGGCAGCTCGTCGCGGCGCTCGAGGATCTGGCGCCACTCGATGTTGATCGCGCCGGGGATGTGGTCCTCGGCGTACTGACCGGCATCGCGGGTATCGACGATGGTGATGTTCTCCCACTGATCCGCCGGGATCTGCTCCGGACGGATGGTGGCGCCGTGGTATTCCTGGAACATCACATAGCCCTCCATGGCATCGATGAGTTCCTCATTTTCCGCCATGACCGGCGACGTGGCGCCGAGGGTCAGGCTGGAGATCATCGCGCTGGCGACCAGGCCTGATTTGAGTGTCGGTGTGATTTTCATGGTGTGTCGCTGTCCCGGTGTGGCTTTAGTTGCCGGTGTTGAAGGCGTAGAAGGCCTTGATTTCCTCGACCGGCGGCAGCTCGATCGAGGCGATGGTCTCGACGAAATTGCCGCGCTCGCGGATCAGCCCGTTGTTGTGGCGCTTCTCGAAGCCCAGCGTGGACATCGGCTTGCCGCTAATGCCGCCACCGCAGACGCTGCCGGCCTGCGCGCCGGCGAGGATCTCGATGTGATCCGGCAGGCTGAGGATCGGGCCATAAAGCGAGTCGTAGAGCTTTTCCGCCATCTCGCGTTCGCGACCGTGCAGGTCGGGGCGGCCGACGCCGCCGGGAAAGAGCGTGTGACCGGTGATCAGGAACCACGGCTCGTCGGTGCGCGAGTGGTCGGTCACCAGCAGGCAGATGCTGTCGTTGGTGTGCCCCGGGGTGTGCAGCACCTGGGCGCTGACGTTGCCCAGTTCCAGGTGCTCGCCGTGCGCCACGCCGCGGAAGTCGTGCTTCACCGGCGCGGATTCGTGCAGCACGTATTCCGCGCCGGTGCGCTTGGCCAGTTCCGGGCCGCCCGTCTTGTGATCCGCGTGGACGTGGGTGTCGACCACGAACTTGATCTCCACGCCCTTCTCTTCCGCCATCTCGACGAAGCGGTCGACGTCGTCGAGATGCACGTCGACGGCCATGGCCCGGCCCTTGCCGGTGCAGCCGAACAGATAGGCGAGTGAGCTGAATTCACAGGGGTGTTGGATCAGGAACATGGGTTGCCCTCCACTGGTGTGTACGGGCATCATTCAATTACTCAATTGAATTAAAGTCAAGCGGGTTCGTGTTGCTTGACAGAAGAATCAATTGACTGATTGAATCATCGCTGTCTGTGTTGCCGGCTTGCGGTGCCCGCGGTTGAGTGGATGCCTCGCGTCCCGCGCCGGGCTGGCGGTGGATTAATGAACGGCCCGGCCGGGCGGAATGGTTCGGCTCGGCGTGTCAACGAAGAAGAGGGCTCGGGTATGGATCCGGCGATTTCCCAGTACCTGCTGTACGTCCTGGTGCTGTCCGTGGTGTTCGGGGCAGCGGCACAATTCACGCGCTTCTGCCTGCTTGGCGGCATGAGCGCCTACATGGGCGAGCGCGACGGCGGGCGCATGGCGGTCTACCTGGGCGCGATCGGCGTGGCCATCGTGGTGACCGCGCTGGTGCAGTGGTTCGCCGCCGTCGATCTCGACCAGACCCGGCCGCCGTATCGCACCGCCGACTTCGCCTGGGGGCGCTACCTGATCGGCGGCTTGCTGTTCGGCGCGGGCATGGTGCTCGCACGGGGTTGCCCGGTGCGCAGCCTGGTGCGGACCTCGCAGGGCAGCCTGCAGGCGCTGGTCGCCATCGTGGTGATGGCGGTGGCGGCCTATGCGATGACGCGCACCAGCCTGTTCCAGACCGCCTTCCTGCCCTGGGTGGGGGCGTTGAGCGTCGATCTCACGGCCATCGGCATCCCGCACCAGGACCTGGCCGCCTTGGTCGGTGGAGGCGCCATCGTCTACGGTCTGATTGCCGCTGCGCTGGCGGCGCTGTTGCTGGCGGTGAGCTGGCGCTGGCTGCCGCTGGGCGGCAACGGCCTGGCCTGGTTCGGCGTGCTGCTGCTCGGCACGGCGGTCGGGCTGGGGTTCTGGGTCACCGGTGGTGCGCCCGGCCAGGCCGCGGACATGGCCTCGATGATGCAGACGATGCCGCAGGAGGGCCTGGGCACCCAGTCGTTCACCTTCAGCGCGCCGCTGGGTGACGTGGTGTATTTCCTGCAGAATGTCGACAACAGTTCCACGATCACCTTCGGCGTGGTGGCGGTGGTCGGCGTGTTCCTTGGCAGCCTCGTCAGCGCCCTGCTGCGGCGCGATGTGCAGTTCGCTGCCCCGCGGGCGATCGGGGAATGGCTGCGCACGGTGATCGGCGCGGCGATGGTCGGGGTCGGCGCCGTGCTGGCGATGGGCTGCACGGTCGGTCACGGCCTGACCGGCCTGTCCACCCTGGCACTGGGCTCGATGCTGTCGATCGCAGCGATCATGCTGGGCGCATGGATTACGCTTCGTATCCAGCGTCGCCGCGCCGATGCCGGCTGCGCCGGGTGATTATCCCGAGAGAGGACCAGGTGACTACGCAACGATTCAAGCAGGATCTCAACGACCAGTTCGCCCGGCTGGGCAAGGTGCTCTCCAACGGCCGTCGGCTGGAGCTGCTCGAGCACCTGGCGCAGGGCGAGCGCTCGGTCGATGGCCTGTCGCGGGTCGCGGGGCTATCCGTGGCCAACACCTCCCAGCACCTGCAGCGCATGCAGCAGGCGGGGCTGGTGACCGCCCGTCGCGAGGGCAAGCAGGTGATCTATTCCATTGCCGCCGATGACGTGGTCGAACTGCTGGACGTGTTCCGCCGCGTCGGCGAGCGGCACCTGGCCGAGGTGAGGCAGATGGTCGACGCCCACCTGCACCAAAAGGACGCGCTCGAGCCGGTCTCCGCCGAGGAGCTGATCGAGCGCTGTCGCAAGGGGCTGGTCACGCTGATCGACGTGCGCCCGGAAGAGGAATACGAGGCGGGCCACATCCCCGGTGCGATCAACGTCTCGGTCAAGGACCTCGAGCGACGCATGGCTGAGCTCGACCCCGAACGCGAGGTGATCGCCTACTGCCGCGGCCCCTACTGCACCTTTTCCTTCGAGGCGGTCGCCCGCCTGCGCGAGGCCGGGTTCCAAACCCGGAGGCTGGAGTCGGGCTTCCCAGAGTGGAAGCTCGCCGGCCTGCCCACCAGCATTGACGACACCGAAACCGAACCGCGGACAAGCCGAGTCGAGCCATGAGCGAACAGATGCCCATCCAGAATCTTCGCGCCCACCTCGGGCACTACATCGTCGGCCAGACCGAGCTGGTCGACCGGCTCCTGATCGGTCTGCTCACCGGCGGTCACCTGTTGGTCGAGGGCCTGCCGGGCCTGGCCAAGACCACCGCGATCAAGGCGCTGGCCGAGGGTGTGCATGCCAATTTCAAGCGCATCCAGTTCACCCCCGATCTGCTGCCCGCGGATCTGCTGGGCAACGAGGTCTACCACCCCGAGACCCGCGAGTTCACATTCGAGCCCGGCCCGCTGTTCAACGAGATCGTCCTCGCCGACGAGATCAACCGCGCCCCGGCCAAGGTGCAGTCGGCGCTGCTCGAGGCGATGGCCGAGCGCCAGGTCACGGTCGCCGGTCACAGCCGTGATCTGCCCGAGCTGTTCCTGGTCATGGCCACGCAGAACCCGCTCGAGCAGTCGGGCACCTATCCGCTGCCCGAGGCGCAGATGGATCGCTTCATGTTGCACGTGTCGCTCGACTACCCCGAGCGCGAGGACGAATATGACATCCTCAAGCGCACCCTCGACGGCACGCTCGGGAGCAACCCGGTGGGCGAGGCGAAGAACATCACCGTCGATCAGGTGCTGGCCGCGCGCGATTCGGTGCGCCAGGTGCGTTGCGACGAGGCCCTGCAGCACTGGGTGGTCGACGTGGTCGCGGGCACCCGAAAGGTCGGCGAGCTCGATCCGGATCTCGCCGACCAGGTGTTGGTCGGCGCCTCGCCGCGTGGCGCGCTGGCCTGGGTGCAGGCCGCCCGCGCCGCCGCCTACCTGGAGGGGCGTGACTACATCGTCCCCGACGACCTGATCAAGCTGGCGGCCGACGCCCTGCGTCACCGCATCATCCTCGGCCCGCGCGCCATGGTCAGCGGCCTGACCCGCGACGCGGTAATCGATCGCCTGCTCGAGCTGATCCCGGCGCCGTGACCCACACCGTGATTCAGGGACTGATCGGCCGGGCGGCGGCCGCCCTGCGGGGCGCGATCGGCCGTCGGCAGGCCCGCGATCAGGCGCCCGGCCCGCGGGTTGGCGTCGCCCCGTCGACCGAGGAGATCGCTGTTGCCTGGGCGGACGGAGAGCGCCTGCCCGCCTTGGTGCAGGAAAGCTTCCCCACGGCCACCCGTCTCTCCGGTGACCAGCTCGCGCGCCGGTTGGGCGAGGGGCTGGATTTCGAACAACTGCGTGCCTACCAGCCGGGCGAGCCGGCTGCCCGCATCGACTGGCGCATCTCGGCACGGGCCAACGAGCCGGTGGTGCGGGTGCACCGCGAGCCGGCCCAGCGCCAGGCCCACCTGGTGGTCGACTGCGGTGCCGCGATGCGCTTCGGTACCCGTCGGCGGCTCAAGCTCACCCAGGCACTGCTCGCCGCCCATGCCTTCGCCGCCGGTGCGCTACGGCAGAACCTGGCCGTCGAGATCCACGGCATCGGCGAGCAGCTTTGCCCCGGTCACCATGCCGCCGGGCCGGTGACCGGTCAGGGGGCGATCCTGCAGCGCCTCGCCGAGCTGGCCGAGGCGGCCGGCGAGACCTGCGAGGAGGCCCAACCGGTCGACTGGCCGGGTCTGCGCCAACGCCTCTTGCAGCGTCTCCCCGCCGGCTCGGTGGTCATGGTCTTCTCCGATTGCCTGTCCGATAGCGGTCCCGGTCGGGTCATCGACTGGGCACCGCTGGCCGCCGCCCATCACCTGATTTTCGTCTCGGTGGCCGACCGGGTCGAGCTCAATATGCCCGACCTGGGACTGGTCGCGTTCGAAGCGGGCAATCGGGCTCGCTGGCTGGATACCGGCAATCGCCGCTGGCGCGAGGCATTCGCCAGCCGGCAGCACGAACGCCTGGAGGCCTGGCGACAATCGGCCGAGGCACTGGGTGCGGCCTTCCTGGCGTTGCCCGCCGAGGCCGAACCGGCCGAGTGGCTTGCCGAAGCCCCGGTGGCCCTGGCGCGTGCAGCGGGGTCTGCGGCATGAGTGAAGGCTACCGCGATTGGGCGCACCCCAGCGGCGGCCTGCCCGAGCAGGCGCCCGAGGGATTGGTCGATATCTACACCGCTCCCTGGCTGGTGCAACGTGCCGGCGATGCATCGGCGCCTGCCGACGAGGGCTCGTTGGCGTGGCTGATGGTTGTGGCCATCGCGCTACTGTTGCTGGCCGGCTGGTGGCTCTGGCGCCATCGGGGTGATCTGCGTTTGTGGTGGGCCCTGTGGCAGCTGGAGCGCCAGTCGGCGCGCGTCATCGATGCGGCCGGAGAGCGCGCGCTGCAGGATGAGGTGATCCGGGCGATTGGCCGTTGGCAGCACGGCGGCCGGGCCCCGTGGCGCGAGCGGCTGGCCGAGCCGTGGTCCGCCTGGGTGCGTGAGATCGATCACGCCCGCTTCGGTCGGCAGTCGGTACATTCGAGGCCGGCCCCCGACTCCTGGCGGACGGCGGTCGTCGAACGACTGCGCGCGATGCGCCGCGCGCTGTGGCGGAGGCCGACGGCATGATCGGCTTCGATTCGCCCTGGGTCTTGTTGCTGCTGGTCGCCCTGCCGCTGATTTACCCGGCCTGGGCGCGCCGGGTGCGTGATCGCGCACCCTCGCGCCTGTTGCGCCATCCGGCGCTTGGGCGCGATCCGGCCGAGGGTGGCCCCCGTGGCGGGCAGCGCTGGTTGCTGGCCCTGCTGTTGCTCGCGTTGGCCAGCCTGGTCGTGGCGCTGGCCCGCCCGGTCTGGGTGGGCGAGTCGCTGCAGGTCGACGAGCCGGCCCGGTCGATCGTGCTGCTGGTGGACGCCAGTCCCAGCATGTCGACCCGCGATTTTCGCGACGCCGAGGGGCAGCCGGTCTCGCGCATGGGCGTGATGCGCGAGGCACTGGACGCATTCATCGCCGCCCACCCGCAGGATCGCTTTTCCCTGATGGTGGTAACCGACTCGGCCGGCACGCTGGTGCCCGAGACCGACGATCACGGCGCGCTGCGTTTCTGGATCGAGCAGCTCGAACCGGGTCTCGACGGCAGCGCCACCGCGCTGGGCGACGGCCTGGCCGTGGCGATGGAATCGATCGCCGAGCGCCGCGAGCGTGGCGAGGCGCCACCGCAGTTGCTGGTCTGGACTGATGGGGTCAATACCGGCGGCGAGATGAGCCCGGCCGAGGCCCTGACCCTGGCGCGCGCCGAGAACATCGAGCTGTTCACCATCAATCTCGCCCCCGGCGGTGCCGGCCCGGCAAGCGGTGACCCGACCCTTGAGGATCTGGCACGACTGTCCGGTGGCGAGGCGATTGCCGCCGGTGATCGCGAGGCCCTGCTGTCGGTTACCGACGTCATCGAGCGGCACGAGCCGAAGGCGGAGGCCCAGGACACCCGCCGGGAGCGTCATTCCCTGCTGGGCTGGTTCCTGGCACTGGGGCTTGCCGTGCTGCTCGTCGCCCAGTTCCTGAAAGTCCGGTTGACGGCCTGAGGTGCGAATGGACGGTTCCCGCTACAGCCTGATCGACCTCTGGCAGCTGTTGCTCGGTGCCGAGACCTGGCCCGTGCTGGCCCGGCCGGAGGCGCTATGGTTGCTCGTCTTGCCGCTCGCGTTGGCGTTGTGGCGTCAACAGCGGCGCGCTCGGCTGGATGCCTACGCCGACCCGGAACTGCACGACTGGGCCTTTGCCGGCACGACCAGTGGCGGGCGTCGTCGCAAGGGGGGTGCCTTGGCCGCCCGTCTGTTGTGGGTGCTGTTCTGGCTGTTTGCCGTCCTGGCACTGGCCGACCCGCGCGTGGCGCAGGATCGCGAATCGCAGGAAGAGGTCCGGGCCCCGCTGCTGTTCGTGGTCGACGGCACCGCCGCCATGACCGGCCGGGATGTCGAACCCAACCGCATCGACCGCGCGGTCATGCTGATCGAGTTGCTGGCCGAGTCGCAGTCGGGGCGGCCCATGGGCCTGTTGCGCTCGGTGGATACCGCCGGCGTGATGCTGCCGCCGGGACCGGATGCCAACCTGCTTGAGTTCTACGCCGGTCATCTGCCCGGCCTGGTGGATGATCGCCTGGTCGCGCGCCCGGATCGAGCCTTCTCCCTGGCCGCCGAGATGCAGGCACTGGAGGGCGGGGCGGTGATCTGGCTGACCTCGGCCGACGGCCGACAGTTCGGCGGCGAGCTCGGCAGCCGCGTTCTGGCGGGCGCCGAGGACCTGGCCGAGCGTGGCATTCCGCTGTTCGCCCTGAGCATGGCGCGCGAGCGCACGCCCTTGTTCAAGGATGGCCAGCCGCGGCGCAATGACGACAACGAGGTGATCGTTTCCGAGCCTGCCTTCGAGCGCGTCACCGAACTGGCCGAGCTTGCCGGCGGCGAGGCGCGGCGGACCGGCGTGTTGCAGGACGACGTCGCCTTCCTGCGCGAACGTATCGACGCCCTGCCCGCGCCTGCCCGTTCGGCCGAGACCGTCGACGGCTATCGCTCGGTGGCGGTGCTGGCCCTGTGGGTGGCGATGGTCGCGTTGATCATCCACCTGGTGCTCGAGTGGGGCGCGACGCCCGGGCGGGGGCGTGGCTGGCGGTTTGGGCTGGTAGTGCTGTTCGCCGTGTTCACCCCGGTGGTGTTCACGATCGCCGGGGCCTCCCCGCTGATCGACGAGTCGGAGCGCGAGACCCATCTCGAACAGGCTTGGCAGGCATTCGAGGCCGGCGAGTTTGCTCGTGCGCAGAGCGAGTTCGATCGCGTGGCGGGATTCAACGCCCGTCTGGGCAGCGGGATGGCGGCGTTTCGTCGCGCCGACTACCCGCACGCCGTCGAGCGCCTGCAGGCGGCGTCCTGGTTGGCCGACACCGATCAGCAACGGTTGCTGGCGCTGTTCAATCTGGGCAATGCCCTGACGCTCGCCCGTCGTTATGGCGGGGCGGTGGATGCCTTCGATGCCGCGCTGAGGATTGATCCGGAGCATGACGATGCCCGTACCAACCGGGATCTGGTCGAGGCGTTGCGCGGCGGGGCCCAGGAGGAGTCCCTCGAGCCAACGCCGGAATTCCAGGGTTACGAATCGCAGCTGCGCCGCGAGATCGTCGAGGACGACGGTGCGGAAATGGCCGAGGAGATGCTTGAAGCGGAGGGCAGCGGCCAGGGCGGCGCGGTGGCCGAGCAGACGCCGGATGAGGGCGAGGCCTTCGCGCTCGACGAGGGCCTGCTCGGTGGCGCGCGCAAAAAGCTCGAGCGCATCGAGGATCGCCCTGTCCCGCCGATCGACGGCCTGCTCCGCCAGCAGCCCTACAAGTCGGTGGTCCGTCAGGGACTGGCCGGTGACGAGACGGAGGCAGGGCAATGAGCGCAATGCGAATCGCACGCCGGTTCTCGGCGCCATTGCTGGCGGCCCTGCTCGCCGTGGGCGGAACGCTACCGGCTATCGCGGACATCCCGCGACCGGATCGCGATCGGGACCGTGACGGCTTTGCCGAACAGGCGGAACTGGGGCCGATCGACCCGCTCCCGGCGATAACCGAGCGGGTCAGCCAGGACGGCGCGGGGCGTGCGCCGCGCGGGGTGATCGTCGAGACCGAGGTGGCCGCGATCGATCCGGTGCAGCGCCAGACTTTCCTGGTCACGCAGACCATCCTCGACCCGGCCCGGCAGTTGCGTGGCGTGGAGGTGCATCGCCCGGAGGGTCAGGGTATCGACACGCAGGTGCTGGCGGCGACGCAGGACACCGTCGAGATCGACGGGCGGCGCGTGGTCCGGCGTCACTACCGCTGGGCCGTGCAGGCGCTGCGTGGCGGCGAGGTGACGCTCGAATTCCAGCGTATCGATTTCGATGTGGTCGGCACGGCCCAGAGTGAATTTGCCTGGGTGCCGGTCGCCCGGCGCCTAGCGGTCGAGCCGTTGCCTGCCCACCTGCCCGAATACCTGCCGGTTACCCCGGCGTTGGAACTGCGGGAGATGCAGGTCGGTGAGCTGGTCGCCGGCGAACCGGGTGAATGGCGTTTCGTGGTGGTCGGCGAGGGCCTGTCGGAAAAGGCGCTCGAGCAACTGCTACGGGCACAGCTGATCGCCCCGACGGGCCTGCGCATCGACGAGCCGACGATTCGCCCGGCCCCCGACCAGGCGCGGGCGGAATCGATGGGGCCGCTGGCCGACGCCTGGGAAGTGCGGTTCTCGATCCTGCCGGCGGTGACGGGCGGGGGCGATGGTGCCCGCGAGGCTCGCCTGCCGGCAGTAGAGCTGCCCTACATCGACCCGACGGCCGACAAGCCGGGATCGGGTATCGATTACGCTCGCAGCGAGGCCCAAATGGTCCGTTGGCAGGCCGAGCCGGCCGAGCAGCGGCTCGACGCCATCCGTGCCGCCTTGCCCTGGGTGTTCGCTGGTCTGGTCGGCCTGGTGCTGCTGGGGCTGATCGCTCGGGTGGGATGGCGTTGGTGGAGTGCCCGCCGCGACTGGCGCCGCGCCCAGCAGGAATTGCGCTCGGCCGCGGATCCGCAGGCCCTGCGTGAGCGATTAGTTCGCGTGCTGGCCGCCTTGCCGCAGCCGATGGTGAGCTCGGTGCGCTCGGCGTTTCTGGCGCGCGGGGCACCAACGGAGTGGCTGGAGGCGCGTTCGACCCTTGAGCGCCTGCGCTTTGCCGGTGACGAAGCCGACGAGGAGGCATTCCGGGCCTCGCGCGAGACCTTGGCCCGATCCCTGCCTGCTGGGTGGTTCCGGTAGTCGGCTACCGGGCCTTGGTGTAAGGTTGGCGGCGGCCCGTCGGGCATCCCCAACTACCGAGCGAACAGCGAGACGATGAGCATGCAGTTGAACGAGATCCGCGCATTGATGGCCGATGACATGCAGGCCGTCGACCGCGTGATCATGCATCGGCTCGGCTCGGACGTCGCCCTGATCAACCAGCTCGGCAGCTACATCGTCCACTCCGGCGGCAAACGTTTTCGGCCGTTGCTGCATATGCTTGCCAGTCGGGCGTTGCGCGGCGAGGGGGCGGATCTGCCGGGTTCGGCGCAGATGGCCGCCGTGGTGGAGTTCATCCATACCGCGACCCTGCTGCACGACGACGTGGTCGACGAGTCCACGCTGCGGCGTGGCCGCGACACGGCCAATGCCCGGTTCGGCAATGCCGCCTCGGTGCTCACCGGCGATTTTCTCTACTCGCGCGCCTTCCAGATAATGGTCGAGGTCGAGCGGCCGCGCGTGATGGCGATCCTTGCCGATGCCACCAACCGCATTGCCGAGGGCGAGGTGATGCAGCTGATGAACATCGGCGATGCCGGCGTTTCCGAAGCACGCTACATGGACGTGATCGGCCGCAAGACGGCCACCCTGTTCGAGGCCGCCTGCCGTCTCGCTGCCGTGCTCGACGACCGCGACGAGGCCACCGAGCGCGCGCTGGGCGACTACGGCTATCGGCTGGGCGTGGCCTTCCAGTTGATCGACGATGTACTCGACTACCGCGGCGACGAGGCGCAGACCGGTAAACACGTCGGTGACGATCTCGCCGAGGGCAAGCCCACCTTGCCCCTGATTATCGCCATGGCGCGGGCGGACGCGGCCAGCGCCGAGTTGGTGCGCGAGGCGATCGAGTCGCAGTCGGCCGCTCGGATCGACGAGGTGCTCGAAGTAGTTGAACGGACCGACGCACTCTCGTATACTTCGGCGCTCGCTGAACGCGAGGCCGAAGCGGCCAAGCAGGCACTGGGGGTTCTGCCCGACAGTGACCATTCCCGAGCGATGGCCGCCCTGGCGGACATCAGCGTTCAGCGCGACCACTGACGTTTCAGGCGTCGACGGTCTTTCGGAGTGTAGCTCAGCCTGGTAGAGCACTACGTTCGGGACGTAGGGGTCGTAGGTTCGAATCCTGCCACTCCGACCAAATTCCCCGGCCGGGGCCCCGTTTGGGGTCCCGGCCTTTTTGGTTTTGGGCACGAAGTTTTGTTGGTCGGGTCGATGACTTGATCTACCGAGACGAATCGGAGGGATATTCCCCTTTGTGTCTTGCCTCGCGAGCGTCGGGCGGCCGGGGCGAAGCGACAGGGACGTCGCTTCGAGGTTCGCCGCGACAGGAAGTCGCGTCGAACCGGACCCGAATAGCCGCTCGACGCTTGCGAGGCCGGGAGCCTCCTTGTGAGGCTTCCGGGTCCGCAGGACCAAGACACAGGGTGCCCTTCTTTTCGCCCCTTTTCTTGGGCAAGCAAGAAAAGGGGCTCGCACGCCCGGCACCGGGTGGTGAGTCAGTTGGCAAGCCCTGCCAGGCGTGCGAAAACGACCCACGGTGACCTGATCGTGAGGTTGCGGCGTCGAATAGGCGGTTAGCCAGGTTTCGCGCGCCTTGTTAGATGGGTGCTTTGAGCGTGACCGCGTTGGTAGCGCGCGAGTCGATTTTCTTGCTTGTCCAAGAAAACCGACGAAAAGAAGACACCCCGGTGCCTTGGCCCTGCGGGCCTGATCGCCGCGGATTCCATCCGCGACGATCAGCCTCGCGAACGAGGGATTGCGGACGGGTCGGTTCGACGCGACATCCTGTCGCGGCGAACCTCTGGCCGGCGTCCATGCCGGCCAGACCCTGCAACCCCTCGCTCGCGAGGCAAGGCACAAGGGGTAATCCGCCTCCGTTGTCATGCCGGGGCGCTTGAGGGGTTGCCCCTTGCCTCGCTCATTTGCGACGCCGCCAACTTTTACGGCGTCGAACCCGATTGGAGACCACATGATCCAGTTGAAGTCCGTCTCCCTTCGTCGCGGCACGCAGTTGCTGCTCGAGGATGCCGATCTCACCTTGCTGCCGGGCCAGCGCATGGGCCTGGTGGGCAAGAATGGCACCGGCAAGTCCAGCCTGCTGGCGATGTTCGAGGGCGAGATCGCCCCGGATTCCGGGGACATCGAGTGGGCCGGGGGGCAACGCATGGCTACCGTGGAGCAGGAAACCCCGGCCCTGGAGGCCTCGGCGGTCGACTACGTCCTCGATGGTGATCGCGACTACGCCCGTCTGAATGCCGCGCTGCTCGAGGCCGAGGCCGAGAACGACGGCATGCGGATGGCGGAGATCTACCCCGAGTTCGAGGCGATCGGCGGGTTCACCGCCCGGGCGCGCGCCGCCCGCCTGCTCGACGGGCTGGGCTTCGCCCCCGCGGCGATCGACAACCCGGTCTCGAGTTTCTCCGGTGGCTGGCGCATGCGGCTGAACCTGGCGCGTGCCCTGATCGCGCCCTCCGACATCCTGCTGCTCGACGAGCCGACCAACCACCTCGACCTCGACGCGGTGTTCTGGCTGGCCGACTGGCTGGTCAACTACCCCGGCACCCTGATCGTGGTCTCGCACGACCGCGACTTTCTCGATCACGTCTGCACGCACATCGCGCATATCGAGAAGCAGAAGCTCAATCTCTACACCGGGCACTACAGTGACTTCGAGGCGATGCGTGCCGAGCGTCTGGCGCAGGATGCCGCGCTGGCCGACAAGATCAGCAAGGAGCGCGAACGCCTGCAGGGCTTCATCGACCGCTTCCGCGCCAAGGCGACCAAGGCGCGCGCCGCGCAGAGTCGGGTCAAGGCCCTCGAGCGGCTGCCAACCATCGCGGCGAGTCACGCCGACCGCGACGATTTCTCCTTCTACTTCCCGACGCCCAAGCGCGCCCCGGACCCGATGGTAACCCTCGAGGACGTCTCCATCGGCTACGACGGCACGCCGCTGATCGAGGATGTGTCCTTGCAGATCCGCGCCGGCGATCGCATCGGCGTGCTGGGCGCGAACGGCGCGGGCAAGACCACCCTGATCCGGGTGATCGCCGACGGCGGGCCGACCTGGCTGTCGGGTGACCGCTTCGTCGCCCCGGGCGTGCAGGTGGGCTATTACACCCAGCACCAGCTCGATCAGCTCGATCCGCGCGACACCCCGCTGATCGCACTCGAGCGGGTCGCCGGCAAGACGGGCTCCACCCAGAAGCTGCGCGATTTTCTCGGCCGGTTCGGCTTCGTCGGCGACCGCATCTTCGAGCCGATCGAGCCGTTCTCCGGCGGCGAGAAGGCGCGCCTGGCGCTGGCACTGCTGGTCTGGAAGGCGCCCAACCTGCTGATCCTCGACGAGCCGACCAACCACCTGGATCTCGCCATGCGCGAGGCGCTGGCCGAGGCATTGCAGACCTTCGAGGGGGCGATCCTGGTGGTCTCGCACGACAAGAGCCTGATCGAGCTGGTCTGCGACCGTTTCTGGTGGGTGCGTGACGGTGCCGCCCTGCCGTTCGATGGCGACCTGGACGACTACCGCGAGGCGGTCACCGAGCGACGACGCGCCCACAATCGAGAGCAGGCGGCCGACAAGCCGAAGGGGAAGGCCAACAAGAAGGCGCCGGCCGACCCGTCCAGCTTGGGCAAGCCGCGCGACAAGGCCTCTCGGGCGAAGGCCAAGGAGCAGAAAAAACGCCTCGATCGCCTCGAGGCCGAGGTCGAGCGCCTGGGCAACCAGGTGGCCGAGATCGACGCGGCCCTGGCCGATCCGGCGTTGTACGACGGTCAACACGAGGCCGACGTCACGCGCCTTCAGGCCGAACGCGGCGAAATCGCCGCACGGCTCGAGACGGCCGAAACCACATGGCTCGAGGCGCAGGACGAGGGCTGACTGGTCGAGTGCTGCGCGTTTTCCGGGTCGTCGAAGGCGGGGCTATACTGCCCCGGTGATCGGTTGAGGTGATGTCGATCGCGGCCGGTGGTGGATTGCCGGCTGGACACACGGGACAGGCGAACCAGGAGTGCTCGCAGGCATGAACAGGGACGGTGAGTTCGACATTCGCGAGGCCCCGGGCATGGTCGGGGGGCGCGCGCCGGGCGGCCGGCCCTCGCAGCAGGACGACCTGATCTGCCTGCACGACGCGCGCGAGTCGACTTCGCTGATGGTGCTGGCCGACGGCATGGGCGGTGATGGCGCCGGCGAGCTCGCCTCGGGCGGTGTCATCCACGCCGCCCGCGAGTTGTGGGACGAGCGGGCCTGGCGCGACCAGCCCGGCGCGCTGTTCCTCGAAACCCTCTGCCAGGCGGCGCACGACGAGATCCGTCGGCGCAACGCCTGGGTGGCGGCCGAACCGCATTCCACCATCGTCGCGCTCTTGCTGCGTGACGGGCAGGCCTATTGGGCCCATGTCGGTGACAGCCGCCTTTACCATTTCCGTGGTCGGCGCTGCCTGAGCGTTACCCGAGACCACAGCCTGGCCCGGCTCAAGCTCGATCGCGGCGAGATCCGCGAGGCCGACCTGGCCCATGACCCCGACCAGCACGTGCTGCTACGGGGGCTGGGTGGCAGCGAACCGCCCGAGGTCGAGCATGGCTATGCCGTCGTGCGACCCGGTGACGGCTTCGCGCTGTGCAGTGACGGCATCTGGGAGACCCTGAGTCGCGCGGAACTGGCCGGCCTGCTGCGTGCGCCCGACCTGTTCGACGCCCTGCACGAAGGACTCGCCCTCGGGGCCGAGCGCGGTGGTGAGGCGGGGGACAACCTCGGTTTGATCCTCGCGCGCTCCGATCGCCCCGCTTCCTGGCTGGGCCGGCTGGCGGGGCGGCTGTCGATCACCTGAATCCATTTTCTTGAATCACGGCAACCGAACCATGATGACTTTCGGTGGACGCTCCCATTTCCCCATCCGACTCGTCGCCCTCTTGGCGGGGGCGGCCATGCTGGGCGGCTGTGCCCAGCTCAGCGAGCTCGATGCCCGCCTGCAGGGGCTGGCCGGCGGTGGCGGCAAGGCGGCTGAGTCCCGGCCGGTCGAGGAATCGACCGTCGCCCCGCCGGCCGACCGCCGTTCGCTGGACGCGATCCTCGAGGACCTCCAGCGCGGTGGCTACCCACGTGGCCGTCGGGATCTCGCCCGGTACCTGGAACGACACCCCGACGACATGGTGGCCCGGGCCGTCATGCGTCAGCTGACCGCCGATCCCGAGGAGGTGCTCGGTCGCCAGTCGCACGAGTACACGGTGCGCCCGGGCGATTCCTACAGCGCGCTGGCCGCCCGCCACCTCGGCGATGCCGGGTTGTTCCTGATCCTCGCCCGCTACAACGACTCCGAAAACCCCTCCGACCTGCGTGTCGGCGAGAGCCTGCGCCTGCCGGGGCAGCCGCGCTCAAGCGATGCCGGGCCGACCGCATTGGCGGACGAGGGTCAGCCGGCGCGTCGGCAGCTCGAGCGTGCCCCCATTCCCTCGCGGCAGACGGCCGCGGCACTGGCCTTGCCGGACGCGCCGCTGCCGTCGTTCCAGTCCGCTGCCGCCGATCGCGATGCTGCGTCGTCGGGATCATCGTCGAACGAGATTGGAACACGCGCCGAACAGCTGCAGAAGGAGGCGATGTCCCTGCTGGCCGACGACCGGCCCGAGGCGGCGCTCAAGCGGTTCGAGGCCGCGCTGGCCGAGGACGAGGGTATCGAGCCGGCAGCCACCCGGGCGCCCGCGTTGCGCGAACGGCTGGTGGACGAGTACCACGAGCGGGCGATCCTGCGCTACCGCAACCAGGATCTGGACGAGGCGATTGCCCTGTGGGATCGCGTGCTGGCGATCGATCCGACCTTCGAGCCCGCCCGCACCTACCGGGCGCGTGCCCGCGAGCTGCAGCGTCGCGTCGACCAGTTGTAACCCAAGCGGGTGACGGTGGGGCGCTGAGCTATCGCGGTGGCTCGGTCGGCTCGTCGCCTGAGGCATCACCCGGCTCGATCACGCGCGTCGGGTCGGTGTCGGTGGGCGGTGTCGGCCGGTCGTTCGACGGGGTGGCCTCGCGGCGCGAGAGCGATTCACTCATCAGGTTGAAGGCCGTGAACAGGCGGCCGAATTCGTCGCGCCGTACCAGTCGAATGCGATGAGCGGTCTCGCCGCGGGCAACGCGCATCAGCGCGTCGCGCAGCACGTCGAGCGGGGCGAGCAGCCGGCGGAACAGCCACCAGGCCGCGCCCAGCACCACCACGAGGGTCGCCAGCAGCGCCGTGATCATCGCCATCAACGTCGTCCGGTTCGCCGCGGCCAACGGCTCGCTCTCGACCCCGAGGCGCAAGGTGCCGATCGGGTGCGACTGGTAGCGGATGGGTACGTCGAACAGCAGCAGGGGCTCGTCCGTGTCCGTCGCCGGCAGTGTGCCGTGATGACTGACGATGCCGTCGTCGAGGTCGCGTCGTCGGGTCTCGGGCAGGGCCGGCAGCAGCGCGCCAACCTCGTCGTTGCGGGCGCTGGCGATCACCTGACGCTCGCGGTTGGCGACGGCGAGATAGCGGATCTGGTCATTGCGCCGCATGTCCTCGACCAGGGCGCGCACGGCGACCTCGTCGTTGAGCAGCAGGTCCTCGGCGGTTTCATGTGCGATGGTGCGCCCCAGTGAGGCGCCGAAGTCCAGGGCCAGCCCGGTCAGCGCCTGATCCTGCTTGACGTAGACCGAGGTCAGGCCGGTCAGCAGGGTGACGGTGAGGATGGTGCCGAGGATCGCCGCCCAGCGCACCCGCATCGGCAGGATCCGCGTGGCGATCGGGTCGGCCCGCAGGCGCTCGAGCTCGCGCCGGGCGTGCCGCAGGTCATCGATCACCTCGTGGGCGTGCTGGTAGCGCTGGTTGGCGTCGGACTGCAGCAGGCTGCGGGTAATCTCCAACAGCACCTCGGGTGTGGCCGGCTCGCGCGGGAGCAGGGACGGCTGGGGCTTGTCGTGGCGTTCGGCCATCAGTCGGTCGATCTCCGACTCCTGCCACGGCTTGTTCCCGGTCAGCAGCCAGAACAGCAACACGCCCAGTGAAAACAGGTCGCTGCGCCCGTCGGTCGCCGCACCACGCAATTGTTCGGGTGACATGTAGGCGGGGGTGCCGGCGACCATGCCGTCATGGTGCTCGTCGCCCTCGGGCAGGCGCGCCACGCCGAAATCGTTGACCTTGGCGTGGGTCCAGCCCTCGACCAGGATGATGTTGTCGGGCTTGATGTCCTGGTGGATCACGCCGTGACGGTGGGCGAATTCCAGGGCGGCGGCGATCTGTCCGACCAGGTCGATGACGACCGGTATCGGGGGAAAACCCTCGCGGGCGACGCGATCGGCCAGGGTCTCGCCGTGCAGCCGTTCCATCGCGATGTAGGGCTGGCCGTCGGCCTCGCCGACGTCGTAGATGGTGACGATGTTGGGGTGGTTTAGCGTGCCGGCGGCGCGGGCCTCGGTGAGAAAGCGGCGCCGGTAGGCATCGTCGCGGGCCACCTCGTCGCGCAGGCACTTGATCGCCAGGTGGCGGTTGATGCTGGGGTCGAAGCCGGCATAAATGATCGACATCGCCCCCTCGCCGAGAACCCCCTCGATGCGGTAGCGGCCAATCGTCTTCGGCGTCTCGCGGACTGTCACGACCGGTTCAGTTCCAGATCAGGTAGAAGGCCAGCCCCATGGCCGCGAGCAGCAGCGCGCCCACCAGCCAGTGACGCGGCCCGACCCTGCCGTCGCCGGCCTCGCGGGTGAGAAACACGAACTCTGCCTGGCCGAGCCGCACGCGATCGCCGTGCTTGAGGGTGGCCTCGTGCACCCGCTGGTCGTTGACGAAGGTGCCGTTGGTGGACAGCATGTTCATGACCACGTGGTGGCCCTGCTGGTTGAGGATCCACGCGTGCGAGGAGGAGACGCTGGGTTCGTCGAGGACGATGTCGTTGTCCTCGCGACGCCCGATGGTCTGCCGACCGGCCCGCAGGGTGAATCGTCGCCCCTCGATGCCGCCGCTGACCCCTTCGAGGATCGGCTCGGCGACCGAGGCGCGCTCGTTGCCCTGCGGTTCGGCGGCCTCGGCCTGTCGGCGCATCTCGTCGGCCTGGAAAAGCATGGTGCCCTGCGGGCCGGCCGAGCGGCTCGGGCGGTGATGGGTATGGGGGGTGGAGCGGGCATCCTGCGCGTCGCGGCCTTCCATGTCGTCTCCTCGCGATGTGACGGTAGCTGGGCCCATCATCATAGCCCAGAGCGCCGCGGTTACCAGAGGTGCCCGGCCCGTGAACCAACCCGCCGGATCACGGTCCACCTCCGGTCAGTCACATTGTCACAATCCGGTAGCTTGGCGGCGTCAGGATGCCGCTATCGAAACCCGCGAGACCCATCATGGACCTGTTGATCATCCGACACGCCGCCGCTCAGGACCGCGAGGCCTTTGCCCGCGAGGGGCATCCCGATGCCGAGCGCCCGCTGACCAAGCGCGGTATCGAGCGCATGCAGATGGCGGCCCGCGGCCTGACCACCATGGCCTTGCCGATCGAACGCCTGGTGACCAGCCCGGCCGTGCGCGCCGTGCAGACCGCCGAGATCGTCGCGCCGGCTGTCGAGCAACGCCGGGTCGAGCAGGAGGGGGTGTTCGCCCCCGACGCCCCTATCGGGGCGGCGGTGGAGTGGTTGCGCAAGCAGCCCCGCGTGGAGGGCATGGCCGTGGTCGGGCACGAACCGAGCCTCGGGCAGCTGGCCGAATGCCTGCTCGCCGGGCGGCCGTCCGGCAACATGCCCATGAAAAAGGGCGGCATGATCCTGATTCGTTTCGACAACGCCGTCGGTTACGGCAATGGCAAGCTTGTCTGGGCCCTGCCGCCGGCCGTGTTGCGCGCGTTAGCGGATTGATCGAAGAAGTCAGCGGTTAGGCACTAGTCTTTCTGAAATCTGAGTTCTGATTTCTGCCGCCTTTTATTCCACTCCCCACTTCTGCAAGCGATAACGCAACTGGCGCAGGGTCATTCCCAGTCGGCGGGCGGCCTCGCTGCGATTCCAGCGGGTCTGCTGCAGGGCGGCAAGCACGTCGTGCTGTTCGTCGGTCTCCGGGATGAAGCCGGGGCAGGCACCCAGGGCCGAGCCGGGCTCCTCCTCGCCGGTCATCATCGGGTGCGGCGCGACGGCCTGATCGGTGATCCGCTCGCCGTCGGTCAGGGCCATGGCGCGTTCGAGCAGGTTTTCCAGTTCCCGCACGTTGCCCGGGAAGGGCTGGCTGGCCAGGGTCTGCAGCACGGCGGGATCGATGCCGGGCACCGGGCGCTGGTCACGTGCGGCCAGCCGGGCGACGATCGCCGAGGCGAGTGCCGGCAGGTCGTCGAGGCGTTCGCGCAGCGGCGGCACGCGCAGGCCGATCACGTTCAGGCGGAAGAACAGGTCCTGGCGGAATCGGCCATCGGTCACCGCCTGGTTGAGATCCTGGTGCGAGGCCGAGACGATCCGCACGTCGATGGGTACCTCCTCGGTGCCACCCACCGGCCGTACGCGACGCTCCTGCAGCACCCGCAGCAGGCTGACCTGCAGGGGCAGCGGCAGTTCGGCGATCTCGTCGAGAAACAGGGTGCCGCCCTCGGCCGCCCGGAACAGGCCGGGCTTGTCGCGGGTCGCGCCGGTGAACGATCCCTTGTGGTGGCCGAACAGTTCGGACTCGATCAGCTCGCCGGGGATCGCGCCGCAGTTGACCGGCACGAACGGGCCGCCCGCGCGGCTGCTGTGGTTGTGTATCTCGCGGGCGACCAGCTCCTTGCCGGTGCCGGACTCGCCCTGGATGAAGATCGGCGCCTGCGAGCGCGCCAGCCGGCCGATCATCTCGCGCAACTGGCGCATGGCGCGCGACTGGCCGATCAGGGGCGAGTCACCGCCATCCGTCTCGGCGGGGGCATTTGTCGTCGGTCGGCCGGGTTGCAGGTTGCGCGCGTCGCGCAGCAGGCGGCGCAGGGTGTCCTGCTCGATCGGCTTGTTGATGAAGTCGAAGGCCCCGGCCTTGAGCGCCCGGACGGCGGCCTCCACCTGGCCGTGGGCAGTGATCACCGCCACCGGCAGATCGGGACGCTGTTGGCGGATCTCGTCGACCAGGTCCAGCCCGTTGCCGTCGGGCAGACGCATGTCGGCGAGACACAGGTCGATCTCCTCGTTCGCCGCCAACCGCTCGCGGGCCTCGGCCAGGTCGGCGGCCTCGAGGGTGGTGACCCCTTCGCGCTTCATGAACAGGGCGACCAGCGTGCGGATGTCCGGCTCGTCGTCCACGATCAGGCAGTACGCCATCGTCTTCATTCCCTTGCTTGTGTCGTTGCCGTCTCGATCGCCTCGTCCGCCGCCGCCGGCAGGCACAGGCGGAAGCAGTTGCCCGTCTGCCGGGACGCATCAGGTTCCTCGAGAACCAGTTCGCCGCGATTGGCCAGTGCCAGCTCGCGCGAAACGAACAGTCCTAGCCCCGTTCCCTGCGAATGCGTGGTGAAGAACGGTTCGAACAGGGCGCTACGGTCCTCGGCCGCAATGCGTGGGCCGTTGTCGCATACCCGGATCTGCCAGCCGCCGCGCGTTGCTGCGTCGAGGCGCAGGCGGAGCCTGAGTCGCCCGTCGTCGGGCCGAGCATGGCGTTCGGCATTGTCACAGAGATTGTCGATGACCTGCCAGAGGTGGGTCGTGTCTACCCGGGAAAATGCCGGTTCGATCGGGGCGGTGAGCGCCATCACATATGGCTTGCCGGCCGTTTTCCAGGCCTGGCGACGGGTCTCGGCGAATCGCTCCAGCCAGTCTCCCAGCTCGACGTTCTGGGCGTTGACCGCCGGTGAACGGGCCGCGCCGAGCACGTCCTCGACCAGTCGATTGATGCGGTCGCTGTGGCGCGTGATGATCTCGGTCAGCTGCGCGCGCTCTTCCGGGGTATCGGATTCCGGCAGCAGTTCGGCGGCCTGGCGGATCGAGGACAGCGGGTTTCTCACCTCGTGGGCGATCGAGGCGATCAGCCGGCCCAGCGCGGCGAGCTTGTCGCGCCGTACCCGTTCGTCCTCGGCCGACAGGTCCAGCAACACGATCAGGGCACGTGGACCCAGCGCGGTCTCGATGCGGTGGAACTGCGCGCGCAGTCGGCGTGGTTGGTCGAAGTCCTGCTGTTGGCCGCCGTTGCCGGCGTGCCAGGCCCGCAGGGCATCGCAGACCCCGGGGTGAAGGTCCGGCAGGCGGTGGTCGTCCGCCAGGTCGGCCGCGCCGCGCTCGCCGAGCATCTGGCGGGCGGCGGCGTTGATGTACTCGATCCTTCCGTCGGGGTCTGAAACGATAATGCCGTTGTCGGTTTGTTCGATGACCCGCAGGGCGAGTTCCGAGAGGTAGCGCACCTCGCGTTCGCGGGCGTGGCTCTGGTGCTCCCAGAGCGCGGCGCGACGCTCGAAGGCGATCACCAGCACGGTGATCAGCAGCAGCGCGGCACCCAGAAAGCCGGAGTTGGTCAGGTGGTTGGCATCCGTCTGCGTCCACGAGGCGTAGATCGCCTCACCGAGGACCAGCAGCACGCCGATCGCCGCGTAGCCGATCGCCGCCCGTCCGCCATGCAACACCGCCGCGATGCCGATGGCGATCACCAGCGCCAGCGCGATCGGGCCTTCCGGCCCGCCCGAGGCGTGTGCAATCAGCATCAGGCAGGCGAGATCGCCCGCGGTGTGCAGGTGGGCCTGCGGGCGGAACGGCAGGATGCGCAGTTCCAGCAGCCATTCGAAGGCCATGGCCAGGAACAGGTAGGCCCAGGCGGTGACCATGAACAGCGAGGCATTGGCTTGGCCGAAGACCGCCGGGCCGCGATCGGTCAGTGCCGCGGCGGTCAGGGCGAGGGCCAGCAGCAGACGATAGGCGTTGGCGAGCCGCAGCCCGCGCCAGTTCTCCGTGCCGGCCGGCTGGATCATCCCTGCTCCCGGTGCCACGCTTCGGCATGCTCCCAGCTGCAGAAGTCCTGCCCGTCGCGCCGCACCGCCTTGTCCTCGGGCACGAACACCCCGCAGTGGGCGCAGCGCACGGACTCCAGCGAGCGGGTCTGGGGCGAATCGTCCTGTTGTTCCGCACGCAGACGATTGGCCTGACGGATGGCGAAGAACAGCCCGATGACCAGGGCGATGATGAGCCAGAACAGCAGCTTGAGCATGGGCGGACGGTTACCGTGATCGGGATGACGACGGCCGACAGTATCGCATGCCGACCGGCAGTCCGGCCGGCATGCGGGGAGCGGGGCGGTCAGCCGGTTGGCGCGCGGCCGGCCAGCGGCAGCCGCGTCGATTTGTTCAGTGCTTGCCCAGATCGGTGATCAGCGATTGCTGGGCATTGAACGGTTTCTCGCCCTTGGCCGGCGTGATGCGGCGGTACTCGCCGGCCGCGGTGAGTTCCCAGGCGCCGGTGTTGTCGGCGAGATACCGGTCGAACGCCTCGTCGATCACCCGGGCGCGGATTTCCGGCGTCTCGACGGGGAAGGCGGTCTCCACCCGGGCAAAGAAGTTGCGGGGCATCCAGTCGGCGCTCGAGAGGAACAGTTCCTCCTCGCCGTCGTTGTGGAAATAGAAGACGCGCGGATGCTCGAGGAACCGACCCATCACCGAGCGGATATGGATGTTCTCGGACACGCCCGGGATGCCCGGCTTGAGGCAGCAGACCCCGCGGACGATCAGTTCGATCCTTACCCCGGCCTGGGAGGCCTCGTAGAGCGCCTCGATCACGCGTTTCTCGATCAGGGCGTTCATCTTGGCGCGGATGCGCGCCGGCCGGCCGTTGCGGGCGTGCGCCGTTTCACGGCGGATGCGCTCGAGCATGCCGTCGTGCAGGGTGAACGGCGACTGCAGCAGGCGCTTGAGCCGGATGCCGCGGCCCAGGCCGGTCAGCTGCATGAACAGCTTGTTGACGTCCTCGCCGACGAAGCGGTCGTCGGTCATCAGGCCGAAATCGGTGTACAGCCGCGCGGTGCCCGGGTGATAGTTGCCGGTGCCCAGGTGCACGAAGCGCTTAAGGCGGTTGCCGTCGCGACGGACCACCAGCGCCATCTTGGCGTGGGTCTTGTAGCCGACGATGCCGTAAGCGACGTAGGCACCGGCCTTCTGCAGCCTCGTCGTGATGTTGATGTTCGCCTCTTCGTCGAAGCGCGCCCGCAGCTCGACCACCGCGGTGACCTCCTTGCCGGTGCGCGCGGCCGCCTCGAGGGCGTCGACGATGGCGGAGTCCTTGCCGGTGCGGTAGAGCGTCATCTTGATCGCCACCACCCGCGGGTCGGTGGCCGCCTGGCGGATGAATTCCACCACCGGCATGAATGACTGGTAGGGGTGGTGCAGCAGCACGCTGCCCTGCTGCTCGATGGTCTCGAAGATGTTGCGGTCCGGGTCGAAGTCCGCCTCGAGGCGCGGCGTGAATGGTGGGTCCTTGAGCTCGGGGCGGTCGATCAGGCCGGGCAGCGCCATCAGCCGGTGCAGGTTGACCGGGCCGTGGACCTGGAACACCTGGCGGTCGTCGAGGGCGAAACGCTCGCAGAGAAAGTCGATCATGTCCGCCGGGCAGTTGTCGGCCACCTCGAGGCGCAGGGCATCGCCGTAGTTGCGTTCGAACAGGCCGCCCTGCAGGGTCTGCAACAGGTCGTCATCGTCGTCGACGTCCACGGACAGATCGCTGTTGCGGGTGACGCGGAACTGGTAGCAGCCGGTGACGGTCATGCCGGGGAACAGCTCGTGGACGTGGGCGTGGATGACCGAACTGAGGAACACGAAGCCGGCCGGTCCGCCGGCGGCGTCCTCGTCCATCTGGATGATGCGCGGCAGGGCGCGCGGGGCCTGCACGATCGCCAGCCACGCCTCGCGGCCGAAGTCGTCGTTGCCCTCCAGCGAGACGATGAAGTTGAGCGACTTGTTGAGAATCCGCGGGAAGGGATGCGACGGGTCCAGGCCCAGCGGCGTCAGCAGCGGCAGCAGCTCGCGGCGGAAGTACTGCTTGACCCACAGCGCCTGCGCCTCGGTCCAGTGCGTGCGGCGCAGGAAGTGGATGTTCTCCTTGGCCAGCGCCGGGATGACCTCGCGGTTGAGCGTCTCGTACTGGTCGTGGACCAGGGCGTGCGCCTGCTCGAGCACGAGATCCAGCTGTGTCTGCGGGGAAAGCCCTGCGTCGTCCGGGCGGCTGATGCCGGCGCGAATCTGCTGGGTGAGCGTGCCGACGCGCACCTCGAAGAATTCGTCGAGGTTCGACGAGGAGATGCAGAGGAACTTGAGTCGCTCGAGCAGCGGCACGTTGCGGTCCTGCGCCATTTCGAGCACGCGTCGGTTGAAACCGAGCAGGCTCAGCTCGCGATTGATGAACGGCAGAGGGTTCTCGTCGGTGCTTGTCATTATTTCGCAACGTAAAGTCGGTTAGAGTACGCGTATTTGGGCGGCCAGCCCCCGTGTCATGCGGGTCGTCCAGTCTGCCCGCCGGGCATGACAGGCATGTTAAGCCCTGATGCCACGAGTAAACCCTAGCAACCGGGTCGAGACAAGCCGTCTTAAGGAGATTCCGAGCAAATGAGCGACAAAGACACGCCCAACCTCACGCCGCACACCCTGACCCGTTACGACGACGATCTCGGCGCGCTGCGTTCGCTGCTGATGAACATGGGCGGCGTGGCCGAACAGCATTTCGACGACGCGCTGGCCTACCTGCTCGACGGGGACGCTGAACGCGGCCACGTGGCCATGGAACAGGACTACGAGATCGACCGCCTCGAGACCTCCATCGACGAGCTGGCGATCCACATCATCGCCCGCTACGCGCCCACCGCCAGCGACCTGCGCGCCATCATGGCGATCGTCAAGGCGATCACCGATCTCGAGCGCATCGGCGACAAGTCCGAGAAGCTCGCGCGCATTGCCGAGGAAGTCGGGCCGACGCTGCAACAGACGGCGTTCTCCACCCACTTCCGCGTGATGGGCCGGATCGTCAAGGGCATGCTCCACGACGCGCTCGACGCCTTCGTTCGCCAGGATTGCGTCGCCGCCGAGGAGATCATTCGCCGCGACACGCACGTCAACCACGAGTACAACGCCGTCCACGAGGTGCTGCTCGATTACATGGCGAACAACCCGCAGAACGTCGATCTCAGCCTGCGGATGCTCTACTGCATGCGCGCGATCGAGCGCATCGGCGATCACTGCGCCAACATCGCCGAGTACGTCATCTTTCAGCAGCGCGGCGTGGGCGTCTGCCGGCAGAGCCGCGGAGACGACAAGGAACGCACGCAGATCTAGCACGTAGATTCAAAAGCGTGCCAGCCCGCGCGACGGGCGGGAACGAGACGGGCCGGCATCATGCCGGCCCGTTTTGCGTTCAGCTGCCGTCGTGCTCTACACCCCGTCGCCGCGAGTCGTCGACGTCGCCGGTGATGGTGTCTGCCTCGTTTTCCGGGTAGGGCAGCTTGAGGTGCCCGTAGCGCAACAGCAGCACCGTGCCGGCCAGGATCAGCATGGTCGCGCCGACCGCGAGCATCTTCCAGGCCTCGAGGTCCTTGACCTCCAGCACCAGGAAGCGGGCTAGCGCGATGATGCCGATGTAGATCGGGAAACGGATCGGCAGCCGCCCGGTCTGCAGGTAGGCGCCGATCATCGCCAGCACCTCGAGGTAGAGGAACAGGAGCAGCAAGTCGGCGAGCGTGACGCGCCGCGCCTCGATCATCTCGGCGATGTCCTGCCCGGCAGCGACGAAGGTGGCGATCAGGATCACCACCAGGCCGACGAGCTCCAGGCCACGAACGACGCGGTGTACCGGTGGACCCAGACGAAATTGCTGCATGCTAGCCTCTCCATTTGATGCCGGGCCGTCGTGTCGGCCCGTCGTTGTCTTTTGCCTACTGTATATCCCTTCTTGACCATTCAGCCACGAGAGATCGTTCACCATGCCGGAGAAGCGATTGACCCTTCCCCGACCCCGCGTCGGCCTGGGGCTGGCCGCCCTCGGCCGCCCCGGCTACATCAACCTCGGCCACGGCGAGGACATGCCCGACGGTCGCGACGTCGAGGCCATGCGCGCGCACTGTCACGCCATGCTCGAGAGCGCCTGGCGGCATGGCCTCCGCTACGTCGATGCCGCGCGCTCCTACGGCCGGGCCGAGGCGTTCCTGGGTGACTGGTTGGCCCATCGGTCGGCCGACGAGCGTCCCACGGTGGGCTCGAAATGGGGCTACACCTACACCGCCGGCTGGCAGGTAGATGCCGAAGTCCACGAGGTCAAGGAGCACAGCCTCGAGGTGCTCGACCGCCAGTGGGACGAAACCGTGGAGGCGCTCGGCTTTGCGCCCGCGCTCTACCAGATTCACTCGGCCACGCTCGACTCCGGTGTGCTGGAGAACGGGTCGGTGCTCGAGGGTTTGGGCGAACTGCGCGACCAGGGTGTGGCCATCGGCCTGACCACCAGCGGCGCGGCGCAGGCCGAGACCCTGGCCCGGGCGATGGAGGTCGAGATCGACGGCCGGCCCCTGTTCGACGCCGTGCAGGCGACCGCCAACCTGCTCGAACCGTCGGTGCTGGGCCAGCTCGAACAGGCCTCCCAGGCCGGCATGGCCGTGATCATCAAGGAGGCGGTCGCCAACGGTCGATTGACCGCGCGCAACGACCGGCCGGAGGACGCGGGCGTGATGGACGCGCTGGATGCCGTGGCCGGACGGCACGGGGTTGGCCGTGACGCAATGGCAATCGGCTGGCTGCTGGATCAGGCATGCGTGGACATGGTGCTCTCCGGCGCCGGTAACGAGGCACAGCTGGCGTCCAACCTCGGGGCGCTGGACGTCACCCTCGCGCCGGTGGACCGAGAGGCGTTGGCTTCGCTTGCCGAGCGTCCCGCGTCGTACTGGGCGACGCGCGGCGGACTAGACTGGAACTAGCCCCCAGACATTTCAGCCTGAATCGATCAACTGGTTGATTGAATGCTGATTAACGTATGTTCTTTCGAATCAAAAACCCGAATGGTTCGCGGGGTTGTTTTCTCGCGTGAACGGCGAGATGGTTAGCTCGCTAATAGATAAACCCAAAATGCTTGTGGGTATTGCCCAAGGCAAGGAGTGGAACCGTATGTTGACCGAATGGATGAGAGGCACGCGCAACCTGGCCGGCAGTGCGCTTTTGGCGATGGCGACCACCGGCCTGGTCGCCGGTCCGGCGATGGCCGAAGATGACAATCCGCCCGACAAGGCGCCGGATTCGATGCTCTATGACATGCCGCAGAAGGTCACCGATGACGTCTGGTCGGCGATCGGTGCGACCCAGCCCTACACCTACGAGAACTCGCTGCATAACAACAACCTCTCGTTCGTGATCGGCGAGGATGCGGTGCTGGTCATGAATGCCGGCGCCTCCTACCAGCTCGCCGAGGCCCTGCACGAGGAAATCAAGAAGCGCACCGACGTACCGGTCAAGTACGTGGTCAACGAGAACGGTCAGCTGCACTCGTCCCTGGCGACCGGCTACTGGATTGACCAGGGGGCGGAGGTTATCGCCCACGTCGATGCCGCCGAGTACTACGACAGCCACAAGGCCGACTACCTCGACACGCTCAAGCGCATCGCCGAGGAAAAGGCCGAAGGCACCGACGAGGCGGTCTCCGTCAGCCGCACCTTCGAGGACCGCATTGAACTCGACCTGGGTGGCATGACCGCCGAGGTGATCTACTTCGGCGAGGCCCATTCCCCGGGCGATATCTCGGTGGTCATCCCCGAACGTGACGTGGTGATCGCCGGCGACATGGCCTTCAACATCCGCATGCTGCCGATCTTCGAGTACACCGACACGGCCGCCTGGTTGGAGACATGGCCGAAGTTCGTCGAGGTCGCCGAGGGCAAGACCATCATCCCGGGCCACGGTGGGCCGACCGACATGGAAACGGTCCAGCACTACACCGCTGACTACCTTACGTTCCTGCGCACCGAGATCGGCAAGATCATCGACGAGGGTGGCAGCCTGCAGGATGCCTACGAGCTCGACCAGAGCCAGTTCTCGCACTGGCACACTTACGACGAACTCGCCGGCCAGAACGCCGGGCGCGTCTTCCAGAAGATGGAATTCGAGTTCTGATCGACTGACGAGTCACCGTTCCGTCAGGCCGCCCCGGAGCAATCCGCGGGCGGTTTTTTTGTGCCCGCCTGTGGGGGTTGGTCGAATCGGATCGCGTGACTCTCCACCGACAGGCCCGCGCCGACCGAAAATCAATTGCTTGCATTGCCGCCCCGATCGGCTTTACTGGTTGAACGTGTCGCCATTGAGTACAAGGAGGAAGGGGTCATGCGCCGATTGATGCTGGGCCTGATGTTCATGTTGCTGCCGGGACTGGCGGTCGCCAATGACGTGCCGCGGCCGGACGACTCGCGTGCCCTGCAGGGGCTCGAGGAGGCGCGCATCCTCTGGGACGTGACGGCATCCGACCCGGGTGCCCTGCTCGCGCGGCTGGGCGTGATCGAACAGACCTACCGGGATCTCGAGCGCCAGGGCGTCATGCCACGCATGGTGTTCGGCTTTCGTGGCGGATCGGTTCGATTGCTGACCCGTGATGCCCCGGACCGGAACATCGAGCACGCCCAGACGATTCTGCAGATCCACTCGAAGCTCGCCGAGCTGCACGCCCTGGCGGGTGTCGAGCGCATGGAGGTCTGCTCGATCGCCAGTCGCCGCTCGGGTATCACCCAGGCCGACCTGGTCGAGCCGCTGGTCGAGGTGGGCAACACCTTCGTCACCGCCGCGGCCTACGCCCAGCGGGGCTACGCCAAGATCAAGATCGACTGACCGCCCGTGGATGACGCGCTGCGCGAGGCACTCCGCGCCCAGTTGCTCGAGAGGCGCGAATCGCTGCGAGAACTGCTGAGCGGCAGTGACGAATCCACCGAGCGGGTGGAAATCGACAGCGCGTGCCAGAGCAAGGAGAGTCAGCTGTCGCGCATCGAGTCAGCGCAGGTTCGGGAGATGGCTCGGGCGCTCCGCGCCCGTTGGAAACGCGAACTCGGCCGCGTCGACGGCGCCCTGCGGCGGATGGAAAACGACGAGTACGGCGACTGTTTCGTCTGCGGGGAACCCATTCCCGTCCGTCGACTCCAAAACGATCCCAGCGTAACGCGCTGCGTCGAGTGCGCCGAGAGTGAATAACAACCAATCAGGAGAGATCCTATGAAGCGCATGAACACCCTGTTGGCTGGAGCCATTGCCGTAACGCTGTCCCAGTCCGTGCTGGCGGAAAACGCGCCGGAAGGGCTGTATTCGATGGATGCCCTGATCGGGGCGGACGTCTTTCTGGCCGCCGATCGCAATCGCGAGGTGGGCGAGGTCGAGGACGTCCTGGTGGCCGAGAACATGAAGGTCCACGGTCTGGTAATCGAGCTCGACGATGCCATCGATGGCGTGAGTGGCGACGATTACCGATTCGTCGAGGTGCAGCAGTTCTCGGTGGCGACCCGCTCCGGCGACCGACTTGATCGCGTTTCCTACGCGGTGTTCCTCAACGACGACCTCGACCAGGTGCGCGACTACCCCCGCGTCGACAACGACTGGTGGGCCCAGACCAAGGAAGCCGCTGCCGACATCTGGTCAAGCACCAAGTCCGGCGCATCCAGCGCCTGGCAGGCGACCAAGGACACCACCTCCAACGTCATCGACAAGACCAAGGAAAAGACCCGCGACGTGCTCGAGAGCCTGCAACGTACGTTGGAGTAACGATTACATGTGGGAACGAGCCTCGCTCGCGAAACGCGCCGGTGGCGCGTGTCGGGGATTTGAGTAATCCCGCCCGAGTGCACCTGCTGGCACCGCCGTTTGGCGGGACAGCCGCTGACGCGGCTTTCGCGGGCAAGGCCCGCTCCCACAATCGGGTGCTCGGGGCACATGCCCCTGTAGGTCGGGCTTCAGCCCGACGTCGGCCACAGGGCCGACTTCCCCCTGTGGCGGTCAGGCCGAAGCATCCAGCCTGTAAGGGATTGTCGGGCTAAAGCCCGACCTACACGGGCGGGGGCTGGCTACGCCTTCGCCGGTGCCAGCATCCGCTTGAGGTAATACCCGGTGTACGAGCCCTCGACCTCGGCGACCTGCTCGGGCGTGCCCGAGGCGATGATGCGCCCGCCGCCGGAGCCGCCCTCCGGTCCCAGGTCGACGATCCAGTCGGCCGTCTTGATCACGTCGAGGTTGTGCTCGATCACGATCACGGTGTTGCCGTGGTCGCGCAGGCGGTAGAGCACACGGAGGAGTTGCGCGACGTCCTCGAAGTGCAGGCCGGTGGTCGGCTCGTCGAGGATGTAGAGCGTGTGGCCGGTATCGCGCTTGGCCAGTTCCCGCGAGAGCTTGACCCGCTGGGCCTCGCCGCCGGAGAGCGTGGTGGCGTTCTGCCCCAGCTTCACATAGCCCAGGCCGACGTCCATCAGGGTGGTCAGCTTGCGGTGCAGGCTGGGCACCGCCTCGAAGAACTCGGCCGCCTCCTCGATGGTCATCTCCAGCACGTCCGTGATGGTCTTGCCCTTGTAGTGGATGTCGAGCGTCTCGCGGTTGTAGCGTGACCCGCCACAGACATCACAGGGCACGTAGACGTCCGGTAGGAAGTGCATCTCGACCTTGATCACCCCGTCGCCCTGACAGGCCTCGCAGCGCCCCCCCTTGACGTTGAAGGAGAACCGCCCCGGCGTGTAGCCGCGCGAGCGGGCCTCCTGCGTGCCGGCGAACAACTCGCGGATGGTGGTGAACAGGCCGGTGTAGGTCGCCGGGTTCGAGCGTGGCGTGCGCCCGATCGGTGACTGGTCGATGTCGATGACCTTGTCGAGCTGGTCGAGCCCGTGGATGTTCTTGTACGGCGCGGCGGTCGCGCTGGCGCGGTTGAGCTGGTGGGCGCTGATCTTGAACAGGGTGTCGTTGATCAGCGTCGACTTGCCCGAGCCGGACACGCCGGTGATGCAGGTGAACAACCCCAGAGGGATGTGCAACGGATCACCCTGCAGGTTGTGCCCGGTCGCTCCCTCCAGCGTCAGCATCTTCTCGGCATCGGCGCGATTGCGCTTTGGCACCTCGATCTCCCGCTTGCCGGATAAGTACTGGCCGGTGAGCGAGTCCTTGTTGGCCTCGATCTGCTTGGGCGTGCCCTGCGCGACCACCTGGCCGCCGTGCGCACCGGCCCCGGGGCCGATGTCGAGCACGAAATCCGCGGCGCGGATGGCGTCCTCGTCGTGCTCGACCACGATCACCGTGTTGCCCAGGTCCCGCAGGTGGGTGAGCGTGCCCAGCAGGCGGTCGTTATCGCGCTGGTGCAGGCCGATCGACGGCTCGTCGAGGATGTAGGACACGCCCACCAGCCCCGAGCCGATCTGGCTCGCCAGCCGAATGCGCTGGGCCTCGCCGCCCGAGAGCGTCTCGGCGCTGCGATCCAGCGACAGGTAGTTTAGGCCGACGTCGTTCAGGAACTTCAGCCGCGAGCGGATCTCGCGCACGATCGGCGTGGCGATCTCGCCGCGCGCCCCTTCCAGTTCCAGCTCGGCGAAGAAGGCGGCCGAGTGGCCGATCGACCAGCGGGTGATCGTCGGCAGGTTGTGCCCCTCGATGAACACGTGCCGCGCGGCGCGGTTCAGGCGGGTGCCATGACAGCTCGGGCAGGCCTGCTCGGAGATGTAGCGCGCCAGTTCCTCGCGTACCGCTTGAGACTCGGTCTCACGGTAGCGGCGCGACATGTTGGGCAGCACGCCCTCCCAGGGGTGCGTGCGCTCCTTGGAGCGCCCGCGTGGCGCGATGTAGGTGAAGGCAATCTTCTCCTTGCCCGAGCCGTGCAGGATGATCTCGCGCAGGTCCTCGGGCAGTTCCTCCCACGGCGTCTCCAGGTCGAAGCCGTAGTGACGTGCCAGCGAGGAGAGCAGCGCGTGGTAGTAGGCGTTGCGCCGGTCCCAGCCGCGCACCGCGCCGGCGGCCAGCGACAACTCCGGGTTGATGATTACCTTCTGCGGGTCGAAGAACTGCTTCACGCCCAGCCCGTCGCAGCTGGGGCAGGCGCCGACCGGGTTGTTGAAGGAGAACAGTCGCGGCTCGAGCTCGCCGAGCGAGTAGCCGCACTTGGGACAGGCGTGCTTGGAGGAGAAGACGTGCTCCTCGTCGGAATCCATGGATACGACCATCGCCTGGCCGTCGGCCAGCCGCAGGGCCGTCTCGAAGGATTCGGCCAGCCGCAATTGGAGGTCGTCGCGCACCTTGAAGCGGTCGACCACCACCTCGATGTTGTTCTTGGTCTTGGGATCGAGGGCCGGGATCTCGTCGATCTCGTAGACCGTGCCGTTGATGCGCACCCGCAGAAAGCCCTGCGACTGCCACTCCTGGAACAGCTTGTGGTGCTCGCCCTTGCGGTTCTCGATCACCGGCGCGAGCAGCAGCCACTTCGAGCCCTCGGGCAGGTCCATCACGTGGTCGACCATCTGCGAGACCGTCTGCGCGGTCAGGTCGATGTCGTGCTCCGGGCACCGCGGGATGCCGGCGCGGGCATACAGCAGGCGCAGGTAGTCGTAGATCTCGGTGACCGTGCCCACCGTCGAGCGCGGGTTGTGCGAGGTGGTCTTCTGCTCGATCGAGATCGCTGGCGACAGCCCCTCGATGGTGTCGACGTCCGGCTTGTCCATCATCGACAGGAACTGGCGCGCGTAGGCCGACAGCGACTCCACGTAGCGCCGCTGGCCCTCGGCGAAGATCGTGTCGAAGGCGAGCGACGACTTGCCCGACCCCGACAGCCCGGTGAAGACGATCAGCTTCTCGCGGGGCAGGTCGACATCGATGTTCTTGAGGTTGTGCGTGCGGGCACCGCGAATGCGGATAAACGGATCGGCCATGGTGTGCGATTGTCGCTCGATTGAATGGACATCGCTCGCGGCGAAGAGGCGTGCTCCCCGCCGCGAACGGAACCGGTCATTGTAGTCCAAAGGGCGCCGATCTCCTTGACCCGCCAAGCGGTTAGGCGAATCACCAAGGCGAGTGGTGCCCCTCTTCCCCGATGCTTTATAGTGTTGGTTTGGCCGGCGACTCGACCGGTCCGGCAGGAACCAGAAGGAGTGTGAATATGGCGAGCCGCGGTGTGAACAAGGCAATCATCATCGGCAATCTCGGGGTCGACCCGGACGTGCGCTACCTGCCGTCCGGCGGCCAGGTCACCAACATCCGCGTGGCCACCTCCGAGCAGTGGCGCGACAAGACCACGGGTGAGAACCGCGAGAACACCGAGTGGCACCGTATCGTCTTCTTCGGCAAGCTCGCCGAGATCGCCGGCGAATACCTGAAGAAGGGCAGCCAGGTCTACATCGAAGGCCGCCTGCAGACCCGCAAGTGGCAGGGCCAGGACGGCCAGGACCGCTACACCACCGAGATCGTCGCCAACGAGATGCAGATGCTCGGCGGCCGTCCGGGTGCCGGTGGCGGCCAGGGCGGCGGCTACGGCGGTGGTCAGGCCAGCCAGGGTGGCTATGGCGGCGGTTACGGCGGTGGCGCCGCGGCCGGTGCCGGCGCGGGTTACGGCGGCGGCCAGTCCGACTACGGCGCACCGCCCCCGCCGCCGAGCCAGGACCAGCGCCCGGCTAAGTCGATCGACGACGGCTTCGGTGAGGACGATATTCCGTTCTAGGAGTCACGTCACTCAATAGTGTTGCAAACTCAACCCAACCCCTTGCTTGTCAAGGGGTTTTGTTTTTGGGGCGCGTATCCTTTTGGGGCTTGTTGCCCGGTTTTCGCGCGCTAATTGAGCCTGTTGGCTTCGCCATACTGTTGAGGTGCGCGCGAGTCCCTTTTCTTGCTTGTCCAAGAAAAGGGACGAAAAGAAGGACACCCCGGCGCCTTGGTCCTGCGGACTTCCCTTCCGGCTGGTGCATCGCTGTCGGGCACGGTTCGACGCGACGTCGTGTCGCGGCGAACCTCGGGCCGGCGTCCCTGCCGTCCCGTCCCGGCGATGCACCCCCCGGAAGGCAAGGCGCAAGGGGTAAGCGCACCACCTCTCGGTGGCGCGCAAACAAAAAACCCCGCTCTTTCGGAGCGGGGTTTTGTCGTTGCAGGCTGGCGGATGATCAGTCCTTGGCGACCACCGGCAGGCCGGCCTCTTCCCAGGCGTCCATGCCGCCCATGAGGTTGGCGACGTTGGTGTAGCCGGCGCGCCGCAGCAGGCTGGCGGCGACGGTCGAGCGCATGCCCGAGCCGCAGACCAGCGTGATCGGCGCATCCTTGCCCACGCCGTCGAGCCCGTCGCGGGCGTCGTGGGCCGGGGTATGGCGCGCACCCAGCGCGTGGCCCTCGTCCCATTCGTTGGTCTCGCGCACGTCCCAGAGGGTGCGGCGGTCGTGGTCGAGATCGGTCTTGGCGGTCTCGGCGTCGACCAGCGGGATGTTCTCGAACGCCTCGCCGGCCTTGAGCCAGGCATCGAAGCCGCCGTCGAAGAAACCGACCACCTTGTCCTGGCCGACGCGCACCAGCGCGCGGATCGCCTCGCTGATCAGCTCGTCGTCGCCGTCGTGGTCGACCAGGATCAGCGGCTTGTCCGGCGGGGCGATCCAGCCGGCCCAGGTGCTGAGGTTGTCGCCGAACTCGATGCCCAGCGAGCCCTTGATGTGCGCGGCGTTGAAGGCCAGCCGGTCACGGATGTCGATGACCACCGCGCCGGCGTCGATCTGGGCCTTGAGATCGTCGATGTCGAACACCTCGATCTCCTCGGCCAGCAGGTCGACCATGCCCTGCACCGGCTTGGGGCCCTCGGAGTTGGTGACCTTGTTGCGCGGGTAGAAGTCCGGCGCCGGTGGCAGGTTGCCGAGCAGCGTGTCGATGAACTCGTCTTCCGTCAGTGACGGGTCGAGCAGCGGGTTGGCGGCGCGCTCGTAGCCCAGCGTCGAGACGGTGCGCCCCGACATGCCGGCACCACAGGCCGAGCCCGCGCCGTGCCCCGGGCGGATCTCGAGCCCGTCGGGCAGGCCGTGGAGCTTCTCGCGCACGCTGTGGAACGCCTGCTTGGCCAGCCCGCGGGTGGCTTCCTCGCCGAGCAGATCCGGGCGCCCGAGGCTGCCGACGAACAGGAAGTCACCGGTCAGGGCGACGGCCGGGACGTCCGGCGAGCGGGCGCCATCGTAGACCAGGAATGAGATGTGCTCCGGGGTGTGGCCCGGCGTGTGCAGCGCCTCGATGCGGACGTTGCCCATCTGCACCGAGTCGCCTTCCTGCATCGGCAGGTGGTCGAAGCCCACCTCGAAGACCTCGTTGTCGTCGTAGGCCGACAGGTGCAGCTTCGCGCCGGTCACCTCGGCCAGTTCGCGCGCGCCGGAGGCGTAATCAGCGTGGATGTGGGTGTCCATGACGTGCCGGATCACGTACCCCTCTTCCTCGGCGAAATCGAGGTAGATGTCGATGTCGCGGCGCGGGTCGACGATCGCCAGCTCCTTGCTCTGCTGGCAGCCCACGGCGTAGCTCAGTTGTGACAGGCCAGTCTCTTCGAACGCTTCGAACAGCATGGATACTCCCCAGGAATGAAAGTGAATAAGCGTGGCTTGGGAATCTATCAGATATTCTGTTGACTGACGTTCGGACCTAGGGATGGGCCAAGAGTTTCTCAACCCCCGGCCGTCATTTTTGCCAATCGGTGTGGCCTCGCCGGGCGTGTATCCGGCTGGCGTGGTGCTGGCGCCACAGTGGGGCAAGCGGCTTGTTGCGTCCGGGCCAACACCTGTGCTTAGCTCGAAGCCATCGGGTCGCCCGTTTCCCTTTGGTGGATGCGCCCCGTTATCCGCTTGAACCACCCGCGCCCGGCTCGTGCCGGTCGCCGACAGGAGGCCCCGGTGCCCTCGATCTGGACCGACATCGCCACCCAGGCCACCGCCTTTCGTCGCCGCCTGCACCAGGCCCCGGAACTGACCTGGCAGGAGCACGCCACCGCCGGGGCGATCCGGACGGAGCTCGATCACCTCGGTATCCCGTGGCGGGCTTGTGCGGGTACCGGCACGGTGGGGCGGCTGGCCCCCGAGGCGCGCGGCCGGCATATCGCCCTGCGCGCCGACATCGATGCCCTGCCCATCGACGAGATCACCGGCGCCGAGTGGGCCTCCGGCACGCCGGGCATCATGCATGCCTGCGGTCACGACGGGCACACCGCCACGCTGCTGGCGGTCGCCCGCTGGCTCAAGACCTGTGAGGACCACCTGCCCGGCCCGGTCACGCTATTGTTCCAGCCGGCCGAGGAAGGCGGGCACGGCGCGCGCGAGATGATCCGAGACGGTGCGCTCGAGGGCGTGGACTGGGTATTCGGCTGGCACAACTGGCCGGCGATTCCCTTCGGCCAGGCCGTCTGCCCCGACGGCCCGGTGATGGGCGCGAACGGCACCTTCGAGATCCGGCTGACCGGCAGCGGTGGTCACGCCAGCCAGCCCGAGGCCTGCCGCGACCCGGTGCTCGCCGGCTCCGCGCTGGTGCAATCCATCCAGCAGATCGTCTCGCGCCGGCTGGCGCCGCAGACTGCCGCGGTGGTCAGCGTCACCACCTTCGAGGCGGGCGGGGCGATCACGGCCATCCCCGACACCGCCCGCCTGGCCGGTTCCGTGCGTGTCGAGCGTACCGACCAGCGCGACGCGGTGGCCGAGCATCTCGACCAGATCGCTCGCGATACCGCGGCGGCCTACGGCGTCGAGGCACGCTTTACCTTCACTCCCCGTTACCACGCCACCGTCAACCACCCGGAGGCGGCCGCGCACTACCGCGGCGCGCTGGCACGCACCCTGGGTGTCGACTGGCGAGATACCACCCTGCCGGTGCCGATCATGGCGTCGGAGGATTTCAGCTACTACCTTCGGGAAGTCCCCGGCGCCTTCGCCCTGATCGGCGCCGATGACGGGCAGGGGCATCACGAGCCCTGTCACAGCCCGCGCTACGACTTCAACGACCGGCTGATCGACCCGGTGGGGCGCATCTTCGCCGACCTGGTCGGCGCCCCGGTCGAGACCGCGGCGGACTGAACGACGACAGGCCTGGCCTGTCGACCGACATACGTGCCGGACGAACCGGTACACAGGCCCGTCGCCCGGCGGTGGGCCCGATTACACCCGCAACCAGGGGAGATAGCGTCAATGCACATGCAGGTGTTCGAGCAGTGGGAATCCGAGATCCGCGCGTACTGCCGTGCCGCACCCACCGTCTTTCATTCGGCGAGCAACGCCCGCCAGACCGACGAGCAGGGCCGAAGTTATCTCGATTTCTATGCGGGCGCGGGGGTGCTGAACTTCGGGCACAACGACCCGAAGATGAAGGACGCGCTGATCGACTACATCCAGAACGACGGTGTCGCCCACAGCCTGGACATGTACACCACCGCCAAGCGCGCCTTCATCACCAAGTTCGTCGAGACGATCCTAAAGCCGCGCGACATGGACTACCGGCTGCAGTTCGTCGGCCCGACCGGCACCAACGCCGTCGAGGCGGCGCTCAAGCTGGCGCGCCGCGTCACCGGCCGGCAGCAGGTGGTCTCCTTTCACCACGCCTTCCACGGCATGACGCTGGGCGCGCTGGCCGCGACCACCAACGCGCACTTCCGCAACGCCGCCGGTGTCCCACTGGATAACGTCGTCCACCAGGCGTTCGGCTGCGAGACCCAGTGCCCCAACTGCACGCTGGGTTGCGGCATGCCCTCGCTCGAGCGCCTGCGCGACATCTATGCCGACCCGTCTTCCGGCTATGCCCCGCCGGCGGCGTTCCTGGTGGAAACCGTCCAGGCCGAGGGTGGCGTGCGTGTTGCCTCCGAGGAATGGCTCAAGGGCATCCAGGACCTGGCCCGCGAGACCGGCGCGTTGTTCATCGTCGATGACATCCAGATGGGTTCCGGGCGCACCGGCTCGTACTTCAGCTTCGACGACATGGACCTCGACCCGGACATCATCACCCTGGCCAAGGGGCTTGGCGGCTTCGGCACGCCCATCGCCATGAACCTCAACAAGCCTGAGCACGACAAGCACTGGGCGCCGGGCGAGCACACCGGCACCTTCCGCGGGCAGGACCTGTCGTTCATCGCCGGCACCGTGGCGCTGGGCTACTTCGACGATCCGGCCTTCATGCAGGAGACCCGCCGCAAGGGCGAGGTGATCCGAAAGCGTCTGGAGAAGATTGCGGAAAAGTACCCGCGCTTTGCCGTGCGTGGTCGCGGCATGATGCAGGCGCTGGATTTCATCGACGGTGATCTCTCCAAGCGCGTCGCGCGCGAATGCTTCGATCGCGGCCTGCTGGCGGCGGTCTGCGGCTCGAAGGGGCAGGTGATCAAGCTGATCCCGCCGCTGACCATTCCCGACGACGACCTCGAGGAAGGGCTGAATCTCTTCGAGCAGGCCGTCGATGCACAGGTGGAGGGCTGAACCATGCGCCAACGCGACGACATGACCTTCCCGATGGAAGAGTACGAGCGCCGGCTCGGCGAACTGCGCTTGCGCATGGCCGAGCGGCTGCTCGACGCGGTGATCATCACCGACCCCGAGAACCTGATGTACCTCACCGACTACCAGACCACGGGGTACTCGTTCTTCCAGGCGCTGGTGGTGCCGCTCGACGACAAGCCGTTCATGATCACGCGGACGATGGAGGAATCCAACGTCCACGCACGGACCTGGGTGGAGATCACCCGGCCGTACCCGGATACCGGTGACGCCATCCAGATGCTGGTTTCCTCGTTGAAGGAATTCGGGCTGGCGAACAAGTACATCGGCTACGAGCGCAACAGCTACTTCTTCCCCGCCTACCAGCAGGATGCACTGCACACCACGCTGACCGGAGCGAAGCTCTTGGACTGCTTCGGCATCGTCGAGTGCGGCCGGCGCACCAAGTCCAAGCACGAGATCGAGATCATGCGCCGCGCCGCCATCGCCACCGAGGCGGGCATGAAGGCGGGGCTGGAGGCCTGCATGGCCGGCGTGACCGAGAACGAGATCGGCGCGGAGATCAGCGCCGGCATGTTCCGTGCCGGTGGCGAGCCGCCCGCGGTGATGCCCTACGTCACCTCCGGTCCGCGCACCATGATCGGCCACGCCACCTGGGAGGGCCGCGTGGTCAAGCCGGGTGAGCACGTCTTCATCGAGGTAGGGGGCTGCTATCGCCGTTACCACACCGCGATGATGCGCACCGCCGTGCTGGGCGAGCCCACCGAGCTGATGTGGAAGGCGCAGGAGCGCATGAAAGAGGCACTCGAACGCGTCAAGGCACTGATCCGCCCGGGCGTGACCGTCTCCGATGCCGACAACCTGGTCCGCTCGATCATGACCGTCGACGATGCCCACGGGAAGCTGATCACCCGCTCGGGCTATTCCATCGGCATCGCCTTCCCGCCCAGCTGGGACGAGGGCTACATCCTCAGCCTGATGCACGGGGACAAGACCGTACTGCGCGAGGGCATGACCTTCCACATCATCCCCTGGGCCTGGGGCGTTGACGGTGACAAGACCTGCGGCATCTCCGACACCATCTACATCACCAAGGATGGCTGCGAGTCGTTCTTCACCCTGGATCAGGATTTCACCGTCAAGCGCGAGGAGGCCAAGCGCGAGATCCCGGACGAGCCCCCGGTGATCGAGCTGCTCGCCGCCGAGAGCGGGAAGCGGGAGGAGAAGTCCAAGTCCCACGGCAAGCACGACCACAAGCAATCCCCGAAGCAATCCAAGGAGTCTCGCGCCTCATGAGCCAGACCGTCATCAACCCGACCACGGGCAAGCAATTGCACGAATTCCCGGTGATGGACCCGGCCCAGCGCGACGCGGTGCTCGAGCGTTCCGACGTCGCCTATCGCGACTGGCGCAAGACCAGCTTTGCCGAGCGCGCCGGCCTGCTGCGGCGCGTGGCACAGGTGATGCGCGAGGACCGCGAGCGGCTGGCGCTGCTGATGACCGACGAGATGGGCAAGCCCATCCGAGAGGCGCGCGGCGAGGTCGATAAGGCTGCCTGGTGCGCCGAGCACTACGCCGATCACGCCGAGGAATATCTCGCTAGCGAGATGCTCGGTTCGGACGCCACGGTCAGCTACGTGCAGTACCTGCCGATCGGCACGGTGCTGGGCATCCTGCCGTGGAACGCGCCGTTCTGGCTCGCCTTCCGCTTCGCCGCGCCGGCGCTGATGGCCGGCAACACCTGCGTGATGAAGCACGACGCGCACGTGCCGGCCTGCGCGGCGGGCATCGCCGAGTCCTTCGAGAAGGCGGGCTTCCCGCAGGGCGTGTTCCAGAACCTGCCGCTGGAGACCGACGACATCCAGGGCGCGATCGAGACCGAGTGCGTGCGCGCCGTCTCCTTCACCGGCTCCGACCGCGCCGGCTCGATCGTCGCGGCCACCGCCGCCCGGCAGATCAAGCCCGCCGTGCTGGAACTGGGCGGGTCCGACCCGGTGATCGTGCTGGCGGACGCCGATCTCGAGGCCGCCGCCGACACCGTGGTGCTCTCGCGGATCATCAACGCCGGGCAGTCCTGCATCGCGGCCAAGCGCATCATCATCGAGGAGCCGATCTACGAGCGCTTCCTCGACATGATGAAAACCCGTCTCGAAAAACTGACCATGGGCGACCCGCGCGAGGAATCCACCGACGTCGGCCCCATCGCCCGCGCGGACCTGCGCGAGGGTCTGCATCGTCAGGTGCAGGCTTCGGTGGAGGCCGGCGCGCGCTGCCTGATGGGCGGCGAGATGCCCGAGGGCGATGGTTTCTTCTACCCCGTCACCTTCTTGGCCGATGTCGACGACTCGATGGTCGCCTTCTGCGAGGAGACCTTCGGCCCGATCGCCGTGGCCATGTCCGCGCGCGACGCCGACGAGGCGCTAGAGTTGGCCAACAGCACCAAGTACGGGTTGGGTGCCGCGGTCTGGACGGCGGACACCGCTCGTGCCATCCACATGGCCCGCGACATCGAGGCCGGCCAGGTGTCGATCAACGGCATCGTCAAGACCGACCCGCGCCTGCCCAGCGGCGGCGTCAAGCGCTCCGGCTACGGCCGCGAACTCGGTCCGCACGGGATCAAGATGTTCGTCAATGCCCAGCAGGTCTGGGTGGGGCCGAAGACAGGCTAGCCTAAAGCTGACAGCGACAAGCTCGCAGCGAGGCCAGCGCGCCGAGTGGGGATGACCCCGCCGGCCGCTGGCCTTTTGTTTGTGTGCTCGATCAAGCCGGGAGCGCATGACGCCACGTAAACATGCGACCATGCGAATTCGGGGTGCAACGCCCCGCAGGGAATAACAATGACCAAGGAGGTCTCATGTCACCACAAGCGAAACTCATTGCCGGCCTCGGCCTGTTGCTCGGGCTGAGCGGCTGCTCCATCACCCAGAATGTCGAGCCGGTCGCCGACAACGACATCGAACGCATCTGCGTCGAACACAATCCCGATGTCCTGATGGACGGCTTCGAGCCGGCCGTCTGCGAGTTGATCGAGGAACAGGGGCTGTATACCGAGGTGTACCAGGGCGAGCGGCCGGTCGGTTGCTCCCACTACCTCGAGTACACCGCCAACTGGCGCTGGGACATGGCGATGTACCTGTCCTATGCCGACCTCAAGGTATTTGGCCAGGATGGGCTTGAGGGGCGTGCGACCTACGATGCTCGGAATGGGGGTGGGCGCATGGACAAGTTTGGGCCGACTCGGAGCAAGATTGAGCCGTTGATTGGGGAGCTGTTCTCCGGTGATGGCGACGTCCGACCGGGTGCGAAGACAGACGCTGAGTAAACACAAGGCGGATAAAAGCTTTCTTCTTAGGTAAGCAGGAGAGACGTATGGATATGAAATGTAGGTCTTTATGGGCGCCTCTTCTGCTGCTGGCCATGTTCTTCTTTGGGAGCGTGAGGGTCGCTTGGGCAACGGAAAATATGGCAACTGTCAGCTTGCCAAAAGGCGTTTCGATTCAAATGCAGGAAAAATGGGTTGTTTTGTCTGGCGGCCAAAGAATTAAGCTCGACGAGTTTGTGAAATCGGGATTGAATTTGTCTGGAATAAGGCATGCTCGATCTAAACTTCCGTTTGCAGCCAACTATCTAAATGACCGTAGCAGGACTGTAGGTATTTTGAATGTTCGCTACTACCCGCAGCTTGATCTGTCTCAACAGGATGCACGCAGCGCTACTAATCATGATGTGTTGGCGCTAGATGCGGCCCTGAAAGAGAATATTGCCAAGGAAATGAAAGCCTTCGGCATGTCAGTAACGTCGTGGACGGGTACTAAGAAAAAAGAAATTAATGGCATAACTGTATTTGTTACTGAGTATAGTCGGGCATCTGCCAATGGGCCGGGCAACTTCAGAGTAAGGTTGATTCGAGTCTTTGCTGGCGATGGATCTTTCACGTTGACGGTGTCGTATTTGGATCGTGCCGCTAAGTTAATGCGACCAATGACGAATCGAATAGTTGATTCTCTGGAAGTTTCTGATATATCTGTTAGCGAAAATTTAGAAGACAAATCACGGTCAACAGGGGCTTCGGGGCTGTGGTCAAGTGAAAGTGGCCGCTATGCAGCGATGTTCCCCAGCCCGCCTAAAAGGGTTGGGGCGGCCACGGGGGTGGTTGAGGGCTATTCGTATCAAAGTGCGAAAAGGTTCAATAACGGGGGCGCCTTGTACGCCATCACGATCATTCCCTTGCCCGAAGGAATTAATGATGCCAACTCCAAAATGTTTGTGGAGAAATCAAATGACGCGTTTGTTCAGGCGATGGGCCAAAATCCTGGCGACGCCAAAGCAAGCTGGCGTGGGTTTGGAGATAGTCGGGAGAGGCTTGACTATGATTTTCGATTTTTGTTTAGCGGGGTGCCGTTTAAAGGCCGTGGTTTCTGGCTTGTGGATCGAGAGAATTACATAAGGGTTTCAGTTTCTTTTTCAGAGTCTCTGTCGTCAAAAAATAAGGATCGAGTGCTTTCGTTTCTAGATAGCTTCGTGCTTGTTACAAAGCCGGATTGACGTCAACCCAAAGGCAAGTAAACCTTCGCTTTGGCCCTGCGGGCTTTCGTCCCGCCCGGGCTGCCGCGGACGGGGCCGGTTCGCCGTCCACGCGTAAAAGGGGTCAGAACCCTTATTGATCAATTGAGTTTTCGCACGCTTGACCTGCTGTGCATCTTGACTGGGCCTTGCTGCCAAGCGCGCGAGGCCCTTTCTCTTGCTTGCCCAAGAGAAAGGGCCCAAAGAGAAGGGCACCCCTCGCCTTGGCCCTGCGGGCTTCCCTCCCGTCCGGGGTGCCGCGGACGGGTCGGGTCGACGCGACGTCCTGTCGCGGCGAACCTCAGCGCCACGTCCTTGTGGCGCTGACCCTGCGGCACCCCGGCCGCTCGGCAAGGGCGAAGGGGGGTGGGTGGCTGATGATTCGTTGCTCCTGATGGGAGAAAAGGGTTCTGACCCCTTTTGCTGACCCCTTTTGCTCAATTGATCTGGGGGGTCAGAGTAGATATTAATGGAGCCAAGGAGAGGCAATGATCATTCTCAAAAGTATTCAGTGGTTCCTCGGCATCGTGATGATCTTCTATCTTTACAAGGCGCTATTGGGCCACATCCATCATGGTGATGGGTGGCGTGCTGGCATGGTGGCTATTACTTGGCTACTGCTGGCAACTATAACCTCAGGGTTTCTCGAGCTTGGCTAGCGAAAGGGGGCAAAACCCTTTTTGATTGATTGTGGCTTTGCACGCCTGGCATGTGCTCAAGATCACTGTAGTGACTAAGTGATTTTGGAGCGTTCGTAGCGTGATTTGCGTGCCGCTGTCCTGGGTCTGGGCACGCGCCGTTGGCGCGTTTCGCGAGCGGGGCTCGCTCCCCCAGGGGGGCTGGAGGGTGTGTGAGCGGCCCTTGGCCGCGAAATCCGCGGTGCGGCTGTCCTGCTTGCGGCTTACCAGCAAGGGCAGCTGTCAGACGCTGGAATCTAGGGTGTGGCACACAAGGGGCCCCTGCACCTTGCCTCGTTACCGCCGGGTTGCAGGGTCGGAGCGACATGGACGTCGCTCCGAGGTTCTGCGCGACACGACGTCGCGTCGAACCGACCCGGCCGCAACCCGGCGGTGACGAGGGAAGCCCGAAGGGCCAAGGCGCCGGGGTGTCCTTGTCTTTGGGGACTTTCTATTGGACAAGCAATAGAAAGTGCCTCGGGCGTTGGCAGGGCGATGTGATCGAAACCTCCGGACGTGACAAACGCCCGAAACCGTTCCGCCTCCGCAACAAGGCTCCCCGCGGAAAAGGGTTAGGGCATTGCCGTGGCTTAAATCTCCGAGCGATCAGGATTCCTCAAGCAGCACGTCAGGACGCTTCTCGGCAATGGCGAGCAAACGCTTCGCCGGCCCGGTGGGACGCCGCCGGCCCTGTTCCCATTGCTGGAGTGTGCGCACGGACACGCCTAGCAGCCGTGCGAACTGGGTTTGCGAGAGACCCATGCGGGCGCGCAATGTGGCGACCGGAGTCAGTTCGACCTCGGTCACTCTCGCGGCCTCGCCGTTCTTCATCTGCTTTACCGCTTCGAGGAGGTCGTTCTGGAACGTTTCCATCTCGGCGTCGTGCTTGGCGGTCATGGTTTCACCTCGTTCTTCAGTTTGGCCAGAAACGACGGCTCCAGGTTGTCGAATTTGGCCTTGGTGTACGCGATGAGTAACCAGATCCGTCCGTCGGTTACGTTAAAGTAAATCACCCGGGCGCCACCGCGTTTGCCCATCCCCGAGCGAGACCAGCGCACCTTGCGACAACCTCCCGAGCCCGGGATGACGTCACCCGCGTATGGATTGGCGGCAATCCACTCGATGAACGCCATGCGTTCGTCTTCCGACCAGATTTCCTTGGCGTATCTCTGGAAGATGGGTGTTTCGGCCACCGTGTGCATGACAGAAAGATACGCCAATGGCGTATGCAGGGCAACTCGCGGAGAAGGGGGCGGTGCCCCTGTCACAGCCTGCGTACTGCTTGGATTGCGGCGAGATGCCTTTGCTCTCGCTTCTTGGGGATTCTGGCCCGGATTCTCGCCCCTTGGGGCTACACTGACCGCCATATGACCCAGCTGAAGCCCTAGATGATGCCAGTGGATATCAAAGCGCTTTACCCGAAGCTGATCCACCTGATGATGGACGCGATCTTTGTGGTCGACGCGGACAACCAGATCGTCTTCGTGAGTGATGCCTGTGAGGCACTGCTTGGCTACCGCGCCGAGGAGCTGATCGGCACGCCGATCACCGACTACATGCATCCCGACGATCTGGAGGCGACACGTGACTCGATTGTCCGGGTCATGAGCGGTCAGTCGCACAGTGATTTCCACAACCGGTATATCCGCAAGGATGGCTCGATCGTCGACATCCTGTGGTCGGCCCGCTGGTCCGAGGAGGACGGTGTGCGCATCGGTGTGGCGCGGGACGTGACGGCACTCAGGCTGGCCGAGGACAAGTTGCGCTTCCTCGCGCATCACGATCCGCTGACCGGGCTGACCAACCGGTCGCTGTTCAACGACCGCCTGGACTCGGCCCTGCACGCGGCCCATCGTCACCGGAGCAAGCTGGCCTTGCTGTTCGTGGACGTCAATGACTTCAAATCCATCAATGACACGCATGGCCACGCGATGGGTGATCGCATGCTCTGCACGATCGCACGACGGCTGGAAAGCTGCGTGCGCGAGACGGACACGGTGGCCCGGATGGGCGGTGATGAATTCACGGTGCTGCTGACGGACATCCAGTCGGCGGATGCCGTTTCCATGAAGGTCGACGAGATTGTCGCGGTCCTGGCCAAGCCGCTGGGCGCCGAGTTCGGTGGGCTGACGACCGCGTCCTGCAGTATCGGTGTCGCCTGTTATCCGGCGGACGGTGCGGATGCCGATACCCTGCTGAGCCATGCGGATGACGAAATGTACCGAGTGAAAGGGCGCCGATCGTAAACCGGCTGCCGAGCTTGCAAGTGGCCGGCATCGGCTAATGCCGCGATTGCCGGTCCTTCCGGGCCGTGGGGAAAGGGGGCAACAGAAAGCCTGCTTGAACCTGGCGGGGGAGAATCCTAGGCTCTGATGGTTCGGCCTCCGGCGTGCACAGGCTGCCGAGGGCCACACTTCTCGATGCGAGTCTGGCGGGGGTGTATGCAATTCCCTTCGAGCATGAGGTTTGCGCTGTTCGGTGCCGGGCTGATCGCCATCACCTACGGGCTCGCGCGCTTTGCCTTCGGCCTGTTCGTGCCGCCGATTCGTGCCGATCTGGGGCTGTCGCCGGACGTGGTCGGCGTGATCGGCGCGCTGCCGCTGATCAGTTTCATCCTCGCCTCGCTCGCCGCGCCGGTTCTCGCCCGGCGGATGGGCGCCCGCTATACCGCGATGCTCTCGGGCACGCTCGCGGCCAGTGGGCTGCTGGTGATCAGCCAGTCCCCGGATGCGATGTCGCTGGGCGTGGGGGTGTTCGCCTGCGGCATCTCCACCGGCCTGATGATGCCGGCGCTCTCGGGCGCGATGCAGGCGGTAGTCGAGCGCTCGATGCACGGCCGGGTGAGCTCGATCATGAACGCGGGCACCAGCGTGGGCGTGGCGGTGGCCGTGCCGGCGGTGCTGTTCCTGGCCGACGCCTGGCGTTTGGCCTACGGCTCCTTTGCCGTCCTGGCCGTCATCGGTGTGGTCGCCACGTGGCGCTTGATTCCGTCGGTGTCGCGGGTCACGCCATCGGACGCCGCACCCCCGGCGCCGATTAGCTCCCTGCAGCGGTGGCGTCTTGGTCGGCTGTCGGTGTTTGCTTTCCTGATGGGCTTCGTCTCCGCCGCCTACTGGATCTTCGCGCCCGACCTAGTTGTCACCCTGGGTCAACTGCCGCCCGGGGCCACGGGTTGGCTGTGGTTGGCGGTGGGCATTGCCGGCCTCGGCGGGGCGGTGGTGGCGGATCTGGCCGATCGCAACAACCCACCCATCACCCAGGCGCTGATGTTGATGATGCTGTCGACGAGCCTGGCATTGCTTGCCGCCAGCCCCGACAACCTGCTTCTGGCGGCCTTCTCCGCGCTGGTGTTCGGCCTGGCCTACATGAGTCTGACCGGGCTCTACCTGATGACCGGCATTCGCCTGTTGCCGGGGCGCCTGTCGATGGGGCCGGTGCTGCCGTTCGTGGCGGTCTCGCTCGGGCAGGCGGTCGGTTCGCCCGTTGTCGGCATGCTGGTAAAGGCATTCGGCTACGCCGAGGCATTTGCGATATTCGCCGCGATCGGGGTGGTGGTCGCCATCCTCTCTCCCCTGTACCCGCGCACCATCGGCGAAGAGCCCGAGGAAGACGAACGCCAAACCGGCCTCCAGGCGGCCTACGACAGCCAACTCCTCGACGCGGATGGCAATCCACTGGAACCCGACACGGAACAAGCCAGGGCCTCGTAGCTGGCACGAGTTGTGAGGTGGGGCCGTTTGACAGAGGAACGAAGGGGGTTCATCTGCCCGTATGACTCTGCCAATCCTCGTGGCTGTGCCGTACCCGGACGATGAATATATGCCCGTCCGGTTCTTGTGTGTAGACGATCAGGTGTGAGCCGACGGGGTGAACCCGGACGGGCGGGGAGATTTCTTCTCGCAGACGAGCCGCGAGCGGGTTGTCGTCGAGGAAGCGGAAGGTCCGTCCGAGTTCTTTGTGATACCGCTCCGCTTGTGCCGGGCCGAACTCCAACGTGCCGCTGACGAAGATCCCGATGATGTCCTCTTCTGCTTTGCGGCTTAGTCGGTAAGCCATGCGTCAGCCGGCGGGTGTTTGCTGGCGGGCGGCGTCGAGCAACTGGTCCATTGACCGGTCACCTGCACCACTTTCGATGCCTTCGGTGACCAGTTTCTGCATATGGGCGATTCTCAGCGCCCGTTCCTGGTCCTGTCGGATCAAGTCGCGCACGTAATCGCTGGCATTGCTGTAGCGGTCGGATCGAGTTTGTTGCTCGACCCATGTCTTCATTCCATCGGGAAGGGAAACGTTCATGGTCGCCATGGCGGGGCACCTCGCGGAAAGTGAAGCCATCGTATGGCAAAGATTGCCAATTCAAACGATAGCGTAAATCTGCGGCAAAGTGGAGCGGCCGGTCAACGACGCGATTGTCGTCCTAGCGAAACGCCACGGTATTGCGCCCCTGCCGCTTGGCGTCGTAGAGGGCGTCGTCGGCGCGCTTGATCAGGGTGTCGGGGTTGTCGCCTCGCTGGTAGACGCTCGCGCCGATGCTGGTGGTGACTTGCTCGACGTCACGGAAGGTCGTTGCCTCGATGGCGGTGCGCAGCTTTTCGGCGAGGGTGAGGAGGGTCGCCTTGTCGGCATGCGGGGCGATGATGAGGAATTCCTCGCCGCCCCAGCGTCCGAGGATGTCGGTCTGGCGGCAGTTGCGGCGCAGCACGTCGACGAACTCGCGCAGGACGGCGTCGCCGGCGCGGTGGCCGAATCGGTCGTTGATGGCCTTGAAGTGGTCGATGTCCAGGATGATCACGCCGAAGGCATCGCCGTAGCGATCGGCCTGGCGCGTCTCTTCCCCGAGGACCTGGTCGAGCCGGTGGCGGTTGTACACCCCGGTGAGCTTGTCGGTGACGGCCAGCCGTTCGGTCTGTCGGTAGGCGGCTTCGAGCTGGCGCTTGAGGCCGACCTGCTTTAGGTAGACGAGCCCGCCGGCGAGCAGCAGCAGGACGAAGACGGCGCTGACCTGCCAAAGCAGGGTGTAGTCCACCCGCTGGTCGTAGCGAATCGAGATCCACTTGTTGTTGATGTCCCGTCGCTGCTCCTCGGTGATGCTGGCGACCGCCTTTTCCATGATGCCGTGCAGCACCGGCCGGTCCTCGCGCACGGCCACGCCCATGTTCCAGGACTTGCCGGTATCGCCGGTGATGCGGAGCTCGCCGCCGTATTCGGTCTGCAGTTTGTAGCCGATGGTGGCGAGCGTGCCGATGTAGCCGAAGACCTCGCCGCTGCGCACCATCGCCAGGCCGGCGTCGATGTCGGTCACCTCGACCAGGTCGAGGTCGGGGTAGCCCTCGCGCAGCAATTCGGCGAATGCGTACAGCACCGGGATCGCGATCGGTCGTCCGCTGAGGTCACCCAGGTCATTGATGAAGGCGACGTCGGCCTTGGTGGCGATGACCAGTGGGGTCTGGATGTAGCTGTCGGTGAACTCGGCGTAGGTCTCGCGTTCCGGGGTGCGCATGGCCAGGCTGAACAGGTCGCAGTCGCCCGCCTTGAGGTGTTCGACCGACTCGGACCAGGTCTCGACCGGCAGGGGGCGGAAATCGACCCCAAGGGCCTGTTCGAACAGGGCGAAGTAATCGGCGCTGATGCCATCGTGTTGGCCGTTTTCGTCGAAGCGCTCAAAGGGCATCCAGTTCGGGTCGATACAGATGTCGATGTGGCCCGCGTCGTCGAGGTAGGTGCGTTCGGCGTCGGTCAGTGGAATGGCCGCTGGTCGGCCCTGACGCGCCCCCTCGCCGCGCACGCCCAGCCAGCGTCCGGTCAGGGTGCCCCACTCGGCCGGGGTGATGGCGTCCAGGCCCTTCTGCATGATCGAGCGCAGCTCGGGTTTGTCCGGCGTGATGCCGAAGCGCAGGTCTTCCTCGCTCACGCCGGGCAGCGCCAGCTCGCCGGCGATGCGGATGTTGGTGTAGGCGCGGCGCTTGATGACCTCGTTGATGTTGGTGAGGTTCTGCACCAGCGCATCGATCTCGCCCAGCACCAGCGCGCGGGTCATTTCCTGGTAGGTGCCGTAGCGTCGCAGGTCCATGCCGCCGGCGGCCTCCAGGTCGTTGACGTAAAAGATGCCCTCGATGACCCCGACCTTGTGTCCCTTCAAGTCCTCGATGCCCGAGTAGTCGCCGAAATCGTCGCGGACGAAGACGAAGATCGGCAACTCGTAGTAGGGCTCGGTGAACAACGTGAAGGCGGTGCGATCCTCGTCGTAGGAGATGCTGGAAATCACGTCGACCTCGCCCTCGCGGAAGCGACGGTACGAGTCCACCCAGGTGCCGAAGCTCTTCTCGAACCTGAGCCCGGTCTTGCTGGCGATCAGATGCAGGATGTCGTGTTCGAAGCCGTTGCCCGAGCCATCGCCGAGGATGGTGAACGGTGGGTGCTCGACCATCATGGCGATGCTGACGGTCCGGTTTTCCTCGAGGAATGCCTTTTCTTCAGCGCTGAGGGTCACGGCCGATGCGCCCTGGGCAATTGCGCCTTGGGCAATCACGGGGGCGATCAGCAGGAACCAGGTCCCGAGTAAAGAAAGGCAGAGTCGCTTCATGGCCGGCGCGTGGTTCCGTCAGTGCCTGGGATAGGGGCGTTCCGACCGTCGCGGTCGGGTGGCGTGGTCGTCCTTGTGGTCCGATCGGGGTGCCGGGGCGGTTTCGCCCGAATCGGGGTATAAGGAAAACTGTATGTCAGCGACCGAATACGAGCAAGGGTTGCTCCGGGCGGCGCTACACCTGCCCGTACTGGCCCGCCGCCCCGACCCATCGGGCGATCAGCGGATGGACCGACTCGGGGAAGCGTTCCAGCAACTCGTCCGCCAGTTGCCCCGCTTCTTCGAGCTTGCCCTGGTCTTCCAGCAGGTTGGCGATCTTGAGCTTGGCGATGCCGGCCTGGCGGGTACCCAGCACCTCGCCGGGGCCGCGCTGTTCGAGGTCCGCCTCGGCCAGGCGGAAGCCGTCCTCGGTCTCACGCATCAGGCCCAGTCGCGCCCGGGCGCGATCGCTCAACGGCTCGTCGAACAGCAGCACGCAGTGGCTGGCCGTCGCGCCGCGTCCGACCCGCCCACGCAACTGGTGCAGTTGCGCCAGGCCCATGCGCTCGGCGTTCTCGATGATCATCAGCGAGGCATTGGGCACGTCCACGCCCACCTCGATCACGGTGGTCGCCACCAGCAGGTGATAGTCACCGGCCTTGAAGCGCGCCATCTCGCGCTGCTTTTCCGCAGCAGACATCCGGCCGTGCACCATGCCGATGTTCAGGTGCGGCAACTCCTCGCCCAGCATGGCGAAGGTGGACTCGGCCGCCTGCGCCTCGATCTGGCCTTCCTCGATCAGCGGGCAGACCCAGTAGGCCTGCCGGCCTTCGGCGCACACCCGGCTGATGCGCTCGATCACCTCGCCGCGGCGGTCGGCGCGTACCACCACGGTGGTCACCGGCGTGCGCCCCGGCGGCAACTCGTCAATGATCGAGACATCGAGATCCGCGAACTGTGTCATGGCGAGTGTGCGCGGGATGGGGGTGGCGGTCATGATCAGCTGGTGTGGTCGGCGCGCACCACCGTCCTGACTTGCGCCCTTGTCGGTCAGCGCCAGGCGTTGGTGCACGCCGAAGCGGTGCTGCTCGTCGACAATCACCAGCCCCAATTGATCGAAGGCCACCGATTCCTGGAACAGGGCATGGGTGCCGATGACGATCTGGGCGCGCCCGTCGGCCAGTTGCGCCAGTCCCTCGCGTCGGCTTGCCGCCGACTGCTGGCCGGAGAGCAGCAGCACCGACAGCCCCAGCGGTTCGAACCACTGCGCGAAGTTGCGCGCATGCTGCTCGGCGAGCAACGCGGTGGGGGCCATCAGCGCGACCTGGTAGCCCGCGTCGATCACGTCCAGTGCCGCGGCCGCGGCGACCAGGGTCTTGCCCGAGCCGACGTCGCCCTGCACCAGACGCAGCATCGGCAGGCGCTGTGCCAGGTCCGTCTTGATCTCGCCGATCACTCGCTTTTGCGCGCCGGTGGGCGTAAAGCCCAGATGCCCGAGCAGTTGTTCGAACAGGTGTTCCTGCGGCGGGATGGCCGGCGCGGCAACCTGGCGGGTGACCGCGCGCCGCTGGCGCAGGGCGAGGATGTGGGTCGCCAGTTCCTCGGTGATCAGGCGTTGCAGTGCCGGCTCGGTCCGATCGGGCACACCGTCGTTGCGTTTGGGCAGGTGGATGCGTTGCAGGGCGCGCATCAGCGGCGGCCAGTCGCGCGCCTCGCGAATCGTGACGGGCAACGGGTCGCGCAGGTCGCGCACGGCCACTTCCAGTGCCGCCTCGACCAACTGGCGCAGCTTGGGTTGGGCGACGCCTTCGGTGGCCGGGTACACCGGGCGAATCTGGCCGATCTGGTTGGGTGCCACGAGTTCGGGCTGGGCCATCTCCAGCCCGTGCGGTCCATGCTGCAATTCGCCGAACAGCAGGTAGGTCCGTCCGGCCTGGGGGGTGGGGCCGAAACGGCCGAAGAACCAGACGGTCAGGGGTATCGGGCCCGACGGTCCCTCCCCAACGGCTTGGCAGACCAGGCGAGCCTTGCCGCGAAACAGCGGACGGACCTCGGTGATGCGCACCTCGAACAGGGCCGCTTCGTGGATGTGTTCCGGTGAGAGCGGTTGCTTGGTGCCGCGGTCCTCGTAGCGCAATGGCTGATGCCAGAGCAGGTCCTCGACGGTCTCGATGTGCAGGCGCGCGAGCTTTTCGGCTACCTTCGGGCCGACGCCGGGTAGGTCCGCCACGGGCGATGAGAGCCCCGGAGGCGGCTTTCTGGCGCGCCCCGAGGTAGTACTCTTGCCGGATGTGTGGTTTTTTTTGGATACGGGGCGAGACATGCGGGCGCCGGTTCTGTCAAACGAGGATTTTTGCCGATATACTACGCGCCGTTGCGCATGCTAAAACGATAAAGATTCTGGAGGACTCTCGTGGCTCAACATACCCCCAAGGTCGATCCGATGTCGAAGCTGGTTGGCTTCGTCTCGGCGCTGGTCCTGCTGGTTGCCGTGTTCTATCTCGTGAACGCGCTCTTCAACACCGCGGGCGAGAACTCGCTCGAAGGGCAGGTGGTCGAGAAGCCGGAAACCAAGGAAGAGGAAACCAAGACCGCCTCGGCTGACGAGAAGAAGTCGGGCGGCGACGAGAAGTCCTCTGCTGGCGGCTCCGGTGGTGACATCGCTGCCGGCAAGGAAAAGTACGCTTCCTGTGCCGCCTGTCACGGCGCGGATGGCAAGGGTCAGGGCGGCGCCTTCCCGGTGCTGACCGGCATCCCGGCTGACGAGGCCGAGAAGAAGCTGGCTGCCTACCGCGATGGCGATCAGGATTACCTCAAGGAGCAGGGCCTGGGCGACCGTTACGGCACCATGGCACCGAACGCCGCCAACCTGTCCGACGCGGACATCGGTGATCTGGCCGCCTTCATCGGTGACGAATTCGGTGGTGGTGCCGGCGGTTCGGCCGACGGTGGCGACAGCGAGAGTGACGGCGGCTCTGACGGTGGCAACGGTGGTGCCGTTGATGGTGACGTTGCAGCCGGCAAGGAAGCCTACGCCTCCTGCGCGGCCTGCCACGGTGCCGACGGCAACGGTCAGGGCGGCGCCTTCCCGGTTCTCACCGAGATGGACGCAGCCGACGTGCAGAAGAAGCTGACTGCCTACCGTGAAGGCGATCAGGACTACCTCAAGGAGCAGGGTCTGGGTGACCGCTTCGGCACCATGGCGCCGAACGCCTCCAGCCTCTCCGACGAGCAGATCGCCAACCTGTCGGTCTACATCGCCGACGAGTTCGGTGGCACCAATGGCGGTGGCGGCGATGCCGGCGCCAGCGAAGGTGGTGACGAGGCCAAGTCCGAGGGTGACGAGGCCAAGAAGGAAGAGAAGCCGGCCGAGCCGCGTATCGTCAGCGAGTCGGTGATCAACCGCGGTCGCGCGCTGTACTCCTCCTGCGCCATCTGCCACGGCGCCGAGGGTGAGGGTCAAGAGCTGTTCAACGCGCCCAAGCTGGCCGGCACCAAGATGGACCAGACCATCAACCTGCTGAAGATCTACCGCAAGGGTCAGGAGATGGGTCCGAACTCCTACGCGATGATCCCGCAGGCCAAGGGTCTGACCGATGATGACATCGAGGCCCTGGGTGCCTACATCGCGGTCATGGACAAGGAAGAACCCCCGGCCGAGGCCGGCGGTGAGGCACCGGCAGGTGCCGCGGCCCAGTAAGGTCGCAAGACGGGCCGCTTCGCCGGCCCGCTAGTAGCAACGACGCCGGCCCGAGGGCCGGCGTTTTGTTTGTGTGGCGCGTTTTTCGACAGGGGGAGCTGCATGTTGTTCGAGGTGAGGGGGCTGTGCGGGCCCAATGTGCCGCCGGTCTCGTTCGCGCTTGCCGCCGGCGAGGTGCTGCCGGTGCGCGGTGAGTCGGGCGTGGGCAAGAGCCAGATGTTGCGCGCCTTGGCCGATCTGTCTCCGCACGAGGGCGAAATCAGCCTGGAGGGCGTGGAGCAGCAATCCATGCCGGCGACCGACTGGCGCCGCCAGGTGGCCCTGGTGCCGGCGGAGTCCGGCTGGTGGGCCGACACGGTCGCCGAGCACTTCCCGGCCCGGCCGTCCGAGGCCTGGTGGGAACGCTTGCGCCTGCGGGCGGCCTTGTGGGATTCGCCCGTCGAGCGCCTGTCCTCCGGTGAGCGTCAGCGGCTGGCGGTATTGCGGGCCCTCGCGCTCGAGCCGCGCGTGCTGTTGCTCGACGAGCCGACCGCGAACCTCGACCGTGACAACGCCGAGGCGATGGCGGGCCTGCTGCTCGACTACCTGCGCGATCAGGGCGCAGCCGCCGTGTGGATCAGTCACGATCCGCGCGAGATCGACGCCCACGGCGATCGCTGGCTGGAAATGACGTCCGAGGGAGGGGTGCTGCATGGATCTGTATAGCCTGACGCCGGTCGACCTGGTCGTGGCGGCCAGTCTGGTGCTGGCCCTCGGGGTGGTGCAGATACTGCTCGGCTTGGGCCTGTTCCGCACCCTGGCCCTGAACAGCGTGCGCATGGTGCTGCAGCTGCTGCTGGTGGGCGTGATCCTCAAGGCGGTGTTCGACGCGGCCACGCTGCCGTGGATCGTGCTGATCGCGCTGGTGATGATGGGGCTGGCCGGTTACGAGGTGGTCGCGCGGCAGAAGCGGGCCATCCGTGGCTGGCATGGCTACGGCATTGGCCTGGCGTCGATGAGCGTGACCGCACTGATCGTTACCGTGCTGGCCCTGACGCTGATGATCGAGACCGATCCCTGGTACGAGCCGCAATACGCCATCCCGCTGCTGGGGATGATCCTCGGCAACACCATGACGGGCATCGGGCTGGCACTGAACAACCTGACGCAGACGGCCTGGCAGACCCGCGTCGAGATCGAGGCGCGGCTGGTGCTGGGTCACACGGTGCGTGATGCCACCTCCGAGCTGCGATCGGATTCGATGCGCGCCGGCCTGATCCCGACGCTCAACATGCTGGCCGCCGCCGGCGTGATCAGCCTGCCGGGTATGATGACCGGCCAGATCCTGGCCGGCTCGCCCCCGATCGAGGCGGTCAAGTACCAGATCCTGATCATGTTCCTGATCACCGCGGCGACGGGCTTCGGCTCGCTGGTGGCGGTGCAGCTGGGCGCACGGCGCCTGTTCGACGCGCGTGACCGCCTGCGGCTCGACCGCCTGCGCAGCGGGCGCTGAAACCACCCGGTCGCCTACGCCGCGCAGCGTCGTGGGCGCGGTCAGGCGACCGAGCCCGAGCTTGCATCCGGTCTTTTGTCGCCGGCATCGACCACAAAAAAACCCGGACCATGTGGTCCGGGTTTTCGTTTGCCCCGGGGTGTCCCCGGGTGTCGGGCGCGGGAGCTTAGAGGCTCTCGATGTAGGCGCCCAGGTTCTCCATGTCGCCGTCGGACAGGCCGGCAGCGTTCGGGGCCATGATGGCGAAGTTCGAACCGCCCAGATCACCCATTTCCTTGAGGGCGTCCTGGTTGCCGTCCTTGTAGTGGCCCAGCGCGGTGACGATGTGGTCAGCGCCCTTGCCGGCCAGTGCCGGGAACATGCCTTGGCCCTGGGCCTTCTGGCCGTGGCAGGAGGCGCAGCTTTGCTCGTAGAGCTTCTTGCCAGCGTCCACGTCGGCGGCCATGGCCTGCCCGGAGGCAACGGCCAGACCGGAGGCGAATGCGATCGCGGTCAGTTTTTTCATGAGGAACTCCTGATATCTCGTGTCATTTAGTTACCCGAGCTCACTCCTGCTCGGCTAGGGCTTGGTAAAGCAGGTTCCATGCCACCCGCGCGCGGGTCGGCGTCCGTTCATAAACAAACGCTTACCCCAGTCCGGTTCGACTGATGACAGCGGCGGGAGTTGCATCTTGCAAATGGGAGACATCAGGACGCAATCCGTTAGCACCGCCGGCCTGGACCACCCGGATCGCTCGGTTCACCGGCCGTCGATGTAATGGTGATCGTCGAAGGAGATCACCAACTGCGGGCTGACCAGCGCCAGGGCCGTCATCAGCATGCCGTTGATCACCCCTTCCGAGAACGCCAGCAGCGGCAGGATCCGCAGGTAGTTGTTCCAGACGATGTCGCCGTCGTACAACCCCAGCGCCATCACCAGCAACGCGGTACCGCCACCGTGGGCCAGCACGCCCAGTACCGCGGAGAGGAACACGCCGATGAACAGGTAAATGAAGAAGTTCGGCGGCAGAAAGCGCTGCGAGGCGCGCGTGATGCCGTAGGTGATCGCGGCGGGCAGGGCGGCGCTCAGCAGAAACGTCCAGCCGGTGATGGCCAGGCCATGGCCGAATAGCAGTGCCGAGAGAATGGCCGCGATCAGGCCGGCAATCAGGGTCAGTTCCAGCCCGATAACTAGCGTGACCGTCGCTACGCCGAGAAAATGCAGGGTCAGTCCCGGCATCAGCGTGGCCGAGAGCGTCCACATACCGGTCAGAAAGACAACGGCCAGGAGGACCAGGTGAATCCGCATCGGCTCGGCGCGCAGGGCCGGCCAGGGTGCAATGCGCACCGCCCAGGCGAGACTGGCCAGCGCGATCAGCCAGCCGATCCCGCCAATCGGCAGGGAGACCAGGTGGTTGGGTAGCTGCATGGCGTCACCTCAAGGCGTTCGAGGGAGTCCAGTGTAGCGACCTTGGGGGGTGGGCGCCGATGATTTATGCTTTGGCCCTTTCCGCATCTTGGGGAATTTCCCCCGCGGTAATCACGGACACATCAATCGGGAAGATACCCCATGGCCAACGCCTCCCTCTGGATTCACCTGCACGGCCTGGCGGCCGTACTCTCGCTCATCGGCTTCGTGGTGCGCGGCATCTGGATGCTCTCCGGCTCGCCGATGTTGAGCAAGAAATGGGTGAAGATCACCCCACACGTGGTTGACACCGTGCTGCTGGTCAGCGCCCTGGTCGCCGCCTGGCTGCTGTTCTGGGGCAATGGCGTCCACCCCGACTTCCTCACCGTCAAGATCGTCGGGCTGATCGTCTACATCGGCCTGGGCCTGGTCGCGATGCGCTTTGGCAAGACCCGCGGCTTGCGCGCCAGTGCCTGGGTGCTGGCCATCCTGGTCTTCCTGTACGTCGCCGCCGTGGGCGTGGCGAACACGCACCCGCAATTGCAGGACGTTCTGCCGGCCATGGTGACGGGCGTATGAGTGCGCAACCGCTGGTCGGCGTGATCATGGGCTCGCTGTCGGACTGGGAGACCATGAGCCATGCCTGCGAAACGCTCGAGGCGCTGGGCATCCCCTTCGAGAAGGAGGTGGTCTCTGCGCACCGCACCCCCGACAAGCTGTTCGACTACGCCGATACGGCCGTCGGCCGGGGGCTTAAGGTGATCATCGCCGGGGCCGGTGGCGCGGCCCACCTGCCGGGCATGGTCGCGTCCAAGACGCGGCTGCCGGTATTCGGCGTGCCGGTGCAGTCCAAGGCCCTCTCGGGCATGGACTCGCTGCTCTCGATCGTGCAGATGCCGGCCGGCGTCCCGGTGGGCACGCTGGCGATCGGTCGCTCCGGCGCGATCAATGCCGCGCTGCTGGCCGCCGCCACGCTGGCGAACAACGACGAGGCGCTGGCCGAGCGGCTGGATGCCTGGCGCGAGCGCCAGACGCAAATGGTGCTCGACAAGCCCGAGCCGGGCGAGGGCTGAGCCGATGGGCGGCGTTCAGGATCAGTGCGAGGTGCCGCGCGTCGAGGGGCGCACCGGCGAGCCGGCCGGGCTGCACATCGGCGTGATCGGTGGTGGCCAGCTCGGCCAGATGCTGGGCCTGGCCGGGGTGGCGATGGGGCATCGCTTTACCTTCCTCGACCCGGCCATGGAGCCGCCGGCCGCCTCGGTCGGTCGCCACTTGCGTGCCGAGTTCGACGACGCCGAGGCCCTCGAGCGCCTGGCGGTCGAGTGTGATCTGGTCACGCTCGAGTTCGAGAACGTGCCGCAGGCTTCCGCCGAGTTGGTCGCCGCGCGCAATTGCCTGATGCCCAACCCTCAGGCGCTGGCCGTGGCGCAGGATCGCGTCGAGGAAAAGCAGTTCTTCGAGGGGCTGGGGTTGTCGGTCGCGCCATGGGTGCAGGTCGACTCGGTGCGCGACATCGTCCAGGGCATCAGTCACCTGGGCGCCCCGGCGATTCTCAAGACGCGACGCTTCGGTTACGACGGCAAGGGGCAGGTGCGCCTGGCCGATCCGGCCCATGCCGCCCACGAGGGCGGGCCGGGCAACCCCGGCGAGGCAGCCTCCGCCTGGGAGGCGCTGGCGGGTGCCCCGGCGGTGCTGGAGAAGATGCAGCACTTCGAGCGCGAGGTGTCGATCGTCGCCGTGCGCGGTCGCAACGGCGAGGCGCGGGTCTACCCGTTGGTGACCAACGAACATCGCCACGGCATCCTCTGGCAGACCACCGCCCATACCAGCGACCCGCTGCAGGCGGATGCCGAACGCGCGGCGCGGCTGGTGATGGAAAAGCTCGATTACGTCGGCGTGCTGGCGATCGAGTTCTTCGTCGTGGATGGTCGGCTGGTGATCAACGAGATGGCACCGCGCGTGCACAATAGCGGCCACTGGAGCCTGGGCGGTGCGCTCACCTCGCAGTTCGAGAACCACGTGCGCGCGGTGATCGGCTGGCCGTTGGGCGAGACCGACCCGCTCGGCGAGGTCGCCATGCTCAACCTGGTCGGCAGCCTGCCCGACCCGGCGGCGGTGCTGGCCGTGCCGGGTACCCATTGGCACGACTACGGCAAGACCCCGCGTCCGGGGCGCAAGCTCGGTCACGTCACGGTCACCGCGCCGGATCGCACCGCGCTTGAGTCCCGACTGGATCGCCTGCGTGCCGTGATCCGGCCGCCCGGGTCCTGACGCCGAGGCGTAACCCGCCGCCAACCATCGAGGGAGTGTTCATGCGAGTCGTCACTGGAAGATCGCCGCGTCGCGTCCACCTGCTCTGGCCCCTGCTGCTGGTGCTGGCCCAACCCCTGTCGGCCGCCAAGATCTACCAGTACACCAACAGCGCCGGCGAGACGGTGTTCACCGACGAGCCGGTCGAGGGCGCGGCCGTCCACGAGGTCGAGGATGCCCCGGTGATCCCCATGACGCCGGTGGACGTGCCCGAGCCTCGCCAGGGCGAGTCCGCCCCGACGGACCGTCCCGAGCCGTCTGCCGATGTACCCCGCGACGCTCCGGCAGGATCGGGCGAGACGACGGGCGCGGAGGCTGGCAAGGATGCCGCATCGCGCGAGGCAGGCGACGAACCCGCGGGCTACCAGCATCTGGCCATCGTCGAGCCAGCCGATGGCGAGGTGGCCAGTCGTCTGCAGGGCAGCATCACGGTTGCGCTGGTGATGCAGCCGAACCTGCAGGGCGGCGATCGAATACGCATCCTCGTCGATGGCGAGCCGCGCGTGCGTGACTCCTCCGGACGTCGTCACCTGATCAACGGGCTTGCGCCCGGCGAGCACGTGCTGGTGGCGCAGATCCACCGCGACGGCGAGGTCGTCAAGGAGAGTGCGCCGGTGCGTTTTCAATTGATGACGCCCTCCCAATAACGGTGCGATCGTCTATTCTCATGCACTGACCTGGTGCAATCGTTTGCTGGCCAAACTCCCCGGCTCGGGCTGGCAATCAGGGCAAACCCCGTCACCATGCGATCCGTCATGGTCCGTCCACCGGTTCTCGGCCGGGCACGCTAATTGCACCAAAATCGTCAGCCGCCCGGCAGGCCTGGCCTGTCGATCGTTTCGCGCCCGGTGGAGCAGTGCATGAACCCGAGATCCGAGCCCCGGCTTGCCGACACCCTCAACACCGCGATCGTGGTGCTCGACGAGCGCAATCGGCCGATCTATCTCAACTCGGCGGCCGAGCAGTTTCTCGGCACCAGCTACAGCGCCGCGCTCAAATCGGGCTTCGACACGGTGTTCGCCGCCAATCCCCTGCTCGCCGAGACCATCCGCGAGGCGCTGGTCTCGCAGCAGGTCATGACCCTGCGCGAGATCGAGCTGGTGCTGGCCCACGAGTCCACCCGCGTGGCCGACTGCGCGATCACGCCGCGACCGGACTACCCCCGCGCTCGGGTGATGCTCGAATTCAACGACATCGAGCGTCACCTGCGCATCTCGCGTGACGCGCGCATCAATTCCCTGCAGATGACCACCCGGCAGATGATGCGCGGGCTGGCCCACGAGCTGAAGAACCCGCTGGGCGGCCTGCGTGGGGCGGCGCAGTTGCTGGAACGCGAGTTGCCCGACGACCGCCTGACCGAGTACACCCGCATCATCCTGCAGGAGACCGATCGCCTGCGCGGGCTGATCGACCGCATGCTCGGCCCGATCGACCGGCCGGACTGCCATTGGGTAAACGTCCACGAGCCGCTCGAGCAGGTCCGTCAGCTGCTGCGGATCGAGGCCGGTGACAAACCGCTCGACTGGCAGTTGGACTACGACCCGTCGATCCCCGACGTCTGGGCTGATCGCGACCAGTTGGTGCAGGTGCTGCTCAACCTCGCCCGCAATGCCGTCCAGGCCATGCGCGAGGGCAACACGCCAGAGCCGCGGCTGACCTTCCGCACCCGCGTGATGCGCCAGTTCACCATCCACGGCAAGCGCCACCGTCTGGCCGTGCGCATCGACGTCGAGGACAACGGCCCTGGCGTGCCCGAGGACCTGGTCGAGACCCTGTTCCTGCCGATGGTCAGCGGCCGGGCCGGTGGCAGCGGGCTGGGACTGTCCTTGGCCCAGACCATCGCCGAGCGCCACCAGGGCATGATCGAGTTCGTGCCCAAGCGTGGCCTCACGCGGTTTTCCCTGATCCTGCCCATCCACCCCGACGGCGACCATGCCCCGGGGCGGAAAACATCTCTTTCTCCGACTGAGTGAGCCGACCATGCAAGCCGCCGACAAGCCGAACAATGGACGTCCCATCCCCCGCCTGTGGGTGATCGACGACGATCAGGCCATCCGCTGGGTCCTGGAACGAGCGCTCGCCACCACCGACTTCGCCGTGGAGTCCTTCGACGAGGTGGCCAGCGCCCAGGCCCGGCTCGATCGCGGCGACCTGCCGGACGTGATCTTTTCGGACATCCGCATGCCCGGCGAGGACGGCTTGAGCTTCCTTACCCGGCTGGCCGTCGAGCACCCAGAGATCCCGGTGGTGATCATGACCGCACACTCGGACCTCGAGAGCGCGGTGGGTGCCTTCGAAAAGGGGGCGTTCGATTATCTCGCCAAGCCGTTCGACATCGACGAGGCGGTGCGCCTGGCCGAGCGGGCCTATGACGCCTCGCGGGAACGCGCGCAGCATGCCGCCGTGCCGGAGGAGGCCGAGTCCGGCTCGGAGCTGATCGGTAATGCCCCGGCCATGCAGGAGATCTTCCGCGCCATCGGTCGGCTGGCGCGCTCGTCGGTCACCGTGCTGATTAACGGCGAGTCCGGCACCGGCAAGGAACTGGTCGCCCGGGCCCTGCACCGGCACAGTCAGCGTCGCGACGGGCCGTTCGTCGCCCTCAATACCGCGGCCATCCCCAAGGACCTGCTGGAATCCGAGCTCTTCGGCCACGAGAAGGGCGCGTTCACCGGCGCGGCCGCCCAGCGGCGCGGCCGGTTCGAGCAGGCGCAGGGCGGCACGTTGTTCCTCGACGAGATCGGTGACATGCCGCTGGAGTTGCAGACCCGCCTGCTGCGGGTGCTCTCCGACGGCCACTTCTACCGCGTCGGCGGTACCTCGCTGATCCAGAGCGACGTGCGCGTGATCGCCGCGACCCACCAGCGGCTCGAGGAGCTGGTCAAGGAGGGGCGTTTCCGCGAGGACCTCTACCACCGGCTGAACGTCATTCGCCTCAAGCTGCCCTCCCTGCGCGAGCGGGTCGAGGACATCCCGCAGCTGATGCGCTTTTTCCTGGTCCGCGCCGCCGAGGAACTGGGCGTGCCGGTCAAGACCCTCACCCGCGCCGCCGAGGCCCGCCTGTGCGACTACCCCTGGCCGGGCAACGTCCGCGAGCTGGAGAACATCGCCCGCTGGCTGACCGTGATGGCGCCGGGCAACGAGATCAGCATCGACGACCTGCCCGATACCATCACCGAAGGGCTGGGCGGCGAGCACGCCGTCGCTGGCGACGACCAGTTGCTCTCGCGCTGGACCAGCGACCTGTCGCGCTGGGCCGATGCCCGGCTCAAGGCCGGCGACCAGGACCTGCTCGCCACCGCCGGGCCGGCCTTCGAGCGCACCCTGCTGCAGGCCGCGTTGGCCTACACCGGTGGGCACAAGCAGAAGGCAGCCGCGCTGATCGGCTGGGGGCGCAACACCGTCACCCGCAAGCTCAAGGAACTGGGCGAGCACTGACGGGAAACCAGCGCTTCGCTCGTGACCGTCGGTGCCGGCTGTCACAAAGTCCGCCCCCGCCCGATGCTATGCTCGGCTGGACGTTCAATCGAGGCAGGAGCAGGAGAGGCATGGCCCAGACGGTGGCGCTGTATTCGGTCAAGGGCGGGGTGGGCAAGACCGCCGCGGCGGTCAACCTGGCGGCGTTGTCGGCGGCGGCCGGTCGGCGCGTGCTGGTCTGGGATCTCGACCCGCAAAGCGCGGCGTCGTGGTACCTGCAATCGGAGGCGGGTGCGGAGCGGTCGGTCAAGAAGCTCCTCAAGCCCAAGGGGCTGGCTGCCTCGGTCCGCCCCACCATCCACAACCACCTCTGGGTACTGCCTGCACTGCCCGGTCAGCAGGCGATCGAGCACCATCTCGCTGACAAGAAGGATGCCGGCTATCGGCTGGCCAAGCTGATCGACCCGCTCGCCGAACAGTTCGAGGAAATCTGGATCGACGCGCCGCCGGGACTGTCGCTGCTGGCGGACAACGTACTGCGCGCGGCCGACATGGTGCTGGTGCCGATGGTGCCCACCCACCTGTCCGAACGCACCTGGTTCCAATTGAAGCGCCACCTCGACGAGCGCCACATCAACCCCGAACGGCTGCGCGCCTTCCTCTCCCTGGTCGACCGTCGCCGGCGCATGCACCGCGAGTTCGCCGACCGCCATCGCCACGACATCCCCGAGCTACTCGACAGCGAAATCCCCTACGCCTCAGTTGTCGAGCAGATGGGCGAGGACCAGCAGCCCTCCGTCTACCGCGAGCCGCGCCACCCGGCCAACCAGGCCTACCGCGCCCTCTGGGACGAAATCGACGATCTCTTTGCCTGATGATTGCCGGAATGCACGCCATACATAACGCAAGGGCCATCAAAGGGCCAATAACGAAAGGAATTCATCATGGCCAACGGACATGGCTCGAACCTCTCACTCGCTGTTCTGATTGACGCTGACAACGCCCAGCCGGGCATAGTGGATGGCTTGATGGCCGAAGTGGCCAAGATCGGCGTCGCCCACGTAAAGCGGATTTACGGCGATTGGACCACCCCGCGACTGGGCAAGTGGAAGGCGGTGTTGCTGGATCATTCCATTCAGCCCATGCAACAGTTCGGTTACACCAGCGGCAAGAACGCCACCGACAGCGCAATGATCATCGATGCCATGGACCTGCTTTACACGAATCGCTTCGAGGGATTCTGCATCGTATCCAGCGACAGTGATTTCACCCGCCTGGCCGCACGGCTCCGCGAATCGGGACTGAGTGTCTTTGGCATTGGCGAAAAGAAAACACCGAAGGCCTTCGTCTCAGCCTGTGACCGCTTCATCTACACCGAAGTGTTCACCGCGCCCGAGGAAGAGGACGTCATGCCCGTGCACAAGCCCCGTGGTGGCAAGGAACTGCGGGGTGACACGGCGCTGGTGCGGCTCGCGCGTGCGGCTGTCGAGGCGACGTCGGACGAGAATGGTTGGGCCAATCTGAGCCTGGTCGGCAATTACATGAGCAAGACAGCCAATGACTTCGATCCGCGCAATTACGGCTACACGAAGCTCAGTTCGCTGTTCGAGACCATTGGGCTGTTCGATCTCGATCGTCGGAAAAGCGGTGTTTTCGTTCGCGATGCGCGTCGAAATGAGGAGAAGGGCGGTAAACAAGCCCCATAGGCTCGGTTCCACGCATCCTGCTGCAATCAGCCCCGCAATGCGCGGGCCGGGGCGATACTTGTCATTCGGCGGGCCAGCAGCGGCGTGACCAGGGCCGCGAGCAGAAGGCCGGCGCCCAGCCCCCAAAGGAGCAAGCCGGGGTTGAACGCCAGCGGCAGGCCGAATACCCGGGCCGAGAGCGTGGCGCCGACGGCCATCGCGGCAACGGCCGCGAGCATTCCCACCAACAGCCCGAGGGTGAGGAACTCGATCCACAGCGCGGCGACCACCTTGCCGCGACTCGCGCCCATTACCCGCAACACGGCGGCGTCGTGGATGCGCTGGCGCTCGCTTGCACCGAAGGCGGCCAGCAGCACCACCAGGCCGGCGGCCAGCGTGAAGGCGAACACGTACTCCACCGCCTGGCTGGCCCGGTCGATCAGCGTGCGCACCTCGTCGAGGATCCGAGAGACGTCGAACAGCGTCACCGTGGGAAACTCGCGCAGCAGTGCCACCTGTGTTTCCGGCGCGCCGTCGGGGAAATGAAAGCTGGTGATGTACTGCGTGGCCACGCCGTCCATTAGCGATGAGCTGGCGATGACGAAGAAGTTCGGTCGCATCGAGTCCCAGTCGACTTCACGCAGCGAGGTGATCGGGCCGGTCACCTCTCGGCCGTCCACGGTGAAGGTCAACCGGTCGCCCAGCGACCAGCCGAGCGTCTCGGCAATACCCTCTTCCACCGAGAAACCCTCGTCGCCCAGATAGCCGGCGGTGACGCGGTTGTGCGCGGCGGCTTCCTCGCCCACGGAGAGGTTGAATTCCCGCGTGGCCAGTCGATGGGCGCGCCCATCGTAGCGCGCCTTGTCCACCGGATCGTTGTCCAGTTCGGTCCAGCGGGCACGCAACATGGGGTAGAAGCTGGCGTTCTCGATGCCGGCATCCTGCAGGAAGGCGCGCATGCCATCGACCTGTTCGGGCTGGATATTGATGGCGAAGATGTTGGGTGCATCGGTCGGGATCTGGCGCTCCCAGGCATCGATCAGGTCCGAACGGACCACCGAGAGCAGCAGCACCGCGGTCACGCCCAGCGCGAGCGCGGCGATCTGGGTGGCGGACATCCAGCGGGCGCGTGCCATGCGCGCCAGCCCGAAGCGGGCCACGCCCCGGGCCGGCCAGCGGCGCAGCAGCGTCACCAGCAGCCAGGCCACGGCCAGGAAGACCAGCAGGCTCGCCCCCAGCCCGACCAGCACCCACAACGTCAGCGCGGCATCGCGGGCCTGGAACCAGACCAGCAGCGTGATCGCGGCGATACCCGCGCCGAACAGCAGCGTCGCCGCAGGGCTGGGCGCGACCGCGTGCTCGACCAGCACCCGCAGCGGCGGGGTGTGCTTGAGCTGCACCAGGCTGGGCAGGGCGAAGCCGAACAACGCGACCAGCGCGACCGCCAGTCCCAGCGCCACCGGTGTGAATCCCGGTGGCGGCAGGTCGACCTCCAGCACCTGTGCCATCAGGTCGGCGAGCAGCAATTGCGTGAGCGCGCCGATGGCGATGCCCGGGATGGCGGCCAGAAGGGCCAACATCAGCAGGCGCCAGCGGTAGATCGCCCCGATCTGCTTGGAGGACGCGCCCAGTGCGCGCATCAGCGCGGCTGCCCCCTGCTGCACGCGGTTGTAGTGTCGTGCCGCGATCACCAGCGCCGCGCCAGCGAGCAGCACGGCGACCACCGAGGCCAAGCCGAGAAAGCGCGCGGCGCGGTCGAAGGCGGTCTCGAACGCCGGTTGGCTGGATTCCGGGCGTTCCAGCTGCAAGCGGTCGGGCAGGCGCTCGGCGAGTCGCTCGAACCGGGCGTCGCGATCGGTGGCATCGCTCGCCAGCAGCAGGGCGTGTTCGACGCGGCTGGTGTCGGTCACCAGCCCGGTGGCGGCCAGATCGTCGTGGTGGATCATCAACCTGGGCGCGGCCTGGGCAAAGATGTTGCCCACGTCGGGTTCGCGTTCGAGCACCGCGCCGATCGTCAGCTCTGACTGCCCCACCGCGATCGAATCGCCGATCGCCGCGTCCAGTGAGAGCAGGGCGCGTCGGGCGATCCAGGCCTGCCCCGGTGGCGGGCCGTGCTCGACCGTGCTCACCGTCTCGCCGTCGTCGATGCGCAGGTCGCCGCGCAGCGGGTAGGCGCCGTCGACTGCCTTGACGCCGACCAGCTGGCTCTGCTGCCCGGCGAGTGCCACGGTGGGAAAGCTGACGTGCCGGCTGGTGGTCAGTTCCAGTTCCTGGGCGATCCCGACGACCTCGTCGAGCGGATCGGGCGATTCCACCCGGGCGTCGGCGGCGAGGAACTGGGCCGCCTGTGCACGCATCGCCCCGTCGACGCGGTCGACGAAGAAACCCACCGCCGTCACCGCCGACACGGCCACCAGCAGGGCGAGCAGCATGGGCGTGAGCAGCCCGTTTTGCACCTCGCGTACCAGCCCTTGCCAGGCCAGTCGGGCGTTGTGCATGGCCCCGGCCATTATTTCGGACCCCGAAGCGCATCCGGATCGGGTTGCCAGTCGCTGACCCGGCCGGCATTCACCTCGAAGCCCCGGTCGCAGCGGGCGGCCAGGGCCGGGTCGTGGGTCACCAGCACCAGGGTGGTCCGGTGGCGTTCGCGCAGGCGGAAGAGCAGGTCGATGACGTGCTCGCCGGTGGCCGTGTCCAGCGAGCCCGTGGGTTCGTCGGCGAACAGGATGTCCGGTTCGATCACGAAGGCGCGCGCCAGTGCGACACGCTGCTGCTCGCCGCCGGAGAGTTGGCGGGGCATGTGGGCAAGCCGCTCACCCAGGCCGACCTCCACCAGTGCCTCGCGTGCCCGGGCCTCCGCGCCACGTTCGCCCGCCAGTTCCAAGGGCAGGGCGACGTTCTCCAACGCGTTGAGTCCGTCGATCAGCTGGAAAGACTGGAACACGAAGCCCACATGCCCGGCGCGCACCGCCGCTCGGCCGTCTTCGTCCAGGTCCTCCAACGACTGGCCGGCCAGCGTGATCCGACCGGCGGTGGGCGTATCCAGCCCGGCCATCAGCGCCAGCAGCGTCGACTTGCCGGCCCCCGACGGACCGACCAGCGCGACGGCCTCGCCGGGGAAGATTTGCAGGGTGGCCTCATGCACAATGGTCAGCGGTTCGGGCGTGCGCACGGTCTGCGTGACGCCCTCGACGGTCAGGATTGGCTGGCTGTCGTCTCGGGGGGTATCGGATGAGGACATGGAGAATGCTCGGAAGTCGTTTGTCGGCTGGTATCGCCGGGCTGTTGCTGCTGTGTTTCGGAGTCGGCGCGAGTATAGGTGACGACAGCCCGTCTGCGCCGACGCAGGGGGCGACGCAAGTGCTGGTATTCGGCGATTCGCTCTCGGCGGCCTACAAGCTGCCGGCCGAGGACGGTTGGGTCGCGCTGCTGCGTGAACGCCTGGACCAGCGCGTTCCAGGCTTGTTCGAGATTACCAATGCCTCGGCCAGCGGCGAGACCACCTCCGGCGGGCTCACCCGCCTGCCCGAGGTCCTCAATACCGGTGCCTACGACTGGGTGCTCCTGGAACTGGGCGCCAACGACGGCCTGCGCGGACTGCCGTTGGGCGTCATCGAGACCAACCTGCAGACCCTGATCGACCGGGCCGAGGCTTACGGTGCGGAGGTGGTGTTGCTGGGCATCATGCTGCCCAGCAACTACGGCCCGGCCTACGCCGATCCCTTCGCCGCCATGTACGCCCGACTTGCGGAGGAGAATGATCTCCCGGGGCTGCCCTTCCTCCTGGAAGGAGCCGCCGACGATCGCGAGTTGATGTTCGACGACGGCATCCACCCGAATGCCGAGGGGCAGAAGCAGGTGCTGGAGAATGTCTGGGACGTGGTGGCGCCGTTATGGGGGCTGGAAGCCTCCGAAAGGACGCCGTGATCCCAACGGCTGTGTTCACTGAAATAAACAAGACCACCAGAGGGCGAGTCGATCCCCGTATGTTTCGCCGAGTATCGCAGTGGAAGCCGAATCAGTCCGAAGGATTGCGCGCAGGGACGCGCGCAACCGTGCCGTCGAGCAGGGATGCCCGTCGGCACGGCTCGGCTGGAGCGAGAAACGCAGGGAACCGCGCCGCGCGCGGCGAAACATCCGGCGCTTTTCTTTTCGGCGGTTTTCTTTCACGCGAGCAAAGAAAATCGCCCCGGTCGCTGAGCACGGCGGTAGTGCGGAACCGCCTCGCGTCACAGGCGACCGGAACCGAGCTACTTCGGTTGATTGATGCAGACGAGCGCGGGAGTCGGGAGGAATTGACCGCATGAGCATCTGGAAGAGCAGCGCGGCTTTCGGCGGCATGACGATGATCTCGCGGGTGCTGGGTTTCGTCCGCGACATGCTGCTCGCGCGGGTGTTCGGCGCCAGTGCGTCGATGGACGCCTTCTTCGTCGTCTTCAAGATTCCGAACTTCCTGCGCCGGCTGTTCGCCGAGGGCGCTTTCCAGCAGGCGTTCGTGCCGGTGCTGTCCGAGTACCGCGAGACCTCGACGCGCGAGGAGCTCAAGCGTTACGTCGATTACATGTTCGGCACGCTGGCGGCGATCGTCGCGGTGGTCGTCGCCCTGGGGCTGGCCGGGGCACCGCTGCTGGTCCTGCTGTTCGCACCGGGCTTCACCGACGATCCGGCCCAGCTCGAGCTGGCCGAGACGATGCTGATGATCACCTTCCCGTACCTGTTGTTCATCTCGCTGACCGCCTTCGTCGCCAGTAGCCTGAACGCCTTTGGCCGGTTCGCCATGCCGGCGCTCGCGCCCATCTGGCTCAACCTGAGCCTGATCGGCGCGACATTGGTCGCCGCGCCGTTCTTTGACGAGCCGGTGATGGCGCTGGCCTGGGGTGTGTTCGTCGCCGGCATCCTGCAGTTGTTCTTCCTGCTGCCGTTTCTCGCCCGGCTGGGGCTGCTGCCCCGGCCGCGGATCGGTCGACATCCCGGCGTGCGCAAGACCTTGCGGCTGATGCTGCCGGCGATGTTCGGCGCCTCGGTCACCCAGATCAACCTGCTGATCGACACCATCCTCGCCTCTTTGCTGGTGGCCGGCTCGGTGAGCTGGCTGTACTACTCCGACCGGCTGGTCGAACTGCCGCTGGGGGTGTTCGGGGTGGCGATCGGCACGGTGATCCTGCCGGCGCTGTCGCGCGCGTTCGCCCGGGGCAGCGACGAGGATTACAATCGCACCGTCAACGGCGCGCTGCGCCTGACCCTGCTGATCGGCGTGCCGGCGATGGCCGGCCTTATCGGGCTGTCGGTGCCGATCCTGGCGACGCTGTTCGAGTACGGCGCGTTCTCGCCCACCGACACGCAGATGGTGTCGATGGCGATGGTCGCCTATGCCCTCGGCCTGCCGGCGTTCCTGCTGATCAAGATCTTCGCGCCGGGCTTCTTCGCCCGGCAGGACACGGTGACCCCGGTGCGCATCGCGGTGATCTCGGTGGGCGCCAATCTGGTCTTCAAGGCGCTGCTGGTGGTGCCGTGGATCATCTGGCTGGGCGGCAATCTCGCCCACGTGGGGCTTGCATTGACCACCGTGATGGCCGCCTGGGTCAACGCCCTTCTGCTGGGCTGGACCCTGCGCCAGCGTGGGGTCTGGCGGGTCGAGCCCGGCACGCGTCGCTTCATCGGCCATATCACGCTCGCCGCGTTGGCGATGGCCGGTCTGCTGCTCTGGATGAGCCCGGCCGCCGAGGTCTGGTCTGCCTGGGCGTGGTTCGAGCGGCTCGGGGCGGTGCTCGGCCTGATCATGCTTGGCGTGGCGGTATTCGTTGCGGCTGCCGCGGCAATGGGGCAGACCCCGCGGCGCCTGGTATCGGTGGTCGCCTTCGATCGCCTGGTGCCCCGCGAGCGTCAATGACGGAACGTAATTGAAGGAAGCCCGAATGGACCTCATCCGCCTGTCTCACGGGACAACGCCACCTGACGCCGCCCCGGTCGGCGGTGCGGTGGTCACCATCGGCAATTTCGATGGCGTGCATCGTGGGCATCGCGCGGTGATCCGGCAGGCGGCCGAACGGGCCGACGCGCTGGACCTGCCGCTGACGGTGGTGATCTTCGAGCCGCTGCCGCGCGAGTTCTTCGCCGAGCGTCACGGTGTTCCGCCGGTGGCGCGGCTGACCCGCCTGCGCGAGCGTTTTCAGGCCTTCGAGGCGCTGGGCGTGATCGACCGGCTGGTGTTGATGCCATTCAATGCGCGCCTGGCCGGGATGTCGGCCGAGGCGTTCGTGAACGAGTTGCTGGTCGAGGCGCTGGGCGCCCGGCACGTGGTGATCGGTGACGATTTTCGTTTCGGCGCCAAGCGCGCCGGCGATTTCGCCCTGCTGGAATCGATGGGGCCGCGGCTGGGATTCGGCGTCGAGCGGGCGGTGACGGTCACCCTCGATGGCGAGCGCGTCTCCTCGACGCGGGTGCGTGCGGCGCTCGAGGCCCGTGACGTGGCCGCCGCCGCGCGCCTGCTGGGCCATCCGTTCTTTCTCTGCGGGCGGGTGATGCACGGCGACAAGCGCGGGCGGCAGCTGGGCTTTCCCACCGCGAACATCGCGTTGCGACGCCGGCTGTCGCCGTTGCGCGGAGTCTTTCTGGTGCGGATGAGCGGCATCGACGGCGGACCGCGTTTTGGCGTGGCCAATATCGGTACCCGCCCGACCGTCGATGGCGCCGAGGCGCGACTGGAAGTGTTCGTTCTCGACTTCGACGGCGATCTCTACGGGCAGTTGGCGACGGTCGAATTCCTCGCCGACATCCGCGACGAACGACGCTTCGAATCGCTGGATGCCCTGGTCGAGCAGATCGGGGCGGACGTGGCCGAGGCGCGCCAATTACTAGACACGCACCGCCGGGCGGGCACGCCCTGGCCGGTGGATGAAGGAGAGACCGCATGACGTCCATCGACGTGCTGATCGACAACCCGGTTGCCTGGGGGCTGGTAGCGGTCGCGCTGGTCATGCTGGTGGCGACCGCCTGGCTGGCGGCGCGGCTGCGGGCGGAAGCCAGGGAACGCGACCGACTGGCCGCGGAACACGAGCGCCTCGAGACCCTGCTCGAGGACGAGACCGTGGCCCTGCGCACCGCCCGGGATGAGCTGGCGGAGTCGCGCACCATGGCAGCCCGCCATGAGGCCGAGCGCCAGCATCTGGTCGAGATGCGTGATGCGCTCGAGACCCGCCGGCGCGAGGCGCAGGCCGCGCTGGATGCCGAGCGGTCGACTACCAGTGCGCTCAAGTCGGAGAAGGCCGAGCTGACCGAACGGCTCGAACGCGAGCGCGAGGCGGCCGAGGAGAAATTGAAGCTTCTCGATGAGGCGCGCGAGAAGCTCTCGGATGCCTTCAAGGGGCTGTCGGCCGATGCGCTGTCGCGCAACAACGAATCCTTTCTCAAGCTGGCCCGCGAGAATCTCGAGCGCTTCCAGCACCAGGCGAAGGATGACCTCTCGGCGCGCCACAAGGCGATCGAGCAGCTCACCGCGCCCATCCGCGAGCGCCTGGAGAAATTCGATACCAAGCTCGACGGGCTCGAGCAGGCGCGTACCGGCGCCTATTCGGCCTTGAGCCAGCAGGTCAACGACCTGCTGCAGACCCACCTGCCGCGGCTGCACCGCGAGACCGCGGACCTGGTCAAGGCCTTGCGCCAGCCGCAGGCGCGCGGGCGCTGGGGCGAGCTGCAACTCAAGCGCGTGGTCGAAATGGCCGGCATGCTCGAACACTGCGACTTCGAGGAGCAGGTCAGCCAGTCCACCGAGGCCGGCCGCCTGCGCCCCGACATGATCGTCCACCTGCCCGGTGGTCGGCAGGTGGTGGTCGATGCCAAGGCGCCGGTGGACGCCTACCTGCAGGCCGTCGAGGCGCACGACGAGACCGCCCGCAAGGCCGCACTGGTCCACCATGCCCGCCAGGTACGCAATCACGTCGGCCAGTTGGCGAAGAAGAGCTACTTCGACCAGTTCGACCCGTCACCGGAGTTCGTGGTGCTGTTCGTTCCGGGCGAGGCCTTCTTCTCCGCGGCGCTGGCCGAGGACCCGGGGCTGATCGAGTACGGCGCCGAGAACCGCGTCATCCCGGCGAGCCCCACCACCCTGATCGCGCTGTTGAAGGCCGTCTCCTACGGCTGGCGGCAGGAGGCCATGGCGCAGAATGCCGCCGAGGTGGCCGCGCTGGGCAAGGAGCTCTATGAGCGCATCGGCACGCTGGCGGATCACTGGAACAAGGTGGGCAATCGGCTCAATCAGGCCGTGGATGCCTACAACAGCTCCGTGGGTACGCTCGAGTCCCGCGTGCTGCCCAGCGCGCGCAAGTTCCGCGATCTCAAGACCGTCTCCGCCGAGAAGGACATCGCCTCGCTCGATCCGGTGACCCAGGAGCCGCGCCCGTTGACGGCCGCCGAGCTGACCGAGGCGTTGTCCGATTCCTCCGAAGGTCAGGCGGCGTCGAAAGAGTAGTTGCCTGCAGGAATGGAGGGTGACTGGCGCGGGAGCAAGGCGTGTCGATGTGGAGTCGCTGGATCAGTTCTCAATCGCGAGGCGGGCATGCCCATAGTTGGTGATCAATGGATTACCCCGCCTGAATAACACCCTGTAGCAGGGTGTCGACGATCTCGACGGCGTGTTCCCGCCCCTCCGGCATCCGGGCGTAGACGCGCAAGCCGAAGATGCCCGTCATCAGCAAGCGTGCCTGGTGTCGCGGGGGCGTCGCCGTTTGAATCGAACCGTCGTCCTGTCCTTCGTCGAGCACCTCGGCAAAACGACCCTCGACGTATTTCAGTGCCTCGCCGGCCCGCCGACGCAGTTCCGGCTCGTCGGCCGGTGCCTCGATCAGTGTGTTGATCAGCAGGCAGCCCTTGTTCGTCGGGTCGTGCGCCGAGGCATCCAGCAGGTTGTCGAAGAATCGTCGAATCCGTGCGGCGGCATTTCCTTCCCCGCCCAGCGTGGCCTCGGTTTCCCGGCGCAATGCCCGGGTGTACAGGTCGACCGACTCCAGGAACAGGCCCTGCTTGTTACCAAAGGCCGCGTAGAGGCTGCCCGGGTTGAGTCGCGTTGCCTGGGTGAGGTCGCGCATCGAGGTGCGGTTGTAACCTCGTGACCAGAAGAGCGTCATCGCCTCGGTCAGTACCTGGTCGCGTTCGAAAGCCGCCGTTCTTGCCATGGTGGTCATCAATCCTAGTCGCTGGTGCGTTGCCCGCGCTTATTTGAACGATCGTTCGCGGTGGTATACGTTTCGCGTTAGTTGAACGTGTGCTCAATTATATCCCGCGAAGGAGCCGTGACAATGTCCGACCGTTATCCCGTCCATACCGCCGAAACCGCGCCAGACAAGGCTGCCGCCCCGATCGAACAGGCCACCGCGGCGTTCGGTTTCCTGCCCAATCTGATCGGCATCATGGCCCAGTCCCCGGCACTGGCCGAGGCGTACCTGTCGCTTTCCGACATCTTCCAGTCGAAGACCGGATTCGATGCCGCCGAGCAGCATGTGGTGCTCCTGACCGTCAGCCGCTACCACGAGTGCCACTACTGCATGGCCGCGCACACGACAACCGCGGGAATGGTGGGAGTGGATGCCACCGTGGTCGAGGCGATCCGTAACGATCAGCCGATCGATGATCCCAGGCTGGAGGCGCTGCGCCAGTTAACCCGCGACATGGTTGATCGTCGAGGATGGCCGAGCGAGGCGACTCAGCAGCGCTTCTTCGATGCCGGCTACGAGCCGTCCCAGCTGTTCGACGTGCTGGTGGGCATCGCGCAGAAGACCTTGAGCAATTACACCAACCACCTGGCGGATACACCGGTGGATGAACCAATGCAGGGCAATGCCTGGACACCGCCGTCGGCGTGAACTAACCCTGTCCCTGTTTCCCCAAGACAACAAATGGAGTGAAGTGATGAACCGCAACACGATGTTTTCGAAAATGCGAGCCGCCTTGTTGGTCTCGTCAGCCCTCGTGCTGCCGGCCACGGCCCTGGCGGGTAATGGCCTGGCGACGCTGGAAAGCCAGTACAGCGTGGCCGAGACCGAAGAGCGGCTGGTCGAGGCGGTCGAGGGCAAGGGCCTGACGGTCATGGCACAGGTCGATCACCAGGCCAACGCCAAGACGGTTGACATGGAGATGCCTGCGACGCGGCTGGTGATCTTCGGCAACCCAGCGGCAGGCACCCAGTTGATGAAGTGTGCTCCGACGGTGGCGATCGACTTGCCGATGAAGATGCTGATCTGGGAAGACGGGGATATCGTCAAGGTGGCCTACAACACGGCCGACTACCTCGTCGAACGACACGGGATCGGCGATTGTGCCGCGCCGGTGCAGGAGAAGGTCGGCCAGGCACTCGATGGGTTTGCGCGGGCCGCCACTGGCGCTGAATGACGCGCGAAGTGCCCCCGCGCGCGGCGCTGGATTGCCAGCCAGGCGAGACATTGAAGAACGGTCCGCAAATTGAACTGACCCCTGTCCGGTGGGTACCAACCCGACCGACAGGGGTTTTCTCAATGCGAGCCATTCGTTGGCGTTCGAGTTGCAGACAACCCGGCGCTGCGAGCACAGTTCCAGGGGACCTTCGTGGAACCACGCGATGGTTTCGCACCAACGGGGATGGGGCATGGTTAGGACTGTCCTCGTGCTGCCACGTCGACACCGCTAGCTGGCGGACCGGATACTTCGAACTCGTAGGGCGCTCACATGCATTGGCGTTTTCTCTTCTTTGCCGTTCTATCGATCGCCCTGATCGGCGCGATTGGGTTTCTTTGGTCACCTATGTGGTGGGCTTTCCTGGTGGTGCTCCCCCTGATTGCCCTCGGGCTGTACGACATGGCACAGCCGCGGCATTCATTGCGTCGCAACTTTCCCCTGGTCGCGCGAGGGCGGTGGCTGATGGAGCGGATGCGGCCATTCATCCGCCAGTACCTGCTGGAATCGGACACCGATGGCAGGCCGATCAGCCGCATGTTCCGCTCGGTGGTCTACCAGCGCGCCAAGCAACAGAGCGAGACGGTGCCCTATGGCACGCGCGTCGATACGTATCGGTTGGGATACGAGTGGCTGGCCCAGTCGATGGCGGCCATCGACGTCGACGAGATCGACCCCGACCTGCGCGTGACGGTGGGTGGTCCGCAATGCAGGCAGCCGTACTCCGCCAGTGTGCTCAACATCTCCGCCATGAGCTATGGGTCACTCAGCCCCACCGCCATTCTGGCGTTGAACCGCGGCGCGCGGCTCGGCGGCTTCTCGCATAACACCGGCGAGGGTGGGCTGAGCCCCTATCACCTCGAACACGGTGGCGATCTGGTCTGGCAGATCGGGACGGGGTATTTCGGTTGTCGGGATGACCAGGGTCGGTTCTGTGCCGAGACCTTCCGTGAGCGCGCCTGTCTGCCGAAGGTCAAGATGATCGAGCTCAAGATCTCGCAGGGGGCCAAGCCTGGCCATGGCGGGATCCTGCCGGCCGAGAAGAATACCGCCGAGATCGCGGCGATTCGTGACGTGCCGCCGGGCACGCGCATCAATTCCCCGCCGGTTCACAGCGCCTTCGATTCGCCGCTGGGCCTGATCGACTTCGTCGAGCGGCTGCGCGATCTCAGCGACGGCAAGCCGGTGGGGATCAAGCTCGCGATTGGTCGCAAGAGTGAATTCCTTGCGATCGGCAAGGCGATGGTCGAACGCGGGATCTACCCGGACTTCATCACCGTCGATGGTGGTGAAGGGGGGACTGGTGCGGCGCCGATCGAGTACACCAACTCCGTGGGGATGCCCCTGCGCGAGGCCCTGGCCTTCGTCGACGACAGCCTGACGGGTTTCGGCATTCGCCAGCACATCCGGGTGATCGCCTCGGGCAAGATCTTCACCGGTTTTCATTTGGTCAAGAATCTCGCCCTGGGGGCGGACCTCTGCAACAGCGCGCGCGGCATGATGCTGGCGCTGGGTTGCGTCCAGTCGTTGACGTGCAACAGCAATCGCTGTCCCACGGGCGTGGCAACACAGAACCCCAATCTCTATCGGGGGCTGGTCGTGTCCGATAAGGGCTCACGGGTTTGCCATTTCCACCAAGGCACGTTGGCGGCGACGTCGGACCTGCTGTCGTCCGCCGGGTTGCGCCACCCCGAGGCGCTCAACCGCACCCACCTCTACCGTCGGATCAGTCCGGATTCGATCCGACGTTATGACGAGATCTTTCCCTACGTGCGCAAGGGCAGCTTTCTCGACGACCCGCCCGAGCGCTATGCCCTGGAATTGCGCGAGGCGCGAGCGGACAGCTTTCTGCCCGAGGCCTGCCTGACGGAGATTCGGGACTCACGCCAGCCGGTGGCGCGCGACTGACGGTGAGTCGCTATCCCTCGTTTGGCAGGGGCAAGGCCAAACGCGCGCCGCGTGCCTCTGGGCAAAAGAAAGGCCGGGGAAGTCCCCGGCCATTTTTACTCTGGGTCGTCGCACCACCTTAGGTGGTCGTGGGGAGTTTGCGTCTCTGCCACAGCCAGTAGATCACCGGCAGGACGATCATCGACAGGATCGGTGCGGTGATCATGCCGCCGACCATCGGCGCGGCGATGCGCGACATCACCTCCGAGCCGGTCCCCACGCCGATCATGATCGGCATCAGGCCGGCGAGGATCACGGCGACGGTCATCGCCTTGGGCCGTACCCGCAGCACCGCCCCTTCCATCAGGGCGTCCCTGAGGTCGCCGCGCGTGTTGAACTGGCCTTCCTCCTGGCGGCGCTTGATCGCCTGGTCGAGGTAGATCAGCATCACCACGCCGAACTCGGCGGCCACCCCAGCCAGGGCGATCAGTCCCACCGCCACCGCGATCGAGAGGTTGTAGCCCAGCGCCCACAGCAGCCAGAAGCTGCCGATCAGCGCGAAGGGCAGGGTGCCCATGATCATGACCGCCTTGCCGCCGTGGCGGAAGGCCAGGTACAGCAGCAGGAAGATGATCGCCAGCGTCAGCGGCACCACCTGCTTGAGGCGCTCGGCAGCACGCTCCATGTAGCGGTACTGGCCGGCCCACTCGATCGCGTAGCCCGGTGGCAGGTCGACCTCGTCGCGCAGCACCTGCTTGGCCCGTTCGACGTAGCCGCCCAGGTCCACGCCGCGGGTGGTGACGAAGACGAAGCCGGCCGGTCGACTGTTCTCCGACTTGATCACCGGTGGGCCGGACTCGATCTCGACGCTGGCGACCTGTCCCAGCGCGACGGTCGACCCGGTGGGTGTGACGATCGGCAGATCGCGCAGTGCCTCCACCGAATCGCGGTCGGCCTGCGGGTAGCGCAGGCTGACCGGGAACCGCTCCAGTCCCTCGACGGTGTCGGTCACCTTGACCCCGCCAACGGCCAGGCTGATCACCCGCTGGATCTCGCCGATGTTCAGCCCCACGCGTGCGGCCTTGGCGCGGTCGGGGGTGATCACCACGTAACGCCCGTCGGAGGTGCGGTCGGCGAACGCGCTGCGCGTCCCGGGCAGGCCCTTGAGCGCGGTCTCCACCTCCTGGCCGATCGCCTCGATCTCCTCCAGATCCGAGCCGGTGATCTTGATGCCGATTGGCGTCTGGATGCCGGTGGTCTGCATGTCGATGCGGGTCTTGATCGGCATCACCCAGGCGTTGTTGAGGCTGGGGAAGTCGACCTTCTCGTCGAGCCGTTCGATCAGGTCGTCGAGCGTCACGCCCTCGTCCCACTCGTCACGCGGTTTGAGCGTGATGCTGGTCTCGATCATGGTCAGCGGGGCGGGGTCGGTGGCCGTGTTGGCCCGGCCGATCTTGCCGAACACGCGCTCGACTTCCGGCTCCTGGGCGATCAGGCCGTCGACCTGCTGCATCAGCAGGCGTGCCTCGCCCACCGACAGCCCGGGCAGGGTGGTGGGCATGTACAGCAGATCGCCCTCGTCGAGTTGCGGCATGAACTCCGAGCCCAGTCCCGAGCCCAGTCCGGCGAGCCGCGGTGAGCCGTCGAACCACCCCTGCCACTGGCGCTCGAGGCTCGACTGCCAGTCGGTGACCTGCGCCTGCCAGTCCGTGTCCCCGCCCCACTTGAGCGGCGAGAGAAAGCCGGAAACGCCGGCAAACGGCAGCACGGCCGAGAGCAGGAGCAGCAGGGCGCCGACCAGCACGGTCTTCGGGAAGCGCAGCGCGCCGGACAAGAGCGGCCGATAGCCCCAGATCAAGAAGCGGTTGAGCGGGTTGCTTTCCTCCTTGGGGATCCGCCCGCGGATGAAATAGCCCATCAGCACCGGCACCAGCGTCACGGCAAGGCCGGCGGCGGCCGCCATGGCGTAGGTCTTGGTGTAGGCCAGCGGGGCGAACAGGCGTCCTTCCTGAGCTTCGAGTGCGAATACCGGCAGGAACGACAGGGTGATGATCAGCAGGGAGAAGAACAGCGCGGGGCCGACCTCGGCGGCCGCGCGGCCGATCAGGTGCCAGTGCTCCTCGCCTTTCGGGGCCTGTCCGTATTGCTCCCGGTAACGGGCCAGGTGCTTGTGGGCGTTCTCGATCATCACGATCGCGGCATCGACCATCGCGCCGATGGCGATCGCGATCCCGCCAAGCGACATGATGTTGGCGTTGATGCCCTGCCAGTGCATGACAATGAACGCGGCGAGGATGCCCAGTGGCAGGCTGATGATGGCGACGAACGCCGAGCGCAGATGGAACAGGAAGATCAGGCTGACCAGCGCCACCACGATCAGCTCCTGGACCAGCTTCTTCTCGAGGAAGGCTACTGCCCGTTCGATCACGCCGCTGCGATCGTAGGTGGTCAACACCTCCACGCCCTCGGGCAGGCCGGACTTGACGTCGTCGAGCTTCTCCTTGACCGCGGCGATCACCTCGCGGGCGTTCTCGCCGTGGCGCATCACCACGATGCCGCCGACGACCTCGCCCTTGCCGTCGAGATCGGCAATGCCGCGCCGTTCGGCCGGCCCGACCTCGACCCGGCCGAGATCGCGGACCGTGATCGGCGTGCCGGAATCCGAGACGCCCACCGGGATCTGCGCGATGTCGTCGACCGACTGCAGGTAGCCGCGGCTGGTGATCATGTACTCGGCGCCGCCGCGTTCCATCACGCCGCCGCCGACCTCGCGGTTGGCCTCCGCGATCGCCTCGCGCAGCTCGGTGATCGAAATGCCGAACACCCGCAGGCGCTGCGGGTCGACCACGATCTGGTACTCGCGCACCATGCCGCCGACCGTGGCCACTTCCGAGACCCCCTCGACCGACTCGAGCTGGAACTTCAAGAACCAGTTCTGCAGTGTCGTCAGCTCGGAAAGATCATGCTGGCCGGTGGGGTCGTTGAGCGCGTACTGGAACACCCAGCCCACGCCGGTGGCATCCGGACCCAGGCTGGGGGTGACGCCCTCGGGCAGGTCTTCGCTGGCTTGGTTGAGGTATTCGAGCACCCGCGAGCGGGCCCAGTAGAGGTCGGTGCCTTCCTCGAAGGTGACGTAGGTGTAGGAGTCGCCGAAGAACGAGTAGCCGCGTACGGCCGTCGAACCCGGCACGGCCAGCAGCCGGGTGGTCAGCGGGTAGGTAACCTGGTCCTGTACCACCTGCGGCGACTGACCCGGGTAGCTGGTCTTCACGATCACCTGCGTGTCGGAGAGATCCGGTATCGCGTCCAGCGGGGTTGCCTTCCAGCTCGCCCAGCCGGCCACGGCCAGCAGGGCGGCCAGCAGGACGACCAGCACCCGCAGGCGGATGCAGGCATGGATGAGTCGCTCGATCATGTCTGCCTCCCCTTAGTGCTGGTGACCGGACTGGCCGTTGCCGGACGAGTCCTTTTCCTTCGACGTCTCCGAGCCACTGGAGCCGGACAGGCGCGAGAAGGCGGCCTGTACGCTCGACTCCGAGTCGATCAGGAACTGCCCGGAGGCGACCACCTGATCGCCGGCCTCCAGCCCCGAGACGATCTCGGTGTAGCCACCGGCCTCGACGCCGGTCTCCACCACCATCGGCCGGAAGCGACCCTCGCCGGTGCGTACCACCACGCGTGCCCCGCCGGGTGCGGGGATGATGGCGGTCGACGGCACGGTCAGCACCTCGGGGGCGTTTGCCGGGCTCAGGGTGACCTCGGCGAACTGGTTGGGGCGCAGCAGGCCGTCCTCGTTGTCGAAGACCAGCCGCACCCGCAGCGTGCGTGACTGCGGGTCGAGTTCCGGGTAGACGAAGTCCACCGTGCCCTCGAATTCGCGCCCGGGGACGCCGTCCACGTGCATGCGCGCGGTCTGCCCCTCGCCAACTGACTGCATGCGCCGTTCGAGCACATCGACGTTGACCCACACCTGGTCGCGGCGGGCGATGGTGTAGAGCTCCATGTCCGGGCGGATGTACATGCCCTCGCGCAGGTCGATCTCGGCGACATAGCCGTCCTGCGGCGCCAGCAGCGGGATGGTGCGCGTCACCTTGCGTTGCTGGCGGATGCGATCGATGGTGGCCTTGGGAACGTTCAGCAGCTCGAGCCGTGCGCGACTGGATTCGATCAGGTCGTCCATGCCGCGCCGCAGGGCCACCAGGTAGTCCTGCTGGGCGGAGACGATGTCGGGGGAGTAGACCTCGAGCAGCACGTCGCCCTGCTTCACGCTGGCTCCGATGGAGGCGACCTTGAGCGTTTCCACCCAGCCCTCGGCGCGCGGGTGGACGTGAGCGAGCCGGTCCTCGTCGTAGCCGACGGTGCCCACCGTGCGGATCTCGCCGGCGAGCTGTCGCTCGGCGGCCTCGCTGATCACCACGTTCATGTGGCGCACGGTGATCGGGTCGACCGACACGCTCGGGTAGCTGGGCACCTCCTGACCGGAGTCCGACTTGCCGCCGCCCACCTCGCTGGCCGGGTATTCCTTCTCGACCAGATCCATGCCGCAGATGGGGCAGCTGCCGGGTTCCTCCTCGACGATCTGCGGGTGCATCGGGCAGGTCCAGCGGGTGACGGTATCGCCGCCGTCACTCGCGGATTGGGCGTGATCGTGGCCTTCGTGCGCGTCCTCGTTGGCGGAGGATTCGGTGGTCTGCTCGGCCTCCTCGGCGGGGAATTCCTTCTCGACCAGGTCCATGCCGCAGATCGGGCAACTGCCGGGCTCTTCCTCGACGATTTGCGGATGCATGGGGCAGGTGTAGCGGGTGACGGTCTCGCCGCCGTCATCGGACGATTCGGCTTGATCATTGCCCTCATCGTTCGAGGTGGACTCCGGGGCCTCGTTCGCTGCCTGCTCGGCCTCCTCGGCGGGGAATTCCTTCTCGACCAGGTCCATGCCACAGATCGGACAGCTGCCGGGTTCTTCCTCGACGATCTGCGGGTGCATCGGGCAGGTCCAGCGGGTCACGGTGTCGCTGCCGTCACTCGCGGACTGTGCATGATCGTGACCGTCGTGGTCGGTCTGATCGCCGTTGTCGGCCGCCATCACCGAGGTGATGGCCGGGTTGATACCCATCAGCAGGGCCGGGGTGACCAGGGCCGAGCCCAGCAGCGTGACGCGGGTGAGTCGCTTGATGCGGAAAGTCGGATGGCGATGCGTGTGGGTCTTCATGCGGTCGGCTCCAGCAGGTAGCGCAGGTCGATGAGTTGGTCGGCACGGTCGAGGCGCAGGGTGAGCAGTTCCTGGCGGGCCTCGACGACGGCGCGTTCGGCCTCGATCAGGGCGTCGAATTCGCCTCGCCCGGAGCCGATCTCGCCGCGGATCATCTCGGCGACCTGTTGCAGTTCGGGAATGATGTCGTTCTGGTAGCGGGCGACCCGGCGGTCCAGGGCGGCCAGGCGGGCGCGGATGCCGTCGGCCTGGGCGGCGAGATCACGCGCGCGTTTGGTCAGCTCGAGTTGGGCGGCCTGGGCGGATTTTTGCGCGCCGCGCAGCCGGGGCGACTGGCGGCGTTCGCTGAAGATTGGCAGGCTCACGCTCACGCCGGCGGACAGCGTGTTGGGCTCGCTGCCGGCGCGCAGGCCGTAGCCGACCTGCAGGCCGATTTCCGGTGCGAATTGCTCTTCGGCCTCGCCCACCTGGGCGCGAGCGGCCTCGAGTTCGGCGCGCAGGCGGTCGAGCTCGGGCTGCTGGTCGAGCTTGCCGCTGGGCTCGTCGGTCAGACTGGTGGGCAGGGAGTCCGGCAAGGGGCGCTGGGCGGCATCACCCACCCAGCGTGCCAGCCGGGCCCGGGCGGCTTCGGCCTCCCCCCGCCGGCGGTCGAGGGCATCCCCGATCCGCGACAGCCGCGCCTGCAGGGCGACCAGATCGCTACCGCTGGCCTCGTTGACCTGGTAGGCGGTGCGCGCACTTTCCAGCAACTCCCGGTACAGCGCGCGCTCGGTCTCGAGCAGGCGACCAAGGGCCTCTTCGCGGTAGACGGCCAGCCACAGTCGGCGCACCTCGCGCTTGAGCTGGCGGTCGGCGGTGGCCAGGGCGGCTGCCGAGCCGGCGACGCGGGCTTCGGCCTGCTCGCCGCGGAAGGCGAGCGTGTCACCCGGCGGCAGGCTCTGCGAGAGCGTCACCACCGTCTGGGTCATGGGTGAATCGCTCAGGCTGTAGTTGTCGGTGGGCACGTTCTGCAGGGCGACGGACAGCCGCGGGTCGGGCAGTTCGTCGGCCGCCTCGGCGGTCGCGGCCAGGCCGGCGCGCCGTCGATCGGCAGCCTGCAGACCCTCGTCGCTCTGGGTTGCGGCCTGCTCGGCCGCTTCCAATGTCAGGCGTGGCCCGGCATCGGCCGACGAGTCGGCCAACGAGTCAGCTAGGCTCGGCGTGATCGGCGCGACGATCGCCAGCCAGGCCACGGCGGCCCGCAGGAGAATGGATTGGTTCATGGAGGTTTCCTCGGTTAAAGACGGTCAGCGGGAAGCTGGGTCAGCCGAGGTGTGCGGGGCGTGATGCCCCGGGGGTCTCGGCCGTGTCAGGCCGAGAGGGGAGGACGGAACGGGGTGTTCGGAACGCCGGCGGCCATCGAATCGGCCAACGACGCGTCGAGGGTGCCGTTGGGCAGGTGGATGGCGGCCGGTGTGGCCTGGGCCGGCAGGGAGAAGCCGCCCAGCAGCACGCAGTTGCCGCAGTGGTCACAGCCGGCCGAGGCGGTTGGCTGCTCGGTCGTGCCGCTCATGCTTGGGCAGTCGGCCGAGTGCTCGATCGTCTCGTCCATCGGACAATCGAGCATGGCCACGCCGGCGGTCACCGCGTTCAGCGGTGCCCAGAAGGCGAGCAGCAGGGTGACCAGGTGCATGAATTTCATGGTGTCGGGACTATAGGTGCCTCTTTTGGCGGGCGCAAGGCCTACCGCGGATTGGTGCTCAGTCGGGTGTCAACCGCAGCAGTCGACCATCGGCATGGTCGGTGATCACCCAGAGCGCACCGTCCGGCCCGACCTCGACATCGCGGATACGCCAATCGCGTTCCTCCAGCCAGCGTTCCTCGCTGATCACGCGTTCGCCATCCAGTTGCAGGCGGGCGAGGTGGCGCTTGACCAATGCGCCGACGAACAGGTCGCCCTGCCAGACGGGTGCGGCGGCGTGATCGTAAAAGGTCATGCCGGAGGGGGCGATCGATGGCGTCCAGTGATGGAGCGGTCCGGTCACGCCCTCGACCTCGTCCGGGGCGATTTCCGGGCCGGCATACTCGCGGCCGTAGGTCTGGATCGGCCAGCCAAAGTTTTCCCCGGCGGCCGGGATGTTGATCTCGTCGCCGCCGCGCGGGCCGTGTTCATGAATCCACACGCGGCCGGTTTGCGGATGGGTGGCTGCCCCCTGCGGGTTGCGGTGGCCATAGCTGAAGATCGCGTCCTCGGCATCGGACCGGTCGACGAACGGGTTGTCGGCCGGAATGCGGCCGTCGTCGTGGAATCGCAGGACCGAGCCGTTGTGATCGGCGAGATCCTGGGCGCGATTGCGTTCGCCGCGGTCGCCGACGGTCATGAACAGGTGCCCGTCGCGATCGAAGGCCAGCCGCGAACCGAAATGAATGCCGGAATCGACGCAGGGCGTGGCGACATGCAGCGTCTTGAAATCGACCAGCCGGTCGCCCTCCAGCCGCCCGCGGCCCATGTGGGTAGCATTGCCGCCGTCGCAGCGCCCGGCCCAGGTCAGGTAGATCCATTGGCCGTCGGCATGCGCCGGAGGGGCGAGCACGTCGAGCAGCCCACCCTGGTTGCGGTGGTCGACCTCGGGCAGTCCGTCGATTTCCCGGCGTTCACCGGTCGCCGGGTCGATGCGCCAGAGTCGGCCGCGGCGCTCGGTCACCAGCAAGTCGCCGTCGGGAAGAAAGGTCAGTGCCCAGGGGTGATGCAGCTCGTCGGTGATCGTCTCGACGGCCGGCTCGGCCAATGCTGGCTGGACGGCGAATAGTGGTACCAGCGGCAGGAGAATGAGCAGGGCAAGTCGTGCACGAGACATGGTGGTTCCTCGCGGCGATTGTTCTGGGGATAGGAAACTGAGATTAGACGAGCCGGTGGCGGTTCTCAGGCCAGCATCGGGTAGCTGAAAAGCGAGAAGTGCAGCAGGTTGACCAGCCAGTGCAGCACGATGGCCGGCCAGAGCGAACCGCTTTTCCAGGCGACCCAGCCGTAGCCCAGCCCGGCGACGGTGGCCACGGCAGCGAACTCGACGCAAAACGGCAGATGCGCCAGCCCGAAGATCAGCGCGGTGAGCCACCAAGCATGCACCGCGCCCAGCCGGGCCAACAGGTGCCGCTGGATCAGGCCGCGGAACAGCACTTCCTCGGCGGCAACCGTGACCAGGTTCACCGCGGCAAACAGGGTCAGTAGCGATACGCCGGGCCAGCCCGACTGCCAGCGGAACAGGCCGGTGGCGATGCCCAGCGCGATCGCCGCGGCGATGGTCGCGAGCCCGGCTGCCAGCAGGGATAACGGACGGGTTGCCCGCCAACGCCCGAGCAGCAGCGGCAGCCAGGCGGCCACCAGCAGGGCCTGGTCGGCCGACAGGTAGAGGCTGTGGGGCAGGCAGTCGCGGCAGAAGTGTCGGTCCTGCCAGATCGGCGGATTGTCAAAGCCGGGCCAGAGATGAAGGCTGAGGATCACACCCAGGCCGATGACGATGGTCGCGGTCATCGGGCCGATCGTCCCGCGGGTGGCGGCGATCAGCCCCAATCCCAGCAACGGCAGTAGCACGGCCAGGCCTGGTGGCTCGGCGTGTCCGGCGAACAGCGCGGCCAGGCCCGTGATCACGGAGAGAGCCAGGGCGAGGCCCCAGTGGCGAAGGTCGGTCATGGGGTGTCCTGACACTTTTGTTCGTTCCGGCGTGGGGCCCTAGTCATCGGAAAAGGGCATTGTCGCCGAGGGGACGGCTGGCGAGGACGTGGTCATCGATTTTGGCCGACACGGAGGGCATTCATGCGTATAAGCGGTTGTTTTTATCGGGGAATGCACTAGAATTCGCCGGCCTTGGGGAAATACCGAACGGCGCGCGAGCCGCGCCGTTCCGCCTTTCCCTCGTGGTCGGCACGGCCTATCCCATGCGCACCAGACGAGGTTTTATGACGACTGTTGCCAAGCGAAGCATTCCCGGAACCCGCCACGCGACAGCGGCGGGTATGCAGGGCGGGCAGGCGCCCAAGCTGCAGGTCTTCACCGACCGCCACCTCGACAAGATCGAGCCCTTGAAGCGCCTCGGCGAGGAGGCGCTGTTCGAGATGAAGGTGGTCGCGAGCGTGCTGCCGTTTCGTGTCAACAACTACGTCATCGAGAACTTGATCGACTGGGACCGCGCCCCCGACGACCCGATCTTCGCCCTGACCTTCCCGCAGCGTGACATGCTCGACCCCGAGATGTACGAGCAGATGGCCGAGCTGCATCGCCGCGAGGCGCCCAAGGAGGAGATCACCGCGCTGGCCTGGAAGTTGCGCCACCAGCTCAACCCGCACCCGGCCGGCCAGATGGAGATGAACCTCCCCGAGGTCAACGGCGAGACGGTCGAGGGCGTGCAGCACAAGTACCGCGAGACCGCGCTGTTCTTCCCCAGCCAGGGGCAGACCTGTCACAGCTACTGCACCTTCTGCTTCCGCTGGGCGCAGTTCGTCGGTGACAAGGACCTCAAGATCGCCTCCAAAGAGGCCGGTCAGCTGCTCGACTACCTGGCCGAGCGTCCCAACCTGACCGATCTGCTGATGACCGGCGGCGACCCGATGGTGATGAAGACCAAGCACCTGGCGCCGTATCTCGAGGGCCTGCTCGACGAGCGCCTCGAACACGTGCAGACCGTGCGCATCGGCACCAAGGCGCTGTCGTTCTGGCCGTATCGTTTTGTCACCGATGCGGACGCCGACGAGCTGCTGGGGCTGTTCGAGCGGCTGGTCGAGTCCGGCAAGCATGTCGCGGTGATGGCGCACATCAACCACTACCAGGAGATGGAGAACCCCGTCTTCCGCGAGGCGGTCAAGCGCATTCGGGCGACCGGCGCCGAGATCCGCACCCAGAGCCCGCTGATCAAGCACATCAACGATTCGGGCGAGGTCTGGGCGCGCATGTGGCGCGAGCAGGTGCGTCTGGGCATGATCCCCTATTACATGTTCGTCGAGCGCGACACGGGCGCGAAGTACCGCTTCGAGGTGCCGCTGGCCGAGGCGCACCGCATCTACCGCGACGCGATGAAGCGGGTTTCGGGTCTGGCGCGCACCGCCCGTGGCCCGTCCATGTCCGCCGGGCCGGGCAAGGTCGAGGTGCAGGGCGTGGCCGAGATCCAGGGCGAGGAGGTGTTCGTCCTGCGCTTCGTCCAGGGTCGCAACCCGGACTGGGTGCAGCGGCCGTTCTTCGCCAAGTACGACGAGCAAGCCACCTGGCTCAACGAACTGACGCCGGCCTTCGGTGAAGAAAAGTTCTTCTTCGAGGACGAGTACGCGGCGATGCAGGAGGAAAGCGGCCTCAAGGTGATCGATGCCGCGGAAGTCGAGGCATAAGCCCTTGGGAAGTCTGCAGATCTCCCTTGACGGACGGGGCGCGGGTCGCTAAGATTGCGCGCCTTCAAACAACGCCGGTCGGTGGCAGCAATGGGTCGCCGACCTCTTTACGCATAAACATTCGGGTTTTACAGCATGTACGCAGTGGTCGTTACCGGCGGTAAGCAGTACCGCGTCGAGCAAGGCAGCAAGGTGCGCGTCGAGAAGCTCTCTGGCGAAGCCGGCAGCACCGTGACGCTGGATCAGGTTTTGATGGTCGGCGACGGCTCTGACATCAAGGTGGGCACGCCCAACGTCGATGGCGCGAGCGTCACCGCCGAGATCGTCGGCCAGGGTCGTGGCAAGAAGGTGGAAATCATCAAGTTCCGCCGCCGCAAGCACCACATGAAGCGCCAGGGCCACCGCCAGGCCTACACTGAACTCAAGATCACCGGCATCAGCGCCTAAGCGCCCGGTGACCAGACCAGGAGACTTGAACCATGGCACATAAGAAAGCAGCAGGCTCTACCCGGAACGGGCGCGACAGTGAAAGCAAGCGTCTCGGTGTGAAGCGTTTCGGCGGCGAAGCTGTCTCCGCTGGCAGCATCATCGTTCGTCAGCGTGGCACCAAGTTCCACGCCGGCAGCAACGTGGGCGTCGGCCGCGACTACACCCTGTTCGCCCTGACCGACGGCCAGGTGAAGTTCGAGACCAAGGGTCCGAAGAGCCGCCGTTTCGTCAGCATCGAGTCGGCCTGAACCGGCACGATGTAAGTTGGCGGTCAGCCCGGCTGGCCGGTGACCGTCGTCTGAGCCCCGCCCGCGAGCGGGGCTTTCGTGTTTGTGGTCTGTCCGCAATCGGACAGGGAATTGTGGGGATCGTGTCGTGAAATTTGTCGATGAAGCGACCATCAAGGTCAAGGCCGGTGATGGCGGCAACGGCGTGGTGAGCTTTCGCCGCGAGAAGTACGTGCCATTCGGCGGACCGAACGGCGGCGATGGCGGTGACGGTGGGTCGGTGTACCTGGTCGGCGACGTCAACCTCAACACCCTGGCCGACTTCCGCTTCCAGCGCCACTACGAGGCCGAGCGGGGCAAGAACGGCGCGGGCCGCAACATGACCGGCCGGAAGGGCGGCGACCTCTACGTCCACGTGCCGCTGGGCACGGTAGTCCACGACGAGGACACCGGCGAGGTGATCGGCGAGGTGGTCGAGGCCGATGCCGAGCTGTTGGTGGCCAAGGGTGGCTGGCACGGGCTGGGCAACACCCGGTTCAAGAGCTCGATCAATCGTGCCCCGCGGCAGAAGACCGACGGGACGCCGGGCGACGAGCGCCGGCTGCGCCTGGAGCTCAAGGTGCTGGCCGATGTCGGTCTGCTTGGCCAGCCCAACGCCGGCAAGTCGACCCTGATCCGCGCCATCTCGCACGCCCGGCCCAAGGTCGCCAACTACCCGTTCACCACCCTGTATCCCAACCTGGGTGTGGTCGCGCCCCAGCCGCACCGCAGTTTCGTGGTCGCCGACATTCCCGGCTTGATCGAAGGCGCGGCCGAGGGAGCGGGGCTGGGCATCCGGTTCCTCAAGCATTTGGCGCGCACCAACCTGCTGCTGCACGTCGTCGACGTCGCCCCCTACGACGAGGTCGACCCGGTCGAGAGTGTCGCGGCAATCGAGGCGGAACTGGAGAAATACGACGAGTCGCTTGCCGAACGCCCGCGCTGGCTGGTGCTCAACAAGATCGATGTCTGGGCGGACGAGGAGCGCGAGGCCAACATCGAGGCCCTGAAACAGCGCTTCGCGACCGAGATCGGGCTGACCGGACCGGTCTTCGCGATCAGCGCCCTGGACAAGACCGGCACGCAGCCGCTGGTCTGGGCGATTCTCGAATACCTCGAGGCCGAGTGGGCACGTGAGCGCGAGGCGCCGACCGAGCGCCCGGGATCGTCGACGGAGGACTGAGGATGCGTGACGAGGTCAGGGGCTATCAGCGCTGGGTGGTCAAGATCGGCTCGGCGATGGTCACCGGGGACGGGCGCGGCCTGGACCGTGAGGCGATCGCTGCCTGGGCGCGCCAGCTGGCCGAGCTGCGCCGCGAGGGGCGCGAGATCCTCATCGTCACCTCCGGGGCGGTCGCCGAGGGCATGGCGCGCCTGGGTTGGGATGAACGCCCCGAGTCGCTGCCCAAGCTGCAGGCGGCCGCGGCCGTCGGCCAGATGGGCCTGGTCGAGGCGTACGCCGAGGGACTGGCCCGGTTCGATACCCATTCGGCGCAGATCCTCCTGACCCACGACGACCTGGTCGACCGCGAGCGTTACCTCAACGCTCGCAGCACGTTGCGCACGCTGCTCGACCTGGGCGTGGTGCCGGTGGTCAACGAGAATGATACGGTCGCCACCGACGAGATCCGCTTCGGCGACAACGACACGCTCGCCGCGCTGGTCGCCAACCTGGTCGAGGCCGACATGCTGGTGATCCTTACCGACCAGCCGGGCCTGTTCGAGGCCGACCCGCGCAAGCAGCCGGACGCGAAGCTACTGGCCGAGGTGACCGCCGGCGACCCGACCCTCGAAACCATGGCCTCCCCCGAAGGCGGACGGCTCGGTCGCGGCGGCATGTACACCAAGGTGCTGGCCGCCAAGCGTGCCGCCCGTTCCGGCGCTGCGACGATCGTCGCGGCGGGCAGCGAGGCGGACGTGCTCTGCCGACTGGCCGCCGGTGAGCCGCTGGGGACGCATTTTCGCCCCGCGACAAACCGGCTCGCCGCGCGCAAGCAGTGGCTGGCGGGGCAGTTGCGGGTGCGGGGCCAGCTGCGGGTCGATGCCGGTGCCGCCCGGGCGGTGGCCGAGCAGGGGCGTTCGCTGCTGCCGGTCGGCGTGACGGGCGTCTCGGGGCAGTTCGCCCGCGGTGAGCTGGTCTCGATCGTCGACGCCGATGGCCATGAATTCGCGCGCGGGCTGGTCAACTATCCGAGCAGCGACGCCGCACGGCTGGTCCGTTGCTCGAGCCAGGCGATCGCCGAGGCGATCGGTTATCGCGAGGAAAACGAACTGGTGCACCGGGACAACCTGGTGCTCCTTTGAGGTCGCGACAGCGACCGACGGTCAGCCCCTGAGGCGTCGCGCCTCGGCCTCCAGTTCGTCGAGCAGGCGCTCGTAGATAGCGGACAGGACTTTCAGGTCCTCGACGGCGACATGCTCGTCGATCTGATGGATGGTGGCGTTGAGCGGGCCGAGCTCGATCACCTGGGCGCCGGTCGGTGCAATAAAGCGCCCGTCCGAGGTCCCGCCCGCGGTCGAGGGCGTCGGCGCCGTTCCCAGCACGCCTTCCACGGCCCGCTCGACCGCGCCCACCATCGGCCCGTCGTCCCGGGTTAGAAACGGCACGCCCGACAGATGCCAGTCGAGGCGATAGGTCAGGCCGTGGCGCTTGAGCAGTTCCTCCACCCGCGCCTGTATCGTCTCGACCGAGGTCTCGGTGTTGAAGCGCAGGTTGAACTGGACGCTCATCTCGCCGGGGATGACGTTGTTCGCCCCGGTGCCCGCGTGGATGTTCGCGATCTGCAGCGTCGAGGGCGGGAAGTGCGCATTGCCCTGGTCCCACTCGATCTCGACCAGTTCGGCCAGGAACGGTGCGGCACGGTGCACCGGGTTGTCTGCCAGATGCGGGTAGGCGACGTGACCCTGACGGCCCTCGATCACGAGATTACCGGTGATCGATCCTCGCCGGCCGATCTTGAACTCGTCGCCCAGCCGGTTGCGGCTCGATGGTTCGCCCACCAGGCACCAGTCGATCGACACTCCTTTCTCGCGCAGCCACTGCATCACCCGCTTGGTGCCATGCTGAGCGGGGCCCTCTTCGTCGCTGGTGATCAGGTAGCCCAGCCGGAAGGCCGGCTCGGGTTGCCGGGCGAGAAAGCGCTCGGTGGCGGTGACGAAGGCGGCCACCGAGCCCTTCATGTCGGCCGCGCCTCGTCCGTACAGGCGCCCGCCGTGGATCTCGGCGCCAAATGGCGGGTAGGTCCAGCGCGAGGCCTCGCCGGTCGGTACCACGTCGGTGTGCCCGGCGAACACGAACAGGGGGGCGGCGTCGCCTCGGCCGCCGTGTGCCGCCCAGAGATTGTCGACCTCCCCGAAGCGCAACGATTCGATGGCAAAGCCCAGCGGGGCGATGCGCCCGGCGATCAGCGCCTGGCAGCCCTGGTCGTCGGGCGTAACCGAAGGCCGGCGGATCAGTTCGCGTGCGAGATCGATGGTTGCCTCACTCATGCCAGGGCCTCCTGCCAGTCGTCGGCGGAAAAGCCGATCAGGGTGTTGCCGTTGTGTTCCACCACCGGGCGCTTGATCAGGCTGGGGTTGGCCAGGGCTGCCTCGCGGGCGCGCGCGACGTCCATCGCGTCGCGCTCCTCGGCCGGCAGGCGGCGCCAGCTCATGCCCCGGCGGTTGATCACCGTCTCCCAGCCGAATCGCTCCAGCCAGTCATCCAGCTGGGCCTCCGGTACACCCGCCTTCTTGAAGTCGTGAAAGCGATACTCCAGCCCCTGCTCGGCCAGCCAGGCGCGGGCCTTTCTCACGGTGTCGCAGTTGGGGATGCCGTAGACGGTGATCATCGATAGTCCTATCAAGTGAAAATAGTTGTTCCGGATAGGAAAAATTGATTTTCCTATCAGTGTCGGCGTCCTACACTCGAACTCGATGCGGCCGTGAAGATGGCCCGCGCGTCCGAATTGCAGCAGAAAAGGAGTGGCAATGCCATGCGAACCAGGAAGACGATGATGCACGCAAACCCGACTCGAATGCTTGGCCTTCTGGCGGGCCTGATGCTCGCCGTGCCCGCGGCCGCCGAGCCGGATATCAGCTGGGGCGGCGAGCTCTTTGCCGAGAACTGTTCCGAGTGCCACATGGTTCCGCACGACGACGACTGGTTCAAGGCACGCGCGGACGCCGGCAATATGGGTAGCTACGACAGCCTGCGCACCCAGGTCCAGGGCTGTGCCAACAACTTCGGTCTGCCGTGGTTCGACGAGGAGGTCGAGGCGGTTACCGCCTGGTTGAACCAGGAATACTACGACTTCGAGTGACCTGATCGACGCGCTCGGGGCGTGATCAGTCGATGAACCGCATCGACAGGTCGATCGCGTCGACGTGTTTTGTCAGTGCGCCGATGGAAATGTAGTCGACGCCGGTCTCGGCCACGTCGCGCACCGTCTCGAGCGATACATTGCCCGAGGATTCCAGCTTGGCCCGGCCGGCGGTGAGCCGGACGGCCTCGCGCAGCTGATCCAGGGCAAAGTTGTCCAGCAGCACCCGCTTGACCCCGGCGCCCAGCGCCTCCTCGAGTTGCTCGAGATTCTCCACCTCGACTTCCAGCGGCAGGTCGCGTGCCACCACCCCGGCGGCCCGAACGGCCTCGGTGATCGATCCCGCCGCCCGAATGTGGTTCTCCTTGATCATCACCATGTCGTAGAGACCCATGCGGTGGTTGGTGCCGCCGCCGTCGGTGACCGCCTTCTTCTGCGCGTAACGCAGGCCGGGCAGGGTCTTGCGGGTGTCGAGGATCTGCGTGCCGGTGCCTTCGACCGCCTCGACGAATCGGCGGGTGACCGTGGCCGTTGCGCTGAGCGTCTGCAGGAAGTTCAGCGCCACCCGTTCGGCCGTGAGCAGGGCGCGCGCCGGGCCGCTGAGCAGGCACAGGCTCTGTTCCGGGAACAGGCTGTCGCCGTCGGCGGCGGCCCACTCGATCCGCACCGCCGGCGAGACGCGCCGGAAGGCGGCATCCGCCCAGTCGACACCGGAGAGGATTGCCGGCTCGCGGCTGATGATGCGGGCATGTGCGGTCTCGTCGGCGGGGATCAGCTGCGCCGAGACGTCGCCACTGCCGATGTCCTCGGCCAGGGCGCGCGCCACGTCCAGGGCGACGATGTCAGGATCGGCTTTGCTCATTGAGGCACCGTGTGTCGGATAGTCGGGGACGGAAGTCTAGCAAGTTCTCGAGGGCGAATTGACTCGCAGCCGGCCGGCCCCGGTGGGGGCGTGCGGTGGCCTGGGCCTCGTGGTGCTTCCCGTCACGCTGTCATCTTGTCATGCTGCTGTCATCGCGGCGGCGTTTAATGCCGGCAGATGCTCGGGGTGTTACCCGGTTCCACCCGGCCCCGGCATCCCGCTCACACCGATTTTGCGAGGACCGGCGCTGGCCGGGATGATCGAATGCAAAAGACCATACTGATCGTCGAGGACGAGAAGCCGATCCGCGAGATGGTCGCCTTCGCCCTGGGGCGCGCCGGCTACGACCTGATCGAGGCGGCCGATGTGCAGGAGGCGTTCGAGCGCCTGGCGGAAAAGCAGCCCGACCTGATCCTGCTCGACTGGATGCTGCCGGGTGCCAGCGGCATCGAGTTTGCTCGACGCATCAAGCGCGACGAGCTGACCAAGGATGTGCCGATCGTCATGCTCACCGCGCGCGGCGAGGAGGAGGACAAGGTCAGCGGGCTGGAAGCCGGCGCCGACGACTACGTGACCAAGCCGTTCTCGCCGCGCGAACTGATGGCGCGGATCAAGGCCGTGCTGCGCCGGGTGTCGCCGGACACCGATAACCCCGTTCTCGACGTCGCCGGGCTGAAGCTCGACCAGGAGAGCTACCGGGTGACCGCCGCCGACGAGCCGATCGACATCGGCCCGACCGAATTCCGCCTGCTCGCCTTCTTCATGAAGCACCCGGACCGGGTGTTCACCCGGGCGCAGTTGCTCGACCGCGTCTGGGGGCAGAACGCCTACGTCGAGGAGCGGACGGTCGACGTGCATATCCTGCGTCTGCGCAAGGTGCTTGCGCCGAGCGGTTATGATGGCCTGATCCAGACCGTACGCGGTGTGGGCTACCGGCTTTCGGCCCAATAACGGCCACCGATCGCGCTTCGGGCTGGCTGATGAACTGCTGATTTCGTTGATGACCGATTCGCGACCTCCCTTTACTGATGATCTTCCCTCGCCGACTCGGCTCGAGCGCCGCGCCCAACTGCGGCAATTGCGATTGGCCGAGGCGCGCCAGCGTGCATGGCGCGAGGAAGGCGTGCTTGTCCTGGCCGTCCTGGCACTGGCGTCGCTGGTTGCCTGGGGCGGAGCGGCGATTGGCTGGGAGGCCGCCTGGGCCTTGGCGCCCGTCACCGGGTTGCTGATCTATACCGTCGCGCTGCTGTGGCGCGTGATCTACCTGGCGCGTGCCTTGCCCGTCACCTCGCAGCCGCGTCGGGTCTGGGGATTGCCCGGCTTGATCCAGGTGCGCCAGCGGCGACTGAGCCGACGCTGGTCCCGACGCCAGCGCCGCCTGGTGGCCCTGCTCAAGCGATATCACCACTCGGCGATGACGGTGCCGGACGCCATGGTGGTGCTCACCGCCGAGCGCGAAATCGAGTGGATCAATCGCGCCGCCATCGACATGCTCGGGCTCAACCGCTCGGATATCGGATTGCGTCTGGACGACCTCTGGCGCACCCCCGCGTTCATCGCCTGGCTGAGACAGGAGGATGATCGACTGGCGCTGGAGATCGTCGCGCCGGCAGACGAGACCCGCACCTTGAGCCTGCGGATCGAACCCTACGGCTCGGATCGCTATCTCTTGATCGGCCGCGACGTGACCGCGTTGCACCGGCTTCAGGGGGTGCGCCAGGACTTCGTGGCCAATGTCTCGCACGAGCTGCGCACCCCGCTGACCGTTCTGGCCGGCTATGTCGAGACCCTGCTCGACACCGACGAGGGGCAGGATCCGCAGATGCACCGTATCCTGTCGAACATGCACCAGCAGGCCGACCGGATGCGGCGCATCGTCGAGGACCTGTTGCTTCTGTCCAGGCTGGAGACCTCGCAGCCCGATGCCGATTGGTTTGAGACGATCCACGTGGCCCGTCTGGTCGAGCCGATCCTCAACGACGCGCGACTGCTCTCCGGCGAGGAAGGTCACGACATCCGCGCCGACCTCGACCCTAAACTGACGGTGTGGGGCGTGCCACGCGAGCTGCAATCGGCGTTTTCCAACCTGGTCTTCAACGCGGTCAAGTACACCCCCGCCGGCGGGCGTGTCGAGGTGCGCTGGGCGCGTGACGATCAGGGCCGGGCCGTGTTCTCGGTGTGCGACTCGGGCATCGGCATCGAGGCGCGCCACATTCCCCGTCTGACCGAGCGGTTCTATCGTATCGACGTGGGACGATCGCGGTCGCGGGGTGGCACCGGTCTGGGGTTGGCGATCGTCAAACACGTGGTCCTGCGCCACGGGGCGCGGCTCGAGATCGACAGCACGCCGGGCGAGGGCAGCTGCTTTCGCGTGATCTTTCCGGCCCCGGCCGCCTGACCGTCCAGTCCCGCAAACATGGGTTAGACTGACCCGACTTGCCACAAGGGGCCGCGAGCCAGCCGATGTCCGAATTCTGGAACGAAAAGTACGGCCAGGTCGATTTCCTCTACGGGACCCACCCCAACGAGTTCCTGCTGAGCCAGTCCTGGCGCCTGCCGCCGGGCGGGCGCGTGCTGGTCCTGGGTGATGGCGAGGGACGCAACGGCGTCTGGCTCGCCGAACAGGGCTTCGACGTCACCAGCATCGACTACTCCGCCGTGGGCTGCGAGAAGGCCCGGCAGCTGGCCGACGAGCGCGATGTCAGCGTGGCGGTGCACTGTGCCGATCTGACCGAGTGGGACTGGGAAGAAGATGGCTTCGATGCCGTCGTGCTGATCTACCTGCACTTCGAGCCGCCGGCGCGCCGCGAGGTCTACCGCCGCGCCGCGGCCGCCCTGCGCCCCGATGGCCTGCTGATCATCGAGCTGTTCCACCCGCGCCAGCTGGCCTATCAGAGCGGCGGGCCCAAGCGGGCCGACATGTTAGTGCGGGCCAGTGATCTCTCGCAGGATCTGCCCGGACTGGAGTGGCTTATTCTCGCCGAGGGCAAGGCCCTGCTCGACGAGGGACCGGGGCACCAGGGGCCCGGGTTCGTCACCCACGGCGTGGGGCGACGCCAAGGCTGATCTCCAGACGTCAAAAGGCCCGCAGGGATTCTTTCTCTCCCTGCGGGCCTTTTCGTGTGTGTCGTGGTGCCGTTGGACGCGTCCAACGGCACGGCATGCTTAGACGTCGCGCAGCAGCTCGTTGATGCCGACCTTGGAACGGGTCTTCTCGTCGACCTTCTTGACGATCACCGCGCAGTACAGGCTGTACTTGCCGTCCTTGGACGGCAGGTTGCCGGAGACGACCACCGAACCGGCCGGCACGCGGCCGAAGTGGATCTCGCCGGTCTCGCGGTCGTAAATCTTGGTCGACTGACCGATGTAGACGCCCATCGAGATCACCGAGCCTTCCTCGACGATCACGCCCTCGACCACCTCGGAGCGCGCGCCGATGAAGCAGTTGTCCTCGATGATGGTCGGGGCGGCCTGTAGCGGCTCGAGCACGCCACCGATACCGACGCCACCGGAGAGGTGGACGTTCTTGCCGATCTGGGCGCAGGAGCCGACCGTCGCCCAGGTGTCGACCATGGTGCCCTCGTCGACGTAGGCGCCGATGTTGGTGTAGGACGGCATCAGCACGGTGTTCTTGGCGATGAAGCTGCCGCGGCGGGCGACGGCGTTCGGCACGACGCGCATGCCGGCGGCCTCGAAGCGGGCCTGATCCCAGTTGGCGAACTTGGTCGGCACCTTGTCGAAGTAGTTCACGTCGCCGCCGGAGACCACCTCGTTGTTGCGCAGGCGGAACGAGAGCAGCACGGCTTTCTTGAGCCACTCGTTGACCTGCCAGTCACCGACGCCACGGCGCTCGGCGACGCGCAGCGAGCCGTCGTCCAGACCAGCCAGCGCGGTCTCGACCGCCTCGACCACGTCGGCCGGGGCGTTGGACGGGTTGATCTCGGCGCGGCGCTCGAAGGCCGATTCGATGGTGTCGCGAATGGAAGAGATGTCCATCGGATGCTCCTGAAAATGTTTGCAAAAACGAGCGGCCGACCTGTTCGGGTCGGCCGGGAAATGGGGTGCGTTGCTGGCGGTTATTGTAACAACAGATCGTTGCTGGCGTTTGTCTCCCGGGGTGTGGGTTGTCCGTAGAGCAACCGCCAGGGTTTTCGCACGCCGGTTTCGCGGGAGGGGGCCTTGATGAACCCGCCGGGCGCGCGAGTTGATCTTCTTGCTTGTCAAAGACCGCTTGACCACCAGCCCCTGTAGGTCGGACTTCAGTCCGACTTCGGCCATCGGTCGAGGAATTCACAGTTTTCTCGACCAGAACCTGGAGGATCGTTTCGCACGCCTCTCTCGCGCTGTGGCCACGACCGACCGCCCTGCCTGGCGCGCGAGCCCCTTTTCTTGCTTGCCCAAGAAAAGGGGCGAAAAGAAGGGCACCCCGGCGTCCTGGCCCTGCGGGCCTTCGAGCACGGACTTCGTCCGCGCTCGAAGCCTCGCGACCGGCGGCTGCCTTCGGGGCCGGCTCGACGTGACTTCCTGTCACGGCGAGCCTCGGAGCGACGTCCCTGTCGCTCCGACCCCGAGCCATCCACCGGCCGCGAGGCAGGACGCAAGGGGACCTTGTCCCCGACCATCAGGTGGTGTCACTGAAATTTCCAAGAGAGACGCTGCCCCGAGGTCGCGCCCTCGGCTTAATCGAAGGGGGCGGTTCCCCTTATGCCTTGCCTCGCGAACGAGGGATTGCAGGGTCTGGCCGGCATGGACGCCGGCCAGAGGTTCGCCGCGACACGACGTCGCGTCGAACCGACCCGTCCGCAATCCCGCGTTCGCGAGGCTGATCGTCGCGGATGCAATCCGCGGCGATCAGGCCCGGAGGGCCAAGGCATCGGGGTGTCTTCTTTTCGTCGGTTTTCTTGGACAAGCAAGAAAATCGACTCGCACGCCGAGCACGGCAGTGCATCAGTGCCACCTCGGCAGACCGGCGTGCGAAACCCTGACGAGGGTCAGTCAGGGTTGGTCAGGGTCCGCCAAGACGAATCAGGAAAGCATCGCCCGAATCCGCTCCGCCGCCTCGACGCAGTCGTCGATCTCGGCGACCAACGCCATCCGCACAAACCCCACTCCGGGATTCACGCCGTTCGCCTCACGCGAGAGGAACCGGCCCGGCAGCACGGTGATGTTCTGCTCGGAAAACAGCCGACGGGCGAAGTCGCGTTCGTCGCCTTCCACCCCGGCCCAGAGGTAGAACCCGGCATCCGGCCGGCGCACGTCGATGCCGGCCACCGGCTCGAGGATCTCCAGCACCGCATCGAACTTCTCGCGGTAGAAGCCGCGATTGGCGCGCACGTGCTCCTCGTCGTTCCAGGCGGTGATTGATGCCAGTTGGGTCGGTAGCGGCAGGGCGCAGCCCTGGTAGGTGCGATAGCGCAGAAAGCGCTTCAAGAGGGTGCCGTCGCCGGCGACCAGACCCGAGCGCAGGCCCGGCAGGTTGGAACGCTTGGAGAGGCTGTGAAAGACGATCACGTTCTCGAACGGTGACTCGCCACCGACCTTGTTGGCGACTTCCAGCAGTCCGACCGGTGGCCGCGCCTCGTCGAAATAGATCTCGGAATAGCACTCGTCGGCCGCGATGACCACCTCGTGGCGACGGGCGCGGGCGAGCAGGTTGCGGTAGCGCTCGGCATCGATCACCGCGCCGCTGGGGTTGCCCGGCGAGCAGACGTAGAGCAGTTGCGCGCGTTCCCAGATGGCCTCGGGGATGGCATCGAAGTCCGGCAGAAAGCCGTTTTCTTCCAGCGTTGGGTAGTAGTAGGGCTCGGCACCGGCTAACAGGGCCGCCCCCTCGTAGATCTGGTAGAAGGGGTTGGGCATCAGTACCACCGGCGGCTGGTTGCCGCTGTCCCGGTCGACCACCGCCTGGGCGATGGCGAACAGGGCCTCGCGGGTGCCGGCGACCGGCAGCACGTTGGTCTCAGGATCCAGCCGCCCTGGCGTGAGCGCAAAGCGTCGTGTCAGCCAGTCCGCCATCGCCTCGCGCAGGGCGGGTTCGCCCTTGGTCGCCGGGTAGCGGGCGATTTCGGGGAGTGCCTCACGCAGTGTATCGAGCACGATCTCCGGCGGGGCATGGCGCGGTTCGCCGATCGACAGCGGGATGTGCTTGCGGTCGGCTGGCGGCTCGGCGCCGGCCTTGAGTTCGGCGAGCTTCTCGAAGGGGTAGGGATGCAGTCGGTCGAGATTGGGATTCATGCCGGGGGCCGTTCGGTTGGGTGGTGACGGGGTGGTATGCGACCGGGCATTATAGGTGCCCGATCCAGTCGCTGCGAGTTGCGGCGAGCACCGAACCGGGAGCCAGTCATGCCTGATGCCGACAATCGACTCGATCCGTTGCCCGAGGTCCATGGAGTCGACCACGTGAGCCTGTTGGTGAGCGATGCCCGACAGGCGCGCGATTTCTATGCCGAGGTGCTGGGGTTGGCGGAGTTGCCGCGTCCCGATCTCGGTTTCCCGGGTGCGTGGCTGTCGCTGGGCGGCGGACAGGCCTTGCACCTGCTCGAGTTGCCCAACCCCGACGAGGTCGACGGTCGACCGGAACATGGCGGGCGCGACCGACATGTCGCGTTGCGGGTCGAGGCGACTGCACCTTTCGCCGGTCGGCTGGCGGCCAAGGGCCTAGCCTTCACGCGCTCGCGATCCGGACGGGATGCGTTGTTCTTCCGTGATCCGGACGGCAATGCAGTGGAGTTGGTCGGGACGAAAGGCTCTGCGTAACGCGCCTTTTCCGCCTCGGTACCCCAGGTTTATCCGGCGTAACGCGCCTGTTGCCGTATCCGTTCCACCAGATCGGCCAGCGAGTCGTCGCTCGGGCGCTCCCGGCCGAGAAACCAGGATTGCAGGTCCTGGTCGGCCGCCGTCAGCAGGCGGTCGAGGGTGTCGAGCTCGTCTGGCGCTAGTCGGGGCAATTGCCGCTCGGCGAACGGGCCGAGTAGCAGGTCGAGCTCTCGCAGGCCCCGCCGGCAGCGCCAGCGCAGGCGGGCGCGCCGTTCGTCCTCAGACATGTCGACCCAGCATGCGTCGACGGATGCGTCCGATCGCCTCGGTGGGGTTCAGCCCCTTCGGGCAGACATCGCTGCAGTTCATGATGGTGTGGCAGCGGAATAGCTTGTAGGCATCGTCGAGCTGTTCGAGGCGTGCATCGGTGGCGGTATCGCGGCTGTCCTCGATGAAGCGGGCGGCCTGCAGTAGTGCGGCCGGGCCGAGAAAACGCTCCGGATTCCACCAGTAGGACGGACAAGCGGCCGAGCAACAGCCGCAGAGGATGCATTCGGTCAGCCCATCGAGACGCTCGCGCTCTTCGGGCGTCTGGGCCTGCTCTCGGTCCGGCGGCGGGGCGTCCGGTTGCAGCCAGGGTTCGACCCGCTGGTACTGCTGGTGGAAGTTGTCCATGTCGACGATCAGGTCGCGGATCACCGGCATCCCTGGCAGCGGGCGGATCTCCACCGGGTCGGTCAGCGTGCCCAGTCGGGTGATGCAGGCCAGCCCGTTGCGCCCATTGATGTTCATCGCATCCGACCCGCAGACGCCCTCGCCACAGGAGCGACGGAACCCCAGCGTCTCGTCGATCTCGCGCAGGCGCAACAGGGCATCGAGCAGCATGTTGTCGGGGGACAGGTCGTCGAGGACGTATTCCTGCTGGCGGGGTGCCTCGTCGCTTTCCGGATCGTAGCGGTAGATGGAAAAGCGCATCCGCCCGTCGCGCGGGCCGGGAGGTCGCATGAAGCGGACCGGCAGCCATTCGCGGGGTGAGCCCATCAGTAGACCCTCGGTTTGGGGGGAAACGAGTCCACCGTCAGCGGGGTGGTCCGCACCGGCTTGTAACGCATGCCGGTCTCGAGTGAGAACAGGCTGTGCACCAGCCAGTGCTCGTCGTCGCGCTCGGGATGATCGACCCGGGAATGCGCGCCACGGCTTTCGGTTCGGGCGGCCGCCGCGGTGATTGCCGCCAGTGCCACGTCGGCGAGATTGACCAACTCCAGCGCTTCGATCCTCGCGGTGTTGAACACGCGCCCGTGGTCGCCGATCGCCAGCCGTCGGCTGCGGGCGTGCAGTTGGCGGATGCGCTCGAGCCCCTCGTCCAGCTGATCCTGGCGCCGGAATACGCCGGCATAGTCTTCCATGGTCTGCTGGAGCTCGCGGCGCAGGGCGGCGACCGCCTCGCCGGTCTCCCGCGTCTCGATGGCATCGGCCAGGGCTTGTGCGTGGGCGGGGGCCTGTTCCGGCAGGGGGCGGTGATAGCGATGCGCGGCGAGGTGCTCGAGCATGTGCCGGGCCGCCGCCCGGCCGAAGACCACGATGTCGAGCAGGGAGTTGCCGCCCAGCCGATTGGCGCCATGCACGGAGACGCAGGCGCATTCGCCCGCGGCATACAGGCCCTCGACGGGCTGGTCTTTGCCATCCTCGCCCGGGCGGACCACCTGCCCGTGACGGTTGGTGGGGATGCCGCCCATGGTGTAGTGCGCGGTGGGGAACACCGGGATGGGGTCGTCGACCGGATCGACGTTGACGAAGGTCTTCGCGGTCTCGCGGATCGCCGGCAGGCGTTCGCTGATGACGGCCTCGCCGAGATGGTCGAGCTTGAGCAGGACGTGGTCGCCGTTCGGGCCGCAGCCGCGCCCCTCGCGGATCTCGGTGACGATCGCGCGGCTGACCACGTCGCGGCTGGCCAGATCCTTGGCGTGGGGGGCGTAGCGCTCCATGAAGCGCTCGCCCTCGGCATTGATCAGGTAGCCACCCTCGCCGCGCACGCCCTCGGTGATCAACATGCCCTTGCCGGCGATGCCAGTGGGGTGGAACTGGACGAATTCCATGTCCTGCAGTGGGATGTCGGCGCGCAGTGCCATGGCCATGCCGTCACCGGTGTTGATCAGCGCGTTGGTGTTGGTGCGGTAGATCTGGGCCGCTCCGCCGGTGGCGAGTAGGGTGGTGCGCGCCTCGATGGTGGTCGTCTCGCCGCTGGCGATGTCGAGGACTTGTGCCCCGAGGACCGCGCCGGCGTCGTCGACGAGCAGGTCGAGGGCGAAATGCTCGTCGAAGAAGTGTGTGCCGGCAGCGAGATTCTGCTGGTAGAGCGAATGCAGGATCGCGTGCCCGGTGCGGTCGGCGGCGGCACAGGTGCGTGCGGCCTGTTCGCCGCCGAAGTCCTGGCTTTGCCCGCCGAAGGCGCGTTGGTAGATGCGCCCGTCGGGCAGGCGGGAGAACGGCACGCCGAAGTGTTCCAGCTCCCGAACCGCCTTGGGCGCGGCGCGGCACATGTACTCGATCGCGTCCTGGTCGCCGAGGTAGTCGCTGCCCTTGACCGTGTCGAACATGTGCCAGTGCCAGTTGTCCGGTAGCGCGTTGGCCAGCGAGGCGTTGACGCCGCCCTGTGCGGCGACGGTGTGTGACCGGGTGGGAAAGACCTTGGAGACCACCGCCACGCTCGCCTCGCCACGGGCCAGTTGCAGCGCGGCACGCAGGCCACCGCCCCCGGCGCCGATCACCAGTGCATCGACCTGTCGTCTCACATCACCTCCAGCAGTGTTGCGCCGAACCAGATGCCCGACCCGAGCAGCCAGCCGGCCAGTACGGTCAGCATGACGACGCGCAGGCCGAGCGGATGGACATAGTCGAGCAGCACGTCGCGCCCACCCACCCAGGCGTGCAGCAGCAGCGCCAGCGCGGCCAGCCAGAGCGTCACGGCATTGAGCGGCGCGGCCAGCCAGTCGCTCCACGCCGTATGCGACCAGGAGTCGGCCATCGCCAGGCGGACCAGTGCATAGACGGTGAATCCGGCGAGATAGAGCGCGGAGAGGCGCTGGATCAGCCAGGCGGGCAGCCCGCTCATGCCCACAGCCCCCACCAGAGGCCCAGACCGGCAACCACGCCCACCACCATGACCAGCAGCGCGCTGCGGCGCGCGGTCACGCGGGTGATGCCGATGTCGATATCCAGCAGCAGGTAGCGGATGCCGGCGAACAGGTGATGGGCGAGTGCGAGGGCGAGCAGCAGGCCCGCCAGGCGTGCCGGCACCCCCGTCAGTACCTCGCCGGCTCGGGCGAATCCCGCCGGCCCGGACAGGCTGATGGCAAACAGCCAGGTGGCCGGGAGAATCGCGAGGATCATCAGCACGCCGGTTATCCGGTGGGCGATCGAGGCGATCGCCTGTGGTGGGAAACGTATCCGGCGCAGGTCGAGAAAGACCGGGCGTTTTCGGTGGGTGTTCGGATCCCTCGGCGGCATGACGCGGGTTGTCCTTTCCTTGTCCGTGTGCGTTGGCCTACTGGCTACTATAGGCGCTCGATTGCCAGATGCCCTAGAACGGCGGTTCGCAGTGGTAGCCGACCTTGGGTGCGTCTGGATGTTCCGGGTCGGGGAAGACCAGCCGGGCGGCGTGCAGCATCAGGCGCGCGTGGCGGTTGGCCTCGGGGTGATAGAGCGAGTCGCCCTGGATGGGGCGCCCCTGGGCCAGCAGGTGCACGCGCAGCTGGTGCGAGCGTCCGGTGATCGGCTCGAGGATGATCCGAATGCCGCCTTCCACCGGTTCGGCCACGCGGTAGCGGGTCTGCGACGGGCGCCCGCTCTGTGGGTCGATGCGGTAGCGCGGTCGGCGCTCGTGGTCCTTGCCGATTGGCAGGTCGATCAGGCCCTCGACCGGCTCCAGCGGGGCATCGATCAATGCCTCGTAGGTCTTGTCCACGTCGCGGGCGGCGAAGGCCTTGGAAAGGAAGGAGTGGGCGCGCGCATTGCGCGCCAGCACCAGCAGACCCGAGGTATCCCAGTCGAGGCGGTGGACGATGCGCGCCTCGGGAAACTCGGTCTGCACCCGCGTGATCAAGCAGTCCTGCTTCTCCGGGCCGATGCCGGGTACCGACAGCATCCGCTCGGGCTTGGCCACCACCAGAAAATCGCGGCGCTCGTCGATCAGCGCCCAGTCCCCTGGCGGCTGGTTGGCAGGGAGGTTATGGTCGATGGGACTCATGTGCCTTTCTCGGCGGCGCTGCCCTTGGCGGCGTGGATCAGGGCGTCGGCAATTGCCTGTTGGTGCTCGCGGTCATTGATCGGGTGGCCGTACTGGTCGACCACGAAGAAGGCGTCCTCGGCGCGTTCGCCCAGGGTGGCGATGCGCGCGTGCAGCAGGATGGCGCCCATGCGCCAGAGCGTGTCGGAGAGGTCCGCGAGCAGGCCCGGCCGGTCCTTGGTCAGGACTTGGATCATGGTGCGTGCCCGCGCGACGTCGGCAATGAATTCCACCTCGGTATCCACGTCGAGGCTGGAGAGCTGGGCCGGGGTGCGCCGGCGGGTGACCGACAGGGCGCGTTCCGGGCGGTGGATCACGCCTTCCAGCCGCTCGTGCAGCGCCTCGATCGCGCCGGGGTCGCTGACGGCATGCCCCTGGCGATCGAGCACGAAGAATTCCAGCAGGATCAGTTCCGACTCGGGCAAGGGCTCGCGGTTGCCTTCGTCGTCCACGGCGTTGAGCCCGCTTTCGACCACCAGCGGGCGCGGGATCACGGTGATGTTGGCCGATTGCACGTTCAGGCCCTCCCGGTCGATACCGGCAACCACGTGGGCGAACAGCGCCGGGTGGTTCTGGGCCAGGATCAGGATCTGGGTGGCCTGGTGCTGCGGGTCGTCGTTGATGGTCAGGGCGGGCAGGTCGGCATCGACCGCCACCCGCGAGTGACGCAGGATGTTGTCGATCTCGTTTCTGAGGAAGTACTCCTCCGGCATGCCCGACAGCCAGGCGGCCAGCTTGGCGGCATCCATGCCTTCGCTCGAGCCCTGGCGATTGGCGTCGCGCCGTGTCTCGCGCACGATCTGCGCGGACGAGCGCACCCCCTCGGCAAAGTGCTGATGGGTGAGCTCGAACAGGCGTCGCAGCAGGGTGTCCCGCCAGGAGTTCCACAACTGCGGATTGGTGGCGCGGATGTCGGCCACCGTCAGCAGGTAGAGATAGTCGAGCTGTTCGGCGCTGCCGACCTGTTCGGCGAAGCGACGGATGACCTCAGGGTCCTCGATGTCCTGGCGCTGGGCGGTGAACGAGAGCAGCAGGTGCTGTTCGACCAGCCAGCCGACCAGATCGATGTCCTCGCGCGGCAGGCCATGGGCCCGGGCGAAATCCCGGGCGTCGAATGCGCCCAGTTCGGCGTGATCGCCACCGCGGCCCTTGGCGATGTCATGGAACAGCCCGGCGAGATACAGCACCTCCGGGCGGGGAATGCGCTGGAAGGCGTCCGAGGCGATCGGGTTCTCGTCGCGGTACTCCGGCAACGCGGGGCGGCGCAGGTTGCGGATCACCAGCAAGGTGTGGGTATCGACCGTGTAGGCGTGGAACAGGTCAAACTGCATCAGCCCGACGATCGGGCCGAAGTTGGGGATGTAGGCGGCGAGCACGCCGGTGAGATTCATGTTGCGCAGCGCGAGGTAGACGCCGCGTTCGGCACGCAACAGGCGCATGAACAGCTGTTTCGCGTGGCGGTTGGCGCGAAAGCCGGCATCGATCACCGACAGGTTGGCGCGTAGCTGGCGGGCGGTAGCGGCCGTCATGCCCTCGAGCTCGGGGTGTTCGGCGAGCAGCAGGAACAACTCGAGGATGGCGGTGGGCGAGCGCATGAAGACCTGCGCGTCGCGGGTCTCGATCAACCGTCCGCGACGGACGAAGCGCGGGTTGAGCCGCTGGATCGGTTCGAGGATCTCCGGGTGCAGACGTTCACGCCAGCGCTGGATCAGGAGCTGGTTGAGGCGTTCGACCTCGATGGTCGCGCGAAAGAAGTGCTGCATGAAGCGCTCGACCGCGAGGTTGCCGTCCTGGAGGCCTTCGTAGCCAAATGCGCCGGCCAGCGTTTTCTGGTGCATCAGCAACAGGCGCTCTTCGGCCCGTTCGGCCAGGCCGTGCAGGCCGATGCGGATGCGAAACAGCAGCGATTCGGCATGCAGCAGCGCCCGGTATTCGTCATCGCGCAGCAGCTCGCCGCGGTGCATCGCCGCGAGACTGGGGGCGCCGTCGATGCGATTGGCCAGCCAGCGGATGGTGTGCAGGTCACGCAGGCCGCCCGGGCCTTCCTTGATGTGTGGCTCGATCTTGGTGCCGACATTGTCGTGCGACTCGTAGCGCGCCTGTTGCTCGTCGATCTTGGCGGCGAAGAACCAGGCCGGGTCGAAGGCCGCATCGTCGCGAATGGCGGCATCCAGGCGCGTGAGTAGCCCCTCGTCGCCGGCGATCAGCCGCATCTCGATCAGGCTGGTGTAGACCGTGGGGTCGGTGGCCGCCTCGAGGCACTCCTCGACGCTGCGCACGGCGTAGCCGATCGACAGGCCGGTGTCCCAGAGGGTATAGAGGAACGCCTGTACCGCCTCGTCATGGGCGTGGTCGGCGGTGAGCACCATGATGTCGATGTCCGAGTGGACGAACATCTCGCCGCGGCCGTAGCCGCCGACCGCGACCAGGGCGCAGGGCGTGTCGGCGAGTTTGTCCTGCCACAGGGCCCGCAGGGCGCTGTCGACGCGCGCGGTAACCTCCTGGATGAAGCCACGGGCGCTGGCCTCGTCGGTCAGCGCCTCGGCCCAGTGGTCGTTCAGTGTCTCGAGCTGGCGCGCCAGCGGCCGGTCGGCCGGGTAGGTGCTCTGGTCGCCGAATCGACCGTCGGGGGCCGGTTGCCCTGTTGATTGCATGGAGTTACGCGGGCGGCAGGCTGAGGATGTCAAACCCGTCCTTGGTCACGGCGACCGTGTGCTCCCACTGCGCCGACAGCGAGTGGTCTTTCGTGACCACCGTCCAGCCGTCGCCCAGCAGCTTGATCTCCTTCTTGCCGGCGTTGATCATCGGCTCGATGGTGAAGACCATGCCTTCCTTGAGGCGTACGCCCTCGCCCGGATTGCCGTAGTGGACCACCTGCGGGTCTTCGTGGAAGTTTCGCCCGATGCCGTGGCCGCAGTACTCGCGCACCACGGAAAAGCCGGAGGATTCCGCGTGGGTCTGGATGGCGTGGCCGATGTCGCCGAGGGTGGCGTCGGGACGGACCGTCTCGATGCCCTTCATCATCGCCTCATGGGTCACATCGATCAGGCGCTGGGCGCGTACCGAGGGCTTGCCGACGGTGTACATCGCCGAGGTGTCGCCGTACCAGCCGTCCTTGATGACAGTGACGTCGATATTGAGGATGTCGCCGTCGCGCAGGGTCTTGTCGCCGGGGATGCCGTGGCAGACCTGGTGGTTGAGCGAGGTGCAGATCGAGGCGGGGAAACCGTGGTAGCCGAGCGTCGCCGGGGTGCCGCCCTGGACCTCGGTGATGTGACGGTGGGCGATCTCGTTGAGCTCGCCGGTGGTCACGCCGGCCCGGACGTGCTCGCGCATCAGCACCAGTATCTCGGCTGCCAGCTGGCTGGCGATGCGGATGTTCTCGATTTCCTCGGGGGTCTTGATGGAGATGTTCATGACCTGGAAACGGGCTCCCCTGAAATGTGTCGGCCTCGTCGCGAGACGCGCGCAAAGACAGTCAGTGTAACGAAAAACGCCCCGGCTCGCGGGGCGTCGGGGGTGCGTGAGTCGAGGAATCTCAGGCCGACTCGAGCAGCCGGTCGAGGGTGCGTTCGACCCGGTCGACGTCGAATACGCCGATTTTTTGGAACTCGATGCGAGCCTGGGCATCGAGGATGAAGGTCGTCGGCGTGACGCGCACCGGCCCGAACGCTTCGGCGCCGCGGCCGTCCTTGTCCTGCCAGATGGTGTAGGTCATGTCGCGCTCCTCGACCATCGTGTTGATCTGATCGAGCGGGTCGTAGCTCATCGCCAGTCCGACCACGTTCACGCCGCGGTCGGCGTACTTGTCGTGCAGTTCCTGGATGTGCGGGATTTCCTTGACGCAGCCGGGGCAGGTGGTGGCCCAGAAGGTGATCAAGGTGGGCTTGCCCTTGATCGACGCCAGCTCCACCGGCTTGCCGTCGCGGTCCTGCACCATCACGCCGTCGATCGGCAGGCCGCTGTCCGACAGACAACCGCCCAGCCCCAAGGTGAGCAGCACCCCCGTCCCGCCCAGCAGCAGGCGGCGGCGTGAGCTGTCGTGGTGCGGATCCGTGGCGGTGTCCGCCCGGCGGTCAATATCGTTTCGTCGCGTCATGTCGAACCCTCATTGGGAAGCTCAGGTCGAATAGGGATGCGGCCCGGTACACCGGAACGGCATTCCTGTTCGATCAACGCGTCCTTGGGTAAATACGCCCGGTGCGTGGCAAGCAAAAGGGACCGGCACCAGGTGGCAAAGTTTCCGCGTGACATCCGTCGGCGTCAACGTTCGACGATCGCCTGTTCCAGCATGGCAGCGGTCATCACGCCCAGGGTCCGGGCCTGCGGCGAGCCGAGCATGCGTCGCGCGACCAGCACGCCGACGTCTTCCTCGCGCATCACCCGTTGAGCCTGGGTCAGGGTGTAGCCGACCTCGACGTCGGCGGCCTGGTAAAAGCCGCTGATCTCCGCCGGGTCGAGGAGGACGTCCTCGCGCACCTGGTTGGCCAACGCGTCCATGTCGATGCCTGTGCCCGCGTCGTCGTCTGCCTCCGGTGTATCGGAGCTCTCGCCCCCAGCGCCGCCTTCGCCCGTGTTCGCGGGGGTGTGGGTGGTCTCGTCTGCCCCGACGTGCTGGCTTTCCGCCGATGCCTGGCTGGCTTGCGTCTCGGCGTCGACCTCTCGTGCGGCCTGCTCCGCGCGAGCCTGAGCATCGAACAGCGCCTGGTTGAAGGCCTGGTCGAAGGCCGCCCGGGCCGGGGCATAGCGGATCACGCCCATTGCCTGGCGATTCTCGTCGCGGATGACCAGCCAGGCCGGTTTCTCCTCGAGCGCCTGTTCGAAACGAGCGAGGTTGCACGGGCAGTTTACCTCGGCGACACGTCGCTCGATGATGCTTGAGACGCCGATGTTGTCGCCGTTGAACCACAGTGACGGCCCCGGCATCTGCTGGTCGTTGGCGCGCAGGATCGCGTCGTAGAGACCGGACTTGCCGAATACCATGCGGCTGACCAGCCCGGAGACGACGATGGTGATCATGGCGGGAAGGATCGCGCCGGTGTCACTGGTCAGTTCCAGTACCGCGGCCAGGGCGGCCAGTGGCGCCTGCAGCGTGGCGCCCATCATCGCGCCCATGCCCAGCACGGTGTAGAAGGCCACGTCGTTGAGCGGGATCTGGTCGAGCCGGTAGAGCAGGCTGCCGAGCGTGCCGCCGACCACCGCGCCGATCATCAGCACCGGGGCGATGGTGCCGATCGGCAGACCGAGGCCCACGGTCACGCTGGCCAGCAGCCACTTGGCCACGGCGATGATCAACAGGGTCCCCAGGGTCAGCTCGGCGGCGGCGACCAGGTCCGTGGTGTCGTGGCCGATGCCGAGGATTTCCGGCACCCAGAAACCGATGATGCCGGTTGCCACCCCAGCGGCGGTAAAGCGCCCCCAGACCGGCCAGTTCCAGCTGCGGGCGATGGTGCCCTCGACGATCTGGATGTAGCCGGCGGCCATCGCGCCGATGATCAGCCCCAGCGCCAAGAGCGTGGGTACCTCCCAGAACGACATCTGGTGGTGGATCTCGATGGTGAACAGGGTTTCCGGCCCGAAGACGGTGGTCGCGAGCAGCGCGCCCATCGAGGAGGCGAGGATCACCGGCAGGAAACTTGCGAGCGTGTACTGCTTGATCACCACCTCGAGGGCGAAGATCACGCCGGCCAGCGGCGTGTTGAACGCCGCCGAGATCGCCGCGGCCACCCCGCAACCCGAGAGCGTGCGCACGCTGTTGTTCGGCAGGCCGAGGCTATGGCCCAACAGGCTGCCCGAGAAGGCGCCCAGGTGGATGCCGGGGCCTTCCCGCCCGCCGGTCAGGCCAATCAGCAGGCCCCACACGCCGGCGACGAACTGCACCACGGCGTTCTGCCAGGGCATGTCGGCGCCGAAGCGGTGAAAGCGGATGATGACGTGACCGACGCCGACGTTGCGCATGCCGAACGGCAGCAGGTGGAAGGCAAGGCCGAGCACCAGTGCGCCGAGGATCGGCAGCAGCAGTCGCCATTCGGCGGGCAGGGATTCGTAGCGTTCCGCGCCCGGCAATCCCAGCCCGTAGACCTGCAGCCCCTCGAGCGCCAGCCGGAAGGCGACCACCAGCAGGGCGGCGAGCAGGCCGGCGATCAGGCCGAGCAGCGTGACCTGCAACAGGGCGTCCGGTTGGGCCAGGCGCAGCCGCAGTCGCTCGATGAACCGGCTCAAGGGGCGGCCGAGCCAGTCCTGGATGCGGGCGAGCAGAGCGGTCACGGGCCGGGCCTCCCGGGGGAAGATGAGGTCGGTGGTCGGTCGGACGAGCGGATGGTCCGCCGCGTAGTGGCTGCTAATATGCCACGATTGCCGACCCGATTCGAACGCCCGTTGCCCGATAGGCGGGGCCGGATCGGATGTACCCAAGCACGAAGAGTCGAGCGAAGACATGAAGAAGATCGGAATCGTCGGTGGCACCGGGTATACCGGTGTCGAGCTGATGCGCCTGCTGGCCCACCACCCGGAGGTCGAGGTGGTGGCGATGACGTCCCGTGGCGAGGCCGGTCGCCGCGTGGACGACCTGTATCCCAGCCTGCGCGGGCATACCGATCTGGTGTTCAGCGAGCCGGGCGAGGCCGATCTGGCGGGCTGTGATCTCGTATTCTTCGCAACGCCCAACGGCATCGCGATGCAGGAGGCGCCGGCGTTGCTCGAGCAGGGCGTGCGGGTGGTCGATCTGGCCGCGGACTACCGCATCAAGGATCTGGATGTCTGGTCGCAGTGGTATGGCATGACGCACGCGTCGCCGCAATGGGTCGATCAGGCCGTCTACGGCCTCCCCGAGCTCTACCGGGACGAGATCCGCGGCGCGCAGCTGGTCGCCAACCCCGGTTGTCACGTGACCGCGACCACCCTCGCCGTGCTGCCGCTGATGGGGCTGGACTGGATCGACCACGGGCAGATCGTGGCGGATACCAAGTCGGGCGCCAGCGGTGCCGGTCGTTCGGCCGCCGTGCACACCCTGATGGCCGAGGCCGGCGAGAGTGTGCGCACCTACGCGGCGGCCGGCCACCGCCACCAGCCGGAGATCCGTCAGACCTTGACCACCATCGCCGAGCGCGAGATCGGCCTGACCTTCGTGCCGCATCTGGTGCCGATGGTCCGGGGGATCGAGTCGACCGTCTACCTGCCGCTGAACGGCGAGCCGGGTGACGATGTCCAAGAATTGTACGAGCGCTACTACGCCCAGGAGCCGTTCGTCGACGTCATGCCGCCGAACAGCCACCCGGAAACCCGCAGTGTGCGCGGCAACAACATCTGCCGCATGGCCGTGCACCGGCCGCTCGATGGGCCGATGCTGGTGGTTTCCAGCGTGATCGACAACCTGGTCAAGGGCGCGGCCGGGCAGGCCGTGCAGAACATGAACCTGATGCTGGGATGTGACGAGTCGGCGGGCCTCGAGCTGGTCGCGCTTTCGCCCTAGGAAACCTCTGCCCGATTCGATGGCGCCTCTGGCCAGCCCCTTCGGGCGAGCCGCCAGGGACCCATTTGCGGCGTTGCACTCCTTGTGAAGGACCCTGCCATTCACGTCGGGCTGCGCCTTGCAACTGGGCCCTTGGCGGCCCCGCAGAGGCACTATCGAATCGTGCAGAGATTCCCCAGTGCCGGCTCGCGTGCATTCGCCAATGGTCTGATAGACTGTGAGTTTGCCGCTCGGCAAAGAGCTTTTCCGCCGAGCGGACGCGCAATCGATTGAGGTGAACGCGATGGTTGACGCAACCGACACCATGGTGGCCGAGCCGGCTACCGAGGCCACGCCGCTGGTCTTTACCGAGAATGCGGCGAACAAGGTCCAGTCACTGATCGAGGAAGAGGGTAACCCGGAGCTCAAGCTGCGCGTGTTCATCACGGGTGGTGGTTGCTCCGGCTTCCAGTACGGCTTCATGTTCGAGGAAGAGGTCCAGCCGGACGACACGGCGGTGGAGCGCTCGGGAGTGACCCTGCTGGTCGACCCGATGAGCATCCAGTACCTCGAGGGTGCCGAGATCGACTACAAGGAAGACGTCTCCGGCGCGCAGTTCGTGATCCGCAACCCCAATGCCGCGACCACCTGCGGCTGCGGTTCCTCGTTCTCGATCTGATTGGGTAATGGGTCATGACGCGGGTATTGCCCGCGTCTCGCGTTTGTCAGGGTTATTACAAGGCGTTGTCGATGGATTTCGTACCGGGTTTGCAGGGTGTGCCGGCGGCGCAGTCTGCCATTTCGTATCTGGATGGTCAGGCCGGGCTGCTGACCTACCGTGGTTATCGCATCGTGGATCTGGCCCGCCAGAGCACGTTCGAGGAAACCGCGTGGGTGTTGATCCACGGTGATCTGCCCACGGCGCTCGAGCTCGCGGAGTTCGATGCCGACCTGCGTCGCAACCGCCGCGTGAAGTACAACGTGCGCGACATCATGAAGTTCCTGCCCATCGACGGGCACCCGATGGAAGCGCTGCAGACCTGCGTGGCCAGTCTCGGCATGTTCTACCCGGGACAGGAGCGCATGACGGCCAACGGCGTCAACGCCGACTCCGAGTTCGTCGAGCAGATGATCGTCAAGATCCTCTCGAGCATGTCGACGTTGGTGGCCATGTGGGAGCACATCCGCAAGGGCGACGACCCGGTCGCGCCACGCGCCGACCTCTCCTACGCGGAGAACTTCCTGTACATGATGACCGAGCGCGAGCCCGACCCGATCGAGGCGCGCATCATGGACGCCTGCCTGATCCTGCATGCCGAGCACACGCTCAACGCCTCGACCTTCGCCTCGCTGGTCTGCGGGTCGACGCTCGCGCCGCCGAACCTGGTGGTCGCCTCGGCCATCGGCACGCTGGCCGGCCCGCTGCACGGCGGCGCCAACCAGCGCGTACTGGCGATGCTCGATGAGATCGGCTCGGTGGAGAACGTCACCCCGTGGCTGGAGCAGAAACTGGCCAACAAGGAGGTGATTTGGGGCTTCGGTCACCGCGAGTACAAGGTCAAGGATCCACGCGCGGATATCCTCCAGGGGCTGCTCGAGCAGTTGCGCGAGCATCGCGGCGGGCAGCTCTCGCCTCTCTACGAGATCGCCCGCGAACTCGAGGCCCAGGCGGCCGAGCACCTGGCCGGCAAGGGCGTCTACCCGAACGTCGATTTCTATTCCGGGCTGCTGTACGCCGAGCTTGGCATCCCGCGCGACCAGTTCACGCCGATCTTCGCCATCTCGCGCACCGCCGGCTGGCTGGCGCACTGGAAGGAGCAGATCGCGAACAACCGCATCTATCGCCCCACCCAGGTATACGTCGGCGAAAGCCCGCGCGATTACCGCCCGATCGGCGCCCGCTGATCGATCTCTTTTGAGGGTCCGGCCGACTCAGGCCGGGTAGATGCCTCCCAGCAGGCGCGGCCCAGCCGCGCCCGTCACGCTGGGGGCGTTGCCGGGTTGTCCGCTGAGCAGTTGGCGGGCCAACCACGCAAACGCAGCCCCTTCGACGCATTCCGGCGCCAGGCCAAGAGCTGCGCTACTTTCCACCGGCGCGGCCAGCCGTTCGCCTAGGCGCTCGACCAGCCGCCCGTTGTAGGCCCCGCCGCCGCACAGCGTTATCGGCATGCCCGCTTGTTCGACCTGCCAGGGCGACAGGGCCCGGGCAATGCTCTCGACCGTCAGTTCCAGCAGGGTGGCCTGGACGTCCTCGGCCGGGAGCGTCTCGATCCACTTCCCGCCCAATCGCTCCAGCCAGTCGAGATTGAAGTGTTCCGGTCCGGTGGATTTCGGGGCGGGGGCGGCGAAGAACGATTCGCTCAGCAGGTGTTCGAGCAGCGCGGGGTGTGCCGTCCCGCTGGCTGCCCAGTCGCCGTCCCGATCGAATGGAGCCTGCCGATGGCGGCTGTGCCATGCATCCATCAGGGTGTTGGCCGGGCCGGTGTCCAGGCCGATGGGTTCCCGGCCGGGGCGCAGGATCGAGGCATTGGCGATTCCGCCGAGGTTGATCACGATCCGCCCCTCGGGGCCGGGCGGGAACAGGGCGGCATGGGCCGGCGGTGCCAGCGGGGCGCCCTGACCGCCGGCGGCCATATCACGTCGACGGAAGTCGGCAGCCACGGTAATCCCGGTCAGCTCGGCGATGCGGCTCGGGTCGCCCAGTTGCAGGGTGAATGCCGCTTCCCGCCAGTCCGGGCGATGACGCACGGTCTGGCCATGCGAGCCGATTGCCCGCACGGCACTGGCCGGCAGCCCTGCCTGCTTCAGGAGCTGGGCGACGCCCGCGGCAGTGGTCTCGGCAAGCCGGCGATCGGCCATGCCGAACAGGTCGATGGCGTCGATTGCCGGGACAGGTGGCGCATGGATTGCTTCGCCATCGACGCCGCGGGCCAGTCGCGTCAACTGGGCGGTCAGAGTCGCGTCCAGCGGCTCCTGGTGGTGGGCAATCAGGCGGGGTTGCGAGCCGGAGAAATCGCAGAGGCACAGATCGAGTGCATCGATGCTGGTGCCCGTCATCGCGCCGATGAAGAGCTCGGTGTTGTCTTCGGGGCGTTTGCGGTTCGGGTCAGTCGTCACGTGATTCGCGGGAGACGCGCTCGTTGCTGGCGAGGTGAACCGGCTGCTCGCCTTCAACGTCGACCTCGATGCGGGCCAGTTCCTCGAGCGAACCGCGTGTCCGGGCGATGAAATCCTTGCGGTCCTCTGAGGCGATCGGGTTCGCTTCCGGCAGATCGACCTTGAGCGGATCGAGCGCTTTGCCGTGGACCTTGAATTCGTAGTGCAGGTGCGGGCCAGTGGCGGCGCCGGTCATGCCCACAAAGCCGATGGTGGTGCCCTTGTCGATGCTCGCGCCGCGCTTGAGGTTGCCCTTGAAGCCGGACAGGTGCGCGTAGAGGGTCTCGTGCTTGGCGTCGTGCCGCACCTGGACCACCTTGCCGTAGCCATGCTTCCAGCCGACGAAAGTCACACGGCCGGAGGCGGCCGACTTGACCGGCGTGCCGGTCGGGGCGGCGAGGTCGACGCCGTTGTGCGGGCGGACGGTGTTGTGAATTGGGTGCAGCCGCTTGGGGTTGAAGTTCGAGCTGATGCGGGAAAACTCCACCGGGTAGCGCAGGAAACCGCGCTCGAGGCTGCTGCCATCGGGCTCGTAGTATCCGCTCGTGCCGTTGGGCGAGGTGTAACGCACGGCCTGTACCCGCTCGCCACGATTGACGAACTCGGCGGCCACGATATGACCGGTCCCGAGACGCTCACCGTCGCGCTCGCGCACCTCGTAGATCAGCCGGAACTGGTCGCCATCCCGCACGTCGCGGAGGAAATCCACCTTCCACCCGAAGACCTCGGCCAGTTGCATGATCTGCATCGGGGGGACGCCCGTGGCGATCGCGGACTGGTAGAGCGAGCCCTTGATCGTCCCGCCGGCCGAGACCAGCCGGGTCTCGCTGGGCAGGTCGGTAATTTCGGCCACCAGCTGGTCGCCGTCACTGCGGAAGATGGAAAGCTCGCTCTCGCTGCTGAAGTCGTATTTGAGGCCGGCGAACTGTTCGGCGTCGTCCATCATCAGCACGAGCTTGTCGCCCGGTCGAATGCGCTCCAGGCGACGGGCCTCATCGCCCAGATCGAGCACCTTTAGCACGTCGCTGTAGCCGAGGCCCGCCTTCTCGAAGATCGTCGACAGGGTGTCCCCCGAATCCACCGTAATGGTGGTTTCCTCGAGCGAGGGTGACGCGCTCTCCGTCTCGCCTTCCACCGGGTCGAGATCCTCCGCGCTGCCGACCGCAGCCCGATTGGCCTCAGGCGCCTCGATGGCCTTGAGGGCCTCTTCCTGGCCGGGGATATGGAAGTTGGGGCGGCTACCCAGGCTGACGGATCGGGCGAAGGCCGTTGACTGCTTGCCCGAGGTGGGCGTGTCGATCGACACGGATTCCGATCCTGCCTCGCGTGCCGTTTCATTCGGGGACTCGATGGCTTCCAGCGTCAGCGGGATTTCGTTGCCGTCACTTGGCTTCGAAGCAGTGGCCGGGCCGTCTTGTGCACCTTCGCCGGGCAAAAACTGCCAGACGACGCTGCCGAGCGCGAACACGCCCAGACCAACCAGGAGGGTGCGCCGTATCAGTCGAGATGGCCTGCGTTTGGGCTTGAATAGAGGGCGCTGTTGCATCGATATAAAAACCTGGCAGAAATACATGGTGTAAAACCGGTAACATAACCGCCTTTCTGCAGCCATTCAACGTAATTCTTGGAAGGGTGAACCGTGTCTCAGGAGCAAGCGCAGATGCTGGCGGAGTTGTGTCGGGGGACCGACGAGGTGCTGGTCCGCGAGGAACTGGTGGAGCGGCTCGCCGAAGGGCGGCCGCTGCGGATCAAGGCGGGCTTCGATCCGACCGCGCCGGATCTTCACCTCGGACACACGGTTTTGATCAACAAGCTACGCCAGTTCCAGGAGCGTGGGCACGAGGTCATCTTCCTGATCGGGGATTTCACCGGCATGATCGGTGACCCGACCGGCAAAAACGCCACCCGCCCGACCCTGACGCCGGAGGCGGTGCGCGAGAACGCCCGCACTTACGAGCGCCAGATCTTCCGCATCCTCGATCCGGAAAAGACTCGTATCGTCTTCAATTCGGAGTGGATGGGGAAGAAGAGCGCCGCCGACCTGATCCAGCTGGCCAGTCGCTACACGGTGGCGCGCATGCTGGAGCGTGACGATTTCTCCAAGCGCTACCGGGAGAATCGCTCGATTGCCGTCCATGAATTCCTGTATCCGCTGGTTCAGGGCTATGACTCGGTGGAACTGGAAGCGGATGTCGAGTTGGGTGGCACCGATCAGAAGTTCAACCTGCTGGTTGGGCGCGAGTTGCAGAAGCAGTACGGTCAGAAGCCCCAGGTGGTCATGACCGTGCCGATCCTCGAGGGGCTCGACGGCGTTAACAAGATGTCGAAGTCGCTCAACAACTATATCGGTATCGAGGAGCCCGCCGACGAGCAGTTCGGCAAGCTGATGTCGATTTCCGACGACCTGATGTGGCGCTACTTCGAGCTCCTCTCGTTCCGCCCCCTTAAAGAGATCGCGCGCCTGCGCGAGGAGATCGATGGCGGGCGCAATCCGCGCGACATCAAGTTCGAACTTGCCGTCGAGCTCGTTGATCGCTTCCACGGCAAGGGCGCCGGCGAAAAGGCGCGCGAGGCGTTCATTGCCCGTTTCCAGAAAAAGCAGCTGCCGGACGACATGCCCGAGGTGCACCTCGATGAAGGGGTGGCGATCGTCGAGGCGCTCAACCGTGCCGGGTTGATCCAGTCCAACTCCGAGGGCTTTCGTCATATCAAGGCCGGGGCGGTGAAGCTTGGCGGCAAGCCGGTGACGGATCGGGCGCTGATTCTGCCCGCGGGCGAGTCGATCATTCAGGTGGGCAAGAGGCGCCTGGCAAAAATCATCGTCGGAGGGGGTTGACGCCCCCGGCAAAGCGCGTAAGATGCGCTCCTCCTTACG